>CBHTSW010000027.1:0-63811 GCA_966095395.1 uncultured bacterium | reverse complement strand
TTTAGTCGGGAAGACAGGATTCGAACCTGCGACCCCCTGGTCCCAAACCAGGTGCGCTACCGGCCTGCGCTACTTCCCGAACTGACTGCGGTGAGGGCGGGATTCGAACCCGCGGTACAGTTTGACCCGTACGGCAGTTTAGCAAACTGCTGATTTCAGCCACTCATCCACCTCACCCTTTGCTCACTTAAACCCTCACCTCATTTGCAAGGGCTGCAAAAATAGGGATAAGGGAGTAATATCGAAAAAAATAAATCCTAAATTCTAAAACTTCTTTCTTTAGAATTTAGGATCTGCTATTTCAAAATCAATTCTTTACATGGCAGCTAACTGAACCTTTTGCTGCAGTTCCATCACACTGTCCCTAAACGTTCCGTCGGTATCCATAAGGTCTTTTACAGTTTGGCAGGAGTGTATAACAGTGGTATGGTCTCTTCCGCCAAAATGCTCCCCAATGGTTTTTAAAGAATTTTTGGTAAAGGCTTTTGCCAGGTACATAGTAATCTGGCGGGCCTGTACAATTTCACGCTTACGGGTTTTTTGTAAGAGTTTATCATACGGCACATCAAAATAGTCGCATACCATTTTTTGAATGGTATCAATTGTAATTTCTTTACTGGATGTTTTTACAAAATTTCGCAACACTTTTTTCGCAAGGTCTAGGTCAATCTCTCTGCGATTAAGCGAAGATTGTGCCAATAAAGAAATTAAAGCGCCTTCCAGTTCCCGAATATTGGTGTTGATATTGTAAGCGATATACTTTACTACTTCCTTCGGCATTTCCAGTCCGTCATTCTTCATCTTTCTTTCCAGTATCTCAATCCTGGTATCATAATCAGGCATTTGTATATCAGCACTAAGTCCCCAGCGAAAGCGGCTTAACAACCTTTCCTGAACACCCTCCAGATCTTTTGGTGACTTGTCGGATGTCAAAACCAATTGCTTACCTGATTGATGCAAATGATTAAAGATGGCAAAAAAAGCGTCCTGTGACTTTTCGGCACGGTTAAAAAATTGCACATCATCAATGATCAATACATCGATCAACTGATAAAAATGTATAAAATCATTAATGGCATTGTTGCGGCTATGGTCAACAAACTGGTTGATAAACTTTTCTGAACTTACATATAAGACCACCTTATTGGGATGCAGGCGTTTTACTTCATTGCCTATGGCCTGTGCCAAATGCGTTTTGCCTAAACCCACACCACCATAAATTACTAAGGGATTGAAAGAGTTGGCTCCGGGCTTTTCCGCCACCGTTTTACCTGCTCTCCTGGCCACCCGGTTGCTGTCTCCTTCTATATAGGCCTCTAAAGTATAATTAGGATTTAGCTGTGGGTCAATGTGCATTTTCTTCAACCCGGGAATAACAAAAGGATTTTTTACCGGCGTATTGATCACCAAAGGAAAATCCATCTCGTTATTGGTAAACGATTTATAGGAATGTCCTGCCATATCAACGGTTACAGGTTTATTGCGGGTATTGCCACCATCCACCATGATGCGGTATTCCAAACGGGCATCTTTCCCTAACTCTCTTTTCAGGGTTTTAGCAAGCAGGTTTACATAATGCTCTTCCAGGTATTCGTAAAAAAACTGGCTGGGAACCTGTATAATTAAAACATTATCTTTTAGTACAACGGGTTGAATGGGCTCAAACCACGTTTTGAAGTGTTGCCACTCCACTATATCTTTTATAATAGACAAACAATTGGTCCAAACAAGTTCTGCATTTTTCTCCATGTACTCGAAAGCAGTTTTTATATTGAGTTAAGAATATTCCTGAAAGGTTTTTCACAGAGTGTGTAAAAAAAAATTTTTTTAGGACAGGAAGGCGAATATCTAAAAAAGGAATCGAAAAAAAAATTTTTCTTAACCGGATTTTTTACTAACGACAACGGAAGGCCTTTTTCACTATTTCGCTTCTCCAATCTACAAAAATTTATATTTAAACAAGAGAATATTTTCATAAGCAAATTACAGGCCTGATTAACAAATCGTTTTGCAATAAGAACCTAAAACATTTTTACTCAGCAATAGAGATTTTCTATTCCTGTTTTATTCTTTCACCTTTGCACACAGAAACCTTTCAGGATAAAAACCTGACATTATGCAAAAAAAAATTTCCTTACGGGTAAAACCTTCAGAGGCGGAAAATGAATTGGTTCTCACTAACCTCCTCTCACAAACTTGCTCCGTTACACCTGTTCAAGTCACAGGATTTACCATCCTTAAAAAATCAATTGATGCAAGAGGCAGGCAAGCCTGGATCAATTTGACGCTAAATGTTTTTATTGATGAACCCTGCCAGCCTGTTGAATTAATTCCGCTGGAATTAAAAGACGTTCATCAATTCGATAAAAGAGTCATCATCATTGGTGCAGGACCAGCCGGCTTGTTTACGGCCTTGCGCTTGATAGAGCATGGCATTAAACCCATTATACTGGAAAGAGGAAAAGATGTTCGTGCCCGAAGGAGGGATTTAGCAGCCATTAATAAAGAAGGCGTAGTAAACCCTGAAAGCAACTATTGTTTTGGTGAAGGCGGAGCCGGCACCTACAGCGATGGCAAGCTTTATACACGAAGCACCAAAAGAGGAGATATTAACAGGATACTAAACATCTTTGTTCATTTTGGCGCTACAGAAAAAATTTTATACGAAGCCCACCCGCATATTGGCACCAATAAGCTGCCTCATATCATTACTGCCATCAGGGAAAAAATTGTTGAGTGCGGCGGAGAAGTTTTGTTTGAAAAGAAGGTAATTGATTTTATCATTGAAAAAGATAAAATAAAAGGAGTTAAAACACCCGGTGGAGAAACCTGGGACGCCGATGCCGTTGTTTTGGCTACCGGGCATTCGGCCAGGGATATTTTCACGTTGCTTCATTCGAAGAAAATAAAAGTCGAAGCAAAACCCTTCGCGCTTGGCGTGCGGGTAGAACACCCGCAGGCCTTGATTGACACCCTGCAATATCATTGCGATACCCGGGGAGAGTACCTGCCTCCGGCGTCTTACAGTTTGGTGCAGCAGGTAAATGCCAAAGGCGTTTTTTCTTTTTGTATGTGCCCGGGTGGCATCATCGCTCCTGCGGCTACAAACACAAATGAAATTGTAGTAAACGGCTGGTCGCCTTCCAAAAGAAATAATCCCTATGCCAATAGTGGCATTGTAGTAACGGTGGAGGAAGAAAACTTTCAGCCCTTTAAAAAATACGGCGCATTAGCGGCCATGCACTTTCAGCAATCGGTAGAGCAAAAAGCGTTTGAAGCAGGCGGGGGGAAATTAGTAGCTCCGGCACAGCGCCTTATTGATTTCACAGAAGGTAAAGTTTCGTCCACCTTGCCCGGCTGCAGTTATTTGCCAGGCATCCGTTCGATATCCTTAAAGGAAGTATTGCCGCCATTTGTTCACCGGTCGTTGCAAACAGCGTTTAAAGAATTTGGTAAAAAAATGCCGGGTCGGCATGGCGCCAATGGCTATCTTACCAATGAGGCTGTTGTGGTGGCCACTGAGTCCAGAACCTCCTCTCCGGTTCGCATTCCACGGGATAAGGATAGTTTGCAGCATCCACAGCTTAAAAATTTGTATCCGTGCGGAGAAGGCGCCGGTTACGCAGGCGGCATTGTAAGTGCCGCTATGGATGGAGAACGAATTGCGGACCGGATTGCCGCCAGTTATTCCTATTTTAAATAGAACAGCTGATGTGTTTATACCGGCAAAAGGCCGCTTCGCATAATATCTATTATACTAGTACTTTAGTACTTCTATATTTACCTACCAAAATTTAACGAATGGCTCTTTTAGAACTTAAACACCTGAAAAAATACTACGCCACTCAAAAAGCCGTGGATGATATCAGCTTTTCTGTAGAACCCGGGTCTATTTTCGGCTTGCTGGGGCCCAACGGCGCTGGCAAGACAACGCTGCTCCGGATGATCACGGGCATTTTATATGCCGACCAGGGAGAACTCCTTTTTGAAGGAAAGCCTTTCGATCCAATGAAAGATGTAGAGAAGATCGGTTATATGCCGGAGGAAAGAGGTCTCTACAAGAAAATGAAAATTGGCGAGCAGGCTCTTTACCTGGCTCAATTAAAAGGACTGGAGAAAAACCATGCCTTGCAATTGATAAAAGAATGGTTTGTGAAGTTGGAAATGCAAAGTTGGTGGAATAAAAAAGTGGAAGACCTTTCAAAAGGCATGTCGCAAAAGCTGCAGTTTGTTACCACAGTTCTGCATAATCCAAAACTCATTATACTCGATGAACCCTTTAGCGGCCTGGACCCCGTGAACAGCAATGTGATCAAAGATGAAATCTTCAATCTCGCAAAAAAAGGCGCTACCGTCATTTTCAGTACGCACCGGATGGAACAGGTAGAAGAAATTTGCGATCATATTGTGCTGGTAAACAAGGGACATAAAATTTTAGATGGCACGGTAAAGAATATTAAACAGCAGTTCAAACAAAACTTATTTAAAATCGGTTTTGATTCACGTCCGGCTATTCATGTCAACGACGCTTTCCAGATCGTGGCACAAAACCAGGATTTTTCTCTCATCGTTAAAATCCATGAAGGACATTCTCCCAACGATGTTCTCCGTTATTACCTGCAGCAGGGGATCGGAATTACTTCCTTCCACGAAATCCTTCCGTCCCTGAATGAGATCTTCATTCAACTGGTGGAGGGAACACCGGCTGCCAGACAATTTCAAACCTTAACTGCTTAAACCTATTTATATGAACAAAACCTGGTTAATTGTAAAACGGGAATACCTGAGCCGCGTTCGCAAAAAAACATTTATTCTGTCCACCATTCTTACTCCCCTGCTTTTTGCGGTGGTAATAGGTGCGGTCATTTTTATTACCGTTAAAAATATCCGTAACGAAAAAATTGCCGTTGTGGATCCCTCAGGCATTCTGAAATCAAATTTAGAGGGCAGCAAAACGGTTTCTTATGATTTCCGGTCCGATATTGACACAAGCAATTTTTCTGCAAATGGTTATTCTGCTGTCTTATATCCCCCCCATACCGGTATCAATAAAGGTTCCAATTTCAAAATTGTTACCCAAAAAAGCTTAAGCCGTTTTGCCAACGACAGAGTGGAGAAAGATATCAGCCGTGCACTGGAAAATAACATCATAGCAGACTCGTTGAAAATTGATCCAAAACGCATTGACGAACTGAAAAAAAGAGCGGAGCTTACCACGGTTGAATCGGTAAAAAAAGATGAATTGGGAAAACCCACAGCCTCTAACTTTAATGTTGCCAGCAGCATTGGCTACGTTACAGCATTTTTAATTTACATCACCTTATTTATATATGGTGTAATGGTAATGCGCGGCGTAATGGAAGAAAAAACAAACCGCATTGCAGAAGTCATTGTGTCCTCGGTAAAACCCTTTCAACTAATGATGGGAAAGATCCTTGGCATTGGGGCCGTAGGCTTAACTCAATTTTTGATCTGGATCGTTTTACTGTTCACCATCAGCTCTGTGATGATGTCCTTTATTCCCGCTGAAGTGTTACAGCAAGTGCAGGAGCAGGGACCGCAAATGTCCGGCTCCTCTGCCCAGACATCTGAAGCTTTGCAAACTTTAGCCAGTGCACAGGTAAACTTATCGGTAGTAAACTGGCCTATGGTCATTGGCTGTTTTATTTTTTATTTTATTGGTGGCTATCTGTTTTATGCAGCGCTGTTTGCGGCCGTTGGCAGTGCTGTGAACGAGGATTCGCAAGATGCACAAAGTCTTAGTTTGCCTATTACCATGCCCATCATTATTGCTATTCTCATCATGATCAATTCTATTAACGACCCTACCAGTTCACTAGCCAAATGGAGCAGCGTCATTCCTTTCTTTTCTCCTATTGTAATGATGTCGCGGGTACCTTTTGGTGTGCCTGATACGGTAACGTACTGGGAACTAGGTTTGTCCATGATCTTATTGATTGCAGGGTTTTTATTCACTACCTGGCTTAGCGCTAAAATCTATCGTACGGGTATATTGTTGTATGGTAAAAAGCCTACCTGGAAAGAAATGATCAAATGGATCAGACGTTAAAGGTTTCCAAAAATACATGGGGAAATTTTGATTTACGAAATTAATCGTAGGTTTGATACGAAATATTTCGTCAATTAAAACCCCGTTTATGAACAGGAATTCATGGATAAAAAAATTTCCACTTGCCATTTTGGCAAGCGCGTTTATTATCACCGCAGGTGCCTTTCAAAATAAACCAGGAAGCCACAGCCAGGACATTAGAGATACCGTGCCCGACCAGTCGAAAAAAATAAGGGACATTGATGAAGCGCTGGAAGAACTGGAACGAAGCAAACTGGAAGTAGATCGTTCCTTGAAAGAAATAGATTTTGAAAAGCTTGAAAAACAGATCAGTGAGGCCACTAAAAACATTCGCCTGAATGAGCAGGAAATGAAGGCCCAGGTAGAAAAAGCCATGGAGCAGGCAAACGCAGCTAAAATTCAGGCGAATGTTCAAATGGCTTTAAAAGAAGCCGATGCCGTAAAACTGAAAGCCGATGCAGACAAGGCTATCAAAGACATTGATTTTGAAAAGATGAAGGCTGAGATAGATGCATCGCTTGCTAAAATTGATTGGGATAAAATCAATAAAGAGTTGGAAAGAGTAAAAAAGACCGATTTTTCAAAAATGGAAGCCGACCTGCAAAAGATGAAGCCCGAATTGGAAAAGTCAATGAAGGAAGCTCATGAAAGCATTGAAAAAGCAAAACAGGAATTAAAAACCTACAAAAGCCTTATTGATGGCCTTGACAAAGAAGGCCTGATCAATAAAAAAGAGGCCTACACGATTGAATACAAAAGTGGTGAACTAACCATCAACGGGAAAAAGCAACCGGCTGAAGTGGTAAATAAATATACTGACCTTTTAAAAGGCCATAAAAACTTTACCATTAAGAAAGACGCCGGTGATTTCAACATTCAGAATGACTAAAAAGGCTTGTCATAATCCTAACCAACTGATAAGAAAGCCCCGCAAACCGGGGTTTTCTTGTACAAGTGGTCGCATGAATGAACATTTTATAGGGTGCGTGGTGAGTCGTCAGTGGTGAGCAGTACCAAACCCACTGTCAAGAAAACCATCATGAGAGGTGAGACGGCAGAGGTGGGACAACAGCAGCGACCTCTTTCCCTTCTATCATCTTAATAGCCGGTATAAGAGAGCTGTTTCCCTCACCCTTCACTACTCACAAAAGGCATGGGTGCGACGGCTTCCAGCAACATGGCTCCGTCTATCGTAATTTCGATGACTAAAAGAAGCCCGTCATGCAAATGTATTTCATTGCTATTGTGCTTCCGCCAAACCTGAATGAAGAAATTCTTTCCTATAAAAAATTGGTACTGGAGAGGTTTGATTGTAAGGTAGGATTAAAATCTCCTGCCCACATCACCATTGTACCACCGTTTTGGATGGAGGAAGAAAACGAAAGGCAATTCCTAACCGATGTGGAACGACTAAGCCATAACATTTCCCCTTTTTTTATTGCTACCAATAATTTTTCGGCTTTTAAACCCCGTACTATTTTTATTGATGTTCAAAAAAATGAACAGCTGCACCAGCTGAAAAAAATTTCAGATGAATTTTTCAAACAAAAACCCGGGTATAAAATAAAGATGGAGAACAGGCCCTTCCACCCCCACATAACCATTGCCACCAGAGACCTTCACAAAAGGACGTTCTATGAAGCCTGGCAATTATTCGGGAATAAGGAGTTTAAAAAAGAGTGGATGGCAAGCGGGTTATCCGTGTTACACCACAACAAAAAAGACTGGGACGTCATTCACACATCTGCCTTTCAATAGAACGGCAATCACCAACAGAATATGATTAAACTGTTGCATTCCCTTTAATGTGGTTCGGATGGCGCATCAGGATTGGAACTGACGCTGTCTTTGGACAAAGTGGAGTCCGTAGTCACTTTTGTAGTCGTGTCTTTTGTTGTTTGAGTGCTTGTTGTGGAATTGTTACATCCCAAACTCATTAAAAGCATACCGACGGCCAACAATTGGAGAAGCTTTATTCTTTTCATAAAATAAAAAGTTATGGGTGTTATACTTTCACAAAGTAAAAGCCTTTCCCTCTAAACCACTCCAAAAAAATGGAATGTAAACAGGGCATCCCAGGTCAAAAATTTTTAACAATAAGATCATTGAAAATGGAACAAACCAGGAAGGATCTGAAAGGCGTCTTCTTCATCCATCATTATATTCAACTGGCAACCTTCATCAGAACGAATAAGTACTTTATCCTTTGTTACTCTTTTGAAGCCGTCTTTTTCAAAAACTAATTTATAAGTACCTGGTTTCAGGTCATTAAAAGAATAGTTGCCATTACCATCCGTAAGCACCGCTTTTTCTTTTTTACTGGCGGAATAGGCAATTACGTTTACATTCCCCAAAGGCTTTTTGGTTTCGGAATGAAGAACGCCACCTGCTATATCAATTTTTTTATTTTCCTCTGTTCCCGCACCGGGCGGTGTAGCATTGGCCCGGGCTATAAAAGCCGTGGCACTAAACAAGAGAGTTAGAAGCAGCCATTTACATTTCATGGTTTATTATTATCAGGTGATGCACTCTATAACACCTTACCACTCACTCTTAAAATTAGCATTTTTAAACGGACTTGCCAGCCCATCATTAAATTCCTGCCACAAATTTTCCACGATCTTTCCTGCTGGCAAAATATTACTCAACAAAGCACTTACCTGCCCTATCTCCAGTTCACCTTCTTCCAGGTTTCCTTCATGCATGCCCATTTTTGCCCTGGCCCTACCCAAAATTTTCTTTAACTCTTCGGCATCGGCACCGCGGGCCTCGGCTTCCTGTATTTGCTGAAAAAATTTGTTTTTCAAAAGTCGCACCGGCGTCAGCTTTTTTATGGACAATTGCGTGTCGCCTTCTGCTGCATGAATGACGGCTTGTTTAAAATTCAGGTGTGATGAAGCCTCTTCGCTGACTACAAACCTGGAACCGACTTGTACACCCTCCGCCCCCATAACCATAGCCGCCAGCATCTGCCTGCCGGTAGCAATACCTCCGGCAGCAATTACAGGAATGTGAACGGCATTTACAACGGCGGGGATCAACACCATGGTGGTCGTTTCTTCTCTTCCATTATGCCCGCCTGCCTCAAAGCCCTCGGCCACTACCGCATCACAACCAGCCTCCTGCGCCTTTAAGGCAAACTTGCTGCTGCTTACCACATGCACTACGGTAATACCGTGGCTTTTGAAATGCGCTGTCCATGTTCTTGGGTTTCCGGCCGATGTAAAAACGATCTTCACGCCTTCTTCCACCACAATTTGAATATGCTTGTCCAGGTCAGGATAAAGAAGAGGAATGTTTACACCGAAAGGCCTGTGGGTAGCCGCCTTGCACTTTTGGATATGCTCGCGTAAAATTTCAGGGTACATACTGCCCGCGCCAATCAGCCCCAGGCCCCCTGCATTACTTACAGCACTGGCCAGGCGCCAACCGCTGGCCCAAATCATGCCAGCCTGGATGATGGGATAGTCAGTGTTAAAAAGCTTTGTAATTCTGTTTCCCCCTGTCCCCCTAAAGGGGAGACCCCGGCCGGAGTTATCTGTGTTTTTTTCAGCATCCATGATAGTGGTAGAAAAAGTATGCAAAAGAACCGAATATTGGTGAGAACAAAATTGTAAGGTTGTTTACATTATGCTGAGCAGCATTACAATGCGTACAAGTGTGCGACGCAAAGAAAGGTGAAAATAGGACACAGCTAAGTACCTAAAAAATCTCCTGTAAAAGGATAATTGGGTACGAAAAGTTTCTCCGGCCCACCTCTGCCCTTCAGGGGGCAGGGGGGCGTTACCCCAAATCAATATCTGTATTATCGCCAATGTTCAGCGACCTCGTTTCACCCCTGATAGTGGTATCACTTCCAATCAGCGAGTCATCCAGCACAATATCAAAGAGGTTGGAGAAAGAGCCAATGATCGAATTTCTTACAATCGAGAAATCTATCGTGGTATCATCGCCAATGGTGGCATTGGGACCCACAATAGAATTTTTTATAGTGCAGCCTTTGCCAATACTTACCGGTTGTATCAACACCGTATTTTCATATTCAGGACACATTTCAGCACGGGCACCGAATTTTTTCAACAAGGTGGCGTTCGATTCCAGCAAACTTTCCCTTCGGCCGCAATCAAACCAGCTATCCACTTTAAAGGCGTTGAATTGCGCTCCTTTCTGAATCATACAATCCAAAGCATCCGTAATGCTATACTCACCATGGGTTTTTAACCCTTGTTTAATGTTTGCTTCCAGGCATTGAAACATCATTTCGGTTTCCCTGATCTTGTACACACCCACCAGCGCCATGTTCGATTTTGGAATATGCGGCTTCTCTACCACATGTGTAATGGTAGCATCACAATCTATTTCAGCCACCCCAAAGCTCCTGGGGTCATCCACTTTCCGGACACCGATCATTGAGGTTTCGCTTTTGATAACAGAAGCTACGTTGTAATCACAAATGGTATCGCCCAGTACAATAATGACCTCATCGCCATCCACAATGTTTCTTGTCAGCCGCACCGCATGCCCAATTCCCTGCCGGTCGTTCTGATATACAAAATGGGCGGTTACAGAAGGATAATTGGCTTTCACATAATCCTGGATCTTTTCGCCCAGGTAGCCCACAATAAAAATAAATTCATTGATCCCTGCCTCTTTCAACTGGTCCACAATAATGCTCAAAACCGTTTTGCCAGCCAATGGAATTAATGCTTTGGGTTGAGTATAGGTGTGAGGCCTTAATTTAGTTCCGGCGCCTGCTACAGGAATAATTGCTTTCATTGATAATTTTTTTGATGGCCTTATGCACAATCCGCTACACTGCCACCATCTTTCATTGATTATACAATAAAAAGAAGCGGACGAAATTACTGATTTTTATATCAAACTATACTAATTGCCTTTACTAAGTAACACACTCTTATTTTTGTATAATTATTTGGTGGCCGGCAGTGGAATTACTATAAGGCTTCCGCTGTATCGCACCCTTGTACTTTTTATATAATATCAACAGTTGGGCTTATAACATCATACCCAAACTGTAAATTGGAAATACTTACTATGCAAAGAGATCAACTCGTTTTCGACATCATCAAAAAAGAATTAGAACGTCAGCGCCATGGTATTGAATTAATTGCTTCGGAAAACTTCACCTCCCTGCAGGTGATGCAGGCCATGGGCAATGTAATGACCAACAAATATGCGGAAGGGTATCCGGGCCGCCGGTATTATGGCGGGTGTGAGTTTGTAGACGAAACGGAGCAACTGGCCATCGACCGCATTAAACAAATCTTTAATTGCGAGTATGCCAACGTCCAGCCCCATAGCGGCGCCCAGGCCAACGCTTCGGTACTGCTGGCCGTTTTAAAACCCGGCGATAAAATCCTGGGTCTCGACCTGAGCATGGGCGGCCATCTTACACACGGTTCGCCGGTAAACTTCAGCGGCAAATTATATGAGCCTCATTTTTACAGCGTACATAAAGAAACCGGTCTGGTGAATTATGAACAACTGGAAGAAGTGGCCCGCAAAGAAAAGCCCCGGCTGATCATCTGCGGCGCTTCTGCTTATAGCCGCGACTGGGATTATGCAAGGATCAGGAAAGTTGCCGATGAAATAGGTGCGTTTGTAATGGCTGATATTGCTCATCCTGCTGGTTTAATTGCCAAAGGGCTGTTGGCTTCTCCCTTTGAGCATTGCCATTTTGTTACCTCCACCACGCACAAAACCCTGCGTGGCCCAAGAGGCGGTATTATTTTAATGGGCAAGGATTTTGAAAATCCTTTTGGATTGAAGGATGTAAAAGGCAACATCCGCATGATGAGCAACCTGCTTGACATGGCTGTTTTCCCCGGCACCCAGGGCGGCCCCCTGGAACATGTAATTGCTGCAAAGGCCATTGCTTTTGGTGAAATCTTAAGCAATGAGTTTACACAATACGCCAAACAAATTCAGGCCAACGCCCAGGCTATGGCCAAGGCCTTTGTTGCCAAAGGATACAACATCATCAGCAATGGAACCGACAACCACTTAATGCTGATCGATCTGCGCAATAAAAACCTTACCGGTAAAAAAGCACAGGAAACTTTGGACAAAGCACATATTACTTTAAATAAAAATGCTGTGCCGTACGATGACAAAAGTCCTTTTGTAACCTCGGGTATTCGTGTAGGAGTTCCGGCTATTACCACCAGGGGCATGAAGGAAGCGCATATGCAAACGGTAGTTGACCTGATTGATAAGGTATTGATGAATGTGGATGATGCAGCCACAGTGAAAAACACAGCAAGCGATGTGCACAGTTTCATGGAACAATTTCCATTATATCCAGAACTGGGATAAACCCCAATCCTACTAATGTAAACAGGCTGGCACAAACTTTAATGAAGTAATAAAAACAAACGATCATGCTTCAACGTATACAAAGTATCTGGTTGTTATTGGCGGCGGCCTTTGCTGCCATCACTTTTCGTTTTCCATTTTATACCGGCGGCCGTATTGTAGATGCTGCTACCGGCACGTCCGGGCACGCTGAACTAAATGCCACGTCTACCGTTTGGTTAACGATCCTTACCGTATTGACAGGTGCCATTGCTTTTGTCACTATTTTTTTATTTGATAACCGCAAACTGCAATTGAAACTGTCTTACCTGGGTATCTTTTTAACGATTGTACTGTTGGTCCTCTATTTTTTAGAGACCGCCAACTTTATTGTAGGCACCGGCACGTTTGCCCTTTCCTGTATTTTTCCCTTTGCCATACTGGGTTTTTATATATTGGCAGCAAGAGGCATCTGGAAAGATGAAAAACTGGTCAAGAGCATGGATAGATTGCGGTAGGCGGGGTTTGCCATACAATTGCTTTTGAACTTTATTAAATTACGATTGTCGCCTCTGCACTAACTTTCTTAACAACATATATGGCCCCGGAAATTAATTCCCGGGGCCGTTTTTATTTGAGCAATAACATAATTATTGTTTGACCAGCGCTACTCCGCCAATGGAATAGCCGAAGTAAGATCTGCGGGGGCATATGACTTTGTTACAAAAATTTACCCGTCCAGCTCTCCTTTGCTTTTTTAAGATCGGACGGCTTGCCTTCGAACACCAAATGCCCGCCGTCGATACCGGCTTCAGGACCCAGGTCAATTACCCAATCGGCGCTTTTAATAACATCGGTGTTGTGCTCAATAACGATGATGGAGTGTCCCTGGTTGATCAACGCATTAAAAGAAGCCAATAGTTTTTTGATATCGTGAAAGTGAAGACCTGTGGTAGGTTCGTCAAATATGAACAATATTTTTCCAGCGCTTCTTCCCTTGCCCAGGAAGGAAGCCAGTTTTACTCTTTGTGCTTCCCCCCCGGAAAGCGTATCGGAAGACTGGCCAAGTTTTACATAGCCCAGGCCTACTTCGCTCAAAGGCCGGATAGCAGCAGAAATGTTTTTTTCATCTTTAAAAAATTCAATCGCTTCATCCACACTCATTTCCAACACATCAAACACATTCTTTCCTTTATACTGCACTTCCAGAACTTCTTCCTTAAATTTTTTACCATGGCATACTTCGCAGGTAAGGTGCACATCTGCCAGGAACTGCATTTCAACGATCTTTTCTCCCTCTCCCTTGCAGGCATCACAGCGTCCGCCATCTACGTTGAAAGAGAAATGCTTGGGTTGAAAACCCCGCATTTTGCTTAAGGGCTGCGAAGAAAATAAATCCCTGATATGATCCCATGCCTTAATATAGGTAACCGGGTTACTTCTCGAGGATTTCCCAATTGGGTTTTGATCCACCATTTCTACCTGCGTAACGGCATCCACATCACCGCTTATAGCCCGGTGAAACCCGGTTTTGTCCGTTGCTTCACCCTGCAATCTTTTCAACGCCGGGTAAAGAATATGCTTGATCAGCGTGGTTTTTCCACTTCCACTTACACCGCTTACCACACAAAGCACATTCAATGGAAATTCAACGGTGATATCTTTCAAATTATGCTGACGGGCCCCTTCAACTTTAATAGCCTCTGTCCATTTGCGAACTTTCTTCGGCGCATCAATGCTTAACACTCCTTTCAGGTACTTGCCGGTAAGGCTTTCGGGATTGCTGATAATAGCATCATAATCTCCCGCAGCAATCACTTCTCCCCCTAAATGAGAAGCCAGCGGTCCCATGTCAATGATATGATCGGCTTCCCGCATCATCATTTCATCGTGTTCTACTACCACCACGGTATTTCCTAAATCCCGCAGTTCTTTTAGAACACGGATCAAATTGAAGGTATCACGCGGATGTAAACCAATGGAGGGTTCATCAAGTATGTACAATGAGTTGGTAAGATTGCTGCCCAGGCTTCTGGTTAATTGTATGCGCTGGCTTTCCCCGCCACTTAGGGTATTGGCCAGGCGGTTGAGGGTAAGATAGCCCAAGCCCACATTTAACATGGTATCAATGCGGTGATTGATCTCTATTAAAATTCTTTTGGCTACCTGCTGGTCATATTCTGAAAATTCTTTTGCGGCCTTATCAAACCATACCCGCAGATCCCTTATGGGTAGTTCACTTAGCTCGCCAATATTTTTCCCCTGTACTTTTACATACAGGGCTTCCTTGCGCAGGCGGTAACCATGGCATTCGGGGCATAAGGTTCGTCCGCGGTAACGGCTAAGAATGACACGGTATTGAACTTTGTATAAATTCTGTTCTACTTCTTTAAAGAAATCGTTGATGCCATATACATACTGGTTGCCTTCCCAAAGTATTCGATACTGCTCTTTAGTAAGATCGGCAATGGCTTTGTGAACCGGGAAATCGAATTTGCGGGCATTTTTTACAAAGTCTTCTTTCCATTTGCCAAGCTTCTCTCCTTTCCATGGAGCTACGGCACCTTCGTAAACACTCAAAAGTTTGTTGGGAATAACAAGGTCTTCATCAATACCTAAAACCAAAGAAAAACCTTCGCAGGTAGGGCAGGCTCCATAAGGATTATTGAATGAAAACAAATTAGGCGAGGGTTCTTCAAAAGTCATTCCATCCAGCTCAAACCGGTTATTAAAATGCAGCAATTTCCCTCCATCCACTTCTACATACACATCGCCTTCCCCTTCATAAAAGGCAGTACCAATGGAATCGGACAAACGATGTTCATCGTCTTCATCAAAAGCCTTTACTACAATCCTGTCCACGAGCACGTAAACACTTTCAGGATATTTAAAAGCGGCAATGAAATCATCCGGCGAGGAAAGCAGGTCTTCAATATGGTAGGTAGTGCCTTCTGTTACAGGCGTTTCTTTTTGTGTATAAGAAAAAGGAGAAACATAAATACGGGTGAAGCCTTTTTGCATAAGGATCTTTAGCTCCTCCTTTTCATCCCGGTTTCGGTGTTGTTTAAACGCCGCCAAAATATAGGCCTTGCTTCCTTCCTTCAAATGCCGGATGGCATCCAGCACATCTTTTACATCATCTTTTTTTACTAACCTTCCGGAAACCGGTGAGATGGTTTTTCCGACCCTGGCAAAAAGCAAACGGAGGTAATCATAGATCTCCGTCATGCTTCCTACGGTACTGCGCGGCGTACGGGTAATTACTTTTTGCTCTATGGCGATGGCGGGAGCTAAACCCTTTATGTAATCCACATCAGGCTTGTCCATGCGATTAAGGAACTGCCGGACGTAAGCACTCAGGCTCTCTGCATAGCGCCGCTGGCCTTCAGCAAATAAGGTATCTATGGTAAGCGAGGACTTTCCCGAGCCGGAAACACCTGTAACCACTATAAGTTGATTCCGGGGAAAAGCAACATCAATATTTTTAAGATTATGAACTCTTGCTCCTTTGATAAAAATCGGCTCATCTGTATGCGCAACCCTTACCTTCTTTTCTTCTTTACTTATTTTCTCTTTCATTGTAGTGACACAAAAATACTAACTTGCTAAATAGTTTAGCTTGAACGTTAACAGTTCTTTTGCGAAAAAAACGGAGAGCCTGGCAATAAAAATTGTGAAAATTAAAAAAGAATTCTATTTTTAGGACAAGAAAATCCCTATTCTAGTAAACTATAAAAAACTCTTCTCGCCTATAGCGTAAACTTCTACTCTTAAGTTTTTATTTACAATTTTAAGTTCGTCCATATCCAAAAACCACCTAAACTGTAGGAGTTTATGAAACTATTATCCAGATTGTCCGATCACGAGCTCATCAACTCGTTCACTGCCGGTAATGTAAACGCTTTAGAAACCCTTGTATTGCGTCACAAGGAAAAGCTTTACACCTCCATCTTTTTCCTAGTTAAGGACAAGTATCTTGCCGAAGACATCTTTCAGGATGTTTTTATCAGAGTTATAGATACCATTCGCAGTGGCCGCTATACCGATGAAGGTAAATTCCTGCCCTGGGCCATGCGCATAGCTCATAATCTTTGTGTAGATCATTTTAGAAAAGTAAAGCGTACGCCTACCATCAAAAACAGTGAAGACCAGGACATTTTTGAAGTGTTAAACTTTACAGAAGACTGCGCTGAAACCAAGATGATCAAGCGCCAAAGCTATAACCGGGTTAAGGATATGCTAGACCTGTTGCCCGAAGACCAAAGGGAAGTAATCATTCTTCGTCATTACGGTGATATGAGCTTTAAAGAAATTGCAGCGGTTACCAACTGCAGCATCAATACAGCGCTTGGCAGAATGCGTTATGGACTGATCAATTTGCGCAAGATGATGATGCAAAAACAAATTGCCCTATAATTTTCATTGAAAAATTAAAAAAGGAAATCCTTAACTTTAACTACCGCCATTTTCGATGAACTTCGATCACCATGCAAAAAGCCCACAGCTATAAACATATGTCATTCTTATTCTCCCACTACATGCTTGCCGTAGGAGGTTGATTAAGAATGACGCCTAATTAAAAATGCTCCGTAGAACGGAGCATTTTTATTTTCGTCAGCTTACTAAATTTATTCTGTTGGAGTCATGTTGTTGATAATCGCTTCTGAAACACCGGTAAAGCTGAACCCGCCATCATGGAAAAGGTTCTGCATCGTGATGTATCTTGACATATCGCTAAACATGAAAGCGCAATAATTGGCACAATCATCTGCGGTAGCATTTCCCAAAGGACTCATTTTTTGCGCATACTCGATAAACGCATCAAACCCCTTTACACCACTGCCAGCTGTTGTGCGGGTGGGTGATTGAGAAATCGTGTTCACCCTTACTTTTTTGCGAACACCATAATAATAACCAAAGCTTCTGGCCACACTTTCCAACAAAGCCTTTGCATCAGCCATTTCGTTATAATCCGGGAAAACACGCTGCGCTGCTATGTACGTCAGACCGACAACACTGCCCCACTCGTTGAGAGCATCCATATCCCACGCGGTTCGCAACACACGGTGCAAACTCATAGCTGAAATATCAAGTGTTTTTTGGTTCCACTCGTAATTCAAATCTGTATAATGTTTGCCTTTACGCACATTTAAACTCATGCCAATGGAATGCAGCACAAAATCAATCCCGCCGTTAAAGTGCTTTTGTGATTCCTCGAACAGCTTTTTCAAATCGTCCATATTGGTTACGTCTGCTCCAATAACAGGAGCCTGTACAGCATCAGCCAGCTTATTGATCTCACCCATGCGCAGGGCAACCGGAGCATTGGTTAACACGATCTGAGCACCTTGCTCATGACATTTCAAAGCGGTTTTCCATGCAATTGATTTTTCATCCAACGCACCGAAAATGATTCCTTTCTTACCTGCTAATAAATTATTTGACATGATTCAATTTGAAAATTTAAGGATTTGAAAATTGGACGTAAATGTAATAAGTAATTTTTAAGCCGGAATGTGCTTTGTAGGCCGAGCAAACGCATCCAAATTAAAAATCACCAATCAACTCTCTTGGTCCCGAAGGAATCACAGTTCTATGGCAAGAGAGAACAACGAACATCCCGCGCCCCCTTTGGGGTCGAACGTCAAAGGTATCATCCGGCTACAAACCTTTGATGCCGTCGGCATCCGCTTTCTTTTTGAGGTAATTTCATTGTCTGGCCGCCATCCCTTCCCAAAGGGGTATTATTCCTATAGCGCTTCAAAACAGGACTGGAACCAGCATCCGAAAGGATGGCACTACCCCGGCGGCAGTACCCTTGAAAGGAAAAAGATTATGAAGAGCAGATTGTAAGAGCACCTCCAATATGCCTTCAATTAAGACGTCTCAATAGCTTTATTTAATTCATCACCATTTCCCTTGCATTTTCCAACGCAGCTGCGGTAGGCTTTTCCCCGCTCAGCATTTTTGCTATAGCCACAATGCGTTCGTCGGTATCTAACAACCGCACGCCGGTGGTTACCATATCATTTTTCATAGACTTATAAACCAGGTAATGAGCATCCGCCTTGCCGGCTATTTGTGGTTGGTGGGTAATGCACATAACCTGTCTTGTAGCGGCCAGTTCTTTCATTATCGCACCTACCTGTTTGGCGGCTTCGCCGGAAATACCGGTATCTATTTCATCAAAAATGAGGGTGGGCAAATTCATTGACTTTGCCACAAGCGATTTAATGCAAAGCATCAAACGGCTTAATTCTCCGCCACTGGCCACCTTGCGCAGAGGCTGAAACTGGTTGCTCTTATTGGCATCAAATAAAAACACCACTTCGTCAAAACCGTAGGTATTCAATCTCGCCTTATTCACTTCTACTTTCAGTTTCGCACTCGGCATGCCTACCTGTACAAGCATTTTATTTACCTGCTGTTCCAGGGGTTTTATTTGTGCTTTACGTGCCGATGAAATTTTTGCAGCCAGTTCTTCTGCTTCACCCAGTAATGCACTGAATTTTTTTTCTGCCGCCGCAATGGCTTCATCTATATTTAAAACGGCCTGCAATTTTTCATTGAGCGTTGCCTGGATCTGTAGCAACTCACTGGTTGTTTTAACCCCGTGCTTTTTTAACAAACGATACCCCAATGAAATTCTTTCATTGATCTTGTCCATAGTGGCCGCATCCGAACTCACATGATTATTGATGCGGTCTGTTTCATCAGCAATATCCTGCAATTCTATATAAGATGATTGCAGGCGTTGCACAAGGCCAGGCAGGTCGGGATGCAACTCCGCAAACTGCTGCAACTGGTTCGTAATTGTTTTTAATTGACGGATAAGGGGTTCTTCTGCTTCTTCCAGTTCATGATATGCCTTAGCCAAGGCGTTTTTAATTCCTTCGGCGTTGGTAAGTAGTTTCAGTTCCTGCTCCAGGTCTTCTAATTCATTTTCTTTAAACCCGGCTTCTTCCAGTTCACTGAACTGAAACTGGTGATAGTCGAATTCTTTTTCAAATTGCAGTTTTTGCTCCTTGAGCGCCTCCAGTTCACTCTTTGAAACCTGTGCCGCAACAAATACCTTGTTATATTTTTTCAGCAGCGGGAAGTTACCGGCCAAAGCGTCCAGCACTTCTCTTTGAAAATCGCTTTCTCCTAATTCCAGCGTATCGAACTGTTGGTGCAGATCTACCAGCAAACTGCTTAACTGGTTTAACTGATTGAGGTTAACAGGGGTGTCATTAATAAAAGCTCTTGATTTTCCATTCGGTGCAATTTCCCTTCTTACCACCAGTTCATCATTCACATCCAGTTCGTTATTCTTCAGAAAACTGACCACATGCTCATCTCCGCCTTCGCCTTTGAAGCACCCTTCGACAATGCATTTTTTTTCCTTATCCTTCAGCACCGTGCTCTCCGCCCTCTGGCCCAATATCAATCCCAAAGCCCCGATAATGATGGATTTACCGGCTCCCGTTTCACCCGTAATAATATTTAACCGGGAAGAAAAATCTACCTCCAATTGCTCAATGATGGCATAATTCCGAATAGTCAAACGGCTCAACATATCAGCGACAAATTAAAGCATTTCCTGTTTCACCAAATAATAAAACCTCCCGTTTTTGTGGGAGGCTTCATTAAATCTTATTTAAAAAATATTACTTTACTTCAATGGAATCCGTCAGGTCAGAATCCACCAGGATACGGCCGCAGTTCTCACACACCATTACTTTCTTGCGCTGTTTAATTTCGCTTTGCTTTTGTGGCGGGATATAATAGAAGCAACCACCGCAGGCATCTCTTTCCACGGGCACTACCGCTAAGCCATTTCTGTAATTTTTGCGGATCTTTTCGTAGCTGGCAAGCAAGCGGGGATCCACATGAGATTTCGCCTCTTCTGCCAGTTTGTTAAAATGCTTTTCTTCCTTTTCAGTCGCGGCAATAATTTTTTCCAGCTCCCCTTTTTTGGTAGAAAGTACACCGTCTTTGGTGGCAATTGCTTTTTTCGCCTTTTCTAAAGCCACTGCTTTTTCAGCAATCTCTTCGTTGGCGTCTTTAATATGTTTTTCGCAAAGCTTCACCTCCAGCTGCTGCATCTCAATTTCTTTATTGATCGCCTCAAACTCACGGTTGTTCTTTACGTTCTCGCTTTGCTTTTCGTATTTTTTTACTAAAGCCTCGGCTTCCTTAATGGCATCTTTCTTTTGCTGAATAAACTCAGTAATGCCGTTAATCTCTTCTTCAATGCGAAGCTGACGGGCATTCAAACCATGAATTTCATCTTCCAGGTCAGCTACTTCCATAGGCAGCTCACCCTTCAAAATATGAATTTCATCCAGCTTAGATTCCACCTTTTGAAGCTTTACCAGTGAACTAAGCTTTTCTTCAACTGAATATTCTTTAACGTTTGCCATCTTTAGTTTATAGTTTGAAGTTTTTTGTTTGTGTTACCCGCTGCAAATCGCTTTTCTTCGTCTGTTGCGTCGCACTGTTGTACAACACCAATTCTACCCGGCCTGCTTAAAATCCGCTCAATCAGCCAAAATACTGCACGGGATTCGTATTCACGCTGGTTTTAAGGACGGCAAAGGTAGGGAATTTTTCCACCAAAAGGTCATGCAGCAGTTCTACGGTAAACTGTTCGCTTTCGTAATGGCCAATATCAGCCAGCACCAGGCGGCCCTCAGCATCGAAAAATTCATGATATTTCACATCGCCGGTTATATAAATGTCGGCTTTTTGCTGAATGGCCTTTTTAATTAAAAAACTGCCGGCGCCGCCACATATAGCCACTTTTTTGATGGGTTTGCCCAATAAAGGCGTGTGCCGGATGCCATTGGCTTTAAATCTTTCCTTAAGTAAGGATAAAAAATTTTTTTCATCTATAGCCTGCTCCAGCTCGCCAATAATTCCGGCTCCCATGCCAAAATGCACATTATCCATGGTAAAAATATCATAAGCTACCTCCTCGTATGGGTGATTGGTAATTAAGGCCTTTACCACCTGCGTTTCCAGGTAAAACGGGTAAACAATCTCAATTTTTGTTTCCTTTTCCTGGTGCTGCCTGCCTACTTCGCCTACATAAGGATCGGCGCCCTTTTCGGCCTTAAAGGTCCCGGTGCCTTCGCTGTTAAAGCTGCATTCCGAATAGTTACCGATATGGCCGGCTCCTGCAGCAAAAACCGCCTGGCGAACAAATTCCGCTTTATCTGTTGGTGCAAAAGTGATCAGTCGCCGCAGCATTTTATTTTTAGGCTGAAGAATCGTTATGTGCTGCAGGCCCAGCTTTTCGGCGATTTTTCCGTTTACGCCCAGAACTACGTTATCCAGGTTAGTATGGGCCGCATAAACAGCCATGTCGTTTTTTATGGCTTCTATAATCACCTGCTCCACATAATTCTTTCCATTGATCCTTTTTAAGCCCCGGAAAAGAATGGGATGATGGGCTACGATCAAATTACAGCCATTGGCTTTAGCCTCTCTAACCACCTCAACGGTTACATCCAGGGTGCACAGGGCACCTGAACATTCCCACGAGCCATCGCCGGTAAGTAAACCGGAGTTGTCATACTCTTCTTGGAGTTCCGGGGCCGCAAACACTTCAATAGCTGAAATTATGTCAACAATTTTCATGCATGAAAGGTAGTGCATTGTAGTTTTGACAATATCTAGTTTTTCTTTGTTATGGATATTTTTGACAACATTATTAAACCTTTCAGACCGGACAGGAGCCGCACGATCGAAAATATCCAGCGCAGAAAAGCATCCAGGCGTTTACGAAAAAGAGTGTCCAAGCAAATGCGTGATGCCCTTATCATGTTTTTGGGAGTGGTCTCCGCGGGTTTTGGTTTAAAGGGTTTTTTAATTCCCAATAATTTAATTGATGGCGGCGTAATGGGAATATCCCTGATCACCAACCGCGAAACCGGTATAGCCTTGTCCATCCTTATTGTTGCCTTCAACCTTCCTTTTCTATTACTGGGATATAAACAGATAAGCAAAATTTTTAGCCTGAAAAGCATTGTTACCATAACCGCACTTGCCATAGCAGTGGCGGTTATACCTTATCCAACCGTTACCTACGATAAAATACTGGTGGCTGTGTTTGGCGGGTTCTTTTTAGGTGCCGGCATCGGTTTAGCCATCCGGGGCGGGGCTGTAATTGACGGAACCGAAGTTTTAGCCATCTTTCTAAGCCGCAAAACAAGTTTGACCGTAGGTGATTTTATTTTAATTTTTAATATCCTTCTCTTTTCCTCTGCTGCTTACCTGCTGTCTGTAGAAGTAGCATTGTATTCTATATTAACATATTTGTCCGCTTCAAAAACAGTTGATTTTATTTTAGATGGTATTGAAGAATATACAGGCGTTACAATCATTTCTTCAAGAAGCCAGCAGATCACACACATGATAAAAAATAGATTAGGAAGAGGGCTCACGATTTATACAGGCCGCAAAGGCTTTGGAAAAAGTGGTGAAAGCGACCAGGAGGTGGACATCATTTTTACGGTGATTACCCGCCTTGAGATCAATCGTCTTACTTCCGAAGTAGAAAGAATTGACCCAAAAGCTTTTATTGTGATGCAAAGCATCAGGGACACCCGGGGCGGCATGGTGAAAAAGATCCCGTTAAAGGAAAAATAAATTCAGAAAAAAAGAAACAACAAATCCCACTTCCCTAACCTGCTATTTTCAGGAAATCGACCACAGGAAGTGAATACGCCTCTTCTTTTTTGGGAGGTTTGAGGTAAACCGATTGCCTTAGTTTTGGGCCATGAATACGCAGGAACTTTACGAACAGTACAAGACCCGCATGCAACGTATTGCTGATATAAGAAATGCCAATGCCCTTTTGCAATGGGACCAGGAAACCTATTTACCACCCAAAGGCGCATCCTTTCGCGGCCAGCAGATCAGCACCTTATCGGAAATAAGTCACCGGCTTTTTAGTGAGGACGAATTGGGAACACTATTGCAGGAACTGCTGCAAAAAGATGATCTGCCATCGGCGCAGAAAAGAAACATTGAAAAAACGTTTGAAGATTATACCAAAAACAAAAAATACACGTCTGAATTTGTAAGGGCTTTGTCCGATCAAACCAATAAGACCTTTCATGCGTGGATAGAAGCAAGAAAACAAAATGCCTTTTCGGTTTATGAAAATGAGCTGGATAAATTAATACAACTGAAAAAGCAGGAAGCAGGTATCCTGGGATATAAAGATCATCCCTATAATGCCTTGCTGGATGAATTTGAAAAAGGCTGCACCACGCAATTGCTGGACACTACCTTCTCCGGCTTACTTCCCGCATTAGGAGAGCTGCTGCAAAAGATTGCTGCCAGGCCACAAGTAGATGATTCGTTTCTGACCCGGGACTTCCCCAAACAGCAACAATGGGATTGGGGAATGTATTTGATCAGGCAATTGAATTTTGATTTTGAGGCAGGAAGACAGGATATAAGTGAACACCCCTTCAGCACCAGTTTTAATAAATACGACGTCAGGATCACCACCAGAGTGGACGAAAAAGATTTTGCCAATATGACGTGGAGTTGCATCCACGAAGTGGGGCATGCCCTGTACGAACAGGGACTACCCGAAACAGAATACGGCTTACCGTTAGGAGAGGCCTGCTCGTACAGTATTCACGAATCGCAATCGCGTTTGTGGGAGAACAATGTAGGCAGAAGCAACGTATTCTGGCAACATTACTATCCACAGCTTCAAAGCTATTTTCCTTCTCAGTTCGGGGATATACGTCTTGAGCAGTTTTATAAAGGCATCAACAAAGTACAGCCCTCTCTTATCCGCACCGAAGCCGACGAGATAACCTATCACTTCCATGTTTATATCCGGTATGAGCTGGAAAAACGATTGATAGAAGGTTCCTTGTCCACCCGTGACATCCCTGCGTTTTGGAATCAACACTATAAAGACCTGATGAACGTAGAAGTTCCGGATGATAAAAAAGGTTGTTTACAGGATGTACATTGGAGCCATGGAAGCTTTGGGTATTTTCCTACGTACAGCCTTGGAAGTTTTTATGCTGCGCAATTTTTTGCAACCGCCCAATTACAATTGCAGGACCTGGAAAAAGAGATGGCCGAAGGAAAGACATCCGCCCTGTTACAATGGCTTAGAGACAACATTCACAGCAAAGGAAAATTCTACACCAGCGAAGAACTGTGCAAAGCTGTTACAGGCAAAACACTTGATGTTTCCTATTTTATTGATCACCTGTTGCACAAATACACAGCAATTTATACCTTGTAGGTAAACACATCCTATGAAAAAAGTTTTGGTTCTTTTCCTTGCAGCTTTACTTGCGGGTTGTAGTAAAGAAGAAATAGCCCGGAACGCTGTTATCAGCGCCATGACTACCGGCTATTGGAAAGTAGTAAGTTTTAAAAAAGGTTCAGCAGATGTAACTACTGATTTCACTCCTTATAAATTTCAATTTAAAGAGAACCTTACGGTTGATGCCATCAACAACACAACGGTTGAAAAAACGGGGGCCTGGACCGCCGATGCCAATGCAAAAACAATTACTTCATTTTTTTCCAATGCCAGCTATCCGCTTATTTTATTAAATGGTACCTGGCAAATTATCAGGAGCGACTGGACCTTTGTAGAAGCTACCCAGACCGCCAATAATGAGCTAAAAACTTTACGGCTGGAAAAAAATTAAAGCAAGTCTTCCGTATTATTTTTAATGACCATGTGAAAGCAGGAATAATTTTTGCTTTTTATATCGTTATTAAACTACCTTAAGAAAATAGTCCCCTAAGGCTTAAAAAAGTGAGAAATTTGATACGGAAAACAACCATTCTGACGCTTAGTGTACTGCTATCCACAGCTTTTTGTTTTGCTCAACTCACTGCCAACTTCACCGTGTCTACCTCCTCCGGATGTTCACCTTTGGTTGTTGACTTCCAGGACCAGTCAACAGGAAACCCCACCAGTTGGTTTTGGGATTTTGGTAACGGCGCCACCTCAACCCTGAAAAACCCATCTACAACTTATTTTACCGAAGGTTCTTATACAGTACAACTAACGGTAACAAATGCACAAGGTTCCAATACGCTAACACGTACCAGCCTCATTACTATTTATGGGAAACCATCACCTGCTTTTACAGTTAGTGACAGCACCGGGTGTTTCCCACTTCGGTCGCAGTTCACTGATTTGTCAAGCCCCAGCGCGGGTACCAGCAATACCACCTGGTTTTGGGATTTTGGCGACGGCAACCAATCGACTGAACAAAACCCGCTCTATGTGTATACATCAGGCGGCGTCAATACAGTTACGTTAAAAGTAACAAATGATAAAGGCTGCTATAGTGTACTAACCAAACCGGATTACATACGCATCAATGGGGGCGTTACCTCCAGCTTTACGAACTCACAGGCGGCAAGCTGTAAACCGCCCTTTTCAATAAACTTTACGGCTACTTCAGTAGGATCCGGTACACTGACTTATTTATGGGATTTTGGAGATGGCAACACGTCTACCATCCAAAATCCTTCCCACTCTTATACTACCAATGGTAACTATACGGTAAGCCTTGTCACAACAAATAGTGGAGGTTGTTCAGATACTTTAATCAAAACCGGGTTAATCAATACCCAGGATATCAATACATCATTTACCGTTCCCGGTAACATTTGCATTAAAGAGCCGATTGCTTTTCAAAATACTTCCACGCCATCGCCTGTCAGCTCCATTTGGAATTTTGGAGATGGCACCACCTCTTCCGATACAACACCTGCCAAAACCTACGCCGCTTCGGGAAGCTACAACGTAACACTATACAACACCTATGCTTATTGCACCGATTCGGTAACAAAATCCATAACCATTGCGCCCAGTCCTGCTGCTGATTTTTCTTCCGATAAAGTATTTAAATGCCAGCCGCCTTTCGATGTCAATTTCCAAGACCTTTCCTCAAATGCTGTAAGCTGGCAATGGGATTTTGGCGACGGCGCCGCATCAACGCTTCAAAACCCATCGCACACCTACAATGATTTTGGTTACTACCCGGTAAAGTTGATTGCCACGAATGCTTCCGGTTGCTCGGATACATTGCAAAAAGATTCGTTGATACAAATCGTGAAGCCGGTTATCAAATTTCTTACGCTTCCCACCTCCGGGTGTCTGCCCTTTACCATAAACCCTGTTGCTGATATCACTACACAGGATGCGATCACTTCCTATGCCTGGGACTTTGGAGACGGTGGTACTTCGAATGTCAAAAACCCTACGCATACGTATACCAGTCAGGGAACCTATACGGTAACACTGACGATTACGACCAGTACAGGATGTACAGAAGTTTATACTTTACCAGGCGCCGTTAAAACAGGCACTGTTCCCAACACCAGTTTTTCAGCCACTCCTTTGAATGCCTGTGCTTCGCAGGCAATCCAATTCAAAGACCTTACGGATCTTGCCGATGCCTGGATCTGGGATTTTGGCGACGGAAAAAGTTCCTCTACACAAAACCCTTCACATACGTACGAGGATACAGGTTATTTTAATATAGCACTTACCGCTATTAATAACGGATGCGCCAAAAAAATCAGCTTTGCCAACTATGTACATATAAAACCTCCCCTAGCCAACTTTGCTATCAATGCGACTTGCGTTAATAAGTTGGAATTTGATTTTGCCGATGCCTCCATCGGCGCACAAACATGGTCGTGGGATTTTGGCGACGGCGCTACTTCAACTATTCAAAATCCAAGACACCTTTATTCAAACTATGGCACCTATACCGTTACCCTTACCGTCACCAATGACACGTGCTCGAGCTCTATAAGCAAGACTGTTTATGTGTTTAACGAAAATCCCGCCATCAGGGTTTCGGACAGCGCCGTGTGCAAGAAGAATACCATCCAATTTTTTGCCGTTGTAGCCGATACGCTGCGTTTCCGTAACTATTTATGGGATTTTGGCGATGGCACCCAGTGGAATAGTGCCGATCATAATACAGGAGGATACGCCTATCATTATTATCCTACTCCCGGCTGGTACAGGGTTACCCTTACCACAAGGGATATTAACCGCTGTATCACTGTTGTTTCAAAACAAATACGCATCAATGGCCCCGCAGCCAGCTTTTCGGCCCTGAATACCAGCGGCTGCAAAGGATTAACAACTACGTTTAATGACCTTTCACAAAGCGATGGAGTCAATAACATTATCAGCAAGACCTGGGATTTTGGTGATGGAACAGTTCTTTCCGACAATGCCAATTCCATCCAGCATACTTATACAGTTCCCGGCACGTATACAACCAAACTAACGGTAACCGATGCTTTCGGTTGTGTGGATAGCTTTCAACGTGCCGATCTCATTCATGCTACCAATCCCATTGCCGGATTTACGGTTGACACTCTTGCCTGCCCTGGCAGCAGGGTTGGTTTTACAAATACAACTTCAGATACTTCGGCTGCAAGTTTCTGGAGTTTTGGCAATGGTGATTCATCAAAGCTTGCCTCTCCGGTTTATTCCTACCAGGATACAGGTTATTATAATGTTACGCTAACCATAAAGGACCCATATGGCTGTATTGATTCCACAAAAAAATCCGTTACCGTCAATAGGCCCGTTGCCAGTTTTACGGTAAGCGATTCAGCTAGTTTCTGTCCTCCCTTTGAAGTGCAGTTTACCAATACTTCCCAGTATACCAGCTCACAGGTATGGGATCTGGGCAATGGCCGAAGCACCCTACAGAATCCTGTAAAATATTACTTTACTCCGGCTACCTACCAAATACAATTAGTTGTAACAAGCCCGGGTGGATGCAGGGACACGGCCTATACATCAGTTACCCTGTACGACACCGTTGGTTCCCGAATCACCTATACGCCTCTGGATGGATGCAAGCCTTTAAATGTTGGGCTGTCAACATTCAGCAAGGGCCCTGTTACGTACACGTGGGATTTCGGCGATGGCGTTCTTCTGAATAACACCGTTGATACCCTAAATCACATTTATGATTTCTTTGGTGATTTTGTCCCCAAAATCATTCTGACCGATCCTACCGGTTGCATCATTCCGGTTAGCGGGCAGGATACGATCAAGATCATCGGCACGGATGCCAAATTTGGGTTGGACAATAAATTTTTCTGCGATAGTGGCCTGGTAACTTTTACCGATTCCACCACTTTTAATGATCCGATAACTTCCTATACCTGGAACTACGGGGATGGCACGACATCCAACCAGCAGGATCCCGGTTCGCATTATTATTCGTCACCGGGCATTTATACGGTTTCCCTGCAATTGCAATCTCAACACAACTGCCTGGATACGTTCACCCTGAAAGATATTATCAAGGTTGTTGAAAGTCCGCTCATTTCGATTGCCGGTGATTCTGTTTTTTGTGTAAACGACCCGGCGCATCACCTGGGCGTATTTGAACGACCGGATACCTCTGTCGTGCAATGGCAATGGCAACTGCCCAACGGAAATAGTTCAGCCCTCCAGAACCCTGTTACGCAGCAATACGGCACTGCCGGCAACTTTGTGGTCACGGCTACGGCCACCAACAGCAGTGGTTGTAAGGACATGGCCACCAAAAATATTCTGGTGAATCCCTTACCCGTCATTACCGTTCCTGTGCCTGTAATAAAACAGGTAGGTGTTCCATTGACTATTCCTGCTACCTACTCAACAAACGTTATAAGTTACAACTGGACGCCTGCCACTACTTTAAGTTGCACGGATTGCCCCCAACCGGAAACCAATACAAAATTCAGTACTAAATATGAAGTAGCTGTTGTGGACAGTAATGGCTGCAGAAACAGGATCCCGGTAGAAGTAATTGTTGTGTGCCCGAACGCCAATGTATTTGTGCCAAACACTTTTTCGCCCAATGGTGATGGCAGTAACGATGTGTTTTATGTTCGGGGACGCGGACTGGAACGGGTAAAGACCTTACGCATTTTCAATCGTTGGGGCGAAGTTGTTTTTGAGCAAAATAATTTCCCGGTCAACGATCCTTCCTATGGCTGGAACGGAAAGTACAAAGGCAACAAGCCCCACCCCGATGTATATGTTTATCAGGTAGAAGTTTTTTGTGAGAACAGCGACATTATCCGATTTGAAGGCAATGTTGCATTAATACAATAGCGTATGAGACAGCTTACATCAACACACATAAAGCTTGTTCTTCTTGCTTTAAGCCTGCAGCAGGCCGTCTGCAGCTTTTCCCAGGACATCCATTTTTCCCAGTTTTTTGAAGCCCCGTTGTTGCGCAATCCTTCCCTGGCAGGGATCTTTACCGGCGACATCCGGGTACAAAGTGTTTACAGGGATCAATGGAACAGCGTGACTACTGCTTACAAAACCTTTTCGTTGAATGCGGAATATAAAATGCCCGTAGGGAAGGGCTCCGATTTTGTAACAACGGGTTTGCAGATACTTCATGACAGGGCGGGAACGGTTTCGTGGGTGTCGACGCATGTGCTACCGGCGTTAAACTATCATAAATCATTAAGCAATGACCGCAACAGGTATTTGTCATTGGGATTCATGGCAGGTTTTGTGCAACGAAGTTTTGACCGTTCCAAAATGACCACCAACAGCCAGTATGATGGCATGGGTGATGGTGAAGCATTTTTAAAACCGCTCTATACGTATTTTGATGCCTCTGTTGGTATGAGTTACAATTCGCAGATCGGCGAGAATGCAAACAATAATTTTTTCCTGGGGGCTGCTTATCATCATATCACCAAACCCAAGAACAGTTTTTACAGAGACGGCACTGCCGAATTTGATCCTAAATGGGTGGCGTCGGCAGGCATCCGGTTTGCCGTCACGCCGGCAAGCTATCTTACCATACAAGGTGATCACAGCAGACAGGGAAGATTTCAGGAAACAATAGCCGGTGCCTTATACGGCGTTAAGATTGGCGACGATTGGGACAAGCCCTTGTACACCCTACACGGCGGGGCCTTTCTTCGGTGGCAGGATGCTTTGATACCCGTTATCAAACTTGACTATAATCCCTTCTCGGTCTCTTTCAGTTATGATGTCAATCTTTCCCAATTAAAAACCTCGAGCTATGGCCGCGGAGGTTTTGAAATCAGTGTTTCTTTCATAGGATTTATAAATCGTGAGATCGAATCTTTGAATTGCCCAAGATTTTAAAAGGATGATAGTTGACAATTCTCTCTGCCAACTATCATCCATGCTCTATCAGTATTTTAATATGGCTTTGCTTCCTGCGATTGCTGTTCTGCCTCTTTTACGGCTTCAGCAGATTTCGTTGATCCGATCGGCCCTTTGCTTATGCCGTCTCCTGCCTTTTGCAAACCATCCGCTACCCTTTGGCCGTATTCGGCGTCACACTGGGTGAAGAGTTCCACCATTTTGTCCTGGATATGTTTGGCTGCAGGTTTCAGGGTATTCACTAAATTCAGGATCAGTTCATCTCTTTCCCAATCTTCAAATGCCCTGTAACGTTCGCCAGCCTGTTTGAAGTTATTTTGCCGGTCAATTTTTTGACGTACCAAACGAACATTATTATATAAGGGCTCATGATCTCTACCGGTCTTTGGTGTCTCTTTTAACCCACCCAGGGTAGAAGGCTCATAATTTACATGCGGATTTAAATCCGGAACCATATCCTGCCGGTATGCCATCTGCCCATCCCTTTGATTGGTGGCCACATGTTTTTGGGGCGAGTTGATGGGTAATTGCAAATAGTTGGTTCCTACACGGTAGCGTTGCGTGTCGGAGTAAGAAAACGTTCTGCCCTGCAACATTTTGTCGTCCGAAAAGTCCAGCCCATCTACCAGCACACCGGTACCAAACGCGGATTGCTCTACTTCCAAAAAATAATTTTCGGGATTCTTATTAAGCACCATTTTACCCACAGGCAGGAACGGGAACTGGTCTGTAGGCCAGATCTTCGTATCATCCAAAGGATCAAAATCCAGTTCAGGGTGTTCGTCATCGCTCATAATTTGTACGCACAATTCCCATTCAGGAAACTCGCCACGTTCAATAGCGTCGTAGAGGTCCTGCGTGGCATGATTAAAATTCTTTCCCTGGATTTCTGCTGCCTGCGCCTGCGTTAGGTTTTTAATCCCTTGCAGAGGTTCCCAGTGGTATTTTACCAGCACGGCTTCGCCATCTTTATTTACCCATTTATATGTATTTACTCCCGAACCCTGCATTTGACGGTAATTGGCGGGAATACCCCAGGGGGAGAATAAAAAGGTGATCATATGCAAAGCCTCGGGGGTCTGGCTGATGAAATCAAACTGGCGTTCCCCGTCTTGCCGGTTGGTGACAGGATCGGGTTTAAACGCATGAATAAAATCGGGAAACTTTATAGCATCACGGATAAAAAATATTTTAAGGTTATTGCCCACCAGGTCCCAGTTCCCATCTTCCGTATAAAACTTGGTGGCAAAGCCCCTCGGATCTCTTAAGGTCTCAGGGGAGTGACCGCCATGAATAACGGTGGAGAACCGGACAAATACCGGCGTTCTTTTTCCTTTTTCCTGGAATAGTTTAGCACGGGTATATTTGGCAATGGGTTCGTCCCCTACCGTGCCATAGGCTTCAAAATAGCCATGAGCCCCCGTGCCCCGGGCATGCACCACTCTTTCCGGTATGCGTTCCCGATCGAAATGCGACATTTTTTCCAGGAACTGGTAATTCTCCATAGTAGCAGGTCCCCGGTTGCCTACAGTACGCATGTTTTGATTATCGGTTACCGGATGGCCTTGCCTTGTAGTCAAAATATCGGATGGTTCCTTCCCGTTACCCCGGCCATTTCCTTTTTGTCTGTCTGGTTTTTGTGCTTTGCTCATAAAAGAAGATTTTAATGATTGAATAGAGAGAGGGTGCAGACCAAAGCGAAAGGTTGGCAAGTTCTTAGCTGTTGTTTATACCATCGATGGATGGATGGTTAACTCACCAACTTAACCTACCTAAAGGTCTGGCCTATTTTTCATCAACAAAAACAAATCTTTCTATAGTTTCATAGATAATTTCTAATGTATGAACCTCCAGCAATTGGAATATGTAGTGGCGGTAGATCAGCACCGGCATTTTGCCAAAGCAGCAGAAAGTTGTTTTATAACACAGGCTACGCTGAGTATGATGATCAAAAAACTGGAACAGGAATTGGGCCTTGTCATCTTTGACAGAAGCAAGCAGCCTGTAGTGCCTACTGAAGCAGGAAAGCTGCTGATTGAACAGGCAAGGTTGGTTTTAAAGGAAACAGAACTTATTAAGCAGCTTTCCACTAATCTTAAAACCGGGCTGGATGGTGAGCTGAAAGTTGGCATTATTCCTACCCTGGCTCCTTACCTATTGCCGCTTTTATTGCCCGGCTTTTTAAAAAAATATCCATCGGTTAAATTAAAAATCCAGGAGCAGACAACAGACCAGCTATTGCAGATGCTTTCGTCTGATAAAATAGATGTGGCTATTATGGCGACACCTCTTTCTCATAAAAATTTTAAGGAAACACCCTTGTTTTATGAAGAGTTCAAGGTGTTTGTATCTGCCAACGATAAGAATCTTAGAAAAAAATACATTTTGCCGGAAGACATTGACATTAACAAACTCTGGCTATTGGAAGAAGGGCACTGCCTTCGTTCACAAACACTGAATTTATGCGAGTTGCAAAAACAACAGGCTAAAGCCCACAACCTCGATTATGAAACCGGCAGCATTGAAAGCCTTTTAAAAATTACCGAGATCAATGATGGGATTACCATTGTTCCCGAGCTGGCCACCTTAAATTTTGACAAGCGCCTCAAAGAAAAGCTGCGCAACTTTAAACCACCGGTGCCGGTAAGGGAGATCAGCCTGGTTACCTATCGCCATTTTGTAAAAAAAAGGCTGCTTCAACTCCTGGAAAAAGAAATTACACAAAGTGTGAAGCCTCATCTACATAACAGCAAAAAAGAAGCACAGGTGATTGCCCTTTAAAGATTTTCCGGCTTCATCCTTTACTTTATAAAGCAAAGAATGGTTTATCGCAGTACAAATTGGCCAGCCGGCGCCTGAGTTCACTTTATATGATACCGAAAAAAATAAAAAAAGCTTACCTGACTTTAAGGGGCAGAACGTCCTTTTGTTGTTTTTCCCTTTGGCTTTTACCTCTGTCTGTACGGCAGAGCTTTGTTCCGTAAGGGATCCTTTGAAAATATATGAGGCCTTAGCGGTACAGCCGCTGGGCATTTCTGTGGGATTCGCTCTGTACCTGGCAAGGTTTAACGAGGAGCAAAAATTAAATTTTTCTTTATTAAGCGATTTCAATAAAACCGTGTCAAAGGCCCAGGGTTCTCTTTACGCAACTTTTGGATTTGGCAAGCAGGGCGTTTCTAAAAGATCAGCTTTTATCATTGGCCAGTGTGGGGTTATTCAATATGCCGAAGTGTTGGAAAATGCCGGAATGCCCCGGCTTTGAGGCCATTCAGGTAAAATTACGAGAGTTAAATAAGTAGTTTTTACAATTTATTGTTCATTTCCGGCAAGACGTTTGTACTTTTTTGTAAATTCGATTATTATTGTGTTCAGTCAAAAATTTAATATTTGAAGAAACTTTTACTTATAGTGTCTCTTATTGTTTTAACAAACTCTTACTCCCAGGCTCAAAACCGTGAGCTTCCCGGGGGTACTACTACGAGCATTGTAAAGTTTTATCCCAACCCTGCCACTACCGTTATCAATTTTGATTTTCAAAAAGCCAACAATAAAGGTTATTCCCTACAGATCTATAGCTTTATGGGTGGCAGAAAAATGTACGAACTCACCAATCTGGCCGATCGTACCACCATCAATCTCGCTGATTTTAACCGCGGCGTTTACATTTACCAGCTTCGCGATAAAACCGGAAGATTAGTGGAGTCCGGCAAATTCCAGGTATCTAAATAGTTTGTGGTTTGTAGTTTATAGTTTGTAGTTCTTTACGGAGCTATTTTTCTTCGGTATCGATCATTCTTTTCTACGCTGTTCTATATACTTTGGTCACGGACTTTAGTAATTCCAAACTTTGTTGTGTCACTCCCTTGGACACCAACAAGTTTTTGAACAAGTAAGTAAAACATCCCACCGAAGAAAACAACTACAACCCACAAACTACAAGCTCTAAACTTACTAATACCTTTCTCCCACCTGTACGATCAAAAACTTCAGGTAATGTGTGTTTTCCATGTTCCAGTTAATGGGATGATCAGACGATTGTGTTTGGAAGGTAACCTGCCTGATTTTTCTGCGGGCATCCTTTGCTGCCATATCAATAATTTGTAAAAACAGTTCCGGCTGCACCAGGTTGGTACACGAAGACGTCACCAAAAAACCACCGGGTTTTACCAGTTTCATGCCCCGCAGGTTGATTTCTTTATAACCCGTAATGGCCTTTTGAATGGTTGCCCGGCTTTTTGTAAAAGCAGGCGGATCCAGCATTACCACATCGTACCGTTTCTCTTCCTTCGTCCATTGTTTCAACACGTCGAAGGCATTGGCGGTCTCAAACTTCACAATATTTTGAAGGCCGTTTAATTCAGCGTTTTTATTGGCTTGCGCTACTGCATTTTCCGAAATATCCAAACCCAAAACCGATTTAGCGCCGTAATGGGCTGCGTGAATTTCAAAGGTGCCGGTGTAGGTAAATGCACCCAACACGTCCGCTCCTTTTACAATATGCTGAATGGCCCTGCGGTTATCCTGCTGGTCTAAAAAATAGCCGGTCTTTTGTCCGTTTTCAATATCAACATAAAACCGCAAACCATTTTCATTGATGGTGATTTTTGTATCGAAGGGTGGGGACAAAAAGCCTTTTTGCTGGGGCAATCCTTCCAGTTCTCTAACCGGTACATCATTTCGCTCGTAAATGCCTTTGGGGTTAAAAATGGTTTGAAGCGCTTTTACAATAGCCGGTTTCCAAACATCCATGCCCAGGGCAAGGGATTGAATCACAAAATGATCGTTGAATTTATCAATGATCAATTGCGGCAAACCATCTGCTTCTCCAAAAACCAGGCGGCAATTTTCTGTATAGCCCAAATGCTGCCGGTACTGCCAGCATTCTTTTATTTTATGGAGGAAGAAGTCTTCGTTTATGTCCGCTTTTTTATCCTGCGTAAGCAGACGTACAATGATCTGCGATTGCTGGTTGAAATAACCCTTGCCTGCAAACTTGCCATCGGCAAAATACACATCTACAATGGAGCCTGGCTCAGGATTTCCTTCTACCTTCTCTACTTCATTGGCAAAGATCCACGGATGACCATTCGCTATACGGCTGGCTATTTTCCTTTTCAGGTGAATTTTTTTCATATCGGGGCCGCAAGCTAACGTAAATTATGACAAGAGCATCGGCCAAAGCCTTGTTAACAGTACATTAAAGGACATTTTGTCCCTTATTCTTTCGTTGGCAGTATTCTTGACAGTGCTACCTTTGCACACAATTTGTTTTGATCATGAAGAAAAACGACACACAGGTAAACCGGCAAGAGCAGGATAATGTTCAGGATAATGTTTCTGTTAACATCAATACGGATGAAAACGTAGATGGCAACCAGCATTTAAATGATCCTGTGGCCGAAGAATCCGAGATTGAAAAACTTAGGCAGCAGCTTGATGACATGAATGACCGTTACCTGCGTCTGGTGGCTGAGTTTGACAACTTCAAACGTCGCAATGCGAAGGAAAGAATGGAACTGATTCAAACGGCCGGCAAGGATGTCATTACCGACCTGCTGGAGGTATTGGACGATAGCGAAAGAGCCCAAAAACAAATGGAAACGACAGATGATGTTCAACACGTAAAAGAAGGCGTTCAACTGGTATTTACCAAATTGCGCAATACATTGGCGGCAAAAGGCCTGAAGCCCATTGAGTCTTTACATAAAGACTTTAATGTGGACCTGCATGAAGCGGTTAGTGAAATCGACGCCGGAGAGGAAATGAAAGGAAAAGTGGTTGCCGAGATCCAGAAAGGTTATTATTTGAACGATAAAATCATCCGGTTTGCAAAGGTGGTGGTGGGCAAATAACTGGCCGGTATTTTATTATAGGTTGCATAGCTGAATAGGAGGATACTGCACAAGAGTGCGACGCAACAAAAGTTGAGTAACGAACCGTTGCTGACTACAAAAAATTACAAGCTACAAATTCAAAATGGCTAAGAGAGATTATTACGAAATACTAAATGTAAGCAAGACTGCTTCCGCGGATGAAATCAAGAAATCGTACCGCAAGGTGGCCATGCAATTCCACCCCGACCGTAACCCGGGCGACAAATCGGCGGAAGAGAAATTCAAGGAAGCGGCCGAGGCATATGAAATTTTAAGCGACCAGGATAAAAGAGCCCAGTACGACCGCTACGGTCATGCCGGCGTAAGCGGAAACGGACGCGGCGGCTATGGCGGCGGAATGAATATGGATGATATCTTCAGCCAGTTTGGCGACGTTTTTGGCGAAGACATTTTTGGAAGTTTTTTTGGCGGCGGCGGAAGAGCCGGTGGCGGACAAAGAAGAGCAAGAGGGACCAGAGGCAGCAACCTTCGCGTTAAACTAAAACTGAACTACGAAGAAATTGCAAAGGGTGTTACCAAGAGCATTAAAGTAAAGAAATACGTTGGCTGTAACGTGTGTGGCGGCTCCGGCGCAAAGGATAAAGGCAGTGTGCAAAACTGTTCTACCTGCGGCGGCAGTGGCCAGGTAAGAAGAGTAACCAACACCTTCCTGGGACAAATGCAAACGGTGACCACCTGCCCTACCTGCAATGGCGAAGGCACCACCATAACCGCCAAGTGCGGCAACTGTAAAGGCGAGGGCCGGGTGTATGGAGAGGAAACCGTCACCATTGATATTCCGGCGGGTGTTCAGGAAGGGATGCAATTGAATATAAGCGGAAAAGGAAATGCAGGCGAACGCGGAGGCATGCCAGGCGATCTGATTATTTTGATTGAGGAAGAAACACACAAGGAATTGCAGCGTGATGGGCTGAACGTAGCGTATGATCTGCATATTTCCTTCACTGATGCTGTATTTGGAATACAGGTAGAAGTGCCCACCATTGATGGCCGGGCAAAAATTAAAATACCGCCTGGTACACAAAGCGGCAAGGTCTTCCGCCTTAAAGGCAAAGGCTTTCCGGCGGTTAACAGTTATGAAAAAGGCGACCAGTTGGTACACATAAATGTATGGACGCCTCAGCATGTCTCCTCCGAGGAAAAAGCAATGCTGGAAAAAATGAGCCACTCTTCTAACTTTAAACCGGCTCCGGACAAAAATCAGAAAAGCTTTTTTGATAAGATGAGGGAGATGTTTTCGTAGAGAAATCAAAAGCCCTGCTATACCATTTGCAGTTGACAGTTTGGGTTAGCGCCTCATGGCTAATGCCAACTGTTAGCTGCCAACCAACTACCAGTCTTCCTTTCCTTTTTTTCTTTTTTTGCTGTACACGTTTTTGGCCCGCTGCACCATAGAAAGAAATTCCTTTTGTGAATGGTTTTCGGTGTCCACGGCATGGGTGGCCGTTTCAATAAGATCGTTCCACGACACATCTTTTACAAACTTTGACTTGCGAAGCAGGCCGCCAAACATAATGACAGCGCTGGCAAACTGGTAATATTTGGGAATGCTGTTGAAAGAGGCCAGCCGTATCTTAGGCGTTTCGGTCAGTTTCAGCATATCCGTACTGTCAGGCAGTTTATATTGCAGATTGAAGGACACCAAACTATCATCTATTTCTATACCCAGCAAATTGGTAGCGGCCACTACCGGCACAATTTCAAAGGCAATCAATGCAGAATAAGCAGAACCGATCTCGCCGCCTTCTACTGTGGCGCTGGTATCTTTAATAGCCCCCATTTTGTTATCAAATCCAATTAAGCGATACTCTTTTACGTAGTTAGGGTTAAACTTTACATTGAGATAAGCATCGTCGGCAACCGCGTAAAGCGTTTGCGTAAATTCTTTTAATAAAACCTTCTCCGCTTCGGCATAACTGTCCAAATAAGCAAAGTTGCCGTTGCCTCTTTGCGCCAGGGCCTGAATCTTGGAATCCTTGTAATTGCCCATGCCTATTCCCAGACAGGTTAAGTAAACGCCCTGCTGCCGGTGGGCGGAGATCATCTCTTCCAGTTCGTCTTCCTTTTTTAACCCCACATTAAAATCACCATCGGTTGCCAAAATAATACGGTTATTGCCGCCCTTTATGAAATGATTTTTAGCCACACTGTAAGCCAGCTTTATTCCGGATTCCCCCGGCGTATTTCCACCGGCCTGAAGGCTGTCTATTGTTTTTAAAATGAGTTCCCGTTCCTTACCGCTTGTTGTCGGTAAGGCAATTCCAACGGTTCCTCCATAAACAACTATGGCCACCGAATCAACAGGCCGCAAATTATTTACCAATGTTTTGAAGCCGCTTTTTAAAAGCGGCAGGCGATTGGGCATATCCATTGAGCCCGATACATCAATCAAAAAAACCAAATGACTGGGTGGCAAACTATCGAAAGAAAGTTTTTTGGAAACAATTTGGGCGAACAGCAATTGGTTGTTCTTATTCCACGGGCACTGCGTAAAAGTGGTTTTTATTTCAAAGGTTTTATCGCCCGAAGGTTCCGTGTAATCCAGGTTGAAATAATTAAGCATCTCTTCCATACGCACCGCATCCGGAGGCACAATCATGTCCATGTTTAAAAACCGGCGGATGTTACTGTACGACGCCTTGTCCACATTTAAGGTCAGGCCGGTGGTTGGGTAGTCGGAGGCATTGATGAATTGATTTTCTATAATAGAGGCATAGGTTTCATCGCCGGCAAACCATTGTTGCTGCGCTTCTCTTTTTAGATTTTGGGTGAGGGAGGCAAGCTTAAAGCCCTGCACATTTTTGGTGATCGCTGTTTTTTTCAGCTTGACATCAACGGGCAGGGAAGCATCAACCACTACTTTTTGTTTTAGGTACCCCTCGTAGGAAACTGTAATGGTGTCAATCTTATTATTGGAGAGAATGCCGAAAGTTCCTTCGGCACCCGAGTAATAAACATAGCCGGTGCTGTGCAAATAAATACTTACGTTTTGCAATGCATTACCTGCTTCGTCCTTTACCTGGCCCTTGAGGTAATACTGTTGAGCAAAAGCAAGCAGGGGACAAAAAAATAAAGCAGCAATATGTATAAAACGCTTCAATGTTCAGCGAAAAATACAAAACTTACACTAAGGGGTCAAGCCTTATCCGCCAACTGGTAAATCTCTTTAAGGTTTCTTCCCAGTCCGTCATAATCCAATCCATATCCCACAACGAATTTATTAGGGATGCTAAACCCTACATAATCTATGGTTAATGGATACTGGGTGGCTTCCGGCTTGTGCAATAAAGCCGCAATTTTAAACGACCTTGGTTGCTGGTGATGGAGTTGTGGCAGAAACACATGCAGGGTTTTACCGGTATCAACAATGTCTTCCACAATTATTACATCCCGGTCGTACAGGTCCTGGTCAAGCCCGATGGAAGTAATAATGTTACCACTCGATTTCATTCCCTTGTAAGAAGCCAGCTTGATAAAACAAATTTCTGCATCGATGGTGAGGTGTTTGAAAAGATCGGCCGCAAACATGAAGGAACCATTTAAAATAGCAATGAACAAAGGCCTTTTGCCCTTGTAGTCATTGTTAATAGCTTCAGCAATTTCTTTTATCTTTTGTTGGATCGCCTCTTCGGATAAATAGGTATCGAAACTTTTATCGTGCAGCTTAATTGGTGGCATTCGCTGTTTTTTTATTGATGCGTAATTGCTGGCCTATCTTTAAATCGGTCGTTGGTATACCGTTCCACTTCATTATATCGTCCACCGCAACTTCGTATTTTTTGGCAATGGCATACATTGTTTCCTTTGGCTGAACAGTATGCCAGATAAGTTTCGTTTCAACAGCCTGTGACAGGTTTTGGATAACCGGAGCCGGTTTGGAAACGGCTACAAGGGCATTCGATTCTTCTGTAGCCAGCCTGGGCATGGCGGGAGCTTTTTCCCACAGGTATAACTTCTCTCCTGCTTTTGGCTGCATATCCTGTCCCAAAAAGTTATATCCCAAAAGACTCTCTAACCTGATGGCCTCTTTTTGCGCTATATCATATACCGTTTCGCCAGCAGCTACTATATGAAATTCATTAGCGCCTTTTTTCCTTTTACGTTGCAAATACACCAATTGGTCAATAAGAGCAATGTCAAGTCCACGCATATCGTTAAACTCAAATAGGCGTGATAACGAGATATTATTTTCTTCCGCCACTTTTAGATAAGAGGTACCTTTTGCAATCCACACCACTTTGGTTTCATTGATCTTAAAAACACCCGAAGGATAGTTTACTGCAGGAATATTTTCCTGTGATGCATTCGTTGCCTTTGCATTTGAACTGGCATCACTTTGAATGGTATTGGTGTTGCTTATCAAGATCACATCGCTGCCTGAAGGCTTACGCTCCATGGCAATCAAGGTATAATCCTGGAGGTTATAATCCTTAATCAGTTTGATCAGGATTTGCGGATACCGCGGGTTGGTGGCATAGCCTGCTTTTTTCAAACCATAAGCCCACGCCTCATAATCCGTAGGATCAAGGTTGAATAAAAAAGCATAGTGAGCCCGGGTCTTTAAAAAGTCGGAATGGTCTCTATAGGAATCCAACGGATCATTGTACTTGCGGAAACATTCACCTCTTGCATCATCATCATGGCTTACACTTTCGCCCGTCCATTCGCTTTTGCATTTAATGCCAAAATGGTTATTTGATTTTTTTACCAGCACACTTTGTCCGGCAGCGGTTTCATGAATTCCCTGCGCTAACGTAATAGCAGCCGGCACACCGGTGCGTTGCATTTCCTGGATGGCGATGTCTTTATACGCTGCAATGTAATTACGTATTACGTCAGAAGGTTGTGCAAAAAGAAACGTGCCCAACAATAAAAAAGAAAGCAGGAATGGTAGCTTTTTCATAGATGCTTAGTTAATAAAAGGTTCAGGGTTTACGGCAAAGGTCCATCGATTTTAAAACGGAACTTTTGCAGGAAAAACGCCCCTCATAAGTACATGATCAGTGCAACTTTCTTATTAAATACAAGCCATCCCTTACAGGTAACAGCAACTTTTCGATGTCTGTCCTTCCAACAATAAAATCATTAAAAGCCTGGATGGCTTTGGCATTTTTACCTTTTATTTCTTCTTCCAACACCTGGCCGTGAAAGAGCACATTATCCGCTAAAATAAAACCGTTTACCCTTAGTTTGGGTAAAACAAGGTTAAAATAATGGATATAATTCTCTTTGTCGGCATCGATAAAAACCAAATCCCACGTTTCATCCAACTCACCGATAATATCTAACGCATTACCGATATGTAAAATTATTTTTTCTCTTAAAAAAGACCGGTCAAAATAGCCGTTAGCAGTGGCCGCATCGTCTTTTCGCAACTCTATTGTATGCAAAACTCCTTTTTCACCAAGCCCCTTTGCCAGGCATAAAGCACTATAACCGGTGAAGGTGCCGATCTCTAAAACTCTTTCCGGCCTGATCATTTTACTGACCATCTCCAGGAATTTACCCTGTATATGGCCGCTGAGCATGTTTGATTTGGGATGATTTTTATACGTAAAATCGGCCACCTCTTTTAAAAGTGCATCCTCTGCAGTAGTGTATTTTTCTGCATAGGCCTGCGCCAATGGATCAACGATGTTCATGTTCCAAAATCTCTTTTACGTCCTTAGAAACAGGTTGTGGCTTTGAAACCAGTAGCAAACCAAGGAAAACCAGTAGTCCGTTGATCAGGATTAATTCCAGCCCAATTTCAAAATTACCAAATATGTTTTTTTGGTATTTATCGAAAAAGAAGCAAATAACAGGGGCTGCTACGGCTATGTAGGGAACCAATCCGTCTTCCACCTTCCGTTTCGTAAGAATGCCAAAGGCAAATAAACCCAACAATGGTCCATAGGTATAAGCAGCCACTTTTAGTATCACACCAATCATGCTTGGGTTATTGATCCATTTAAACACCATCACCAACAATAAAAAGATAGCGGCAAAAACCAGGTGAACGGTCTTTCTTATCCGCTGTCTTTTCTTTTCACTCCAGTCTTCACGCCTTTTCAGGCCTACTATATCAATACAAAAGGAAGAAGTTAAGGCCGTGATGGCGCCATCGGCACTGGGGAATAAAGCCGAAATCAGCGCAATAATGAAAATGACTGAAATGATAGCCGGCACCCCTTCTCCGAGGGCTATAGTAGGAAATAGTTTATCTGCAGTGGCGGTAATATTATTGGTGGCCGCAAACAGGTATAACAAACCACCGAGAAAAAGAAATAATAATACCACCGCAGCCTGAATGAGTGAAAATGTTATCATATTTTTTTGCGAATCCTTCAGGTTTTTTACACTGATGTTCTTTTGCATCATTTCCTGATCCATACCTGTCATGGTAATGGTAATAAAAGCACCGGCCAGAATTTGTTTTAAAAAGAACAGCCGGCTGTTTGGATCCCAAACAAAAATATTGGTGTAGCCTCTTTCACTTAAAGCACTAACGCCTTCTCCAAATCCCATTCCCAATGTTTTTAAAATGTATATCACGCAAATCACAAGGCCCACCAGCATGCAGGTGGTTTGCAACGTATCGGTCCATACAATTGTTTTCACACCCCCTTCAAACGTATATAATAAAATCATCAGCAGGATGATAAGGGTCGTTAACCAGAACGGCACACCAAAGCTGGCCAGAATGGCATCCTGCAGGATGGCCACTACCAGGTACAACCGTGCTGTAGCTCCCAGGGTTCTGGATAAAATAAAAAAGGAAGCTCCTGTTTTGTACGAAACAAAACCAAGCCGGTTACTCAGGTAATTATAAATGGAAGTTACGTTAAGCCTGTAATACAACGGCAACAGAACGTAGGCGATCACCAGGTATCCTAGGACGTACCCGATTACAATCTGAAAATAAGTAAAGGCTTCAAAGCCGCCTGCAAAGGGCTTGCCCACGGCGCCGGGCACACTTACAAACGTTACGCCGCTCAGGGAAGTGCCAATCATGCCAAAGGCCACCAGCATCCAGTTCGAGTTCTTGTTCCCAATAAAAAAAGATTCATTATTGGCATTGCGGGAAGTATAATAGGCAACAATCAGTAGTATAACAAAGTATCCAATGACGAAAGAAAATAATAATAATGGCGACATGAATTAGATTTTAAGTCAACGTTCGGGTTGCAATGAAACAGTAATTTTTGAAGATAGAAAAATTTGTTTTCCTTTTGCAGCTCAAACTTTCGTGATGAGCAAGATTAACAAACTGGCTATCTTTTGCGGGTCAAAGATGGGGAATAATGATTTATATACTCAACATGCAAAAGAATTGGCCGGCATACTGGCAGAAAATAAAATTGAACTGATTTACGGCGGAGGCAGGAACGGGTTGATGGGAATTGTGGCCGATACCGTGATGGGCAAAGGTGGTATTGTACGTGGTGTGATACCACAGGTGCTGCTGGGATGGGAACACCAGCATGAAGGCATCAGCGAACTGCTGGTAGTGGATGACATGCACATCAGAAAAAGAAAATTATATGAGTTGTGTGATGCAGCCATTATTCTTCCCGGCGGCTTTGGAACCCTGGACGAGTTGTTTGAAATACTAACCTGGAATCAACTCTCCATACACGATAAAAAAATATTCATTCTTAATTCCGGCGGTTTTTATGATCATCTTATAGCCCACATGCAGCACCTGGAAACCGAAGGCTTCCTGTATGGAAAACTAAGTGAGGTACTGACGATAATAGACAACCCCCAAGGCTTTGCAGCGCAACTCATTACAGGCTAATGTTATACCCGAAATTATAAATGGGTCTTGCCCCGTAAGGTGAGTTCTTATCCTGCAAAATATCATAAAACACAGAAGCAATAAAAGCACCCCTGCCCGACGGGATCACTGCGCCTCCGCCAATTAAAAGGCTGGGCACAATCAGAGCATCCAGCTTGGTAGTTTGCGGAGGGCTGGTGTAGTATTTTATATTTCCAAAAACATAGTTGGCTTCCGGCTGAACCTGGATCATTATCTGGTCGATTGGATACACCCGCCCGAATATATTTAAACCAGTAACCCCTTGGGAAGTTTTACTGTACTCCTGCCCGCCGTATGCGTATTGCTTTACACTGATATACTGAGCGTTAATGCCCAAGCCTGCAGCCAGATAATTATTGAAACGGTAGCCTACCTGGGGAGAAACATTAATAAGTGTATAATCGCCAAAGGTCAAACCAAAGTTACCGCCAATAAATATTTTCTCTTTTTGAAAACCCTTTTTATCTTCTGCGGGTTCTTCCTGCGCAAAACAAAGGATCGAACTTAAAAAAAGAACGAGAATAAAAATTGTGTTTTTCATGTTTCGCAGTTTGCCTTAGTCAAAAATTTTTCCTGCATTTAAGATGTTATTGGGATCAAACACTCTTTTGATCTCTTTCATCAAATGCATCTGGACATCATTGAATACAATGGGCAAATATTCCTTTTGCACCAATCCTATCCCATGCTCTCCGCTGATGGTTCCATTTAAACGCTTCACCAATTCAAAAATTTCTTTGATGCCTACTTTTAACGAACCATTCCATTGCTCATCACTCAATTCGCCTTTAATTATATTTACATGTAAGTTCCCGTCTCCGGCATGACCGTAACAAACGGAATGAAATCCGTATTTTCTGCCAATCTCTTTTACGCCTTTCAATAACACGGGCAACTCCGCTCTTGGCACTACGGTATCTTCTTCTTTATAAACAGAATGCGATTTCACCGCCTCACCCACTCTTCTGCGCAGCTTCCATAATTCTGCTTTTTGCTGGGCGTCTTCTGCGAATAAAATCTCACCGCAATCAAAACCCATGACAATTTCAGAAATGCCTTCCATTTCTTTCATCAACACCTCTACATCGTTTCCATCCACCTCAATCAGCAAATGCGCCTGCACATCATCGGCAATAGGAACAATACTGTTATCAACAAAACGCATCACCCACTCCAGCGCATCTCTTTCCATAAATTCCATGGCACTGGGTGTATAGCCTGCAGTGAAAATGGCACTCACAGCCGCACAGGCATTTTCCGAATTTTTGAAGGGCACCAGCATCAGCAGGTCATGCTTTGGTAACGGAAGGAGTTTTAATACCGCTTTTGTAACAATGCCAAGGGTGCCTTCGCTGCCCACCATTAATTGTGTAAGATTATAACCGGTAGCATTTTTTAAAACATTGGCGCCGGTCCAGGTAATTTCTCCGGTGGGCAGCACCACTTCAAGGTTCAACACATAATCTTTTACCACGCCATACTTCACGGCTTTGGGACCGCCGCTGTTCTCCGCTATATTGCCACCAATCATACAGGAGCCACGGCTGCTGGGGTCGGGCGGATAAAATAACCCCCTTTCTTTTACAGCGTCCTGCAGCACTTCTGTAATCACACCCGGTTCCGTTATCACCTGCAGGTTGCGATCATCAATCTCTATGATCTTATTTAAACGTTCAATGGAAATAAGCACTCCGCCCAAATGAGGCAGCGCACCGCCACTAAGGCCGGTACCTGCACCGCGGGGCGTTACCGGGATTTTATATTGATTACAAAGTTTCAGGATTTCACTGATTTCCCCGGCGTTGGCCGGCTTGATCACCACATCAGGCAAAAAATGAAGATCTTCTGTTTCATCGGAAGCATAATTGCTTAATATTTCTTCATCAACAAAAACATAAGGTTCGCCAACAATGTTTTTAAATTGGCTCAGGTGCTCAACGGCCAGAGAATTTTTTTCAAGAGTAAGCATGGAAGAATAAATAATTAGTGTAAAAATCGTTGAAAACCGTCAAACTGAAAAGCAAAATTGCTCAGTACGTTTTAAATGTAGGACAAGGGGTGACTTTTTTCCCACCAGGGCTGATAACTCCCTGTTTAATTAAAGAGAACTCAAATGCGCCCCTGGAGGCATTGTAATTCCTTAAAGAAGATATAGTGGCATCGTAGGTGAAGCAGAATGTATAATCTTTATATCCCAATCCAATCATTGGAATGACCGCCTCTTTATGGCGGTAATAGGCGCCTGCAATTAAAAGGTACTCGCCATCGCCGGAAAGATTATAATGTGCATTGATACCGCCCACTAATTCTGAAACGGTAGCCTGTCTTGTATAGTAAATATTGGGATTTAAAATAACCTGGTCGTTCAGTTTAAAACTGCCGTTCAAAAACCCTATATAGCGCATAGGCACCCGGTTGTCCACCCCGGAAGGATCCGAATCGAAAAAAGATTCATGTGGACGATTGATATGATGCACAGAAAAACCGGTATTTATATAAATGCTCGGGGTAGGGAAATAGGCATAATTCATTCCAGTCTGCAGGTCGAAATAGCCGATATTATTACGGCTTAGCGAAACAGCTGTGGGCAGTTTGTTATCAAAGAACTTCCCATCAAACTGGTCGGGGAATTTTAAATTGGTTACATTGATCTGTTTATTGGCGTACCCGATATTAAACCCCAAACTAAGCAGGCTTGAATAACCCAACAACTGGTGATAGGCAATTGAGCCGTACATTTTTGTAGAAGTAAGGTTCCCGCTTCCCGCCACATCCCGCAAAATCACCGCCCCCACGCCCAGCCAGCCATTTTCAATACGGTTTTTCATCAACTGCACATCTCCAAAGGCACTCATGGTTTTATAAGGCATGGACATAATAGATGACCACTGGTCGCGAAAGTTGACACCTAAACGATAGTCGCCATCGGGGATAAAACCTGTATTGGCAGGATTGGTGGTTAGCGGAGAATTGAAAAACTGGGAAAAATGCAGGTCCTGTCCAAAGGCACACGGCATCAGCAGCAAGACGCCCACCGCAAGACCCCATATTTTTTTCAGGCACTTCATTATCGTTATCGTATCAAAGTTATGTCACCTTTTTTTGTTGTCTTTGTTCCATCCGTAAACTCTACATCAAGTGTATAGGCATATACATCCATGGGCAGCAGTTTCCCTTTAAAACGGCCATCCCAGCCAATATTTTTATCATTGGTTTCAAAAACTTTTTCTCCCCACCGGGCCCAGATCGTAAATTTTAACTTTGCAAAACCAAAGCCACGGGCATAAACCTTACTATTGACGTCGCCGCTTAAAGGCGTAAAGGCATTGGGCACATCCAGGGCAGGTACAATTAATGTACTCACCTGTTTACAAACCGTATCCGGGCAACCCGCGGCATTAACGGCAATCAGACATGCATTATAATTTCCGGTAGCATTGTACTCATGTTGAATAACGGCCCTGGAAGTGGTAATTAATGAGTCGCCATCTCCAAACAACCACTTGAACCGTACAGCATCTGTACTGGAAAGGTTGGTAAACGAGATTGGTGTATTTACCGTTGGTGGCTGCGGCGCGGCCGTAAAATCGGCAACCGGGTTACTGTAAACAGTAATTGTATATGTTTTTGTATCTGTAATATTACAGGTAGCAGAATCAACCGCCGTTAATTTAATGGTGTAGGTACCGGCTGTGGCATACAAATGTGTTGGGCTAACGTCTGTTGAAGTAGTGCCGTCACCAAAATCCCAGGTGAACTGCGAACCACCGGCGGAAATATTGTTGAATACCGCATTATAGGGAGCGCAACCCGTGCCGGGAGACTCAAAATCTGCTTTTACCAGGGCCGCCACTCTTATTTGTTGCTCAATGCTATCCGGTGAGTTACAATACCTGTCATCCTGCAAAATCAATCGTACGGTATAGGTTCCGGGAGAAGCATACGTATGAAAAACTGGGCCTGCACCGGTTGTCACCCGGGGGGTATTATCGCCAAAATCCCAGGTAAACGAATTGGATCCAAAGGGAGCTGCCGGCGGTGCTGTACTCACATTGCTAAACTGGTATTTAAAATCAGTACAGGGTTCCAGCTTGGTAACCGTAAGACCCAGGGAGGCCTGCACATCGCCCACTTTTATATTAAGATAAGAGGTATCCCGGATATTGCAGGTGGTTGAATCAATCGCTACCAGCATCACCCGGTACGTGCCTACGGTATTGTATGTATGCGAAGTGGTAGGTGTAGTGGTTGCAAGCTGAGGGGAACCGTCACCAAAATTCCATTCATAACTTACGGCTAATTGGGCCGTGTCTTTAAAGTCCACTGTTAGAGGCACGCAACCAGCCGTATCTCTAGGCACACCGTTAATCAGGGATTGAATGCCCGAGCGGACGCCGGAAAAATCAAACGATATTTTTACCATGGCCAGGTTGCAATTGGCACTGGCCGGCTTAACGGTAGCCCAGGCACCCGGCGTAGTAGGAAAAGGAAGCGTATTGCCACAATTACTGCAAATGGCCTGGTAGATAACCCCATTTCTATCAAAACGGCTGGTCCCCCCATCCACATGGTCACCTATGCTCCCTCCATTCTGCCCAAAAAAACTGCCATATAATTGCGAGCGGGCATTTTTTTCCAAAACGAAAAAGTAAAAATCCTGGCCGTGGTGCGTATTAGGATTAAAATCCGGTGTTGATTTAATGGCATCTGGTGTAACGGGCAAGCCCTGTACTCCTGAATTTTTATAATTCCCGCCATCCCATCCGCCCCAGCCGGATACATATACATTCTCGCAACGGTCCACCAGGAAAGCTACAGGTGAAATATCCGGGAAGGGATCGCCTTTTCCAAAACATGTGGAATACACGTAGGCGGAAAGGTCGGGTTGCAGCTTTGCAATAAATTGTTTGCCTCCCGGCTGACTCCAGGCGGCATTTAAAACAGGCCAGGAACCGGTGGTTTGCCCCATTACATAAGGAAACCCAAACTTATCGAACTGAATGCCATACACCTGGTCAATGCCGCCCGTACCAAGGTAGGTAGTCTTAATAAGGGTTGACCCATCATTGCTCACAATGGATACAAAGCCATCAATGCCACCGTGGTTGGATGAACCGATAGTTCCTGCACCCGTGCTCTGTAAATCAGTGCTTTCTGTTCCACCAGCAACATAAATAGTATTGTCGAAAGGGTTCAGGGAAATCACATAGGCGGCATCGTTACCACTCCCCCCTAAATAGGTACTAAAAAGCCGGGTAGAAAGATTGGCAGAGAACTTAAGCAGCACGCCATCCTGGGAATTGGCCCCACCCTTATTAGTTGACTGGAAACCACCTAAAACAGGGAAATCGCTCGACTGGGTACAGGAAGCCAAATAAATGTTTCCTGCGGCGTCCAGATTTACTTCACTGCGGGATTCATCGCCATAGTTTTGCTGCAAAGAGTTCGTGCCCCCGCCGCAGGGAGTGATATTGGATCCGTCATCATTTCTGCCACCTATTTTTACAGCGCCAATGAGGCCTGTACCTGTTGCATTTAACTTGGTCAGTGTTATATCCCAGCCACCGCCCGGCCCGATTAATTGCCCGTTTCCTAAAGGGAAATTAGGCGAGTTGCTCCTGCCTGCTACAATCAGGTTTCCCTGCGGATCAACAATCAAGCTGGAGGGCATTTCATCTCCGGACCCACCGATGTACGTGGCGTAGATGCGGGTAGTCCCATCTGGTGAGAGCTTAATAACGCCTATGTCAAAGCCACCAGTTCCAAAGCAGTTATTTCCAATTCCACCGCCAAAATTCGTTTGAAAAGCACCGGTAGTAGTAGGAAACCCCTGAGAAAACACAATCCCGCCACCAAACATGCTGCCGTCAGGACCGTAAGTTGCTGTAAAACCCCAGTTATCGGCCTGGCTGCCGGTTAATGAACAAAAGATTAAGGTAGGATCAATGATCAAAGTTGTTTTGGTGTCATACTCTTTAATGTTAAACCTGACGATGTCGTTCTTTACCGAATACTTTGCACCAATTTCCGTTTTTCCTTTTTCCCTGAATTGATAGGTGTAAGGCGAAAGTTCTTTCAATTCCCCTACGGAAGTACCAATCACAAGCTCTTTATTTTTTACTTCCAGTTTATTCACCCCTTTATATCTCAGGGCTATCCTGGAGATATCGCCACCCGGGTTAACAATGAGGTCATATTTCATAGTACCTCTGTCGGAATAATACCGCACATCTATATTGGGGTAAACATCTTTTACGGTAATGCCCTGGAACGTTTTACAATTCGTCGCCCATTGAGAAGGATCATTACCAATGAAAAAATTACTGTAGGTAACCAGGGGTTTATCAGCAATGACCTGGGCTTTTGGATTAGAGCCGATAAAATCTACCGTATAGGCATGGGAGCGAAGAACCAGGCCGTTCTTGTTGGCGGTTCTTGCATTTTCGCTTGCACCTTTATTATGGGTAAATTCATGAAGGCGGTTCCAGTCTTCGGCGTTGTGTTGTAAAACGGTAAAACCGTCCTTATGCACAAAAAAAGCACCGGCCGAAACCTTGCCCATGAACAAAACTTTATTGTCCCACTGGCCTTTATTTTCAATGAATTCAATGTTCTGGCTGAACGCGGCGATTCCGATAAGGAAAGAAAGCAGAAGAGGTATGTAGCTTTTAGGGTTCAATTCTTTTCTAAATTAACTAATAATCGTCAAAATTGTTGTGTAAACAACCTGTTAAGAAATCCGGCTCCAGGGAGTTTTACCATGCAATGACTGTAAATAAATTTTTAAGGGCAAATTTTCGGCATGCTCCAGTTCCGGATCTTCTTCAATCATTTTCTCTGCAATCTTTTTGGCTGCTTCCAAAATCAGTTTGTCTTTGACAAGATCGGCCAGCTTAAAGTTTAAAGCACCGCTTTGCCTGGTGCCTTCAATCTCCCCGGGGCCCCGCAGCTCCAGGTCTTTTTCTGCAATTTCAAAGCCATTGTTGGTAGAGGTCATGATCTTGATCCTTTCCCTTGCTTCGGTTCCTATTTGCGTGGATGTCATTAGTATGCAATAACTTTTTTCGGCGCCTCGGCCAACACGGCCGCGTAGTTGGTGCAGCTGCGACAGTCCAAACTTTTCTGCATTTTCAATAACCATAACCGTAGCATTGGGTACGTTTACCCCTACCTCAATAACGGTTGTGCTGACCATGATTTGAGTATCGCCGGTTACAAAACGTTGCATATTGGTTTCTTTCTGATCTGCAGGCTGCCTTCCATGGACCATACTTATCCAGTACCGGGGTTCAGGGAAAAAAGCTTTTACATTCTCGTATCCGCCCATCAAATGTTCATAATCCAGCTTGGCACTTTCTTCAATTAAGGGAAAAATGATATACGCCTGCCTGCCCGCATCTATCTCACCCCTGATAAAATCCATCACTTTGGTTCTATAACTATCATAACGATGTACGGTGGTTATAGGTTGCCGCCCGGGGGGCAATTCATCCATAATGCTGTAATCCAAATCTCCGAAGGCCGTCATAGCCAGGGTGCGGGGAATGGGGGTAGCCGTCATTACCAGTATATGCGGGGGGATGACGGCCTTTTTCCAAAGGCTGGCACGCTGGGCCACGCCAAAACGGTGCTGCTCATCAATAACCACAAAGCCAAGGTTTTTGAATTGAACCACTTCTTCAATCAAAGCATGCGTACCTATTATAATGCTTAGATTGCCCTCGGCCAAAGCCTGTAAAATAAATTTTCGCTCCCTGGTTGTAGTAGAACCGGTAAGCAGATGGACACCAACGGGCAAATCTTTGAGGAGTTTGCTGATCCCATTAAAATGCTGCTGGGCCAAAATTTCCGTAGGGGCCATAAGGCAGGACTGGTAACCATTATCCACAGCCAAAAGCATAATTAATAAGGCCACAATGGTTTTCCCACTGCCCACATCACCCTGCAATAAACGGTTCATCTGGTGGCCGCTGCCCGTATCGGCCCTGATCTCCTTAATCACTCTTTTTTGAGCACCGGTTAATTCAAAAGGCAAATGATCCTTGTAAAACGAGTTGAACAATTCTCCCACTTTTTCAAAAACAACACCCCTTGATTTTCGATGCCTGTCCGACCGGACCTTTGCCAGCCGCAACTGGGTTATAAAAAACTCTTCGAACTTCAGCCGGCGCAAAGCCTGCTCGTACAGTGGGGCGGAAGATGGAAAATGAATTTGCCGCAGGGCCTGAAACCTTGGCAACAACTTCAGTTTTTGAATCAACGACCGGGGAAGGTTTTCAGGAAGGTTATTTTCAGTAAGCAATGAAAATAAAGCCTGGGTCAACTTACCGATCTGGCGGCCGCTTAATCCTTTTGATTTTAATTTTTCGGTGGTTGAATAAACTGGTTCCAGATAGCTTTTGACAGGCGCCGGCCCATTTTTGACTACCTCCATTTCGGGATGAACGATCTGGGGCTTACTCATGAAAAAACTGATCTTCCCGAAAACATTATACACCTCGTTTTGCTTGAGCGTTTTTTCGATCCAGTTTATTCCCTTGAACCATGTCAGTTCAATTACCCCGGTATCGTCTGTAAGAAAAGCGGTTAGCCGCCTGGTACTTCTTTCCCCTGCCGTTTCAAAGTACCACAATTTCCCCTGCACCTGGGCATATTCCACAGAAGGGGTAAGGTCGGCAACCCTGGTGATCTTGGTTTTATCAATATGGCGGTACGGGAAAAAATGTAAAAGATCGGCATACGTAAAAATGCCAAGTTCTTTTTTTAAGAGGTCGGCCTTTTGGGGGCCAACACCTTTTAAATACTCAATTGGCTGAGATAATATGTTTGCTAAAGTGGTGATAGAAAGGGTTTACGAACAAAAATAATGGTTACAAATCGGACGTGGGAGGTTTAACAAAAAGGAAAGAAAAGGTGAGGCTTTAAAAAAACTTTTAACCCCAAAGCCGTGGATTTGTACAGATAAGTATTTATCCTTATTTTTCAGCACCAATATCTAACATGCTTCAAACCTTACTTCAAATAGACCTCCGCTTCAGTGATTTTAAATTTGCCGTTCTTGCCTTTGTCACAGCCTTTATAGTGGCCATGCTTACCATGCCCCCTCTCATTAAAATCATCCAGCGCTTCCAGCTTTTTGACGTGCCGGATATAAGAAAGGAGCACATTTCACCTATTCCTACTATGGGTGGCATAGCATCCTGCACCGGAATGGCAATCGCGTGTTTTTTGTGGTTTCGCTTCACCCATGATGTTTTTATTATTTCCTTTTTCTTTTCCATAGCCGTACTTTTTGCAGTGGGCATAATGGATGACCTTAAAAATATGCCTGCCCGTTATAAATTAGTTATTCAAATGGCGGTAGCTGCCTTAATTGCTTTTAGCGGGGTACGCATCACGGGTTTTAATGGTTTATTTGGGATTGAAGAACTTCCCGTATCCGCACAATACAGCTTTACCATCCTGGTTATTACCGGCATTACCAACGCCTTTAACCTGATTGATGGTATTGACGGCCTGGCGGGTGGACTGGGCTTTATGAGCCTGATAACTTTAGGATTATTTCTTACCCTTTGCAAGGACAGTAACAATGCTATTGTGGCTTTTGCATTGAGCGGTGGTTTGCTTGGTTTCCTGTATTATAATTTTAACCCGGCCCGCATTTTTATGGGTGATACCGGGTCGCTGGTACTCGGTTTTGTGGTTGCGGTACTTTGCATAAGGCTCATACAGTTAAACGCTGATGCTGATGCCTTTATCCGGCATGCGCCGGTTTTTGCCATGAGCATTGTAGCCATACCGGTTTTCGATACGCTTCGGGTGTTTTCCATACGCATCTGGCAGGGAAGATCACCGTTTTCGCCGGACAGGAATCACATTCACCATTTACTAACTAATAACGGATGGAGCCATGGAGTTACGTCGAAGATCATATGTTGTGTACATGCGGTTTTATTAGTAACCGGTTATTTTTTGAAGAATGTTCCCCAGCTTGCCGGTTTGTTTATCCTTGTTTTTTTAATGTTAGCCACGATATTGATTTTTCAGCGGCTGCGAATACGGGGCGAACAAAGAGTGCCCCTTCGTTCCTCACGAGTCTAAATACCTTTACGTTCCGGGGTAAAATTAGCCTTCAAAATTTTTGCTTTACTTCTTCATAAGATTTTTTTATGGCAACAACCAATAAAGAATAAGTAAAAAACATCAACTTAGCCGCTTCTATTGAAAACTTATTACTTAATGGTACAGTATATAAAAAGGCTTTGCCGATTTGAAGCACCGACCCGCCTTGATTGGGTTATTTACTTTACTGTGTTTATCGTCCTTCAAATACCTGCCATTATTAATTTTTACTACAACAATGGCAGCAATAATACTTTTACGTTGTTTGCCCAGTCTTTACTACATGGCCAACTTACTTTACCTCCAATGCAATCGTATGGAGATATGATCTCTTTTAAAAATGAGTATTACCTTCCTTATCCGCCCTTTCCCTCTTTAGTTCTATTGCCTTTTGTGGCCGTATTGGGTACAGCACAGGTAAATACTGTTGCCATAGCCACTGTTATGGCCTGTATCAGTTTATATTTAATCTATAGAATTCTGATAAAATTGCAAATAGCACAGGAGTATCTAATCTGGCTGCTAATGGCTATTTTCTTCGGAACCGGCTTTTGGTATGCATTATTTACCAGTCACCATGTGTATGCTTTTGCTCACGTTACCTCTTTTTTATTGCAATTATTGATTATCAATGAACTCTTAGGAAAAAGGCGCTGGTGGCTGATTAGTGTTTTTATAGGTTGTAGTTTTTTAACCCGGCAATTCACCCTATTTTATTTAGTATTTGCAATAGGGTATATGGTTTATTTACACCTGGGTAAAAAAGAGACACTTAAAACAAGGAACATTATTTTACTTTTTGTTCCTATAAGTGCCTTTATCGCATTGTATCTGGCTTATAATTATGTGAGATTTGGAAATGCTTTTGATACCGGATATGCTCATATTCTGTTCATAGGCATTTTAAAGGAACGGGTAAATGAATACGGAGTTTTTAGTTCTAAATACTTTCTCTTTAATTTATACTCTTTTTTTATCAAAGGGTTTAATATCCAATTTGAGGGCAAAACCTATCTGAACATTAAGGATATGGATCTTTGGGGCACTTCGTTGCTTGCTGCCAGCCCTTTCCTGGTAGCCAGTTTAAAAGCTGAGTGGCCCAAAATTTTGAGGTTTTCTGGCTGGTTAACCATTGGAATTATTCTTATAAGTCAGCTTTTTTACCACAATAATGGCTGGCATCAGGTCAATACATCTCGTTTCTCGCTGGATTTTCTCCCTTTATTAGTGGTTTTAGCAGCATTGGGAGTTAACCACGTTCCAAAATGGCTTTTTAAAGGAATGGTCATCTACGCGGTTCTGCTTAATGTTATTGGCTTTTTAATTCACTTTCTCTATCAGTAACTAATAAACTCAAAAAATACAATTCCACAATTTCTGGTGCTTTTGAAATGGCTTAGTTTTTGAAATAGTAGCTGTGAACCTTAAAAAAAGTTTTATGTTACAAGTAAAAAATTTACTTTTAGATCATTAATTACCAGTATCCTGCACAGGATCCCTCCAGTTCATAGCATCCTTTGAATAGCCCCCTATCAATGTTTACTTGAGCAACTGTTCAAGAATCCTTATTGAAATTTCCACAGATAGCTTGTTAATGATCCTACTTAGTGGCTTTAGCCAACAATTTCCAATTCCTTGAATTGCCATAGTTCAATCGTACCCGGCAAAGTGAGATTCTAATCAACCCTATTGTACTATGAGCAAGAGTATTCTAAGCGTAAATGGCAACAAAGCCATGAATTATTTACTTCAAACGATTTTCGAAAAAGAATATCGTTTCATCCCCTCGACGGATGTATTTCAGGCAACCCACCTTTTAAGGCAATACAAACAGGTAGATGCCTTGATTGTAGATGTGGATTTTCAACCCCAACAAAGTTGGGAATTGATACAACATATCAAAAGCAGTAAACTTTATAAGATTCCGGTAATTGTGCTGGCCACAGAAAATACAGAAATGGTAAAACAAAAGTCGTATGAGTTTGAGCTAGACGAAATATTTTTTAAACCTTTTAATCCGGTGGACCTGATTGCAGCTATTAAAAATTTAGTGACAGCATCGATGTTGAGCAATGTTTAATCTGTAATTGATAATACCCAAACCCTAAAACCAAGCCCATGCAAGTTGATCTATTGAATAATGTACCTGAGAATGAAACAAGGAAATATTTAAGAGTTGCCACTATCACCAACGAAAAAAGCCCTCTGTTCTTTCTTTACATTGGAAAAAACGAAACCTCTATCAAATTCTTACTAAACACTACCATTTCCGGAGTTATTGCTGAAAATTTTGAAAACGCAAAAAAGCTCATTCAATCTGAAAACTTTACTGATCAAACTGTTGATGTTATAATTATTGACGTTGCCTATAATGCTGATGAATTAAAAAACTTTGAAGTTTTTCTAAAAACATCCGACAAAGGCTATACATCTATACCCATCATTTATAACGAATGCCATCTTTCCAACCAGGGCGTTGACTCCTTCGCTGATATAATAGATGATGTGGTTGACCTTTCAAGCTGGCAATATGATTTTTCCAGCAAAATATCTTTCCTGAAAAAGGCCAAGGAATATAATAATGTATTGCCGAAAAAAGAGGCGGCGCCGGAATTTTCTTCCAGCTTTTACAAAAGAATACTTGACGTCTTTATTTCGTCGGTTCTCTTGGTATTGGCTTTACCCTTTTTCTTGCTCATTGCTATAGCTATTAAGCTGGAATCAAAAGGACCTGTTTTTTATGCCGCCAAAAGAGCTGGCCGTGGATTTAAAATATTCCGGTTTTTTAAGTTTAGAACAATGGTGGTTAACGCCGATAAAAAGATTGAAGCGCTGGCCCATTTGAATCAATATGGCCAGACCAACAACGGAGCCAAATTTTTTAAAATTGCAAATGATCCCCGGATTACTAAAGTTGGAAAATTTCTGCGTAATACAAGTTTGGATGAGTTACCCCAGCTTATTAACGTATTGAAGGGGGATATGTCTTTGGTTGGAAACAGACCCCTGCCTCTTTATGAAGCAGCTACTTTAACTACCAATGAGTTTGTAGAACGCTTTACGGCCCCGGCAGGAATAACAGGATTATGGCAAATTAAAAAACGGGGCCGGGCTGAAATGTCCATTGATGAAAGAATAAGCCTGGATATTTCTTATGCACGGCAGGCAAACCTTCTGTACGATTTTTGGATTATGGCTCAAACTCCAAGAGCCTTACTCCAAAAAAGTGATGTTTAATAGTCGCTTATAAAATAAACTTAGTCGGCTGGTTTTTCCCGGAGGGTTAATCATTTTTTTGACCCAACTGGTGCTGGCCGCAACTTTAAACAAATATTCAATTATAAAAGAGAGACAATCGTTAGCTTAATCTCCGGAGTATAACCTATTGAAACTATAATATGCAGGCAAAAAACAAATGTATATTCATCTTTGGCTATGGAAGGTTCGATAAACATTACGAATCTGTCAGCTACATACTTGCAAAAGAGTTCGCAAAAAACAACACGGTTTACTATATAGACTATCCATTCACTTTCCGCGATGTTATGCGGACAAGAAAAACAGAACAGTACCAGGTACGGAAAGATGCATTTAAAGGAAAAAACAATGGAATTATTGAAACGTCTAATCCAAATTTAAAAATCGTTATTGTTCCGCCTTTGCCCTCTATTCATTTTCTTCCGGAAGGAAAGCTTTACAGGAAGCTGTTAAGTATGAATGAAAAAATCATAGCAAAGAGATTACAAAAAATAATTACCCAGCATTCCATTCAAGACTTTATTTATATCAATTCCTGGGTTTTTCATTACCCCAACATAGCAAAATACATAAAACCCACGCTGGAAGTATACCAGTGCATCGACCCGGTAATAATGCCTTATGACGCAAAACACGGAGTCATATCTGAAAAGATGCTTGTCAAAAACAGTGCCCTTGTGATTTGTACAAGTCAGCAGCTTTGCAATGAGAAAAAGAAAATAAACCCAAAAACTTATTTTGTATCCAATGCAGCAGATATTAAACATAGCATACTGGCCACCGATAAGGACTTACCCGAGCATACCGACGTCATGAAGTTTAAAAAACCGATCATTGGCTATTTTGGCAATATTGAAAAGCGGATTGACTACGAAATGTTGAAAGAAGTTGCGTTAAAAAACCGGGATAAAAGTTTTGTTTTTGCCGGACCGGTAAATAAAACATACGTTCCGGATTACATTGACGAAGTTCCCAACATCCATTTTATTGGAAGAATACCTTACCAGCAACTTCCTAATGTTTTAAAAAGCTTTGATGTAGCCATTATTCCCTTCAGGCGTTACGAAGACAGCGCTACCGTCTTCCCCATGAAACTCTTTGAGTACCTTGGATCAGGAAAACCGGTAGTATCCACTGACTTCAATTTAGACCTGAAGAGTTTTACAGGCAATTTGGTACCCTATTGCTCTACTGCTGAAGAATTTTCGGCTGCTATAAATGAAGCACTAAACGATGATACGCAAGCCCTGAGAAGTGCACGTATTGAACTGGCAACACAACATACCTGGGAAAGCCGGGCAGCCGCTATTGAAGAAATTATTATGAACGTATAACTAATCATAAAAGGTCCGGAACCTGATGGATAGTGAACCAAAACGCTTATGAGTAAAAAGATACTGTTTTACTTAAACGCTAATTATGATTACGAACTTGATGAATAAGATTTTTGGCTTATACATACACAGCCGGTACAGGAATGTAGATTATAATCTCCGTTATTTTATACGAAACACCTATAACTGTAACCTTAGACAATTAAAGTATGTTGTCAGGGATTACATCAATAAGAAAAAATATAAAACCATCTCTTATTGTGGGGAGTTCGGGCCTGAACTTCAATTTGTTTTGCCCTTCGCTTATTGGCATTATAAAAACGGGACCTTAAAAGCCACCCGGTCCTCCAACTTTACTTCTGAGTTTTATTACTTCTCGCCGGACCACAAAGAAGTATTTGGTTTAAGATCAAATGAAGGCAATTATAATTTCGAAGTGCCCCGGATCTTATACAGCCATAATTACAATATGAAAAAATGGCTTCCTGTACCTCTTAAAGAAGTTTACCGAAATGATATTTATGTATACGAAAAACCCATACTGATTGTTGCCAACCGGTATAATAAGGAATGGGACGGGCCCCCGATCTCGTTTTTAAGTATTGAAATGCTTGAATTTATTTTTGATACCTTAAAAGAAGACTACACCATTATTTATAACAGGCCCGGCGCACAGCATATCACCATGGATAACAGTGACATTTATGAACTTAACGAAGTAGGGTGGATCAGGGCAAATCATCCGGAAGTTATATTAATGGAGGATTTGTATAAAGAAAATAAAGGAGGAGCCCGTAATTTTAATCACCTGCAATTGATGGTGTACGCGAATGCAGAAAATTTCATTTCCACGCACGGAGGAACTTCGGTTTTAGCAAGTTATTTTAAAGGAACCAATGTCATCTTGTCTAAACAAGGGCCAGAGCATCATTTTAAGTGTTTTGAAATATTGTATCCTAAATTATCAGGTGCTAAAATATTTCATGCAAAGACCGATGAAGAATTGAGACGCTATGTACAAACACAGTTCAGTGTAAGAAAAAGGAAAGCTGATTTGGTTTAACCTATTTCTCATAAAAAATGTGAAGAAAGAATCAACTAAAATTCTCATAAATACCGAGTAATTTTTCTGCAGAGGCCTTCCATGTGAAGGCCTTTGCTCTTTCTATCCCTTTTTCTCTATAACTTTTTTGTAACGAGTCATTGGTTAGCATATCATTCATGGCGACGGAAATTTCTTTGAAATTAAATGGATCAACCAATCGGGCCGCATCGCCCGCAATCTCCGGCATGGAAGAAGTGGTGGAAGTTATTACAGGTGTGCCACTGGCCATGGCTTCCAGGATGGGTAAGCCAAAACTTTCTCTTAGGGATGGATACAAAAAAATAGTGGCTGCGTTATACATAAGTGGGATTTGGTGATGAGGCACATACCCGGGAAATATAAACCGGTTAAGTAAACCAGGTTGCTTTAACTCCTCCAGAATTTTAACTACCAATTCTTTGCGGTAATCCAAAAGAACCAGGGGAATTTCATTGTGAAATTCAGTGCATAGATCCACATAAGCTTTGATGACATTAAACGTATTTTTCTTAGGAGCCGTGTTACCAAGGAACATTATGTATTGGGAAGGAAGACCATACCGGTTGCGGAACTCTTCTATTTGTTGGGCCGGGTAGTTCGCATGGAACTGAGGGCTCACCCCATTATACAGTACTTCAACTTTCTCCTCGGGCAATTGAAGGCGTCTTAAAATATTTTCTTTCTCAAACTCGGAAACCGTTAAAATCAGGGAAGCTTTTTTAGCAATCTTTGGTACCAGCCACCGGCGGTAAAGATTGCCTAAATTTTGATACACAGTTCCTTTAAAGTCCACATTCTCTAGATAAATAATGTCATGCAGCATAAGAAGTAGTGGGACCTTACAGCGCAAAGGCGCGGTATTTGCCGTACAATGCAAAAGATCCAGTTTCTGTTTTTTTACCTCCAGGGGTAGATACAATTGTTCCCAGTGAGCATAGGTCAAAGTCGAAAATTTATCTATCTGAAAATTTGCAGATGCGACAATCGTATCGTCTTTCACTCCTTTGTTACAGAAAACTACGTAATCATTTTTCCGGTCTATTTGCTGTAAATTCCTGATCAATTCAATAGCCACTACATCCATTCCATGTTTCTTAGGCCTGAAAATACGCTGTGCTTCTATTCCTATCCGCATAAATTATTATCTAATACAATGAACAACATTCATTCTTTAACTTTCCCACTATTTTGCCAATCTTACACTCTCACCCATTCCTTTTTATCAAAATCATACCTTTTGATTACCCTGGCAGGATTTCCAACGGCTACAGAATAAGAAGGTATGTCTTTAGTAACTACAGCACCGGCAGCAATCACACTATGTTTACCCACTTTCACTCCAGCAGTTAATACTACATTCGCTCCTATCCAACATTCATCTTCTACGGTAATAGGTGCCGTTGTAACTTTTTGTTTACTTATAGGAGAACTTAGATTTTCGTAGGAGTGATTAAGTCCACTCATTACAATATTTTGAGCTAAGATCACATTGTTACCAATTATTACCGGGCCTATTACTACGTTACTCATTCCTATTCTTGTTTCCTTGCCAATAATAACATCCCCTACACCATTATTAATAGTACAAAAATCCTCTATAGTAGAAAAATCCCCCAATTCAAATTTATTAAATGGAACGACATCCATACGGGTTCTGCTCCGTATAACCGACGCCTTACCCCGCTTGTGGTAAAATGGATTAACAAACCAGCTTACCCATTTTCGTGGCCTGGCCTGATGAGGTGGAATCATGAGCCAATGAACAAATCCTTTTAGCTTCTGGTTTGATTTTATTTTTTCTTTTAATGAAGACATTATTTACATCTTATAATTTTTTGGGCAAACAGTGAGTTGCCCCTAATAATTATACACAAGGTAAGATGACTTGGCTAACATAAGGAGTTCAAAGTTTGCTAGATCTGCACTTGTTTCAGCTTTGTCGCTAACCTGATTTTAGTAAAAATTGTTTTATAGGTATCCATAGCATATCTCCATATGTTATGGAATTGAACCCCTATGCTTTTTTGCAAAATAGAATACCATACAATGGCTCCCAATACACAGCCAATCACATTTCCAATAGCTGCACCATAGGGTCCAAATTGCGTAAAACATATATAGTTTAACAACATATTTATACCGACAAATAAGATGTTAAGCAAAAAGCACAGCCGGGCTTTTCCAATGTATAAAAGCAGGTTAGCCGCCTGGTTTTGAATTGGTTTCACAAATCCGGAGAGCATATACATTTGTAAAATGAAAGATGAATCAGCATATTCGGCTCCTGCAATAAGAGTAACCACAAAATGAGGAAATAGAATAATGAACAATGCAGTAGGGGTGGTAAAACACAACAGAATTCCGACCATCCTTTCATACATATACTTCACTTTTTCAGTTCCCTCATTAATATCAACCTGTGAAACTTTAGGCAAAAGGATTTCAGCCGCAGCATAGGAAGGAATGTCTACAAGAGCGCTGATCCTTGTAGCAGCATTATAACTGGCAACCATACTTTTACTCGAGGTAAACCTGGCAATCATAAGCTGATCGAGATTGGAAAATATGCTGGAAGTAATACCGATACCAAAAATATAACCACCAAAGCCCAATAACTTTTTAATCCATTCCAAAGAGGGATTAAACCGAAAAAGAAGGTGCTTTTTTCCGAAAAAAAACAGAATGATCGCACCAAATACTACACTTATAGACTGGTAGATGGCTAAATCAACAAGAGAAAAAGGAATTTTAAAAATCTGATGCGCCAGAACAATACTAAAAAATAAAACCTGCCGGGAAAAATATCCGGCAAACACCGATTTAAAATCCAGATGGGATTGAGAAACTGCTTCAAGATGCGAAAAAAAGACAAGCGCTACCAAGCCCGGAGTAAACCACTTTAGCATTTCTACCAACTCATTGCCTGTATGCAGCCAGGAACTTAATGCACTTGAAAAAAGAAACAGAATAAGAATGAATAACAGGCTAATGATTGCATTTATGACTAAAGAAGACGACGCTATTCCTGTTTTTTCTGCATTGTTATTCCCCACAAATTTTATATGTGCATTTTTTAAAAGATTTGACTTTGTCGATTCAAACAAAGAGGTAACTACTAAGAAAAATGCCCATACCCCCATCTGAGGCTTAGATAAACTTCGTATCAGTATAAGGAAATTAATGAAGCCAAATAAAGTCAGGGAAAAACGCTGAAGAAAAGTAAAAAAAGCAGACCGTATCCAGTATGATGATAAATACTTTTTCAAGGGTGTTTACATTGGTTTTAAGGGTAGCTCCAAACATACAGAAAAATGCTTCATAGAAGAATATTTATTTCTTTTAGCGGCTTTCCATATACTTAAGATCTTCATTAAAATGTTTTACAAGTAAAAGAATGATGCCATGCTGCTTAAGACCTTTAGAATATGCCACAGCTTGGGCCGCATCACATCCAAACAGTACAAACACCGATTGTTACTAAGAGAAACTACTAAAATATTATTTCAAATTACCGAAGTTCTACTATAGTTTTCAAATGCGGGTATCTTTACTTTAGTTCGTGAAATCATCAACTTAAGTATAAGCGATCTTTTCACGGACAGTCAGAAAATCCAAAAATCCTATACTATGAAAAACCAGAGAGCCTTTCTCTTATGGGTATTGTGTGCTACAATTGTGAGTAGTATTCATGCGCAGACCCAGACGGCGCGGTACACCTCCACCACCTCGAATTCCGGGGGGTA
>CBHTSW010000026.1:0-65121 GCA_966095395.1 uncultured bacterium | reverse complement strand
ATCAATGTTCTCATACGCTTAGTTGATTGTATTTAAATAAATGATTAAACAGTTTGTTCTTTTTTCCAGGTCAGTGCCGTGAATACCACCGCCAGGAGGCACGAGGCTATCAGCACCACGAATCCTCCATCCCAGCCCCAGGCGTCCACCACATAACCCATGGCCGCATTGGCAAATAAGGCGCCCCCCAGGTACCCGAATAAACCGGTCAGACCTGCCGCTGTTCCTGCCGCTTTCTTTGGCACCAGGTCCAGCGCATGCACACCAATCAGCATTACCGGCCCGTAAATCAAAAAGCCGATGGCTATTAGTGCCACATTATCAATTAAAGGATTACCAGGAGGATTTTTCCAGTACACCAACACCGCCACCGTTACCAGTATCATGTAAATGATCGTGGCAGGTGCCCTGCGACCGTTGAAGATCTTATCGCTAAGCCAGCCGCATAATAAGGTTCCGGGAATACCCGCCCATTCGTATAAAAAATAGGCCCATCCTGTTTCTTTCAAAGAAAATCCTTTGGCTTCTTTCAGATAGGTAGGAGCCCAATCCAACACGCCATAACGCACCAAATATATAAAGGCATTGGCGAAGGCAATGTACCAGATGAGTTTGTTAACCAAAACATAATCTAAGAGTATCTGCCTGGTACTCAACTCTTTCTCATGCGACTGGTTGTAGTCTTTCGAGTAGGTGTTCTTGTATTTTTCAACAGGCGGAAGCCCGCAGGATTGCGGTGTATCTCTTACCAATAAATAGGTAATGAGAGCCACAACAAGGGCAATAATGGCCGGGAAATATAATTTACCCTCCCAGGTGCCGAAGATGGCCAGTCCTGCAATGGCCAAAGGCGCCATCAGGCCGCCGCCTACATTGTGGGCTACGTTCCAGATGGACATTCTTGTTCCCCGCTCCTTTACCGAGAACCAGTGCACTACCACGCGGCCGCAGGGCGGCCAACCCATGCCCTGGAACCACCCATTAATAAATAACAGGCAAAACATAATGGCAATAGAACCCGTTGCAAAGGGGAAAACACCCATGGCGATCATGGTAAAGGCAGAAAGCACCAAACCAAGGGAAAGAAAAACCCGCGCATTGCTTCTATCGGAAACCGTACCCATGACAAATTTGCTGATGCCGTAGGAAATAGAGATGGCCGACAGGGCTACGCCCAATTGAGCCTTGGTATATCCCTGCTCAATCAGGTCGGGCATGACCATGGAAAAATTCTTGCGCACCAGGTAATAACCGGCATAACCTATAAAGATGCCCAGGAACACCTGGAGCCTTAGCTTTTTATACTCCGGATCAATCTTTTCTATGGGTAAAGCCTCACGGTGTGCCGCCGGCTTTAAAAATTGCATGACTCTCATACAGCGTTAGACCAATCGTTGTTTAGTTCTGTTTTAAAATGTATTGCTGCGCCAGTTGGGTGTACTCCCGCACCTGCTCCCTCACCCATTCATCATCTTTTCCCAATTCTGCCGCCATGATCTTTGCCACCTCGGGTGCAATACGCACACTTTCGTTGGCATCCAGTAAAAGGGTACGGGTTCTTCTTGATAAAACATCTTCCACCGTCCGGGCCATTTCATGCTCTACCGCCCAGCGCACCTGCATTTTATGAATTTTGAGGCTGTCACTGATCCACTGGCCGGCGCTGCCGTTCATTTGCTTTTTGATCTGCGCGGCGTCGCTGCCGTAGAAATAAAGCGGGTCGTCCCAGTTCACCGTATCGGCATAACCATGAATGTGCAAGGCTGAAGTGGGGGTCTTATGATGCTTCCACTGCAACTCCTTTTCCACCCTGTCCATCATGTCTTCTCCCATTTTACGGTAGGTGGTCCATTTGCCGCCCAAAATGGTGAAGAGATGCGAAGGTGAAACCATGATCTTATGGCTGCGGGAGATCTCCTTGGTCTTTTGTCCCCCGCCCTGCGGCGCTGCCAGAGGCCGCAAGCCTGCAAACACACTCAATACATCGCTGCGGGTGGGCTTTTGGGTAAGATAGGCCGAGGCTGTTTCTAAAATAAAGCTGATCTCTTTTTCCAGGGCCTGCGGCTCCAGGGAAGCTTCGGCTACAGGCGTGTCCGTTGTACCCAGCACCACCTTATTGTGCCAAGGCACGGCAAACAATACGCGGCCATCGCTGGTCTCTGGTATCATTAAAGCATGACTGGAAGGAAAGAACTTTTTATCCAGCACCAGGTGTACCCCCTGGCTTACACAAATACTTTTGGGACTGGACGGATTATCCATGTGCAAAATATCATCTACAAACACACCAGTGGCATTTATCACTGCCTTGGCCTTTATACGGAACTGCCTACCGGTCTCGGTATCTTCCAAAACGGAACCTTCTATTTTTTTATCGATATCCTTTATCAATCCTATGACTTTCACATAGTTAACAGCGCAACCACCATTCTCTATAATACTTTGCACCAGGTTAATGGCAAGCCTGGAATCATCAAACTGGCCGTCATGGTATAACACTCCGCCCTTCAATCCTTTAGTTTTAATACCGGGTAAACTCTCTATGGTCTTTTTGCGGGAGATAAAAACGGAGGAACCCAGGGTTAACCTGCCCGAGATCCAGTCGTACATCTTCAGGCCGATGGTGTATTTAACCTTATCCCAGGAATTATAAACAGGAATGATAAACGTTTGGTTTTTAACGAGATGGGGAGCATTTCTGCATAATAATCCCCGCTCAATACTGGCTTCCCTCACCAGGCGAATATCGCCCTGGGCCAGGTAACGTACTCCGCCGTGAACCAGCTTGGTGCTGCGGCTTGAGGTGCCTTTGGCAAAATCCGACTGCTCAACCAGCAAGGTTTTGTACCCACGGGCAACAGCGTCAAGGGCTACGCCAAGACCGGTAGCGCCGCCACCAATCACCAATACATCCCATGTGGCGGTTTTATCGGCAAGCCGGCCAACCAGCTCTTCTCTTTTAATATTCTCCTTTGGCAGCACTTCTCTCATTCGTATTTTTGTTTCTATTTGTTTTGTTTTTACAGGAAATGGAATAAAACGAAAGCAATTTTAGGTTTTTTATTTAAAAACGAAAGAAAATAGAAATAATTTGAAGGAATAGTTTTCCACAAATGTGAGTATCAGAGAAAAGTCAAAATTCAAAAACCAAGATTCAAAACAGGTTACTGAGTTGAAGGGCTTTTTCTTCTGACTTTTGAATTTTGACTTCTAACTTTTAATTTGCCTACCATGAGTAATCTTACCGAGCGGCACCAGCATATTCTTACCAGGCTAAAAAAAGAGGGAAACGTAAAGGTTTTAGACCTGTGTTCCGAACTCAATGTTTCGCCGGTTACCATAAGGAAGGATCTGAAACTTTTGGAAGACAAGGCCCTTCTCTTCCGTACACACGGCGGCGGAACGCTGAGCAACCCCTACACGGCCGACCGCCCGGTAAACGAGAAGGAAAAAATCCAATGGGATGAAAAAACCAGTATTGGCGAGGCGGCGGCCTCCCTGGTAGAACCCAACGATTGTATCCTCATCGCTTCGGGAACAACGGTTCTGTCACTGGCAAAAAACATCCGTCCCAGGGGAAGCCTTACGGTAATTACTGCTGCCCTGAATGTGGCCATGCAACTGATCAACCATCCTGAAATTGAAGTAATACAATTGGGCGGACTGCTGCGGAAGAGCTCCTCCTCCGTCACCGGCAACTATGCCGAAAAGATCCTGGACGATTTTTCGTGCAGTAAACTGTTCCTGGGCGTAGACGGCATTGATCCTGAATTTGGTCTTACTACCACCAATATGATGGAAGCCCAACTAAATAAAAAGATGATCGCCGCTTCGCAAAAGACCATTGTGCTGGCCGACTCCACCAAGTTTGGCAAAAGAGGCTTTGGAAAGATTTGTGGATTAGACGACATTGAACAAGTGATCACCGACAGCGGCATCTCCGACCACATGGTGAAGACCCTGCAGGGAATGGGTATTGAGGTAACGATTGTGTAATCAAGACGGCCGTGAACCGTCTCACCTGTTCTCCCCTCAATTTGAAAGCTGTATGGTATATGGATAGCTTTGGTTGTGGAGCAGCCACCCTCTGGTAAACGCTGTCATTCTGCCTTAAAATTTTTATAGTAGTACTTCCTGTCCAGGTCTGTTATGGGCCTGACCACCTTACATGGATTACCGAAAGCCAACACATTCGCGGGAATATCTTTTGTGACAACGCTGCCTGAACCAATGACCGTATTGTCACCTATGGTAATGCCGGGATTGATCACCACATTTCCCCCGATCCAAACATTATCGCCAATGCGGATGGGCAGTGCAAATTCAAATTCCTGGTTTCTTAAATGCGCATGCAAAGGATGTCCCGCTGTATAGATGCCAACATTAGGCCCAAGGAAAGCATAGTCGCCAATGATCACTTTTGCGCAATCCAATATAATGAGGTTATGGTTAGCGTAAAAGTTGTTGCCGATTTCAATATTATAACCATAATCGCAATAGAAAGGCGGTTCTATATAAACGTTGCTTTGTGTTCTGGATAGCAGGCTTTTCAGCAACCCGCTTCTTTTTTCCATCTCTCCCGGCCTTGAATGATTAAAATCAAACAGGATCTCCTTGGCCCCTCTTCTTTCATCAACCAATTCAGGATCGCTTGCTTTATAGGGTTGTCCCGAAAGCATTTTTTCTTTTTCACTTTTCATATCATGGTTTATGCTTTTTTAAAGCTAAAACCATTTCTGAGACCTGGAGAATTTTAGTAGCTGAATTTTTTCTGCGGCGACCCTCCCACCAGCAGATTTTGATAATTCAGGATTTGCTGCGCGAGGTGTCGTCGGGGTTATCGAACGACGTGTCCCCGCGAAGCTCAAAACAATGGTAGAGGTATTAACGGGAGACTCGTCGAAGAAGAAGCCGACAAATCAGTATTCACACTCGTTAATCGCTTGCTTTCAAAAGAAATAGAAATAAAAATATTAATCCTCTCTAAAACCTTTATTCATAGGAGCGCCTGTTAGCAGCCGTTTTCGTCGCATCGTTTTGAGTACTTAACTTTTCAACTGTTTCATGATAAACGCCACTCCACTTTATTGTTTCTGCTTTAGAGCCAGCATTAGAGTGCTGGCGGGGTGAGGTTAAAAACCAGCCAGAGCAACCATTCTAAACCGGCAACCTGAGTTAATTAACGATCTCTTCTTCCACCAAACCATCTTTAGTAGCCACTAACAGGGTACCCTGAACGTATTTCTCGTTGTGCTGGGTGGAATCCAAACCCTCTTCTTCATCCTTATCACTCACCCTGATGGGCACTACAAAATTGATCACCTTGAAGATTAAGAAGGAAACGGAAAAACTATACACAACGGCTATGCCCATTGCTTTTAACTGCGTCAGAAAGAAACCAAAGTTTCCATTAGCCCAGCCATTATTACCCGCAGCATTAACGGCAACGGTAGCAAATATGCCCGTCATGATCATACCTACCATACCTCCTACTCCATGACAGGGAAATACATCCAGTGTATCATCAAGGGAAGATTTTGTTTTCAGGTGCACGACAAAGTTGGAAATGACGGCAGCCACTACGCCAATAAAAATACTTTGCGGAACAGCTACAAAACCGGCGGCCGGCGTTATCGCCACCAAACCAACGACCGCCCCTACACAAAAACCAACCACAGATGGTTTCTTGCCTTTCAGTACATCAAAGAACATCCACGATAAACCCGCTGCGGCGGCAGCCGTATTAGTTGTTGTAAAGGCCGAAACGGAAAGCGCATTGGCGCCCAGGGCCGAACCAGCATTAAAGCCAAACCAGCCAAACCACAGCAAACCTGTACCTATCAACACATAGGGGATGTTGGCAGGCATGCTTTCTCTTTTTTCAATATGCACTTTTCTGCGTTTTAAAACCAGCGCCCCGGCAAGAGCGGCGCAGCCAGCCGATATGTGTACTACGGTTCCACCGGCAAAGTCCAACGCTCCCATTTTAAAAAGAAAGCCTTCCGGGTGCCAGCTCATGTGCGCCAATGGCGCATACACCAGCAAGCTAAAAAGCACCGTAAATAAAACGTAAGCCACAAAACGCATACGTTCCGCAATGGCTCCCACAACCAGCCCCGGTGTAATGATGGCAAACATTAGTTGAAATACCGAGAAAAGTGATTTTGGAATGGCAGGCGCCAGGCTCCAGGGTCCTCCGGAAGCAACACCTTTATAAAAAAGATGTGTCATGGGGTTGCCTATGAATCCGGCCATGGAGTCACCAAAGCACAAACTGTAACCAACTACAATCCACAGCACCCCAACTACTCCGGCGGCAACAATACTCTTCATCATGGTAGATAAAACATTTTTGCGATTGACCATGCCTCCGTAAAACAAAGCAAGTCCCGGGGTCATTAAGAAGACCAGGGCAGTAGCAACAGTGATCCAGGCTACGTCAGCTGCATTATATCTTCCCTCATCAAAATTGGGTAAAGCAGGTACAAAAGCAGCAGCAACGGCAATGGCGGCAAGAACCAAAAAAGGCAAAGCGTTTTTACGTTTGAGATTGTTCATGGTTTGAAATTTATGTGTGGTGCTTAAAAAATTCAGAACGAATAAATAGCTGCGAACAAAATATTGGCTGCCGTTTTTGTTGGCACCCTATCCTTATTTGTAAATAAGTATTTGCTTGCTTTGTCCAGGCGAACCTCAGGAATGAAGATTAAATTATCCACCTTAAAAAGCGCTGATAAAGTGGTGGCCAATACACTTCCGCCTTCGGGCCGGGATCCGTAAACTTTCAGCCTGTTTTTATCACTGAAATACTCTTCCCTGAGTGTAAGTCCAAAATTGCCTGCAGGATCAAAATTGAGATACAAGGCAGAACCCCACCAGCTTTTTTCATCTGCGTATAATTTATTACCGAGGTAGGTTTTTACACGGCTGCAGGTTCCGTTATAGCCTATACTGAACTTAGAACTGAGCTTCGAGGTCAAAACCACATCCACCTGTTTTGATTTAGACGTATCAGCATTTTCACCACCTACATAATTGATATAGATTTTAAAGAAATCTCCCGGTGTAAAACTGTATTGGGCAAGTAAAAATTTATTATTTGCAAATCCGTCAGGAACGTATTTAAAATCGGTAGGATTGGCAAGACCGATCATAAGCCCGCTTGATTGAAACACCACCCCGGCTTTTATGCCCGTATGAAAGAATGGTCCATTGGTGAACATGTAAGACATGCTGTAATTCCGGTTGGCATATGCATCTGCCACTTCATAACCAACATGTGTAGCCCAGCTTCCTGCGGTAAGCTTCAACCACTCGTTTGGCGTGTAGCTTATATACAATTGCCTAACGGCCGCTAAAATACCTTCATCATTGTACGAAAACTCCTGTGCTTTTTTCCCAAGACCGAGGTCTGCCACCAATTCTACTTTTGGTGTTTTATAATCCAGTTTTACACTAGCCATGGCCGGCTCAAAACTGTTGTGTGAACTTGTAAAAGAGGTACGATTGTTTGCCTTTGATTTTCCGAAATCATATTTGTAATAGATGTCGGCAGATCCTGAAACAGTAAGGAATGAAGTTGCAGCAGAATCCTGGGCAGAGGCCACATTAATAGAGGACACGGCAATAGCAGAAAGCGTAATTTTTCGTAACATTGTGTTGGTATTTAAGTTTAAAAAAGAAGGTATTGCCTGCACTAAGCTTGTTCCAGAAGCCTAGACAATTTGCAAGCAATACCTTTGTTTTTTTTGGGTTGTTCCACAGGTTCACAAAAAATTTCACCTTCAACCTGCAGAAAAATTTCCTCTCTTTTAATCACCCTTTACACCTTCCTTTTTTAGTAGTACACTAAACTAAAGGTAGGAAAGAAGGCAATATATTTTATATATTATTTTATTTAATGTTTATAAAATCTGCATATTCGTCTGTTATTTAAATTTTATTCCCTTCATTTCATTAAAAATTGTATTTGCAATTCTAAAAATAACATTAGCCGCGTTTAATATTTCATATGTTAATAGTTACAATTTGTATGGGCTCGGCCTTTTATGTCGGTAATTCTCATCACTAACCTTTCGGGTAATCTCCGCAAAGCCTTCAGAATGTGCATTTAAGGTGAATATTTTTATGGACCCGGTTGTGTTTGTTTTATCTGATTTTGTATATTCGTAAGGTTCGCTTGCTATTATTAATTCACCAGGCAATGGCCTCAAAAGCAATTAAAATATGGCAAGCAACGGTCTTTATTCTCCTTCTTTTGAACACGATTCCTGCGGTATTGGCTTCGTAGCCAATATTAAGAGCCACAAATCTCACCAGATAATTTCCGATGCGCTGACCATTTTGGAAAACATGGAACATCGTGGCGCTTGCGGATGCGAGCAAAACACCGGTGATGGAGCAGGTATTATGATACAGGTGCCGCATGAGTTCTTTTTTGATGAGTGCAGCAAACTGGGCGTACACCTCCCCCCTTTTGGTAAATATGGTGTAGGCGTTCTGTTCTTTCCAAAGGACATTCGCTTAAAAGAAGAGTGCCGTGATATTTTTAACCGTTGTGCTGATAAATTAGGCCTGGAAGTATTAGCCTTTAGAAAAGTGCCTGTTGATCCTGACGACATTGGGTACACTGCCTTAAGTGTAGAGCCCGAAATGGAACAGGTGATCGTGGCCTGCCCCGACCATATTACCAATCCTGAAGATTTTGAACGCAAACTTTTCCTTTTACGCAACTACGCCTCACATACTATTAATAGTACAATAAAAAAAGATGCCGTTGGTTTCTACATTGCCTCTCTCTCCTATAAAACAATTGTATATAAAGGCCAGCTCACCAGCATGCAGGTGCGGCAATATTTTCCGGACCTGAGGAATAAAAGAGTGGTATCTGCCTTTGGCTTGGTGCATTCCCGTTTTGCTACCAATACCTTTCCTTCGTGGAAGCTGGCGCAGCCCTTTCGTTTTATAGCACATAATGGTGAGATCAATACCCTGCAGGGAAACCTGAACTGGCTGAAAACAAGCGAACGAAACTTTACATCCCCGTATTTCACCAAAGAAGAGATGGACATGTTGTTGCCCATCATTACAGAAGGGCAGTCGGATTCGGCCTGCCTGGATAACATGATAGAATTGCTGACACTTTGCGGCCGCTCGCTGCCTCATGTAATGATGATGCTGATTCCTGAAGCCTGGGATGATAACGATCTGATGGACCCGGTAAAAAAGGCCTTCTATGAATTTCATGCTTCCTTTATGGAGCCATGGGATGGCCCGGCTTCCATATCTTTTACCAATGGAAAGATTATCGGTGCTACGCTGGACCGGAATGGATTGCGCCCCTCCCGCTATTGTGTAACCACAGACGATCGGGTCATCATGGCTTCCGAAACCGGTGCACTGCCTGTTGATCCGGCTATTGTAAAAGAAAAGGGAAGATTGCAGCCCGGGAAAATGTTTGTGGTTGACATGGAGCAGGGAAGAATTATCAGCGATGAGGAATTAAAGCAAGGCATCTGTTCTCAAAAACCTTATGCCGACTGGCTTAATAAATATAAGATACGCCTGGAAGAATTGCCTGAGCCCCGTGTTCAGTTTACAGAACTGCACCATGAACAGGTATTTAAATACCAGAAAGTTTTTGGCTATTCCACCGAAGATCTGGATACCATCCTTGCGCCTATGGCACTGGAAGGTAAAGAACCCATTGGTTCCATGGGCTCCGATGTTCCCTTGGCTGTACTAAGCGATCAGCCGCAACATTTAAGCAGCTATTTCAAACAATTATTTGCACAGGTTACCAATCCGCCTATTGATCCCATTCGCGAACGGATGGTAATGTCCTTATCCACCTTCGTGGGTAACAATGGAAACTTATTAACGGAAGACCCGCTGTCCTGTCATAGTGTAGCACTCAAACAACCCGTTTTAAGTAACCATGAAATGGAAAAGCTGCGGAGTATCGACACCGGTATCTTCCAGGCAAAAACACTGCAATCCTATTTCAGGGCGGACGGAAAAAATGGTTCTTTAAAAAGAGGACTGGATCGTTTGTGCCGATATGCCGTAGATGCCGTGGAAGATGGCTTTGAAGTATTGATCTTATCCGATCGTGCCATCGATTCGGACCATGCCCCTATTCCTTCCCTGTTAGCCACGGCAGCTGTACACCACCATTTGATCCGTAAAGGCCTTCGCGGCCAGGTAGGTTTGGTAATAGAAGCCGGCGATGTGTGGGAAGTGCATCATTATGCCTGCCTGATTGGATTTGGCGCCACCGCCATCAACCCTTATCTGGCCCTGTCTACGATTAATGATCTGAAGGAAACTAACAAACTACATACGGATCTCGACAGCAAACAACTGATCAAAAATTATATCAAGGCTGTAAACGATGGATTGCTGAAAGTGTTTTCCAAAATGGGCATCTCCACACTGCAATCGTACCAGGGCGCACAAATATTCGAGATCATAGGTTTGAATAAAGCGGTAGTGGATCAATACTTCACCGGGGCTACTTCACGCATTGAAGGCATGGGCATTGATGAAATTGCCAAAGAAGTTTTAGCCAAACATCATTTCTCCTTCACCAAAAAAACGCAGCCCATCGAACGGCTGCCCATCGGCGGCGTTTATGAATGGAAACGCAAAGGCGAGTTTCATTTGTTCAATCCCCAAACCATTCACCTGCTGCAGCATGCTACCCGAATGAACGATTACACCACCTTCAAAAAATATTCGAAGGTGGTTAACGACCAGGGTGAAAAAGCCTGTACGCTGCGTAGCTTGTTCCAATTCAAGCCTAATCGTCCTTCTATTTCTATTGATGAGGTAGAACCAGCCGAAAGCATTTATAAACGCTTTGCCACCGGCGCCATGAGCTTTGGTTCCATTTCCCACGAAGCACATTCCACCCTGGCCATTGCCATGAACCGTCTTGGCGCTAAAAGCAATACGGGTGAAGGTGGGGAAGATGAAATGCGTTATGAACCTTTGGCGAATGGCGACTCCATGAAATCGGCCATTAAACAAGTGGCTTCGGCCCGTTTTGGTGTTACCAGTTACTATCTCACCATGGCCGATGAACTGCAAATTAAGATGGCACAAGGCGCCAAGCCTGGTGAAGGGGGACAATTGCCCGGACATAAAGTAGATGATTGGATCGGTAAGGTGCGGCACTCTACACCCGGGGTGGGTTTGATCTCGCCTCCTCCGCATCACGATATTTATTCCATTGAAGATCTGGCTCAATTAATATTTGATTTGAAAAATGCCAACCGTGCGGCACGTATCAGTGTGAAGCTGGTTTCCAAGGCCGGTGTAGGAACCATTGCCGCCGGTGTAGCCAAAGCAAAAGCCGATGTGATATTAATTGCAGGACATGACGGGGGAACAGGCGCCTCTCCCCTCAGTTCCATAAAACATGCAGGATTACCCTGGGAACTGGGCCTGGCAGAAACCCATCAAACGCTGGTAAAGAACGGCCTGCGCAGCCGTGTTACGGTGCAATCGGATGGGCAGCTAAGAACAGGTCGTGATATTGCCATTGCGACCTTGCTTGGCGCCGAAGAATGGGGCATTGCCACAGCCGCCTTAATTGTGGAAGGCTGCATCATGATGCGCAAATGCCATTTGAATACCTGCCCGGTTGGGATTGCCACCCAGGATAACGAATTAAGAAAACGCTTTACCGGTGATGCAGATCATGTCGTGAACTTTTTTAAATTCATTACCCAGGAATTAAGAGAGATCATGGCTGAATTAGGTTTCAGAACCATTAATGAAATGGTGGGACAAGTGGACAACCTTGAAGCCCGTAGTGACATTAAACACTGGAAGTATAGTAAGCTTGACCTCTCTCCCGTTTTGTATAAAGAACCCACCTCCTTGTACAACGGCTTATACAAACAGGAAGAACAGGATCATGGTTTGGACAATGTATTGGACTGGAAGTTGCTTGACGCTGCAAGACCTGCCCTGGAAAGTGCAGAAAAAATAACAGCTTCTTTCAACCTGCTGAATACAGACAGAACGGTTGGTACGATCTTATCAAACGAAATTTCAAAGAAGTATCAATCTGCGGGGCTGCCCGATGATACCATTCATTTCAAATTCACCGGCACGGCCGGACAAAGCTTTGGCGCCTTCAATACAAAAGGTGTAACGCTTGAACTGGAAGGCGATGCCAACGATTATTTTGGCAAGGGTTTATCCGGTGCCAGGCTAATTGTATATCCTCCCAAACAGTCGCATTTCACTCCTGAAGAAAATATCATTATTGGGAACGTAGCTTTTTATGGCGCTACTTCAGGAAGCGCCTATATAAGAGGCAAGGCCGGTGAACGTTTTTGTGTCCGCAACTCCGGGGCAAATGCCGTTGTTGAAAGCATTGGCGATCATGGTTGTGAATACATGACAGGCGGCCGTGTAGTTATTCTTGGCGATACGGGAAGAAATTTTGCGGCAGGCATGAGCGGCGGCCTTGCGTACGTGTATAATGTAAAAGGCACGTTTGACACAATGTGTAACAAAGAAATGGTTGACCTGGACGCTGTAGAAGAAACGGATGTTGATGAATTAAGAACGATGATTGAAGATCATTTCAATTACACAGGAAGCACCGTTGCCAAATTTGTACTAGATGATTTTGATAACCAGCTGAAGAATTTTATTAAGGTATTTCCGAAGGATTATAAAAAAGTTTTGCAAGCCAATTTAATGAAGGAAACAGCTCAACAAAAGTTTGCTTAACTGCATTAAGACAAGCATGGTGAGAGTACGTATTGCCACTTTAGTTCTTTATAATAAAATTGATCATGGTGTAACCAACAGAAGCAGAACTATTGAACTTCCTTTGCGTCGCACTCTTGTACGGCAACAAAACTTTTCAGTTTTCGGCTGTCAGCTATCAGATGTTGCAATGAACCTTCAGATTTCCCTCTGATTGCTGAAGGCTGATAGCTCATAGTTCCATAGAATTACTGAATGTAAAAGTGAGTGACACAATAGGAGCATCATTGCAGCACTATTGCTTATATAACCTTAAACAAAAAAACTATAAACCATAAACTCCAATGGGTAAAACAACAGGTTTTTTAGAATTCAGCAGGGAGCTTCCTGAAAAGCGTCCGGTGCAGGAACGTGTAAAAGATTACAATGAATTTGTGCAGCGATATACGGACCAGAAACTGAACGAGCAATCGGCACGTTGCATGAACTGCGGCGTTCCGTTCTGCCATAACGGATGTCCTTTGGGAAATTTTATTCCTGAATTCAACGATGCCGTCTACCGCGGCGCCTGGGAGGAGGCTTATGAAACGCTTTCTTTCACTAACAACTTCCCGGAGTTTACCGGCCGCATTTGTCCTGCGCCCTGCGAGAGCGCCTGCGTATTAGGCATTAATCAACCTGCAATTACTATTGAAGAAATAGAAAAACACATTATTGAAATTGCTTTTGAAAAAGGATTGGTAAAGCCGCATAAACCTGTGTTTCAATCGGGCAAAAAAGTAGCCATCATTGGCTCCGGTCCGGCCGGACTGGCCGCGGCGGCGCAACTGAATTATGCAGGACACTCGGTAACAGTTTTTGAAAGAGACGATGCCCCGGGCGGCTTGTTGCGGTATGGCATCCCGGATTTTAAACTGGAAAAATGGGTGGTGGATCGCCGCATTGATCTGCTGAAAGAAGAAGGCATTGTCTTTAAATGCAATGCCAACGTTGGCGTAAACGTTCGCATCAACGATATATTAAGAGAGTTTCACGCTGTGGTGCTGGCGGGTGGTTCCACCATTCCAAGAGACCTGCCGATATCCGGAAGGGAATTGAAAGGCATTCATTTTGCCATGGACTTTTTGAAGCAGCAAAACAAACGTGTAGCAGGCCTCCCTCCAACGTCCTGCAGTGGAGTAGAGAGCAATCTCTTTTATGAAGACATTATGGCAACAGGCAAAAATGTAATTGTAATTGGTGGTGGCGATACAGGAAGCGACTGCATTGGCACATCAAACCGTCATGGTGCTAAAACGGTTACCCAGTTTGAACTGCTGCCCAAGCCTTCTGCCGAAAGAACGCCTTACATGCCCTGGCCTACCTACCCTATGATCTTAAAAGTCACGTCTTCGCACGAAGAAGGTGCCGAACGGCATTGGGCTATTGCCACCAAAGAATTTATAGGTGATGCTGCCGGAAATTTAAAAGCCTTAAAAGTGGTTGACCTGGAATGGAAGCTAACGCCGGATGGAAAAACGGCTGGCTTTACGGAAGTTGCCGGCACGGAAAGGGAATTGCCCTGTGAGCTGGCTTTATTGGCCATGGGTTTTGTGCATCCGCAGCACGAAGGTTTGTTAAATGAACTCAGTGTTGACCTGGATGAAAGAGGGAATGTAAAAGCTTCTGAAAAGTCATATCAAACCAATATTGCAAAAATATTTTCTGCCGGCGATATGCGACGCGGACAATCTTTGGTTGTTTGGGCCATCAGCGAAGGCAGGGAATGCGCCAAAAAAGTAGATGAATTTTTAATGGGCAGTTCATCGCTGGAAACAAAAGATCAAAGCTTTTTGTTGAGAGAGGTGTTGCCGGCGTAAGATTGGGTGCTAATGCTTGCTTGATTTCAAAACGCCCTGTGATGCAGGGCGTTTTTATTTGCGGTCGTTTGTTTACAGTTGGCAGAGAGAACCACGTGAAACGGCAGATGTCAAACGTGAGACAGGAGTGCATGAAGAAGAAAGCGTTGCTACAGGTAACATCTGACTGCTGACGGCTGCCCTGCCAGCAGTTTGGCCATATCTTTCTCCCAGTTCTCCCCCGTGCATTTTTCCCTGGTGTTTTTACGCTTGCAAGCGCCAAACAATCGAAGTAATATCGAAGGATAGTCGAAGGATGGTAGTCTTTGCTATGCTTTTGGCAGGCCTTTGCTATGGCATTGGCAGGCAGTGAACCTTTCCTTCCCATTATCCGTAACCTAAAAAACAATTTATGGCACAACTCAGGAGAAACGCTGTTTTTACTGCTTTAAGCGGAACTATCGGGCATGAACTTGTTTTTAAGCACTATACCAATAAGGTAGTGGTGGCCAAATATCCCGATATGAGCAAGGTGAAGCCCAGCGAGCTGCAAACGCAACAAAGGAACAAAATGAAAGAGGCAAATGATTTTGCACAATCCGTTGTGAGAGACGCAGCGTTAAGGGCTGTTTATGAGAAGGATTTAAAGCCGGGAGAAAGTGTTTATCATAAAGCCAAGAAGGCGTTTTTTGAAAGGCTGAAGAGAGGGGAATCGTGACGTTGCTTTTCGTTGCTATGTTTTTATACCAAGCTGGCTTCAGGTTTATAAGATACTGCTGTTCATAGTCAATGGTGGATGGTCAACAGAAAATTTTGCGCCGCTGCTGGTGTTCTTCTTAGTTTTTCGTTGTTGGTACGCCTTGCATATTACCGCTGCTGCATAACAACGGCACAAGAACACCCGGTGTCTCTCCCACCGCAAGGCAGTTAGTCGAGCCTCGATCGGACGACTGTAAGGTTTGTTTACAATTTTACGAAAGCGGTTCCGGCGCCGGCGGCATGCCTGCAGGTTTTGATTTGTCATTGGGAAGGGGAATGAATTCCTTGTTGTCGTTCGGCGGCAGCACGATCCTTCCCTGCTTCCAGTCTTCCTTGGCTTGCTCAATCCTTTCTCTTCTTGAGGAAACGAAATTCCACCAGATGAAGCGTTCGCCCAAAGGCTCACCCCCCATCAGCATCAGCGTTGAATTTTCCCTGGCCCTGAGCACCGGATCTACTCCTTTTGAAAACACCAGCATCTGCCCTTCGCGGTAAAACTGCCCGTTCACTTCAAGGCTTCCTTTGGCTACGTACGCGGCCCGTTCGGAATGCTCTTTGGGCAAGCCAAAACGGGTATCCTGTTGAACTACTGCATGCAAATAAAAAAGCGGCGATAGTGTTTTTACTTCGTTCTTTAATCCATAGGCTTGACCTGCTATCAGCCGCATCCACAGGCCCTCATCGGTATAAACAGGTAGCTTTTCCGGTTGATAATTGGTAAAAGAAGGCGCTGCTTCCTCATCTTTTTCCGGCAGGGCCACCCAGGTTTGCACCATTTCCAGTTGCCCGCCTGCCAACGCTGCGGGATCTTCAAATCGTTCGGAGTGGGCAATGCCCCTGCCCGCTGTCATCCAGTTGACTTCACCGGGACGGATGACCTGCTCCACGCCCAGGCTGTCGCGGTGGGTTACCTGTCCGCCAAAAAGATAACTTACTGTGGAAAGGCCAATGTGGGGATGAGGCAACACATCGAGTGAGGCGCCGTTAGTAGGCGCCGCCTGCACAGGACCGGCATGGTCCATAAAAATGAAAGGCCCTACCATTCGTCTCAGGCGGAAGGGAAGAATGCGGCGTACGTTCATGCCGGGAGCAATGGCTGCTTTTCTTGCTTCAATTACTAAGTCGAGCATAAGGGTGATCGATTTGTTGTACTAAGGTATGAGAGTTTGGGCTAAGCAGTTTTTGCTTTCTTTTGAGCAAGCGGCACTTACTTATTTTAGTTTTTTCAGCCTTTGCTCTTGAAAGAAAAGGTGGAGCCCCGCGCGTACTGAACAGTACGTTCGGGCGGGCAAAAGTTCAGGGAAAATCCAAATGCTCCGCTGGATTTTTTCAGACCAGCGCACATGGCAAGAGTAGTTTAGTTAGGGTCTTTCTTACCATAGGTCGGTAGCCGCACTAATGGCAGATGCAAATAAGCTAGGAAAGACAGGGAAGCACCACCTTCATTTTACAACCCCGGCCTGGTTCAGTTTGAAGTTCAAAGGTACCATCGAGGCTTTCTGCCCTTGTTTGCATATTCATGAGGCCAATGCCGGCCTTTTGGTCGTGTGCCAGGAACCCTTTTCCATTATCGGATACGCATAAACGAATAGCCTTTTCCTTACGCTCCAGGTGAACAAACACTTCAGAAGCTTCGGCGTGTTTGAGCACATTATTTAATTGTTCCTGCAAAATGCGGTACAGGCCAATGTGCAGTTCTTTTTTCAGCGCCTGGTTATCGAAACCCGATATCTGGTGAACGATCCTGATTTTACTGGTGGCATTGATAGAGTCAACCAGTTCTTTCACGGATTCCTCCAGGCTTATCTTGCCCAATGTAGGCCCCGAAAGGCGTTTGGAAAGGCTCCTGATCTCATTAATACAATCCTGAAGGTATTTCAGGGTGCGGGGCAAAATCGTTTGGGGATCGCCGGTGCCTTCCAGAAGCATTTCATTGTGCAGCTTTACGGTAGTAAGCACCTGGTTGACGTTGTCGTGCAATTCCAGCCCTATCACGGAACGTTCGTTTTCCTGTGCCCGTATCACCGCTTCCGTAATTAATTTATGCCGTTGTTTTTCCTCTTCTTCCCGTGCGGCTTTTTGTTTTTTAATTTCTTCATTCAAGACCTGTAAAACAGCCAGGTTCTTTTTACTGTGGCGGTAATGCTGATAAACCAGGTAAATGATGACCATGGCCATGCAGGAAAAAATGATGGTGACCCAAAGGAAGACCATGGCCAGTTCGTTGTCTTTTTTCAACATGGTAATCTGCAGCTGTTGTTCTGTGTCCTTAAGCTGCCGGGTAACATCTGCCGCGGTCAGTTGCTTTTGTTCGGCCTCTATGGAGTCGTTAAGAGAAAAATAGCTTTTCAGGTACTGTATAGCCAGGTACGGCCGGGAAGTTTGCTCGTAATGCAGGGCCATCAGGCGTTTCCACTCCAATTGCTGTCTTGCGTTGGCCCGCTGCATGCGGTTTGTCATACTGCCAAGAACCTGAAACATGGAAGCAAAATCTTTTTTCCGGTTGTAGATCTCTGCAAGCTGCAGCTTCACCGTTTGGGCATATTCTACTTCATATCCTTCGCGGTCGTTCAATGCAATGCCTTTCTGGGAAAGCTGGGCGGCTTCATCAAGACGGTTTTGGGCCATTAATACTTTTGCCTTGTTGCCATACACCACGCCGTAAATTCTATCCATAGCCGCAGCACCCAAAGAATCTTTGTAGTGATTGGCTATTGCCAGCGCTTTGTCAAAATACATCATGGCACTGTCGTAATCTTTCAGTTCAACAAAGCACAGGCCGATATTGCTTTGAATTTCCTGCTGCTGTAATACCACCGTCGCCGTTTGCAGCGAACAGGTTTGCTGCAGGGCATAGGCCTCCTTAAAATAGTTTAACGATGCGGGGTAATTTTGCTGCCGGTATAAAACCATGGCAATATTATAGCTGAAGGCTGTGCGTTCACACGGGCTTAAATGCGCATCGCCCAATTTTTTAGCCCTGAAATAATATTCATTGGCCTTGCTGTACTGGTTAAGGCGGTAAGCGATCTGCCCTCCAAAAAGCAACAAGTTCACATAGGCACGGGGATACTGATTTTGCAGCCTGGCCGTGTTGTACAGCGCCAGGGAGGAATCTATCATCCGGGCCGTGGCGTGATTATCGGATGTAAAAAAATAGTAGTACTGGGCTTTAATATCAAACCGGACCGCTTTTGGATAAACCGTGAGGCCGCCGGACCATTTGGATGCCGAATCGAAATAATGAAGAGCCCCGGTGGTGTCCTTGTCCTTGTATAACAGGCTGTAGGATGAATCAAGAAACGATTGTTTCCAGAATGTTATCTCTTCCATTTCTGTAGTTTTTGTCTGGCGACAGGCTGTGGTTAACAGCACAATCAGCCAAACAGGCCAGTTAGCAGGTTTAAGCATAGGAACGTTTATCAAAGTTCAAAAGCTGTAAAAATAACCAGCAGGAAATATTATTGAATATATATATCGGCGAACAAAGGTTTTTTAACGTTTATACGGAGGTATGATCTGCCTGTTTTTTGCGCATAGAGAGACCCGTGACTCATGCACTTGCCACTGTATTTTTAAACCGGGCATTTTTAAAAATCCAGGTAAAAGGTCTGCTAATACGTTTACTGTTGTATTGTCTGCTATTTTAAAGAGAGTTGCGCATCAGCCACTTATATTGTGCGATCGTAGCACCAACGGGAACAACGTTTATGCAGCAGCTATAAAACTGGAAAACCAGCCATATACGCATAGCTGGTTCCATAAAACTTGTTTTTAAAAGACGATCCTATGCTACAGCCTCCTGCATTGTTTTTTGCGGAAGGCCCATAGCCATTTCCTCGCTTACTTCATAACAAACATTTTTCGCCGTTTTACCGGCGAACTTATCAAGGAACGCCTGTACCTCACCAGCATTGGCAGCTTCCCAAATACAAGTGCCGGTTTTCAAATCCCTGGAAGGAAAAACAGAATGGAGCTTTAAGGATGCGGGAATAGAAGGAGTAACTTGCTGAGCTAAAGCCCAGAACTCTTCAGGCTCCTGGATAAAGTGATGAGCAATGACAAACATAACATTGGTTTTAAAGATGAAGAAAAACTTTACGAGTAAGGAAACCATGTTAACAAGGCGCAGATCAGTAAGGAGAAAGGATACAATTACTATTACGTCAGTAAAATTAAAGAGACCTGTCGAATAGGCTCACAGGAATGAATTATTTTTTTTGTTCAACGGGATGCAATCCAGGTTAAGTGTTGCATTTACCGGGTTATCCTGGATATAAGGAAGCTTTTGTAACAAGAACTTCTCTGTCCGGCAGGGCTTAAACAAAAACCGCGAGTCCCTTGCAGGAGACTCGCGGAGGAAGAAAAGAGTGCAACAATTAGTGTCCAGCTAAAAACTTCGGATGTTTTACGGTTGGTCATCAGTTTCATACGAACTTTTTTGAGTTACCAATCAGGCCAGTTCATAAGCATAAAGCAACGAACAAATGACTGAAATCACCATGAAGGGTGAAGTGGGTCAGTATAACCGCACAACACTAATATCTCTACATCACTTGTAACCTGGCAGGCCCCGGGAACCTCTTCTTTACACGGAATTCCTGCCGGCATTAATAATTCCGAAAGAACTGCGCACCACCAGCCTTTCCAATATTTCCTTTTCAGCAGCCTGTAATCCTTTTTCTTCCCGCATCCGGGTTAAAGCATATTGCTGAATCGTCGTCAATGGCAAAACAATCTTCTCACGCATTTGAATGGACAATTGCTCCACCGGGTAATTACTCATCAGCTCATTTTGCCCGGAAAGCTTTAAGAGATATTTTTCCGTAAGCTGGTACTCTTCATAGATCATGTTCCAGATCTCTCCATACTGCGGATGATTGGATAAATAAGCCGTTAACGGGAAGAAGTTTTTTTTCATCGCCATCTCGCAGTTATCAATCAGCGTCTTTACATAGGGAGACCGTTGATATATCTGTTTGACATCCTCAAACCTGCCAGCCTTTTCAATGGTCTGCAAGGCCGTACCCAAACCATAATAACCAGGAACATTTTGTTTTAACTGGCTCCATGCGCCTACAAAGGGAATAGCCCTCAGGTCTTTTAAGGACAAACGGGAAGAACCGCCGCGTTTTGAAGGACGGCTGCTGATATTGGTTTCACTATAAAACCGCAAAGGACTTACTTCCGACAGGTAATCCATGAAATGAGGATGTGCCTTTAGTTGCTTATAACTTTCAAAGCTTATCTCCCCCAATTCTTCAATCAGTTTTTCCTCTTCGGGATTAAAACCTTTTTTATTTTGAGAGAACAGGTTGTTGGAGACACCGGCGTTCAGCAACTGTTCTATGTTATATTGGGCCGAGTCAACCGTGCCGAAATTAGAGCTGACTGTCTGACCCTGTATGGTCAGTTGAATTTCCTTACTGGAAATGTTGTTTCCCATAGACGCATAAAACTTATGTGTCTTGCCGCCGCCTCTTGCCGGAGGCCCCCCACGGCCGTCAAAAAAGATAACATCAATTCCAAACTGTTTTGAAACCGCCGTTAATTCCTCCTTGGCTTTATAAATGCTCCAGTTGGCCATTAAATAGCCGCCATCCTTTGTGCCATCGGAAAAACCAACCATGATCGTTTGATTTTTATTCCGGCGCACCAAATGCTGGTAATAGGTTTCGTTTTCGTACAGCGACTTCATCACTCCCGCTGCATTTTTCAAATCCTCGATCGTTTCAAATAAAGGAACAATATCGATCGGCAGGCTTTCTTTTTCCCAGCCACTCAATAAAAACAATCCATATACTTCCAGCATATTTAAAGCGCTGTTGCACTGGCTAATAATATAACGGTCACACCCCTCCTGCCCGTTAAATTGCTGAATGGTTTTAATAACATGAATGGATTGTAAAGTGTCTTTGGCCATGCCTTCATACAAGTCAGGCTGTGCGTTTCCGCTACTGGTAGTCAGTACAGCCACCTTTTCCTCATCGCTCAGTGCCGCATAATTTTTTGGCAAGATGTTTTCCTTTTCAGCAATGGCTTCCAAAACGGTATTGTGCACCGAACTCTCCTGGCGTACATCCAGCGACGCAAAGTGCAAACCAAACACCTCCACTTTATTAATGAAGTTGTCCAGCAAATGCAGGAACAGGCCATTATGCTGGTAAACAATGATCTCCCGTATCTCAAATAAAGACTGCAGTATTTCCTGCTTGCTGAGCGCCGTCCTTTCCCCGGGAATGAAAATATTATTATACAACTTGGCTTCGAGGTCTGCCAATATGGTATCAATGCCTTTGAAGGTAAGCCTGCGTTTGAGGCGCCTTACATCTAAATAATAGCATTTGATAATGCTGGAACGAAGTCCCTCTGCTACTTTCAGCGTAATATCGGATGTAACGTTTGGGTTCCCGTCCCTATCGCCGCCTGGCCAGAAGCCCATTTTTATGATCGGGTTTTTGCGCAGCTCCACTTCGGGAAAATGATCTTTCAAATAAAAAATGATTCTGCCGATAGCTTTGTAAAAAACATTTTCCAGATACCATATCAGGCTTACCGCCTCATCGTACGGTGTTGGTTTTTGTTTTTTAAACAGCGGCGTCTTTCCCAGCTGCTGCAAATACATATTGATCTGGCTGGCATTATTCTCCCGTAAGGATTTGGCCAGGTCATTTATAATACCCAGTACAGGACCGGGATAAAACTGTGTGGGATGCGCCGTCAGCACTACGGAAACAGCAAAGTCGTGCAACTTTTCGATCAACTCTTTTTGCAGCCCTTCCTGCATTACTTCGGTCTCCAGCTGCTTTAACGTACCAATACCTATAATGTCGTGGGTTTCTTTAAAGGCAGCATCTTCCAGTGCATCGAACAGCACTACCTGCCTTTCGGCATATTGCACAAACCGAAAGAGCAGGTCTGTTTTTTCCTGTTCGCTCCTAACAGTAGTAAAGCGCTGAAAAAAATCTTCAACAATGGCGGAGGGACTTTGTTTTTTCTTATAACTTTCTTCGGCATGATTTAAAAACACGGACAGCAGGATGCCTGTTTTCTCAATGCGATGAAAGGGAAGTGAAGTGAAAAGACTGTTGTATAATTGAAATTTTATTCCAACATGATTCTTAAAATTATCCAATGCTCTGGCTGAAATGTAATCCATAGCAATAAATTTAAACAAAAATCCATCAGCGAAGACCGACGAAGAAGTTGCACAATGGGCCGCTTTGCATTTTCCGGCAAAATCAGGCCTAAATCAAAGTGGATTTTCTTAATTCTATATTGGAAAGGTTAATGTCCGAAGGTATTTTTTCCGTTACAAAATCACATACCAGGTCACCGATGGTAGAGGTGAAATAATAATTAACAGAATCAATGTCCCGGGTTACAAATTTGGAATTCAATGTCCACTCCACAGCTGCACGAACAAGGGTTGCTTCTTCGTGCATTTTAAAATGATCCAGCATAAGGGCCGCTGATAAAATAGAGCCGACCGGATTGGCAATGTCCTTACCTGCCGCCTGCGGATAGGAACCGTGAATGGGCTCAAACAAAGCAGTGGACGTGCCGATGGAAGCAGAAGGCAACAAGCCTAATGAACCGCTGATCACACTGGCTTCATCGCTGATGATATCTCCAAACATATTTTCCGTAAGTATCACATCAAACTGTTTTGGATTGATGATGATCTGCATGGCCGCATTGTCCACAAACAAATAATCAACGGCCACATCAGGATAATCCGAGGCAATTTCCTGCACTACTTTTCTCCACAGTCTTGACGTTTCCAGCACATTGGCTTTATCCACCAGCGTTAGTTTTTTTCTTCTTTGCTGTGCCGACTGAAAAGCCAAATGCGCAATGCGGCTGATTTCTTCTTTATTATAAATACACAGATCAGAAGCTTCGGTGTAATCGGCGTTCACTTCTTTTTTACCAAAATAAATACCCCCGGTCAATTCTCGGTAAATGATAAAGTCAACACCTTCTAACTGCTGGCTTTTTAAAGGTGATAAATGGTGTAAAGAAGAATAGGTGCTTACTGGGCGAATATTAGCAAACAACTGCAGGCCCTTTCTCAATTTTAGCAAGCCCTGCTCTGGGCGTACTTTAGCTGTTGGATCGTTATCATATTTCGGATGGCCGATAGCGCCGAACAGGACAGCATCGCTGCCCAAACAAATTTCCAGCGTTTCATCAGGAAGGGGGTTGCCGGTTTTATCAATGGCATCGGCGCCCATTAATCCATAAGTGTACGAAAACTGGTGGCCAAATTGCCTGGCTATACAATTCAAAACTTTTATGGATTGTTGGGTCACCTCCGGACCAATCCCATCACCTAATATAACTGCTATCTTCTTTTCCATAACCTGGTTTTACAGATGTTGTTGTTCAAATTTTTCAATATCGCCTCTAATGCTTAGCAAATAATCAATATCGTCGTAACCATTCAACAGGCATGTTTTCTTGTAATTATTAATTTCAAAATGTTCCTGCTCTCCTGTGGCGTCAATTTTTATGAATTGCTCTTCCAGGTTTACCGTAAGTATGGATGGGGCATCCTGCTTAAATATTTTTTGAAGGAACTCTTCATTTACCTGCACGGGCAACACGCCATTGTTCAAGGCATTGTTCTTAAAAATATCAGCGAAGAAACTGCTTACCACCACTCTAAAGCCATAATCCAAAATGGACCAGGCCGCATGTTCCCTGGAGGATCCGCAACCGAAATTTTTTCCGGCTACCAAGATCTCCCCGCTGTATTTTGGATTGTTTAAAACAAAGCCGGCAACGGGTTTTGTTTCATCGCCTTTTTCATAACGCCAGTCACGAAAAAGATTTTTACCGAAGCCAACTTTCGTGGTCGCTTTTAAAAAGCGGGCCGGAATAATCTGGTCCGTATCGATATTTTCCATCGACAATGGAACAAATGTGCTATGTATAACTTTTAATGGTTCCATTTTATTAACTTAAAAATTCTCGTACATCCGTAACAACCCCTGTAATTGCTGCCGCCGCCGCTGTTAGCGGACTTGCCAGTAGTGTTCTGGCGCCGGCGCCCTGCCTGCCTTCAAAATTTCGGTTACTGGTAGAAATGCAATATTCTCCGGCAGGAATTTTGTCTTCATTCATGCCCAGGCACGCACTGCAACCAGCCTGGCGGATCTCAAACCCGGCTTCTTCGAAAATCTGATTCAACCCTTCGGCTTGTGCCTGGGCGGCCACCTGCTGTGATCCGGGAACAATCATCACTTTTACACCATCGTTCTTTTTGCGGCCTTTAACCACACTGGCTACCAGACGCAGATCTTCAATGCGGGAATTGGTGCAACTACCAATAAAAACATTCTGCACCGGCATTCCCTTCAATGGCTTTCCTGCCTGCAGCCCCATATAATCAAGCGCCTTTACAATGTTCCTTCTTTCGCCTTCTTCAGGAATACTTTCCAGCGTTGGAATGAATCCGTTAATGGCAATGCCTAAACCCGGATTGGTTCCGTACGTGATCATGGGTTCAATGTCTGCGGCATCAATAAATAATTCTTTATCAAATACAGCGTCTGCATCGCTGTACAGCTCTTTCCATTCTTTTAACTTCTTGTCCCAGGCAGCACCCGATGGCGCAAACCTGCGGCCTTTGATGTATTCGAAAGTCGTTTCGTCCGGCGCAATCATACCGCCCCTGGCTCCCATTTCAATACTCATATTGCAAATGGTCATACGCGACTCCATGCTAAGCGAACGGATGGCCGAACCCGCAAACTCCACGAAATAACCCGTAGCGCCGCTAGCCGATATTTTTGAGATGATGTAAAGAATGATGTCCTTTGATACGACACCTTTATTTAATTCACCATCAATGTTGATGCGCATCCGTTTGGGTTTGTTTTGCAACAGGCATTGCGATGCAAAAACCATTTCCACTTCACTGGTCCCGATACCAAAAGCAATAGAGCCAAAAGCGCCGTGAGTAGAGGTATGACTATCGCCGCACACGATGGTCATTCCCGGTTGTGTGATGCCTAACTCAGGTCCGATGACGTGGACGATTCCCTGGAAGGGATGCCCCAAACCATATAATTCAATTCCAAACTTTTTACAGTTCTCTATTAATTGCTCTACCTGCAATCTTGACAACTGGTCTTTAATGGGAAGGTGTTGATTGAGTGTAGGAACATTGTGATCAGCAGTGGCCACCACCTGATCCGGCCTGAAAACTTTCAGGCCTCTTTTTTCCAACCCTGCAAATGCCTGGGGACTGGTTACTTCGTGAATAAAATGTTTGTCTATATAAATAACATCGGGACCATCTTTGATAGAGCTTACTACATGTTTGTCCCAGATTTTTTCAACCAATGTTTTACCGCCGCCAGCTCCTAAAGGAGAGCCAGCAGCATTTTTATTAAAATCTTCTTTACTCATTTTCAACTTTCTTTATACAAATCAGGCTACGTTTTGTTCTTCCGCCTGATATTGGCTTGCCAATTGCAAAAGGTCTTCTTCTTTTACTTCTTTTTTTGAATCGGCCAGTTTTAAAAACTCTTCGTACAATACGTCAATGTCGTTGCGGGTGTATTGATACCCCATTTTCTGAAAACGGTGCGCCAAGGCGCTACGGCCGCTCCTGGCTGTCAGAATGATCTTGCTTTCCTCTGCTCCTACTTCTTCCGGGTTGATGATCTCGTAAGTTTGTGCATCTTTCAAAAATCCATCCTGGTGAATACCGGATGAATGGGAGAAAGCATTTGCCCCTACAATGGCTTTATTCGGCTGAACCGGCATGCGCATGGTATCAGAAACCTTCCGGCTTAAAGGATTTAATTGTTTCGTGTTGATATCGGTATAAAGACCCAGGTCTTTATGCTGCTTTAAAACCATCACCACTTCTTCCAGTGAGGTATTACCGGCCCTTTCCCCTAAGCCGTTGATGGTACATTCAATCTGGCGGGCACCGTTAATAACGCCGGCAATGGAATTGGCTGTTGCCAGCCCCAGGTCATTATGACAATGGCAGGAGATCACCGCTTTATCAATATTGGAAACATTGTTTACCAAAAAGGCGATTTTTTCGCCGTATTGGTGCGGCAGGCAATAACCTGTTGTGTCCGGAATATTCACCGTGGTGGCACCGGCAGCAATAACGGCTTCAATCACACGGGCAAGGTATTCGTTGTCTGTCCGGCCTGCATCCTCTGCATAAAACTCCACGTCATCGGTAAAATTGCGGGCCCATTTCACACACTGTACGGCTCTTTGTAAAATATCTTCACGGGTAGAATTGAACTTGCCCTTGATATGATAATCAGACGTGCCGATACCTGTATGAATTCTTCCACGTTTGGCATAGCGTAAGGCCTGTGCCGCCACTTCAATATCTTTTTGCACCGCACGGCTCAATCCGCAGATCACTGCATTTTTAATTGTTTTAGATATTTGCGTCACCGATTCAAAGTCACCGGGGCTGGAGATAGGGAACCCGGCTTCAATGATATCTACGCCCAGGCTTTCCAATTCCACAGCCAAATCCACCTTCTCGGAGGTATTGAGCTTGCAGCCGGGCACTTGCTCGCCATCGCGAAGCGTGGTATCGAATATGAAAATTTTTTGTGAGGTCATACAAAAACGATGTATGTATTTTTGAATAAAGGGAACTGATACTATACTATCCCGAAAATAGACCCATAGCTGTTTTTCATGCTATAATCTTTTTGGGGTTTTCCGGCTTCAACAAAGCCGGTTCACTGTTGTAAACGCTTTACCACAGTGAGTTTCCTTAAATTTGCGATACGATGCCCAATCAACAAAATGATGCCCTGTTTACGCTGATTCAATCACTGACAAAAACGGAAAAACGCTATTTTTCCCTATATATAGCGCAGCAGCACAGTGAAAACATATCCAAATACATGAAGCTTTTTTCGGTAATGGACCGAATGAGCCGTTATGATGAAAAACAGATCCTGAAGAAAGAACCTTCCATCAAACCCTCGCAGCTTTCTAACTTAAAGGCACATCTTTATAAAGAATTGTTAACGGCCCTCAGGTTATGCCACAGCGGTAAACACAGCGATATCCAGATCAGGGAACAGATCGATTTTGCCAAGATCCTGTACAACCGCGGACTGGTAACCCAGGCCCTTAAAATTCTGGAAAAGGCCAAACAGGCCGCTATTACCAACAGCCATTTTATTTTAACGCTTGAAATCCTCCAGTTTGAAAAAAATATCGAAGCCCGCCATATTACCAGAAGCATCAGGGGCCGTGCAGAACAGTTGGAGGAAGAAACGGAATACATTATCCACCAGGTGGATGAAGTGGCACAGCTTTCCTCTATTGCCCTGCGCATGTACGGGCTGTATCTTGAAAAAGGCCATATCACCAACGAGAAGGAAAGCAAGGCGCTGGAAACATTCTTCAAAGAAAAACTGAAAGGCCTCAACTACGACCAGGTAAGCTTTTTTGGCAAAGCTTATTTGCACCAATCGTATTGCTGGTATTATTACATCCAGTTGGATTTCCCCTCCTATTTTGCCCATGCACAGAAATGGGTGAATCTTTTTATCCATCATCCCAAGGTCAAGGAGGAAGATCCGCTGTTGTATGTAAAAGCCCTGCACAACCTGGTGAATGCGCTTTTCATTATTGGCAAGGAAGACCGCTTAAAAATTGAAATTGAACGCCTGGATGAAGTGTACCGCGAAGCAGGCCAGAACCAAAACCTGGAGATACAAACGTTCATTTACCTGTATACGGCCCGCATTAATTACCATTTTCTTACAGGCACGTTTACCAATGGGCTAAAACTCATTCCGGAAATAGAAAACGGGCTTAAAGAATACAACCGCTACATTGATACACATCGTATCATGATCTTCCATTTTAAAATAGCCTGCTTGTATTTCGGTGCGGGTGATAATGAACACTGCATTCTTTACCTCAATAAGATCATCAACCTGAAGGTTGGCCATTTGCGCAGTGACCTGCAATGCTATGCACGGTTCCTGCATTTGATTGCGCATTATGAGTTAGGGAATACAGAAATACTCGAGCATCTGATCAAATCCGTCTATCGTTTCCTCTCGAAAATGGACAGCCTGGATGAAGTGCAGTTACAGATCCTTCGTTTTTTAAGAAGGTCTCTTACCTCAAGGCCCAAAGACACGATACAAAGCTTTGTGGAGCTAAAAGAAAAGCTGGAAAGCCTTTCCAAAAGCAAGTACGCCAAACGGTCATACCAATACCTGGATATTGTTTCATGGCTGGAAAGCAAGATCAAAAGAAAGCCGGTGGAATACATTGTTCAAAAAAAATTCAACGCCCCCCAGCCCACTTCTTTGGATAGAAGGAGAGATCAGAATGCTAACCCCGCTTAGAAAAAGTTCTTTTTATCTGTTGCTTCCTGAATAAGTAAAAGGTTTGCTCCTTATCTTCACGCACTTTAAAAATTTACAATCTCTTCAATGGCATTGTTAGAAAAGCAATTAGAGGTAAAAGAGTCAACCATCCCCGGATCAGGAAAAGGTTTATTCACCAACAAATTTATTCCAAGAGGCACCCGCATTGTTGAATACAAGGGGCGGATCACGGTGTGGAAAGAAGTAAAGAACGACAGTGATAATGGCTACATCTATACCATCAACAACAATCATGTTATTGATGCAAAAAAACACCTCAAAGCCCTTGCAAGATACGCCAACGATGCCCGTGGCCTGATACGGGTAAAAGGCATCACCAACAATTGCACCTATGTGAACGATGGTCTTAAAGCCTATATCGAATCGGTGAAAGACATTCCTGCAGGCGCAGAAATATTTGTCGATTACGGTAAGGAATACTGGGATGTGGTCCGGGAAAATCTGAAATTAGATAAAGAAAAGTTGCGCAAGCAAAAAGTGGCGTAGCCAGTGCAATAGCATCTGCAGCCACCTTTTTTACTGGCAATATTTTAAGGTATTTCCTGTTTCATACTGTCTAACTGTCCTTTTTTGCCGGTACGATCCTGTAATCATTATCGGTAATTCCAGACACTCCTCTTGGTTTCTTTTTTAATTGCGGGCTGTCAGCCACTGGCAAAGGCGGAGGTTGCACAAGGGTGGTTTGCTGAACGGAATCAGGACCAGTCGGAATAACCGTTACAGGCAAAGCAAGTACACTATCCATAGGATTACCCGCTGAAGGATCTGCAGAACCATTTTCCAGCAAAGGCCTTTCACGCGCTTTCCTGTCTTCATTTATTTTAATTGTATGCTGCTCAGGTGTTGGCGCTGGCGCTGGTTGTGTTGTTTGACCCGGCTGTGGCAGGGTCTCTGTTTTTTTATTGGTTTTATAGATTAAAAAAATGGTAACGAAGGCAGCGATGAACGCAAAAAGACCGGCTCGTCCAAACCAGTTGCCACCGGATGGAGGAGCAGGATCATTTCCTCCCCCATTATCTTCCGGCATGTCAATGTCCAGTTGGTCTTCAATACGAGACCAGATAGCATCGGCCATGTCAGGCAGAGGCAAAGCATTCAGCTTGCCGGCAATTATTTGTTCATATGCTTGTTTGTGATCCATTAATTATACAAATGCTGTAGTTGTTTTTGAAGTGTCTTCCTAGCCTCGCTAAGGTGCCATTTAGAGGTACCTTCGCTGATATTGAGCCGTTCACCAATTTCGCGGTGGTTATACCCTTCCACCGCATACAAAATGAAAACGGCATGGGTGGCCGGCGGCAGCTTTTTCACAAGGTTCATAATTTCATCTGCCTTCATTTGTTCCAAAGCAGCGTTATTAATTTCCGGTTCAGCCACGGTTTCCACTTCTACATTTTCGCTAAAACGGTTGCGGCCTTTAATGTGATCAAGGCCTTCATTTATAACAATTCTTTTGATCCACGCATGCAGTGAACCCTTGGAAGGATCGAAGGATTTTATGCTTTTAAAAACTTTTATAAAAGCATTGGTCATAATGTCGGCGGCATCGTGTTGATCGCGGGAGTAGCGCAACGCAATGGTCATAGCAAAGCCGTAGAACTGGCGATACAGACCTTCCTGCGCCTTGCGGTTATTGGCAAGGCAACCATCAATCAAAAGGTTTATATCCTGTTCTACGGCCTGCATAAATAAAGCGGCAACCAGCTAAACTGTTTAAAGCGGACTAAAGATAAACCTGGTTGAATCACCATCGCCATGTTTCAGCGTATAGGAGAACTCGGTGGAGGTTAGTTTCAGGTTTTCACCCATAACGCTCCATCCCATGGAACGTAACCCGATCCTGATCCCAGTATCATTGTTCAATAATTCATAGGTGCCATTGGAGCCGCTGTCTCCAAACTGATCTACATAAGTAATGGTGCCGTTTAACTTATACGCTTGGCGAACCAGTGAAAAATCATCTTCGTTATTGACGGCGCCTCTCTGATAAGAAACAGATGGAAGGCCTGAAGTGTACGTCGTTACGTTTTCCATCTGCCATGTATGCGCTGTTAAAGCTTTTCTCGCAGCAGATTCTTTTTGCGCATCATCTTTTTTGCAGGATGTAAAACCAAAGACCAATACGGCAAGAGAAATGAATTTGATGGCTTGTTTCATAAATGCGTTTTTATTTTTTACTTTTTTGTTTACTATTATAATACCCCTTCACAAGGCAAAAGGGTTGGGTTCTTTTAAATTTATTGATCGAAACTGTCCTTATCCTTTTCCACATCCTGCATACGCTTGAGAAGAATGGCAGAAGAAATAGAGGAGATGATCAATTTCTCCGCAGGTTCAAGACTATTATAGATCCAAATGCTGTTATCCAGTATGTCAATGATGCCGACAACGCCTCCGTCCCACTGCAGTTCATATCCGCTAAGCATCTTCCCGCCAAACACCTTTGTTTGTTTGCCATTTTTGGTGGTTACCTTTTCAATGCGAAGCGGACGAATGGCAATATTCTCCTTTCCATTGGTGGCATACCCTTCTTCCTCCACATAAGGACGATCAAATAATCCACGGGCCGTATCCTTATTGATGTCATATTTATTGATCAACACCAATGACCAGGGCTCATCATTCTTTGTGGTCAACGGAAGTATAGCTGCCGTAAATGCATATTCATATTTATTGGTTTTGGAGGCGTTGCCAATCCAGGGATTGTTGCTTTTATATACCAATTGTTTTTCTGTGAACTTTTCGGTGGCATACACTTCTGCTATAAGATTTCCGTCCTCAATGCTGTACTGAAATTTGTTCTTTTGCGTATGGGTATTTTTATCTGTGTTGATATCAAAAACCTTCAAAAGGGCTTCTTCCGGACGCAGTGAAAATTTGCTATAGCTAACCGAGGAAGAGAAATCCCAGCCTCTCTTGATTTTGGAGGTGCTGTAGTTACCGAAACTCAGTTTTTGATTCACCTGCCATCCGTTAATTCCCTTTACCGGCATTTTAGTGGCCTGGGAACTGAACGCGGAAGGCACGGATAACTTAGCCGCTGTGCAGGAGGTTAAAATGATAAGAACAAAAAGGAATCTATAAGGCATGATGGTAGTCCTGTGAAGTTTCACTAAAATTGATTCAAACTTTTTCATGTTGTAATTTTTGCAATTGTTGATTTGGTTGATTTCTATGAATACCCCCTTCACTTTTCAAACCGTTGGGTGCCAACAGAGCGTTAACAAAACTTTTGCAACTATTCTTGCCATTGTGAAGATTAAAAAAGGATCGGTCTGGTTATTTATAAACTTGTATGAACGGTAAAAAATAGAAACTAAATTGTGGTGCTGTAGCAGGTTAACGAGACCTTTTGCAGTAATTTCTTTTTAGCTGGATCGCAAAAGCTATTATACCTTATAAACCACTGGGCAACGTATGCACCCCTATATCCTCGGTACGGACATTGGCACAGGCAGCACCAAAACCTTAGCTGTAGATTTCTCCGGAAAGGTATTGTGCACTTCACAAGGTTATTATGACATTCAAAGCCCCGAACCGGGATATAGCGAACAAGAGCCGGCCGGGATCTTCAATGCCTTCAGGGAAAGTATAAAAGAAACCGTATCCAAAATGGACGGGCCGCCTGCTGCCATATCCCTAAGCAGTGCTATGCATGGCCTTATGGCTGTAGATGAAAGCTGCCGGCCTTTAACTAAGCTTATTCTATGGTCTGATTCCCGAAGCAGCACCATTGCTGAGCGTTTGAAAAATTTGCCGGAAGGAAAATCCATTTATGAAGCCACCGGCACACCTATTCACTCCATGTCGCCGCTTTGCAAAATCATTTGGCTCAGGGAAAATGCTTCTGAACTATTTGCAAGGGCCTGGAAATTCATTTCAATTAAAGAATACATCTGGTTTCAATTGTTTCAAAAGTTTGAAATTGATTATTCCCTGGCATCGGCAACAGGCTTGTTCCATATTGAACATTTAGCCTGGAATACGGAATCCCTGGCATTAGCAGGAATTACCGGACAAAAATTATCGAAGCCTGTACCCACCGATTTTATAAGAACGGACATGGAGGAAAAAATGGCTGCCATCTTACAGGTTCCCGCATCTACCCCTTTCTGCATCGGTGCCAGCGATGGCTGTCTGGCCAACCTTGGAACCAATTCTTTAAAAAGCGGAACTGCTGCTATCACTATTGGCACAAGTGGGGCGGTAAGAATAGCCAGAACGAAACCGTTGTGCAACTATTCCACCATGGGTTTTAACTACCTGCTGGATGAAGCCACCTTTATTTGTGGCGGCCCTGTAAACAATGGAGGGAGTGTTGTTCAATGGCTGTTAAAAAGCTTTCTTTCCAGGGAGCCGGTGAAAGATGACGACTACCATAAACTTTTTGCAGATATAGAAATGGTACCGGCAGGTAGCAAGGGTTTATTATTCCTGCCATACATAAATGGTGAAAGAGCGCCAATGTGGGATGAAGAAAGCTGCGGTGTTTTCTTTGGCGTAAAATCCTATCACAGCCAGGCCTATTTTCTTCGTGCCGCACTGGAGGGGGTTTGCTTTGCGCTGCAGGAAGTTTTACTCTCTATAGAAGACCCGGCCCACCCCATTCAGCAGGTCAATGCCAGCGGAGGCTTTGTGAAATCACCGGTATGGGTGCAGTTGCTCGCCAACATAACGGGTAAAAAGATTTCTGTCCTGCAAACCGAAGATGCTTCTGCTACAGGCGCCGCCTGGCTTGGCCTGAAGGCATTACATATCATTCCGGATTATTCGTCCCTGCAACAGGAAAAGGGTATGGACGTTCATCCCCAAAAAGAAGCTGTGGAAGTATATAAAAAAGCGGCCGCTATTTTTAAAACGCTTTACCCATCTCTTAAAACCTCTATGCACCTGCTGCGCAACTCCGGTTATGAGGAATGACACGAGTACCATTGAATTACCCGGAATTCTCCCAAATCCAACTTTTTATAGTGCCCTAAAACAAGGCTTTCTTAAGTTTGGTTGCCGTAAATAAAATCTACTCAAATGCAGAACTGGTAAAGGTTACAGGCGTACCTACTTCTCTTTAAAGGTGTAAAAATGCGTAAAACTTAGGTAAAAACAGGCCGTAGGTTTTCTAACTTTCAGTTCAGAGATGTATTAACATCTTCTTTTCCCTGCTATATAACGTTTTGAATGATAGGGCCAACCCAATCATTCAAAAGAAATACACAACGAATGCTGCTGCATGAAACAACAATTGATTTAGGTGTGGCCAACCTATGTTAAGAGTAAAAAACAATGACAAGGTTTAAAAAATTTTGTTACAGTTCTTTTTATACAACATGAAGAGTGTATATTCGTAAAAATTAGCACATCCTTCATGTTGAAAAGCAGATCATATAATGTCATTAACGCAATAGCTATCATTATTGTGGTTGTCATTATTATTCCTGCACTGCATGGAGGTGGAAATTCATTGTAAATAAAAACTTTAAATACAAAAAAACCCGCCTCCAAAAAGGCGGGTTTTTTTATGTAGCAAATCGTAATCAGCCATGTACTACAACGAAAACACAATTATTTATTATAACGGCGAATTTGTAAAAGCAACGGAAGCAAAAGGCAATGTGTTTGACCAAACATTGCATTATGGATATGGTGTGTTTGAAGGGATCCGGTCCTATGCTACAAAAAGCGGCGTAAAGATTTTTAAAGCCAAAGAACACTTTGACCGCATGCAGTTTTCCTGCGAAGTGGTAGGCATTCCTTATCCTTTCGACAATGAAGAACTTATTTCTCTTTCCTATGAAGTACTGAAAAGAAATAATTTAAAAGATGCCTACCTGCGTCCTTTGGTAAGCTGTACTCCCAATATGTCTCTCACCAAAGCCAAGGGGGCGCAATTGCTGATTGCTGCGTGGGAATGGGGAAGGTATTTGGGTGAACAATTACTGCGATTAAAAACATCTTCTTATAAAAGGATCCATCCCTCAAGCTTTAAAGTGGCGGCCAAGGTTTCCGGGCATTACGTAAATTCTATTCTTGCCACGCAGGAAGCAAAAGACCTTGGTTTTGATGAAGCCTTGCTGCTGGATACAGAAGGATTTGTAGCAGAAGGTCCTGGCGCCAACTTTTTCATGGAACAGGATGGCGTTTTATATACACCACAGTTAGGAAGCATTCTCCCCGGCATCACCCGTGCCACGGTACTCCAAATTTGTGAAGAGCTGGGAATAAAAGCCATTGAAAAAAAGATACAACCAGAAGAAGTGCATGGCGCCGACAGCGCTTTTTATTGTGGCACTGCGGCGGAAGTCATCGGGCTTGAATCGATAGACAACATCCCTTTCAAAAAACAGTGGAAGGATTCGTTAGGAGCAACAATTCAGAAAACCTATAAAGCATTGGTGTTAGAAACAGAATTTTTACCCGAAGAAACAATAGCATGAGTGAATTAAATAAATACAGCAAAGTCCTTACGCAGGATGAAACACAGCCTGCTGCCCAGGCCATGTTCTATGGCATTGGATTAACCGATAATGATCTGAACAAAGCCCAGGTAGGTGTGGTAAGCATGGGGTATGATGGCAACACCTGCAATATGCACCTGAACGACCTGGCCAAACTGGTAAAACAAGGTGTGTGGGATAATGACCTGGTGGGCCTGATCTTTAATACCATTGGCGTTAGCGATGGTATGAGCAATGGAACCGATGGTATGCGGTATTCATTAGTAAGCCGCGATATCATTGCCGATTCAATTGAAGCCGTTTGTGGCGCCCAGTACTACGATGCCGTGATTGCCTTACCGGGTTGTGATAAAAACATGCCGGGCTCCATCATTGCCATGGGAAGATTAAATCGTCCTTCCATTATGGTTTATGGGGGAACGATTGCACCGGGCCATCACAACGGCCAGGATTTGAATATTGTTTCGGCCTTTGAAGCGTTGGGACAAAAGATCGCCGGCTCTATCACCGAAGAAGATTTCCGTTGTGTAATAAAAGCTTCCTGTCCGGGAGCTGGCGCCTGCGGCGGCATGTATACCGCCAACACGATGGCTGCTGCCATTGAGGCCCTGGGCATGAGCCTTCCCTACTCTTCTTCCAATCCGGCCATAAGTGAAGAAAAAAAGAAAGAGTGTTTGGATGCAGGAAAGGCCATCCGCAACCTGATGGAAAAAGATATCAAGCCAAAAGATATCATGACACGGAAGGCATTTGAAAATGCAATAACCGTGATCATGGCCCTTGGCGGTTCTACCAATGCCGTTCTGCATTTGATTGCCATGGCAAAAAGCGTGAACGTAGAATTATCGCAGGATGATTTTCAAACCATTAGTAATAAAGTTCCGGTATTGGCCGATTTCAAACCCAGCGGCAAATACCTCATGCAGGACCTGCATCAACATGGTGGCGTTCCGGCTGTAATGAAATATTTATTGCAGGAAGGTTTTTTACATGGCGACTGCTTAACGGTTACAGGAAAGACCCTTGCAGAAAATTTATCTGCGGTTCCCGGTCTTGATTTTTCAAAACAAAATATCATCCATCCTGTTCAAAACCCGCTGAAACAAACGGGTCATTTACAAATCCTGTATGGCAATCTTGCAGAAGGCGGAAGCGTGGCCAAGATCAGCGGAAAAGAAGGCGAACGTTTCGAGGGCCCCGCAAGAGTATTTGACGGCGAGTTTGAATTGATCAACGGCATCAATTCAGGAAAGATAAAAGCAGGCGATGTAGTGGTGATAAGATATGTTGGTCCCAAAGGCGGCCCGGGCATGCCTGAAATGCTGAAACCTACTTCTGCCATCATTGGTGCCGGTTTGGGGAAATCGGTTGCCTTAATTACCGACGGACGATTCAGCGGCGGCACTCATGGATTTGTGGTGGGTCACATTACACCTGAAGCTTATGATGGTGGCGTGATTGCTCTGGTACAGGATGATGACAGGATTGAACTGGACGCCGTAAAAAATACGATCACGCTAAACGTATCAAACGAAGAACTGGCAAGAAGAAAAAAGCAGTGGAAGCAACCGGCTCTCAAAGCAACAAAAGGCGTTTTATTTAAATATGCGCATTCTGTAAAAGATGCAAGTAAGGGTTGTGTGACGGATGAGAGTTGAGACTTAATCATTAATTATTGAACACTTTAAATAGCAAGTATGCAAACACTGGAAGTTGAAGAAAAGAAAATAACCAAAAAACCGGCAACATCCCTGAGCGGAAGTGAGGCCGTACTTCAGGCTTTGATCGCCGAAGGTGTCGATACTATTTTTGGTTATCCCGGTGGTGCTATCATGCCCATCTACGATGCTTTGTACGATTACAATGACAGGTTAAAACATATTCTTGTCCGTCACGAACAAGGCGCCATTCATGCAGCGCAGGGGTATGCAAGAACCTCCGGCGAGGCAGGCGTGGTGTTTGCCACAAGCGGGCCTGGGGCTACCAACCTGGTTACCGGCCTGGCCGATGCGCAAATTGACAGTACTCCCCTTGTATGCATCACCGGACAAGTATTTGCACACCTGCTTGGCACCGATGCTTTCCAGGAAACAGATGTTATAAACATCACAACCCCGGTTACCAAATGGAATTACCAGGTGACCGATGCCACTGAAATCCCTTCTGTGCTGGCCAAGGCATTTTACATTGCCAAAAGCGGAAGGCCCGGACCGGTGTTGATCGACATTACAAAGAATGCACAACTGCAGTTGTTTGAATACAATGGGTACGAAAAATGCGATCATATCCGCAGTTACCGGCCCAAGCCCATTGTACGAAAAGAATATATCGCCGAAGCAGCAAAGCTGATCAACGCAGCGCAAAAACCTTTTGTCATTTTCGGACAAGGGGTGATATTGGGAAAAGCAGAAAAAGAATTTAAAGCCTTTCTTGAAAAATCAGGCATTCCCGCTGCCTGGACCATCCTGGGAATGAGTGCCATACCGACCGATCATCCGCAAGCTGTAGGGATGCTGGGCATGCACGGTAATTACGGACCCAATGTATTGACGAATGAATGTGATGTGTTGATCGCGATCGGCATGCGTTTCGATGACCGTGTAACCGGTCGTTTGGATAAATATGCGAGACAGGCCAAGGTCATTCATCTTGACATTGATCCTGCTGAAATTGATAAGAATGTAAAAGCAACCGTACCGGTTTGGGGCGATTGTAAGGAAACTTTGCCGCTTCTTACAGAAGCATTGGAGCAAAAGGTTTATCCTCAATGGCTGCAGCGTTTCAGAGACTTTCAAAAGAAAGAAGAAGAAAAAGTAGTTCATGAAGAACTGAACCCAACCGGCGAAGTGCTTACTATGGGAGAAGTTATCAGGGAATTGAATGAATTGACAAATGGCAATGCCGTCATTGTAACCGATGTGGGCCAGCACCAGATGGTGGCCTGCCGTTATGCAAAGTTCAATCAGTCAAAAAGCAATGTAACCAGTGGTGGCCTGGGCACAATGGGTTTTGCCCTGCCTGCGGCCATAGGCGCCAAATACGGCGCACCGGAAAGAACCGTAGTGGCCATCATTGGCGATGGCGGTTTTCAGATGACCCTGCAGGAACTGGGAACAATCATGCAATTCAGGCCCAATGTAAAGATCATCATACTGAACAACCAGTTTTTGGGCATGGTGCGTCAGTGGCAACAATTGTTCCATGAGAAAAGATATTCGTTTGTGGATATCACCAGCCCCGATTTTGTACAGGTTGCCAAAGGCTTTGGCATTGCCGGAAAAAGCATTTCAAAAAGAGAAGAAGTAAGGAGTTCCTTAAAAGAAATGCTGGAACACGATGACAGTTATTTGCTGGAGATAATGGTAGGAAAAGAAAACAATGTTTTTCCTATGGTGCCGCAGGGACGTGGCGTGGCAGAGATTGTATTGACAAAGGATGAAGTATAAGCTACCTCCTTTTCCTGGCTAACATTTTTTTTAATGAAAGCCAGGAATTGTGAAACCAGCACGCGTGCTACTATTTAGCTTCTGTTGCGTTGCACACTTTGGCTTTCAGTACTAAAGGGAACCAAAAATGATCACCGAAATAGCTCTTTTAAAAATCAAAGCAGGAAAATCAGTAGAATTTGAACAGGCATTTGCGGAGGCACAAAAGATCATCGCTTCTATGGAAGGGTACATTCAACATGAGTTGCAAAAATGTATTGAGGAAGCCGACAAGTACTTGCTGATTGTCCGCTGGAGAAACCTGGAAGACCATACCATTGGGTTCCGGCAGAGTAATGAATACAGGGAATGGAAAGAAATGCTGCATCATTTTTATGATCCGTTTCCCACTGTTGAACATTATAAACAAATTTTTTAAACGCATCATATGCAAAAACAAGAATTCACCATAACGGTATATACAGAAAACCAGATCGGTTTGCTAAACCGTATTGCCATTATTTTTTCACGAAGAAAGATCAACATTGAAAGCCTCAACACGTCCCCATCAGAAGTGGACAGTGTGCACCGCTTTACCATTGTGATCAATGAAGTGGAAGACGTGGTGAAAAAGCTTTGCCGCCAGATTGAAAAACAGGTAGAAGTATTAAAAGCGTATTACAACACTTCGGATGAAATTGTATGGCAGGAGCTTGCTTTGTACAAAGTACCTACCGATGAAATTGCAGAAAAAGTAAAGGTAGAAAGATTGCTGAGGCAGTACGGTGCAAGAGCGGTGGTGATACGTCATGATTACACTGTGTTTGAAACCACGGGCCACCGCGAAGAAACTGATGCTTTGGTAAAAGTATTGGAACCCTTTCGGTTGATTGAATTTGTGCGCAGCGCAAGAGTGGCTATCATTAAAAACAGCAGCGGCTTTCATGAAAAGCTGAAAGAGTTTGAACGAAAAGAGCCCGGAGAGGAAGTGGTGGAGAATGAATTCCTTGACAAAAAAGAAGAAGTGTTTTCGATGTAGGGAAATTTATAGTTCATAGGTCATGGTTCATGGACGCTTCGTAGTATGCTTAAGCTATGAACTATGCCCCCTAGACCTGTTGAATAGAATTACCGAACGTACAAGAGTGCGACACAACGAAGGACGAATAAAATTGCTAAAAAGCTGATTAAATAATTAAATAACCAACAACTTAAAATCAATAACAATGGCAAAATTAAATTTCGGTGGTGTGGAAGAAAATGTAGTGACTCGTGAAGAGTTTCCGCTTTCAAAAGCACAACAAGTTTTACAAAACGAAACAGTAGCTGTAATTGGCTACGGTGTTCAGGGACCCGGACAAGCATTGAACCAAAAAGATAATGGCATCAATGTGATTGTAGGCCAGCGCCGCAATTCCAAATCATGGGATAAAGCGGTAAAGGATGGCTTTGTTCCCGGAGAAACCTTGTTTGATATTGAAGAGGCTTTGAAAAGAGGCACCATCATTTGCTATTTGTTAAGCGATGCTGCACAAATTCAATTGTGGCCTACTGTAAAAAAACATTTAACTCCCGGCAAGGCCCTTTATTTTTCTCATGGCTTTGGTATTACCTATAATGATCAGACAGGAATTGTACCTCCGCCCGATGTAGATGTATTTTTGGTAGCCCCAAAAGGTTCCGGCACTTCACTGCGCAGAATGTTTTTACAGGGCCGCGGACTGAACAGTAGCTATGCTATTTTCCAGGATGCTACCGGCCGTGCTTTTGAAAGAGTGATTGCGCTGGGCATTGCAGTAGGTAGCGGTTATTTGTTTGAAACCGATTTCCGTAAAGAAGTGTACAGCGATCTGACCGGCGAACGTGGTACATTGATGGGTGCGATCCAGGGAATTTTTGCGGCACAATACGAAGTACTGCGTGCCAAGGGCCACTCTCCTTCCGAAGCGTTTAATGAAACCGTTGAGGAGTTGACGCAATCATTAATGCCGCTGGTGGCTGAAAACGGAATGGACTGGATGTACGCCAATTGTTCTACTACGGCTCAACGCGGCGCATTGGACTGGTGGAAAAAATTCCGTGATGCTACCCTGCCTGTGTTCAACGAATTGTACGAAAGCGTAGCGGCCGGAAAAGAAGCGGCAAAATCAATTGAAAGCAACAGCAAAGCCGATTACAGGGCTGGACTGGAAGAAGAATTAAAAGAACTGCGTGAAAGTGAATTGTGGCAGGCAGGTAAAACAGTAAGAAGCCTGCGCCCGGAAAACCAGGAGCCTGTTGCCCCCGGAACTGCCGGCGACAGCTTTGAAAAAAAATTAGAAAAAATAAAATTTTCCTCCCCTCTTTATCGTGATTAATACAACAACCAGAAAAGCAGACCTGCACTTTAAAGAAGCTGCGGAAAGATTAAAGCCGGTGGTGACAAGAACACCACTGGCTTTCAGCCGCAGTCTTTCCAAAAGGTACAACTGCCATGTTTACCTGAAAAGGGAAGACCTTCAGGTGGTGCGTTCTTACAAGCTGCGTGGCGCTTATAATATGATGAGCACCCTGCCTGCCGATCAACTACAGAAAGGTGTAGTATGTGCCAGTGCCGGCAACCATGCGCAGGGCTTTGCCTATAGCTGCAGAAAACTGGGTGTGAACGGTGTTGTGTTCATGCCCATTATTACACCACTGCAAAAGGTACAGCAGACAAAGTTCTTTGGTGAAGAATGTATCGAAATAAAACTGGTGGGTGACACGTTTGACGACTGCGCCTTTGCAGCCAAAGCTTATACCGAACAAAACGGGTTAACCTTTATACCACCATTTGATGACTATAAGATCATTGAAGGACAGGCGACAGTTGGCGTAGAGATCCTGGAAGACCTCCCTGCTGTGGATTACGTTTTTATACCAGTGGGTGGAGGTGGGCTATGCGCCGGTGTAGGCTCTTACTTTAAAACATTTTCTCCTCAAACAAAAATTATTGGCGCGGAACCGGAAGGTGCTCCTTCCATGAAAACCGCCCTGGAAGCCGGCCACCCGGTTGCCTTGGAAAATGTTGACCGCTTTGTTGATGGCGCAGCTGTAAAACGGGTTGGTGATATTAGTTTTGCCATCTGCAAAGATGTATTGCATGACATGCGCCTTGTGGCCGAAGGAAAAGTTTGCTCTACTATTTTAAAATTATACAACGAAGACGCTTTGGTAGTAGAGCCTGCCGGCGCCTTATCCATTGCTGTTTTAGATGAGTATGCAGAGGAAATCCGCGGTAAAAATGTTGTTTGCGTCATCAGCGGCGGCAATAACGATATTGACCGCATGCAGGAAATAAAGGAACGTTCATTGCAATATGAAGGATTGAAACATTATTTTCTTATTCGTTTTGCACAACGGCCCGGTGCTTTAAAAGAATTTGTGAATCATGTGTTGGGACCAAATGACGACATTACCCGTTTTGAATACATGCAAAAACATAATAAAGAAACCGGCCCTGCATTAGTGGGCATCGAACTGCAGTCCAGGGAGGATTATGAATTGCTGGTAAAAAATCTGAACCGGTATCATATCAATTATACAGAATTAAATAAGGACGACAATCTCTTCGGCTATATTGTTTAATATTGAGCACGAAAAACGATAAGCCCCGCTTTGGCGGGGCTTATTTCTTATTACCACTAACTAACAATAACTAATCTTCTTTTGTTTTTAATTGGCCGTCCTTGACCTTTACTTTTGTTTCCTTTCCGTCACTGTTTTTGGTTTTAATTTTCATTTTTGCACCTTCTGCATTACTCCTGGTGCTGTCTGCCGAATTATTCATTGTGCTGTCAGAAGGATTGGCATTCATTGAATTCATGTGATCAGTGCTGTCCATGTTATGCCTGGTACTATCCATATTGCTCCTGGTACTGTCCATCATGTTACGGTTAGTGCTATCCATGTTATGCATATTCCTATTCATATTATTACCAGAGCTGTCCATGTAGTTATTCATTCTATTAGAGCTATCCATGTTGCGATTCCGGTTCATATTACTATCCATGTTATTCCGGTTCAGGTTATTGTTCATATTCCGGTTCATATTATTCATGTTATTCCGGTTCATGTTATTCATGCTATCCATGGAATTTGCACGTGTACTATCTGCATTGTTTACATTGCTGTTATCTTTTGCAGCATTTGTGCTGGTATTCATATTTACTTGTACATCTGAGCGGAATGGATCCATTATAGAACTGCCATCATCACCAATCCATTGTGCCTTTACCTGACCGTTGTCTATCGTACGGATCTGGTAAATGGAAGGATGCGCACTATCACCCTTTAAAGTAGTAAGATCGTAAATGGCCGGACCAAACATTGTCGTTGCCTTGCTTACGATATCATCTGGAACGTAGGATTCAGTAACGGGCAGGGCTACCGTCCAGGTATTCCCCCTGTCGTCATAATAGATGTGAGAATACCGTCCGTTATTCATATAGGTTCCATGATACCATTCACCTGCTTGGGTCCAGGCGATGTTGGCATTAGCAGCCATTGGGTAATCCTTTTGCAGATTCAATTGTGCCCGGTAAGGAATGGTAACCGATTTGGCTCCATAGGCATTATATGCGTTGCTTGATACGTTGGCATTCATGTTATTGTGAACACCTGTTGTATCGGTATTGCGAGTCGGATTAGTAGCGTTGTACATATTTGTAGTATCCCGTTTTGTAGTATCCATAGCTTGCCTTGTGGTATCAATTTGGGCAAATACCATTAAGCTGCTGCTGATCAAAAGCCACGAAAGAATCGTCTTTTTCATAACAAGTATTTTTTTTAAGGTTAGTACTAATAAGAACGATTCAACAAAAGCAACTATAGTGCCCACTCGTTAAAAAAACTCTGCCGTATGAAAGAAAAATTTTAAAGGGTTTGCAGAGATCGCTTAAAAATAGAAGCATAGCTGCCGGTTATTTTTATGTGCTTATTTTAGATGCTCATCTTCATACCATGGATACAAAAAAAGCTTATGATATCTGGGCCTCGCAATACGACACCAACAGCAACAGGACAAGAGACCTGGAGGCAAGGGCTTTACGAATAGCATTGGGAAATATTTCTTTTGACCGGTGCCTTGAAATCGGATGCGGGACCGGGAAGAATACAGAATGGCTGATTACCCAGGCAGGACAAGTAAGCGCCGTTGACTTTTCTGATGAGATGCTGGCCAAAGCAAAAGAAAAGATCACTTCGGATAAGGTTGAGTTTATAAAGGCTGATATTACAGGGCCATGGACATTTAGCAAAGAGTTATATGACCTTATATCTTTTAGCTTGGTGCTTGAACACATTGAGAAACTAGAGCCCGTTTTCGGAAAAGCCACTCAATCATTGAAGCGTGGAGGATTTGTGTATGTTGGAGAATTGCATCCTTTTAAACAATACTCAGGCTCCAAAGCCAGATTTGACACCGAAGATGGCCTGCATGTGGTGGAATGTTTCACTCATCATATTTCCGATTTTATACAGGCTGCAAAAAAACATGGGCTTATGCCCTTTGATGTGAATGAATACTTTGATGAAGAAGATAAAACCGGCATTCCAAGGATACTGGCCATAGTGTTCAGGAAATCTTAAGTATTGCCCAGGAATTTATTGACAACAGTTAGCTGTTTAAAATAAAAATCCCCTCTGAAAAGAGGGGATTAATTATGTAAAGGCGTTTAATGATAATTCGTTTTTTCATCGGACGGACGCCTGTACGGTTTTCAAAGGATTGGAAAGAATTCATTAGGATTCGGATCTCAAACGGGCTTTTCGGACTAGGTATTGGTTTGTTTTGGTTTTAGGATCAGGAATTTTTGGTTTTCAAAGGATTGGATAACTCATCGTCATCTATACAAATGTACATTGTAATAGCGGCCTGTACAATTGCAATATCACCCTATTTTTTTCTTATGGTATTTACTTATACCTCCGTAAATACGCAACCGTATTATGCAATTAATACGAAGGAGCCGATCGTAGAATTACGAAAATGAGCTTTATTCAGAACCATCTCCTCGGTCAACAAGTTTGCAACGATCAAAAGAATTACCAGCATGAGTACAAAGGCCGAAAAACACCCTGCTGATTTTAATCCATCAATTAGACGATTTAACGGGGCGGCCGAGTGTGTACTCAGCAGCGAGTTGTTATCCATCAGACGTGAAAGGTGTAAAAACTTTTCCTTCATCATCCCGCTTGTCTCACGTCTGATGGCTGCTGTTTCACGTGTTTCTATGTCAATATGAAAGCGGTTTGGTATGAATGACAGTGGCAACCTTTATAACCATTCATACGTTTTTATACATGACCCAATTACTTACACTTGTGTGTAAAACGTGACATATTAGCTGCTCTTGCCTATTTCGATCTGTTTGATTATCCCCTTACTCAGCCGGAAATATTTACTTATTTAAGAAACGCCTGCTCCTATGAGGACTTTACAAATGCACTGCATAAACTAACGGGTGAAAATCATGTGGTGCGGTTTGATGAATTTTACAGCTTAAAAGAAAACTACGCACAGGTATTGAGAAGACGGACCCGTGATATAAAATCCAGGAAAAAGATAGTAGCTGCAGAGAAGATAGCCGGCCTGCTTTCCTGTTTCCCTTTTGTCAGGGGCATTGCGGTCCAGGATGCGTATTCAAAAAATTTGGCCGATGAAAACCCCTCTATAGATTTATTTATCATTACCGCCAGGAACAGGCTTTGGCTGGCAAGAAGTTTTGTGCATGGTTTTAAGAGGATCCGTTTTCTTTTTAAAAAACTGGATGCATTATGCGTAAACTATTATACGGATGAAGAAATGCTGCAGATCAAAGAAAAAAACATTTACACCGCTATAGAAGTGGCATCCCTTATCCCTCTGCGTGGTACAGAAGCTTTTCAACATTTTTACCGGGATAATTCATGGTACAAAAACTTTTTACCGAATCACGGCATGAAAGTTTCTTACCTGCAGGAAATAAAAAGGTCGTTGTTTAAAAACTCCCTGGAAGCCGTATTTAACAACCAATTCGGTTGTGCACTAAACAATATGCTTCTGAAAATAACGACCCGTAAATGGGCCAAAACAAAGCAAAAGAAAGTAACCCAAAGAGGCATTGTTTTGGAAATGGATGCTGGTAAACATTATGCCAGGCTTTGCCCTGAAAATTTTCAAAACAAACTAATTGCCTTGTACGAGCAAAATCTTTACGCTTTGTTTAGAGGGTATGATGGTAAAATACAAACCTTTTGTTAGGACCATGCGGCTAAGCCGCTTCCTGTTAAAAATCAAAATAATCTTTTTGTAATTCCAATATGCACCCCTGCACTTTGTAAGGGCATGGAACCAATCCCAACACCTCTTAGGGGCAGCTTCAGGTAAGGTTCAATTCGCAGGTCCCCAATCTTTCCCAACCGGTGCGTATAACCACCGGAAATCTGCGCTACAGATATGAGGTGGCTGGAAGAATTATCGTAAGAACTGTTCCATTCACGGCTTTGGCCTGTTGCAGCATAGTAATAAACATACTTGTAATTCTCGCCCTTCATAATATAGGAAGAAACCCCAGCCGTTGCAAACCATGTACTGCTGGCAGACGACTTGAAATTATAACGCACACTCAAGGGCACCTCCCACATGGTGCAGTTTCCATCTACGGTAGTAATCTTGCTATTGGCGGGCACGTATATTTTAGATGTGTTAAAATACTCGCCATCGGTGTAATAGAATTTTTTATCTCTGAAGATGCCCGTTTCCATACTCCATTTTTTATTAAAACTGTATCCCAGCAATAACCCAAGATCATACCCGGCATTTTCAATCTTTTGAAATTTTACTGTGGTGGCATCTATTCCGCCCATCAGGCCGGCATAAAATCTTTTAAACTTTTTATTTTCCTGCTGCTCTTTCCTTATTGAAGATAGCTCTGTAATATTCTGCCGCTGTGTCCATTTTGGTGGGATCAACAAGGAAGGATATTGTTTTGAGGTTAATGGAAATCCTGAGTAAGGCCGCTGCGCAAAAGCAGTTTCATCATCATTGAAAGATTGCTTGGACAGCATTTTGCTTTCCATTAAGCGGCTTTGGTCCGATACTTCGTTTGTGCCCCCAAATTTTCTTTTTGATTTTACATTTTCTGCTGAGAAACCTTTACCAGAGAAATCTTTATCATTAACGAGGTCTAACTCGTTGGCTGCCTTGTTTACATCTGGTGAAGCATTTCGGCCACTACCCTGCCGGGATGTATTGTTATTGTTTGGATTCGGCACACCAGTTTTACGTGCCGTCACAAGGGATGTTGGTTTACCAGAATCATTATTTTCAGTTTTTACAGGACTTCCGTTATCTATAAAATACCGCGTGCAAATAAAACTAAGCGGCAACAAAACCAAAAGCCACAGAAGTTTTCGGTTATTCCCTTTGGATACAGGTTTCTCCGGCTCTTCATTATTTAACTGTTTAGCAATTTTTTCCCAGTCAGCACCGGTTGTATCCAATGGATAGTCCCTTCCTGCCCTGCGAAACATTTCATCCATATCGTCATTTACATGGTGCATATATTCACTTCCTGGTCGTTGTTTTTAATAATTTTCTGGAGGATAACCCTTGCTTTCGAAAGGTTTGATTTGGATGTTCCCACAGAAATGCCTAAAACATCGGCAATTTCCTGGTGAGTCATGCCATCTATGACGTACATGTTAAAAACTGTTCTGTAAGCGGGAGGCAGCTTTTTGATTTCCTTTACCAGTTCTTTATACAACAAAAGACGGTCGGATGTCTGGCTTTTGTCCTCGTGCATCCATATAGTTTCAGAAATGTCCCCGATTTCGGGAAGGAAGTTGTTTTTTCTCAACTGGTCAATAGCCGTGTGGATCATAATGGTACGCATCCAGCCCATCAGCATCATTTCAGCGTTTTCGCTGGTATTGTATTCAAACCGGGAAAAACTGCGAAAGATCTTTACAAAACCATCATTCACAACATCCACGGCCTTATCATAGCGGTAAATATAACGGAACACCACCTTCAGGCAATAGCCATAATACTTCTCATAGAGATGTTTTTGATCTCTCGGATTATTCTGCGTGCATCCGTTTATAATTGTGTGCAGTGGTTCCAAACCTCTATAGATTACCAATGAATACGCAGGTTCCCACAAATGGTTGCCTTCGGGGTCAGATTTCCTAAATATAAGATTTTTAGCCAGCAAAGGGAAGGAAACCGAACAGATGACTATGAATTAAATACATGAAGCTGATCTTCTAACCACGAATATTCGTTTATCAATCTTAGACGCAGCCATTATGGTTAACCCATAGATTAATGCCGTCATTGCAGCCGGCCTTGTTTTCTTACATCACCATTAAACTGCATCCCCTGATGTCGCTGTTGTCTATGCGGCCTAATACTTCAAGGCTTCCGTCTGCATGCTTTTTGCCTATATCATCGGTAGCTATAAAACTGCAGGAATAGATGTTAGCCAGGTCAATTACATTAAGGGCCCCGGAGGCGGTTGCCTGTTGGGAAATCAAACTTAACGGGTCGGTTTCATCCCGCAATACCATCTTCATCCATGCAGGTGTACGAAAAAAGCCATTGACAGCATAGCCCTGGGACAAAAGCTCCGTCATTCCATATTCCGAATGAATGCCGGCTATCCCAAAAGCTTTCTTCAGGTCCTCGTATAATTCATGACGGGTCATTTCCTGCCGGCGCCCTTTCATTCCACCGGTTTCCACAATGATGGTATTTTTTAAGGAAAGAGGAAATTGGGCTGCAAAATCCAGCAAGGCATAGGTTACACCAAACAAAATGGTTTTTTGGCCAAAACTTTCTAAATCCTTTAAGTTTTTTGCGAGTTTTTCAAAATCATATAAATAAAACCCGCTTTGGCTATGCCTGCTTTTTTTAATCAGGTGATCCACCATATACACCAAAGATGATTGACCTCTTTCCAGGTAGGATGGTAGTAATCCCACTACGCAATAGTTCTCCACGATGCCAAAAAACTGTTCAAAACAAGTAAGAAAACTTTTTTCATACAAACCAGCTTTATTTACATAATGCGTACTCTGAACCGTTCCTGTAGTGCCACTGCTTTTAAAAACCAGTTGAGGTTCAAAAGAAGTGGAAACAATTTTATGGGTTTTAAAAAACGAAATGGGCAAAAAAGGAATTTGTTCAATTCCCTGCACAAAAGCCGGTGTCCGGCCAATTATATTACAATAGCTTTGGTAAACGGGATTGTTAGTATATTGAAAATGGTAAACCTCTAAGGCAATAGAAGCGAATGCTTCTTCGTTGCTTATGGAAAATACCTTTTCCTCTAATTCGCCTGTTTTAGGTATTTCCCCTTTCATCCTGTAAATTTGATAAGTCGTTAAATTATGAAAAGAATTCTTGTTTCCTGTTTATTAATTGCGGCAGTGGTTAGCTGCAACAAAGATAAATTTCAAACCAAACCCCAGATCAAAATAAAGTCAACCAATTACGAAGGGGTTGTTCCTAAAGGAGGAACACTGCGGGTAGATTTGGAATTCACAGATAAAGAAGGGGATGTAAGTGATTCTTTATGGGTTATACGGGAACGGCTAAATCTCAAATCACCTGGAGTCCTTCCGGCCCAGCCCTACAAAATTCCCACATTTCCAAACACCAGCCAGGGCGACATCCAGGTTGACCTGGACTATGACTTTGGCCTGACGTTCGGCATACCAGCTATACGTATACCAGGCAGCGTACCGACACAAAACGAACCCGATACCATGAACCTGAAATTTGTCGTACGTGATAAAGCCGGCAACACAAGTGACACTACTGTCCTGGGTATTATTGTAAACCGGTAATATTGAAGAAAGACCATTTTCTAAAAAGAGTATTTGACTTTTTTGTATTCAGTAGTTTATTCATTGCCTGTTGTGCGGTGTTAATGGTATATCAAACCGCCGTATTGTTTGATGTGCCTTTATCCTTCAATGTAGTGGGTTTTGTGTTTTTTGGAACGGTTTGCAGTTATAATTTTCATTGGTACCTAACGCCACCCAATGTAGGTGGCCCCACAGAAAAAGTAATCTGGAATATCAAAAACAAACATATTCACCTGGGTTTGTTTTTTATCGGCCTTCTGGGTGCGGGGGTTTTCTCTATTTTCTTATTGAAATATTGGTTCTGGCTGGGTATCACAGCGTTTGTTACTTTTTTATATTCGGCGCCCAAAATTCCATATCCTTTATTCCGGCACCTTCGAAAAATAGCGGTGGGCAAAACCATTTTTTTAGCTTTTTCATGGGCTCATGTCACGGCCTTGCTGCCGCTGGTGCTTTATCACACCAATTTATCGGAGGGTGAAATTTGGTTTGTAGTAAACCGCTTCTTTTTTATTTACGCCATCTGTATTTTATTTGACTACCGGGACCGGGAAAGCGATAAGAAAGACCAGATCAGGTCGCTTATAACGCTTTTAAGTGAACGGGGAATTGATATCATTTTCTGGGGTTCCCTACTTACTTTCTTTATTAGCCTGGGATTATTAACCCAATACCTTTCTGCTTTTACAATACTGGTTCTGGGCATTCCGGGCATCCTGTTATGCTTTCTTTACAACCCCTCCAAAAAAACCACTTCTGACTATCTTTATTACTTTGTGCTGGACGGATTGATGATGTTGTCGGCACCAATAATAGTTTTAGCTAAATTTGCCCGATAATTTTTAAGCATGGCAAAAGCGGCAAAAAAGGGTAAATCAATCCTTACCGATGCATCTTTAAGTTTTTTCAGGAACTATATCAATACCCCTTCTCCTGTTGGCTTTGAGTATACGGGCCAACGTTTATGGATAGACTATATAAAACCTTACGTGGATGACATACTTACGGATCCTTATGGAACAGCGGTAGGTGTGATGAACCCTGGCCATTCTTTTAAAGTCGTTATCGAAGCACATGTGGATGAAATCAGTTGGTTTGTCAATTATATTACCAATGAAGGATTGATGTATTTAAAAAGGAATGGAGGCGTTGATCATCAGATAGCACCAGGGCAAAGAGTTCTGATTCATGGCAAAAAAGGACCCGTAAAAGCTGTATTTGGCTGGCCAGCCATACATACCAGGATCGGTACTGCTGAAAAAGAACAAGTGCCAAAAGTGGAAAACCTTTTTTTGGATTGCGGCGCCCGCAATAAAAAGGAATTAGAAGAACTAGGCATTCATGTAGGCGCCGTAGTTACCTACCAGGATGGCTTTGATGAACTGGCTTACGATTATTACATAGGCCGTGCATTTGACAATCGCATTGGGGGTTTTATGATCGCTGAAGTTGCCCGCATTCTGAAAGAAAATAAAAGAAAACTTCCTTTTGGCCTGTATGTCGTAAATGCTGTACAGGAAGAAATTGGACTACGTGGTGCGGAAATGATTGCCCGCCGCATTAAACCCGATATTGCCATTATTACCGATGTTACCCACGATACCACTACTCCCATGATCAACAAAATGGTGGAAGGTGATACCAGTTGTGGCAAAGGCCCCTCTCTTTCCTACGGGCCTGCCGTGCACAATAAATTATTGCAGTTGGTAGAGGATGTGGCTCAAAAAGCAGACATACCGGTTCAGTTAAGGGCGGTGTCAAGAAGTACCGGAACCGACACCGATTCTTTTGCTTATGCCAATGACGGGTGCCCGTCTGTGTTGATCTCTATTCCATTGCGCTATATGCATACAACGGTTGAAATGTTGCACCGGAGCGATATTGAGCAAACCATTCGGCTGATGTATGAAACCTTATTAACTTTAAGTCCCCAAACCAAACTAAGCTATTTCTGATGCAACAATTTTTAATTTATATTGATCCGGGAAGCGGAAGCTACCTGGTGCAGGCCATTGTGGCGGGGGCTTTGGGAATTGTGTTCTTTTTTAAGAATATTGTTGCTTACATTAAACATTGGTATTACCGGATATTCAAGAAAAATTAAAACGCCCTGATGCCCTCCACCATCAAGCACCCTTCCTCCTATCGTGACCCATCGGGCTTTTTATTTTATCATGAAGAAACGCTGTACCGCCAGGTAAACCAGTTTTTCAAAGATGATTTTGAGCAATTTATTTCCGGCGGCCTCTATCAGCATTTGGTGAATAAAAATTTGTTGCTCTCCCATAAAACAATTGATCACAACTTTACCGGCTCTTCCAATTGGCACCAAACGCTCGAACCCGAAAAAATTCCATTCATATCCTATCCCTATGAATGGTGCTTTGACATGTTGAAAGATGCAGCTTTGGTAACCTTGCAGGCTGCAAAGGAAGCCATGGACCATGGAATGATGCTCAAAGATGCTTCAGCCTATAACGTACAATGGCACAAAGGAAAAATGATCTTTATTGACACGCTATCCTTTGAAAAATACGACCCCGCAAAGCCCTGGATTGCGTACCGGCAATTTTGCGAACACTTCTTAGCACCGCTTGCTTTAATGCACTACCTGAAGCTGCCACTTCAAAATTTATTGCTGGGATATCCGGATGGAATTCCATTAGCCATTGCCAAAAAATTACTGCCTGCAAAAAGCAAGTTTAACCTGAATATTTTTTTGCATTTACACTTACATGCCAGTATTTCCGGGAAGCCGTCACAAAAAACAAGAGTAGAAAAACCATTTTCTTCCACAAAACTTAAAAACCTTTTAAGGAGTTTGGAAGAAGCTGTTCAATCATTTTCACTGAAAACCACTTCCGGCGTTTGGTCCGGATATTACGATGAAGCCTTTCAAAGAGAAGATTATGTAGTTCAAAAAAAACAGGTTATTGAAAACTGGATCAGCCGTCTTGAGGTACGTTCGGCTATTGATGTGGGAGCCAATGAGGGTGAATTTTCTGAATTACTTGCGCGAAAAAATATTGATACCATCAGCGCAGATTTTGACCACTATTCCATCAACCAGCTTTACAACCGGGTTAAGCAAGATAATATCCCGCGCATTCTTCCATTGATCATGGACTTTACCAATCCCTCCCCGGCCATTGGAGTAAACAATCAAGAAAGAACTTCTTTTTTGCAAAGGGTAAAAACAGACCTGGTAATCGCCTTAGCCGTTATCCATCACCTGGCAATTGGCAAAAACCTTCCATTTGAAAGCATAGCACAAATGCTTTCCGCAATGGGTAATTATCTTATTATAGAATTCGTTCCCAAAGCGGATGATAAAATTCAATTGATGTTGCAGCAAAAGAAAGATGTGTATTTGGATTATTGTGAGGAGCATTTTTTAAATGCTTTTGGAAGTAAATACAGGATAATAGAATCGAAAAAAATTGGCGATTCTGAAAGAATACTTTATTTAATGAAACCTCATGATCTTTAATATTGCCCAATTGCGGTTCCATAAAGAATATTTTCTTTTTTTACTTCCGTTCTTTTTTGTTTTTCATGAATATAATGAAAACACATCGGTTGTTTCTTTAGGGGAGGCAGCGATTTTGTATTTAAAATATGTGCTAATCACTTTTGCTATTTGTTTCATTTCTTCCTTTCCATTGAAACACTGGCGAAAAGCTTCTGTGTTTACGGTTTTGATCATGGGTTTTAATTTTTTCTTTGGCGCCTTTCACGATGCTGTTAAAAATTCTTTTGGCAACTTGTTTATCACAAAATATAGCGTCCTCATTCCTGTAAGTATTTTTTCCCTCCTTTTTTTGTTCGTTTTTATTAAGCGGCTACCAAAAAACTTCAACAGGTTTACTAGTTATTGCAATGCTTTACTGCTTGTACTTATCGTGATTGACATCGCTAATTTTGCCATGCATCATTTGCCGCGAGATAAACAGCCCGGGCAGGCCTCCGATACGTCTGTCACATGCGATACTTGTCAAAAGCCGGATATTTATTTTATTGTAGCGGATGGATATGCCGGGGACCAGCAGCTAAGTGAAGTGTTGCATTTTGACAATTCTGCATTTTTCAATGCATTACGTTCCCGGGGATTTCATATAATAACAGACTCAAGAAGCAATTACAACCTTACTCCGTATTCTATCGCCTCCATTGTTACGATGGATTATCTGCCCATAAAAAGTATACAGGAAAACAAAGAAGACTTGAATCAATGTTTCTCTTTAATAAACGCCAATCCACTGCTTGTTTTTTTAAAGAATAACAGATACAAGACAGAAAATTATTCAATCTTTCGGTTTGATGACAAGCCGCCTTTGGTTCATTCCCAGTTTTTGCAGGTTGGCGAAGAGGCAATCAGCTCTCAAACCTTCTTGGGGAGAATGGAGGATGACATTGGCTTCAACCTGATCACCAAATACAAGTTCAAATGGGCATTTAAAAATGCAGCAGAGGCAGACATAAGTAGGGTTGAGAAACTGTTTGAAAAAACAATGGCATCACCACTCAAGCACCGCTCGGAGCCCCGATTCATTTATACACATTTGATGATGCCCCACTACCCTTATTATTTTGACAAACACGGAAACCACAATAATTATGAAATATTGCTGGAGAAAAACTGGTCGCTAAAAAAAGAGTACACCGAATATTTACAGTACACCAATATGAAATTGCTTGAGCTTTTTGACCAAATATTGTCCAAGTCAGCCAAGCCGCCCATTGTAGCTTTTATCGGGGACCACGGCTTTCGCGAGTTTTCCTCTGATGAAAAAGATGTCAAATATTATTTTATGAACATGAGCGCTGTGTATTTACCTGAAAGGAATTATGCAAACTTTTACGAAGGCATGTCAAACGTCAACCAGTTTCGTGTGATCTTAAATACAGTTTTTCATCAAGACTTTCCATTACACACCGATTCAAGCATTCTTATCAAGTAGGAATAAATTTATCTTAGACCATGCTTCAAGCTCAAAACATTTTAATACTTGCCCCACATACCGATGATGGGGAATTAGGGTGCGGTGCTTCCATCGCCAAATACATCGAGCAAGGAAAAGCAATCACATACGTTGCTTTTTCCACCTGTTCTCAGTCACTTCCTGCCAACCTTCCAACCGACACCTTAATCACAGAATGCACGGCTGCTACAAAAGCGTTGGGAATTACCGATGTGCGTTTCTTTGATTTCGAAGTACGTAAATTGTTATTTCACCGCCAGGAAATTTTAGAGGGGCTTATTAAATTAAATAGAGAACTGCAACCACAGGCAGTTTTCCTTCCGGCAGAACATGATTTACACCAGGACCACCAGGTTATTTATGCTGAAGGGCTGAGAGCTTTTAAAAACTGCAACGTGTTGGGATATGAACTTCCCTGGAATAATTTTCGTTTTCAACCGAACTATTTTGAGAAAATTGATAACACTCACCTGGAATTGAAACAAACAGCCTTACAACAATATAAATCCCAGGTCCACAAAAATTATATGCATGCAGATTTTTCCAGGTCATTGGCCACAGTTAGAGGCCTTCAGGCCGGTACGGCTTTGGCTGAAGCCTTCGAAGTATATCGCCTTTTTAGTTAAAGCTCCCTCATTGCAAAAAGCGGGTTGAGTTAAAGAGTACCTTCAAAATTTTAAGCAGCGCCTCCACCAATGGCTTGAGCGCTGCTTAAAAAAGAAAGGAAAAAATATAATAAAGCACCTGCGCACGATTAAATATTGAATTCTCTCAGGCTGCGCTGCTGAAGACAGGCAAATAATAAAAATAGCAAGCAACGGAATTACTCCTGCAAAGCCATTTCAATAACCTGGTTCATGGTTTTCACATAGTGAAAACGTACACCTTTAATATACTCGGGATTTATCTCCTGCACATCTTTTTCATTTTGCCAGCAAAGTATAATATCCTTTAAGCCGGCCCGTTTTGCCGCCAATACTTTTTCTTTGATGCCGCCTACGGGCAACACCTGGCCACGCAATGTAATTTCCCCGGTCATTCCCAAATAGGGTTTTATTTTCTTACCTGTAAACGCCGAAGCCAAAGCTGTCAGCATAGTAACACCGGCACTCGGTCCGTCTTTTGGCACTGCGCCTTCGGGCACATGTATGTGCACTGTTTTCTTTTCAATAAGTGCAGGATCAATACCGTATTTCCGGGCATTGGCACTTAAATAGGACAGTGCTGTAGCGGCACTCTCTTTCATTACATTACCCAGGTTGCCCGTTAGTCTCAAATCAGGTTTGCCATCACTTAACGATGCTTCTATAAACAAAATATCACCACCAACATACGTGTATGCCAGTCCTACCGCCACGCCCGGAATATTTGCTGATTTATACATCTCATTGCTATACCTTGACCGGCCCAAAATTCTTTCAATATCTTCTACAGTAAGGCTCGAGGGAATCGTTCCATTCATGGCCAGTTGCCTTGCCAGGTTTCTCATGATTGCCGCTAACTGCCTGTCCAATTCCCGCACCCCGCTTTCTCTTGTATAATCCTGGATGATCTTTTCTAAAACTTTATCGGAGAACCTGAACTTCGTGGATTTCAAACCATGTGCTTCTTTCTGCTTTGGAATGAGATGACGCTTTGCTATCTCAATTTTTTCTTCTACGGCATACCCACTCAATTCAATAATTTCCAAACGGTCACGCAAAGCCGGTTGAATCGTTTGCAAATTATTGGCTGTGGCAATGAACAACACCTTGCTCAGGTCATATTCCAGCTCCAGGTAATTGTCATAAAAAGAATGATTTTGTTCCGGGTCTAAAACTTCCAGCAAAGCACTGCTGGGATCGCCCCTGAAATCATTTCCCACTTTGTCAATTTCATCAAGGATCATCACCGGGTTGGACGATTGAATCTTCCGGATATTTTGCACAATCCTTCCGGGCATAGCGCCGATATAGGTTTTGCGATGACCGCGAATTTCACTTTCATCATGAATACCGCCCAGGCTTAACCGCACATATTTTCTTCCTATGGCATTGGCAATACTTCTTCCCAACGATGTTTTTCCAATCCCGGGAGGGCCGTAAAAACAAAGGATGGGACTTTTCATGTCGCCCTTCAATTTTAAAACCGCCAGGTATTCCAATATTCTTTCCTTGATCTTTTGCATGCCATAATGATCATGATCCAGGATTTCCTTGGCTTTTTCAAGATCGTACACATCTTCTGTATAATCCAGCCAGGGAAGATCCAGCAAAAGGTCTAAATGGTTGTACACAACAGAATAGTCCGGAGTGCTGGGGTGCATTCTTTCGAGCTTTTCAATTCCTTTTTTGAAGGCCTCCTTCGCTGTATCCGGCCACTTTTTACTTTCCGATCTTTTCTGTAATTCCTTTATTTCTCTTTCGTTCGGATCGCCACCCAATTCTTCTTTAATACTCTTTAATTGCTGCTGCAGGAAATATTCTCTTTGCTGCTTATCAATCTCTGTCCTTGTTTTATTGGTCACCTTGTTTTTCAACTCGGCAAACTGCAATTCTTTTTGAAGGAATTGCATCAAAAGGTCCGCTCTTTCATGAATATTATTAAGTTCCAGCAGTTTTTGTTTGTCCCTGATTTCAATGGTAAGATTACTGGAAACGAAATGAATCAGAAAGGAAGGGCTTTCAATGTTCTTCAGGATGACAGAGGCTTCTGTTGGAATATTTGGCGAGAGCTGTATGATTTCCGTAGCCAGGTCCTTTATATTGGATACATAAGCTTCAAAATCCGGGTCCTTTGGAATTTCATCTTCTTCTATAACTTTTATACTGGCTTTGAAATACGGTTCTTCAGCAGTAATGGTATCTATAGAGAAACGGCTTTTCCCCTGAATGATGATGGTCGTTCCGCCATCGGGCATTTTTATTTGTTTCACAATTTTGGCAACCGTTCCGATATTTTCTAAATCCTTGGCCACAGGATCTTCAACGGAACTGTCTTTTTGCGCCACCACGCCAATTAATTTGTGTGTTTTATAAGCATCGGTAACCGCCTTAATACTTTTATCCCGCCCTACGGTAATAGGCAATACTACGCCGGGAAACAGAACCGTATTACGCAGGGGCAACAGGCACAATTCAGAGGGTATATCAATTTTTTCTGTAGCATCCGCATCCGTTTCATTTAGAGGAATGATGGGAATAAAATCCATTTCTTCTTCTGACTTCTGGTTAAAATTCACTCGGAATAATTTTTAATATTTAAATACAGTTTAATGCAAGAGTGCAAATTTACATAAGGATTTGCTGGTCTTCAAGATTAGTGCCACCAACAAGAAAATGCCTAACTGGCAGAAAAACAAAAATCCCCCTGATTACAGAGGGATTTAAAAATTTTTACAAGCCAATTTATAAGGCCAGCCCTACGGATAACTGCCAGCCCTGGTTCTTCCACTTGCTCTGATTGCTTACGTCACTAATATCATTCAACCCAACAACATAACGGCCCGATAAGCGAATTTTACTGATATTGAGCTGAGCGCCACCCAGCAAAGAAAAGTCGCCTTTTTTAAAGGCATCCTGCCCGTTTTGCAATAAATTTTTATCCTGCGAAATCAGTACGCCAAACTGGGGCCCGGCCTGAAGCGAAAGAATGTTGGCCAGTTTATAATTCAGCAGAATAGGAATGGATAAATAATTCAGTTTTGCGTCCTGGCCGGATTTAAGAGGATTCCAGATGTTGGCGAGGGTAGTATCTACCTTTGTTTGATATTGATTAAATAAAACTTCAGGCTGAATACCCCACATTTTCCCTAACCCAATCTCTACAAAGGCACCCGCATGGTAACCATACCTGAACTGGTCTTTGAAGGCCTTATCATCTATCTTGGTGATGTTTACGCCGCCCTTAATTCCAAAATTAAATTGCGCCATTGCTGCCTGGGTAAATAATACACAAGCAATCAAAACATAAATTTTCGTTTTCATAAACTGAAGTTTGTTATTTGCTTATAAGAAGTCAAGATTAATGCCATGTAAAATCACATGTTGTTAAATAAAAAATAAACAACTAAAAAATAACACCGGCGTTCAATAAAAAAGCAGTGGAAAAGTTCCCCTCCTTTGCAGGAAAGTAATAATCGAAAAGAACTTGTGGCTGAACGAAAAATTTGCCCACAGAGTATTCGGTTTTTAAAAACCCAGTTAATGAAAGTGGTTGAAAACGCATCGTATCGTCCAGGTAAACATTTTCCGAATTGTACAAAACCTGTACACTGGAGCCCTTTATGGTAGCATAACTACTGGAGTTTTGGTTGATACCAAACTTTTGCGTACCGCTTGTAAAACTGATCTGTGGCGACACCCTAACAAAATCATTGCTACTCAAAAGGTTCAGCCAATAAAAATCATGGCGAACGGATGTGGTGAGATTAAAATCGTTTATGCTTTCCTGTGTGTTTATCCGGGTATATCCCCTTGGCCTTAAACGAATGGCTGAAATGCGTTCCTGCCTCTCCGTATATTCTGAGCGGCTTCCCCAGCCATAGTTTGCGGTAACGGTAGGCTTCACCCAAAAATTGCGGTAGGTGAAATAAGCATAAGCTCCGTTTTGCAATGGAGTGGTATAAAAAGGCAGGTCGTTTTTTGTAAAAAAACGTGTAAGGGAAACCCCGGTGATAAATTTCCTGTTTTTTATATAATCGTAAGATCCGGCTACGCTGTATTGATAAGGATTGACTTTCTGACCGTCGTGCATGATGTTGGCAGCAGCGCTGATGCCTAGACCCGACTTGCCATAATACGCAATGGAAGGACTGTACACCGCTTTTTTTACGGGCTCCAGTAAATCGTTTTCGTTGGTTTCGTAATTAAAATAACCACTGGTTACCCCTACATTGATCAACATAAAATCCCTCGGCGTCATCAAAGAATCAAGAAAGGCATCCAATTCGGTAAAAAGCACATCGTAATCTGTAAACGAGGTGTCCAGGACATGCTGCTGCTTGCCGGGCTTTTGCGCCAATGAAAAACCGGACAGGGAAACGCATACGATTGTCAAAAAAAATATTTTTTTATGCATGCTTAAGCAAATTTCCTTTTTCATTGGAAAAGTAAACCCATAGACGTAAATACGTATAAAACGTTTAACAGGTTTTAAATGATGGAAAATCATTATTGTTGAATTAACTGAGTTCAATTAACGTTATTTCCGGTAAAATGCCCACTCTGCCAGGATAACCAATAAATCCATACCCGCGATTGATGTACAACTTTTGGGCGCCTTCTTCATACAACCCCATCCATTGCTTATACACATATTGTACCGGGCTCCATCGAAACCATGGAATTTCTACACCAAATTGCATTCCATGTGTGTGGCCGGCCAGCATCAGGTCTATATCCGGAAACTTGGGACGGACTTCTGCATCCCAATGTGTCGGATCGTGGCTCATAAGAATTTTAAAAGGGTACTTTTCTGCCCCTTCATAAGCCCTGCTTAAGTTTCCATACCGGGGGAACCGTTTTAAAGCACTCCAGTTCTGAATACCGATCAGTGCTATCTGCTGATTTTCCCTTTCCAAAGGCACATGCTCATCTAAAAGCAGGCGCCAGCCCATTTGCTGATGTACCTGTTTAAGATGGTCCAGGTTTTTCTTTTTTGCATGCAGGTCCGGCCAATTGTAATAATCGCCGTAATCATGATTGCCTAAAACAGAATACACACCCATGGGTGCTTTCAGCTGCCCAAAGACCTCAATATAGCTTGCCATTTCATCGGCAGTATTATTTACCAGGTCACCGGTAAATAAAATTAGATCGGGGTTTAGCGCCAGCACTTTTTCCACGCCTTTTTGCACGGCTGCTTTGTCGGTAAAGCTTCCGCTGTGAATATCAGAAAGCTGGGCAATCTTAAGTCCCCGGAACGACTCTGGCAGGTTGGGGTATTTTAAGCTCACCTTTTTTACTTTGTAATTGTATTTATTGGAAAAACCATAGACCAGGGAGGTAAAGAGGCTTCCGCCAACAGCCAATCCAAGCCAGCTTAAAAAAACCGAACGGGACACCTCCCCGCTTTCCATATCCTCCCCCTCTGTGTTCCTGAAAAAAAGTTTACCCACCATCCATTGAATGCCCCGCCGGATATCATCGACCAAAAAGAAAACCGAGGCAATGAGTTTGCACAGGAACAAACCAATGGTCACAGCAAAAAGGACACTTCTGACACTGCGGGGAAAATTTTCAAATAAGGGCAGCAGAAACAGTACAACAAGAGCCATTACTGAAATAAACCAGTAAGAAACATAAATAATCGACCGTATTCTTGGCCCCGCCGACTGCGAAACCAATTTAATTATTTGGAATACGTAAAGGTCCAATAACAGCATCAGGCCTGCCAATATGAGCCATGTAGGTGAGCTTCGCATAGTTATGTATATAACATGCAAATATCTAAAGTTTTATAAATGCCATAGATTATCTTTCCCCGATCTTCTTTTTGCCGGCATTAACCTTATTTTTGCCAACATCAGGAAAACGGACATTATGAAGCTGACATATTATGGACAATCCTGTTTTGCTGTAGTGGCAGGAGGAAAAAACCTGGTTTTTGACCCTTTTATTACACCCAATGAGCTAGCTAAGCACATCAGTTTAGCCGGCATCAAGGCCGATTATATACTGGCTTCCCATGGCCATGCCGATCATTTGGCAGATTGTGTAACTCTGGCAAAGCAAACAGGAGCTACCGCAATAGGCGCTTTTGAATTGGTAGAGTGGCTGAATAAAAAAGGGGTGGAAAAATATCACCCGATGAACACGGGCGGCAGGTGGACCTTTGATTTTGGAACGGTAAAGTGTACCAACGCCATTCATTCCTCGGCCATGCCTGATGGTAGCTATGGTGGTAACCCCATGGGTTTTATTGTAACCGCGGGTGACCAATCATTTTATTACAGTGGCGATACGGCGCTTACCATGGATATGCAGTTGGTTCCCCGCTGGGCTAGGCTTGATTTTGCCGTTCTTCCCATTGGCGACAATTTTACCATGGGCTATGAAGACGCCATCCTTGCCGCTGAAATGATCCGGTGCAAAAATATTGTAGGGGTGCATTACGACACCTTTGGATTTATAAAAATTGACCACGAAAAAGTAAAAAAAGCTTTTAAAGATGCAGGGTTGAACTTATTTCTTCCAGGTATTGGCGAAAGCATTGATTTATAAAACTTATTGCACGTAAATGGCCAGAATTATAGGAGTTGCCAATCAAAAAGGCGGTGTAGGAAAAACCACTACAGCCATTAACTTAGCTGCCTCTTTTGCCGTATTGGAATACAAGACCTTATTGGTGGACGCCGATCCGCAGGCAAACAGCACCACAGGTGTGGGGTTCGACCTTCAGAACATAACCCAAAGCCTGTACGACTGCATGGTGAATAATGCTGAAGCCAGGGACGTCATTTTAAAAACCGATATTCCGAACCTTGACCTTATTCCTTCCCATATTGACCTGGTAGGCGCTGAAATAGAAATGATCAATTACCCCAACCGGGAAATGGTACTGAAACAATTGATCGAAGCCGTCAGGGATGAATACGATTTCATCATTGTGGACTGCTCTCCATCTCTTGGTTTGATCACGGTTAATGCTTTAACGGCTGCCGATTCTGTGATTGTTCCGGTGCAATGTGAATTTTTTGCCCTGGAAGGATTAGGAAAACTGCTGAATACGATTAAAATTGTTCAAAGCCGCTTGAACACAGCGCTGGTTATTGAAGGCATTTTAATGACCATGTACGATGGCCGCCTGCGTTTGTGCAACCAGGTGGTAGCTGAAGTGCGCCGCCATTTTGAAGATATTGTGTTCAGCACCATTGTACATCGTAATGCCAGATTGAGTGAAGCCCCCAGCGTTGGCAAACCGGTAATTCTGTACGATGCCCATAGCAAGGGATCAATGAATTACCTGAATCTTGCAAAAGAAATCCTTCAAAAAAACAACTTGACAAAGATTCCACAGGAGGAAAGAACCATTGAATTGTAGAACGGCGGGCAGATTGCAGATTTCTTAACAGGCACCATAGCTAACTTTGCTTTCAGCGGTCGGAACCATCTGAAGCTGAAATCTTAAATCTTAAATTATTAATGACCACTCCAAAACAAAATAAAGATGCCTTGGGTAAAGGCATTCGTTCGCTTTTACAGAGTATTGATTCTGACCTGAAAAATACGGCGGGGCAAATAAAACCGCAGGTAGTGGAAGCCGCTACCGGTGTTATGCGTTTGCCTGTAGAAAATATTGAAACCAATCCCAAGCAACCGCGTAAGGATTTTGACGAACAGGCTTTGCAGGAACTGGCTAGTTCCATCAAACTGCACGACATTATACAACCCGTCACTGTCTCTAAACTTCATGGCAACAAATACCGTCTGATCTCCGGTGAAAGAAGATGGAGGGCGGCTAAACTGGCGGGGTTGAAAGATATCCCGGCCTACATCCGCCAGGCCAACGACCAGGAATTGCTGGAGCTGGCACTGCTTGAAAACCTGCAGCGGGAAGATCTAAATGCCATGGAGGTGGCGCTTAGCTACAAGCGTATGATGGAAGAACTGGATCATACACAGGAACAGGTGGCAGAAAGAATGGGAAAAGACCGCAGCACCGTTACCAATTACATCCGGCTTTTAAAACTTCCGCCGGATATCCAGGTAGCGGTTCGCAATGGCGAGATCAGCATGGGACATGCACGGGCTTTGATCAACGTGGATACCATTGATAAACAACTTTACATTTTCGATGAGATCAAATCCAAGGACCTTTCTGTTCGCCAAACAGAAAACCTGGTAAGGGCTTTATACAAAGAAAAAGAGGGCAAAAAACCAGTGGCCAGTTCTTTACCGGAAGGCTACAAAAAAGTGGAAGATAAACTGGCTTCGCATTTTAGCACAAGGGTGAAGTTAAAGCACAGCAAAAATGGAAGCGGTCAGATTACTTTTGACTATTATTCTTTGGAAGAGCTGAATAAATTATTGGATCAAATGAATGTGAGTATTGAATAATAACACCACATATAAAATACAATTTGTACTCTTTTTCCTTTTTTTATTGCAGGCATCAGTTGGTTTTTGCCAGGTAGATTCAACAAAAAATCCTGCCACTTTCGATTCCACCAGGCCCCGTATGGTGGTGGATACATTACCCAAGGTGGACAGCCCTGTGGTCAGCAATAAAAGCAAGGTCGATTCGGTGCTGTTGCGCCACTCCCCCAAAAAAGCAGCGATCCGCTCTGCACTTGTTCCGGGTTGGGGACAGTTTTACAACAAAAAATACTGGAAGATACCCATAGTGTACGGGGCCCTGGGCGTTTCGGCCGGTGTGTTTGTATTCAATTTGCAAAATTACAAGGACTTTAGATTTGCTTATAAAGCAACTATTGAAGCGCAACCAAGAGTGGTAAATGGACAAACAATTCCGGGAGATTCAACCAACTATAGAAAAATAAAACCAGAGCTTCGGGTCCTTCGTGAAAACGACTTAAGAACTTACCGCGATTACTACCGCAGAAATATTGATTACTCAGCTTTGGTATTCGTCCTGCTATGGGGCTTGAACGTAGTAGACGCTACTGTAGACGCCCATTTAAAAGCCTTTGATGTAAGTCCGGACCTTAGTTTCCGGTTTAGGTTCGGGCCAAGCCAAATGGCCGGCACTACAGGATTAAGCCTTGTAGTAGCTTTCAAATAATGACACAAGTTTGTTGGCACCATCAAGAGCCTGTTCAAAAATTCAGGAACATAATTGGTCTAATTCACTTTAATTCGTGCTATAAACTAAAAGTATGAAAATCGCATTAATCGGCTACGGGAAAATGGGACACATGATTGAAGAGGTAGCTATTGAACGTGGCCACCAGGTTGTATTAAAAATTCATATTGATAATACGGAAGAATTTACAAAAGAAAACATAGCAGCGGCCGATGTCGCCATTGAATTTACGGGGCCAGACAGTGCTTACGGGAATGTAAAAAAATGCATTGACTTTGGCATTGCCACCGTAAGCGGTTCTACCGGCTGGAATGAGAAACTGGAAGCGATGAAACAATATTGCCTGCAGAAAGGGGGCTCTTTTTTACACACCAGCAATTTTAGTATTGGCGTCAATATCTTTTTTGAAGTGAATAAATACCTGGCAAGGCTGATGAATGCACATCCTGACTATGACGTAACCCTGAAGGAAATTCATCACACGCAAAAAAAAGATGCACCCAGCGGCACAGCGGTAACCCTGGCAGAGGGCGTGCTTGCCAATCTGTCCCGTAAAAAAAACTGGATCAATAAGGCCGCTACCACCCCCGAAGAACTTTCCATCATTAGCGAAAGAGTAGATCCGGCGCCCGGCACCCACTATGTGAAATACGCTTCTGAGGTGGATGAGATAGAGATCGTCCACACTGCGCACAGCCGCAAAGGCTTTGCCTTGGGGGCGGTGCTGGCAGCGGAATACATTGAGAACAAAAAAGGTGTTTTTGAAATGAAAGATGTGCTGAACTTAAGCCCTGGTCAATAAAGCAACAGGCCTTCTCACCATTTTCATATAGCCGGTATTTTATTTGCAAAACATAGTAAAAAATTACAGCCTATAATCAACCAGAAACTATCAACTATAGACCAGA
>CBHTSW010000025.1:0-65201 GCA_966095395.1 uncultured bacterium | reverse complement strand
CAGTCTCGGGCACCAATAAAAAATCCTTGTCAGTAGAATTGACAAGGATTTTTTATTTTAGGGACGCCTGAAGGTTTCTTATAAACCACTAAAAGCTTCTTCTCTCTAAACCCAAAGCAGGTTTCAAGAGTATTAAAAAATCAAACTTTCATGGATGTGCAACTTGCCTTACCGGTTATTTAGCCGGCGTAAGTATAATATTCCGATACTCAATAGGACCATGATCGCCTTGTAATTGCAGCGGACCTGGTTCACCTTCTTTACTATCCAGGGCGCCGCCTGTAATTCCGGGGATCTCCTGGTTACAAATGATCGTTTTGCCGTTGGCCACTACCGTTATCATTCTGCCCACAAGCGTAATATCGTAGGATTGCCACTGGCCTGCTTCTTTTGCTACCTGTTCCACAGGAGCCAGGAAACCATACACCCCGCCCAGCTCTCCGGGCAAAGGCTCCAGGCCCTTACTGTCGGCAATCTGCACTTCGTAACGTCCTCTAAGGTAAACGCCGCTATTGCTGCCTTTCGGATAACGAAACTCGATATGCAGTTTAAAGTCTGTAAAGCTGGCTTCCGTCACCAGGTTGGAGCCCGATTTAGGACTGCGCAGGACACCCTCTACCGCCTGCCATTGATTATCACCTAAAGCATGCCAGCCTTGTAAATCCTTTCCATTGAAAAGACGAACCGGCTTACCCCAAACGGGTGCTTTCGTGCGCCTGAGCGAAGGAGCCCGAACGGCGGTCCAGTTATATTTTTTTCCATCGGGAAAAACCACGGTGCCTGTTAAACCATCACCCTGCACGTTGCCTTCAAAGACAAGATCCTTCTCGCCCTGCTCCCATTGCGGCGGCAGCGAAAAGTTGAATTTGCCGTTACTGAAATGCACCCGGGAGATGGGCCTTGCACTTCCCGATACGCCTACCCATTCCCCCACCAAAGTATGAAAGCCGGAGTGCCGCACCTGCAGCCAGGAAGGAGAAGGCTTCCCTTCCATATCAATTGTCATGTCCCACCGGCCTTCAATGGAAATGCTATCTGCTTTTTCAATAGGGTTAGCAGAAGCAATGGCGGGAGAAAACGCCAACAGGAAAATGACCTGCGGCCAAAGTGATCTCAGTTTTATTTTCATGGTATTACTCTTTCAATTTGTAATTCATTTCCTTGTGCGCATACAATTTACTTACATCTCATGTTTGCTTCAAATAATTTTATCGGAGAAATAAAGTCTAAGCAAAAACATATAGCCTTTACAGATATACTAATCGGTATAAAGCTCCAGCCGCAACCGGCTTTCTTCCAAATCAATTTCTCTTTCAATTTTACGAATGACTTCTTCACTGGCCTTACCTGTTTTGCGCAGAACATCCGCCCTGGATCGTTCAACATCCAAAAGCTCCAATTCGGTTTCTGCAAACTGGTTAAAAATTGCCGTAGCCTTATTGACTCCTTTTTTTACATCTTTGGGGAGGTTGGTTTGTTGAAGCAAGGTATTTCTGCCGTCATATTTCTGATGCAGCATCGAACGAACATCTTCGCCCAGGTGAGAAAGTTCTTTATCAATATGTTCTTTCATGGAGCTGATAAGTTGTGTCCGTACGCTATATTCTTCTGCAAGTATGGAATATTTTGGAAGCTTTAGTTTTTTGATGAGGGAAGGAAGGGTTAGCCCCTGGAAAATGAGCGTAAAAAGAATAACACAAAAGGTAAGAAAAACAACTTCAGAACGATACGGAAAAGGCATTTTGTCCTTTAGGGTAAAAGGAAGGGATAAGGCAGCTGCCATAGAAACAATCCCTCTCATACCCGCCCATGTAAATACCAGTATGTTACGAGGGTCAAATTCTTCCGTTTCCCTGACATGCTTACTCAGAAACCGTGGTAGCATGGCTGCCGGAATGGTCCATATAAACCGGATAATAAGAGCCGCTATTCCGATCGCTATGCCATAACCAATAAGTTGTACCAGGTAAGAACGATCAAAATCCTGCACCACTGTTTTTAACTGAAGCCCCATCAATATAAAAACCAAACCGTTCAGCATAAAACTGACTACTTCCCACACGGCATATGTTTGTATACGGGACCTGTGGGTAAACATTTCGGAAGAACGGAAGGAAAGATAAAGGCCCGTAGTAACAACCGCCAATACACCCGTAAAATGAAACCGTTCGGCAAGTAAATAAGAAGCAAAAGGAGTTAAAAAAGTAAGGGTAACCTCGATGATTGAATCGCAGACAAACCGCGTATGGATAAGGTACATGATATACCCTACAGCCAGTCCAGTGGCAATGCCACCCAGAAATACTTTAAGAAAATCCAGCCCTGCATAGCCTAAAGAAAAACTTCCGGCGAGAATAGCTGTTAATGCATATTTATACGCCACCAGGGCGCTGGAATCATTGATCAGGCTTTCCCCCTTCAGAATGGTGACAATGCGGGGATGAAGGCCCAAACCTTTTGTAACCGATATGGCTGCTATAGCATCGGGTGGTGAAATAATAGCTCCCAGTAAAAAAGCGAGGGGCCAGCTAAAGCCAGGGATCATGCTATATACCATTACCCCTACAATTATAGTAGTAAAAAACACAAGCCCAACAGAGGCAAGGGTAATAGACCGCAAATTGGCTTTAAATGTATTCCAGCTTGTATTCCATGCAGCCTCGTATAAAAGCGGCGGCAAAAAAATCAAAAAGACAACTTCGGGCCTGAGCGTAACAGAGGGAAGTCGGGGAAGGAAGGAAATAACCAAACCTGACAGGACCAGGACAATAGGAAACGGGAAGTTATACCTATTACTAAGCAGTGCAAGGAAGGTGACTCCAAACAATAAAAGAACAATAATACCGACATTATCCATAGCTGCGGTTAAGACAGAAATGATAATTCAATTTACAAATCTTCAGCAATAAAATACGGTAATGTTCCTTTTGTTGTGGTAAGGGAAAGTTGTCAAAACCAGGTTCTGATTAAGGTGCATGAAAAACTCACCCGGAAAAATAATTTTTCTAAGGCAATGGCTATCGGAGGATCGTTTCCTAAAATTGAGTTATCCGGTAACTATTGAAAAATCAGGGAAGTCCGACCTTGTTCTCCTCCATAATCTGTACCAATACTTTGGCAGATTCGGTTTCCGGGTTTACCAGGTCGTGTAAAGAAATCTTATCCAATATCTGGTCGATACTGAATTGAACCATCTGCCACAAGGACCGGGCAGAGCAATCTACAGAGTGTGTGCACATCTTCATGGAGCCGGCATGTGAGGAGCAAAAGCTTGTGTCGAATAAACTACCGCCCAGGGCTTTAAGCACTTTATTGATATTGATCTCTTTGGCAGGCTGGGCTAATACATAACCACCTTTGTAACCGGGCGTGCTGTTAATAAAACCTGCCAGGCGCAAAAGACGGGTTAATTTGGCTACGTAGGGAGTTGTTATGCCTTCCGCTTCGCTTAACTGCGGAATGCTCATGCCGGTCTCGTCCTTGCAACAAGCAATGCGGATCAGTATCCTTAAACCATATTCTTCCTGCGCCGTGATTTTCATATATTTTAAATATCGAAAATTGTCAAATTGAGCTATGTAATTTCAAAATTCTGTTACCACACTTATAGAAAACCCAATTCCAGCTGGGCTGCTTCAGACATCATGCTTTTATCCCATGGCGGATCCCAGGTAACAGCTACATGCACATCGTTCACACCATCAATTTGCCTTACCTTCTGATCCACCTCAACAGGCAGTGACTGAGCGGCCGGGCAGCTTGGCGCCGTCAGCGTCATAACGATCTGCACATTATTAATCGGCAAAACGGATACTTCGTAAATCAATCCCAACTCGTAAATATTTACCGGGATCTCAGGGTCAAAAACCGTTTGCAAACACGCAATTACTTTATCTCTCAATGCTTCTGTATCCATCATTATTTTGCTATTGAGTTGTTTTTTACTTTATGCGCCAAAGCATAATTCTTCATTTGCTTCACCATGGCCAGCAAGCCATTGGACCGGGTTTGGGCCAAATGTGTCATCATGCCGATTTCTTTGATAAAACCAAGTTTGGCCTCAATAATTTCATCAGGCTGATGACCTGATAACACACGGATCAGCATGCTGATGAGTCCCTTTACAATTACGGCATCACTTTCTGCCTTGTAAACGATCTTCCCGTCCTTATAATCCGCTACCAGCCATACGGTCGACTGGCAACCCCGTACCCTGTTCTCCTCTTTTTTATATTGATCTTCCAGGGGCGGTAGTTTTTTGCCAAGGTCAATGATGTATTCGTATTTTTCATCCCATTCATCGAACAAGGAAAACTCCTCCACGATTTCATTTTCTATCTCATCTATCGACTTTTGCTCTGTCATCCTTACAATAACATTTTTATGGTTTTTTGCAGGCCTGTTACCAGGGTATCAACTTCTTCTTTGGTGTTATACATGGCAAAAGAAACCCTTGTCGTACCCGGAATGGAATAGCAATCCATCAGCGGTTGCGCACAATGGTGTCCTGTACGAACAGCAATACCCCTATTGTCCAATAAAATGCCAATATCCTGCGGATGCACTTTATCCACCACAAAAGAAATAACGCTGATCTTTTCCCGGGCCCTTCCAATGATTCTCAACCCCGGAATCTGTTCCAGTTGGGCAGTAGCATACGTCAATAACTCATTTTCATGCCTGCGTATGTTTTCCTTTCCCATTTGCCTGGTAAAATCCAGTGCTGTCTTAAAGGCCACCGTATCGGCGATGTTAGGCGTACCGGCTTCGTATTTATACGGAAGGTCGTTATAGGTAATTTTATCAAAGTATACTTCTTTAATCATTTCTCCCCCACCCTGGTACACCGGCATGCTTTCGAGTAAATGCGTTTTGCCATACAACACTCCCACACCTGTAGGACCATATACTTTATGAGAAGAAAAGGCAAAGAAATCACAATCCATTTCCTGCACGTCAATATCCAGGTGAACGCTCGATTGAGCGCCATCAACCAAAACAACGGCACCAGCCTTATGTGCTAGGCGGATAATTTGTTGGACGGGGTTAATGGTGCCCAGGGCATTTGAGACATGCACGATAGCAACCAACCTGGTTTTATCGCTTAATAACTTTTCAAATTCATCCAGCCGCAATTCCCCCTGCTCATTAATCGGAATCACTTTTAATACCGCTCCCTTTTCCTGACATAGAAGATGCCAGGGAACAATATTGGAATGGTGCTCCATGGTGGAGATAATGATCTCGTCTCCTGCTTTAATATTTTGCCGGCCCCATGTTTGCGCTACCAGGTTAATGCCCTCAGTAGTTCCTTTCGTAAAAATGACCTGCTCTCTTGTTTCTGCATTTATGAATTGCCGCACCGCATCACGGGTGGCTTCATAGGCCGCTGTTGCTTCTTCTGCCAACGTGTGAATACCACGGTGAATGTTTGCATTATAATGGGAATAATAATTCACCAGGGCATCTATTACGGCCTGTGGTTTTTGAGTAGTGGCCGCATTATCAAAATAAACCAGGGGCCTGCCCTTTACTTCACGGTTTAAGACAGGAAATTGCTGGCGGATGGCATAAACATCCAGGCTTTTCTGTATGGTTGGGGAGGGCATCATGCTATATCAAATTCTAATCGTTCGGAAATCAATCGATCAACATACTGGCGGATAGCAACCGGTTTGATATGCTCCAGCACATCCACCGCAAATGCATGTACCAGTAAGGACCGGGCTACGTCTTCGTGAATGCCTCTTGATTGCAGATAGAACAAACCTTCTTCATCAAGCCGGCCAATGGTACATCCATGCGAACATTTGACATCATCAGCAAAAATTTCAAGCTGTGGTTTCGTGTTCACACTGGCCGCATCGGAAAGCAAAATATTCTTATTGGTTTGATAAGCGTTTGTTTTTTGTGCCTGCGGCTGCACAAATATTTTTCCATTGAAAACGCCCGTGGCACTGTCGTTTATAATTCCCTTGTATAACTCGTTGCTTAAGCAATTGGGTTTCGCATTATCTACTACGGTATGGTTATCGACATGACTATTGCCGTTCAAAAAATACAGACCGTACAAATGCGATTCACAATGCTCTGCTTCCAGTACTACATTGAGGTTATTACGAACAATATTGCCGTTCAGTGAAATGGTTACCGTATGTGTATAGCTCTTCCCGATCTGCCTGATATGCGTAGTGCTTACCTGGTTGGTATGCGCTGCATCATTCTGGATCTTGTAGTATTCCAGAATCGCATCTTTTTCCACTACGATCTCCACTACGCCATTGGCAAAACTTTCACCACAACCAAGAGTGGAATGATTTTCTACCAACTGCATCTGGGCATTTTCGCTCACATATACCAGGCTGCGGGGCTGGGAAAATATATTGGCCGAACGGGCATCAGAAATATGATAAATGTATACCGGGTGCTGGGTGATCTTTCCTTTTTTTACATAAATAAAAGCGCCACCATGCAGAAACGCTGTGTTCAGCGCATTGATGCCATCCTTTAAATAATTACTGCTATGGCCCAGATGCGTTTCCACAATTTGGCTGTATTCGCCTTTTGCAGCTTCTCCCAAAGGCAGCACAAGAAGATCGGCCGAACGAACCGTGGAATGCGCCGGTGAGAATATTCCATTTACAAAAACCAGTTCATTGGCCGCTTCGTGCCCCGGCAGGCGAAGCACTTTTAGATCTTCATCAGAAATATCAACCGCCTGAAGCGGAAAATCATATTCTTTATTGAACAGGCTGCCAATGCGGGTATATTTCCATTCTTCATGCCGGGCGGCAGGAATACCTTTTTCATTGAAACTATGGAAGGCTTTCTGGCGAATCGCTTCAAGGCCGCTGCTTCCATTTTTCAATTGCAGTTTATCAAAATGTTCTTTAAAAAAATTGGTTGTGTCCATCGTCATTAATTAAGTTGCTGAACAGCATCTACTTCGTTCTTAATAAAATCATATCCTCTTTCTTCCAGTTCCAAAGCCAGCTCTTTCGGTCCTGACTTCACGATCTGGCCGTTGTACAATACATGCACAACATCAGGAACAATGTAGTCCAGCAAACGTTGATAGTGGGTAATTACCAAAACGGCGTTATCCTTACTGCGCAAAGCGTTCACCCCCCCGGAAACAATGCGTATGGCATCGATGTCCAGTCCGGAGTCGGTTTCATCCAGTATGGCCAGTTTGGGTTCCAGCATAGCCATCTGGAAAATTTCATTGCGTTTCTTTTCACCGCCTGAAAAACCTTCGTTCAGCGAACGGCTCAACAGGGATTTATCAATATTTACCAACGCCATTTTTTCTTTCATCATTTTGAGAAAGGAAACGGCATCCAGCGGCGGCAGGCCCCGGTATTTGCGAACTTCATTTACAGAAGTCTTGACGAAGTTGGTGGTACTGAGACCTGCAATTTCTACAGGGTATTGAAACGCAAGGAACAAACCTTCTCCCGCTCTTTTTTCAGGGGATAATTCCAAAAGATCTTTTCCAAAAAATTCAACAGACCCTTCTGTTACTTCATAATCAGGACGACCGGCCAACACAGAGGCCAGGGTACTTTTGCCCGAACCGTTTGGTCCCATAATGGCATGTATTTCACCTGGCTTTATTTCGAGATTAATTCCTTTTAAAATTTCTCTCCCTTCAATGCCTGCATGTAAATTTTCAATCCTAAGCATGTTTGTCAATTATTAATTACTTTTTATGGATTACTGAACCTTTCTACAAAGCGTTCATTATTTTTAAATTTCAAATTAGCCTACGCTGCCTTCCAGGCTTATTGCCAATAATTTTTGTGCTTCTACGGCAAACTCCATTGGCAACTGGTTCATTACCTCTTTGGCAAAACCATTAACGATCAGAGCCACGGCGGTCTCTGTGTCAATGCCTCTTTGATTGCAATAAAATATCTGGTCTTCCCCAATCTTGGAAGTAGTCGCCTCGTGTTCCACCACTGCGGTGTTGTTCTTTACTTCAATATATGGGAAGGTATGCGCCCCGCATTTATCGCCCAGCAGCAGCGAATCGCACTGCGAAAAGTTACGGGCATTGGCCGCATTTTTTCCGACGTGCACCAGCCCCCTGTAACTATTATTGCTAACACCGGCCGAAATACCTTTGGACACAATGCGGCTTTTAGTGTTTTTTCCCAAATGCTGCATTTTGGTTCCTGTATCAGCCTGCTGATGGTTATTGGTAACGGCAATAGAATAAAATTCACCAACTGAATTATCACCTTTTAAAATTACACTGGGATATTTCCAGGTAATGGCTGAGCCGGTTTCTACCTGTGTCCAGGAAATTTTGGAATGAACACCTTTGCAAATTCCTCTTTTCGTAACAAAATTGTAGATACCGCCATTCCCTTCCTTATCGCCGGGATACCAGTTTTGTACTGTGGAGTATTTGATCTCTGCATTGTCCATGGCAATCAGTTCTACCACGGCAGCATGCAACTGGTTCTCATCACGCATGGGTGCGGTACAACCTTCCAGGTAGCTTACATAGCTCCCTTCTTCCGCCACGATCAGCGTTCGTTCAAACTGACCGGTATTTTCAGCGTTAATACGGAAATAAGTAGATAACTCCATAGGGCAACGAACCCCTTTCGGAATATAACAGAAAGAACCATCGCTAAAAACGGCCGCGTTTAAGGCTGAAAAATAATTATCTGTGATGGGAACTACAGTGCTTAAATATTTTTTTACCAGTTCAGGATGTTCCTGGATGGCGTCGCTCATGGAGCAGAAAATAATGCCAAGCTCTGCTAATTGTTCTTTAAAAGAGGTGCCAATGGAAACACTGTCAATAACAGCATCTACAGCCACGCCGGTTAAGCGCTTTTGTTCATCCAGAGAAATGCCGAGCTTTTCAAAAGTGCGCCGCAGTTCAGGATCAACCTCATCTAAATTTTTAGGGTTGACCTTTTGCTTGGGCGCAGAATAATAAATAATGTCCTGGTAATCAATTTTCGGGTAATGAATATTGGCCCAGGTTGGTTCTTCCATTTTAAGCCAGTGCCGGTAGGCTTTTAACCGCCACTCCAACATCCACTCCGGTTCATTTTTTTTGGCAGAAATAAAACGTACAATATCTTCGCTCAAACCTTTTGGAGCCTCATCAGCTTCAATATTGCTGACAAAGCCATATTTGTAATCAGAAAGGACCGTTTTTTCTATGGTTGTAAGCTCCTCATTCATATTATTCTGTTATAACGTCAGGGTAATTTTTCAAAGTGCAAAGTTACAAATCTATTTGTACAAAAAAGTATAAATAGATTGAATAAAATCTTTCTTGTCCCTTATTTTTCACAATTATTCTACATTAAAAAGCAAAGCTGAGGTCATATTTTAAAATTTTTCCTTCCTTAATTGGAAGAGCTTAAATGATAACCCCTTATTATGAATTGGATCATTCTTATAATTGCCGGGCTGTTTGAGGTGGGATTCACTACCTGCCTGGCTAAAGCAAAAGAAACATCGGGGGCAGCCTCCTCAGCATGGATTGCTGGTTTTTTTATAAGTCTTTCCTTAAGTATGTATTTATTGTACAAAGCCACCCAAGCCCTGCCCATGGGTACAGCCTATGCCGTATGGACGGGCATTGGCGCTGTAGGGACAGCCATTGTTGGCATGCTGTTTTTTAAAGAGCCCGCAGATTTCTGGCGCTTGTTTTTCATCTTCACTTTAATTGCCTCTATCATAGGGCTAAAGTTTGTTTCGCACTAATTCCCAAATTGACAACGCTTATAAAACTTTAAAAAGTATTTTCAAACTCCATATCACCACAATTGATCCCAGTAAAATAAAAGATGCTTTTTTGGGAAGTTTGCCGGACAGCCTCGCGGCAATGGGAGCAGCGATCAAGCCACCGATAATAAGGGCTAATATGACCTGCCAATGCTGTACACCGATCAAGGTAAAAAAGGTAAACGCACTGGCCAGCGTTACAAAAAACTCCGTTAGACTTACAGAGCCCACAACAAAACGCGGTGTTCTTCCTTTGGTGATTAAGGTGGCCGTAACAATGGGTCCCCAACCACCGCCACCGAAAGAGTCAAGAAAACCACCCACGCCGGCTAACAAACCATAGCGCCTGAACTTCTTTTTCTCTGTGGCTTTTTTAAAGGCATTGATAAAGATCTTAACGCCTAAAAACAAAGTATATACCGCCATTATGGGACGGATATAGGAAATATGGGTTTCTCCAAATTTGACCAATAATACCGCACCCAGCACCGCACCGATGACACCTGGTATCAAAAGCGCTTTGAACATTTTCTTATTTACGTTTCCGAACTTATAATGGCTATAGCCGGATGCACCGCTGGCAAACATTTCTGCTGTGTGAATGCTGCCGCTGATGGCCGCAGGACTTACGTTAGCTGACATCAGCACAATGGCACTGGTTACTCCATAGCCCATGCTGGTGGCGCCATCCACCAATTGCGCCAAAAAACCGGCCAGCACCATCCACTTGAAGTTTTCATCCAGTGCATAATACCACTTTACTGTATCATTGGCTACCTGCTTTAAGGGGATGTACGAAAAAATAAAGTGGCCAATCAGCATTAAGGCAAAAGCAATTAAAGAATAGGTGGCAATTCTCTTCCACCTTCTTTCTTTTTCTGCGTTCTCATTTTCCACCAATGCCTTGGTCAGCGCATCCAGTTTTTTAATCTTGTATGCAAAATTTCCATTCAGCCTGGTTCGAATCACATGCAGATTGTCTATTACGCCATTTACCTCATTGGGAATAGCATGTTGCAAAACCTCCTTTAACCGTTTCGCCATGGTGGGCGATTTACCGTTAGTGGAAATAGCGATTTTTACAGACCCCTTCTGAACGACAGAGCCCAAATAAAAATCACAGAGTTCAGGTGTATCAGCTACATTGATCAAAAGCTTCTTTTCTTTGGCGCGATCCCTGATAGCCTTGCTGGTCTCGGTATGGTTCACCGCAACTACCACCAGATCCTTATTGTGTAGGTCCGAAGGGTCAAATTCTTTTTCAGCTAAACTTACGGTGGGATAAGAAGCCGCCAGAAGCCTGACTTCCGCTGATATATTTTCTGCAACAACATGAACCTTTGCAGAAGGTGCGTTCTGAAGAATCGCTTTCAATTTCTCCAGTCCTACGTTGCCTCCTCCCACCAGCAATACTTCCAGGTCCTCCAGTTTTAAAAAAACCGGGAACAAGTTATTCTGTGAAGAACCTTCCTGCTTTTGCTCTTGTGTGTCTATCGCTGTTATTTGCATGACTTCATTTTAAGCCGTCACTATTTTTTCCCTGATAACAAAATCACCAAAGGTTTCGCCTCCTAACCTCTTTGCACTGTAACGGGCCAGCAGGATATCAAGCTCTTTTAAAATTCCCTCTTCGTTCAGATTCTCCCTGAACTTTATATTCAGCCGCTCACCCAGCCTGTCGCCGCCCAGGTATAAATTATAAACCCCATAGGATGTACCGATGAAGCCTATTTCTGCAAGCGGCGAACGTCCGCAACCGTTAGGGCAACCCGTCATGCGCACACTGATCTCTTCATTTTGCAAACGGTGTTTGGTTAGTAACGGCTCTATTTTGGAGATCAAGGTGGGCAGGTAGCGTTGTGCTTCTGCCAGGGCCAGGGGACAGGTGTTAAAAGCTACACAGGCAATCGCATTTTTCCGTAAAGCACTTGCATTTTCGGTATGCTGAATAATGCCAAAATGGTTCAATATTCCTTCTATAAGCATCTTATCATTTCCATCAATATCACTTAATATCACATTTTGATTGGGCGTAAACCGAAACTGCGCTTTGCCGGTTTCGGCCACTTTGAGCAAGGCTGTTTTCAGGGCTGCCTTTTCATCATCCAGCACACGGCCATTTTCCACAAATACGGTGTAGTACCATTTGCCTTCACTGTTTTGCCGCCAGCCGTAATAATCTTTTCTTTCCGTAAACTGATAAGGCCTTGCCCCTTCCAATGCAAAACCACAACGTTCTTCCAGTACTTTTTTGAAAGCTTCCACGCCCATATTATCCACTGTATATTTCAGGCGTGCCAGCTTACGGTCACTGCGGTTGCCAAAATCCCTCTGGACGGTCAATACTTCATAAATAGCTTTCATGATCTTTTCTTCGCCGCCCACAAAGCCGATGGGGGTAGCAAGGCGTGGATAGGTAGCAGGATTACCATGCGTAGAGCTCAATCCTCCCCCCACCGCCAGATTAAAACCAGCAAATTTTCCATTTTCTATAACAGCGATCAAGCCAAGGTCGTTCCCAAAAACATCCACATCATTATTGGGAGGAATGGCAATAGCGATTTTAAATTTCCTGGGCAGATAGCGATCCTGGTACAACGGATCTTCTTCCTCTTTTTTATCGGCTAAAATTTCTTCATCCAGCCATATCTCGTAAAAAGCTCTTGTCTTTGGCAGCAAGGCCAAACTGATCTTGTCGGCATACTCATGAATTTGCTTATGCAGCGGCGATTGTGCCGGATGACTGCTGCAGATCACGTTGCGGTTCACGTCCCCACAGGCGGCAATAGAATCCAGTTTTACGGCATCAAAATCTTTTAATGTAGGTTTAATGTGACGCTTGAGTATGCCATGCAACTGAATGGTTTGACGGGTGGTGATCTTTATCACACCGGTTGAATATTCACCTGCAATATGATGGGCTGCCATCCATTGTTGTGGTGAAATCCGTCCCCCCGGAATGCGAAGGCGGATCATGAAAGAATACAGTTTATCCAACTTTTTTTGTGCCCTTTCTTCACGGAGGTCACGGTCATCCTGTTCGTACATACCATGAAATTTAACCAAGGCATGATCCTGTTCCCTGACCGCGCCGGTCACTTCATCCAGCAGGCTTTCTTTTAGTGTTCCTCTCAAGCCATTGCTGGATGTTTTTATTTTTTCAATCGGCGACAACTTTTTTTGATCGGACATGTTGTGTTTGTGTTTTTTGTTTCAGGTTACTTCTTTTACCGGCCCTGATATTCTTTCAATATACGTCTTTGACGTAGCGGCCCTGCTCTTTCAGGTCCTCCAGGTATTGCATGGCTTGTTCTTCCGGATAATTCTTTTGTTTGCGGATGATTTGGACCAGTGCTTTTTCTACGTCAACACTCATGGGCTCTTTGGCCCCGCAGACATATAAATAGGCCCCGTCTTCCAACCATTGCATTAATTCTTCAGCGTGTTGCAACAGTTTATGCTGCACATAAATTTTTTCTTCCTGGTCGCGGCTGAAGGCTACATTCATTTTTGTAAGCACACCGGTCTGTAACCAGTTCTGCCATTCGGTTTGATATAAAAAATCGGTAGTAAAATGCTGGTCGCCAAAGAACAACCAGTTGCGTCCGCCAGCGCCAGTAGCATCGCGTTCTGCCATAAAAGAGCGGAACGGCGCAATACCGGTACCGGGCCCGATCATGACGATATCCTTATCTGCCGCAGGCAATTTGAACAAATGATTTTTATGGATATAGAATTCCACCGCCTGTCCTTCTTTTAATTGAGCAAGGTAACCGGAGCATAAACCATTTCTTAACTGGCCATTGACGTTGAAATTGTGTTTACCCACTGTAAGATGCACCTCGCCTTCGTGTGCTGCAGGGGAGGAAGCAATAGAATACAATCTGGGTGTTATCGGCTCCAGGATCTGCAGTAAGCTTATAAATTGACTGGCGCTATTTGGAGGATAAATCCTTAAAAGGTCAAGGAGGTCCATTCTTGTTTCCGGGATTTCCTGCTGCACGATTTCGCTGTATTTTTTTACCACTCTTTCAGGGAGATAAAAAATGGAAACTTTTTTCTTTACTAGCTCGGCAAGGCTATGGGTTTCATTTTTATAAGGAATAACAACCGACTCATCCACCCCACCGAGAGCCAGAATTTTGTTTACAATGTCTGTATCATTTACTGGGACCACACCCAAAGCATCACCTGGTTCAAACCGAATGTCATTGGCTCCAATCTCTATATGGTATGTTTCCTTATTGGAATCTTTTGCATTCAGATTAATACAGGTCAGGATAGTGCCCTGGTATTGTTGTTTTGACGATTTTTTTACGACAGGAATTGCCGGTGAGGGAACAGCCGGTGTGCCCTGTAAGGCAGCCAGTAAAGAGGCAAACCATTCGTCAGCTTCTGCCTGGTAATCCGTATCCAGCTTTTGCAGCGGTACCACACGGGTTGCCCCCAGTCTTTGAAATTGCTGGTCCACATCCTCGCCGGCTTTACAAAACAAAGGGTAGGCCGTATCCCCCAGGGCCAGCACTCCATATTTTAATTTTGAAAGCGAAAGATCATTTTGATGCAAATGATCGTAAAATTTTTTTGCCGTCGCAGGCGGCTCCCCCTCACCCTGCGTACTAATGATGGTAAAGAACCATTCTTCCTTGGAAAGATCGGTTAACCGGTATTGATCCAATGCCACCAGCTTTGACAGGATGCCCTTCTTTTTTGCTATGGCGGCCAAAGAAGTAGCCAGTTTTTTTGCATTGCCGGTTTCCGTGCCATAAGCTATAGTAATCTTATTTACCAAAGGTGTTGCAGAAGAGGTTTGCTCTTTTTTTGATTCTGATGAAACCATACCAGCCAGATATCCATTAAGCCAGATGATCTCTTCCTTGGTAAGGTCAGACACCAGGTCCTCAACTATTTTTATTTTTGAATTTGCTAACATGTGATGGATTTATGCTGTTAGAGCTAACAATTCTTTATTATCACCTGCTTCGTAAGCTGGTTTGAAATATTCCCTGTTCTGCTGCTGCGAAGCAAACCATTCAAATTGCTTGTGAAGCGCCACTACTTTTCCAATTATGACAAGGGCTGGAGATAAAAATTTTTTGTTTCCGAGGTTCTCAGGGTATTCGTACAAGGAGCTTGTATATATTTTTTGAAAAGGAGTGGTGGCCTGTTCTATTACGGCCAGTAATTTTTTACCGGATATTCCGTTCGTTACAAGGTTGGCCACTACGTCAGCCAGTGTTTCGGAAGACATATAAAAAACAAGTGTATCTTCTGTTTGCGCTAATTCCTTCCAGTAATTTGCGGAAACCACACCCGGTTTATAAGCGGTAAGGAAACGAACGGCTGTGGAATGATGGCGGGCCGTTAACGGGATCCCTGCATATGCGGCGGCACCTAAAGCCGCCGTTATACCGGGAACAATTTCATAAGGAATGTGGTTCTCTACAAGGGTTTCCAGTTCATCCAGAATATTGGAGAATATGGAAACATCACCACCCTTCAACCGCACGACCAGCTTTCCTTCTTTGGCACAGATCACCATTAGCTCATTAATAGTAGCCTGCGGCGTCGAAGCTCCTTTTCGGCATTGCTTGCCTACGTAAACAACTTCCGCACCAGGCGATACATATTGTTTAAGGATCTCGGGGCTTACCAGGCGATCCGTCAACACGATATCAGCCTGTTGCAGCAACCGCATTCCTTTTACAGTAAGTAATTCGGGATCGCCGGCGCCGGCGCCTACCAATGCCACTTTGCCTTTAATGAATAGTTGATCCATGATTGGTTATTGAAATAATCCCTCAATGGATAAATACCTTTCACCTGTATCGTAGCTGAATGTGAGGATCTTTGAACCCCTGGGGATCTCCGGTAGTTTTTTAACCACGGCAGCCACTGCAGCACCCGTAGAGATACCTCCTAAAATGCCTTCTTCTTTTGCCAGGCGTTGTGCGTACTTAAAGGCTTCATCTTTACCCACCGTAATTACTCCATCCAGTGCCGCCGTATTTAAAATAGAAGGAACGAAACCGGCCCCGAGTCCCTGCAGGGGATGTGGTGAAGGAGTACCACCACTCAGTACGGGTGAAAGTTCCGGTTCTACTGCAATGACTTTAAGATTGGGCAGTTTTTGCTTTACCACTTCTGCAATCGCGGTGATATGACCGCCGGTACCTACACCTGTAATTACATAATCCAACCCGTCGCTAAAATCGTTAAGGATTTCCTGCGCTGTAGTTTTTCGGTGTATCTCGGTATTGGCTTCATTGTCGAACTGCTGCGGGATCCAGGCATTGGGTGTCGATTGCGCTACCTCCGTTGCTTTTTCAATGGCTCCCTTCATTCCCTTTTCGCGGGGCGTCAGGACAAACTCTGCTCCAAATAAAGACATTAATCTCCTGCGCTCAACGCTCATGCTCTCCGGCATTACTAAAATCAATTTATAACCCTTCACCGCTGCTACCAGTGCCAGTCCAATGCCGGTATTTCCGGAAGTAGGTTCAATGATGACACTATCTTTTTTCAAAATGCCTTTTTGCTCGGCATCTTCAATCATAGCCAGGGCAATGCGGTCTTTGATGCTGGCACCCGGATTATTTTTTTCCAGCTTTATCCATACTTCATAATCAGGGAAAATTTTATTCAGGCGAACGTGTGGTGTATTACCAATCGTTTCTAAAATAGTATTTGCTTTCATGTTTTTATATTTAAATAATGAAATTCAGAGGCTCGGGGAAAGGATTCTTGTCCTTGATTTTTATTTCGCTTTTATGATACACAACAGAGTTGGATGCAATGCTGTGTGTAAGCCAGACATTACCGCCAATAATGCTTCCCTTTCCAATAACGGTGTCACCTCCCAATATAGTGGCACCGGAATAAATCACGACTTCATCTTCTATGGTGGGATGGCGTTTGGTAGCCGCCTGGGACTTGGCTACATTCAAAGCTCCCAGCGTTACACCCTGGTAGATCTTTACATGATTACCAATGACCGTGGTTTCACCGATAACGATCCCGGTTCCATGATCAATAGCAAAGGCCGCACCTATTTGTGCAGCAGGGTGAATATCAATCCCGGTTTTACTATGCGCATACTCGCTGAACAACCTTGGCAACAGCCGGATGCCCTGGCTCCATAGCTGATGCGATAAACGGTACACGGCAATCGCATAAAAGCCGGGATAGGCCACTACCACCTCCGACATATTTTGTGCAGCCGGATCAAAATCCAGAATGGCTTGCGCATCTTCCAATAAAGCCTTGTAAACAGTCGGCAGCTGGTAAAAGAAATCAGCGGTGTGTTTTTTTACTTCTGCCTGTTCTTTTACTGTGTCATAAATCAGGGAAGCAAAAGCCATTTTCAACTGCCGGTGCTTCTCCAGGATCACTGAATGATTCACTTCATTAATACTTCCAATAAAAAGAAAACGGAAGATATCATCCACAAAAAGCTCTGCCACGGCTTTATCCGGAAACTGCTGTGCTGTTTTCATTTTATTGCTCACCAGCTCGTTAATAAAAATTGCTTCGTTCATAAAAAAATTTTATTGAATTAAGCAGGCCCCCACCGTCATATGGCTGGTTTGATCAATCAATATAGCTGTACCATTGGCCGGTAATTTCTTATAGGCATCAAATGACAGCGGCTCAGCTGTTTTTATTGTAGCTTTTACTACATCATTCAAACCTGCTTCAACAGGAAGCAGTTTACGTGCCAGCGTATTTACGTCAAGCTTGTATTCTATTTTCTTTACCACTGCCTTTACTCTTCGGCTGCCGTGCTGAAGAATATATTTATTACCGCTGATCAGTTGCTGGCTGTCCATCCAGCACATCAGTACATCAAACTCACTTTCCAGGCGGGGCAACTCCCCAATCTTTACAATGGCATCTCCCCTGCTTATATCGATGTCATCTTCAAGGTGCAGCACAACACTTTGTCCCGCAAATGCTTCATCCACTTCTTTGCTGTTGACTTCTATGGCCTTGATCCTTGAAGTAAGGCCAGATGGAAGCACCCTGACAGCATCGCCTTTCCTGTAAATACCGCTACTGACCTTACCGGCATACCCCCTGTAGTCATGCAAGTCATCGGACTGAGGTCGTATTACATATTGCACGGAAAATCGGGATGGTTCACCGGCGTTGGCCTTCTTTATTTTCACACCTTCCAGATGTGTGAGCAGCGGATGGCCGTTGAACCAGGGTAAATTCGTTGATGCATTAATTATATTATCACCTTTTAAGGCACTGATGGGAATGTAATACACGTCATTCAAGCCGAGTTCAGAAGCGACTTTACTGTAATCCTTTACGATGTTGTTGTAGACCTGCTCACTATATTCCACGATATCCATTTTGTTGATGGCCACCACCACGTGAGAAATGTTTAACAGAGAAGCTATGATGGAATGCCGCCGGGTTTGTTCGATCACTCCATTGCGGGCATCAACCAGGATGATGATACAATCCGAATGGGAAGCCCCGGTGATCATGTTGCGGGTGTACTGGATGTGGCCCGGTGCATCAGCAATAATAAACTTGCGTTTCGGTGTTGAAAAATATTTGTACGCTACATCTATGGTAATGCCCTGTTCCCGTTCGGCTCGTAAACCATCGGTTAATAAGGCCAGGTCAATATCATTATAAGCGGTATGCCTGCTTTGCTTCCTGAGTGTTTCCAGTTGATCCACCAGGATGTTTTTGCTGTCGTAAAGCAACCTTCCGATCAAGGTGCTTTTGCCATCATCCACACTGCCGGCTGTTATAAAACGAAGTAGATCCATTTTGATGTACTATTTAAAATGTAATATGTAATATTGTTCACTTACGACGCACCCGTTCACTGCTTAGAAATACCCATTGACCTTACGGTCTTCCATGGCAGCTTCAGAGATCTTGTCGTCAATCCTTGTTTCACCTCTTTCACTGATCCGGGTGGCGCTGATTTCTGCAATGATCTCATCAAGTGTGACGGCGTTGCTCTCCACGGCTGCGGTACACGTCATGTCACCCACCGTACGATACCGTACCTTTCTTTTTGTGATCACATCTGTTTCATCGAGTCGAATGAATTCGGAAGCAGCGATCAACTGGCCTTCATATTCCAGTATATCTCTTTCATGGGAGAAATAAATTTTTGGGAGCGCAATGTTTTCCCTGCGGATGTAATTCCAAACATCCAGTTCCGTCCAGTTACTGATCGGAAACACGCGAACGTTTTCACCCTTGTTTATTTTTCCATTGTAAATGTTCCATAGCTCCGGTCTTTGCTTTTTAGGCTCCCAGCCGCCGAATTCATCTCTTACAGAAAACACTCTTTCCTTGGCCCGGGCTTTTTCTTCATCGCGCCGTGCCCCGCCAATGCAGGCATCAAAACCAAATTCTTCAATCGTATCCAACAGGGTGAATGTTTGCAAGGCATTGCGGCTTGCCAGTTTTCCGGTCGTTTCTTTCAACCCTTTTTTTGCAATCGTATCTCCTACTTTGCGTACAATTAACTGCTCGCCTATTTCTTTCACTAACGCATCGCGGAAGTGAAGCGCCTCCGGGAAGTTGTGACCCGTGTCTATATGCACTAAGGGAAATGGAAACCTGCCCGGACGAAAAGCTTTCAAAGCCAGGTGCACCAGCGTAATGGAATCCTTGCCTCCTGAAAACAATAAGGCCGGCCGCTCAAACTGCCCGGCCACTTCACGCAAAATATAAATGGCCTCCGATTCTAACTGGTCCAGATAATCTAACTGATAACTCATATCGACAACTATTTATTTAGAAACAATTTGATGCCCATGTAATCCGCATTCTTTTTTACTGGCATCTTCCCACCACCACCTTCCGGCCCTGAAATCCTCGCCGGGCCTGATGGCTCTGGTACACGGCGCACAGCCAATGCTTACAAAGCCCCTGTCGTGCAAGGAATTGTAAGGAATATTATGCTGGTCTATGTACTGTCTTACTTCTTCGGTGGTCCAGTGTAGTAGTGGGTTGTATTTAATAATTTGATTGATTTCATCCCATTCCAGTAATTGCAAATCACTTCTGTTAGGTGAGTGCTGTGCCCGCAATCCTGTGATCCAAACCGCTTTGCCTTCCAATGCTTTTTTAAGAGGCACTACTTTTCTTATGTTGCAGCATTTTTGGCGCAGCTCCACCGATTGATAAAAAGCGTTAGGCCCCTGATGGGTAACAAAACGTTGCAGTTGCTCTTCATCAGGATAAAACGCTTTGATGGGAAGCCCATAACGCTCCAGCGTTTGCGTCCAGGTAGCATAGGTTTCAGGGAACAGGCGCCCCGTATCCAACGTAAAAATGGACACAGGAACCGATTGGCTGATGTGGTCTGTGACGACCTGGTCTTCATAGCTAAAACTGGTCGAAAAAACAATACGCTCCGGAAAAGCTACATAAAGCTTTTTTAATGCTTCGGTAACAGGCAACCGCGAAATATCATTTTGCAAAGACAGAAAATTGTCTTTTAGTAAAATAGACATACCCTTAAGGATTTATTAGTGAAACCAGTAAATAGAAAGCAATCAGAAAAAATGATGCAAAGCTGTACGGATCAGATTAACACGTACAACAACAGGAAGTGCAGGTATGGCAACAACAACAGGCAGCCAAAAGATTGGAAGTTTTGCCTGTAAATGTCAGAACGGGGAATGTTGTTGCCTTTTTCATTATCTTAAATTAATAGTGATTGTATTCAACCACTTATCAGGATTTACCAGGAAGTTTTTACTTCAGCCAGGCTAAAATAAAAAAGCACTCCCGATAAATCAGAAGTGCTTCAGTTATTTAACATATGTCAGTATAAAATCAGCATCTGACTTATCTTTCCGCCAGCAGCGGGATGGATGTAGCACCTTTCCCTTCACCTCTTCACAGAATCAAAGGACGGTTGCTAAGGTATCACCGGGCCAATTCCCTCCACCTTTCTTGATAAGTAATTAAAAGATCTGCTACAAATGTAATCAAGGTGAATTGACTTATTAAAGATTTTTTTTCAACCTTGTTTCAATTACCATTTCCTTCACAGTTTGCAGCAACTGTTAAACCCTCCATCTTTTACCAGAACCGGATATACAGCGCCAGTAAAATACCAATAATGACCATGATCATGGTGAGTATGCCCGGCGAGACCCTGAACATGTTGGTATCCACTTCCAGGGAATTCACCTCTTTGGCGCCCTGCTTATCCAAAAGGCTTATGATTACCATTAATAAAATGGTGAAAAAGAACACCCAGCCCATGCTGACCAAAAACGGAATTTCATAAACACCCTGTGCATTCATAAATGCTGTATATAAAGGAGTTTCGTGATACCAGCCGGGTAGAAATTTATCGAAAAGAATCATTAACGCCACTCCGCCAATAATCCCTGCAATGGCAGCCCGGGAGGTAGTGCGTTTCCAGAAAAACCCAAGCAGGAATACGGCAAAGATGGCCGGTGAAATATAACCTGTATATTTTTGAATAAAGATAAAGCCGCCTTCGCCTCCTATACCCAGGGTATCATTCCAGTTTACAATGATGGCTATTACCAGGGAAATGATAACGGCAACCCTTCCAATCCATACCAGTTGCCTGTCGGCCGCGTCTTTCTTAATGTACTTTTTATAAATATCCAGTGTGTAAATGGTTGAAATGCTGTTCGCCTTACCCGCCAGCGATGCCACGATAGCCGCCGTTAAAGCTGCTACAGACAAGCCTTTAAAGCCTGTAGGCAAAAATGTAAGGATAGCCGAATAAGCATTGTCGCTTCTCAATTGTCCTCCGGTCAGCATTTCCTGCTGAAGGCCTCCGTTTTTATATATAACATACGCCGCAATACCCGGAAGCACCACGATCAAAGGCATGATCAGTTTCAAAAAAGCAGCGAACAAAATACCGGTTCTTGCTGTTTTAAGATCAGCCCCCAAAGCTCTTTGTGTGATGTATTGATTGCACCCCCAGTAATTTAAATTAGCGATCCACATGCCCGCCATTAACATCGTAACACCAGGAAGGTCAATGTAGTTGGAGACCTGTTGCTGCGATGCGCCTTCTCCGGGTTTATCAAAAATCATATTGAAATGTTCGGGCGCCTTTTCGAATAAGGTATTAAACCCGGCCAGTAAATTTTTACCAAAGCCAAAATGCTCTGACACCAGCGTTAAGGCAATATAACTGGTTACAAAACCACCAATGATCAAAACAGCCACCTGGATCACATCTGTATATCCAATTACTTTCATACCGCCAAGTGTAATAATAAGGGCAAAAATGGCAAGACCAATCATCACCAAATGAAAATGTTCTCCGCCCGCCAGGTTGTTAATGGCGATGGCACCCAAATACAAGATAGAAGTAAGGTTTACGGTTATATAAAGAAAGAGCCAGAAGATGGCCATGATCAAAGCCACGGTTTCGTTATACCTTGTTTTTAAGAACTGGGGCATGGTGAAGATGCGGTTCTTTAAATAAATGGGCATAAAAAATACCGCCACAATAATAAGCGAGGCGGCCGCCAGCCACTCGTAGGCTGCAATGGCCAGGCCCAGTTTAAAACCACTGCCCGACATACCGATAAATTGTTCCGCCGAAATATTAGAGGCAATCAGTGAGGCGCCAATAGCCCACCATGTTAAAGACCCTTCCGCGAGAAAAAAGTCAACAGAGGTTTCCTTTATTTTCTTTTTCCTTCTGTAGATCCAAATGCCATAAGAAGCCACAAGTATGAAGTAGATCAAAAAAACAATGAGATCGGCGGTTTTAAGCATAAACTAAATTAAAGTTGTTAGTGATGTTTAGACATAAAAACGATGAAGATAATAAATACAACAGCAGAAAATAACCTGGCCTTCTCTTGCGTAAGTAAAAACGCTGAGGCCGGGTTTCCTTAGCTGTCTTCAGAATTGGCACGGCCGCACTGCTGTTAACACGGATCAAATCTGATTCTGAAAAATAAAAATCCATTGACGGTACTGGCATTTAAAATCTCAACCTTGAAACGACCAACGAAATTTACAAATTGATTTTGATTACTTAAACCTTCTTTACCTCTACGCCATAAAAATCGGTCAGCTTATTCAAACAGCCCTCCAGGCTTTCTTTTGGTATCCCAATCACCATCCGGCAAAATAACTGCGCTTCATTTTCCACCACCACACAACCAAACCTTTTTACCACCATCATGATCTCATTCATCATTGTATAATCAAACTGCAGTTCATAATTTACCAGTACAGGCCTTTGCGTAATAGGCGTTAATTGCAAAGCCAGTGAAGCGGCGGTTTTATACGCATTGATCAAACCCGGCACCCCCAACAGCGTACCGCCAAAATAACGAACCACTACTACGGCAACATTGGTTAATTCCTTGCTATCAATTTGGCCTAAAACAGGTTTGCCGGCTGAGCCGGAGGGCTCGCCATCATCACCTGCCCTGAAATTATTTCCATCCGTTCCAATGCGGTAGGCAAAACAATGGTGTGCTGCCTTTGGATGTTCTTCTTTCAGGCTTTTCAACCGCTTTTTAAAATCATCTGCCGATGGTATGGGAAAGACATAAGCCAAAAACCGGCTTCCCCTGTCTTTATATTCAGCAAAAGAAGGTTTCTCAATTGTGTTATAATAATTCATTCTGATGTAAATAATTCATGATCCAAAAGCAATTAACGCAATCGCCGTCACTGCTAAAAAAATCCCCGTCCAGTTAATAGCATTTAACCGCTCACGAAAAAGCAACCACGCCATTATTGAACTGAATAGAACAATGCCAATATTATTGATGGGGATAACAGCCGAACTATTGCCCTGGTATTGCTTCAGTACTCTTATAAAAAACCAAATAGAAAAATAATTTGGAATGCCGATAGCAATACCTGCCAAAATGCTCCGGGCATCAAATTTTATCCTTCTGCCGGCCAGCAATGCAGCCAAAGTTACAATACCCAGACTAGCCGCCGTTGAAAAAGCAACAATGAAAAAGGCATTGGTGTTGTCAACATTTAAATAGGATTGTTCGACATATTTCAATAAGGTATCCAGAAAACCGCTACCTATAAAAATGATAACCGGCAATAGGTAGGCTATTGCTTTTACATGTTTATGTGACGCCGTTTCATGATGAGCAGATGGCCAGCAGGTAAGTACTACAGCGGTAAGGGCTATCAAAATACCAGCGACTCTTAACAGGGTTATCGTTTCATTATACAGGTGAATGGAAAACAAAAATGGAATGACCAGGGAAAGTTTATTGGCCACAGAAGCCACGGCCACGCCTATTCTTTGTGTGGTAATAGCAATAATGTTGAACAAGCTGATAAAAATGCACCCGGCAAGGCAACCCCACCGAAACCAGGGCTCACTAACCGACTGAACCGGGACCGAACCATTGACCATGCAACCGGTAACAACGCAAGTGATGTAATTAAAAACAATAGCCTGGAAAACAGGAATACCAAACCGCTCTACGGCCTTAAAAGACAGTGTAAGATAAGAGGTCAGCACTATTGAACCGATAAAGTAGAGCAAGGTTAAACTGTTGTGGGGTTGATAAGATGATAGGTATGTACAACATCCGAAAGGCATTTATCCGTGTGCACTAATTGATGCTGGTTAAGAACAGGTGCAGGCAGGCCTTCGCCGATAATTAATTTTTCATTGGTAATGACCTTGGCTTCGTCCCACATGCCTTCATCAATAAAGGATTGCAGTAACGCCGCCCCGCCTTCTATTAAAGCTGATTGAATGTTCATGTTGTAAAGTGCATGCAGCATTTGATGAACCAGGCCTACATCTTCTGTCACCTGGTAATACTGAACGCCACCCTGGAACGGAGCTTTTAAATCTTCAATCGAATGCTTTTTTGTATTAAAAACAATAGTAGGGATAGTGGCATCGAATACCTTCAGGGTTGAAGGCAGCCGCAGCTCCCTGTCAACAACAATGCGGATGGGATGAGAGCCTGGCCACAAACGGGTGCTTAGTTCAGGATCATCATAAAAGGCGGTGTTGGTTCCCACGACAATGGCCATTTCTTCGCTGCGCCACTTATGAACGATGCGGTTGGTATAGGCATTGCTGATGAACAGGCGGCTGCGATCACCGCTGGCAATTTTATGGTCGGCTGTTTCAGCCCATTTTAAAACAATATAGGGCCGGCGTTTTGTATGAAACGTAAAAAATCGCTTGTTCAACTCTTTGCATTCATCTTCCAAAATACCCAACACTACTTTTATTCCTGCATTTTCCAGTTTTTCGATACCCTTTCCATCCACCTGCACAAAAGGATCGCGGCAACCAATGACAACTTTCGAGATATGATGAGCAATGATGAGATCAGCGCAGGGTGGCGTTTTGCCATAATGAGCACAAGGTTCAAGGGAAACATACAACGTGGCTTCTTGTAGTAAACCTTGGTTGCCATTTTCTATGGCCTGTTGAATACAGTTCACTTCAGCATGCGCCCGGCCATATTGTTGATGATAGCCTTCACCAATGATGGTTTCGTTATGCACCAGCACGGCACCTACCATGGGGTTGGGCGCCACGGAGCCGCTTCCCAATTTAGCCAGCTGCAGACAACGATGCATATAGATTTGATGAGTAGATCCGTCCATTCAATTGCAATGGGCAAATTTATGCCAACATGGTTTAAGTTTGAAGTATGAAAATTGCCGAAGCAGAAAGGTATATCAAAGAAACATTAAGCGGTATATATGAGGAGAGTGAAGCCCAGAATATTGCCAGCCTTGCGATGGAGCATATTACTTCTCTTTCGAAGGCGGGCAGGATTTTAAAACCAGGCGAACCCCTCTCCTTGCAACAGCAGGACCAACTGAAAAAGGACCTGGAACGCTTGCTGCAACACGAACCCATACAATACATCATGAACAAGGCATGGTTTTATGGAATGGAACTCTTTGTTGATAAAGCCGTTTTAATTCCAAGACCTGAAACCGAAGAATTGGTGGAATGGGTCGTTAACGATATAAAGGCTTCGGGAAAAGATGTTTTTGAAAGAAGACCTGTGGAAGCTGACGAAACCACCAAACTGAAGATACTGGATGTGGGAAGCGGTAGCGGCTGCATTGCTTTGGCCCTAAAGAAAGTAATGCCCAAGGCCGAAGTCTGGGGCTGTGATATAAGTGAAAAAGCCTTGAATGTGGCCCGAAGAAATGGTTCTGCACTGGATATTCGTGTAGATTTCCAAGGCGTGGATTTTTTGGATGCCGCCCAGCAAAAATCATTACCGACTGTTGATGTAGTAGTAAGCAATCCGCCATATATTCCTTTTAAGGATAAAGAAGCAATGAATCCCAACGTTGTGGCGTATGAACCATACACGGCTCTTTTTGTGCCGGATAATGATGCCCTTATTTTTTATAAAGCCTTAGCCCGGTTTGGCAAACATCGCCTGTATGAGAATGGGAGTATTTATATGGAAATTCATGAAGACCTTGGGAAAAACGTAATTGACCTTTTCAAACAGGAAGGTTATAGCCATATTGAGTTACGAAAAGATATGCAGGGAAAGGAGAGAATGGTGAGGATCGTGAATCGTGAACCGTAAATCGTCAATGGGTGTTTCATTTGGCCTGTTACACTCTAACGATAGTTTATAATATAGTGACTGACAAATTCACGTTTCCTGATTGACGGTTCCCGTCACTACTTCACATGCACGCCCACTTTGGCATTGTACTTCTTGGCAATATTCATGATCTTGAACACCTCGCCCCAGTAGGCAATGGTATCGGCATTGACAATTACAGAGGGTGTATCCACGTTCTTGCGGGCATTTTCAATTTGGGTTTTCAGTAAACTGTCCATGTGGGCATAATCAACCGGGGTTTGTCCCAAGAAATATTGATGCTCCTTATTTACGGAAACAATAATGTTTTGTTTGGCTTTCATGTCCTTTGATCCTTTGGGATTGTTTACTCTCACCAGATTTGGATTGGCCAGGGTAGCGGCGATCAAAAAGAACAGCAACAGGATGAACAGGATGTCGTTCAAGGGTCCTGTATGCACTTCGGTATGGGCTCTTAATTTTCTTCGAATGTTCATTCGTATTCGTTTTTATTGCTGCATAGCGATCATGTTGTACAAGTGTGCGACGCAACAAAAGCTTAATAGTATTCAAACGCCGGGTACATAATTACCATCATCGGTCACGCCGATGGCATGACCTACTTGGTGGGCTCCTGCAAAATATCTATGAACTCTGCACTGGAAGCTTCCATTTTATTAGCCGTTTTATCTACCTGCGTACTTAAAAAATTATGGGCGATGTAGGCCAGCAAACCAATGATCAAACCGGTGGCCGAGGTGATCATTTTTGTGTAAATACCATTAGCCATTGTTTGAATGGTAAAATCGCCGGTAGAGGCAAGGCGGTAAAATAGTTCGAACATACCCACGATGGTTCCCAAAAATCCAAACATCGGGGCGATACCGGCAATTAAGGACAACACGGACAGGTTGCGTTCCATATTATACAGCTCCAGCTTGCCCACGTTCTCCATGCTTTTTTCAATGCTGTCAATAGGTTTGCCTATGCGTTGAATGCCTTTATCAATAATTCGTGCAACGGGGTTGTTGGTGTTTTTGGCAAAGCTGCGGGCAGCGCTTACATTTCCGTTCACAATATGATCGCGGATAATGTTCATGAAATTGCCTTCAATTTTTGAAGCCCTGCGGATGGCAATAAAACGTTCAAAAAAAACAAAAATGGTTACCACAAAAAGCACGATCAGGGGAATCATTACCCATCCGCCCATGGTCAGCAGTTCGCCTATACTTATGCTCCCGTCTTTATTAATGTCTGCGTGAGCACTTGCAGTTTGGTTCAGTGTATCTACAATTTGTAGCAGGTTAATCATACGAATTTCTTCTTTTAAGCGGTAAATGTAATATAACGTGTTGAATAACGTGAGGCCTTGCAGAATATTTTGTACTGCAAAAAAGAGCCTGAAAAGAGGCAGTTGTTTAAGCCGCCTTTAACTTTTGGAGAGATTTAACAAGATGGGTAGTGAGTGGTCAATGTGAATGATGAGGCTTTTTTTCTAAATTATCTTCTACATCCGGTGTTTTTTGTTCTTTGGCGCTGCTGCTATCAGCTCCTGTTGTTTCCCAATAGCTGCTTTGTCAGGCCATTTGTTCCCTTTACCACCTGATAACTTTTTGCAAGTCTTTTTCGGTAGTGTCTATAAAAAAAGAAGCAGGAATGATCCTTGTCCTATTCCTGCTTCTTTGTTTGGCGTCAATTTTTATCAACCATGTAATTTATCAATGGTGCCCGCCGGTTTGACCATTAAGGCCTGGATCTGTCTCATGGTATTTTCCATACCCTGGGAGCTGCCATCCAAAAAGATGACATTGCCTTTTCCGTATTCAGCAAAGTTTTTTATGGCTTCTGTCCACATGCTAAACAAAATGACATTGGTATCAAGATTGGCCTGCTTCATTTGCTCGGCGGCCTCGGTCATACCCCTTGCTACTTCCTGACGGAAGAGGGCCACACCTTGCCCGCGCAAACGGGCGGCTTCCCTTTCGGCTTCCGCTGCAATTTTTATGGAATTACCTTCGGCTTCGGCGTTCTTGGTTTTCGTAATCAGGGTGGCCTGGCCTTCATTTTCAGCGGCCGCTTTCAGGTTATTGGAAGCTACCACCTTACTCATGGATTCCAGAATCACCTTATCAAATGAAATATCTGTGATCTGCAAATCAATTAAGTGATACCCCCACTCTTCCAGGGAGTTGTCCACCTGTTCTTTTACGTACTCAACAATCTCTTTACGCAAGCCCAGTATCTCTGCCTGCTTTTTGGAAGCCACATACGTTCTGATGGTACCTTCCACCGTGCGGATCAGGGCCTGCATCATATCCCGTTCGCTAATAAATTTGAACGCTACTTTTTTAATAGTTTCCTCATCTGCATTTTGAACAGCATATAACAACATGGATTTAAAATATACATTGGCCTGGTCGGTTGTGATGGCCTGAAACTCCAGTTCGACAGAGCGGTTTTGGTAAGAGATCCTCCTGAACACCTGTTCCAGAACGGGTATTTTAATATTCAAACCCGGACGCACTACGCGTTGGTATTTTCCGAACATGGTGATCACACCAATATACCCCTGGTTAATGGTAAACAGCCCGCTGAAAACAATAAAAAGAAGCAGCAGCAGCCACCAATAACCGGAAAGAAGATTGAAAATAGGATTTGCATCGGCTTGTAAAAAAAACATAGCTAGAATTTTAGTTCCGGCTAAAGATAACAGATATTCCATATCGGCCGGATAGTAACATTTATTCGCGGGTATATACATAAATCTCCACCCGCCTGTTCCGCTGCCGCCCGGAAGCCGTGCGGTTGTCAGCAACAGGTTTTTGGCTGCCCCAACTTCTTGTAATAAAATTCGCCGGGAAAAGTTTATTGCGGAAATAATTCATAACAGCCACAGCCCTGTCATAGCCAAGTTGCTGATTACTTGCATTTGTGCCTATACTATCGGTATGCCCTTCTACCACCATCGAATCCACAGACCGTGAAGCGACACCCTTGTAAATACTGTCTAAAAAGGTGTACGCGGTTTGAGAAAGAGAAAAACTGCCTGTTTCAAAAAGAATGTCAGGTAAAACCAGCGTGTCTATTTTTTGTACCACCGTTGGAGAGGTTTTTACATTTTCCAAGGGCTTATTCCTGCTCATCTTAATTAACCTGTCCAGGTACTCATGCCGTTCATCCTGCGCATAAATCTCTTCCGTGTTTTGCCGCCAGTCCTCGCAAAGTTTTTCATTGCTGTCTAATGGTGTCAGTGAAATGTCATCCATCAAAATAAAAAAATGATTTTCCCGGTCTAAACGGGTGGTACCTGTCACATCATTTTTTTTAAAGTTTCCTAAGGTGATGAAAGCTTCATTTCCCGTAGCCTGGTAATCTATTATAATTTGTTGCCAGCCGGTGTCTCTGGCTTGTGGCTCCACTAAAGCATCGGTTAAATAGAGGGACGGATCAATTTTGCGGTAAGGCCTTTTTTCAAATAAAAAATCATACGAACTGAAATAAATTCCTATGCTGTCTAAAACCGGGTGTTTTGATTTGATGTAAAACCGGAGGCGGTAGCTGTTTCCCTTTCGCAAACCGCAAACCAGCCGGCTTCTTACAAACGTGCGGTAGTAAGGCTTTTTGGCATGCCCTGCAACCATGGCTACAAAATGATTTCCGCTGTGTGAGAGTTGCGCATCTTTGAAATAATAAATAAAGGAAGGCACTGTATAGATCCATCCTTCCGGCGCACAGTCCACCTTATACTCGCTGCAACTATTTTCTTCTTCGAAACTTCCGTTTACTAATAGTTCCTGTGCGGAAGCTGCCACAGGAAGAAACAAAAAGAAAAAAATGAAACTACGCATCCATTGGTTAACGTGACTAAATATTAGATGTTGCAGGCGATTCAGATATTTCATATCCGGCAGAATACTGATTACCTGTAAAACTAACTTCTTTCTTCCCAGATAGATGCAATATGCACAATGGTTTCTACCGCCTTGTTCATATCCTGTACACTAATAAATTCCAGCTTTGAATGAATGGCCTGTTCGCCCGCAAATAAATTAGGACAAGGCAACCCCATAAAAGACAAGCGGCTCCCGTCTGTTCCGCCACGAATGCTTTCCATTTTTAGTTGCAGACCACTTCTGCTGATGGCTTCCTTAGCGTATTCCACTACCTGCACATGTTGATCCAACACCTCTTTCATATTGCGGTATTGTTCGATAACCTTAAATTCAAAACGGGCTTTGGGATAATTTTCCATCACCATTTCTACCAGGCTCAATAAAAATTCTTCCTTCTTTTTCAGACCCTCTGTTACAAAATCACGAATGATAAAATCAATGGTGGCTTTTTCTGCAAGACCATCCACTCGTACCGGATGAATAAAGCCCTGTTTTCCTGAGGTAGTTTCCGGTGACAACTCAGCTCGCGGCAGAGAAGCCAATACGTCGCCGGCTATTTTTAAAGCATTCACCATTTTATCTTTTGCATAACCCGGATGCGTGATCACGCCATGGATCACCAGTTGCACGCCATCAGCGCTGAAGGTTTCATCTTCAAGGGAACCGGCATCACCACCGTCCAGCGTATAACCAAAATCGGCGCCCAATTTTTTTAGATCCACTTTTGCGGTTCCTTGTCCTACTTCTTCATCGGGAGTAAATAAAATTTTTACCGTTCCATGTTTTACCTCCGGATGCGTCATAAAATAATTAGCAGCATCCATAATTTCGGCCACACCGGCTTTGTCATCAGAGCCCAATAAGGTTGTGCCGCTTGCTGTAATAATATCATGTCCCAGCAATTTTTCCATATAGGGAAAATCGGTTTTGCGCAGGACCTGCGTATGGTCATCGGGCAATACGATGTCCTGGCCCTGGTAGTTTTTATGCAGGATGGGCTTTACCCCTGTTCCACTGGCATCGGGAGCTGTATCCACGTGGGCACAAAAACAAAGCACGGGAACCTTTTTATCGGTATTGGATGGAATGGTGGCGTACACGTAGCCAAATTCATCCATGTGGGCATCAGCAATGCCCATGGCTTTTAATTCTTCGGCCAGGATACGGGAAAGATCTTTTTGCTTTTCTGATGTGGGATGTGTATGGGACAGCGGATCACTTTGCGTATCAATTTGTACATAACGCATGAAACGTTCAGCGGCAGTAAATGGGTAATTCTGGAACATAATCAAAAATACGAAGTTGGTTGACTGGTTGATACGTGGAATAGTGGAAAGGGTGAATAGTTCCAGGCCGCAGCGTTAATTATGCATTCTTTAGAAACACAGGGAGCACCACGAACCCTAAGAACAAAGAGGAGTAGTTGAGTAATGCTCAATAGAATGATTACAGTACACACAACAGAAGCAAATAGCAGCAATGCCGCCAGGTACATAAATTTTACCCACAAGATTTTCGGGGTCATAAATATTTTACAGCCTTTCAATTACCCAACTTTTCAACTTTCTAAAAACTTCCCTATCTTACCAACAACCAAAACCTCAAACAATGAAAAAAGTTTTAACAGCCGCCCTGGTAGGCGGTCTGATTATTTTCATTTGGCAATTTCTTTCTTTCGCTTTAGTCAACCTGCATAAGCCTGCCCAGCAATACACCGAGAAGCAGGAGGCGATCATGAAATTTTTAGATAGCCAGCAACTTGCCGAAGGCGGTTATATCATGCCCAGCCTTCCGGAAACTGCCACTATGGACGATCATGAGCAACTAATGAAAACGGCTGAAGGAAAACCATGGGTGAATATTCAGTATCACCACTCGCTTAAGACAAACATGGTGATGAATATGATCCGGGGCTTTATTGTGAACGTTATTATTATTTTTCTTTTTTGCTGGTTGCTCCGGCAAATGACAGCACCTGGCTTTGGCACCATTGTAACCAGTGCCTTAGTTGTTGGCCTGATCGTTTTTCTGAACGCACCTTATACAGGCTACATCTGGTATCAAAACTTCGACATCTGGGCGCACCTGGCAGATGCGGTAGTAAGCTGGGGATTAACCGGTTTATGGCTGGCGTGGTGGCTGCGAAGAGAAAGCGTACACACGAGCACCGTTACAGTGAAAGAACAACCAACAGAAATGATGAGTTAAACTGCATTGCCTATAAAATAAAAAAATCGCCATGAATGATGGCGATTTTTTTATTTTATATACGAAGAAATTAAGGCATAATAATTCTTGATGTAGGAACGATCTCCACTAACTCCAAATCAAAAATCAGGTCTTGCCCGGCCAAAGGATGATTGGCATCCAGGATGACACTGTCTTCTTTCACTTCGGCCACCGTAACCGGAAAATTTTGTCCCGAGCCATTGCTCATCATCAATTGCATGCCTACTTCGGGGTTCATGTCCGCCGGAAATTGTTCTTTTGGAAATTCGATCATCATTTCCTGTTGCTTTTCACCATACGCGTCGCCCACAGCAATTTCAACGGTTTTTTTGTCTCCCACCTTCATTCCTTTTACACCTTCATCAAACCCTTTAATTACCTGGCCGCTGCCCACGGTAAATTCTAAAGGCTCTCTGCCATTGGAACTGTCAAAAGTCTCTCCGCTGCGTAATTTACCATGATAGTGAACTTTTATCTTGTCACCATTTTGCACTTGTTGCATAGTCTGATTTTTTTGAGGTCAACTAATTAATTCTATTGAGCGTCCCTTGCGTCGCACTCTTCGACTGCCTGGGCTCAATTGTGCAAAGCACTATTAAGCAAAGACGGTCTTATACTGCAGTAACCAGGTGGGGCAATAGCAGGAAGATGTTTTGATGCAGAAAGGTGGGCAAGGTACTAATCTTTCACGTTTTGCTTACCAATTTTTCCTGAAATTTGAAACATGAAGCCCATCCTTTTTTACATTATTGCCTGTTTAAGTTTGTCGTGCACCGCACAAAAACCAGCCAACACTTCCGCTACAGCATCCAAACCCATTCTTGCCGGCGCAGAAAGATTATCGGTTTACCTGCCGCTATTAAAAGGAAAAACGGTAGGCATCTTTGCCAACCAAACTTCCACAGTAGGCGCTACACATTTGGTAGATACGCTCCAAAAATCGGGTGTGAACATTAAGGTGATCTTTGGCCCCGAACATGGCTTTCGCGGAACCGCCGATGCCGGAGAAAAATTGGATAACTACGTAGATCAAAAAACCAGGATCCCGGTTATATCGCTTTACGGAAGCAAACGCCGCCCTTCCCCGGAAGATGTGAAAGATGTGGACATTTTACTCTTTGACATCCAGGATGTTGGCGTTCGTTTCTACACCTATATTTCTTCGCTGGAAGAATTTATGAACGCTGCTTTTGAATATGGCAAACCTTTACTGATCCTTGACCGGCCCAACCCCAACGGGTTTTATGTGGATGGCCCGGTGCTGGACCCAAAATACAAGTCGTTTGTAGGCATGCAGCCCGTGCCCGTAGTATATGGCATGACCATTGGTGAGTATGCCATGATGCTGAGCGGTGAAAAATGGCTGAATGAAAAAGCCAATGCCCGTGCCGAGTATTATAAAACAGCAAAGAATTCTCCCGATACCTTGTTTCATTTTATGGTAATTAAATGTGAGAATTATACGCACAACAGCAAATTTGTGTTACCGGTAAAGCCCTCGCCTAACCTACCGGAAATTCAATCCATCTACTGGTATCCTTCCACCTGTTATTTTGAAGGAACCGTATTAAGCGAAGGACGGGGTACCGATAAACCTTTTGAAATTTTTGGCCATCCATCATTGCCTAAAAATTTATATAAGTTTACGCCTACCTCAAGAGACGGCGCCAAAGAGCCCAAACTGAAAGACCAGGTTTGTTATGGCTGGAATATCAGCGGAACGGCTGAAGAAGTTTTAAAAAAGGTGGACAATAAAGTTCAACTTACATATTTGCTTGAGGCCTATAAATTATTTCCTGCCAAGGATTCTTTTTTCATCCTGCCCAAATCCGGAAAGGCAGATCAATCCTTCTTCAACAAGCTGGCCGGTAATGCGGAATTGATGCAGCAGATCAAATCCGGTGTTTCTGAAAAACAGATCCGCAAAAGCTGGGAGCCTAGGTTGACAGCGTTTAAAAAAATCAGGAAAAAGTATTTGATGTATCCCGACTTTGAATAAAGTTGATTAGGCTGATTTGGTTGAATGGTTGATTTTTGCAGCCTGTTAACTTATCAACTTTAATGAATTACAAAGATCTCCGCATCGTTTTCATGGGCACCCCCGAATTTGCTGTAGCCTCGTTGGATGCGTTAGTAAATGCAGGGTGCACTATTGTTGGCGTTATCACGGCACCCGACAAACCTGCCGGCCGTGGCATGAAACTGCAGGAAAGCGCCGTAAAAAAATATGCCGTTGAAAAAGGGTTGCCGATTCTTCAACCCGAAAAATTAAAGAACCCACAATTTTTAGAAACGTTAAAATCACTGAAGGCCGATCTGCAAATTGTAGTAGCCTTCCGCATGTTGCCTGAAGTAGTTTGGAATATGCCGCCCTTGGGCACCATTAATGTGCATGGTTCGCTGCTTCCCCAATACCGCGGCGCAGCGCCCATTAACTGGGCCATCATCAACGGCGAAAAAGAAACCGGTGTTACCACTTTCAAATTAAAACATGAAATAGATACCGGCGATATTTTGCTGCAGGAAAAAATACCGATTGGTGAAAACGAAACTGCCGGTGAGTTGCATGATAAAATGAAAGAAGTGGGTGCGCAGCTTTTGGTGAAAACCATTCAGGGATTAGCAGACGGAAGCTTAAAGGAAACGCCGCAATCACCTATCAGTGGTCAGCAAGCAGCAAGCGGCAAGCGGCAAGCGGCAATAAACGACCCGGTTACTTTGGAGACTTACTCACCACTCACCACTCGCCACTCCCCCTTGAAACATGCCCCCAAGATTTTTACTGAAACCTGCAAAATTGATTGGAACAAAACGGTTGATGAAGTGCATAATCTGATTCGCGGATTGTCTCCTTTTCCGGGTGCTTTTGGTTATTTGGGAGATAAGATGCTGAAGATCTACCGGAGTGAAAAAGAAAAGGTGCAACCTTCTCTACAGCCTGGCGCATTTGAAACCGATAAGAAAACGTTTTTAAGATTTGCCTGCGCAGATGGATTTATCCTTGTAAAAGAATTGCAGGTAGAAGGAAAAAAGAAGATGCAGGTAGAAGACTTTTTAAGAGGTTACCGGTTTGAATAAAAAAAAGCGGACGTACATCCGCTTTTCATCTTACTAGTTCAGGTTTAATAATTCACCCTCACAATAAATTTATCGGTATCGCTTACCTCCAGTGCCGATGCAGCTGCATTGCTCATACGGATATTATATCCCTGGTTCTGACGGATGCCGCTCATTTCACCCAATACTTTTGCATATACGGCTTTATTGTTGGTTGGATTAATGATCCGTACAATAGTCCCGGGTTCTACGTTATCCATCAGGGCATAGTATTTGGCATCCTGCCAGCCACTGGCTGTTTTGAAGATACCGGCTGTTGCGGTTTCATTCGCTTTTGCCGGCTGCGCTTTTATTTGTTTGTCAAATAAAGGTTTAAAATAACCGCCATTGCCATCATTCACAGCCACCTGGTTGGATGGATTGGAAACAGGTTTTGCAATCTGCGGCTCCGGTTTTTTTTCGGGCTCTTTATTTTGAACCACTTCTTCTTTTCTTTCTTTTACTTCCTGTACAGCCACATCCTGATTCGGCGGCTCCACTGGTTTCTTTTCTGTTTCGCCCGGCGCCGGATTGGCTACTACAATATTGCTGGCTTCAGGCGAAACCAGGTATCCTACAATTAATTTTTTCCCTGCAGAAATATTATCATCCGTTAAACGGTTCCACTTGCGCAGGTCGGCCATTAACACACCTTTATTTTTTACACTCACCCGGTACAGACCTTCCTTTTCTCCTACCACATAATAGATGGCACGGCCATTAGCAGATTTTTGAGAAAAATTAGTAGCGTTCAAAGGGATTTTTACAACCTGGCCAATACTTAGCCCTTTGTTCATGTCCAATGAATTGAAGGTTGCAATATCCTTAGGATAAATATTATAGAGGCGGCCAATAGAGTAAAAGTTTTCTTTGGGTTGCACCGTATGCGTCAGGTAGAGCCCCTTATCGGAATTATGAATCAACAGCTCGTTTTGTCCAAATACAAAAGAGCAACAACTTAAAATGATGGCAAGCAAAAAAAATTTTTTCATTTGGATATGTTTAGTTTTTCAACGGTCTTTTACGATCAGCTATGAAGTAGCCGGTTAGCCTTACAAATATGCTTATTATTTTCCAAAAGCAGAATCGTTTTGGCGTTTCAAAATACGCATTTCCTTAGGATAATAATTATTGATCCGGTTGGGCAGCGCATTTATCCAGCCTAAATTATGTTTTTGATAGTTGACGGTTTGCCATCCCAAAACAGCCGGAATAAAATCAAGATCCTGCCGCTGCAAATATTTTATGGCATCCTGGTATGATAATTCAGTGGTGGCAATGTCGCTGAAAACCATAGTGCTCAACGCAAGCGAATGATCGGGCACCAGTTTATCCTTCATGATCTGTCCCAGGCCTGTTCCTTTGTATTGAACATTCAACACCGGTCTTAACATAGCATAATCGTTCATCAACCGAATGGGTATTGCGGCAAACGAATTATTTTCTTTTATGAGTTCGATTTCATTTTGGTTTAGCCAGGGTTGCATGATCGTTTTTTCCTTTGCGGTGGCCTTCTCCAACCTGGCGGGCTTAACTTTTGCTTCTTTTTCTTCGGTAGTTTTCCGGAAACAGGCAATAAAAAATCCTTCTCCTTTCACTTTATCGGGGTAAAAACGATACCCTGCCGAATTGGTTTTGGCGGATATGCTTTCCACAATTCCCCACTCCTTTTCAATTTTTAATTTTTCATTTTTCATTTCAAATTCCTCTGCCAGCCAGTCGCCAATATCCTCATCTTCTTCTTTTGAATAAGAGCAGGTGGAATAGATCAGCAGGCCGTTTTCTTTTAAGGCAGGAAAAACATCAGCCAAAATTCTTTGCTGCCGCTGACTGCACAAGGCCACGGTATTCAAGCTCCATTCATTGACGGCTTCCGGGTCTTTTCTAAACAACCCGCTTCCGCTACAGGGGGCATCCACCACAATGACATCAAAATAGCCGGCCAGCTTTTTAAAAGCAGCAGGATCATTGTTTGTAACCACTACATTATGGCAGCCCCATTTTATTATATTATCCATTAAAACAGTACAACGATTTCTAATTACCTCATTGCTCACTAGCAAGCTTTCACTGGAAAGGAGCGATTGGATATGCGTGGATTTGCCACCCGGCGCTGCACTGAGGTCTAAAACTTTTAAAGGTTGCGACAGATCAACTAATTGCTTCAGCGCCTGCTCCAAAAACATGCTGGAAGCTTCCTGCACATAATAACAACCGGCGTGAAAAAGAGGATCAAAGGTAAATGAAGGCCGTTGGGGTAAATAGAAACCATATTGCGACCATGGAACAGGATCGTGAAGGATGAAAGGTGAAGGGTGAAGGGGGGCACTGCTTTGGCTGCCATTAGAGCAACTGTTACCCAAAGAATTGCCCATCGCCCATTGACCATTGCTCACCCTTATCTTTGCCGGGTTGATGCGGACAGACACGACCGGCCTTGTTTCTGCATGCACTTTTACAAAGGTTTCCCTGTTAAAACCTTCCACCTCTCTTAATGAATCCAGCAAAGATCCTGGCAGTGACATTGTCTCCATCTTTTAATTGAATTCGTCAAAGGTAAACGGAGATGCGTTTTGTTGCGCACCGAAACAACTTCATCAAAAGGCCTGGGCTTTTACTTTTAAGTATAGCCTGGAAAGGCTATAAAATAAGAATTTCGCCTTTTTAGGCTATAATTTAAAAAATTCGCCTTTTTAGGCTATATTCGTTAAAACGATCTAAATGAGTGATGGCGCCGTAATTACAGCGGATATTGTAAACTCCACCCGGTTATCAAAGACAGAAACAAAAAAGCTTATGAAAAACCTGCTGGTTCTTTTGCAACCGCATAAGTACGAGCTTTTCAGAGGCGATAGTTTCCAGGTGTACGTAAAAACGCCGGCAGATGCTTTGTTATTACTGCTTCAAATGAGAACTGCGGCCTTGAAACTACCGGCCGAAACCTCTATGCCCGTTGCCGATATCAGGGCCAGCATAGGCATTGGCGCTGTAAAACCTCCCATAAAAGACCTGAGGACCGCTTCGGATGAAGCCTTTATTCTTTCGGGCCGCACCTTCGACAAAATGAAACCCGGCCAGCGCTTGACCATTACCTGCAATGAAAAGAATTACACCGTGAATTTAGGATTAGGAGTGGTTGCCCAATTTATTGATTATCTTTTTCAGCGTTTAACCACCCGGCAGGCTTCTGTGGTTGCTGAATTACTGATGAAGCGGACGCAAACAGAAACAGCCCGGAAACTAAAAAAATCACAAGCAACCATACATAAACACATACAATCTGCCGGTTGGCCTGAAATAGAAAAGCTGCTAACAGACTACCAACTCCTGATTGATTCAATTGAACCCTAATATGGATATATACATTATCTGGCTCACGAAACTGGTTTTAGCCCATCTCATCACCGATTTTATTCTGCAGCCCACCAAATGGATCAAAAGCCGGAATGAAAAACATTTCAGCTCCGGCTATCTTTATCTCCACGGACTTACCACGGCGCTGGTGGCTTTATTGTTCATTGGCTATACCTACTGGGCCGTTGTGTTGGTCATCCTGGTAACACATATACTGATTGATGGATGGAAGTCGTACCGGCCTGAGAAGACAAAGTATTTTTTGATTGACCAGGCTTTGCATTTAACTGTTATTCTTGGCTGCTGGTATTTTACGTTTCTGCATCCGGAGGATATCAGGTCTGCATGGCAGCAAATCAATAACAGGAACACCTGGGTGTTACTGACTTCTTTTATCTTTTTGACCCGGCCCTGTGGTATTCTTATCGGGCAGCTAACCCAAAAATGGAGGGCTCAAATTCCTGATGCGGACAGTTTGGGCAATGCCGGAAAATGGATCGGCATTATAGAGCGCATCATCATTCTTGTATTGGTTTTAAATCATCAATACGCATCGGTCGGATTGCTGATCACCGCCAAAAGTCTTTTACGGTTCAATGAACCCAACCGCCTGGAAGTAAAAACAGAATATTTGCTGATTGGAACGTTGATAAGTTTCAGCATTGCCATTTTAACCGGCATCGTAGCCTTGCAATTAATAGGATAACCGTGTTACAGGTTCTTGATCTCCGCGATCAAATCCTGCAATACCTTTTTGGCATCGCCAAACAACATAGAGGTTTTAGGACGAAAAAAAAGATCGTTCTCAATACCGGCATAACCAGGCTTCATGCTTCGCTTGTTTACAATAACCGTTTTGGCCAGTTCCACATCCAGTATGGGCATGCCATAAATAGGCGAAGAAGGGTCGGTTTTAGCAGCAGGATTCACTACATCATTGGCGCCCAGGATCAACACGACATCCGTGGTTGCAAATTCTTCATTGGCCTGCTCCATCTCCTCCAGTTTCTCGTAGCTCACATCGGCTTCGGCCAGCAATACATTCATGTGGCCGGGCATGCGGCCGGCTACCGGATGAATGGCATATTTTACTTCAACACCTTTATCGTTCAATATCTTTTCCAGCTCATGACAGGCGTGCTGCGCCTGCGCTACAGCCAATCCATAGCCGGGAACGATCATTACTTTATTGGCATAGGCCATGACAACCGCTGCATCGGTCAGGCTGATGTCTTTATGCTGTCCCTGCTCTTTGGTCCCTCCTTCCGTTCCGGCCTTACCGCCACCGCCAAACGACCCAATCAACACATTGGCCAGTGAACGGTTCATAGCCTTACACATTAAAATAGTAAGCAGGGTACCCGCAGCACCTACTAAAATTCCACCTGTCAGCATTACTTTATTATCGTACAGGAAACCACCGCAAGCGGCCGCCACACCGGTAAAGGAATTGAGCAGGGAAATCACTACAGGCATATCGGCCCCGCCAATGGGCAATACAAACAATACCCCGTAAATAAGCGACAGGAAAAACACTAAATAAAACAGCACATAAACCGAAGTGGTAAGCCTGATATTTAATCCTTCAAGAGAAATTCTTTTTGCCGTATTGGTTAATTCTCCGTTGTTAATTTCAAAAGAGGAACTGATGGTGGCCAACAAAAAAACGGTCAGTCCGATGATCAATGCCAAGACAACAAGGTTAACTATGTGTTGACCTTTAAACGACTTGTCTTTTACCTTTCCATTCAATTTTCCCCAGGCCACAATGCTACCGGCAAATGAAACAGAGCCAATGATCAATCCCAGAAATATAGTGAGCATGGTGCTGGTTTGCAAGGGCAACTCAAAGGATGCCATATCCACCGTATCCTCGGCCGGAAAAGCTTGTGTGATATGATACGCAAAATTGCTTGATGCAAAATGATTGAATTCGGCAATAGAAATTAATGCAGCACAGGCGCCACCCATACCATTAAACAAACTCACCATTTCCGGCATGGCCGTCATTTTCACCTTTTTGGCAATGAGGGTGCCGATAACGCCCCCGATCATTAAGCCGCCAAAGATCCATCCATAGTTGTGCAGCTTTTCATCCGTATCAAGGTCTTCGTACAAAAAAATGGTTCCGAAAATGGCCAGGAACATTCCTGCTGCCGCTATCAGGTTTCCCTTTCTTGCCGACTCGGGATGTGACAACATTTTTAAACCTACGATGAACGTAACCGAAGCTATTAAGTAAATAACAGTTAGTATGCTGAAGCTCATTTAATTCCTTTTTTCTTTGATTTAAACATTTCCAACATGCGGTCGGTTACTACAAATCCGCCCACCACGTTCAGCGTTCCAAGAATAACAGCTAAAAAGCCAAGAATTAAAGCAAAATAATTATTGCTTTCCGCCCGGCCCATCACAATGATGGCGCCAATGATGACCACACCATGTATGGCATTGGCACCGCTCATAAGCGGCGTATGCAAAACACTCGGCACACGGCCTATGACTTCAATACCTACAAAGATCATCAGGATGACAATGTAGATGATTTGCTGATTTCCGGAGATCCACGTAAATAGATTGTCCATATTTTCTCTAATGTTTTAATCCTTCAATTACTGGAGGGATATCTATATAAATATTTTTATTTTATGTCACCAGTTTTGTAACGCTATTCATCGTTCCTTGTCTCACTCACTTGTATGCCTTGTTCGCTATTCCACTTTTTTATTTCACGCAGCAGCCGCAACGATATAGCAGTGCAGCGTCGTTGCTTCTTTGCGTTCGCTGCGGGAAGCTATGATACATAGAGTTGTTGTAGTACAAGAGTTCGACGCAACCGAAGCTTACTAAATATGCTCCTGCCGGCTACATAATTATCCACTTTATTTTAAAGAACTCATTGCAATAGATACAGTTGCTTCAACCTACCTCTCCCCTTTAGGGAGACAGGGGGTGAACAACCTCACCATTGTGCGTCACACAACTTCCTTTCACCAGGTCATCTTCCCAGGCCAAGTTCAATTGTCCCTCCTTTGTGGTGAGCAATTGCAAAAAGTTCAACACGTTCTTGCCATATAACTTGCTGGCATCGGAAGGCATGGTGGCCGGCAGGTTGCTATTTCCAATAATGGTTACACCATTACGCACAACCGTTTCATCGTTTTTGGTGAACGGAGTGTTGCCCCCGGTAGCGGCGGCAATATCAACAATAACAGAACCATTGCGCATAGCATTCATCATTTCTTCTGTTATTAAAATGGGCGCCTTCTTACCCGGAATTTGTGCCGTGGTAATGACAATATCAGCTTTGGCAATGCTTTCGGCAATTTTTTGCTGCTGCTTTTGTTTGTATTCCACGGTTTGTTCTACGGCGTACCCCCCGGCTTTTGAAGCATCGGCAGCCCCTTCCACCTCCACAAATTTTGCACCCAGGCTCATGACTTCTTCCTTTACCGCAGGCCGGGTATCAAATACTTCCACTACGGCACCCAAACGTTTAGCCGTAGCTATGGCCTGCAGCCCTGCCACACCAGCGCCTAAGATCAAAACCTTTGCAGGTGCAATGCTACCGGCAGCTGTCATGAACATGGGAAGATACCGCGGATACAAATTCGCCGCCAACAGCACGGCTTTGTAACCCGATATATTGGCTTGCGAACTTAGTACATCCATGCTTTGTGCACGGGTGGTGCGGGGCAGCATGTCCAAACTAAATACCGTAATTCCCTGCTGTGCCCATTGCTGCATTTTCTCCTGATGGTACAGGGGTTGAAACACACCAATCAACACTTTTGAAGCGGGAATTGGGAGGATGGGTTGATGTATGGATAGAATGACATCGGCTGAGGAGACTACCTCCTGTGCTGAAACAATTTTTGCGCCGGCTTTTTCATAGTCTGCATCGGAGGCGGACGCTTTAAGGCCCGCACCCGTTTCAACAAAAACTTCAATTCCTTTCTTGATTAATTGAGCAGCAGCTTCGGGCAGTAAAGAAACCCTTGTCTCAGCCTGAGGTTCTTTCAGAATACCTACGATCATGCGGACAATTTATAGCAAAATTGGCTACTGTCAAAAACGAATCGTGAAATGTTGCTTCACTTTGAATTCTTTTCGGAAAAATACAAAGCCCAGAAAGAAAATATCTATGGTATATTGTACGGAGGGGTGAGCTTTGATCTCTTCCCAGGCTTTTTCCATTTCTTCGCTCCAATGGATATCATCAAAAACAAGTATGGAGTGACTGTTGGTTTTTTCAAGAATTTGCTCAAAATAATGAAGGGTAGGCTGATAGCGGTGATTGCCATCAATATAAGCCAGGTCAATAGAGGATAGCTGGTGGATGACAGATGGTAGTACTGCATCGAAGTTGCCCTGAAGCAATTGGATGTTTGGCAGGTGTGCTTTTTGAAAATTAATTTTTGCTATTTGCGCTATGGCTTTGCTGCCTTCTATGGTAGTTATAGTAGCCAAAGGGTTGGCTGCAGCCAAATAAAAGGTGGTAATGCCAAGGCAAGTGCCTAATTCAATTATAGTCCTGGGTTGATAATGCTTTACCAGCCGAAACAAAAGCTGTGCATATTTTTTGGGTTTCAGCGCAGCGCTGGCCAGTTGGGCTACCGATTTTTTTTTGGAAGAATGGATTCTTGAACCAGCGCCCAAATCTTCAATTTCCAATACCTTCTTGTTCTGTAAGAGTTCGCTTCTGATGGCCTCGATAAAAGTTGGAGCGATATAATCCTTTCCATTATTCAGCACATTCAAAATAAAATCAAATACAAAAGGCGAATGCATACCGTGGCCCCTGCTGTTGGAAGCCATTAGGTAATAATGAAAATATTTTTGTGCTAATTGAACTGAATTGTACACGGCCCAAAAGTAGAATTAATGTCGCTCCCAAATTTGGAAACTGTGTGCGTAGGCATTCTTCTCATCTGCAGGACAAAAACGGTTCTGCACCAGTTTCCACCCGCTGTCCGAAACATCTGGAAAAAAAGCATCGCCTTCAAACGGGTGATGCACCCTTGTTAAATAAATCCGGTCTGCCTTTTCAAATGCCGTATTAAAAATTTCAGCGCCGCCGATCACAAAAATTTCCTTCCCGCCATATTCCTTTGCTCTTGTAACAGCTTCTTCAACCGAGTGGACCACATCTACATTTTCATGTTTCCACTCTGCGTTTCGGGTGATGACAATACTTTTCCTTCCCTGCAAAGGTTTGCCAATGGATTCAAAGGTTTTTCTTCCCATCAAAATGGGCATGCCCCAGGTTTGATTTTTAAAATATTTCAGGTCGTTGGGTAAATGCCAGGGCAGTTGGTTGTCCTTGCCAATGACATTATTTTCGGAAGCAGCTACTAACAAACTTAAAATCATACAGCAACAGGAGCTTTAATGGCCGGGTGAAACTGGTAATTCTCTAACGTAAAATCTTCAAACCTGAAATCGAAAATGTTTTTGACTTCGGGATTTAACTTCATCGCGGGCAAGGGATACGGCTTGCGGCTTAACTGCAAATGCACCTGGTCCAGGTGATTGCTGTAAATATGCACGTCGCCAAATGTATGAATGAATTCTCCCGGCTGCAGGTCGCAAACCTGGGCTATCATCATGGTAAGCAGGGCATACGAAGCGATATTAAACGGCACGCCTAAAAAAACATCGGCGCTGCGTTGATATAACTGGCAACTCAACTTTCCTTCCGCTACATAAAATTGAAAGATGGCATGGCAAGGCATTAACGCCATTTTCGGCAACTCGGCCACATTCCAGGCACTCACAATTAACCGGCGGCTGTCCGGGTTTGTTTTTATTTGTTGGATCACATCAGAAATCTGATCGACCACTTTGCCGTCTGCGCCTTCCCAGCTGCGCCATTGTTTTCCGTACACCGGGCCCAACTCCCCGGCCTCATTGGCCCACTCGTCCCAGATGCTCACGCCATTTTCTTTGAGATAAGCAATGTTTGTTTCACCTTTCAAAAACCAAAGCAACTCATAAATAATACTGCGTAGGTGCAATTTTTTTGTCGTTACCAGGGGAAACCCTTCCTGTAAATTAAATCGCATCTGGTAGCCAAAAGTGCTTATCGTACCGGTGCCGGTGCGGTCGTCTTTTTGAACACCGTTCTCTAAAATATGTTGAAGAAGCGCAAGATACTGTTGCATGGCTGCAATTTATAAAGAACCGTTGTTTGGTACAGATTTTTTAAAATATAAATGTTAGGAAGATGTGTGTATTTTCTACTTCTCAAGCTCACTAAAGCAAGTTCTTGCCGGAGCGCTTCGTCAACTGTGACAAAATCGCTGGACCTTTTTCAATAAAAAGCAAAACCGGTATTTTTGCCAGGTGCGTTATATATGGTACATATGTTTAAGTTTTGGATTCATCTTCTTTTTGTTTCATTGGGAAGCAGCAACCCCTGCTCCTGAATCCAGGCAAAATTTAACGGTCCGTAACAGTGCCCCGCAATATATCCACAAAAAATTATTTCAGCACTTTAGGGCTACGGGGAATATTCAAACACACGCCTGTAATCGACACAATTTAAATTTCAAACGCCTCAGCAGTGACGGGTATACAACGAATTTGTTTTTTCTGCCTTCGCAGCCCTTTCTTTTTTTTACATCTGTTCTTCAAAGAAGAGAACATCCCGTTTCAATATCGCTTTTGCTTCTCTTTCCCAACCACTATTTCTGGTAACAATTCAATGGGTTTTTTAAGCTCTGCTTCTTATCAAACCGCCCGGGAAACTATTCTTTCTTAAATTGCTGAATCGTTGACCATAGCATAGAAGCATCAATATTTATCATAGCTTGCCGGGGTTTGCACTGAATGTCAGAAGTATCCTTCCGGGTCTGTACCTGCCCAGCAACTTATATCATCCCGCCTTGTGGAAAGCAAACATTTATTGGCTGATACGATAGAATAGGATGGGGGAAAAAAACGGAGCACATATTATTCAAAAAACTATTAAAGCTCGAAAATTAAAATAATTGAAGAATGGCGCATTTACCGAACCTTATTATAGACCTGGCCTTAATACTTGTAGCAGCAGCTTTTGTAACGCTCTTGTTCAAAAAGATTAAGCAGCCGCTTGTATTAGGTTATATCATTGCGGGTTTTCTTGTAGGACCTTATTTCAAATGGTTCCCCACTGTGCAGGAAACCGAGAACATAGAAATATGGGCGGAGATCGGTGTAATCTTTCTTTTGTTTGGACTGGGTCTTGAATTCAGTTTTAAAAAACTAATGCGGGTTGGCGGGGCCGCATCTATTACTGCCTTTGTTGAAATTATTTTTATAACCACTACGGGCTATCTTGTAGGTAAATGGATGGGTTGGTCCACCATGGATAGTTTGTTTTTAGGCGGTATGCTTGCCAGTTCGTCTACCACCATCATTATACGTGCCTTTGAAGAATTAGGCGTGAAAACAAAACAATATGCCAGAATTGTATTTGGCGTATTGGTGGTAGAAGACATCGTGGTGATTTTGTTGATGGTATTGCTCTCCACCATGGCGGTAAGCCAACAATTTCAGGGCACTGAATTAGTAATGACCGTTTTAAAATTACTGTTCTTTTTAGCGCTGTGGTTCATCACCGGTATTTTTCTGTTACCTACGTTTTTGAAAAAAGCAAAAAAGTTGTTGGATGAAGAAGCCTTGCTGATCCTGTCTATTGGCCTTTGCCTGGGAATGGTGGTAATAGCCACGCAGGTTGGCTTTTCAGCAGAACTAGGCGCCTTCATCATGGGCTCTATACTGGCCGAGACCACTTCTGCTGAAAAAGTAGAACACATCATGAAACCGGTAAAAGACCTGTTTGGAGCTGTGTTTTTTGTATCGGTGGGTATGTTGATCGACCCGGTAACCATTATGGAATATAAATGGCCGGTTTTGATCGTTACCTTGTTGACCCTGTTTGGAAAATTCTTTAGCACTACCCTGGGGGCTTTGCTTTCCGGCCAACCCTTAAAACAGTCCGTGCAGGTAGGCATGAGCATGGCGCAGATTGGCGAATTTGCCTTTATCGTAGCCACTTTAGGTATGAGCCTGGGGGTGATCAGTAACTTTTTATTTCCTGTGGCCGTTGGCGCTTCGGCCATTACCACGTTTACCACACCTTACATGATCAAATTTTCACCGACTCTATACAATTTCATTGTAAAAGTTCTTCCGGGAAAATGGGTTACGGCGTTAAATAATTATTCTTCAGGAACACAAAATATACAGGCAGAAAGTAACTGGAAAGTGGTGCTGAAATCCTACGCAAACATTGCCCTCACCAACGGTATTATTCTGCTGGCACTCCTGTTGCTTTCTGTAAGACTGCTGATCCCATTTTTAAACAAGCATATTGCAGACGATACAACAGCCAGTATTATTGGACTGATTGTATCGCTTGGAGTGGCGGCTCCTTTTATCTGGGCCCTAATGGCCAAAAAGCCAGCGAAGCTGGCCTATAAAGAACTGTGGCTGGATAAAAAATATAATCACGGCCCCTTATTGGTACTGGAAATATTAAGGATTGTAATTGGTGTTTTATTAATTGGTTTTTGGGTGGACAGATTATTTTCTACCACGGTTGCCATTTTAATTGTAGTACCATTTGTTGTTTTGGTATTGGTCCTTTTTTCCAAAAGAATACAAAAGTTTTACCAGCGTATTGAAGGCCGGTTTTTAACCAACCTGAATGCCAGAGAAACAGCACAGGCAGCAAAGGATTCGGCTTCTGCAGATGTTTTCAGTAACGGTTCCAACATTCAATCCGACCTGGTGCCATGGGCCGCGCATATCGTGGATCTGCAGGTGGGCCAGGAAGCCGAGTATCTCGGAAAAACATTACTGGAGCTGGCCTGGCGGGAAAAGTACGGGATCAATATTGCCTACATTAAAAGGGGCGATAAATTAATTCATGCGCCGGGGCGCAGTCATAAACTACTGCCCTTTGACCATGTAGGCGTTATTGCCACCGACGAACAGATGCAGGTTTTTAAACCCGTCTTCGATGCAAAAGAAACCGACATAGACCCCATGCCTGACACCGACGATATTGTGCTGCAAAAAATTGTAGTGGACGAACATACAAAGCTCAAAGGTTCAACCATTCGCAATTCGCAGATACGGGAACGGACCAATGGATTAGTGGTGGGAATAGAACGAAATAAACAAAGAATATTGAACCCCGATTCTACTACCGTATTTGAATGGGATGATATTGTTTGGATTGTAGGCGACCGGAAAAAGATACAACAGCTGAATATGAATATTGGCAAAAAACCATAGCCCGGTGATAATACAGGTTACGAATGGATATACGTCTTCAATAGATCAAAATCAAGTAAGAGAAGTTACATCCCGGTTTATAACATCCGCACGATATGCAGCCGGGACAGTGGAAGCATTAATTGAACAATTCAATACTTTAACAGGCTTATTACAGCTTGTTAAAGTATTTCAGATAAAAAAATCTCTGGGCCGTAAATGTTGAACTTTGCCATTCTATAATATTTTTTTTGATGCTCACAGGAAACCTTCCCCTTCACATATACAAAGCCTCCAGGGATAAAGCCCCGATTCTTATTAACCGGGCGGAAACGTCAGAAAAAATATTCCGGAACCATACAAATTATTTCAGCGTTTTATGGATCCGGTCAGGCAAGGGAATTCTTGAAACCGATTTTTCAAAAACAGCGTACGGCGCCAATCAGGTTTTTTGTTTTAATAATTACCAGGCCTTTGCCCTTTCCCCTTCGGCCGGAACGCAGGCTTTACTGCTGTTCTTTCATCCTAATTTTTTCTGTATTGAAACTTATCAGCACGAAGTGGGATGTAACGGAGTGCTCTTCAATCAGATTTTTGATGTCTCTCCTATCCTGGTTTCGGAGGATATGGAACAGGATTTATACAACCTGGTGGAAAACATGGAGCAGGAACTTTTAAGAAATGAAATGGCAACGGGAGAGTTGATCTTCTCTTACCTGAAAATATATCTTGTAAAACTAACGCGAATGAGAACAGCGCTAGCCCCTGCTGTTCCTTCCGCAAATTCAATTCCTGCGCAACTTGAAAAACTGATGCTGCTGATCAATGAATATTTTGTTATAGAACACAAACCTTCGTTTTACGCAGATTCTTTACACCTATCTGTAAAATCATTAAGTAACAGTTGCAGAAAGTATTTTAATAAGAGTTTATCAGCCCTTATCACCGAAAAGCTACTCTTAAAATCAAAATGGGAATTGCTTCATACCGATAAACCGGTGAAACAAGTGGCCGGTGCACTGGGGTTTGGAGATGAATATTATTTTAGCCGCTTTTTCAAAAAGCATATCGGCATATCGCCTAAATCGTTCAGGCAATCGGAATGGGAGATCCGTAAGGGCTTTTTATCCATTCCTTAATGTCATTTGTCTATTTTGTAAGGAGTAAAACCTGTTGACCTTTGCCTAAAGTATATGCAAATGGTGAACAGGTTTTTTATGTATGCAGCCAGCCTGAAAAATACAGGTATTCATTTGTGCCGTTTAGGATTAGTGATCGTATTGCTTTGGATTGGAGGATTAAAAGCCTTCCGTTATGAGGCAAATGGAATTGTTCCCTTTGTGGTCAATAGCCCTGTTATGAATTTCTTTTACACGTATGATGCCCCCGAATATAAAAAGCACATGAATAAAGAAGGCGAATACAAACCTGAAAACATAGTATGGCATCAGGAAAACAACACCTATCTTTTTTCTTATGGTTTAGGTGCGTTGATTGTACTAATTGGTATTTTGATCGCCCTTTATCCGTTTGCCCCGGGCCTGTCGGCGGTGGGTAGTTTTTTAGCTTTTATAATGTCCCTGGTAACCTTATCGTTTTTAATAACAACTCCGGAAACATGGGTGCCCAACCTGGGGGATACCGAATACGGGTTCCCTTATCTAAGTGCTGCCGGGCGGCTGGTGGTCAAGGATGTAATCATGTTAGGAGCAAGTGTAACCACCATGGCGCAGGCAGCAGAAAAATACCTGAGAAAAAAGCCTGGACGGTAGATTAGTGGACGTGTTAGTGATCACGGCAAGTAAATAACGCTGGCTTATCCAACAAAAGGAGAAAAGGCTTGTGGTTGCCGTGTTGTAGTGGTGGGCTGTGCCGGGTTCGAACCAGCGACCCTCACGTTGTCGACGTGATGCTCTAAACCAACTGAGCTAACAGCCCTGAAAAAAATGAAAAAAAACGAAAAATGCAAAATAAAGAAATGTAAAAATAAGCCGGGTCTTTGAAATTAAAGCAAGAGTTTTTCAATTTTCATTTTACATTTTTTTATTTAAACTCCTCTCCTTCTCAACTCCTTTTCGATCAAACTCAACTCCCGGCTTGTTTGTCCGCCTACCGAAGTATTTTCCTGTGCACGGCGCATCAGGTAAGGAATTACGTCTTTAATAGGTCCAAAAGGTAAATACTTGCTTACACTGCAGCCTGCTTTAGCCAGGTTATAGGTAATGTTATCGCTCATGCCATACAACTGGCTAAAATGAACGTGCGGGTGATGAAGCGGTAATCCTTTTTGCTGAAGCAACTGTGTTGTTAAAAGATTGCTGTATTCATTATGAGACGCCACAATCACGCCCACCCTATCCAAATGCTCAATACAAAAATGTACCGCTTCGTTATAATCTTTGTCCGTTGCTTCTTTATTTGGTTGAATGGGTGAAGGGTATCCCTTCTCCTCGGCACGGTCTCTTTCCTTTTCCATATACGCCCCACGAACAAGCTTCACGGCCAACAGGAAGCCTCTTTCCTTTGCCGCCTCGTAGCAGTCTTTTAAAAATTGTAAACGGTCGTGGCGGTACAACTGAAGGGTATTATAAAGAACAAGAGACTCCTTGTTGTATTCATCCATCATCAGCATGGTCAACGCATCAATAGGGTCCTGGATCCAGGTCTCTTCTGCATCCACCAGAAAACCGATGTTTGCCTGCCTGGCCGTTTCGCAAATTTCTTTAATGCGGTCATGGACTCTTTGCCATTCCGCCGCTTCTTCCGGGGCCAGTTGCTGCAAAGCATTAGTATATTTTTTAACCAACCCCTGGGCACCGGAGGCATGCATTAAGCTGTCAAGCTTTTCCAGTAAACTAAAACGAGCAATCCCCGTTACTTTCACACTCATGAAGGGCACGTTGGGCTGCCTGGAAGCAAACCGGATCACCCTGATAAATTCATCACGGGCATGGTCGTAATTAGCTTCGCCTTCTTTTCCTTCTACACCATAATCCAAAATGGCCTGTACCTTGTACTTAGCCATGTGGCGGGCAACAGGAATCGTCTCTTCCAGTGTTTCTCCTCCTACAAAATGTTCAAAAATAGTTTTGCGGATCAGGCCTGTAACAGGCAATCCAACACGTAAACTCCAGGGCGTCAGTTTGGTTCCCAGTTTCACCAACCAGGGCTTTCCCATCATGGAAAAAAGCCAGTGGGCATGTTTTAATTCTTTATCAGAATCATGAGCAAAAGCAATCTCGGTATTATCGAAAGAAATATTGGTATTCATAGCGGGGCAAATGTACCGCTATGAGGGCAAAGGAGCGGAAAATAGGCAAATGATTTTTATCAGTTCCTATGGCCTTATACTCTTGTTTATCGCTTAGTTTTGCGCAAATTGTATGTATGCAGACAAGAACGCCGTCCGATAGTGTAACCATGATGACTGAGATTGTACTTCCTAATGATACCAATGTATTTGGCAATTTAATGGGAGGACGCTTAATGTATTGGATGGATATTGCCGCCGCCATTGCAGCACAAAGGCATTGCAATGCACCGGTGGTAACTGCATCCGTTGATAACATTTCCTTCGAAAACCCAATCAAATTGGGCAATACCGTTCACATTGAAGCAAAAGTGAGCCGGGCCTTTAACACTTCCATGGAAGTGCATTTAAAGGTTTGGGGAGAAGATTTTACCCAACAGTATAAATACAAAAGCAACGAAGCCTATTATACGTTCGTTGCCCTGGATCCCAACAGAAGGCCGCGGGTTGTTCCGAAACTGGTTCCTGAAACAGAAGAAGAAAAGCAACTGTTTGAAGGAGCCTTGCACCGCCGGCAGGTGCGCCTGATACTGGGCGGTAAAATGAGACCGGACGACGCCACAGAATTGAAAGCTTTGTTTTTTAAACAGGATTGATATGCCCGCTTACATCATTGTGGAAATAGAAATTCACGATCCGCAAGCATACGAGGAATATAAAAAACTGACGCCCGTTTCCCTGGCTGCCTACGGCGGCAGATTTATTGTGCGTGGCGGCAAAACAGAAACGCTGGAGGGCGAATGGCAACCACAACGGATTGTCGTGCTCGAATTTCCTACGGTGGAAAGAGCAAAGGAATGGTGGGCTTCGGAAGCGTATGCGCCTGCAAAAAGCTTGCGTCAAAGAACGGCACACACGAAAATGATTGTAGTGGAAGGGTTTAAATAGCCCGCAAGTTGATCGGCTGGTAATGCGTTTTGAAAGGCTGTTGCCTATTCAGGACATAACTATAACCTTCAAACCACAAACTCTTACGCTACCGCTTCTTCCTTTGTTTTCCAGTGATGGGGGCCTATCAGCATGTGTTGCTTGCTTTGTTCAATCGCATCCATCACCTGCGCAAGAATTTGTTCTGCAGGAGCCTCATAATCTATAGGAAGAGGTTCTTTAAATGTAACAGATAATTGCACACCCTTCTTTTTAAATTTCAAGCCTTTTTTATCAAAAGCTCTCCAGAAACCCTGGATCACAACCGGGATAACGGTTGGCCTGCAGTGTTTGATAATATAGGCGGTACCCTTCCTGCCCGGAGCAAACGGCTTGGTCGTGCCTTGTGGAAATGTGATGACCCAGGCATTGTTCAACGCCCTTTCGATCTTCCGGGTATCGCTGGGATCTAGCCCCCGGCGTACCTCTCCCCCGTCTTTTTTCCAGGTGCGTTTTACAGTTAGTGCGCCTGCCAAGGTGAACAGGCGGCTGATCCAGCTACTCTTCATGGTTTCCTCTGCCGCCACATAATACACATTGGTAAAAGGATTCAATAAATAATAGGGCACGCCCAGTTTATTTTGCTTACGCCATTTTACCGCACAGAATATGTGTAAAAAGGTAATCACATCGGCGAAGTAGGTTTGATGATTACTGACAAACAATACATTTTTCCGGGGAAGGTTTTCTATATGTTCTGTACCACTGATTTTTAATTTATTAATAATGGCCAGGCCAGGATAGGAAAATACTCCCACCACGGCATATACTATTTTACGAACCAGTTTGAATTCTGCTAACTTCTTCCAAATACTCATCTTGCTGGTAAATTGATGGTTAAAGTTACGTGTTTACGATTTGTTAAGAAACAATCCGCCTTGTGTAATTGTTTCCTGCACTACATCTACTATAAAAATGTATACCATGAAAAGAATCCTATTTACTCTTTCAATGATATTCCTGGCTTTTGGTGTTTTTGCACAAACAGATAAAAGTCCATATCCAAGAACCATTAGCGTAACAGGCACAGCAGAAATGGAAATTATTCCTGATGAAATTTATGTACAGATCGATCTGAAAGAATACGACAAAAAAGGCCAGGGCAAAATCGGTATTGATAAGATCAAACAGGATTTTTTAAATACGGTAAAAGCCCTGGGCATTCCTGATTCGCTGGTAAGCATTGCAGCTTATGATGGGTTGAATGGCAATCCATGGTGGCGGAAGAAAAACAAAAAGGACGAATTGTACGCCTCCATTTCTTACCAGATAAAATTAAAAAGCAGTAAGCAGGTGGATGACCTGGTGGACCGCCTGGATGATAACGCTACCCAAAACTTTTTCATTCAAAGAACGTCCTCCAGCAAACTGGAAGAACTTCGCAAAAAGCTAAAAATTGAAGCGATTAAAGTGGCCAAAGAAAAAGCAGCTTATTTAGCAGGAGCTATTGATGAAAAGATTGGTGTAGCGGTTACGATCAATGAACCCATGGAATATTATACGCCATACGTGCAGAATTTCAGAGTGGCCAATAAAGCTGTGATGGAAGGCGCTGCTGCTACTGATGATGGCGGAGCGCCTGTTGATTTTAAAAAGATCAAATTGAAGTATGATGTAACGGTGGTATTTGCCCTGCAATAATGTAATCACAAACGTTTCGTGTAGCCAAAGAAAGCCCCGCTAACGTTGCATCGCTGCCCCCTCGCAACCACTGCGTGAATTGTTGAGCAGAACTACCGGACGCGCGAGAGTGCGACGCAACAAAAATTTACTAGATATGCTGCTGCTGGTTACCAAATAAAAAACCCTCAAGCAAGCTTGAGGGTTTTGTCTATAAGAAGATTGAAAAATTATCCTCCCGTTTCAGGAGTTGTACCGGCAGCGGCGGCGCCACCTTTCTCTTCCTGCTGTAATCTTTCCTTGATCTGCGCTAAAGCACCAAGGTCACCAAGGGTTGGTTTTTCAACCTTGCCCTGGATGCTCTTCACTGCTTTTTTGGTTTTGTCAGCATCGGCTCTTGCTTCCTTGCGGGCAGCGTCTTTTTCATCAGCCTTTACTTGTTCCCAAATGCGTGCATGAGAAACGACAATGCGTTTTTCATTGCGATCAAATTCAATTACCATGAATTCTGCCGTTTCATCAGCGCCTACGCTCTTACCATCTTCTTTTGCAAGGTGACGGTTAGGAGCAAAGCCTTCTAAACCATAAGGCAATTGTACGATAGCACCTTTGTCATCTTTGCGCAACACGGTTCCTTCGTGGATAGTTCCCACGGCGAAGGTGTCCTGCAAGCTGTTCCAGGGATCCTCTTCCAGTTGCTTATGACCTAACTGCAGTTTGCGGTTTTCTTTGTCAATGCCCAGGATGATCACATCAATGTTCTCTCCAACCTTGGTAAACTCAGTTGGGTGATTGAAACGCTTCAACCAGCTTAAGTCAGAGATGTGGATCATACCACCAATGCCTGATGTCAGTTCAACAAACACACCGTAAGGCGTAATGTTTTTCACCACACCGGTATGACGGCTGCCTTCTGGGAATTTGGTTTCGATATCGCTCCATGGATCCTGGGACATTTGCTTGATAGAAAGACTCATCTTGCGGCTGTCCTTATCCAGTGTTACCACTTTGGCTTCATGCTCATCGCCCAGTTTAAAGAATTCTTTGGCGTTGATCGGGGTGTTGGCCCAGGTAATTTCAGATACGTGAACCAGACCTTCCACACCTGGCAGAATTTCAAGGAAAGCACCGTAGTCTTCAATGTTCACTACTTTACCTTTCACAATAGAACCTTCTACAATGGTATCAGGCAACACATCCCAAGGATGAGGCGTCAGTTGTTTCAAACCAAGAGAGATACGTTTTTTCTCGTCGTCGAAATCCAATACCACTACGTTGATCTTCTGGTCTAATTTCAACACCTCTGAAGGATGGTTGATGCGGCCCCATGAAATATCGGTGATGTATAACAAACCATCCAGTCCGCCAAGGTCCATGAACGCACCGAAGTCGGTGATGTTCTTAACAGTACCTTCCAGTACCTGGCCTTTTTCAAGTTTGCCAATGATTTGTGCACGTTGTGCTTCAATATCGCTTTCGATAAGCGCTTTGTGCGATACAACAGCGTTCTTAATGGCTTCGTTGATCTTAACCACTTTAAACTCCATTGTTTTACCAACAAACTGATCGTAATCAGTAACCGGCTTAACGTCAATTTGAGAACCCGGCAGGAAGGTTTCCATACCAAACACATCAACGATAAGACCACCTTTGGTTTTGCTGGTAACCGTACCGGTAACAATCTCACCAGTCTTATGAACCTCAACGATTCTTTCCCAGGCACGGGTGATACGGGCTTGTTTACGGCTCAGATTCAGATTACCATCGCGGTCTTCTTTTTCTACCACCATCACTTCCACTTCATCACCAACTTTCAGTCCCTGGATATCACGGAACTCGTTGAGTGAAACAAGGCCATCCGATTTAAAACCAATGTTCAATACCACATCTGTTTTAGTGATACCTACCACGGTTCCTTTGATCATCTCGCCATCGTTCAGTTGTACGAAAGTGTTTTCATACACTTTATCATACTTGTCTTTTTCTTCTTGTGTATAAGACGCAACATTACGTTTGTCAATACTCCAGTCGAAATCATCATGCGCTGTCACTACTCTTTCTTCAACAGGCGCCTGAACAGGTACATTTGTTGTCGCTGTAGATGCTTCTGCTTGTGCAGGTGCATTCTCCTGTCCTTCAGCGTTTGGGTTATTAATTTGATTTTCTTCCATAAAGATTCCCGAGGGTTTTGTTCGGGGCGGCAAAAATAGCTAAAATGCCCGGAAAACAGGCATTTGGGTGTGAGTTTTTTGTTATGATGAGGCCGGATTCCAGGCCTTGATTGAGCGTCTGTTGCTCGAACACTTTTAGTTATGGGAACTATACTCAGCTATATGCTTAGCAGCAATCCATCCGCTTGTCCATGCATGCTGAAAATTAAAGCCGCCTGTGATGCCATCCACATCCAAAATTTCTCCGGCAAAAAACAGGTTGGAAACTTTTTTGCTCATCATGGTGTTGGCATCCACTTCTTCCAGTTTTACTCCCCCGGACGTCACAAATTCTTCCTTGAATGTAGTTTTGCCTTTTACTTCCACTACATAATCAACCAAATTTCTGATTAGCACATTTTCCACTTTAGCCGGCAGATCCGCAAAACGCATTTCCTCTTTCATTCCTGAGCGGCCTGTCAGAAATTGCCACAACCGGTTGGGCAATTGGGCAAAATTGTGGTTGATGATTTTTTTTGTGGCGTGGGATGTTCTGAAATTTTGAAACAGTTCTTTTAAGCTTTGTTCATTGTAAGAGGGCAGCCAGTTTATATGAACTTTACATTCATAGTTTTTATCTTTTAGTTCTCTTGCGCCCCATGCGCTTAACCGTAAAACGGCGGGGCCGCTTAAACCCCAGTGTGTAACCAGCACAGGTCCTTCTTCCGTCAGCTTCGTTCCTTCTACTTTTAGTCTTGCTTTTTCCACACTCACACCCATCAATTCTGTAATGGGATGTTTCGGCAGGTTGAAGGTAAAAAGCGATGGCACCGGGTCTGAAATACTATGACCTAATTGCTGCAACCATTGAAACATGGAAGCTTTAGGATAGCCGCCACAGGCAATACAAACGAAGTCAGAAGTCAGAAGTCGGAAGTCAGATAGTTCAAGATTGAATCTCCCGTTTTCATACTGTATACTTCTTACCTCGGAGTTCAACTTAATTTCAACACCATACCGGTTTGCTTCATGCATCAAACAATCAATAATGGTTTGCGAAGCATCGGTGACCGGAAACATTCTTCCGTCTTTTTCCTCCTTCAGCCGGACACCTCTTTCCTCAAACCATTTTATCGTATCGGTTGTAAAAAATTGATGAAAGGTTTTCTTTATAAAGTTTTGTCCGCGGGGATACCGTTTACTCATTTCGGCAATGTCAAATAAAGCATGTGTAACATTGCACCTTCCGCCACCCGATATCTTTACCTTAGCAAGCAGCTTGCTGGTTTTTTCCACTATCACTACCGCCAAACCGGGATGCATTCTTGCTGCATTCACCGCGCAAAAGAAACCGGCGGCGCCACCGCCAATAACTATGAGTTTTTTGTGAGACATATATGTCGATGACAGATGGTAGTTGGCAGATAACAGTTAAAATTGAACAGCATTCCTATCATCTGCCAACTACCAGCTGTCCTCTTAATAATCCGAAAATAAATTAGGGTTTGCTTTTTCAGCAGCTTCAATGGGCGTGTAATCAGAAAGTATATCGGCCTTGCCTTTTTTCACACATACATCGTGTTCAAAATGCACGGAAGGTTTGCCGTCATTTGTACGAACGGTCCAGCCATCTGTATCGGTATAAACCTCTTTCCTTCCTAAGTTGATCATCGGTTCAATGGCTATTACCAATCCTTCTTTCATCACTGTTCCCGAACCACGTTTTCCATAGTTGGGCACTTGCGGATCTTCATGCATGCTTCGGCCAAGGCCGTGGCCCACCAATTCTCTTACTACCCCATAGCCATATTTTTTTTCAGTGTGTTCCTGGATGGCGTAAGCCACGTCTCCTATCCTGTTTCCTGCAACCGCTTTCTCAATTCCTTTATAAAGGGATTCTTTGGTAACTTTTACCAATTGAACCACTTCATCTGAAGGCTTGCCGATCATAAATGTGTAAGCATGATCCCCATGGAAGCCATTTTTAAAAGCACCCACATCAATAGAAACAATATCGCCTTCTTTTAATTCGTATTTACCGGGAAAACCATGCACTACCACATCGTTCACCGAGATGCAGGAGTTATACGGGTATCCATGAAAATTTAAAAAAGAAGGGATGGCTTTGTGATCACGAAGGAACTCACCAATGAATATATCAATAGAGATGGTGGTTAAACCAGCTTTTAACGTTTTTGCTACTTCGGAAAGTGACTTGCTTACCATTAAAGCACTTTCCCGCATCAGCTCAATTTCCTCGTTGTTTTTATAATAAATCATAATCAAGTTGTCCGCTACCAGCTATCAGCCGCCAGCGGCGAAAGAAACTTTTCAAAGCTGGTTGCCATATTTGGATAGCTATTTTTTTATAAAAAAACCTGGCAAGATCGCTTACCAGGTTTCACAAAATTATTTTTAATTCGATTAATAAGAAGCCTGGGTAACAGTCCTTCCCTGGATGCGTCCGCTTTTCATCAAACCATCGTACTGGCGCATCAGTAACTGCGTTTCTATTTGTTGCAGTGTATCTAAAATTACAGCCACCATGATGAGTAATGAAGTACCACCATAGAAAGTTGAGAAACCTGCTGTAACGCCCAACAATTGTGCAATGCCCGGAAGAATACCAACGAAGGCTAATAAGATGGCTCCAGGTAAAGTAATCTTATCCATAATAGCACCAATATAATCAGCAGTAGGCTGACCGGGTTTTACGCCTGGAATGAAACCATTATTTTGTTTCAGGTTGTCTGAGATCTGTTTTGGATTAAAGATCAAAGCGGTGTACAGGAAGGTAAAACCAATTACCACCACGGCATAAATGGTCATATACCAAACATTAGTGTGGTCGGTAAAGATCCGGTTGATACCTTGCCCGGTTTCTGTTTGAGCCAGGCTTGTCAGGTTGAACAAGGTTGGCAAAAACATAATCGCCTGGGCGAAGATGATAGGCATTACGCCTGAACTGTTAACCTTAATGGGAAGAAACTGGCGGGCTCCACCAAACTGGCGGTTACCAACAATTTGCTTTGCATAGTTCACAGGAATTTTGCGAACCCCCTGTACCAGCAGGATACAACCCATGATAATAGCAATCAGAACAGCGATCTCAATGATGAAAACCAGGATCTGACCTGAACGTACCGATTTATTGGTTAACTCCTGCAAGAATGACTGAGGTAAACGGGCAAGGATACCAATCATGATGATCAGGGAAGTACCGTTGCCTAATCCTTTATCTGTAATTTTTTCACCTAACCACATAACAAACAAACAGCCTGCGGTTAAGATAATAACAGTGGAAAGCCAAAAATAATCAGCATAGCCTGGAATGACACCACCGCTTTGTGCTGTGATCTGTTTCAGGTAAGCCACATAAGCAGAAGCCTGTACTACCGTTACAGCAACGGTTAAGTAACGGGTCCACTGGTTGATTTTTTTACGGCCGCTTTCACCTTCTTTCTGCATCTTTTGAAACTGGGGAACCAGTACTGTCATCAGTTGCATAAAGATGGAAGCCGAAATATAAGGCATGATACCAAGGGCCAGGATAGAAGCCTGGGAAAAGGCCCCTCCGGCAAACGTATCAATCAACCCAAGAATACCTCCGCTTGCCTGACTTTGCACGGCAGCCAATGCTGTAGGGTCAATACCCGGCAGCACGATATGCGTACCTATGCGATAAACGAAAAGAAGGAGCAGAGTAAACAGGATTTTACTGCGCAATTCCTCGATGCTCCAGATATTTTTTAAAGTCTTAATTAAATTTTTCACGGAAAATTCAAAGTTTACGGTCCTAAAACAAAAAAGGACGCATTACTGCGTCTTGCAATTTACTGAAAATTACTTCACTATTTCAACTGAACCTCCGGCAGTTTCGATAGACTGCTTTGCTTTTTCGCTGATCGCATTCACTTTGAAGCTCAGCTTAGTTTTTAATTCTCCGTTTCCTAAGATCTTCACTCTGTCTGTCTGGTTAATTAAACCATTAGTATACAGGTTCTCTAAAGTAAACTCTTGTATGCCATATTTTTCAACCAGCTGCTCGATCTGTCCTAAGTTGAAAACTTTGTATTCGATACGGTTAGGATTTTTAAATCCACGTTTTGGAATACGGCGCTGAATGGGCATCTGTCCACCTTCGTGTGCCATTTTCCTTTGATAACCGGCCCGGCTTTGACCACCTTTGTTACCTTTTGTAGAAGTGCCACCTTTACCACTGGCTTCACCGCGACCTAAACGTTTTTCCTTGTGTACAGCGCCTTTTGCAGGACGTAAATTGTGTAGTTGCATTTTGTTTGATTTTTACTTTACGGGGAATCGCCCCTCGCTTGATTAATTAAAAATTAAAAATGAAAAATTAAAAAGGTGAGCTCTTCAATTTTTCATTTCACATGGTGCATTTTACAGCTTTATGCTACTTCTTCCACTGTGATCATGTGTTCTACTTTGCGAACCATGCCCAGGATTTGAGGAGTGGCCTCTACTTCTTTAGTTGCATTCAATTTGTTCAAACCTAAAGCCTGCAGGGTTAATTTCTGACGCTCTGGCCTGTCAATTGGGCTTTTTACTAAAGTGATTTTTATCTTTTTCATATTGAAACCTCTTAAAGGTTTAAAAAATTGTTGATTAGAGATTGGAACCCCGAAGTGTGCGACGCAACGCAAGATGCTCGTTGTTCTGCTGCCGGTAACACACTATACTTGCTTCAACGGATAACTTACCCGTTAAATACTCTTTTCAAAGCAATTCTTCTTGTCTTTGAAACAGAGATGGGTTCACGTAATAAAGCCAATGCTTCGAAAGTGGCTTTTACCACGTTATGCGGATTAGCCGAACCTAATGATTTAGCCAATACGTCGGTAATACCGGCGCTTTCCAATACGGCACGCATAGAACCTCCGGCAATTACACCGGTACCGTGAGCGGCAGGCTTGATCAACACTTTAGCGGCACCTACTTTGGCCCACTGGTCGTGAGGAATTGTTCCATGCATAATGGGAACCTTGATCAGGTTTTTCTTTGCGTCTTCAATTCCTTTGGTAATAGCTTCCTGTACCTCTTTGGCCTTACCTAAACCATGACCAACCACGCCCTGCTCATTACCCACCACCACTAATGCAGAGAAGCTGAACGTACGACCACCTTTAGTAGTTTTTACCACACGATTGATAGCAACTACCTTTTCTTTTAATTCGAGGTCGCCTGCTTTTACTCTGTTTAAAATTGCTTTTGCCATTTTGTATTACTTAGTAATTACTTTTTTGATTAATTAGAATACCAAACCGCCTTCTCTTGCACCTTCTGCCACTTGTTTAACACGGCCGTGGTATAAGTTACCACCGCGGTCAAACACTACCGTTTCAATGCCAAGGTCTTTTGCTTTACGTGCAATGGCTTGTCCCACCAGTTTTCCCTTTTCAGATTTTGTTCCGCTTTGTGCAGCAATATCCTTGTCTCTTGATGATGCAGCTGCTATCGTAACTGAATTATCATCATCAATCAATTGCACATAGATATCTCTATTGCTACGAAAAACAGAAAGACGTGGCTTCTGCGCTGTACCGGCAATCTTGGTCCGAATGCGGTAGCGGATGTTTTGTCTTCTGGATAATTTTGCGCTTGTTCTCATTGTATTTCTATTTCAAACCTTGATGCTGCCAAGGTTCATTGATTAATTAATTATTACTTACCAGCAGCTTTACCAGCTTTTTTACGTACAACTTCACCTGCATAGCGAACCCCTTTTCCTTTGTACGGCTCAGGCTTACGTAAACTACGGATTTTGGCCGCTACCTGACCAATTAACTGGCGGTCGATTCCTTCTAAAGAAATAGTAGGGTTCTGCCCTTTTAATTGTTCTGTAGCCACTTTCAGCTCTTTAGGAACTTCAAAGATGATGTTGTGAGAATAACCTAAGGCAAGGTCTAACACATTACCTGTGTTAGCTGCTTTAAAACCCACACCAATCAACTCGAGTTTTTTTGTATAACCTTCCGTTACACCTTTCACCAGGTTGCTTACCAAAGCTCTTGATAAGCCATGCAGTGCACGGTGGCGGATCTGGTCGGTAGGACGTGTAACGTTGATGGTACCGTCTTTTACTTCTACCTTGATATCACGATCAATGGGTTGCTTTAATTCACCTTTCGGACCTTTTACAGTAACCACGTTGTCGCTGCCCACGGTAACCGTAACACCACTGGGAACTGTAATCGGAGCTTTACCTATACGAGACATGTTAATTCGTTTTTAGTTTCTTGTTTATTGTTTCTGTTTGTTGACCGGTCAGCCTGCTATAGGTTCGGCTTAATGTATCAACAACCTTTTTCTTAATAGATGTAGCAAAGAACTTCGCCGCCTACATTTTGTGCTTTGGCTTCTTTATCCGTCAATACTCCTTTAGAAGTAGAGATGATGGCTACACCCAATCCATTTTTTACACGGCGGAATTCATCTGGCTTGGCGTAGTGACGCAAACCCGGACGGCTAACTCTTTCCAAAGATTGAATGGCCGGCTGCTTGGTAGCTGCATCATACTTCAAGGCAATCTTGATCAGGCCTTGCTTGTTATCATCTTCAAACTTGTATTTCAGAATATAACCTTGATTATACAAGATCTCCGTCATCCGCTTTTTTAAATTAGAAGCAGGAATTTCAACGATTCTGTGTCCTGCCATTTGCGCATTACGAATTCTTGTCAGGAAATCTGCAATAGGATCTGTTACCATGTTATGTTTCCTCCTACACCACACCGGGGCGTGATAATTGGAATTTTTTAAGTTTTAAGTTTTACGTTTTACGTTGTAAGTTTTGCGTGTGGTGATGAACTTATCACCCATCACTTATAACTTCTAACTCGTTTTACCAGCTTGCTTTTTTCAAACCTGGTATCATACCATTTAAAGCCATATCACGAAGTGCAATCCTGGAAATACCAAAATAACGGGTATAACCTCTTGGACGACCTGTCATCTGACAACGGTTTTTCAAACGAACTTTAGATGAATTTTTTGGTAATGCATCTAAAGCCTGCCAGTCACCGGCTGCCTTCAATGCTGCTCTTTTTTCAGCATATTGTGCAACCATTCTTTCTCTTTTCCGTTGCCTGGCCTTTACTGATTCTTTAGCCATAATTTATTTTTTATTTCTGATTTCTGATTTGATGATGTCGGATTTCATTTTCATAAAATCAGACACCAGACATGATCAAATTATTTCCTGATGTTTTTGAAAGGCATTCCTAACTCTTTCAACAACTCGTAAGCTTCTTCGTCTGTTTGAGCGGTAGTAACAAAGGTGATGTCCATACCCGTGATACGGTTCACTTTGTCAATATCGATCTCTGGGAAAATGATCTGCTCAGTAACACCCATTGTGTAGTTACCACGGCCATCAAACGATTTCTCATTGATGCCTTTAAAGTCACGAACGCGGGGAAGTGCCACAGCGATCAAACGATCCAAAAACTCGTACATCTTCTCGCCACGTAAAGTAACTCTTGCACCAATGGGCATGTTCTTACGGAGTTTAAAGTTGGAGATGTCTTTTTTAGACATCGTTGCTACTGCTTTCTGGCCGCTGATGGTGGTCAGTTCTTCCAGGGCAATGTCCACTAATTTTTTATCGTTTACCGCACCATTAACACCACGGTTAATCGCGATCTTTTCCAAACGGGGAACCTGCATGATGGATTTATAGCTAAAACGCTTCATCAACGCTGGTATCACTTCGTCTTTATACTTGTCCTTTAACCTAGGAGTATATGTTGCTGTTGCCATGATTAAATTACCCCTCCAGATTTTTTAGATATACGAACTTTTTTACCGTCTTTTTCTTCACGCTTCACTTTAGCGCCTTGTTTGCCATCCCATAACATAACGTTAGAGATATTAATAGGAGCTTCTTTCTTCACAATACCGCCTTTGGTATTTTGTGCTGAAGGCTTTGTGTGTTTAGTGATAATATTTACACCTTCCACTAAAATTTTTCCTTCTTCAACCAATACTTCTTTTACCAGGCGGGGTTTCTTTGGGTCTTTGTCATCACCAGTGATCACAACCACCTGGTCGCCCTTCCTGATATTATACTTTGGTTTAAATCTTGTTTTCATTTTATTTTTCTTTTACCTCCCCATTCCAACGGGGATTCATTAATTACTTGTTTATTAAAGAACTTCAGGAGCTAATGAAATAATTTTCATGTATCCTTTGTCACGAAGCTCTCTGGCAACAGGTCCGAAAATACGGGTACCTCTTGGTTCGTCGGCCGCATTCAAAATAACAACGGCATTGTCGTCGAAACGGATGTAAGAACCATCCTTGCGACGCAGCTTGTTTTTAGTGCGAACGATAACCGCTTTGGCCACAGTACCTTTTTTGATACCACCGGCAGGGATTGCGTCTTTCACAGTTACTACGATCTTATCTCCTACTCCTGCGTAACGCTGACCACTATTACCCAATACACGGATACAAAGCACTTCTTTAGCACCACTGTTATCCGCTACATTCAAACGGGACTCTTGCTGGATCATTTTTTCTAAGCTTTGAGCTTTAGGCTTTCAGCAATCAGCTATCAGCCATCAGCATTTATAAACAATTTTATTTTCAATTACAATAGCTGAAAGCTGAAAGCTGACAGCTCACTGCTTTCTTATTTCACTTTCTCTACAATCTCCACTAATCTCCAACGCTTTGTTTTGCTCAGCGGACGGGTCTCCATGATCCGTACCACATCACCGATGCTTGCTTCATTTTTTTCATCATGAGCATGGAAGCTTGTCGATTTTTTCACAAACTTTCCGTAGATCGGATGCTTTACCTTTCTTTCAACTTTAACCGTGATGGTCTTGGTCATTTTGTTGCTGGTAACAACGCCGATCCTGGTCTTTCTCAGGTTCCGGCTTTCTGTTGCTGTTACTGTATTTGTATTTTCAGCCATATTGTTTAAGCTTTAAGCTTGATCTGCTTAAGGGCAGATTGTAGCTGTTCTATCCTAATTGTTTCTTTTTTAATTCAGTTTTCAAACGGGCTACTTC
>CBHTSW010000024.1:0-67331 GCA_966095395.1 uncultured bacterium | reverse complement strand
GCTTATGCTCAATGAACTCCGTTTCAGACAACACTCGCCTTCCGTTGCCATCTTTGTAGTGTTCAAACTAATTGCCGGCCAGCAGGCTTTCAATTTTCTTTTTCCTTTGGGCTGCGCCGGCAGCTTCAAAACAGGAATTAAATAAGGCAATGAGCCCGGTAGTATCAGAAAAGACAATGATGCCGGAAGGCTCATAGCCCATTTCAATAGGCTGCTCCTCAAAGGGCTCTTCCGTTTCATCCTGAATCATTTTCCAAAATTAAAAAAGGAACAACAAACAGAAGAGCTGTGGCCACACAAATTATTCAATACCGAATAAGTTCAAAGGCCGCTGGTAAAAATTATTTCTCTGAGATAAAAAGTGATGTCAAACTGCTTAAGAAAGTAAATGTTTTTTGGTTATCTCTTGCCATACTTTATTCACTGCCATCATTTACCGCCAATTTCTAATTGCTTACGGGCTGCAGTCCCGGCGGCGGCTATGGGATCTTCTCCAGGCTACTGTCATTTCATTGTTCTTTAATCAAACCATGCCAAGCCCGTTAACACTTTTCAAATCTTGATCGTATCGGGCAGGTTTAGCTGAATTGTATTCAATGCTAGTAACTAAAGCTATCAATATCCCAATTATCGTCATCCAGCTTTAAATTTTACAACCTATATTTCCATTTTAATAGATAATAAATGAGGATTTCTGTTTTAAAAACATTCTTTTTTAGTTTCATATTGTTGCTAAGCGTAACAACTTTCGCACAACCGTCATTGATACCTCTTCCGCAAAAATTACAATGGGCCAATGCGTCATTCGGACTGAGGGCATTCAAAACAATAACAGTAAATGATTCAACCCTTTTAAAAGAAGCAGGGTTGCTAAAAGGAGAATTACACAAAAAAGGGTTGGATCTAACCGTAACCTTTCAAGCCCCCAAAAAAGGTCCATATATCAAGATCCAATTAGGAAAAGTAAATGCACCGCAACTCCAGGATGAAGCATACAGGCTGAATGTAAAATCAAATAAGATTGAGCTTACTGCAAACACCGCTAAGGGAGTATTTTATGGACTGCAGACCTTATTGCAGCTAGTGAATAAAGAAAACAGGATAAATGGTTGCGAGGTCACTGACTGGCCGGCCTTTTCATGGAGAGGCTACATGATTGATGTTGGTAGGAATTTTATGTCAATGGATCTGTTAAAGCAGCAAATTGACATCATGAGCCGTTACAAGCTGAATATTTTTCATTTTCATTTTACAGAGGATATTGCCTGGCGACTTGCCATTAAGCAATATCCCCAACTTACGGATCCCCAATACATGATTCGAAATAAGGGAAAGTTTTATAGTGAAGCAGACATGAAAGAGCTAATCGCTTATTGCAAAGAGAGGTATATACAATTGGTCCCTGAAATTGATATGCCCGGTCACAGTGCAGCCTTTAAAAGAGCTATGGGCTTCGATATGCAATCGGAAGCAGGACTTGTTGCGGTGAAAAATATCCTTAAAGAATTTATTGAAACCTATGACCTTCCTTACCTACATATTGGCGCGGATGAAGTAAAGATCACTAATAAAAACTTTGTACCTGAAGTAACGGACTATATAAATAATTTCGGCAAGAAAGTCATTGGTTGGGAACCGGGAGGAAATTTTAAGGACAATACCATCAGGCAGTTATGGATGGATGATAATGGCAAACTGTCACGAAATAAAAATATCCAATACATCGATTCAAGGCATCTGTATCTGAATCATATGGATCCTTTGGAAGCAGTCGTAACCATCTTCAACCGAAAGATCGCTGATAAGGAAACAGGCAATGATAATTTGTTAGGCGCCACACTTTGCATGTGGCACGACAGAGCGGTGAGTGAAGAAGATGATATTCTTAAAATGAATCCCGTATATCCTGGCATACTTGCCTTTGCGGAAAGAAGCTGGCGCGGTGGCGGGCGCAACGGTTGGACTGCGACGATTGGGGAACCTGCTTCAGAAAAAGCCAAAGAGTTTGAAGCTTTTGAAAAACGATTGGTTGACCATCAACAACAATATTTTTCAGGACTTTATTTTCCCTATGCGAAGCAATCATCCACTGCCTGGAAGTTATTTGGCCCTTATGCAAACAATGGGAACCTCTCTGCTAAATTTGAACCAGAAAAGGATACATTCAACCCGAAAAAAAACAATCCTGCTATTGAAGTGGTTGGTGGAACAATAGTGCTCAGACACTGGTGGTATCCCTTAATTAATGGAACAATTTCTCAGCCAACAGACAGTACAACGTGGTATGCAACTACAAAAGTTTGGAGCGATGAAGAGAGAACACAGGATTTTTGGATCGGTTTCAATAACCTTTCCCGTTCGCCGGCAACGGATTCGCCACCAACAGGCGCCTGGGATGATAAACAAAGTATGGTTTGGGTAAATGGGAATTTAATTGCTCCTCCGCAGTGGAAGCGTGGAGGTCAAAAAGGAAACTCAGAAATACCACTTGCCGATGAAGGGTACGAATACCGGGCTCCTACCCGTATTACGCTGAAAAAAGGATGGAACTCCGTTTTAATAAAAATGCCCGTCGGAAGTTTTAAAGGGACTGATTGGCAAAACCCGGTAAAGTGGATGTTTACCTTTGTTCCTTATAAAGGAGAAAAAAAATAATTCAACCATAATCTGGTCTAAAAAAAAGGAGTATAGTAATTTAATTCGGAGTACTACCGGCCTTTAGTGGTGCTTTTATTTAATGAACTTCAGGTCAGAAAGCACCGGCCGGTGATCTGAAGCATACATTTCAGGTATTACGGCATGCTCAGTTACGGCAAATTTCCCTGGAGTGAAGGCTATAAAATCAATTGTCTTCACCGGATGCAACTCGGGTATGGTAAAAGCACAATTGGTCATGCAGGTCCTTTGCAAAAACTGGTCTAATAGATTTATGGTAGTGCTGCCTGCTACATCGTTTAAATCGCCTGCAAGAACAACCGGTAGTTTTTCCGGCTTCAGTACATCCATTATTTTTTTGATCTGCAAAACGCGGTTGGTGTCACTTCCTTGTGCGTCCAGATGCGTACAGGCAAACCGTATTTTTTTCTTGCGGGGTAGTTCTATAACAGCAGTAGCAAGAACCCTGGGCTCTCCTTTAGTAGCCGCTATTGTGGGCAGCTGAAATTTTTGAGTATCAGTTATAGGGTATTTGGATAAAATGGCTATGCCGTATTCTCCGCCGTCATAATCAATAGCCCTTGCAAAGAAAAATTCCATTTCAGTTTTTGCAGCCAGCAGTTCCGCTTCATGCACTTGCTTTCCTGACCGTGCGGTATGAACATCTATTTCCTGGAGAGCCACCAAATCAGGCTTTTCCTTTTTAATAACTTCGGCAATCGCATCAATATCAATGATGCCGGGTTTAGAAGGCGGATTAGCATGATGAATATTATAGCTAAGTACCCTCATGATTTGACCAACGTTATCCATGCCCGTATTGTCAACGGGAAGCAATGGCCGGCCACAGGAAAAAAGAAAAAACAGTACCGCAAAACAGGCAGAAACAAGCTGCCTCATAAGGTGTCCTTTTAAATTCAGCATTTATTCACTTGTTCAAATAAAGATAGTGCTTACAAGCAGTGCACTTTCGAAATTTTGATCACTAATTTGTTTCCTGGCCATCTGAATCAGGCTGTATTATATTGAGCCGGCACCTTCCCTTCACCTCCCATGAAACTTATGTGCTTTGATCAACTCGTATGCTTTTTCATAGCGGGCCAGGATGATTGTATAAAGCAGTTCTTTGCAGTCGCTTCAGGGATTGATCCAACTCCATTAGTGTCCTGGAATTCATTTAGCCTGCAGAAATTAAACGAAAAAACAATGTTCAAATAGCAGTTTAAATACATAGCTGAAAAGTTGGCAATATATCCAGCAACAGGTACAAATTAATCGCAACTGTTTTCCTGGCTTATCGCCAGATGCCTTTCATTGGGTTGAATTGTAAAGAGCTGATTGTAAAAGCAACGGGTGATTGTATCCGTACATCTGAGTAAATCTTCCGGGGAAAGAAAATAGCACTCATTACGGATAGCCCTCCATCAGCAAACATTTCAATGGATGCGTTGTCTATGATCAGTTCCATCTCCATGCTGTCGCTCTGGGTAATTTGGGGAGCCGTGTGCTTTACGCCAAAACCTTTTTCAAAATCAATTTTCCCCGACGTGCTGCGGTCAATAAAATATTGACCCGTGGTTTTATCAAAGCCAAGGACCAGCTTTTCTCCCAGGTCATTTGAAAATGTGATGGCAAAACTTTTTATTTTCTTCGCATTAAATTTAATTCGGGCCGGCCCCGTTAGCTTGCCGGTTTGCGCACTAAGATCAAATTTGGATGCATCAATACCGAAAAGTTTGATTTCTTTTTCATTCAGGATATCGAGTTCCGCTGCCGGTTTTGAATTGAGCATGAACTTGTTCCCTACCTTCCGGATCCCCAAATCTCTTGGCACAGTCATCGCACTTCTCCATGGAGCTGTCGGTACCAGGTTGGCATATTGCCAGTTGCTCATCCACCCGAGGCACAATTTCCTGTCGCCTACATTGGACCAGGTAACACCCGCATAATTATCCGGCCCATAATCCATCCATCTTATATCACTTTGATCAGGCGTAAATTTCTTTCCATCAAAATACCCTGTAAAATACTGGGTGGCAGAACCTCCATTCGGCCCGCCGGGATTAGTGCTTACCAGCAAAACCCAAACCGTGTCACTATTATAATTCATAGGGAAAAGATCAGGGCATTCCCAAACGCCGCCATGGGCACCAAGCGTTTCTCCAAACTCACTTTCTTTTACCCAGTTTTTCAAATCTGTTGATGAATAAAAACTGATGCGGTCTTTGGTGGCAAGCGTCATGATCCATTTTTTTCCAGCTTCATACCACATCACTTTAGGATCCCGAAAATCTTTTATGCCGGGATTATGAAGAACAGGGTTCTTGTCATACTTCGTCCAGGTTTTTCCCTCATCAAGACTATAAGCAAGCCCCTGCGTTTGGTAATTATCCTTTCCTTCTTTTTCAGCTTTGGCATTGTGATAAGTGAAGATGGCTATTAAAGGTATCGTACCGTCTTTTCCAAATCCCGAGGTGTTATTTTTATCTACAACAGCACTGCCCGAAAAAATATAACCCAGGCTGTCCGGATACAATGCAATCTTTTCTTCAGTCCAGTGGACAAGGTCTTTGCTTGTAGCATGCCCCCAATGCATAGGCCCCCACACGGTGCTATCAGGATAATACTGGAAAAACAAATGATAGGTCCCGTTATGAAATACCATGCCGTTGGGATCATTCATCCAATGGGCCCTGGGAGAGAAATGGATTTGCGGACGGTGCTTTTCATGATAACTTTCCTGAGCCTTGGATTCTTTTGTGATTACAGTGCAGGAGATAAAAAGAAAAGCTATGGCGAAATATCGCATACTTGTGTTTTATAAAGTTCTTGCACTTTTCTTTTCTTTAATCAGCTCAAGCACATCTGCAATTGCGTATGGCGGGCAGGCGCCTGTTTTTGTTGCAATGAATGCTCCTAATCCATTAGCAAACTCCAGCGCATCCTGTGGCACGGCATGTTCCATCAGCTTTGAAAGAAGTCCGGCCAGGAATGCATCGCCGCTACCCACCGTATCTTTTACTTCCACCGAAAAGCCCTGATGATCGTACAGATGCCCCCTCATATACAAAGCAGCGCCATCACTGCCCATTGTAACCACAATATTTGCAAGCCCAAACCTGTCCGCTATTGATTTTATCCGGTCATCGATACCTGAATAATCAGAGAACCATCCGGAAATTAGCTCCAGTTCTGCCAGGTTCAGTTTTAAAAAATCAGTCTTGCCCAGCAATTCTTCCACAATGCGCCGGTCATAATGTGGTGCCCGCAAATTAATATCAAGCACTTTATTCTTTGCCTCTTCCAGTAATCGTAAGAGGGTATTTTTGGAGTTCCTGTTTCTTGCGGCTAGACTGCCAAAAACAAAATATTCAGCGTTAGAAACCTGATCACTATAGGCATCACGCCATTCAATAAAATCCCAGGCTACGGGTTTTAGAATATCATAGACCATTTCGTTATTCTCTCCGGGCTGTGCAAACACCTTCCCCGTTTCATGTTCATCATCCACCTGGAAGTAATCTGTACACACGCCGTGCTCTACAAAAATAGCTGTCAGCGCTTTTCCTTTCTCATCACAGCCTACTCTTGTGATCAATGCAGGCCGCTTACCCAGTTTATGCAGATGGTACGTTACATTCATGGGCGCACCGCCGGGAACCGCACCGGAAGGCAGAATATCCCAGAGCACTTCGCCAAAACAGATTACCCGGTGGTTATTTCTTCTTTCCATTCCTTTGGTTTTTGTTGTTGAAGAAGATTTGCTTCGAGTTGCTCCAGCGGCACACCCTTTGTTTCCGGCATTTGGAAGATCACCCACAACAATTGCAGCACCATCATGACAGCAAAAAATATAAACAAGGGGGCGGCTCCGAAACGTTCTGCCAGGATAGGAAATACGCTGGCGATAAGAGCGGCAAAGATCCAATGCGTAGCACTGCCCAAAGATTGGCCATAAGCCCTGACACTATTGGGAAATACTTCAGAAATGAAGACCCAGATCACGGCTCCCTGCCCGATGGCATGTGAGGCAATAAAAACAAATAGCAGCACAGGGACCAGCACGCCTCCCAACCATCCAAATTGAAAGGCGGCGGCAACGGCAGACAAGGAAATAATATAGCCAATGGAGCCGATCAGCATCAGTTGTTTTCTTCCGATCCTGTCGATCAGATAAAGACCCAGCATGGTAAATACCAGGTTTACCAACCCAATACCGGCGCTTTGCAGGAAGGCTGCGTCCTTACCAATACCAGCAAGTTCGAATACCCGTGGTGCATAATAAATAATCGCATTAATACCCGACAGCTGGTTGAATGCGGCAATCAGAAAGGCCAGTAGAATAGGCTTCGTGTACCGCCCGGAAAAAAAGGAACCCAAACTTTCTTTTTGTTTTTCTTCATCAATGGATTGATGCAAGGCTTTCAGGGCTTCATCCACCCCTGCCGGATCACTGACTTCTAAAATAGCACGGGCCCGGGCATAATCACCTTTATGAACGATCAGCCACCGGGGACTTTCGGGAACAAAAAACATGAGCAGGCAATAAAAAAAAGAAGGAATCGCTACCACACCCAGCATCCAGCGCCAGCTGTCTTCACCTATATGCTGCAGTAAATAATTTGAGAAATACGCCACCAGGATACCAAATACAATGTTGAATTGAAAGGTCGCTACCAGTTTTCCCCGGTTTTTTGCCGGGGCAATTTCTGTAATATACATTGGAGCTACTACTGAGGAAGCACCAATTGCTAACCCTCCCAGAAAGCGAAAGATCATGAAAAGGTACACGTCTGTCGTCAGTGCCGAGCCGATGGCCGATACCAGGTAAAAGATTCCGATCCAGGTCAATGTTTTTTTTCTGCCAATACGCGAAGCCGGAATACCGCCGGTCAGCGCACCGATTACAGTACCATAAAGCGCCATACCAATAGCAATGCCATGCATCACATCACTAAGGTTCCAAACTTTTTTGATCTCCTGCTCAGCCCCGGAGATGACAGCCACATCCACGCCAAACAAAAATCCGCCAAGAGCAACGGTAATACTCCAGAGAAGCAGTTTTTTATTCATATAGCAGGGGTTTGTCTTATTAAGGTATAAAATATTCCCTTTATAATGATCATTGGACGCGGTGACCGGTGGTGAGCTTTCCCGGAAAGCGGGACGGTAGTTGTTGATTTGACTGACAGAGAAAGTTTATCGTTTCCTACAAAAAACAAGAAGTGTAAATTACAACAACCCAGGCATGCTAAATTTAATTAATTCTATACAACATTCCCAAGGCAGGATGGCAACACCTGAAAACAGACTTTTACACAGCAGCCTCTCCCCGGCGCAGCTTCTATGTCTACAGTGCCCTGGTACACGTCGGCGCGGTTCACAATATTGGCAAGCCCTACTCCTTTTCTTTGATGTGCTGGATCGAATCCTTTTCCATTGTCCTGCACTTTCAGACATATTCTTTGCCCCTCTTGCCTTAGTTCAATAACAGCTTGAGTAGCCTCAGCATATTTTAAAATGTTGGTGGTTTGTTCTTGGATGATGCGGTATAGCGTAAGCGCAAAGTCCGGAGCAAGGGTTTTTTCTTTAAGACCTTTTTCTTTGAACGTAATTTTTATAACTCCCAGCAGGTTGATATGGTGAATGAGTTCTTTAATAGAAGCCCTGAGACCTACGTCTTTCAAAGTGGCAGGCACCAGTGAGCGGGATAGCCTGCGGATCTCATCAATCGCGGTATGGATCAACCGCATGCTGATGGTGCGATGTTTCTCCAGGTCCGGGCACCCGTTTCCCATATAATCCAAATGCAATTTGGCAGTGGTGAGCACCTGGTTCACATTATCATGCAGTTCCCTGCCGATCTCGTTTCTTTCTCTTTCCTGCACGTCAATGGTCGCTTTGGCGATCTCTCTTTGCCGGGCCACCTTTTCACGGATGATTTCTTGTTGCAAATCCATTTGCATCGTGACATCATTGGCAAGGACCAGGACCGCCTTTACATTAGCATAACGAACGTCGTGAGAGATAATATCTACGAAAATAGCCTCGCCATTTTTTTTAAGATGCGTCCACACCCCTCTTTTGTACATCCGGTCCTGCTCTCTTTTCTCTGCAATAATTTTTTCCAATCGTTGCCTTTCTTTTTCAGGCCGTATCTCCATTACACTCATAGATAAAAATTCGGATTCGCTGTAGCCATAATGCTGTACGGCCATTTGATTTACCTCCAGAAACCGAAGTGTCGCGGGATCGTATATCCACATTGGCAGCGGATTATTTTGAAAAAGATTACGGTACTTCTCTTCTGATTCACCAATTTTTTTTTCTGCTTCCGCCCTTTCTTTTTGGTTATGCTTTAACATAGGGGCCGTTATCAAAAGGGCAATAAACAAAAGAGCAACGAAGAGCGATACCATCAAAGCTCCGGTCCAATAGCGAACCGATGTTTCAAGGCGGTTTTCCGCAGCGCCCAGGCCTTTCATTAACTCATATTGAGCCTGCTGCAAATGATACGCATAACGGCGGATATCCGAGGTCAGCTCATAATTGTTCCGGTAAGATTCCGAACGATCCTTCAAAATTGCCTTTGCGGCCGATACAATACTATCGTAATACAATTGTTTTTCCGTAAAAAGAAGATCCATTTCTTTTTCTTCAAAAAATGAGGAGAAGTTGTTTGAACGCTGCTTCTCTTCCAGTTTGGAATGATTGCCTTTGAACTGGGAAAGCTGCTTTTCCAGGCCGTTCAATTGCTTTTTTGCCTGCACCGTAGTAAAAGAGTTGTGGATGGAAAGGACCACCATCGTCTGTACCATTTGCTGGGCAAGCATCTGCTGATCATTCAAGATTATGATCACCTCCTCCACCCCACGGCTCTGGACTGTTCTTTTATAAATAGTTAAATAGCCCAGAACATTAAAAATGATTACAGCCGACAGCAGAACCAAAAAGCTTATGACACGTTTTTTTAAGGAAGTGTTGTTTTGCATTGGTTTTATTGGAATTGGACTTCGTCTTATTGATTATAAAGATGAAAAGAAAAAAGGACAATTAAAAGACTATGCCCGCACCAGGCATGTGCAAAACGGACTCTTAAAGAACAAAATAGACCTTTCCTTTCAGGAGTTAAGCGTAAAATTTATGAAGGATCATTTATTTTTTTTGCCTTATAAATTTCCTACAACCTGTTTAACAGGCCAGTTTTTTATCTATAATATCATTCAAACTTCGGTTTTCCAAAACTTTTAAAATGGCATCACGGGCTTCCCTCATTACAGGATTGATTCCACAGGTCAGGCCATCACAGTTTTCGCAGGGTTTATAAAAATTAAGACTAACACAACTAAGCAGCGCAATGGGGCCGTCAATTATACGAATGACCCGTGCCAGAGAAATTTCCGCAGGTGGAAGGCTAAGCCTGTAGCCTCCTGTACGTCCCCTAAAACTGGTGAGGATATCGGCTTTCTTAAGTTCCAGTAAGATACATTCCAGAAATTTAAGCGGAATGTTTTTTTCACAGGCAATGGTATTGATCAATACCGGCGTTTCTTCTTTGTAGCGGGCCGCCAGATAGGAAAGAGCCTGCAGGGCATACTTCGTTTTCTGTGATAGCATAAAATGATTTCATTGCAAATATGCCGATTCCCTTTAAATTTTTATTCCTTATGAAAACTAAAAAACTGATAACATTTGGATGGAGCTATTTATACCCATGACCGGCACTACAAGATGGTCCCCCTGAGTGGACTTTTATAGTGTGAGTGGTGAGTGGTCAATGGTGAGTACTCCTAATAGCCTTTTGGTATAAGAGAGCTCTTTCTCTCACCATTCACCACTCACAAAAAGGCATTCCTGAGATGACTTCTAGTGAAAGAAGCTGCATGGAAATGCAGCCTCTTTGATTGTCATTAACGAAACTGACGCCCCGCATGGATTCGAACCATCGTAAAAGGTTTTGCAAACCTTTGCCTAGCCCCTCGTCCTCGGGACTAAAAATCATTTTAATTTTCAGATGTCTTTCTTACTCCCCCAGCAATCCATTGATCGTTTCATCAAATTCTTTTTGAAACTCGACGTAATACTGTCCTGTTCCGGGGCCACTAAAGCCACTATAAATCTTGCGAACATTTCCTTTCTTATCAATAAAAATAGAAGTAGGAAAAGCTTTGAGTTCTGTTAATTGCGGCAGTGTCTTTTCCGTGCGTTGTTTGTCTGACACGGTCACACCGGTAATAAGTATTGGGTACTGAACATTGAATCTTTTTTCAAAGCGCTGCAGTGCCGTTTTTGATTTGTCAAAGTCTGTACTTCTTTCGTAAGCCAGGCCAATCACTTCAAGACCTTTTTGTCTGTTGCGATTATAATATTCACTTAAAAACTTCGTTTCATCCATACAATTGGGGCACCAGGAACCCAGTATCTGTATCACTACTACTTTATTTTTATACCGCAGGTCATTTATCGAAACAAGACCGCCTTCCAGTGAAGGAAAGCTAAAATTTAATTTCGATTCTCCTTCCCGCAAATGGGTTTGCTGGTAGCCATCGGGCAGTTGTATTTTATCATCTTTTTTGCCCGCCCAACTTAGTGTACCGCTGGCGCCGGAGTAAAAGGTACCCGCACTAATCGTACTGTCATTCGTAAGTTTTGCCGTAAACAAAAAGGCATGTCCGCCATCAAACCCCGAAAGAAACAAACTATCGCCACTGACTACACCTTCCAGGTACCGGTAATCACCCGAGGCCGTAAGAAAAGTGCCGGTAAGACGGCTGCCTTTTTGCCTGAATTCACCAATGGCTTTTGTAACCCTGTTGTTGCTCGTGAAATCCACATCCCATTTTCCTGATGCATTAACGCGAGGTATAACCGTTGCCGCAAAACGTTGCCTTTTATTATACGTTGCTTTAAACGGAAGAGACTGTTCTTTTTCACCTGTCTTTTTAATCCACACCCCTTCCAGGTTGCCGCCTTTAGTAATCCTGGCTTTAAAGCCTGATTCAAAAAAAGGCATTTGAATAAACACAGAATCACCTTTCTGTACAAGGCTATCCACCAGCAGTCTTTCTTCTGCATTTAAAACAAACAACAGTTTTTTACCGGCGCTGTCCTTTGTTAAAAAATTAAATACAATTTCTTTCCCGTCAGGCCTTATCAATACGGATCTCCAAAATCCGTTTTTAAAAGGAGGTCCTGGCTTTCCCCAGTTTGTTAATCCAATGAATAAGCAAAGCAGCAGTACAGTTCTGCCGGCAAATAACAAGTCATCCATTCGTTTCATATGACAGCTCCTTTTTTTAATTCACATCAAACCACAGTTTGGTGGTCAACAGGTCGGCGCCCTGGCGTTCCACTGCTTTTTTATAATTGGCGCCATTTAAAGATTGTTCCGTACCGGGATAAATAAAACGAAGGGGCATTTTACCATTTAATACGCCGGCTACAGCAGGGGGCAATACGGGATAATCCAGACGGCGCCATTCACTAAAGGATTCAAGCCCCTGCCCAAAAAGTGCGATCCATTTTTGCTCCCCAATTGATTTTTTAAAATTCACTGCATCATATTGAACAGCCGTTTGCGAAACATAGTTATTGACAACATCATCCGCTATATTGTATTGCTTCAACGACGCCTTGATGGCTTGTATGTACAGGTCCGCTGCATTTTCTGTACTGAATCCACGGGCTGCCGCTTCGGCACGATTGAATAAGACCTCGGCATAGGTAAGAATAACGGCCGGCGCCTGTGGGGCCAGGAAATACGTTCCGGGCTTTGATGTTTTGGCAAAACCAAGATTAGAAGCATCCCCATTACTCAAACCATTGGGTACGCCTACATATTCTTGCGGTGTTGCAGCCTGTGTTTTGCTGGCATAAATGGGCAGGCGTGGATCGTTTAACTGCACTAAACGGTCAACCACTGATTTACTTACGCGGTAGTCATCTCTGGTTTCAAACAAAGCGTTCACCGGATTCTGTTGGGGTGAAGTGAGATAAACCAATTGCGCATTCTCTGTGTTGCTGCTGATAAAGGGATCAGTAACAGAAAGCAGTTCTGTAATCACACTACCGGCTTTCTGCGGCTCACGGTCGGCTATACGAAGTGCAATGCGCAGGCGAAGGGAGTTCGTAAACTTTTTCCAGCGGCCAATATTTCCATTGTAAAGAATATCGCCAGCAATTGCTTTTGCTGAAGGATCCAGTAGAGACGCTGCTGTTTTTAAATCATCCAACAAACCCAGGTACACATCCCTTTGGCTATCGTATTCCGGCGTTACGTATTCGTTAATGTTGCCAGCCTGCTTGTAAGGAATATCTCCGTAAGCATCGGTTAACAATAAAAATACCCATGAACGCAACACGAGGGCAACACCTTTATAGTTCGGTTGATTCAATTTATCACCCTGCTCTATAATGCGGTTAAGGTTGGTAAGGCTGCGGCTATAGCCCGTATTCCATAAATCCTGAAAACTGCTATTGGAGAAAATGTACCTGTCTTCTTCCGTGTATTGAATTTTTGCCCAATGCTGAACAAACAGCAGGCTTGAGTTCATGGTATTGGCCGTGCCCCAGTAACTATCCGTCGTGTTTTTAATAGCAGCCGTTAACAAATAATCCGGTTGCGCATTTTCGGCTGCATTTGGATTTTTATTGATTTTTTCAAGATCTTTTTTGCAGGACACTGTAAACAATGACAGGCCAAGCAATATATAGATTGAATATTTTTTCATCTTCAATTGATTTAGAATTTAAGTGTGATATTAAAACCATAACTTCTGGTGGTAGGAAGGGTTAAGCTTTCCAGTCCTTGTGCATTACCCGTATTGAAAGCCGTTTCTGGATCGATATAAGGAACTTCTTTATGAATGATCCAAAGATTACGGCCTACTAAAGTGATGGATGCACTTTCAAAGCCTGCCCCACGGATCCATCTATTGGGCAGGGTGTAGCCCAATTTTAATTCCCTGAGCTTTACAAAAGAAGCATCGAATATATTGGCTTCGTCAATGGTCCTAAACGATTTGTAATACTGCTGTGCAGGAAGTACGGTTTTATTATGACTGCCATCGGCTGCCACGCCATCAAAAATAATTCCGTCATCATATATCACTTCCCCGTTAGGAGCACCATCATTGTTTTGCACCTGTACCGAACCATTTGCTTTATTGTTTCCGGGATAATAATAATACAGTCCCCCATGCTCAGCATCCCTTCCCTGCAAGGTATTTTCCAATACACCGGTATAAGTGCCCGTAGCATAAGTGCCGGAATAAATAGACCCACCAATGCTTGCATCTATGAGGAAACTCAGTTTAAAGTTTTTGTAGCTGACTGTATTGGTGACACCTCCTACCCAATCAGGCGTGTACTTGCCCAATACTTTTTTACTGGGATCTGCTTTGGGTGAGCCATCGGGATTCACAATGATTTGTCCTGAAGCATTTCGCAAAAAGGCATTCCCGAAAATGGTTCCATAAGGCTGTCCCACCGAAGCGATCACCTGTGCAGAACCGGAGGAACCGATCACATAGTTTTGCAGCCTTCCTTCTTTATCCAATTCTAAAACCCTGCTGCGGTTAGCTGAATAATTCAGGTTTACCTCCCAGCTGATTTCCTTTTGCACCGGTACCGCATTCAACTGCACTTCAATTCCTTTATTATTGATCTTACCGGCATTCAACAATTTTTGACGATAACCAGTAGAAGGGCTAACATCAACACTTAAAATCTGGTCAGAACTGTTGGTGTTATAGGCGCTCAGATCCAAACGCAACCTGTTTTTTAAAAAGGCAAACTCGGCTCCCAATTCTGTGGACGTCGTTGTTTCCGGTTTCAGGTCTTCGTTATAATTAATGGTGGAAGGATTTAACTGCGGGTTTGCTCCGAAGGGTGCAGCAAAATTGAAGATGTTGATCAATTGATACGGATCTGCATCTTTACCCACCTTCGACCAGCCGCCCCGGATCTTTGCATACGAAAGAAAATCGTTCTTGATACCCAAAGCATCCGTTAAGACTACACTCAGGTTAGCTGAAGGATAGAAGTAAGAAAGATTTTGTACGGGCAAGGTTGACGACCAGTCATTGCGGGCTGTCACATTCAAAAAAGCATAGTTCCTGAACCCGATTTGTCCCGAGCCAAATGCACTATAATTTTTTAAACGGCTGTAATAATTGGAGGACTGCAATGGATCTCTTGAGTTGGATAACGTGTACACATCTGCTACAGCAAGCCTTGGCGCCAGCTGGTCATTCTCTTCATAGGTGCGTGTACGAAGGTTGGCACCACCCAATACATCTATACTAAAATCCTGGTTCAGTTTTTTTACATACTGCAGTGTGGCTTCTGTATTGTTTTCATTTAAAGTATAAGCTGTTTCCTGGTAGGATCCGAATGGAGTACCATTGGTGCCATACGCCACTTTCAATTTGCGGCGGTCATTGTAGTAATCGGTTCCGGAACGGAAATTCAATACCAACCCTTTGCCGAAATTATAATTGAACCCTACATTTCCGATAACACGGTTTCGCCGTTGCCCCACCGTATTTTCATACGCTATAAAATAAGGATTACTGTAGTAACTGTTGTTCCAGTTGAACGTGCTGCCATCTTCGGTTCTGTAATTTCTTAATCGATGGATGTCCACCTGCCGGCCAAACCAGGTAAACTGCAACATCGTACTGGTGGCTCTTCTGCCGGCAGCACCCGGAAGGTTATCAGCCTGGTTGATATAATAATTTACATTGGAAACAAAACTAAGTCTTGGGGTGAGCCGCAGCGTTGTATTAAGCGATACCGATTTTTTTTCCTGTTCTGAATTGGGAATCACACCGTTTTGTTTCAGGTGATTGAAGGAAACGCGGTAATCAAATTTTTCCGTAGCATCGGCAATGGAAATACTGTTGTTGATAACAGAACCTGTTTTGAAAAAATCGCGAACATTATCAGGATGCGCAACAAAAGGAACAGCTTCCCCATTGGAGAAAAACTGCGGGATCAGCCTGCCATCCAGTTGGGGTCCCCAGCTTTCATCGACACCATCATTGATACCGCCCCCTTTGCCGTCTACATAACTAAACCTGCCATTGGAGCCCTGTCCGTATGCATTTTGATAATCGGGAAGAATCAATAAGTCTTCAAATGTTACGTTGGAATTAAATGTGATACCCAATCCTTTTTTTGTTCTTCCTGTTTTTGTTTTGATCAGTATCACGCCGGCAGCAGCTCTTGATCCGTACAAGGCAGCGGCATTCGGTCCTTTCAATACACTGATGCTTTCAATGTCTTCGGCGTTAAGATCAGAAATCGCATTGGCAAAATCACGGGAACCACCCGCACCCAATTGCGAGTTGTCAACAGGCACACCATCGACAACAAAGAGCGGCTGGTTATTGCCGGCTATGGAAGTTTCGCCCCGGATGATAATACGGGAAGATCCCATATCTCCCTGGCTGTTGGTAACCCGAACGCCGGCTATCTTACCGGCCAGTGCATTGACCAGGTTGGGCTCTTTTGCCTCACTGATAGCAGCGGATTTTAATTCCTGTACGGCATAGCCTAATGACTTCTTTTGCTTGGAAATACCGAGCGCCGTTACCACCACTTCATTCAGCGAAGACGAAGCTTCCTCCAGTGAAACAGACAAAGAAGTTGATGTACCAGTGCTTACCTGCTGTGACTGATAACCAACAATAGAAAAAATCAGTACACTATTGACCGGTGCGTTTATTGTAAACCTACCATTAACATCAGTTTGAGTAGCTATATTGGTACCACTTACATTTACGGTTACACCTTCCAGTGGTTTCGCAGTAAGCTTTGAAGTAACGGAGCCATTAACCGGCACTGTTTGTGCCATAAGTTGTTGCGATAGTAACAGCAATAGGAATCCTGTAAGCCTTTTGTAGTGCTTATACATGTGTTTAAATTTGGTAATGTTTAAAAGTTGTTTAGAGACGCTAATTGATGTTTGATCCGCATTCGTTAAATGCCGGGCAAAGCACATCCACATAACTACTTTTCGTGGTCATGAACCTCAGATCATCAATAGCTATAGTATGATTTACAACAACAACAAGCAAGCGAGTAGGAGGAAATGCTTACCTTACTTTCATATGAGCAGAAGGCCCATATTAGATTTGATAGAGTTGCTTTTAGCTTTTTCATTTTCTTAAAACATTAGTGATTGAAAACTTCAACCACTTATCAGCAGATATATCCGGCATGCTTACTAATTGCGGGTAACTGAATTAAAAAGCACCCCCGACAGATCAGAAGTGCATACGTTAGAAAAACATTTACTGTAGTTATAACCTGCATCTGACTTATCTATCCCGTTTGCAACGGGATGGAGTTAGCACCTTTCTCCATGGAGATGGTTGCTAAGGCTTCACCGGGCCATTTCCCTCAGCCTTTCTTGATAAGTAATTAAAGAACTCTGCAAATATAAAGCGTGATCTCATTCCCTACCAAATAAGTAGGGATTTTTTTAAAAATTTCTCGCCCCGTGTTTTTTATGTGTCCGCCTAATGGCTTATTTAAATTGTTGTTTCAATAATTGTGCATTCATAGCCACGATTATAGTACTTAAACTCATTAACACTGCCCCCATTGCAGGACTAAGCACAAACCCCGGATATAATAAACCTGCAGCCAAAGGAATAGCAATCACATTATAGCCCACTGCCCAAAAAAGATTTTGGATCATTTTTTTATATGTAGCCCTCCCAAAGGAAATCATATTTACCACATCCCTGGGGTTGCTGTTCACTAAAATGATATCGGCGGTTTCGGCGGCTACATCGGTACCGCTGCCTACGGCTATTCCTACATCTGCCTGCGCTAAGGCAGGTGCATCATTGACGCCATCACCTGTCATGGCCACCACTTCTCCCTTGCTCTGAAACTCCCTTACTTTTTGCTGTTTTTGATGGGGCAGCACATTGGCAAAATAGCCGTCCATTCCCAACTTATCAGCTACGGAAGCCGCAATCTTTTCATTATCCCCGGTAAGCAAAAATGATTTAATCTTCATTTTCTGTAATCCGGCAATGGCCTCTTCAGCGCCTTCCCGGATCGTGTCTGCCAATGTTATGATCCCTACCGGCTCTCCCTCAATTAAAACAAAATTCACCGTTTCCCTATTCTGATCTACTTCTGCCGGAATTGGAGGCAAGGGCTTGTTTTCCTGCTTAAAATAGTTAGGCCCTGCCGCCACCACTTTCTTATCCTTAACTTTTCCTGACACACCTATCCCCTGCAGATAGTTAAAGTCCGTAGATCGCCATGGAGTCAGATTCTTCTCTTTTAATTTTCGAACAACACCCCTTGCTATATAATGTTCCGAATTTTGCTGGATTGCGGCTACGTATTGGAGCAGATCATCAGAAGAAAACTGACCCGATAGCGAAATAATCTTTTGTACCTCGTGAGAGCCCTTGGTGAGTGTTCCTGTTTTATCAAAAATGATGGTCGTTATGTTCCGGGCATTTTCAAAAGACGTCCGGTTACGAATCAGGAGCCCGTTAACGGCCGCCCGGGTAGTAGATATGGCTACCACCAGGGGAATGGCAACACCCAGGGCATGCGGACAGGAAGTAACCATCACCGTCACCATTCTTTCCAAGGCAAAAGCCAAATCCTTTTGCACACTAAACCAGTAAATGAAAGTAGCCACTCCAACCAAAATGGACATTATTGTCAACCATTTCGCCACTCTATCCGCCAGATTTTGGGTATTGGATTTAGCCGCCTGTGCAGACTGCACGAGATCAATTACCTTATTTAAATAACTGTCTTTACCCGTGGCGGTGGCTTTGATTTTCAAAACGCCGTCACCATTCACAGCGCCTGCAATCAGCCTTGCATCCCTTTCCTTTTTTACAGGGGTGCTTTCGCCGGTGAGCATACTTTCATTTACGAAAGAACTACCTTCCAATACCTGGCCATCCGCCGGAATTTTTTCTCCCGGCTTGATAACAATAACATCCCCATTTTTAATTTCCTGCAGGTTCACATCTCTTACCTCTCCATTCTTTTCCAGGTGAACCACAGCTGGCAACAGTGCTACCAACGACTCTAATGCTTTGGAAGCTCCCATTTGCGAACGCATCTCCAACCAATGGCCTAAAAGCATGATGTCAATCAGGGTGGCCAACTCCCAAAAGAAATCCATTCCCTTCAACCCAAAGACTACCGCTGCACTATAGATAAAGGCCACGGAAATGGCAAGTGCAATCAGGGTCATCATCCCAATGGCCTTGTCCTTTACCTCACTGACCATCCCTTTGAGAAAAGGCGTGCCTCCATAGACATAAATAATGCTACCCAGTATAAGAAGCACATATGTATCGCCTGGAAAAGCAATACGGAACCCAAGCCAATGCTGGACCATATGGGAAAGTAAAAGCACCGGTAGGGTTAAAATCAGGCAGACCCAGAACCGTTTTAAAAAATCTTGCGTATGGTGGCCTGCATGTTTATCGTGCATATTCTCACCTGATGAGCCTTTTTTTGCATGACTGTGTTGTGCGTGCTCGTGAACAACGGCTGCCGTGGATTCAGTTTCTCTATTTGGATGATGATGTTCGGAATGAGGATGATGTTCGTGCTCCATGATATTTTAGTTTTTTTACGGCAACACAAAGGCGCAGGACTTAAATCCTGCCAATTTATTTAAAACATACCTGACTTTTTGCCTGTGTTCCTTTAATTTTAAAACCACCTCTTCTTCAAAAAGTTTATTCAATTCCTCTTCTATTTCTCTTGTAATGTCTCCAACGCTTTCTTCAGTAGCAATCCCATCCAACTCCATAACTTCTGCAGCAACCTCATTTGCGCTTGCTTTTTCCATAATAGAAAGCAAGTACAAGATCTTGTCTCTGAGTGATCTTGAATCAGCATAGTTTTCTGGCATTATCATGATCCAAATATTTAAGCGTTAATAAGTCAGTGTGACACCGGCCCCTAAGCCCATATCACTATCGTAATGAGTAGATAAGGCAAGCCATTTTCTTACAATATATCGCAAACCTGCTGTATATTCTTTATCCGTATTCCACATCAAATTTCCCCGTAAACGGTTGCTCAGCGGTATATCTTCCCTGTCCAACTGAAAACGGAATTTTCCGTCTCCGTCCACTCTTGCATCCGCCACTACCAGCATGGGCAAGGTATATTGCAAGCCTACCACAAAAGTTTTCCGGTTGTTTTTGTTACTTATCTGGCCAAATGAATTCTTTTCTATTTCATCACTCACTTTTGCATAGTGATAGTCAAATCCTACATACGGAAATAACCATTGCATTTTGCCCAGGTAGCGTCCAAAGTTTAGTTCAACTTCTGTTCCATGTTCGGGTGTAAAGCCCAGGTGCCATAAGCCCTGCAATTCAAAACGGTTGCCTGAAAGCAGAATCGCGGCATCGCTGCCGTTGCTTTCCAATCCAATAGTAGCCGAAGGATGGATCATTTGTTCGCTGCGCTTAAATTGCCGCCAGGCTATGGCTTTATCGGGTAGTTGGGGATTTGGGGGTGAGTTTTGATAGCTTATTACATTGCCCATACCGCTCATCATGTGATATAAAATATGGCAGTGAAAAAACCAGTCACCGTCTTTGTTAGCTGCCAATTCAAGGGTATCGGACTCCATCGGCATGATGTCTATCGTATTTTTTAGCGGGGCATATTCGCCCTGCGCTCCCAGCACCCGGAAGTCATGCCCGTGCAGGTGCATGGGATGCCGCATCATGGAATGGTTGGTAAGAATGATCCGTACCTTTTCTCCCTTCTTAATTAATATTTTATCCCACTCGCCTAAGGTTTTATTATTGATGGACCATACATAACGGTTCATGTTTCCCTCCAGCGTAAAGTGCAACACTTTTGTGGGCATATCCGGCATTGTTGTTTTGACCGGCGAACGAAGCATGGCATAATTGAGGGTTACGATGTCAGTGCTGTTGCCCACAGCCATATTGTGCGTGTCAGGCATGTTCATACCGTTCAAAGTATCCCTTTTGCCCTTGTCCATAGCCTTCATATGCATCTTTCCGGATGTAGCAGTATCTCCTTTCCCTTCCTTCATTTCATCCCTATTCATGCCGTGCATGTCATGTTTTCCAGCACTGCTTTTTTCTTCTCCTCTGCCGGTAACTTCAGGATACATTACACTGTTCATATCCATTGATTGCAGGCTCATTTGCATGCCCGGCATTGGCTTCATATCGCCATTCATCCTCATCATGTTATTCATCATTTCCATGCCCTCAAAATAGTTCAGCCTGGGTAGCGTTGGCGCAGGCATTTTCATGCCACTGCCCAGCCAAAGCGATGTATGGCCGGTGCGGTCTTCTGGCGTAGACCGGAATTCATAACTCATGTTGGCTGGAATGGTTACAATTACGTCATACGTTTCTGCCACTCCTATTATCAACCGATCCACTTCTACCGGTTCTACGTCGTTTCCGTCATTTGCAATGACCGTCATTTTGCCGCCGGCATATTGGAGCCAGAAATAAGAAGATGATCCACCGTTTACCATCCGCAGCCTTATTTTATCGCCTGCCTTAAATTGAGGCGCTTCAGCTTCGGGCTTGCCGTTGGTTAAAAATTTTTCATAGTACACATCACTCACATCCATGGCTTTCATCCGCTTCCATTCATTGGTAAGCTTTGTAGTAAAGTATCCTTTGCCAATGGCTTCAGCGTAACTTTGCACACTTCCCTTTTTAATGGCATACCAGTCGTTGGCAGCCCTTAATCTGCGTTGCACCTGGTGCGGCATTTCATCCGTCCAGTCGCTCAGCACAAGGGGCAGTTCTGCCGTGTAAGGCTTGTCCGTCTGCATTTCTTTTCCGCTTCCCTTCATTGTATCGTCTTCCCTGTTATTAAAGATCAATGCACCATAAGTGCCTACCTGCTGCTGGAAGCTGGTATGGGAGTGATACCAATAGGTTCCATTTTGCACAACTTTAAATTTATACAAATGGGTTGTACCTCCCGGAATTACAGAAGTGGTTAAGAACGGAACACCGTCCTGCTCGTTGGGTAGAATAACGCCGTGCCAATGGATAGATGTTTGCCTTTTCAGACGGTTGTGCAAATAAATCTCAGCCGTATCGCCTTCGGTAAAAATGAGTGGTGGTGCAGGGATGGAACCATTGACCGCAAGCCCGTGTCTTTGCTTGCCGGTATAGTTCACCATGGTATCGGTTACATATAAATCGTACCGAACTTTTTTTCCGGGAAGAACATTGACCCTGTCTGGCATTTCGTTAAGTAGATTAGAGTCATTCTTGCCAGCGCTATCCTTATCAGCAGGTTCATGCACATGCATTCTTCCACTCGTATCTTCCGGCATATCCATATCTTTCATGCCAGTTTTAACCGGCTCCTGATTTTTAAGGATCGTGCCGGAAGGTGCTGTTTGCATTGTCTTTTTGAGGAGTGCCATTCCACAAATCGGGCAGTTGCCGGGCTTGTCCTTTTTCACTTGCGGGTGCATGACGCAGGTGTAAATGGCCCTGGTTTGCGCTTCGGCAAAACACCAAGTCACTGACAATAACGCTATAAAAATTATTTTTCTCATTTTTTTATTTAATAAATGAAAAGCCATTAATCCTTCGACAAGCTTTTCCTTGTTTTCTGTGACCAGGCAATAATTCTGCTTCTATCTTCTCTTGAAAGTTTTGCATCCTGGTGCATTAATGTATACGCTGAAAGTGGCATTGTACGGTCTCTGATACTGTTTTCAATTCCCTTTAATTTGGCGATTTGCCTTCTTAAAGGATAGGAGCCAAATTCACTGAAATTGAGTTCTGCTTTTCCTTCCTTAATATGATCTGCAAGCAGCCACCCAATCGGCTGGACATGGGCATACCAGGGGTAATTGGTGTGGTTACTATGGCAATCATAGCAGGAGGATTTTAAAACGGCTAACACTTCTTGAGGAATGCTGTACACGTTGGCCAGGTCTTTTGATGATGCTGAATTCTCTACATTCAAGGATGGCCGAATAAATTGAATTATCACAAAAACTGCCAGGAAAGCTATCCCTATTTTCTTAAGCGGTTTCATCCTTCCTTACTTGATTTCTTCTTTCACCTCGCCGCAGTCAGGCATTTTTTTTCCCAGGTAAGGATTCTTTATTTCCCTGGTCTCGCTGATCCATGCGGCGCCTTTGCCATCATTATACATCGGGCAAAACTCTTTATACAGTGGCTTGCCGGTTTTAAATACCTTAACCAGATCATACATATCCGTGCTTAACATCTCAAAGTGCTCTCTTTGATGCGCAATCTTATCTGCACTTTTGCCAATATGCTCAGCCATTTCTTTTGCATCACCGCCAATGTCTTCATAAGCTTTTTTCTGGATTGGCGTCATAGAAGAATTGTTCAACTGATCAATTGCTTTTACCAAAGCCTGTCCGCCTGCTGCCGCCTCTTTTGCATTATCCTGTGCCAATGCATTTTTTATATGCAGGTAGTCCGATACCACCTCATTAATGTATGCGGTCTCCCCCCGTCCTGTCCGAGTACCCGCTTGTACCGGGGCTGCAGAAATCGTATCTACCTTTGAACTTCGTTCACCTGCTCCACTGTATTGATTGTTGCAGGCAGACAAGTGCATTGCTACCAGGGAAATCAGAAGTAAAACTTTCATGTGATTAAGGTTTTATAAAAATCGTTTATAAAGAAAGATCTAGGGAGTGGCATTTGTTTCCTGGATCTTTGAAAAAGGCTTATTGCTGAAATGTTTCAACCACTTTTCCGCAGGTAAGCATGCTGTTACCGTAGTAAGGGTTTTTAATGGTCTTTTCACTGCTCAGCCAGTACGCTTTTTTCATGGGGCAATAGGCCTGATGAACAGGCTGATCACTCAGCTTAAGGTTTTTTGCTAGTGCCGACATGTTATCGGAAAGACGGGCAAAACGCTCCCGTTGCTGTTTGACGTCACCTGATTCTGAAATGGAAGTAGCATCCTTAAGTAGTGCATTGATATTGCCTTCAGAGATGACCTTATAATCAATGCTGTTCAGCGTTTTGACAAGCTGCTCAGCCTTTGCTGAAGCGGTAGCCGCGTTGTCCGCTACCAGGGCGTCTTTTATGGCATAATAGGAAGTGAATAATTGAGAGAGCTGAGCCTGGGAAGTGGAATCCTGGGCAAGGCTTTTTTGTACCAATAAAGTTGCAAAGAAGGCAACGATTAAAACGATCTTTTTCATTTAATTTGATTTAGTATGTTTCATGAAAAATTACAGGCATGGCTTATGCCATGCAGATAACATTCAACCAAATCAAATCTGGAAGGACTGAATTGCAATTCGGATGTCGGTATCGTCGAAGGAACAACTTCGTCGGACAAATCCGAACCTTGAATTTCCAGCAAGCCTATACTCAATTGTAGTTAGAAAAAAGAAGGCTGCAGGTGTGTTAAGGATGGAAACAGCCGCTTGTAGAAGAAGATTGTTATAGCTTAAAGACTTATCTAATTTCTGAAAGCTATTGACCTGACCTGAACAGCAATCATCTGTAATGGCTTTGAGGTTATTTCCGGAAAAGCGTTTATGTAAATGGCTATTTGCATGATCATGGTGAATCTTGCCATGATCCGGTTTTATTCTTTTATGGTGGTTTGTATTGTAACCCATATCCACCCCAACAGAACAAGCAAACCCAGCAACTGTGTTTAAGGAAAACACCATCAGAAGTACAATTGCTCTTATCTTATTTTTAAACTGTTGTGTCATTTGGGCCAGAGGAAGTTTCTATTTGTTTGTGTCTTTACAAGAAATTGCAAACAGTTATTAATCTAGCAAAATACAGGCCTTTTTTTCAATCGGCCTGTATCAAGGCATCCGGTATTTTACCACCGGCCTTTAGCTAAACCAGGTTCTCCGCTTTAAATCCCGCTTTCGCCACAATAGCCTTTACTTCATCCGCTTTTAAACTTTCTGTTTCTACCGTCAAAATTTTGTTTGGATTATGGGTATCTACTTTCCACTCCTTTATTTCAGGGGATGCATCCAGAACCGGTGTAACCTTTGCTAGGCAACCACCGCAATTGATATTTGTTTTGAATTGATATTGTTTCATGATTAAAATTTATGGTTCAAAATTAAATTGTCCGTTACCCTTCCCTGTTACACAATTTTGATATTGGGTTATAAAATTTTGCCTACAGTTTCATCCACTTAAGGCGTAAGCTATTCGACACCACACTTACACTGCTTAATGCCATGGCAGCGCCGGCTACCATAGGGTTTAACAAAAATCCATTCAGGGGAAATAATACTCCTGCGGCAATCGGAATACCAATCAGGTTATAAATAAAAGCCCAAAAAAGATTCTGCCTGATTGTTTGCACCGTTCTTTTGGAAAGCTTTAAAGCCGCTGGTATACGGGAAAGATCAGAACTAATTAAAGTCATTTTAGCCACTTCCATGGCTATATCACTTCCCTTGCCCATGGCTATACTCACGTCGGCTTGTGCCAATGCCTGGCTGTCATTAATGCCATCGCCTGCCATGGCAACGACTTTTCCATTTTGCTGTAAGGATTTTACAAACTCGTATTTATCCTGCGGCAAGGCCTCTGCTTTGAAATGGTTGATACCCACCTGTTTGGCTATAGCTGTTGCGGTTTGCTCATTGTCGCCGGTAAACATGTACACTTCAATACCTGACTCTTTTAATTGCCTGATGGCTTGTCCAGAAGAAGGTTTGATCTTATCCGCTATGGCAATGGCCGCCAGTACTTTTTTAGAGTTGGCAAAAAACACGACGGTCTTTGCTTCCTGCCTTTTTTTATCACTCCACTCTTTTGATTGCTGATCAAACAGAATCCTATTTTGTTCAAGCATTTTTGCCGTACCTGCAAAATAGTTTTCATTGTGGAATTGCGCCGAGATGCCAGCACCGGTGATAGATGTGACGTTTTCCAAACTTATATTCTTTGCATCGTTTTTATAATATCCCGTTATAGCTTCCGCCAATGGATGTTCAGATATGCGTTCCAGGCTAAAGAGAATATTCTTATAGTCTGGTGTTTCTTCCATCCAAAAGACATCTGTTATCTCCGGCTTCCCTTCTGTTATGGTTCCGGTCTTATCCAAAACAATGGCATTTATTTTATGCGACAACTCAAGTGCCTCAGCGTCTTTAATCAAGATGCCATTTTCTGCGCCTTTGCCCACGCCTACCATAATAGCCGTTGGTGTTGCCAGGCCCAATGCACAGGGACAGGCAATGACCAGTACCGTAACCAGGGCCAGCAACCCTTGTGTCAATCCATTTTCGCCACCAAAAAAGACCCAGGAGGCGAAAGCAAGCAAGGCAATGCCGATCACAATGGGAACAAAAATGCCTGCGATCTTATCTACCAGTTTCTGCACGGGTGCTTTAGAGCCCTGCGCTTCCTGAACCATTCTAATGATATGGGCCAGTAAGGTTTCGCCGCCAACTTTTTCCGCGCTGAATTGAAAGCCCCCTTTTTGATTGATGGTTCCGGCAAAAACTTTTTCTCCTTTCTTTTTCAAAACAGGTATGGGTTCACCACTGATCATGCTTTCATCCACATACGATTCACCACTTTGCACGGTGCCGTCCACTGCAATTTTTGCCCCCGGTTTTGCCAACAGCACATCTCCTACTTTTACCTGCTCAATTGGAATGTCCATCATGTGCCCGCCAGGGTGAATAACGGTAACGGTATTGGGTTGCAATCCCATTAATTTTTTTATGGCGGAAGAAGTGGAGGCTTTGGCCCTTTCCTCCAATAATTTTCCCAGAAGAATAAAGGCAATAATTGTGGCTGCTGCTTCGAAATACACATGTGCATGCAAACCCCTGCTGTGCCAAAAATGCGGGACCAACGTATTGAAAACGCTAAACAGGTAAGCAATACCTGTACTTAAGGCAACCAGCGTATCCATGTTGGCGGAACGGTGTTTCGCCTGTTTCCAGGCATTGATGAAAAAGTCCCTTCCAAACAGGACAACCACCGGAGTTGCCAGAGCCCACATGATATAATTAGCATACGGAATATTCATAAAGAACATCCCTATGATCACTAAAGGAACCGAGAAGACTATAGATAAAAGTGTTTTTCGTTTTAGTGATTGCAGTTTTTGTTTGTGCAAATCTTCCAAAGCCACTTTTGCTTCTTTGGAATTTTCTATAATCAGGTCATAGCCGGCGCTTTGCACCGCCTGTTTTAATTTTTCGGGAGACGTGATGGTAGGAATGTATTCTACCTGTAGCGAAGTATTGGCAAAGTTGACCGCTGCGTTTACCACACCTGTCTGTGCCGCCACTATACTTTCCGCACTAGCTGCGCAGGAAGCGCAGCTCATGCCGGTAACAGGAAAGTTTTGTTTTACTGTTTCCACATCATAACCCAGATCCCTGATGGCATGTACAGCCTTGGGAATAACCTCATTATCTTTTGTTGTGATGACGGCTTTACGATTATTTAATTCAACCTTATGCGAAGATACACCCGGAACCTTTGCCAGCCCCTTATCCACTATAAGCGCACAATGTTCACTTTCAACGCCAGAGAGAGGTAATTCCAAAAAATTTTCTGTAGGATTCATAGTTCATCGTTAATGCTACAAAGGTCATAAGGGCTAAAGGTTCTTACGTTACAGGATTTTGAGAAAGAGTTATACTTTATTGTGGTTGGAATGAAATACCAGATGCCCTGACCACCATGGAAGCCTTCACACTCATAAATAATATACACCAAAAAGCTCCGGTGATTACCAACGGAGCCTTTTATCCTTACGAACTATTTCAACAGGAGGTTTAAGGCTTCGTCTTATTTCACATCGTCTAAGGACTTACGATGCGGGGATCCCAATTGTTTGAACTGTGTGGGTGTTAAACCTGTAACCTTTTTAAACTGTGAAGAAAGGTGAGCTACGCTACTGTATCCCAATTTCCATGCAATTTCACTGAGCGTAAATTCATCATACGCCAACCATTCTTTTACCTTTTCTATTTTTTGCAGGATAAAGTGCTGCTCAATAGTAACGCCTTCTACTTCTGAAAAAAGCCGGCTAACCTGGGTATATTCTTTATTTAATTTCCTGCTTAGGTAGTCACTGATGCTGAAATGTTCTTCCAATTCCCCACTTTGAACTTTTTCAATCAATACATTCTTCACCTTTTCGATCAGCTTTTGCTTTTGGCTATTCAATATTTCAAACCCGAGCCCGGTCAGGCGGTTATTTATATTTTCTAACTGCTTTTCTGTAAGCTCTTTAGACAATTGCACTTCACCCATATTCACCAGCAATGGCTTGATGCCGGCTTTTTCAAACTCCTGTTGCACCACCATAATACAGCGGTTGCAAACCATATTTTTAACAGATAACTTCATGAATTATAATGCGAAAATAGCTTTATGAATTTGTTTTTCGTTTTCCCAAACACACAACACCTGATTATTGACTGCCTTAAGGACAGGCAACTGGCCTTTACCCAATTTTTGTTTTACGCCTTGCGGTTTTAAAACCACCACTTCACCTTTTTCTACCCAGGCATAAATATTTTTACCTTCTATGGTTTCCATTGTACAACTTTTTCCCTGGCCCAGTTGTTTTTCTTCTTTCCCGGGTTCACAAGCGTAAATGGTGCCTTTTCGATTCCATACCGTTTGCGGCCTGCCGCTATTATTCATCACCACCGCACCTCCATCCATTGGGCAACCGTTCAGTACCCAATTTCCCAGACCTAGTTTTTGCGCCTGTCCGAACGAACTTCCTCCATCTGCTGATTCAATGAGGTATAGGTCTCTGTTGCCACCAAGCCAGTTTCGGAACATAACCTGTACCTTATTCCTCTGCATAGAAACGGATGGTTTACAACATTCACACACCGTGGTGTCAGGAGAAGCATAGACCAGCAAATTCTTCCCCCATGTTTTACCACCATCCGCTGACCTGGCGCCAACTATTTTATTGTGCCCATCCCGAAGATCAAGCCACACAGCAAAAGCATTGTCCTCATCTGCCGCCAGGGCCATTAAATTTTCTTTCGCCACCGTATCTACATCGTTTACCCTTGACGCCTGTGACCATCTCCCTTTTTCATCCATTAGGTAAGAAAAAATATTCCCTGAATTGGTGCAGGCAGTAACCACCAATCCATGAGAAGTGGCGGCAACCTGCGGCCCTCTTGTATGAGAGCTGGCCAGCCCGGGAAGGGTAGCAATCAAAGCGGCCCTGGAAAAAACCTTGCCATCGGATGAGGAAGAATACATAATACTATCACCCCTGCCATACACCAGGTGAATTTTATCAGATTTGTCTGCGGCCAGGTTGGGCATTTGACCCTGCGCAACAATTGTATCCGTGCTTTGTGTACCGGTTTGGTTATGACAACTAAAGAAAAAAATACTTGCAAAAGCAACTATAATGAATTTCATACCAGGGCAGTTAAATGAAGGTTATGTTTTGTACCAAGACATACGAAAGTATTGATTTTGGATGTATTGAAACGTACAAGGCCTTACTTCGGATTTTCCTCAATTTTCACTTCAATGTAACTATCCAATACTTACTTATTCAAAAGTTATGGGCCTCTTTATTTTTTACCCGGCAAATTTTAGAAAGGACATAAGGTTCTTCCACCCGCTTCAGCCGTTAGTTGCCACCTCAAAGAATTGTAACTTTAAAAAGGGATCAAAACTTATGCGGTACAAGGTTTTCTTCCAACCCTGCCATAGGATGGATTGGCATAAAAACCAAAGGTTGCAAAAAGGCTCCTTCAAACCTTCGGGGTGCTGGCCGCATTACCGGGCACTAATTTTTCTGTAATTGAAAAGCTGGTTTGCTATGACCCAAAAAGTAATATCATACCAAATTGCCGACGCCATAGATATCAAAGGATTTAGTGCAGCATTTAAGGCACAGCTTTATTATAACGATCCCTCAGAGTTGTTTTACAGGATAGATAGCGACCAGTACATTTATGTATTTAAGTATGGAGCCGTGTGCTTTTTGAACTATGATACCCTTCGCCTTTCTGAATTTCTGATCCTGATCAGACCATTTTGCAAAAATCTTTTTGAAAAAAGCCTGACCGACGAATTCCTGGTGGAGACAGGCGCAAAAGAATGGAAAGTGGGTTTCAATAAGATAGAAATTCCATCTGCCAGTATTGATGTTTTACGCCTGGTAATGCTCAATGTAGCGCAGTCGGTAGCACTGGATTACTACGAAGAACAAACCACCAAACTGCTGGCCGACACCAACTACCATACACAAATTTTAGAAACCACCGGAAAACTGGGCATCTCGGGAAAAAAGCTCAGGCAATATATTGGCAGGTCGTTGCTTTTGCGAAACCGCATAGCCGAAAACATTTATGTTTTTGATTCGCCGCCTGAAACATGGGAAAATGAAGACCTCAATAAAATTGAAAGCGATCTGAAACGGACCTTCGACTTGCAGGTAAGGGTACGAGCCATTCATGAGGGATTAACGATCATTAAAGACAACCTGGAATTGTTTCGTGAACTGATGCAGCACCGCACCAGCAGTATACTAGAGTGGATTGTGATCATCCTGATATTAGTGGAGGTACTGGATCTTATCATCCAGAAACTGTTTTAACTGCCAAAATAAATTTACCGGCAGGCTTGAAAAATTAAAGCCCCCCTCCCTTCTCCCTATCCTTGTTATCAGGTATTCCGGGAGGTTGTTCATTCGTTTCCAACTGGTCTTTATCCTTTTCTGTATCCGGATAGGTATGTGCAGGCTGCGGGGCCGGGTTTTCGTTAAAAGCACTGCCCTTTCTTTGAGAAAGGCTTTTGTTTGTGCCCCTTTGCTCATTGACGGAATCGTTTTTGTTTTGCCTGGCCATACTCAATTTATTCTGTTTAACAAAAAAAGAGAAGAAAAATAATCCCCTAACAAAAACCAATTAACCTATCCTTAGATTTTTACCCCATACAAAGCTACCATATTGTTCTTTTCAAACTTATCCTTCCAACAATCTCATTTTTCTTTTAGGTTTGCGCAAACGAACTAAAATTATTTATGGCAGGTTATTTTACCAATAAAGTGGTGGCTGTTACCGGCGGTACCGATGGAATAGGAAAGGCATTGGTTGATCTTTTACTGTCGCGAGGCGCTAAAGTGGCCACTTGCGGACGTCATCATGACAAATTGTACGATCTGCAAACCGAGTATCCTTCTTACCCTTTACATACAGTAGTAGCCGATGTTAGTAATGAAAATGATTGCCGTCATTTTATTGAATCAACCCTAAAAGTATTTGGAGGCATAGACATCCTGATCAATAATGCCGGGGTTTCCATGAGAGCCCTTTTAAAAGAAACGTCTATTGATGTGATCCGGAAAGTGATGGAGGTTAATTTTTTCGGAACGGTTTACTGCACCAAGTACGCCTTGAATTCCATTATTGAAAGAAAAGGAACCATTGTTGGCGTCTCGTCTATTGCCGGCTATCGCGGATTACCCGGCCGCAGTGGCTACTCCGCTTCTAAGTTTGCCCTGCAAGGCTGGCTGGAAGCTATCAGGACCGAGTTGTTGGATGATGGTGTACATGTAATGTGGGTCTGCCCCGGCTTTACAGCCTCCAACATCAGGAATGCCGCTTTAAATAAAGAAGGCGCGGCCCAAGGTGAAACCCCTTTGGATGAAAGCAAACTGATGACCGCCGAAGAATGTGCCAAACATATCTTGTCGTCCATTGAACACAAAAAAAGAACCCTGGTGCTAACCTTCACCGGAAAGAGAACCGTTTTTATGAACAAGTTTTTTCCGGGCCTGGCCGATAAACTGGTAAAGAATTTTTTCTTTAAAGAAGGAAAGTTGGTTAAATGAAAAACCAAAAATGAAAAACGCCTTTCTAACAAACAAGTTTTTCATTGTGCATTTTTCATCTTTAAACCACGCTAATTTTAAAATTTTACATTTTTAATTTTATATTTTTCATTTTCATGCCTTTAGTTACCCTCACATCTGACATTGGCGAACAGGACTACCTGGTGGGTGCTGTTAAGGGAAGGCTATTGCGCATCAATCCAGAGTTCCAGATCATTGATATCACTCATAAACTTTCTCCTTTCAACTATCCGCAGGCTGCTTATGTATGCCGAAATGCGGTTAAAAATTTTCCGGAGTTTACGCATCACATTGTCCTGGTCAATTTGTTTGAATCGAAACCCGAACAATTGCTTTTTGCGTTTCATAAAGACCAGTATATTATTTGTGCCGACAATGGCCTGCTGGGCATGATACTGGAAGAAAAGCCTGAAATGGTAATCGGCATTCCTTTGGAAAAAACAGCCATCAAAAACACCTTGTACTGCATTGAGGTAGCGGCTAGGGCCATCACTCAATTAATGAACGGCGAACCGATTCAGAACATTGGCATTCCGGATGCCAGCTATCTGGAAAAAAATCCCTTACGTCCCACCACCGGCGAAAACTGGATCGAAGGCCAGATCATCTTCATTGACAATTTTGAAAACGTCATCGTCAATATTACTCAGGAGCAGTTTGAAGAACAACGCAAAGGCCGCCGCTTCAAAATTGTTTTTAAAAGAGATGAGGTCATTGAACGCATCAGTGGTTCTTATGCCGATGTGCCGCAGGGCGAGAAGTTGGTTTTATTTAATAGTGCCGGCTATCTTGAAATCGCCATCAACAAGGGTAATGCTGCTGGTTTGTTTGGATTGAAAGGCTATAACGAGAACAGTTTGCAGATGTCGGGCATTGTACAGAACCGTTTGTTTTACCAAACCGTAAAAGTATTTTTTGAATGATCATCCATGGACAGTTTGTAGTTTATGGTTTATAGTTGTTTAGGTCGATTATTCATTTCTGCGATCGTATAATTCCCTTTTTGCTGACTATAGTTTTGCTACCGGCTTTTGTGTACTATGAGGCTTTTGTTGCCGCGCACTCTTGTACTTTTCTTGCAGCGAACGCCCGATTGAGCGGCGCCGCGTCGTGGCTCCTTTGCGCTCGCTGCGGGAAATGATAACGAATAGAATAGTCGCTGTACAAGAGTGCGCCGCACCTAAAGCTCAATAGTGATAATGTGGCTGGTTACAAAATAATCCCGCCAAAACGGGGTGCCTATAGTAAAAGAACGACCGAATTAGAGGAAATAACAATAAACCAAAAACCATAAACAATAAACTCTTTTAACCTTTTTCTTATTGTTTTCCCTTTAATTTAGCTGCTTACCTATTTTTGCACGTCCTTCTCTTCGGTTGTTACTGATGAAAGGGCTAAAAAAAGAACCAACTCTGTTTGTATGAATTTCAGAAAAGTCAATAACATTACCGGCTGGGTAGTGTTTGCCATCGCCTCCCTGACCTACATTTTAACGGCTGAAAAATCCGGAAGCCTTTGGGATTGCGGAGAATTTGTTTCCGCCTGTTACAAAGTGCAAATGCCCCACCCTCCCGGCGCACCACTCTTTGTGTTGTTAGGCCGTTTCTTTATTATTTTATTTGGCGATAATCCTGCTACGGCGGCCCACGCTGTAAACATGATGAACGCCCTGGCCAGCGGTGCTACTATCCTGTTTCTTTTCTGGACCATTACACACTTTGCCCGCAAGCTGGTTACCGGCTTTCGCGAAGAGCCCAAACCACAACAAGCGTACACGATCATGGGCGCCGGTATTGTAGGTGCTTTGGCGTATACATTCACTGATTCTTTTTGGTACAGCGCTGTGGAAGGCGAGGTATATGCTTTATCTTCTTTCTTCACGGCTCTTGCATTTTGGGCTATGCTGAAATGGGAACGTGCTGATGATGCTGCCGGCAACGACAGGGTTTTGCGCAACCGTGCCGACAGGTGGATCGTATTTCTTTTCTTTTCCTTAGGATTATCGATTGGCGTTCACCTGTTGGGATTACTAGTGATTCCTGCCGCCGTGATGATCTATTATTATAAGCGTTACACTTATTCACGCAACGGCGCCATCTGGGCCTTTTTAATCGGGTGTATACTTGTTGGCCTTGTGCAGGTAGTGGTTATTCAACAGTCGGTAAAACTTGCCGGCCATTTTGATAGATTCTTTGTCAACAGTTTTCACCTGCCTTTCTTCTCCGGCTTTATTTTCTTTTTTGTATTAGTCGCTGTTCTTGTTTGGGCCGGACTGCGTTGGGCCAATCGCAAGGGTTGGTCTTATTTGCGGTTGGGTTTATGGTGCTTTTCATTTATGATGCTTGGCTATTCTGCCTACATCACCACCATGGAACGTTCCAATGCCAATCCCTCTATTGACATGAACAATGTGGACAACCCGATGAGCCTTGTTTATTACCTCGGTCGTGAGCAATACGGATCGCAACCCATACTACGCGGACCGCATTTTTTGGCGCAGCCCATTGGTATTGAAGAAGGGAAAATGCGCTATGCTAAAGGCGATAACGAATACATAGAAATAGGCCGCGACAGGGAACCGGAGTATGCCAGCAAAGACATAGAGTTATTTCCCCGTGTGTGGGATGGCAGTAACGAGCAGGGCCATGCCGATTATTATATGTCCTGGCTCGGGCTTCCGATTATTCCCGCCAAAACATTAAGCATCGTAACGGGTGTGGGTGATGGTGTGATTCAAACCCAGGATCAAACAGGCAAACCCGATACCTATCAGATACCGGATAATTTTGCACCAAGAGTACAGAGAGGCCAGGTGTTGCGGGCCGGTGCTCCTATTGCCGTTAAGATTCCTTCATTTGGTGATAACCTCAACTGGTTCTTTACCTACCAAATGGGCTTTATGTACTGGCGTTATTTTATGTGGAATTTCGCCGGACGCCAGAACGATATACAAGGCGGCGGCAACATACGGGATGGGAACTGGGTTTCCGGAATCAAATTCATGGATGACCTGCGCCTGGGTGATCAATCCAAACTTCCTGACAGTATTAAAGACAATAAAGCAACCAACAAGCTTTTCTTAATTCCCTTTTTGCTTGGCGTAATTGGTTGTGTGTTTCATTTCTTCAAAGATAGAAGAGACTGGATCGTGACCTTCCTGCTTTTCTTCTTTACAGGTATTGCCATTGTAGTGTACCTGAACCAGCCCGGCAACCAGCCCCGAGAACGTGACTATGCCTATGCAGGTTCTTTCTATGCCTTTGCCATCTGGATTGGTTTGGCTGTAGTGGCTTTTGTAAGAATGGCCAGTGAAGTACAGGATAAGAAAACTTTTATGAATGTGCTTACGTATGGCGGCTTAACCACATTCATTGTACTTCTGCTGAGTGATCTCAACCACATGAGTGGCGGATCGGGTACGGCAGCCGTTATGGGAGCTATTTTACTTGCAGCACTTACGGCAGCTATTACCTATGCCGTGCGGGCGGTGGGTAAGACCAATCTTAAAACTGCGGCCCTTGCCGCTACTGTTTTGTGTTTGTCGGCGCCTGCCATAATGGTGGCGCAGGAATGGAACGATCATGATCGCAGTCAAAAAACCCTGGCGCCAGACCTGGCAAGAGACTATCTGAACAGCTGTCCGCCCAACGCCATCCTTTTCACCTTTGGTGATAACGATACCTATCCTTTGTGGTATGCGCAGGAAGTGGAAGGCGTTCGTCCTGATATTCGTATTTTAAATACTAGTTTGTTAGGTATTGACTGGTACGTAAACCAATTGCGTTATAAGGTCAATGAAAGTGCACCTATAGATGTCATTTGGACAGCTGACCAGATAAGAGGTGTGCCTTATATTACCTTTGAACCCCAGGGCGATCAAAACAGGTATTATCCTTTGTATGATGTGATGAAGAACGTTATCGGGAAGCAGAACCCAATCTCTTCTTTCCCTGTAAAAAAATTCACCGTACCGGTTGATCCAGTGGCTGTAAAACAAATGGGTATTGCTAACGCAGCCGATTCAGTGGGCAATCAAATTCAGTTGGAGATTCCTGAAGACAAAAGTTATCTTTCACTGGATCAGCTGACCATGTTGAACATTGTAGCCGCCAACAACTGGAAACGGCCTATTTGCTTTACCTCTCCTTACCAGGAAATTGGTTTTGGCCCCTACCTGCGCCAGGAGGGAATGGTATTCCGGCTCACACCTGTTCGTCAACCACAGCGGGCAATGGATGTAAACAAAACGGATAGTTTATTACGAAATGTGTTCCGCTTTGGCGGCGCCAATAAGCCGGGTGTTTATTTTGATGAAGAAAACCGCAGGCATTTATTAACCATCCGTCAAACCTATGCCGTTGCTGCAGCTAATATGGCCGACCTCGGCCGCAAGCAGGAAGCCGTGAACCTGCTGGAAAAAGTAGAAAAAGGAATTTCTCCTGAAAACCTGCCCTATGCCATGGTGAGCCGTTTCCAGTCGCACAACCAAATCTCTATGCTTTACCTGGAGGCTGCCTACAAAGCCGGCCATACCACTTTAGCCAATAAAGTAAAAGCCGCGTTGAAAAAAGACCTGGCAGATCAGAAGAACTATTATAATTATCTGAAAAATGAAAAGCCGGACTACTACCCTGCTTTTGAAAGCGATGACCAAGATTGCGATCAGTACCTGCGGTATCTCGATAACATGGAGAAAGCGTACAACCCGCAAAGCACCATTGTTACAGAAAATCCGGGACGAAGGGATTCTGCCGACTCGACAAAATAGAAGCTAAATATTTTACAAAACCCCCGGAAATCCGGGGGTTTTTTGTTTAACGAACCGTAATGAATAAAGAAAGCATAATTATTGTAGCTTGTAAAAAGTTATGAAAGGTTTTCATTTTTCGGGATACGATCCCAATGAAGAAGGTAAAAGTAAGTTTGAACAATTGCTTGATCTTTTTATGCAATTGCTTACGTATACCAGTGGTGATGTCGGCGAAGCCCTGCAATGGTTAAATCAGCTGGACCGCCAGTACGAGTTAACAAATGAGGAATATGGCATGGGTGATTTTATTGAAGACCTGAAGGACAAGGGCTATATTACCGATGACGAAGGAAAGTCTGAAATAAAGATCACGCCCAAGACAGAACAGGGCATCCGCAAGCGCAGTCTTGAAGAGATCTTTGGCAAACTTAAAAAAACAAAGAGCGGCGATCACCAAACTTTCAAACCTGGTTTGGGTGATGAAATAAGCCCGGACTCAAGGCCTTTCCAGTTTGGCGATATGCTGGAGCAAATTGATTTTACCGAATCCATCCGCAATGCACAGATCAATCACGGTTTAGATTCTTTCACCATGCAGGAAGATGACCTGCAGATCAGGGAAACTGATTTTAAATCGCAGACATCAACCGTATTAATGATTGACATTTCTCATTCCATGATCTTGTACGGAGAAGACAGGATAACCCCGGCTAAAAAGGTTGCCATGGCCCTGAGTGAACTCATCACCACGAAATATCCAAAAGACACCCTAGATATTGTAGTGTTTGGGAATGATGCCTGGCCGGTAGAAATCAAAGATCTTCCCTATTTACAGGTTGGCCCCTACCATACCAACACAGTGGCAGGCCTGGAGTTGGCCATGGACATTCTGCGACGCAGGAAGAATCCAAACAAGCAGATCTTCATGATCACCGATGGAAAGCCTACTTGTTTAAAAATTGGAAGGCGTTATTATAAAAACAGTTTTGGATTGGATAGAAAAGTTACCAGCCGCTGCTTAAACTTGGCCGCGCAGTGTAAAAAATTAAAAATCCCGATCACCACCTTCATGATCGCTACCGACCCCTACCTGCAGCGCTTTGTACAGGAGTTTACCGAAACCAATAATGGCAAGGCTTACTTTGCCAGCCTTGACCGGCTGGGTGCTTTTATTTTCAGGGATTTTGAAAGCGGAAAAAGGAAGACGGTTTATTAAAGTCTGAACCATGATTTGGGTGGATCTTTAGGATTAGGCAGAAATTATCACAGCATGGCTGATTATACATACAAAGAAATAACAGAAAAGATCATCGGCGCAGCAATGAAGGTTCATTCTTCCTTAGGAAACAGCTTTCAGGAAGTAATTTATCAACGGGCATTAGAGAGTAAGGTGGAGGAATCTGGTCTCCGCTTTATTAGAGAATTAAGCATGCCTGTGTATTATAAAGCAAGGCAATTAGGTGAAAGAAGAGTTGACTTTTTTGTTGAAGATAAAATCATGGTTGAACTAAAGGCAATCATCCAATTAGAAAATGTACATCTTGCACAAGCAAAAAATTATCTTGAAGCATATAACATGCAAGTAGGCCTGCTTATCCATTTTGGCAGCATAAGTTTGCAATCCAAAAGATTAAAAAATAAAAAAGTTGGGGAAAACCCATTACCTCTTAATCAATAAATCCACCCAAATCATGGTTCAGACTAATTTTAAACATATTAACACTCTCGGAGAACTCAAAGAAGCAGGCTACCAACGTAAAACCATCAAAGAGGAAATACGTCAAAACCTTATTGAAAAACTTCAGAATAAAGAAGAAACATTCAGTGGCATTATTGGTTATGAAGACACAGTGATCCCCGATGTAGAAAGGGCTTTGCTGAGTAAACACAATATTTTATTTCTTGGCTTGCGTGGCCAGGCCAAAACAAGAATGGCCCGCCAAATGACCGACCTTCTGGATGAATATATCCCGGTTGTTACCGGCAGTGAGATCAATGATGATCCGCTAAAACCGATTTCAAAATTTGCGAAAGATATCATCCTTGAAAGAGGCGACGACACACCCATTGAATGGATACACCGCAGCCAGCGCTATGGCGAAAAACTGGCAACACCTGATGTAAGCGTTGCTGATCTTATTGGAGATATTGATCCTATTAAGGCTGCCAACCTTCGACTGAGTTTTGCAGATGAAAGAGTCATTCATTACGGCATTATTCCAAAAACGAACCGCAGCATATTTGTCATTAATGAATTGCCCGACCTGCAGGCAAGAATACAGGTGGCGCTATTTAATATCCTGGAAGAAGGCGATGTGCAGATCCGTGGTTTCAAACTGCGTTTGCCGCTGGATATTTTATTTGTTTTTACGGCCAACCCCGAAGATTATACCAACCGCGGCTCCATTGTTACACCGTTAAAAGACAGGATTGAAAGCCAGATCTTAACCCACTATCCCAAATCCCTGGAAACCGCACTGGCAATTACAGAACAGGAAGCCGATGTATCGGAAGAACAAAAAGAAAAAATTGCGATCAGTGATCTGGTAAAACGATTGATTGAACAAGTGGCTTTTGAAGCAAGAAGCAGCGAATTTGTGGACAAGAAAAGTGGGGTAAGCGCAAGACTTACCATTTCAGCTTTTGAAAACGCCGTGAGCGCGTCGGAACGAAGATCGATCATTAACAAAGAAAAAGAAACACAGGTTTGGATCAGTGACCTGGTGGGCATCATTCCATCCATTACCGGAAAGATTGAACTGGTATATGAAGGGGAGCAGGAAGGACCTTACCAGGTAGCCATGAACTTACTTGACAAATCCATCCGTTCGCAATTTGTGCTTTACTTTCCCAATCCTGATACGTTAAAGAAAAGAGCTCCCCGCAAAGGAGAAACCGTACAAGCTGTAGACAATCCTTATCGCTCCATCATCACTTGGTTTGATAAAGGCAATCATATCAATTTATTTTTTACCACTACCGACAGGGAAAAGATAAACCAACTGTATAAAGTAGATGGCTTGCATGCCTTGGTAAAAAAAACCTTCCCGCATGCCAATGAAAGAGAAGCGGCCCTGCTGATGGAATTTGTGCTGCACGGCCTGGCCTCCTATTCCCTCATTAGTAAAAAAATCATGGAAACCTCGGTTGAATTTAAGGACCTCATGGGAAGTATGCTCAATATTCAATCGTCTTCCCTGTATGATGAAAACGAGGAGGAGGATTTTAATTGAGTGCCGCAGCAGTGATTTGGGATTAAATAGATTAGCTGGATAAAAGGAAGAGTCTTCAAACAACTGAAGGCTCTTCTTATTATAATAGGGTTTCACTTTCTCGGTAAAATCCTGCTCCAAAATTTAATTTCAGATGACCTTCTGCAGCGGCTTTTCTCCTTAATCTTAGCGTCTTTGCGTGTAGCCTATTCCTGCAAATCTTACAATCCTAAAAATCATGGTTCAGACGATGTTTACTTCTCTTTCCAAAACAATATTGAATTTCTTTTTTACCGACTGCAGAATGTCTTCGCTCAACTCATAAATTTCTTTTCCTGTTGCCCTTCCATAATTGACCAGCACCAGTGCCTGCTTTGAATAACAACCTGCATCGCCTTTGCGGTAACCTTTCCATCCGCATTGTTCTATCAGCCATCCGGCTGGGACTTTTATATGCGTATCATCCATCGGGAAAGAAGGGATGCTGGGATGCAATTGCTTTAATTCCTGGAACTGCCGGTTTTCTATCTGCGGGTTTTTAAAGAAACTTCCTGCATTGCCCACTACCTTGGGGTCTGGCAATTTGGAAGAACGAATGTTAATAACGGCCTGCGAAATGACTTTAATGCTCAACTCCTGCACGCCCATCCTTTCCAATTCCTGTTGAATGGCGCCGTAGCTTGTATTGAAGGCAGGCTGCTTGTTTAGCCGGTAGGTAACCGAAGTAATAACAAACTGCCCTTTGTATTTATTTTTAAAAACACTTTCGCGGTAACCGAAAGCACAATCCTTTATCCCAAACTTCTGTATCGCTTTATCGCTGAAATGAAAAGCTTCCAGTTCATGAAACACATCCCTGATCTCCACTCCATAGGCACCAATGTTTTGCATAGGAGAGGCCCCTACATTCCCCGGAATAAGCGACAGGTTTTCTATACCTGCATAGTTGTTGTTCACACAGTGCATCACAAAGCTGTGCCAGTTCTCTCCTGCCCCGGCTTTGATGTAAACGTATTCGTCATCTTCTTTAACCGTTTCAATTCCCTTGATCTCGTTCTTTAGCACAAGGCCGTCAAAATCTTTTGTCAGTAAGATATTGCTGCCACCGCCAAGGATAAGAAGGTTGGTAGTGGGTAGTTGGTGGTTTGTAGTTGACGTCAGTTCTTCCAGAACACTCGTGTCAGCAAAAGCAACAAAGTATTTTGCATGGGCATGAATGCCGAACGTGTTGAACGAGAATAAGGAAATGTCTTCAATTACCTGCATAAGCAAATCTAAGGTCATAAGTTTATAGGCTATCCATAAATACTTCCACTTATTTATTATCAAAAAATTAGATAAAGGAATATATTTTCATATTTTGAGCGCTACTTAAACTAACTATCCTAGAAAATGAAAGCAATTTTTTCAGGGCTTCTCTTTAGCCTTTTTTTATGCTTTGGCTCTAAAGCACAAAACGTACAACCCCTTAACTCTGGTGCGATTATTACAAAGGCCACAAAGCTTCATGATGAAGGAAAATATAAAGAGGCCATTCAGCTATATAAACAAATGCCCCGCAATGATACCAACTATGTTTTAGCCTTATATGAAACAGCGCTGAGCCAAATGTTGGATAGTAATTATAACGAAGCCCTGGAAACCTGTAAAGTTGGACTTGATCAGACAGACGATGAATACGAATTGTCCTTCATGCTGGTGAAAGGCAGTATTCTTGATGACCAGGGATTCAGTGAAAAAGCATTGCGTATATACGATTCAGCCTTCTTAAAATATCCCAACTCTTCGTCCCTCCGGCTGAATAAAGCTATTTGTCTCCTGCGGCAGGAAAAGCTAGATGAAGCTGAATCTGCTTTACAGGCTTTGCTTATACAAGCTCCCTACTATGCCAGTGCTCATTTTAGACTTGCTCAATGTGCCCTGGTAAAGGGGAAGCCTATCCAGGCTGCAATGAGTTTATTTGCTTATTTGCTAAATAATCCACAGGGAACCCATGCCAATACGGCCATCCAGTTTCTTAGCAATATCAGCAAGGCCAGCGACGATGTAAAAAAATATATTGACAACAGGACGACCACCCCTTCTTCCAGCTTTACAATGCTGGAGCAGATTGTACTTTCCAAAATTGCCCTTGATAAAAATTATAAGGTAATAACAGCCTTTGATGATCCCATCATACGTCAATTGCAGGTGGTAATGGAAAAGCTGAAATATAATAGTGAGGACGATGATTTCTGGATGCAGTTTTATGCACCTTCCCTTAAAAAATTGTTTGACAACAAATTATTCGAGCCGGCTATTTTCCATGCCTTTTCTAATGTAAACATTCAAAAAATTCAACAGTATGTAAAAAAGAATGAAAAAAGCATTAGCAAGGCTATTCAGGCTTATACAGAAGATATGAACCTGATAAGAAACACTCGTGAATTGAACTTTTCTAAAAGACAAAATTCACCAGTACTGTATCATTATGAGGAGGGTGTATTCTTTGGAAAAGGCAAGGCTGAGAAGGATAAGATGACAGGTCGGTGGGAGTTTTACCACACAAATGGAAATTTAAAAGCAATTGGCGAGTATAATACAAACGGGAAAAAAGATGGCAAATGGACCTATTACTACAAAAATGGCCGTTTAAGTGGTTATGAGAACTGGAAAGATGGAGAGCAAAACGGAGAAGACCTCACCTATAATGACCAGGGGGTACTGGTAACGAAGTCCAATTTTGTAGCCGGCAAATTAGATGGAGAAAAGCACACGTATTTCGGAGTCGGACATTTGTTTTCTATTGAAATGTACAAGGCCGGTGTTGAGGAAGGAAAGTATCTTCAATACTACACCAGTGGACGCAAAAAAACCGAAGCGTTGCTTTTAAATGATAAACTGCATGGGCTTTATACTGCATTCTATGAAAACGGGCAAGTACGGCTAACCTCCACATACGAGAATGGTAAATTAACCGGGGCCTACAAAAGCTATTATAAAAACGGCCAACCTGACTTTACAGGAACCTATATCAATGGCGAACTCGAAGGAGAAGCTAAAAGCTATCATCCGAACGGCAAGCTGATGCACCAATCCTTTTATCAGAAGGGAATGTTAGAAGGCGAGGATATTGAGTATAATGACGAAGGCACTGTAATTGCAAAAGTGCCATACAAAAACGGGAAAGCAGAAGGTCTGGGTCAATATTTTGACGATGATGGAAAACTATACTCCACCTTTTTGTTTGAAAATGACAAATTAAAAGCAGCCAGATATTTCGATAAAGCAGGTAAGGAAATCAGTTCTTCCATCCGCCAAAACAAACGTATTGAATTAAACAATTACAATGCCGGTGGTTTCAAAACCGCCACAGCAGTTTATAATGACAAAGGACAGAAAGAAAATGATTACATACTTTACTATTCATCCGGGGCTATAAAAGAAAAAAGTACGTATGCAAACGGAGAATTGAATGGTATGCTTTCCAGTTATTTTCCAAACGGCTCAAAAGAATATGAAGTAACGTATAAGGACGGCAAAAAACATGGCTTGTATAAAAGTTACTACATCAATGGCAAGCCAAAAGAAGAAGGCTGGTACGCTGATGATTTACTAAATGGCGACTGGATTAACTTTAATGTAAAGGGTGAAATTGAAACCAGGTCTACGTATAGGAATAATGATTTGACCGGTGTAAGAGAGTTTTATTATGCCAATGGAAAGTTAGATTACGAAGAAGTTTACCGCAACGGTTGGATGCAAGCCGTTCTTCAATATGACACAGCGGGGAAATTAATTTCCTCCTCTAAAATTGTAAATGGACAGGGAAAATACAAAGGCCTGTATCCTAGTGGCAAAACACATTATGAAGGCCAATATGTGCAGGGAGAACTGCACGGACCATTCACTAACTATTTTTATAACGGTTCATTACAAATATCCAAAAACTACAACCATGGATCCTTAGATGGAGAATACATTGAATATCATTACGGAGGCAAGGTTGCGGCAAAAGGAAAGTATAAGCTGGGCAAGAAGGAAGGTGCATGGAAATACTACCTTGACAATGGCAGCCTATACAAAGAAGAAACGTATAGCGATGAAGGTTTGCAAGGAAAGGTATCCTATTATTTTACCAATGGGAAAGTGGAAAGAGAAATCGAATTTAAAAATGGTAAAAAACATGGAACGCTAAGGCGGTATGCCGAAGATGGACAGTTGAGCTATATATTTTATTATAAGGATGATTTAATTACAGGCTATACTTTCCCGGATAAAAAGGGTCAGTTGGTGCCTGTTATTTTATTGCCTGGCGGTAAAGGAAAGATCAGCGCATACTATGGCAATGGAAACAAATCAGCAGAAATGGAATATTCAGACGGGGAGATGATTGGCATTTACAGGCTCTACCATCCTAATGGAAAGACTTATTACGAATCTAACGAGGTTTATGGAGTAACGAATGGCCGCGTCTCTGAATATTATTCCAACGGCAATTTAAAAGCGGAATACAATTATTATTACGACAGCCAGGAGGGCCCCTATAAAGAATACTACGAAAACGGGAAATTAAAAGAGGAAGGCTTTTATTACAATGGCTACCCCCACAAGCATCAAAAGTTTTATGATGTTAATGGAAAACTGGTTGAAAAAAGAGAAAATTATTGTGGAATCCTACTCAATGTTACAAAATGAACCAAAACCTGTTATTAACCTGCGCCCTGCTTGGTGTCCTTGTTTCTAAGCAAGGCCAGGCTCAAACTGATTGGAAAAAAAAATTCCCAAACGCAGAAGCTGTTTATACTGATATATCCTGTGATGTTTCTATTAAAATGGAAGATGGAAAATGGATGGGTACCAGTTCTTTTTCTGAAGACCTTCTGTACCTCACCGATAATGCAGTAAAAATGATGAGCCGCGGACGTATCTACCACAGCAGCTTCAATGAACTTGAAAAGTGGGAGGCCTACGTACAATTACCGGAAAGAAAAAAAGTAAAAGTTTCCAATGCCAGTACCACCAGCAGCCGGCAGGATTATATTTTTTACGATGATACGAAATCAACTTCTTTTGATTATGCCGGTGCAGCTGTGGGTGCCACCCGGCATATGAACTACCAGTTAAAGCATAATGACATACACCTGTTGACCCCTCACTATTTTGAGCGTTACTTTCCCGTAGCTGAAAGCGAACTTAAGATCACATTTCCATCCGATATTAAACTCAAATACATCGTCAAGGGATTGAATGCAGACAAAGTTGTATTCACCGAATCTAAAAAAGGGAACAAAACCACTTATACTTTTAAGATTAGGAATGTAGAAAACATAGCTTCTTATCCCGATGCACCGGACAATTCATACTATGCCACTCACCTCATTTATTACATAGAGCAGATAAATGAAAAAGAAGGCTGGAAAAGTTTTTTAGCCAGTCCACAGGATTTGTTTTATCACAGTTATGGTTTTGTAAAAAACATGAATCAAAACCTAAGCACTGAATTAACAACGTTAACGGACTCGCTAATAAGCAACGCTTCTTCAGATATTGAAAAAGCAAAAAAAATTTACAAGTGGGTACAGTCCAATATCAAGTATGTAGCTTTTGAAGAAGGCATGGAAGGCTTTATCCCAAGAGAAGCCAACCTGGTCTGCAGCCGGAAATTTGGAGATTGCAAAGACATGACAAGCATCCTTACCGCTATGTTGAATTACGCTAAAATACCCGCCTATTTCACATGGATTGGAACAAGAGATATACCCTATGATTATACAGAGGTACCCCTTCCAATTGCAGACAATCATATGATATGTACCATTAAATTAGGAAACGATTATTTATTCCTGGATGGCACAGACGATGGCTGCATTTTTGGATTTCCACCCTATTCCATACAAGGCAAACAAGCTATGGTTGGGATAAATGAAAAAGAATTCAAGCTCATAAGAGTACCCATAATCCCAAAAGAAAAAAACACCTATACAGATTCCACCTTTATAGAATTAAACGCCAAAGAGATTACAGGCCGGATCAGGATTCACATGACGGGTTATCATGCATCCGGTATGCAGGCTGTTCTTGGCTTCAAAAATGAAAAAGAAAAAGAAGAATACCTGAAGCAGCGTTTTGCAAGAGGAAGTAATAAAATCAGTTTCAGCAATTGGAAAATTGAACAGAGCGGGGATCATAGTGAAGTATTACTTACAGCTGATTTTAATTTACCCGATTATGCCCGTAAATTAAGTGACGAGATCTTTCTTAATGCCAATTTGTTTAAGTGGTATGAACATGAAGAAATCGATTTCCCAAAAAGAAAAATCCCTATAGAACTCCGCTATCTTGAGAACTCCTCCTACACCACTGTTATAAAAATTCCTGATGGTTTTAAAACCGTTCAACTACCAAAAGGAGAGACATTTAAAAATGATGTTTGGGGTTTTGTTATGAAATATTCCCGGGATAATAACCGTGTATATTTAACGCAGCAATTTGACACAGACCATTTAATGCTTTATCCCAATCAATTCGAATCCTGGAACCAAGTTTTGGAACACCTGTTTCCACACTATAAACAAACCGTTGCCTTCAGCAAAAATTAATATCTATGAAAAAGTTATTTCTATTATTATTTAGCTTTTTATCCCTTTTTTGTTTTGCACAATCCAGTTACAATAAGTTTCAATGGAATGAAAAACCAGTTTTACATTCCATTGACAAGCGAGACCAGGATGCTGCAGCCGTGTACATAACTGACGAAAGAATTATTGAATACGGATTTGAAAAAAAAGAACTTTATCAGTACCGCACGATGCACCGGATCATTCATATCAATAATGATAAGGGCATAGAAAGTTTCAACAAGATCTACCTGCCCTTTGATGAAGGCATTGAAATGCTTGACGTAAAAGCAAGAACGATTCTGCCGGGGGGAAAAATAATCGAATTTGACAAAACCAATATAAAGGATTTAAAAGATGATAATGGCGAGTATAAAATTTTTGCATTGGAAGGCTTAACAAAAGGCTGCGAAGTAGAATTTTATTTCACGCTAAAAAAATATCCTTCCTTTTTTGGAAGAGAAATTTTGGCCTCTGCCATACCTGTCATGAAATCACATTTTGAATTGATTGCACCTGACCATTTGATTTTTGAAACAAAATCATTTAATAACCTTCCCCTCAGCAAAGACACGACCTACAAAGAAAAAAGATACCTGCTGATTACTGACCAAAATATAAAGGGAGCAGAAGAAGAAAAGTACTCTATGTACCAGGCCAATTTAAAGAGAGTAGAATATAAGCTTTGCTATAATAAAGCAAAGAATGAAAGAGATAGAATGTTTACTTGGAATGAACTGGCAAAAAAAGCTTTTGACATCTATTCTGTAATAAGCGATAAAGAAGCCAAAAAAATAAAGGATTTAGCATCTGACATCGATCTTAAAACATCGGGGATTGCAGAAAAGGTTACCTCAATTGAAAATTATCTTAAAAAGAACTTTATTACCCGGGAAGATATTCCGGATGAAGATGCAAATGACCTGATAAAAGTTATTAAAAATAAACTTGCCAGCCAGAAAGCCATTATCAAGCTTTATACAAGCTTATTTAATGTAGCAGGTATAGATTACCAGCTTGTTTTATGTGGCGACAGGACCAACTATTCGGTGGATCGTACTTTTGAAAACTGGAACAACACCCGTAATGTGCTAATCTACATTCCAGCAACAAAAAAATTCCTTGCTCCTACAGAAATAGAATACCGCTATCCATGGATTCCACCCACCTGGGCAAATACAAACGGACTTTATTGTATCAGTACCACCATTGGAAACTTTACTACTGCGGTTGCTGAAGTAAAAAATATCCCCATGGAAAGCTATGAACATAGTTTTCTGAATATGGACATGAGTTTAAAGCTTGAAAAAGACGATGCGCTTTTCATTGATGTTAAGCAATCATACGGTGGTTATGCAGCTCCTAATTACCGGTTTCCCTTTGTTTTCTTTCCTGCCGAAGAACAGAATAAGGTTTTAAAAGAAATGATCAAATTCGGAACAAACTCAGAAAATATTTTATCCCATTCGTTTGAAAACAAAGAGATAGAACAGGTTGACCCCTATAAACCTTTTGTGATTAAGGCATCTGTCAAATCAACGAATATGGTGGAAAGGGCCGGTGAAAAAATCATTCTTAAAATTGGAGAGGTTATTGGCCAACAGGCCGAAATGTATGACGCTAAACCGCGTACTACGAACATAGATCTTGCCTTCCCCCATGCGTTAATAAGAACCATTCAGATCACAATACCAAAAGGCTACAAAGTCAAAAACCTGGCAGATCTGAACTTTAATGAAGTATTCAAAGAAAAGGATGTAACAACAATTGGATTTGTATGTACCTATGAGCAAAAAGAAAATATTCTGACGCTGACAGTGAAAGAAGAGTACCGGAAGGCTTTTTACCCGGTTCAGCAATACGAAGCTTTTAAAAAGGTAATTAACGCCGCTGCAGACTTTAATAAAGTGGTGCTTATCCTTGATAAAGCAGGTTAATAAGCATCCACATCCGGGACAATAATGATCTTTTTAAAACGGGTTTCTCTATGGAGCTGTGCCGACTCTTTAATGATATGCCGCTTGCATTGCGCAATCAACTGGCTGTCTCTTGGAAGCTTGATCAGCAGATCCATCAAAAACATGTTCCGAACCCTGTTCACCACCGGTTCTGCCGGCCCTACCATATATTTTCCATAAGGCACATCCAGTGCTTTTGAAAATGCGTAGGCGCCGTCAGTTACCACATCTCTTTCTTTATGCCTGAATTGAACTTGAATGATTCTTGAATAAGGCGGATAAAAAAACTGCCGGCGTTTTTCAATCTCCTCGTGGTACATGCCCATAAAATCGTGTTGCGCTACATGCAATAATACAGGGTGGTGCGGATTTATGGTTTGAATCAATACCCGTCCTGCCCCATCCCTCCTTCCTGCCCTTCCGCTCACCTGCTCCATTAACTGAAAGGCTCTTTCGTTTACCCTGAAGTCGGCAAAATGCAGCAATCCATCCGCATCTAAAATTCCAACCAGGTCTACATTGTCAAAATCCAATCCTTTCACTACCATTTGCGTTCCTACCAGTACATCAATTTTCTTTTGCTCAAATTGCTGGATCAAGACATCATGTGCATTCTTATTGCGAATGGTATCAAAATCCATCCTCCCGATCTTTACACCTTCCAGGTCCGTAGCTAACACTTCTTCGATCTTTTCGGTACCAAAACTCCGCTGCGCCAGTTTATCACTTCCGCAAGCCTGGCAGGAAGCCGTTATCGGATAAATACTTCCGCAATAGTGACATTTTAATTTATTGGAAAACTTATGATAGGTTAAGGAAACATCACAATTCTTGCATTCAGCAATCCATCCGCAAACCGTACACACCTGGTAGGGAGCATAGCCGCGACGGTTTTGAAACAAGATCACCTGTTTGCCTTTGGCTGCCGTATTTTTTATTTCATCGAGCAGCAGCGGCGATAACATGACTTTTTCTCCCGGTTTTTTAGCCACCGTTCTTGTATCGATCATTTCAATGGAAGGCAGCTTTACCTCGCCAAAGCGTTCCAGCAATTCCACCAAACCATATTTCTCATTCCTGGCGTTGAAATAGGTTTCCAGGCAAGGCGTGGCGCTGCCCAGCAATACTTTTGAATGCGTCAGCGAAGCCATGTAAATCGCCGCATCCCGTCCGTGGTATCGCGGCGCAGGGTCTTGTTGTTTGTACGAGGTATCATGCTCTTCATCGCAAATGATCAGGCCCAGGTCAAGGTAAGGAAGAAAAAGAGAGGACCGGGCCCCTAAAACAATTTTCATCTCACCGGTTTTTACCTTGTTCCATATCTCCACTCTTTCATTTTGGCTGAACTTGGAATGATAAATACCAATATAACCCCCGAAATGTTTTTGCAGGCGGCGGATGATCTGCGAGGTCAGTGCAATCTCCGGCAGCATATATAAAACCTGTTGCCCTTTACGAATGTATTGCTCAATGAGCTTTATGTATACATGCGTTTTACCGCTGGAGGTAATGCCATGCAGTAAGCAAACCTGTTTTGTATCAAAACATTCCTGCATTTTTTTATACGCTTCCTGCTGCGCAGGTGACAACTCAAAATCAACCAACACGTCCTTCGGAGCATAGTTCAACCGGTCAACGCTTCTCTTTTCAATGCGCAATACTTCCTTATCCACCAATCCTTTCAACTGCGCATCCGAAGCTGCCGATTTTTTCAGCAATTCTGCTTTTGTCACTTCGCCCTGCGTTTTCATCAAGTGCAAATAGCTTAACAGCAACTCCATTTGCTTGGGTGCCCTGCCCCAATTATTCAGCAGTTCAGATAATTTGTCTTCGTTGTCGTACTCATGATTCAGCAGGACAAAACTTTCTTTTTTGGCATTGAAAGTTTGTTTTAATGATTCCCATACAAAACAAACCTTTTTACCGATCAAACGATTGACAATCGGATAGACATGTGTTACATCCAGTATCTGCTGCACTTCTGTTAACCGCAATTCATGTTTTAGCAACAAGGCTTCCGCTACTAAATATTCCTCGTTATCCAGGTCGGAAAAATCATCCCCGAATTCTTCGTTATAAATAAGAATGGTTTCGCTGGACAACTTAAAATGAGCAGGCAGGGCGGCGGCCATCACCTCACCTTCGCTGCACATATAATATTCCGCCATCCACTCCCAGAGTTGCAACTGGTAGCGTTGAATGACTGGCTCCGGATCCAGGACGTTGATGATTTCCTTGGCGTGAAAACTTTGGGGATTGTCGGAATGAATGCGTTTGACAATGCCTGCATATTTTTTATTCTTACCCAGGTTCACCTCTACCCGGCAGCCCACTTGTATGCCGTCAATAAGACTGGCCGGTATTTCCCAGGTGTAATTTTTAGGAAGGGCTAATGGTATGATGACTTCTGCAAACATTGTCGGGCTGTAAAAATAAGTGAAGTTCTGGTTGAGGACTTAGGTTTAGCGTTTTTGTGTTTATTCTTGTACGTAGCTGTGTTGCTACTAGGATGCTTTACTTGTGTCACTCCCTTGTGCCCTTTGTTCGCTAGGCAACTTTTTATTTCACGCCACGATCGCAACGGGGCGGCTGCGCAGCGTCGTGGCTCCTCTGCGTTCGCGGCGTGAACGGGTGCTGCCTAGAATTACTACAGTACAAGAGTGCGACGCAAGGAACGATGATAACAGCACTACTGCCGGCTACAAAATCATCTATCCATTTTGATCCATTCAGCCTTGTGTTCCACCAAAGCTGCCTCCATAACACTAAAAACCTTTGCTTTCAAAGAAGCCACATCGTGCAGGGTTAATCCTTCTACAGAAACCTCCGGAAGAAAAAGCGAACGGCTTTTGCCGGGGTTCAAAGAAAAAATAGATCTATAATGCATGCGGCTGTAAGCATCCAAAAGCAAAACGGGTTTGACGGGTGTTCCGGTTTCAATAGCAATGCGAAACGCTCCATCATAAAAATGCTTTAGTGGCTGGTGGCCCATATTAAATGTGCCTTCCGGAAAAACCAAAATTGAAATTCCCTTACGCAAAATAGATTTCAAAGTTTGCACACTCCGGGTACGGTTTGCCGAGTTGCTGCGATCAACCGTAACAATGGCATTTTTATAGATAAACCCGAAAATAGGGATCTTGCTCATTTCCACTTTTCCTAAAGGCCGTATGGGATGCCGGAAGGTTTTTGGAATAATGGCCGAATCGAGATAAGAGATATGGTTGGCCACATATATATAGGACTGGTCTTTCCTTGGTTTCTCTACATAAATATTTCTATGGTAAATAAACACAAGAAAAAACCAAAGGTCGGCCCACACGGTGCAGGCATAATACACCAGGTTGGCGCCTTTAATTCTACCCAAGGGCAACACCAGTAAAGACCAGATAAAAACCGGGATCATTAAGGCCACAAAAACAGCAAAGGCATAAATAACATAGAGGAATTGAAGTGGTTTAAGCAGGATACGCATCATCTTAGTTTTTCTTTTTCTTTCCAGAGCCTGTCGAAGGGTCGCCGGGGCAATGACATTCAAAATCTTCTTCCAGGTTATAGCAGGTTACCACTTTGGTTTCATCACTGCATTGGGCAAAAACTACCCGCAACTTTTCGCCATCGCTGGTTTCACCCTGTATGGCATAGGTAGGACAAGGTTTGTCATTTCTGTCGCTTTTATTGAAATTGATAATTCCTTTTTGCATGATCTCGGTAATATCTTCTTTGCTGATGCGGCGGCAATCCATGCGGCACAAGGCATGTTTGGTATAGTAAAGTTTGGAAGGATGCCTATCGAAAGCTTCCTTCATCCGCGGCTCGTGCTGAATCCTTGACACGACAATGGCCAGCACCGCCAATATTAAAAAAAGTGAAAAAATAACGTTCTTCCCTTTCATGCCTGTGCAAGTATAGAGATTTTTATGGACCTGCTGAATTCGGGTTATTGAACGTTAGTTGTATGGTTTGGAATAAGAGGGAAGAACTGCAGTTTGATATGTCAGGTTTGTTAAAAATTGCATGGAAAGAAAATAGCAGGAAAATCCCCAGCAATGCATGCCACCTGCAACAGGACAGTTTACGTATCAGATTCCAGCAAAGTTTTGCGATACGTTATCCTGCTTTTTCGAATTGGTGACCGGCTTGAGGTCCACCACTAAAAACTCGGCCTGCGTGGGGGATTGTTGAATCAGTTCAGCATGCTTGTTTTTCAGCATTCTTTTGAATCTGCCCAAATAACCGGGTTGGGAAAGGAGGTCGAAATTAACCGGAATGGAGTCAATCAGGTCGTTGCCTAAATACATCATTAATTGCATAGGATGGATATTAATTCAAAATAAATAATTTTTTATACTCCATCCAAATAGAGGGAAGCAGGAAATTACGCGGCTAAGAGTTTTTCCTGCTTCCGTTCTCCTGCATAGCCTTGTGCCGGAAAGAACCAACATTCGGTACTTAAAAATGAAAGGGCATACATCATAATTTCTTACGTTTCGTTTTGCTTTAACAAAAAACAGATCACAATAAATTTATTTGAAAAGAAGATAACAATTAGCTTTGCAGCAAGAATGAAAAAAGTATTTGTCATATTGCTTTTAATGGTGTACGGCGTCACCTCCTCGGGGATGACCCTGCATTTTCATTATTGCTGTGGCAAACTGGATAAGATTGATCTATCGCCGGTAAAGCACAAGGGCTGCGGCATGAATCACAAATTGGGTAAGAAATCCTGCTGCGATAATAAAGAGGTAACCCTCGACATAAAATCGGAGCAAAGCCCCGCAAAGCACATCAATCCCTCCTTTCAGCTTCCTGCTGTAAAACCATCACAGCCTGAATTTCTGATTTCAAGTCCTTTGGAAGCAAAGGGATTGGAACCCCAGCTTTTTGCTCCTCCCCCTTTACAAAAAAACCGCCATATTTTATTTTGCGTTTATCGAATTTGATTGTTGCATGATTCGCTTGCTGTAAAGAGAATTCATGTTCTAAACAATCAAATAATCATATGACACGCATAAAATATGTAAGCATCCTGCTGGTGAGCATCTTCAGCTCCATCATGATGCATGCACAATCAAACTTACCTGATACGACTGTTTCTTTCAAAGTACATGGCGCTTGCGGACAATGCAAGCAGCGTATTCAAAAAGCACTGAAAATAAAAGGTGTACAATCCTCCAATTGGGACGTAGCCACCCAAACGCTTACTACCATCTATTCTCCTTCCATCATTTCTTTAGACCAGCTTCATGAGGCTGTTGCCGGCGTTGGTCATGATACAGAAAAAAAGAAAGCCAGAGACGAAGTGTACAAAGCTTTGCCTGAATGCTGCCTTTACCGTGAAATGACGCATCACCAAGATATGGAGGAAGCGGATACAACGCTTCATCAAAATCAAATAAGGGGTATCGTTATAGAGAACCATAACGGCAAGATCAATCCATTAGCCGGCGCTACCCTGTCCTGGTTGGGTACAAAAGAAGGAATCGTTACCAATCCGCATGGTGAATTTGTATTAAACAAAAAGGACGGCGTAGATCAATTGGTCATCAGCTATGCAGGATTTAAAACCGATACGATTTCCATTAATGGCCTGCAGGATGTGCAGATCAGCTTGAACCGGAAGGAAAGCCTGTCGGATATTGTGGTAACCGCACGGCAACGCACCAGTTATATTGATAGCCATAATCCTTTCCGCACGGCTATCATGACCAAAAAGGAATTGCTGAAAGCAGCGTGTTGCAACCTGAGTGAAAGCTTTGAGACCAATCCGTCTGTTGATGTTTCTTACAATGACGCCGCCACAGGTTCCAAGCAAATTCAATTACTGGGCCTGTCGGGGATCTATACGCAACTCACGGTGGAAAATTTGCCTGGCCCCCGCGGCATTGCCACACCATTGGGTTTAAACAGCATTGCCGGTCCGTGGGTAGAATCCATTCAACTGATAAAAGGTACCGGCTCGGTCGTTAACGGTTTTGAAAGCATTGCCGGCCAGATCAATATTGAATTAAGAAAACCGCAGACCAGCGAAAAGCTTTACCTGAATGGATATGTAAACAACATGGGCAAAACGGATGTTAACCTTAACTGGTCGCATAAGTTAAATGATAAGTGGTCAACAGGCCTTTTGCTGCACGATGATTTCTTGTACACCAAACAAGATTTTAATAAGGATGGATTTCGCGATCTGCCCACCGGCAACCAGTTCAGCGGTGTACACCGCTGGCAATATTTAGGTGACAACGGTTTGATGTCCCAGTTTGGCATAAAAGTATTGGTGGATGATAAAACCGGAGGGGAACTGGATTATAACGCTGCTACCGATAAACTCTCGGCAAAGAACTATGGCCTGGGCCTCAACACAAAAAGATACGAGGCTTTTGGAAAAATAGGATATGTATTTCCTGAAAAAATGCATAAAAGCATTGGCCTGCAGGTATCGGCCTTCGATCATAAACAAGACGCTTATTTCGGTTTGACAAGGTATGACGCAAGACAAAAGAATTTCTACTCCAATTTTATTTACCAATCGCAAATCAACAGCGAAGTACATAAATTTAAAACCGGCTTAAGCTTTCAATATGATCAATACGATGAACAGTTGAATGCCGCTAATTATGACCGCACCGAAGCCGTGCCGGGCGCCTTTGCCGAATACACCTTTACGCCCAGCGACAAGCTGGATGTGGTCGCTGGTATCCGTGCCGACCGCAATAGCTTGTATGGCTGGTTTGCTACACCACGGTTGAATATTCGTTATGCTCCGTTCCACAATACAACTGTACGATTGAGTGCAGGAAGAGGCCAGCGAACAGCCAATATTTTTGCTGAGAACATTGGCGCATTAGTGAGTTCAAGACAGATCGACATATTAAAGGCAGAACCCGGGAAAGCCTATGGCCTGGACGCAGAAGTAGCCTGGAATAAAGGGATCAGTGTAGATCAAAAATTCAGGCTGTTTGACAGGGACGCTTCCTTCGGTGTTGATTTTTACCGCAATGATTTTACCAACCAGGTAGTGGTTGATATGGAAGATGCAAGAAAGGTCCAGTTTTATAACCTCCAGGGAAAATCCTATTCCAACAGTTTCCAGACCGAACTAAATTTCCTGCCTGTAAAAAAATTGGAAGTCCGCCTGGCCTACCGCTATTTTGATGTAAAATCAAACTACGGCAATGAGGTTTTACAAAAACCATTTACAGCCAAACACAGGGGATTTGCCAATCTTGCCTACGACCTGGCAGGATGGAAACTGGATTATACGTTCAATTTTATTGGAAGCAAACGCATACCATCCACAGCCGCCAATCCTGCGGAATACCGTTTAAGCAATACTTCGCCTTCTTATGTTACCATGAATGCACAGGTAAGTAAATCACTGGGCAAGAAAAAGCTGTTTGATTTTTATGTGGGTGGGGAGAACCTTACCGATTACTTCCAGGATCATGCGATTATTTCTGCACACCAACCCTTTGGGGAACACTTTGATGCTTCCATGATCTGGGGCCCTGTAACGGGAAGACTGATCTACACCGGTTTTCGTTATACAATAAAATAAAGATGCAGGTTGGAATTAAAAAGCCCCGCATAAATTATGCGGGGCTTTTTAATTCTGTTATGGTAAAGGTGTTTATCGGGAGCTGTTACTTTTTACAGCAACTCTTTCAGCTTCTCCACCACCCTATCAATTTCTTCCTTTGTATTGTATTTGCTGAAAGAAAAACGCACCGTAACATAGTTATCGGCTTTGTTCAACGCTTTCATTACATGCGAGCCGGCATCGGCGCCGCTGCTGCAGGCGCTGCCACCGGAGGCGCAAATATTATTGATATCAAGGTTCATGAGCAAAAATTCCGCTTTTTCTGTTTTGGGAAAACAGACGCTTAACACCGTATATAAAGCTTCAACACCACAATTAAAACTGACGCCTTTTATATTTTGCTTTAACTGGTCGGTCATGTAGCTTTTAAGTCCCTTGACATAGGCGCTTTCTTTTTCATAATCCCTCATGGCAATTTCCAGCGCCCTGGCAAAGCCCACAATGCCATATACATTTTCGGTACCGGCACGCATATTTCGCTCCTGGCCGCCACCAAAAATGAAAGGTTTGATGCTAATATCGGGATTCACATATAAAATTCCCACACCCTTGGGACCATGAAACTTATGGCCGGCGGCTGAAATAAAATCAACATGAAGCTCACTTAGGTTCAAAGGATAATGTCCTACGGTTTGTACACAATCCGAGTGAAAAACGGCATTGTATTTTTTGCACAGTTCTCCTACCTTTTTAATGGGCAGTAAAACACCAATTTCATTATTGGCGTGCATCAAAGTGACGAGACATTTTTTTCCCGCTTCTGTATGTTCAGCCAATTGTTTTTCCAGATCAGCCAGATCAATATGTCCATCCTCTTTTAAAGCAACAAAACCTATAGACACATGAGCCGCGTGGCCATAGTGCTCTACCGTGTGAAGAACGGCATGGTGTTCTATTAAAGACGTAATGATATGATTGCAGCCAAGATCGCGGATGGAAGCCGCTATGGCTGTATTGTTGCTTTCCGTACCACCGCTGGTAAAGAAAATGGAAGCTGGTTTCACGCCCAGTATTTTGGCCACCGATTTACGGGCATTTTCAATGGCCAGCCTTGTTTCCCTTCCGTAAGAATAAATAGAAGAAGGGTTACCAAAATGATCGGTCATGTAAGGAAGCATGGCTTCCAAAACTTCTTTATCCAAAGCGGTTGTGGCCGCATTATCCAAGTAAATACGATGAACATCCGTAGTCATAGGAGAATTTGATTTCACTTTATCTAAGATCGTTTCCTGCATTTCGCTTTTATTTTCAAAATAGAGATCGGGAGCGGACAGAAACCTGAATGGAGCGTCGCAACCATCGCTTAGCAGGAATCCTTTAGCCCAGTACAAAATAAACAAATCCGACTTGCAAAAACGAAGTTGTAATCCGGTTTAGCTGCTACATTCTTTTATGTCCTGCATCAATCGCTTAGCTATGTTATTGGCCGTGGTTTCAAAATTACTTTCGGCATAAATACGAATAATTGGCTCTGTATTGGAAGTACGCAAATGCACCCAGTCCGTATCGAATTCAATCTTCAATCCGTCTTCAGTATTGATTGGATTGTTCTTGTACTTCGTTTTTATTTTGTCAAAAATGGCGCCTACATCAATGCCGTTCTCTAATTCAATTTTATTCTTGGAAATAAAATAATCCGGATAATTGCCCCGGAATGATTTTAATCCTTTTTTGAAGTTGGCAAAATGCGACAGGAACAGCGCAATACCGATCAGGGCATCACGGCCATAATGAAAATCGGGAACAATGATACCGCCGTTGCCTTCGCCACCGATGACCGCATCAGTTTCCTTCATCTTTTTCACCACGTTCACTTCGCCAACCGCCGAAGGAAAGTATTCACCGCCATGTTTCTGTGTAATTTCTTTCAACGCCTTGGTGCTGCTCATGTTGCTGACAGTATTGCCCACTTTGTTGCTTAAGATATAATCCGCCACAGCAACCAGCGTATATTCTTCTCCAAACATGCTGCCGTCTTCACAAACAAAACATAAACGGTCCACGTCGGGATCAACCGCAATACCAAAATCTGCTTTTTGCTTTACCACTTCATTGCTTAATACCGTAAGGTGTTCGGGCAAAGGTTCCGGGTTATGCGCAAACTTTCCGTTCACTTCTCCATTGATAACAATCACTTCGGCCACACCCAATTGCTTCAGCAACTGGGGAACAATTAAAGCACCGGTTGAGTTAATGCAATCAACTACTATTTTATATTTTTTGCCTTCAATGGCTTCCTTATTCACCAAGGGATAAGCCAAAACAAGATCAATATGCTTTTGAAGATAGGAATCGTCTGTGGTGATGATCCCGAGTTTATCCACCAGGGCAAAGCCCAGTTCTTCGCTTTTGGCGCGGCTCAAAACTTCTGCACCAACCTCGGCGTCAATAAATTCGCCTTCGCCGTTTAATAGTTTAAGGGCATTCCATTCCTTAGGGTTATGGCTGGCCGTAATAATAATGCCCCCGTTGGCGCCTTCGTTTTTGGTGGCTACTTCAACAGTCGGGGTGGTGGATAAGCCAAGGTCAATCACATCAACGCCCAAACTTACCAGCGTATTTACGACCAACTGGCTCACCATGCTGCCGGAGATGCGGCCATCACGGCCCACAACGATCTTTGCTGGATGGGATTTATCTTCCCGTCTTTCGGCTATGATATTGCCGTAGGCTGCTGTAAATCTCACTACATCAATAGCGGTTAATGACTCTCCTGGTTTCCCGCCAATAGTACCCCTGATGCCGGATATGCTCTTAATCAATGCCACAAAAACTAAATTTAATACCAATGCTGAAAGCCTCAGAATTGGGGTGGCAAAAATACGGTTTTCGGGCCACCTGTCTGCAACTTGTGAAGTCCAAGGGATTACTTTTGTAAAAAATTGGTAATGTCAGCACAAGAATGGTACAAAGACTGGTTTAATTCGCCCTTCTATCACAAGCTCTATTTTGAACGGGATGAAACAGAAGCTCAGCAATTCATTAACAATCTTCTTATCTATCTGAAACCCAGGCCTGGCAGCCTGATGCTGGATATAGCCTGCGGCAAGGGAAGACACAGTAAATTTTTAGCCTCCAAAGGATATGATGTAACCGGAATTGACATTTCCACCGACAGCATCAATTTTGCCAAGCAGTTTGAAACAGACAACCTGCATTTTTTCCAGCATGATATGCGGTTGCCGGCGTGGATCAATTATTTTGACTATGTCTTTAATTTTTTTACCTCTTTTGGCTACTTTCCTACCCGCCGCGAACATGACGACGCTATACGGACAATAACCCAGGGCCTTAAGCCAACCGGTTACCTTTTGTTTGATTATTTGAATGTTCACTATGTGGAAGAGCGGCTGGTATATAATGAAACAAAGAAGATTGATGAAACGGAATATGAGATCCACCGCTGGCATGATGATGACTTCTTCTATAAAAAAATCATTGTAACCGACCCGGCTTTACCGAAACCTTTGGAGCATATAGAAAAGGTGGCCAAATTTAGTTTGGGCGATTTTACAGATATGCTTTCCTTCCAAAATATGCAGGTAGTGCAGGTGTTTGGAGATTATAGTTTGAATGCGTATGATGTAAGAAAGACACCGAGGATGATTGTATTGGCAGGCAAACGGTGAGGTGAAATGGTGTCGCTCCTTTATAGTCCATGGTCAATAGTTTATGCCAAACCGCTGTCAAGGCAGCCATCGTGAGACGTGAAACGGCAGGGGTAAGACAGCGACAATCTCTTTCTCTTCTGTCCCCTACCAACGATCATCTATCATCTTGATAACCGTTTGGTATTAGCTGGTTTTTAAATCGGCATGAGCTATTGATCTTGAATCAGGGACTTTCGATTATGCACGAGCATGTACTTTGCCGTTTCATAAAAGGCTGTGGTCACTTCGGTCATTTTACGCTTGATGGAATCTACCTGCTGCGGCGTGTAGGAAATGCCGGCATGCAGAAAATGAATTTCTTCTTTTTGGAAGTTAAGGTTCTTTGTAAAGAAATAATCGTTGGTGATAATGCCTATTCTTCCTTCATCATGAGAAATGGTAAATGCGTAATCATTTGCCTTTTTAGCGTTCAAAACATCACGGCCCAGCGTCGTATTGGTAAAGGTTTGTCCCGTAAGTCCGGCAATCGTGGGCAATACATCAATCTGCGAAACCACTTCTTCTCTTTTTTGCGGCTTCAGGTATTTGGGAGCATAAAATAAAAGCGGCACATGTTCTTCGGTCAGCCGCTCATCTGTCCAAACGGAAGGATAAACTGCTTTGGCATTTCCTGTAACCCCATGATCGCCAATAAAAACAAAAACCGTATTGTCGAAATAGCTTTCCTTTTTAGCGGCCTCCATAAAATGCCGGATGCTGTGGTCGAAATAACGGAAAGCGTTGTATTCCTCTGCCGATTCAAACCCCCATTCGTTCAACGTCTCAGCATCAACTTCCTCTCTATTGAAATCCATATCACCTTCCGGAATGGTAAAAGGCCGGTGGTTATCAGCGGTATGAATAATGGCGAAGAAGGGTTGCGTTTGTTTAGAAAAAACAGTGTTGGCTTCCGTGAACAAATCTTTATCGCTAATACCCCACACATTTAGGGGCTTTGACTGGAATTTACCCTCTGTGATCAATTGCACACCTTCAATATTTTTAACCAGGCCCTCAAAATTGTTGAAGCGGGCGCTGCCCCCCAAAAAATAAAATTTTTCATAGCCCTTAAAATCATTGATGATGGTATGCTGGTCCAGGGCCTGCGGATTGCGGCTGGAGAATTTGGAAAGCTGCACATCGGGGATGCCGGTAAGTGTGGCAAACAAACCCCTTGCCGTTGAAAAATGCGGAGTAAAACAACGGTTGAAAAGAATGCCGCTGTCCGCCATGGATTTAAAAAACGGTGTCGTGTTCAGGGCATTTCCACTCAGGCTGCTTTTGTACATGCTGAACGATTCACATAGCACTAAAACTACGTTGAATTTTGTTGTCAATGAAGAAGGGTTGGGCGCCACCACCCTGCGGAAAGAAAAATTCTTGCTTTCCAGGTTCATCCATTCCGCCATTACAGGGAAATATTCCTTTGCCTTCGAGGTGTTAAATTGAGGCCGCCTGAATTTAAGCGTAGTGAAAAAATTCTGCAGCGGATTCAAAGCCAGGTACGACTTAAAACTATCGTTATACCGGAAGGCCGCATTCCACTTTAAAGGTTGCGCAGCGAGGCCGCCATACACCATGAAACCAAGAAGCAGCATGGTGGCGAGGAACCATTTTCGCTGGTAAGGAATGCCCTTGCCATTTGTTTTAAGCGTTACCTGCCCGTGAAGTTTGCGAAACATAAGGCGAAGCAACAAAACCGATAAAATAAGCCCCACCACCATCCAGAACATGGGGTATGACTGCCAGAGCATTGCAGCGGAAATGCCCGGGTCTTCCGCAAAATTTAAGGCGCTGGCATTGAGGCGGGTATTGTTATAGGAAAAACAACCAAAATCGGCGGCAAAAAAGAAAAAAATAAAAAAGGTGACTCCGGCCAGGTACCACGTCCAGAACTTTTTGGTTTTCGCTGAATAAAATGGGGAGAGTTCCGGGAAAAGGCTTGCCGTAACAATTGGCAATAAAATGATACCGATCCACCGCAGGTCATAGCGGATGCCTAAAAGAAAAGAAGGCAAATGATCGCTCAGTAGCTTTCCTTCCGGCTTAAAAGCTATAAAGGTGATGAACCTGAAAAGCGTGAACATCAGTAAAAAGATGATCAACAGGTTGAGCACCCAAAGCAATGTTTTAGGCAATCGAAAACGTAAGAGCATGAATGGTGAACAGTTTTAACCGAAGCGAACTGCAAAAAAAATAAATTTTAGCGGCCTTGCAAACAATTAATCGATGAATGGCAAATCTTTGAAGTTCGGCTAGGGCTCAGAGTTTGAAATCCGGCTTGGGGTAGCAGCCGCCTTGCCTGTTCCGATACCGGCTATAACCCCTAAGTAGACAGGGTGTTTTCCCGGGCCATACAATACAAAACCTTCAATATATAACCTGGGAACACAACTCATTCTTTCTTATTATGATAGAGCAGGTACCGGGCCGTCTCATAAAATGCATCAGAGTAAGCATTTAACCTGGTTTTGACACTATTGGCAATTCTTTGCGGAACCGGTTCGTTGTTCCGGATGGAGGCCAGCTCAAAACCCTGTTTGCCTATTATTTTCCGGAAATAATAATCGCCGGCCACCATGCCTATCTTTTTTTCATCCGGGTCAATGATAAAGGCACTGGAAGAACGGAAAGGGTCTTTGAGCAAACCGGAATCAAATAAGTTTCGGCCCAATGTATTATTGCGGAAAGGAACCGAAAGCAGGCCAGCAATAGAAGGCAGCACATCCAGTTGCGAGGAAATATTGGTGCGGCGTTCGGGCTTCAACAAAGGAGAATAAAAAAGCAAAGGCACATGAACCGTAGTTAAGGCCTCCGCCGTCCACGCCTTTGGAAACATCGTTCCAGCGTCGCCTCTTATACCGTGATCGCCTATAAATACAAAAACCGTGTTATTAAAATAGGGGTGTTTCTTGGCGGCTTCTATAAATTTCTGATAAGAAAAATCGGTATACCGAAAAGCGTTCAATTCATCATTACTCATGTATCCGTATTTTCTCAGGGAATCTTCGGGGAGTTCCACTTTGGTAAATTCATCCAGGTCTTCATCGGGAATGGTATAGGGCCGGTGGTTATCGGCCGTTTGAATAATAGCAAAAAAAGGTTTTTGTTGTTTGGCCAAAATCTTATCGGCATTCAAAAAAACATTCTTGTCGCTGATGCCCCATACGTCAATTTTTTCGGCGTTATAATCATCCTGCTCATAAAGCTTTAGTCCTTCGATATTGAACTTGAGCAAGCCCCTGATATTAGCCCAGCTGGCACTGCCGCCAATGAAATAAAATTTTTCATAGTTTTTAAAGGCGTTAATAATCGTGCTCTGATCTACCAGGGCCGGGTTGCGGCTGGCTGTTTTAGGCGATTCAACATCGGGAATACCGGTTACCGTAGCCCACACGCCCCGGGCGGTTCCGTAGCTGGGTGTAAAAAAGTGATCGAAGAAAATACCCTGCCGGCTTAAGGAATCAAAAAAGGGTGTCGGGTTGAGCGGATTGCCCCACATACTGCTTTTGTAGGCACTAAAGCTTTCGCAGATGACTAGGACCACATTGGGTTTTGCCATTGTATCCAAAGGACCGCGGGGAAATTCCATTCGTTCGTAATTCAAAGCCGAACTATCCGCCTGCTTAACTCCCAGGTAACCGGCCATCAGCGCATAGCTTTCTTTTGCTTTTTGTTCGTTGTAGGTAGAGCTTCTGAACGAAAGCGTACTAAAAAAACTTTGCAGCGGATTAAGGGCCAATTGGGCACTAAACGCACCTTTCAGGGTAAACACATCGCTCCACCGAAGGGGAAACTGTCCCAACGTCCCCCACACCCCCATGCCCAGCAACACAACAAACGGCACCGTTAAAAGCTTCGAACGCTTACTATTGAGTGCCGGCTGCTTTAAAAATACCCGGAGCAGCCATGAAAATAAATACCCTGCCACCCCCACCAGTAAAATAATCAGCAGAAAGCCTCTTACCACAGGATAGGTTTGCCAAACCATGTCCATTGAAATCCCTGCATCATGTAAATAATTTAAAACAGAAGCGTTCAGGCGCTGGTGCAGGTAGTCGTAATGAAAAAAATCGGTGATATAAAAAAATACGACTATAAAAAATAACAATGCCAAGAAAATGGTCCAGCCCTTTTTTGCTTTCGGGTTCCTGAACGGGTTGAAAAAAGGAAAAGCACACACAATCAGCATTACCAGGCCTAAAATCCCAACTATTCTCAGGTCCAGGCGAAGCCCCATTAAAAAGGCTTCAGCAGGAAAGGCATAATGATCGGGCCTGTAATAGAAATAAAAACAAATGCGAAAAATAGTGAGGAGCAGGAAAAAAAGAATCACAACGCTGGCGGTCCATTTTAAAAGGCGTGGTAGTTTGCGCATAACTAACAAAAGCGTCAAATTTAATTAATTACTTTTACGGCTTAAGTTAATTTGCATGCAGCAGATATTGGAAGCGGATAAGTATATTTTTAATTTGATCAACAATAAATGGAACAATTCTTTTTTTGATGCCCTTATGCCCTTGTTAAGAAATGCAAATTTGTGGCTTCCGCTTTATTTGTTCCTTTTAATCTTTGCCTTGCTCAATATAAAAAATAGCGGCTGGTATATCCTGCTGGTTATTTGCACGGCTGCCTTAACCGATGTATTAAGCAGCCACATCATTAAAAATCATATTTTTCGCCTGCGTCCCTGCCGCGATCCGGACATGATTGGAACGATCAGGGTTTTGGCTACCTATTGCCCGCAAAGCTCAAGTTTTACCTCTTCGCATGCCGCCAATCACTTCGGGCTGGCCACGTTTGCAAGCGTTACTTTATATCCCTATGCAGGCAAATGGATTTATCTTACCTATGTTTGGGCCTTTCTCATTATTTATGCCCAGCTGTATGTAGGCGTACACTATCCCATCGACGTTTTGGGCGGTGCCCTGGTCGGCGTCATGGCAGGACTTTTGACCTCGTGGATATATCAAAAGAAATGGGGAACTAATAGCCCCGGTAATCAAATCGCATAACCCGATAATCAAATTACATAAATGGAGCTCTTAATATTGCTTGGTCTGATTCTTTTGAATGGCGTCTTTACCATGTCGGAAATAGCCCTGGTTTCAGCACGGAAATCAAGACTGGAAACCATGGCTGAAAAAGGCGATAAAAAAGCAGGCGCTGCTTTAAAGCTTTCCAACAACCCGGAAATATTTTTGTCGGCTGCACAAATAGGCATTACGCTGATTGCTATTTTAACGGGTGTTTACTCCGGCGAAAAATTCAGTGTTTACCTGCAGCCTTCTATTGAAAAAATACAGGTATTGCAGCCGTACGCCGGAACCATTTCCACCACGATCGTGGTCATCATTGTCACTTTTCTTTCCATTGTATTTGGAGAACTGATCCCCAAACGCATTGGCCTTTTAAATGCAGAGCGGATTGCCAAAATAGTGGCGCCCATCATGTATGGTTTTGCCAGGTTCACCTATCCCATTGTGTGGTTGTTAAATAAAACAAGCAATTTATTCTTCTCTGTTTTCAATATCAGGCGCACAAAAGACGAAACCGTTACGGAAGAAGAGATCAAGGCTATTATCAGCGAAGGAACAGAATCAGGAACCATTGAAGAGGAAGAAAAAGAAATGATCACCCGCATTTTTCATTTGGGCGACAGGAATATAACTTCCCTGATGACACACCGCAGCGATATCATTTGGTTTGACATCAATGACAATGAAGAAATGATCCGCGAAAAAATTGTACAGGAACCTCATTCGGTTTATCCTATTTGTGATGGCGAAATCGATAATATTAAAGGGATGGTATCTATAAAGGACCTTTACATTATTGATGATTTCACCCTGTTTAAGGATGTGGTGCAACCTGCCATGTTTGTACCGGAGAATAATACCGCCTACCAGGTAATGGAAAAATTCAAGGAAACCAAAAGTCATTCCTGCTTTATTGTGGATGAATACGGAAGCCTGCAGGGAATGATCACTCTGAATGATATTTTAGAGGCCATTGTCGGCGACATTCCTCAAACCGGTATTCAGGATTATGAAATTATAGAACGCGAAGACGGAAGCTACCTGGTAGATGCACAAATTCCGTTCTATGACTTCCTGAGTCGTTTTGGCAAGGCCGATTGGGCCAGTGATGAAGAATACAGCTTTGATACATTGGCCGGCTGTATCCTGCAGGAGTTGGAACGCATCCCTAAAACCGGTGACAAACTTAAATGGAGAGGTTTTGATTTTGAGGTCATGGACATGGATGGACATAGGATTGACAAAGTGCTTGTAGTGCCCAGCCAGGAGATCAAAGAGGGAATGGAAGAGGAAGAGTAATGGCTGGTAGTTTATAGTTTGTGGTTTGGCTGTACTGTTTTCGGCTATGGTTTTTAGAAAAATATCCTTCATCAAGCATTTCATGCTACTTGTCAAACAAGGTAGCCATAGCTCACTTCATGTTTTGCTTTTCAGTAGAAAAAACTTTAACCTGCCTAAAATAGTTTAGGAGGTATTTATTTAGAAACTAAAACTGGCCTGCTTTGCGGGATAATCAAGCTTGGTGCTTTGGCGCTTTCCGTTTACCATCACATGCATAATATTGATCTGTCCGTCGCTGTAATCGTGAAGAATAGAATTATTCACCTCCAGTTTTTTCAAAGATGGCACCTGCTCCACCTGGAAATAGCAGTAAGCCGATTCTTTATCCTTTTCAAAACCCACATAAGCAAGCTTAACCGGCCGGCCATCTACGGAAAGCGTCAAATGCCGGCTCACATAATCAGGAATGAATTTATCGAGCGCCGCTTTATCTTTTTCGGAAGTAAGGTCAAGGGTTGTTTTATAATTTTTTTTCAGGGTCTCTTCAAAATCATCGGCAAATAACTTGCAACTTATCTCCAGCGTTTTCTCCTGCGCATTCTGGTTGATCTCCGTTACAGAAATATAAAAAGGATGTAATGCAAAGCCATTTTGCTGTGGCAAAGCGGCAGCCCCACCGGGTTTTGGCAATCCGCCCGAAAAAGAAAGGCCCAAAACCAAAAACCATTTATAAAGAATTGCAGCCATCGGAAAAAGTATTTTTTACGTTTACAAAAGTCTGATTTATTTTGAACCCTCAATAGTAAAAAAGGTTAAAAGAATTGATGACAGTTAACAGATGGCAGATGGTAGAATTTTCTTATACCGTCATCCCTCATCAATCAACTATCATCAACAATTAAGCGCATGAGTGATTTTGTTTTTTATTTCAAGATTGGCTGGGAACATATTATTACCACTGAGGCCCTCGATCATATTTTTTTTATCGCTGCACTGGCGGCCATCTATATGCTAAAAGACTGGCGGCAGGTGCTGATCCTCGTAACGGCGTTTACAGTGGGCCACACCATTACCCTGGCCTTAAGCAGTTTGAATATGGTGGAAATCTCTTCTGATTGGGTAGAATTCCTGGTGCCCTGCACCATTGTATTTACAGCCATCTCCAACCTTTTTCAGAAAACTTTTACACCCAAAGCCATACGCATCAACTATTTTTTGGCGCTGTTTTTTGGATTGATTCACGGGCTGGCCTTTGCCAATACGCTCCGTATGCTCATTGCAGGCGACCAAAGCTTTGCCTGGTCGATGTTTAGCTTTAGTGTAGGTTTGGAACTCGGGCAGGTGCTCATTGTTTTCCTTATTCTTTTACTGGCTCAATTGCTGGTGAAATATATACAAGTAAGCCGCAGGGACTGGGTTATTTTTTTATCAGCTGGCGTTATGAGCCTTGCCCTGCAAATGGCGGTGGAAAGGTGGCCCGCAGAGCAAAGATCGCATGAGGCAGGAGTAACGATTATGGAACAGGATGCCGTCAATCAATCAGTTCTTTTACAAGATAAAGGAGAGGATGTTATCAGCATTGGCAAGAACATCATCTTCCGTGGTGTCACTCACTTGTACGTTCGGTAGCTCTGTTGAGCTATCAGCCGTCAACCGTCAGGTGCTGCAATAAATTTCCAGCATTCCCTTCGATAGTCGATAGCGGATAGCTG
>CBHTSW010000023.1:0-67973 GCA_966095395.1 uncultured bacterium | reverse complement strand
TTCATGTGTTTCTGTCATGGTTGGTGCATTGTTTGTATTAAAGGTATTAAATGATGAAAAAGTTATTTCAAACGAAATGCCCGGCAGCATTCTTCCGTATGCTCGTATGTGCTGTATCGTTATTCTACGGCTGTAAACACCAGGCTTCCGGTTCGCCGCAGGGCTATGACCTCAACAAGCCCGAAGAAATGCAATTGGGAAAAGTTCTCAACGAAATTTCAGGCTTATCCTATGACGGGGATAATGGCACGCTGCTGGCCATCTCCGATAGCAAAGAAAAAATATTTCAAATTAACCTTAAAACACAAAAGCTTAAGGACCTTACCGGTAAGGTGGTGGCGCCGGATAGTGACCTGGAAGACGTGGTTAAACTTGGCGATACCACCTATCTGTTGTCAAGCTGGGGCGAAATAAAGGAAGTGCCGGCCGGCGCCAGGGATACGGCCGGGGTTGAAATTTATGACCTGGGTCTGCAGGGACAAAACGATTTTGAAACGCTTTATTATGACCCCTCAGCCGGGGGACTGGTCATGATTTGTAAAACCTGTGCCCATGAAAAAGGACAGGGCATACGCACTGCTTTTCGTTTTGACCTTAAAACAAAGAGGTTTGACTCCCTGCCTTTTTTTACCATAAGTAAAAAAGAAATTGAAGAGCTGCTGAAGGATAAAGATGCCCATTTTGACCCTTCAGCCGCCGCCATCCACCCCCTCAATAAAAGACTCTATATTTTATCTTCTGCCAGTAATTTACTGGTCATTACAGACACCCGGGGTAAGGTTATTGAAGTGTATAAACTAAACCCGGATGAGTTTCCACAGGCCGAAGGCATTGCTTTTGCCCCCAATGGCAATATGTATATTTCAAACGAAGCAAAATACGGGAAGCCCACATTATTACTCTTCCCGTATCATGGCAAGGAAAACAAATAGGCTATCATGAAAAAAACAAGCATTTTATTCGCTACCCTCCTTATTTATACAGTTGTTACTGCACAGATTGATAGTATCAACCAGCGCATTTTTCTAATAGGTGATGCCGGTGAACTATTGGGTAATAAGCAGCCCGTGGTGGAATGGATCAGGCAGCATGCAGATATGAATGATCCAAAGAACACCGTTCTTTTTTTAGGGGATAATATTTACCCGCTGGGCCTGCCTATGGAAGGTGAACCTACTTATACGGAATCCAAAAAAATACTGGATGCCCAGGTTAACCTGGTAAAGGGGAAAAAAGCAAAAGCGTTTTTTGTTTTAGGCAACCATGATTGGAAAAATGGAAAACTGGGTGGCTGGCAGCAGGCCATGAACCAGGAAAACTATATAAACGGACTGGAACAGCCGAACATTCAGGCCCTGCCCCAGGAGGGGTGCCCCGGCCCAATAGCGGTTGAGTTGTCTGATAAAGTAGTGACTGTATTCATCGACAGCCAGTGGTTTTTATTCGTTCATGAAAAACCGGGGCCTGGCTCCACCTGCGAGTCAAAAACAACAGAAGAATTTGCTACGGAATTAAGAGAAATTATTGCCATGCACCCCAACCAGCTTTTGGTGGTTGTGATGCACCACCCGATTTATACGTATGGCATTCACGGAGGAGATTACGGATGGAAAGAACATTTGTTTCCCCTGACGGCAGCTTATCCAAACCTATGGATACCGCTTCCTATAATTGGTTCTATTTACCCGATATCCAGAGGGGTTTTCGGCAGTTTGCAGGATGTGCGCCATCCCTTGTACCGCAATATGGTTGACATCATTGAAAAAGCCATGAAAGAACATCCTAACCCCGTGCATGTAGCCGGGCACGAGCATAGCCTGCAAATGGTGGTGAACGATAGCATACCCTATATCGTAAGCGGATCGGGCATCAATTTAAGCCGCGTCAAAGATAAGAACCGGAAGGGCACCCTTTTATTTTCTTCGGTAAGCGAACAAGGCTTTGCTATGCTGGAGGTGCGGAAAAGCGGTGCGGTACAAACCAAATTTTATACGACCAGCAGTGCCGACTTAAATCACCCGGTGTTCACCCACCAGCTCGATACCGTAAAAGTGGCTCCGGAAAGAATATCAAAAGACAGCATACCGGTACTGCCTGACTCCATTGTAATAGCGGCAAATCCCCAGTTAAAAGGAAACGGTTTGAAAAACCTGTTTATGGGAAAAAACTACCGCAAGGAATGGACCACGCCGGTGAAAGTGCAGGTGCTTGACCTGGGTAAGGAGCAGGGCGGTCTAACGCCGGAAAAACAGGGAGGAGGAAAACAAACTAGATCGTTAAGGGTTGAGGATAAAACAGGTAAAGAATGGTCGCTGCGTTCCATTCAAAAATTTCCCGACGCCGCCATACCCCCTGATCTTAGAAGCCCCTTTGCCATTGATATTGTTGAAGACGGTATTTCCGCCTCCTTTCCTTACGCTTCTTTATCAACCGGTGTTTTGGCGGATGCGGTAAAAGTGCCAAACCTCCGGAGAAAATTGATGTACATACCCGATGATCCGCGCCTGGGACGCTTCCGGTCGACGTTTAAAAACACCCTGGTCATGATGGAAGAAAGAGAACCTGCAGGCGTAGGCAAAACCTATAACACAGATGAGCTTATACTGCGCCTAGCAAAAGATAACGACGACCATGTTGATCAGAAAGCGGTATTGAAGGCCCGGTTACTGGATAATTTTTATATGGATCTTGACCGCCATGAGGGGCAGTGGAACTGGGCTACAAAAGATACCGGTAAGGGCAAGATTTATTATCCCATACCCAAGGACCAGGACCAGGCTTTTTATACCAACCAGGGGATTATTCCATGGTTTGCCCGCCAGCCCAACATGGTGCCTGAGTTACAGGGTTTCAGGGCAAAGGCCAGGAATATAAAAACCTTTAACCGGGCTGCCCGCAATTTCGACCGTTTCTTTTTAAATGAAATGGATGAAAAGGCCTGGAACCAGCATGTGGATACTTTTCTTTCAAAAATGACCGACCCGGTGATTGAAAGCGTAGCCAACCGCCAGCCAGGAGAGGTTAAGGATTATCATATAGAAGGTATTATCAACACCCTGAAGGAGAAGCGTAAATTTTTTAGAGAAGACATGATGCGGTATTACCGCTTTATCTCTAAAGAAGTAAATATTGTGGGCACCAACCAGAAGGAACTTTTCACCATTGATAAAACCGAAGGCGGCAAAACGCATGTGGTTATCAATAAAATTGACAAGGAAGGACAGATAAGTTCAAAAATCTATGACAGGGTGTTTGATCCCGTTGTTACAAAAGAATTACGCATTTACGGATTGGAAGACAATGACAGTTTTGTAGTAAAGGGCGGGGCTTCCCCCATTAAGATCAGGGTAGTGGGCGGACCCGGCAAAGATGATTTCGTAAACGAGGGCACCGGTGGTAATGTGATTGTGTATGATGTCACCTTCGAGGAAAATAATTTCTCCGGCCATGTAGATGGTTTGCGCAAAAGATTAAGCGCCGATCCGAGAAACAATGAGTACAACCGCATTTTTTATAAATACAACATTTTCAATCCGGGGCTTGTGGTTGCCTATAACGTGGATGACGGTGTGTTCCTGGGTGGTAAATTCCGGTATACTTTAAATGGTTTTAGAAAGGAGCCGTATGCAGCAGAGCATTCCCTGGCCGTTGGGCATTCACTAAAAACCGCTTCCTGGTTTTTCCGCTACCAGGCCGATGTCGTACGTGCTTTTGGCAGCAGCGATCTTTTGTTTCGTACCGAAGTACGGGCGCCGATCAACGTAACCAATTTCTTTGGTTACGGAAACAATACGACCTTGAACACAGATGAAGTACAATACTTCCGGTCACGGTACAATATCGTAAATGCGTCTGCCCTGATCCGGCGCCAGTTTCAATCCTGGCTGCGCATACTCTACGGGCCCACTTTCCAGTACTTTAAGGTTCCGGAAGCTCAAAATGCAGGCAAGTTTATTAATAATACCGACCTCAATGGTTTGGATGCGGCTACGCTGTACCTGCCAAAAACATACCTGGGAGCAGAAGCTACGCTGGACATCAATTCAAAAAACAACCAGGTATTGCCCACCCGTGGATTTGTTTTAGATGCAGGCGTTCGCCAGTTGTTTGGCATGAATGACCAAAGCCATACCGTGACACAGTTTCGTTGGGACATGAGTATTTTTGCTTCCTTCGTGCCCCAATCGGTGTATGTATTTGCTACCCGGTTTGGTTATTACCGCAATTTTGGAAAGTTCGAATTTCCCCAGGCCAATTATTTGAGCGGCACGGAAAACCTGCGGGGCTTCAGAAGAAACCGTTTTGCGGGACGAACGATGGCCTTCAACAATTCAGAATTGCGGTTTAAACTAAGCAATTTCAACACGTATCTTTTCCCCGGCTCTTTTGGATTCCTTTTATTTCACGATATAGGCCGGGTTTGGATGGATGGTCAAAAATCAAATGCATGGCACAACGGCTATGGTGGCGGTTTGTGGATGGCACCCATACGGCGCTATGTGATCACCGCTTCGGTTGCCCATTCCAAGGAAGAAAAACTATTGCCTTATATAACATTTGGGTTCCAGTTTTAAAATTGTTGTGGTTGATACAGCTTGACGCGGACAGCGAACCGCGTGAATTGTAAGACGTCAAAGGGGAGACAAACGTAAAGGATAAAAAGAAGCGTAGCTACCGTTTCACGGCTGGTGGCTGAGGGCTCACAACTGTCCTGGCTGGCCTGAAATTTTCTTTATATGAAGAAAGCTGAGCAATGATGAAAAGTAAATCTTCCATACATTTTTTTACCATCACCATGGTATTGTGTGGGCATTTACTTTTTAGGGCTGACAGTTTTGCCCAATCCAACGATAGTATTACCGTGGCCATAGCGCCGGGCTATGATAGTGTGTCCGGGTTTCATCGCTTTTTGTTTGGCGAAGGGTACCGGAAACTTTGGGCCGCCCCTGTCAAAATGAAGGTGTTTTATTTAAGCAGGGAAAAAGGGGGATTGACGATAACAGAGCAAGGCGGTGGTTTGCAAACAAAATCGCTGCGGTTGAAAGATGCCAGCGGAAAAGAATGGGTGCTTCGCAGTGTTCAAAAATATCCCGAACGCGGATTGCCTAAAAAATTAAAAGCCACCATTGCCAAAGACATTTTACAGGACCAGGTGATCACCAGCCATCCCTATGCTGCCCTAACCGTGCCGGCGTTGGCAAAGGCCCTGGGCATTCTGCACACCAACCCCCAAATTGTTTATGTGCCCGATGATCCTGCACTGGGAAAATACAGGGCGGATTTTGCCAACTCTGTTTTGTTATTTGAAGAACGAGTGCCTGCCGGTGCCCCTGATACGGACAATACCGAAAAGGCGCAAAAAAAAGTGGAAGCAGATCATGATGCCCGGTTTGATCAGAAGCTGGTGTTAAGGGCAAGGTTGCTGGATCTGGTGATTGGCGATTGGGACCGGCATGAAGACCAATGGCGGTGGGCCGAAAACGATACTAAAAACCAAACGGTTTATACACCCTTTCCCCGCGACCGCGATAAAGTCTATTATACCACCTCGGGTATTTTTCCCGGAGTTCTTTCCAGCCAGTTTGGAAAAGCCAACCTTCAGCCTTTTGGTAAAAAAATAAAAAAAATCGGGAGCTATAATTTTAATAACCGCTATTTCGACCGCTATTTTTTAAATAACCTGAGTGAAGGGGATTGGAAAGAACAAATCGCTTATGTACAAAACAAACTCACCGATGATCTTATAAAAACGGCCATCAGGCAATTGCCGGATACCATCTATACGCTTTCAGGAGAGAAGATCATTCACACTTTAATTGCCCGCAGAAATCATTTGCCGGAAGATGCTATGCGGTATTACCGTTTTTTGGCACGGAATATTGATATCCCGGCTTCTGATAAGCGGGAATGGTTTGAATTGTCTTCCGGTGAAAAGGGAAACATCAAGGTAAGGGTTTATAAAATTAATGATGACGGCAGCAAGGGCACATCCATCTACGATCGCAACTTTCTCCCGGGCCTTACAGAAGAAATCCGTCTCTTTGGATTGGCTGGGGATGACGTGTATTCGGTCAAAGGCAAAGGCCGGTCTTCCATCCGGTTGCATATGATTGGCGGGGATGGAGTGGATAGCTTTTATATTGACCCCGGCTTTCACAACAGAAGAAAATTTTACATCTACGACCGTTCAGACGAAAAAAACCGTTTGCCTTCAAAAAAACTGGCCCGGCTTCGCACGTCAACAGATACCACTATCAATTACTTTGACCGGAAGAATTTTAAATATGACAAGGTAGGTCCTGTGTTGTCGGCGCAATATGATTTGGATCTTGGATTTATGATGCGGGCCGGAGTAGTATATGAACGGCAGGGATTCAGGCGGGAGCCTTATGCAAAAAGGCATGCGCTTTTTATGAATTATGCGCCTGCACGAAAATCTTTTTTAATTAGTTACCATGCGGATCTGACTAAATTATTCGGACAAAACGATCTTTCCATCAACCTTGTTTCCAGAGGGCCCCACAATGTTTCCAGTTTTTTTGGTGTGGGCAACGAGTCGGTGTTTGAAAACAAGGACGGGCAAAGTATTTTATTTTACCGCAACCGGTACGATCATTTTACCGGCGATGTAAAACTGCGCCGTGCACTTGGAAAAAAGGTACAGGTTAATGCCGGGATAGGCATGCAATATTATACCAGTTTTCAAAACAACAATTTCAATAAATTTTTAGCGACCTACCATGCCTTGCAACCAGGTGAAGATGTTTTTTCCAAACAGGTTTTTACAGGCTTTGTTGCTGGTGCAGAGGTCAATTCTCCCAATGCGTCCCTGCTGCCCAGCAAAGGGTTTTACTGGAACATGAAGTTGACAGCCATGCAGCAAGTAAATGGCAGCCACCGATCGTACGGACAGGTGCAGTCAGAAGCCATTTTTTATCTGCCCCTTCTCACCGATGCTGTGGTACTGGCTAACCGCCTGGGTGGAGGAACCTCCATGGGCAGCCCGGCGTTTTATCAGCAGTTTCAACTCGGTGGATACAACAATCTCCGTGGTTATTATGTAAACCGGTTCACGGGTAAAAGTGTATTTTATCATAACATAGAATTGCGGGCAAAGCTGTTTGATTTTATCTCTTATCTTTTTCCCGGGTCCGTAGGCGTGATTGGTTTTAATGACCTGGGCCGGGTGTGGACGCCTGGCGAATCTTCTAAAAAATGGCACCACGGTTACGGCGGCGGTATTTTTGTGGTTCCTGCCGATCTGGTTTTGATACAAGCTGCGGTTGCCAAATCGGCTGAAGGAACACAGCCTTATGTTTCTATTGGGTTTAGTTTTTAAGTTGAAGTGTTTCCAAAGTGCCTGCCATAGGCTCCCACCGAGCGACTAATGCATAAAGGTCATTCACAAACAAACCACTGGTGCCAACCTGCTATCACGGCAGCCCTCAGCACTCGGTCATCAGCCGTGAACCATAGAAAAACGCTTCCTTCCTGGTGCACGCTCCTCTCCCGTCTGCCCTCTCCCGTTTCACGTTTTTTTCTGTCCGCCTGACAGCGGTTTTTTCTAACCCTGTTTTGTGCCGCAAGGCTTATCCTGCTTTTCGTTTGTCAACCGGGGCGTCCTTGATGCTTTTTAAAATAACAGCTGTGCACACAATGGCGGTCAGGTTAAAGGCGGGTATAATAAAAATGACAGGGATCACCTTAAAACCCAGGAGGCCCATGGCCACCACTTTGGCTGTCAATGCGGTCATTAGTATGGAAAGAAAAACAAAATACACCGGTGCCAGTAAATAACCTATGGGTCTTTTCCTGATAAATAAAACGCCGCTGATAAAGGCCGCCGGTAACAAAATGGCCAGATCCAGCCCCTGGACAATAAGCGTTGTATAATGTTCGGTTTGAGGCGGAATGATGGTGCCATTCAAAAGCGGCGGAACAACGATACCAAGCCACAGCAGGGCAATGGAAACCGAATTAAAGAGCAGGAAGCCACCGGTGGTTTTTACCGGTGTGGCAGGATGAAAGGCAGCCGGGATCTTACCCGCATCCAATAACGACAGGCTAAGAATAAAAGAAAAAAAAGAAGCACCAAGCAAAAACACATACACAAGAAACAAGGCATTGTACATGCCCATAACAAGATAGAACAGGTACGTCACCAGGAAATAACCCAGCACGCCTGTAAGAAGAAATTTTCCCCGTACCGAACCTTTGTTTGCCCTATAAAGCGATAAAAGCAAAAGGGGAATGCCCAAAAACAAGGTAACATAATCCTGCGCAATTCCCTGGGGCGCCACTTCTGCCGACATGTGCTGATATACACCTTTGCCGTAAATGGTTACGGTTTTTCCGCGAATGGTTTGATACGCATAAGGCCCGGGACCTCCTTTTGAAAAGATGCCGGCTGTGGTGGCAAAGGCAGCCGCAAGGGCGATGCAAAGAACCAGCAGGCTGATGGTTTTTGTATGTTTCATAGACCTTGTTTTGGCTGTGCCGGATTTCATTTGGCACAAGGTCCTTTAATAAAAGACGGCACAAGATGATTTTGGTCAGTAGGCCTTGGCCTGGCGGCTACAAACTTTTTCCGTTTGTACCCTCGTTTGAAAGCCGCCCTGTTTGCAAAAGGGCGATTTGCAGGGCTTCGGGTTTTTGGGTGCCGATCAAAAACTTTTTACCGTTATGATATATCAGTTGAAGACCCTTATTACCTGAAACATTAAAGGCCCGGCCGCTGCCAAAAATACCAATGCGCATGCCCCAGCCCCCATATTCTACCAGCGGTTTGTACTGCCGGATATAGGCTTTGGAAATCCTGTCCCAGGCAATTCGTTTCATTTTAAGCTGGAAGGGGAAAAACCGGTAGTAAACGCCATCATCTTTTATTTGAGTTTCAAGCCGTATCACCCAAATCAGCCAAGTTACCAGCAGTACAATGGCTGTCGCCAACGCCAGTTCTTCCGTACCCGTTGGCCTGGCGCCAAAGGGTTGTTTCAGTAAGGCTTGTTTAACAAGTGCAAAGATCAAATAGCCATTCATGGACAACAGCACGATCCATACCCACACTTGCCGGAAATATTGTTTTTCTGAAAAAAGTTGTTTTGCTGTCATGCCGCTTGAATTGTTGCACACGAAATGTGCTGCAGAACAGACCAATATACGTCTATTTTATTTTAGCAGTGGCTCCTTTACGCTTCCGGGGTAAAACCGTGTGGCGGGCAGGTAAACCAGGAGCCTTATTTTCCTGCCACTTCCGGGTCTTTTAGTTTTCCGGCTCCAGTTTTTGTGTTGTCCGGATTTTCATCCCTTAGGTTCACATCCACTCTTATGGCTTTCAAACCGTTAATGCCTTGGGTGTCTTCCAGTTCCAGGTGCTCTATAGTATCGCCCAGCAAACCCTCTTTTTGTAAAAACTCAATGTATTCCAGGTATTCCGAAAGCTCTTTTTGCTGCGAGTAAACAATCCCGATTTTGCCGGGCTGGGTCAATCGTTCTTCACTGTCTTTGAGGTGCACCTTGTCAATGCGTTTCTTTACAATTTCGTAGCGGATGTTGTAGGCGCCGTCCACATCAAACTTCCGTTCTTTTCTTCTAAAACTGATGGTTAAGGGAATAGAATGGGCCAGGATCAGCTGTGTGGTTTGTAAAGGAAGGCTTAAGCGTTTTTCCAGTGCATGGGTTACCCTTGCCGCTTTTGCCAACAAGCCCAGTTGCCACAATTTTAAATTGTTTACATACATTTCATTGAATGGCTTGTAGGGCGATATGGACTGGCCGATGTAAATGTTGAATTCAATACCATCGGTAATGTAACGCTCAAAATAATGCGGATACACTTCCTGCGCCGCTTGCTGTTCTCCGTCCATAAAACGATCCAGCACGTCGTTGATGCGGGTAATGCTTTCTTCATAAGCTTTGCGCTGGTGATAAATTACTTTTCGCTGCGGATCCAAGGCAGCAAAATAACGGTCAATGGTTTTCTTTAATTCCGGCCGGGTTTCCCGCAGGTTTCTAAACAAAGCATCCAGGTCGTTTTGCAAAAAATCATAGATCATCATTTCATCATCCGACAAAAGTTCGTCTGCTGCCGAATCAATGTATTTGTCGATGCGAAACTGGATTTCCCTGAGCAGGGGAAAATCCATTATTTTATCGCCTTTGCCCAACACGTCCTTAGCGAGGTTCAATTGTTCCAGCAGGTCCTGCTGTATGGCCTGGCTTCTTTCCGTGGAAGAATTTCTGATATCTATAGAACCATATAAAGGATAAACATCTTCAAAAGAAATGGCCGGCATTCTTGCCAGCTCACTTATTTGCTGGTATTGCAGGTACGTGAAAGCGGCTTCTGTAAATTTCCATTCTACCGCAGGTTGGATGGCTGTGAAATGTTCCTTGATCGTTTTGTCAATTTGCATTTCCAGGCTTTCGCTTGTTTTTTCCAGGGCCAGCGCAAATAATTGTATGGCCGGCTGAATTTTTGAAAGGTTATGAAACTGCAGTTTCCCTTTTGTTTCACTGGCAATTTCCAGCAAGCCAATCAATTTGCCGTCTTCCCCTTTCAAGGGGCAAAGGATCAGGCTTTTAATTCCCTGTTCATAATAGTATTTCAGTAGTTCATTGAAACGGCTGCTGCTTTCATTCAATATTTCGTAAAGGATAGACTGGTTGGAGAAACGGAAGGCATCCTGGCACTGATCGCTTACCTGGTCTTTATTATTTATGACCTCCTCGTTCTTAAATAAAATACTGTTTTTATAATGGGCTTCCGTGTATAAATAATAATCGTTCTTTTTAAAAAATGGCGTGATGCCGATCCGTATATTTTTCAATCCTATCAGGCTTCGGACATGCTGCTGCAATTCGTTGTACACCTCCACATCGCTGAAGGCGTTGATGTTGAGTAAAGCGTTTTTGATCTCGATGATCACCTGCTCCTGCGTTACATCGGTGACCGTTATCACGACCAGTCCTTCGAATAGAAAATTCTCCAAAGGAAACAGTTCCTTCAACTCTTCGATTTCAATGGTTCTGTCCGGCGAAAAAGCTACAGGCAATGCATACGTATCGTTAATGCATCTTACATCTATAAATTGAGCATTCAGGTTAAGATCGTAATATTTGGTGAGGCCGCTTTCCGCATTGGTGAACGGGTGTACCGAACTGGCGGTGGTGAGCACCGGTAAGGAATAAAACTTGGAAAGAATAAGATTGTACGCCAGCGACAAACTGGCCTTACCAATATTGACGTTCGTTTTATGGTCGGGAATGCTAATGCCGCCTGAATCATCTTTTATGAATAAGTCTTTAAAAGCAGGGGACGCATAAATGGTTTCTGCCTGGAAAGGCGTGCAAACTGCATAAATGCCCTGGTTGGATGCCGTGGAAGGAGGAAAAATAGTAGACAAAAGCGTTTCAATCAACAAGGCATGCTCCTTTAAGACCGTTGTGTTTTTTATGGGTTGTAACAAAGCAGGTATCCTTTCTATTTCATCCAGCAAACCCTGGTACAAACGCTTTGCTCCCGGCTTCCCTTCTACAATCATTTTTTTTAATACCATTACCAGGGGCTGTAATGATAGGGTGCTGTTAAATCCATTATATAAGCTGGAAACGGTTGCCATATAGTTAAGGGTTTATGAGGCTGCCTGTCATTTATCAGGATGTAAAAGATAAAGGTTACCTACGCTGAATAAAACAAGCTCTGCGCCAAACCATAGTCGTCACCTGTTAAATCACCAACGATTCGCTATGACTTCACAAAAGCCAGGCCTTTAAACATAGAGTTTGAATGTAAAGTGAAGCCAAGGTTTAGCCCGGGAAAAATCACTTGTTCCAGGAGGCTTCTTTTTTTACCACGGTGAGGTAATATTTACACACAGGCTTTAAGCCGCATTCAAAGCATTTGGGGTTACGGGCTACGCAAACATAGCGGCCGTGAAGGATGAGCCAGTGGTGAAATTTATGCACGAGTTCTGTAGGAATATACTTTACCAGTTGCAATTCAGCCTGCAAAGGGTTTTTGGCATTTACCGTTAAGCCAATCCGCGCCGATACGCGGAATACATGGGTATCCACAGCCATGTTTGGCTGTTTATCGATTACGGACGTAATAACGTTTGCTGTCTTTCTTCCCACGCCCGGCAGTTGCACCAGTTCTTCAACGCTCATCGGTATTTCGCCGCCAAATTTTTCCATAACCAGTTTAGCCATCCCCATAAGGTGACGGGTTTTATTGCCGGGAAATGAAATGCTTTTTATGATGGCAAAAAGATCGTCATACTCCGCCTTAGCCAGTTTTGCTATGCTTGGGTACATAGCGAAGAGCGCAGGCGTGGTCATGTTCACCCTTTTATCGGTACACTGGGCCGATAAAATAACGGCTACCAATAATTCGTATGGGTTCCCAAAGACAAGTTCTGTCTCCGCCTCGGGGCGGGCAATTTGAAAATAATCAATAACTGCTTGAAAGCGTTCAGGCCGTGTCATGTAGGCCGCAAAATTAAAGACTGGAGGGGTGAGTAAGGCGAAAAATTGATGCCGAACAAGAACTTATTTGGTTTTGACGAGGTCCTGTTCTTTATAAGCGTATTTCAGCACGTTCAATATAAGTTCGGTACGCGGAGAAACTTTTATCGAATCCAGGCGTTCCATTGATTTTTTAAGCACTTCGAGTTTTTCACGAAGTGTCCAATCGTTCTTCAGTGCTTGTTCAATTTCTGCAGTAGCTTGCGGAGAGGTTTCTTTATACAAATAAAGAAGAAGATCCTCAGGTGAGTAATTATACATAGTAACCAATAATCTTAAAAATTATACAAGGTCCAGTAAACTGATACTGCTATTATAAACGCCGGTATAAAGATGTTATTGTGTCCCGATTCTATTATTCTTTTCCAAGCTTTTGTACAATAAAAAGATCTTCATTATCTCTTTTCATCATATATTTTTCACGGGCATATTTTTCAATGGCGGCAGGGTTGGATTTAAGTTCCTCCAGGGCTTTTCTTTCCTTTGCGATCTCCTCTGTGTAATAGGCTTTACTTTCCTGTAACTGGCGCAGCTCACCCGTTCTTTCGCGTTGGGTAAGAATATCTTTGGCATCAAAAAAAATCATCCACACTACAAAAGCAATCAGCGTAATGATGTATTTATTTTTAGCCCAGGATGGAACACGGGAAAAGATTTGCATACGGTATTCGATGATAAATAATGATTGATCGGGGCTAAAATAGGAAAATCCCATCATCCGCCCGCCATCCGCTATCATCTTTATTTTAGAGCCTCAATCATTGCAGTCAAATTAGCTTTTGTACGGGGCCATTCCTCGTCAATAATGCTGAAAACCACCGTGTCGCGTACCGTGCCGTCTGCGTGAAGGCCGTGTTTTCTCAGCACCCCTTCTTTAACCCCGCCTATCTTTTCCACTGCTTTTTGCGAACGGATATTTTGATGCGCCACATCAAACTGCACTCTTTGAAAGCGGAGCACTTCAAAAGCATAGTTCAATAAAAGCAATTTGCACTCTTTATTCTCTATTCCTCCCCATACCTCCGGAATATACCAGGTGTAGCCAATACAAAGACGCTTGTGCGAGGGTTCAATACCATAATAACGGGTCATGCCAATGATGGTGCCGTCGCTTGTTCTGCGGATGACAAAGCTGGATTGCCCGCCTGTATTCCTGGGATCAAAAGCCGTTTGAATATACTGGTCAAACTGCTCGTCATAACGGTCATTGATCAAAAGCGTTTTGGTGTACTCCCAGATCCGTTCATTTTTGGCCAATACTTTTAAAGCAGCGATATGTGAGTGTTGCAGTTCTTCGAGGTAAACGAACCGTCCTTTCAGTTGTGTGGCATCCATTTGCATAAGAGAAGATAATGGTTTGTAGCGGAAAATTTATTGCCAGGATCCTTATTCAGGTTCATTATTGACACAGGCATGGTAGCTTTTCCTGTGCTGACCAGAGAACAGAAAAGTAAAATGGCTGATGATAGAGGCTCAAGCCCTATCATCAGCCATCCATCATCTGTTATCTATTTTTTTCCAAACTTCAGTTTATTGGAAGGGTAATAGGCAGAGGCGCCTAATAATTCCTCAATACGAATTAACTGGTTGTACTTGGCAATCCTGTCGGTACGGCTGGCTGAGCCGGTTTTGATCTGCCCGCAATTCAGGGCCACGGCTAAGTCCGCAATGGTGGTATCTTCTGTTTCACCACTTCTATGGCTCATGATGGTGTTGTAACCATTGTGCTGTGCCAGTGTAACCGCATTGATGGTTTCGGTAATGGTGCCGATCTGGTTTACTTTCACCAATAAACCGTTGGCAATGTCTTTATCAATGCCCTGTTGCAAACGTTTTACATTGGTTACAAACAGGTCGTCACCTACCAACTGCACTTTGTCGCCAACCGCTTCTGTCAGCATTTTCCAGCCTTCCCAATCGTCTTCTGCCATGCCATCTTCAATCGAACAAATGGGGTATTGGTTTACCCAATTGGCCCAATACTTCACCAGTTCTTCGCTGCTCATGGTTTTGCCGTCGCTTTTATGGAAAACGTATTTACCATTTTTATAGAGTTCGCTGTTGGCCGCATCCATGGCGATAAACACCTGCGAGCCGGCTTTATAACCCGCTGCATCAATAGCGGTCAGCACCGTTTCAATGGCTTCTTCATTGGAACCAATGTTGGGCGCAAAGCCACCTTCATCACCCACGTTGGTGCTGTAGCCTTTTTTCTTTAATACGGTTTTCAATGCGTGAAAAATTTCAACGCCCCAGCGCAAACCTTCACTGAAGGAAGACGCACCCACCGGCATCACCATAAATTCCTGGAAGTCTATTTTATTATCGGCATGGGCTCCGCCGTTTAAAATATTCATCATCGGCACGGGCAGTGTTTTGGCATTGGTACCGCCTACATAACGAAATAGCGGCAAGGCGGCTTCTTCGGCGGCGGCCTTGGCTACCGCCATACTTACAGCCAGCATGGCATTAGCACCCAGCTTGCTTTTATTTTCGGTGCCGTCCAGTTCAATCATCAAAGCATCAATACCTGTTTGATCGGCTACGTCGTAACCCACCAGTTCCGGCGCTATGGTATCGTTCACATTGGCTACTGCTTTTAAAACACCCTTACCGAGGTACACTTTTTTATCATCATCACGCAGTTCTACCGCTTCATGCACACCGGTACTGGCACCGCTTGGCACGGCAGCTCTTCCAAAAGCACCGTCATCGGTAATTACATCTACTTCTACTGTGGGATTTCCGCGGCTGTCAAGAATTTGTCGGGCAAAAATTTCGGCTATGTAACTCATTCTTATTTAAAATTTAAGATTTAAAATTGAATATTTGGTTGTCCACTTTAGTGCTGCTATCGTCGTCTGTTGTGTCTCTCCCTTGTGCGTCCGGTAATGCTATTCTTCTTATCTCAAATTCATAAAACAAGCAATCGAAAATTAAATCGTTCAATTATCCAGGGTCGGTATTTGTTGCCGTTAAGCTTCTGAATACTTCCTCGAGGCTTTGGCTTTCGCTTTGCAAAGAAACGATATCGAGATTATTTTCCCCTTCCAGTTTTTTTAATTCCCTGCGAACCGTGTCGGGTTCGGTTGTTTCAATAGTCCAGGTGTGGGCATCCACCTTGTTTAGGGTTTTTACCCCCTGCAATCTCCTGAGCCACTCCGCCTCCAGGCTTTCTTTAAAACGCACCTTTACAATATTCGTGGTGGAGCGTTGCTGTAAGTTTTGCAGTGTATCGTCGGCAACCAGTTTCCCTTTGCTGATGATAATGACCCTGTCGCAAATCGCTTCTACTTCCTGTAAAATATGAGAGGAAAAAAGCACCAGCTTGTTCTTTCCCTGTTCTTTGATCACATTCCTGATCTCAACGATCTGGTTGGGATCCAGCCCGCTGGTAGGTTCGTCCAGGATCAGCACTTCGGGATCGTGCAGCAGTGCCGCGGCTAAACCCACTCTTTGCTTAAAGCCTTTTGAAAGCTGCCCGATTCTTTTCCTGCTCTCGGGGGTTAAGCCGGTTAGCCGGATCACTTCTTCAATTCTTTGTTTTTTATTTTTCAGTTCATGTACATCGGCTATAAAGTCCAAATATTCCCGTATGTACATTTCATAGTAAAGCGCATTGGATTCGGGCAAATAGCCAATTGTTTTTTTGGCGGCCAGGGGATCTTTTGTTACATCAATACCGCTAACGCTTATATGGCCGGCGTCAGGTTGCAGGTAACCGGTGATCATTTTCATGGTGGTCGATTTGCCGGCTCCGTTCGGACCCAGGAAACCAACGATCTCGCCTTTATTGACAGTGAATGATATTTGATCAACCGCTTTTTGCTCGCCATATTGTTTGAGCAAACCTTTTACTTCTATGGACATGGTGTAAAGATACCCCTGTCTTCCTAAAGGGGAGGCTTAGGTATAAACAGTTTAATAATATTGTTACAGTACATGTGTGCGACGCGACAGAAGCCTGATAGAATCACTCCCTGCCGGTTAACACCATGATCAACTTTATATAAAGACCTGGTTACTACAAAAATGCTTTTAACACCTAAGTCTCTCCGCCGGTTGGCGGGGGACAGGGGGCATCATAAGCCCCCTTCCAGGCATACCAGCCAAAAATCATGAGGCCAATTGCAATAGGGGTGAAGATGCCGATGATGATGATCCAGGGCAATGGTTTATGTATATCACCTGAGCCGCCGGCGCCAATGTTTTGTATGGCGCCGGTAACCAGAACGATGATGGTTGCGGGGCCTAACAGCATCCAGATGATCCCTAAAAAACGTTTCAGTTTATCCATGTGGTTGGTTAATTGAGTTGATTGGATGGAATGAAGCTTTACGATTTATTATTCGTTATTGCCTTTTCAATCTGATACATCCTTATCTATTTTATTTGACAGGTACAAGGCACCAATGATAAAACACAAAGCGGCTACGCCAATAGGATACCATAAACCGGAAAGGTGATTGGTGCCGGGAATCGTGGTTATCAGCGTAGCAATAAAGGGAACCAATCCGCCAAAAACGCCGTTGCCGATATGATAGGGCAGTGACATAGACGTGTAGCGGATCTTTGTTGGAAACATTTCTACAAGGAAGGCGGCAATAGGGCCATATACCATAGTAACGAACAGGACCATAACGGCAACCAAAAAGATCATTTTCCATTTCCCACTTTCGCTGAGCAGCACCTCCCGGGTGGTTTGCACCGTCGTTCCGGTTGTTCGGGACGCCACTTTTAAAACGGTTCCGTCTGTAAAATTGGTAATGACCGTAGGGACATTGACATGGTTCCCCACATTGGTTTGGGAGACCGTATTGGCAATGACTTCTTTTTTAGAAGCATCGGCAATAGAATACAGTTGCTGAAAAATGGGCCGGTACAGGAACACGCCTAATGCCATTCCAAGCAGCATAATATTTTTTCTTCCCCATTTATCCGACAGCGCTCCAAAGAGTACAAAGAAGGGCGTTGCCATGGCCAGCGCAATTAAAATAATGGTATTGGCCTGTTCATATTCAATGTTGCACTTGGTAAGAATAAAGCTTTGCGCATAAAACTGCCCGGTGTACCAGATCACCCCCTGGCCCATAGTAGCGCCAAAGAGGGCCAGCAAAACCATTTTAAAATTATCCTTGTGGCCAAAACTTTCTTTTAAAGGATTGACAGAGGTCTTGCCTTCCTGCTTCAGTTTGGCAAACAGCGGCGACTCCTGCATTCTTAAGCGGATGAAAATAGATACGATCACCAGCACAATGGATAATAAGAAAGGATACCTCCAGCCATTACCGTTAGTAAATTCTTCCACGCCAACTAAGCGGCGAATGGAAAGGATGACACCAAGGGAAACAAACAGGCCTAAGGTTGCCGTGGTTTGAATCCAGCTGGTGTAAAAGCCTCTTTTTTCGGCAGGGGCATGTTCCGCCACATAGGTAGCAGCACCGCCATATTCGCCGCCTAAGGCCAGGCCCTGCAACAGCCGCAATAACAAAACAAGCATAGGCGCCCATGCCCCGATGGTGGCATAAGAGGGAATCAATCCAATTAAAAAAGTAGAGCCGCCCATCAGCACCAGCGTCAGCAAAAAAGTGTATTTGCGTCCAATCAGATCGCCCAATCTTCCAAACACCAGCGCCCCAAAGGGCCGCACAATAAAGCCTGCGGCAAACGTGGCCAGCGTGGAAAGCAAAGCTGCTGTTGGATTTTCGGATGGGAAAAACTTAGCGGCAATAATCGTTGATAAACTTCCAAAGATGTAAAAGTCATACCATTCAATCAGGGTTCCTACGGAGGATGCGGTAATCACTTTCCAGATGCCCCTGGTGGAGGGTTGCGCCATTGATTCGGGTTTAGCTTTAAAAATAGGAAAGATGAATGAAATGATACGTGGATTGTGGTGCTACTTTCAAACAAGTGGTACTTATACTAAGCTGATTTCTCATGCCAAGCCGTTTTATGTTGACAAAGAAACAGGTGAGACGTGAGACCTCAGGGGTGAGACAAGATGCACGATGTCCGGGGATTTCTGCGGCTTTTATCTTTCACTTCTCACGTCTCACCTTCACGTCCTACAGCTGCCTTGACCGCAGCTTGATAGCAGTAAAAAAAATCCCCGCCTCAGAGGCGGGGATTGCATTAATCAAAATCGAAAAAATCAGATAAGAATCCTTTTTTCTTTTTGTGCTTATACCTGGGATCATTGTAATAGCCGCCCTGCTGGGGATATTGCTTGCGGTCATCAAAGCGTTCTTCCTCCGGTGGTTTTGTATAGGAAGCCGAACGTTCAATGATCTTATCGAGTTCGCCCCTGTCGAGCCAAACGCCCCTGCAATTAGGGCAATAATCTATTTCAATTCCCTGCCTGTCGGCCATGATCAGTGTTTCGTTGCAATTAGGACATTTCATAATTTAATAGTTTACTTATAAATCATCGTATTCATATAAAGGATCAATAGGCGTACCTGCCTTCATTTCAAAAACAGGATTGATAATTCCATCTTTTAAACCATACACCCAGCCGTGCAGGTGGGGTTGTTGTCTTTGTTTCCAGGCCCGTTGCACAATGGAAGTTTTTGCCAAATGCATCACCTGTTCCTTTACATTGAGTTCTACCAAACGGTCGCAACGCTGTTCCTCGTCCTTAATGGCATCCAGTTCAGGCCGGTGCAGCCGGTAAACGTCTTTGATATTGCGCAGCCACATGTTCAGTACATATTTAAAATCGTGGTTGGTGAGGGCTGATTTTACACCACCGCAACCGTAATGACCGCAAACAATGATGTGTTTTACTTTCAAATGCGTTACCGCATAATCCAGCACACTCAGCAAGTTCACGTCGGTATGGATTACCAGGTTGGCTACGTTGCGGTGCACAAAGATTTCACCGGGCTGCGTACCTGTAATTTCATTAGCCGGCACGCGGCTGTCGCTGCAGCCGATCCATAAAAACTCAGGCGTTTGAATATGGGACAGGCGTTCGAAATATTCAGGATCATCGTGTTTTTTCTCGGCTGCCCAGGCTTTATTCTCCAATAATAATTTTTCGTATGAATGCATATAGTAGTTTAAATAATTTACAAATTTATCAGACGTTTACTTCTTCCAGGTTTTTTTCATGGGTACGGATGATATCCGCTTTGCTATTGTGATCGTTTAAAATCTTTTGATCGAAGCCCTGTTTTTTGTGCTGGCTGTACTTTACCTCTGTTCTTATATTCTTCAATGGCGCATGGATCATGAAGTCTTCAATCACTTCTACAATATCCTTGTCAATAAAATCAGCACGGCTGGCATCGATCAGTACAAACGCGTTCTCAGGCACTTCCTCCAGCTTGTTTTTAATGATCGGTTTATTTAAAAAAGATACGTCCTTTCGCAGGCGGAACAAGTATTTATTTTCATCGTGCACCACAAAAACAGAGGTTTTGAAATTACTGCGCACCACAAAAAAGAGGCCCACACCAATACCGATCACCACACCTACCAACAGATCGGTGAGCAGGATCGCTGCGATGGTAATGACAAAGGGCAGGAACTGATCCCATCCCTTTTTATAAAACGATGTAAACAAAGAGGGCTTTGCCAGTTTGTACCCGGTGAAAATTAAAATGGCAGCCAGGGCGGCTTTGGGGATCAGGTTCAATATCCCCGGAATGAAAGCCACACAAATTAACAGCAGGGCACCATGCAAAATCGTTGACATTTTTGATTTCGCCCCGGCATTGACATTGGCCGATGACCTTACAATAACAGAGGTAACGGGCAGGCCACCGAGGAGGCCCGAGACCATGTTGCCGATGCCCTGTGCCTTTAATTCGCGGTCTTTATGGGTAACCCTCTGGTACGGATCCAGATCATCAACCGCTTCTATACTTAACAGGGTTTCCAAGCTGGCCACAATGGCAATGGTAAGGGCTGTAATCCAAACCTCTTTATTTACTACAGCGCTGAAATCGGGATGGGTAAAAAAAGAAAAGAATTCAGTGGCAGAAGAAGCCTGCGGAATCATCACCAGGTGTTCTCCTTTCAGGGCGCCTGCATCCTGAAAAAGAAAATTGATGCCCACACCAAGAAAGACCACCAGCAGGGGTGCCGGTATCAATTTGATAAACCCCTTTTTGCCTGCCACTATTTTTTCCCATATAAAATGAAAGGCAAGACAGGCACCGCCAATCAATAGAGCTACCGGAGTGATGTGCGCAAAAGCAGTAAAGAAGTTTGAAAAAAGAGTTCCCTGCGAAGCCTGTGGCACGCCTTCATCCGTTTCAAAACGCGAGTCATCGCCCAGCAAATGCGGGAACTGGTTTAAAATAAGAATCAGGCCGATAGCCGCCAGCATGCCTTTAATAACTCCATTGGGAATGTAATCACCAACGACGCCGGCTTTTATAAAGCCCAGTGCCAGTTGAAAAATACCGGAAAGGAAAACGCACAACAGAAAGGTCTCAAAGGTGGGTAATTTTAAAACCGCAGCTACTACAATGGCTGTTAACCCGGCTGCAGGCCCGCTTACACTCAACTGGGAGCCACTTAAAGCACCCACAACCATGCCTCCCACAAACCCGGCAATGATGCCGCTGAACAAGGGGGCATTGGAGGCCAGTGCCACGCCTAAACAAAGCGGAAGCGCCACCAGGAAAACAACAATAGCGGAAGGGAAATCCGGGCCAATATTTTTGACATATGAGTTTACTCGCCTCATAACAATAAGTTTAATAATGAACAATTTCTGTTTGCATGAGCCATCATCTCATGCATGCATGCCCACCAGGAACACGGAGGGTCATGAAGAACAACAGTGAATAGAAAACGAACAACAATAAAAGCGTGAAAAATAAGGGGCGGTTACACTTCCGGCGGAGGCGAAATAAGTTCGGGATGGTATTCAAAATAAAGGTCAGTAGGATGGCCCTTATAAAATTTGTTAAGTGCTACGGATAGTTTTTCGAGATGTTGTGTTTGATGCAAATATTCTGAAAGCGTATTGCTGTTTGGATTTTTTTCTTCCGTGGTATTGGAAAAAAGATTGGAATCGTCGTCGCACTGATGTTGAAAATGTTGCTGGCTAATTTCTTTTTTGATCTCGTACGCTTTGTTCACAAAAGGAGTGCAGACCGTAAGCCACAACAACGCCAGCATCATCATAATGCTGGAGGCTATCTGCAGGGCTGAATATTTTTTTTTACTCCTTTTCACCGGCTGCGAAATTAATGGCAAATGGTTTTTCATCAACATCATTTTTAAAAATGGCGTAGTGTTAACAGAATAATATTACCGGCCTATTATTGTCGAGGTGTTATTTATTTGTGTAAACTCAGTAAGTTTATCCCCGCATTTATAACACAACTGATTATGTCATATCCTTATCAAGTCACCTCGTTAGAACAATATAAGCAAGCCTATCAAAAAAGTGTTGAACAGCCCGAAGCGTTTTGGGACGAGGTGGCGAATCATTTTTACTGGAGAAAAAAATGGGATAAAACCCTTGAGTGGAATTTTAAAGAGCCGGATGTAAAATGGTTCCAGGGCGGTACGCTCAACATCACGGAAAACTGTATTGACAGGCACTTAAAGGAAATGGGTGACAAGCCTGCCATTATCTGGGAACCCAACAACCCGGAGGACAGGGTGAGAGTGGTTACCTATAACCGTTTGCACAAGCGGGTTTGCCAGTTTGCGCAGGTATTGATCAATAACGGCGTCAAGAAGGGCGACCGTGTTTGTATTTATATGGGCATGGTGCCTGAACTGGCGTATGCTGTATTGGGTTGTGCCAGGATCGGAGCTATACATAGTGTGATCTTTGGCGGTTTCTCTGCGCAAAGCATTGCCGACCGGCTGGAAGATGCAAAAGCGGAATACATTGTAACCTGCGATGGCGCCTTTCGCGGCGAAAAAGTCATTCCGCTGAAAGACGTGATTGATGATGCCCTGATCGGCAACAAAACGGTAAAACGGGTGATTGTTTATACACGAACAAGAACACCGGTTTCCATGATCAAAGGGAGAGATGTGTGGTGGGAAGATGAAATGGAACATGCCGAAGGACAGGTGGAAAAAGAGAATGTGGTTTCTATGCCCGCCGTTGAAATGGATGCGGAAGATCCCTTGTTTATTTTATACACATCGGGTTCCACCGGAAAACCCAAGGGCGTGGTACATACCTGTGCCGGTTATATGGTTTTTACCGCCTACACTTTTGTCAATACGTTTCAATACCGGCCCGGGGAAGTTTTTTTCTGTACGGCGGATATCGGATGGATCACAGGACACAGCTATATTGTTTATGGCCCGTTAGCGGCGGGGGGTACCTCTATGATGTTTGAAGGCATTCCTACCTGGCCCGATGCAGGACGTTTTTGGGAAATCGTAGATAAGCATAAGGTCAATATTTTATACACCGCGCCTACGGCCATCCGGTCTTTAATGGGCTTTGGTTTAAAGCCCCTGGAGGGCCGCGACCTTTCTTCGCTGCGGGTATTGGGCACCGTGGGCGAACCTATCAACGAGGAAGCCTGGCACTGGTACGACGAGCATGTAGGAAAGGGAAGATGCCCCATTGTGGATACCTGGTGGCAAACGGAAACCGGTGGCATCCTAATTTCAAACCTGGCGGGTGTTACCCCGGCCAAGCCCAGTTATGCTACCCTGCCCCTGCCGGGTGTGCAACCCATTTTGGTGGATGAAAACGGCGTGGAGGTAAAGGGCAACCCGGCCTCGGGCAATTTATGCATGAAAGCGCCATGGCCTTCCATCATTCGGACCACCTATGGCGATCATGAACGCTGCCGGCAGACCTATTTTTCAACGTATGAGAATTTATATTTCACCGGCGACGGGGCCCTGCGTGATGAAGAGGGAAATTACCGGATCACCGGAAGGGTAGACGATGTATTGAACGTTAGCGGCCACCGTATTGGTACCGCCGAAGTGGAGAACGCCATCAACATGCACACGGATGTGGTGGAGAGTGCGGTAGTGGGTTACCCGCACGACATTAAAGGGCAGGGCATTTATGCCTATGTGATTTCGCAGGGAAAACACGGCGATGAAGACCTGCGGCGCAAGGACATCCTGCAGACCGTATCAAGGATCATTGGCCCGATTGCCAAACCCGATAAGATTCAATTTGTAACCGGGCTGCCTAAGACAAGAAGCGGGAAGATCATGCGGCGCATTTTGCGTAAAATAGCCGAAGGGGAAACCCAGAACCTGGGTGATACCACAACGCTGCTGGACCCGGGAGTGGTGGAGCAAATTGCTAATGGAAGGTTGTAAGCTGAAACATAATTGATGCGTTCAAAAGATACCAGGAAGGTGTAACGGACCGCCCATCCCTGTTTCCTATATGTTGTTAAAAAATAAGCCAAAACTGCGTACGGTACTAAGGTGGACACTTTGGGTCCTGCTCACTCAATTGGTATTGGGCAATATTTCTGCTGCCCTTTATGCCTATAAGTTCACGCATTTTTTTGAGAAGCCCGGTGAATGGAATGTGGCGCAGCCCAAAAATGTACTGGATAAAACGTGGAAATTATTTAAGGGACCTGCCTTCGGCAAGAATGGTGATGAACCGCTGCCCGATTTCCCTTTTATGAACCTTACATTCAAGGGTAAGCGTGGTGTTGAAATAAAGGCGTGGTACAGTACTGTTGCAAAGGCGAAAGGCACTGTTTGTTTGTTTCACGGCCTTACTTCCAACAAAGCCTACTATTTACCGGAAGCCAGGTTTTTCAGGGATCAGGGATATAATGTTTTGCTGCTTGATTTCAGGGGGCATGGGAAAAGCGGGGGCATGAATACGACACTGGGTTACGATGAAGCCGAAGAAGTAAAACTGGCCTTCAATTTTTTAAAAAGGAAAAACGAGAACCGGGTATTTTTATTCGGCGGCTCAATGGGGGCCGTGACCATAGCCAGGGCTGTTTCGGTGTACCGTTTAAATGTCTCCGGGATCGTGCTTGAAATGCCTTTTGACGGGCTGCTGGATCATGTCAAAGCAAGGGGACGGAGTTTTGGGTTTCCGCAAACCATTTTTGCTGTTCCTGTCACTTGCTGGATCGGGCTGGAAAATTCATTTCCTGTTTTCAGTCATAAAACCAGCCGGTATGCTGAAACCATAGATTGCCCGGTTTTGTTGCAGTGGGGAACAAACGACCACCTGGTAACAGAAGAAGAAACCCAAAACATTTTTGATCACCTTACTTCAAAAAATAAAAAGCTGGTGGTTTACGAAGATGCGGTTCATTCTTCTTTGTTGAACCAGGACCCGATCCGATGGAAAAAAGAGATGGTGCAGTTCTTACAGGGCCATTGATCATTTTCTAATGGTAACCGGGGTGCCCAGGGGCACATACCGGTACAGGTCTTCCACATCGCTGTTTTTTAAAGAGATGCAGCCGTTGGTCCAGTTCTTATAACGGTCCACTACAAAATCTTCGTGCGGCCACACACCGTGGATGCCAATGCCGGCGCCGGGGCGGGCCGAAGAAGGAATCTCGCCGCGTCTTTTTCTTTCGTTGAACCGGGCCAGGCTTTCCGGTGTGGGATAATCCAATCCTAAAAAGCGGGTCCATTTATCGTGCACCCGTTTGCTGGCAATTCTAAAGCTTCCTTCCGGTGTGTTCCTGTCGCCTTCCATTTTTTTATCGGCCAGGGAATTATTGCCAAATACTACGGGATAGGTGGCGTACCAGCCTTTGGCATCGTACACGTATAATTCATAATCGGATTTGTCAATCACAATGGAGACCGGTGCAATGGGCATAGATGCTGAAACCCGCTTCGAGGTGGTTGCTTTATACGAAGGAAGGCCGGCGGTTGGCGTGGAAGAATGACGGTTCATTAAAAAGCCTCCTGCTGCCACCAGGCACGAAAGAAAAACGGCGGTTTTCATATTGAAAGGTTTAGCGGTTGTCAAAAGGGTAACGCTGCCAAATTTATTTTTATTTTGCTTCGTGGGTATCTTTTAACGAGCCTTTGCAAAATAAAGAATCCCCTTGCTTTTGACAAAGGGATTTTAACCGGCAACAGCGGTACGTAAGATTACCAGTTACCCAACCGGACACCTACGTTATAGGGTGTTTGATCCAAACCTTTTTCCCACATGCTTTTCATGGCGTAAGAACCATAGAGCTTTACAGGGCCCAGGTTTAATTCGCCTATATAGGAAAGCTTCCAGTTGCGCAGGTCGAAGTCGTCATGCAATTTATGTTTGTCGTCACTGTCTTTTATTTTCTGGCGGGCCGAGTACAGGTAGCCGGCACTTACACCTGCACTGAGACCAAAGGCCCTGCCCCTGTTGGGTGTGAAGTTAAAATTCAGCATCATGGGAACCGTGATATAATCGGCGGCGAGTTTGTTCTTTTTTAAATTGGCGTAGGCATCATCCAATAGGATGAGCGTGGGGTTCTTTTGAAAGTGCACTCTTTTGTCGTCGAAATGATAGTTGTTCAATTCAAGACCCAGCCCGTATTTCAGGTTGACGGCGTGTTTGATAAGGTTCAGGCGCTGCATAAAGAACCAGATGTTTACGTTCACGGATTTGGCCGTGCGTAGTTCGAGTTTGTCTTTATCGAAGCCGGGCGCAAAGGCCATTGCTTCTGCCGAGCTATAATTGGTCTTGTCGTTGAAGTTGGCAAAGCCCAGGTCTATAATAAACCAGTTGGTGCTTACATTGGCATTGCTTTTTTTCCTGCGGTTGGACAGGATGACCTCTTTATCTTCCTTGCCATCTTTGCCGGGTTTTTTTATAATGATCATTCCCCCGATGCGGATGGTATCAGCCCTTTCTGTGTTGGTGGTATCTGTTTGCGCAAAGGCAGACATAGTGAGGCTGAATGCAATGGCTGCAAGTAGTAATTTTTTCATACTGTGTTGATTTGAAAATGTGATTATTTAAGTTTTAGGGCAACCGCGCCGATCAGCAGTTCATCCTCCTCACCACTGGTGGGATCAATCCCTGTTTTTCTTTCGATCAGCCTGGTGGCTTTGCGCAGGAAACTTTTGAAGGATCCTTTGCGTTCGTTGTTGTCGGCTACATCATTACCTGGTACCGGAGGTGCTGTAGCGCTTATAGTAGTGTTACGTTGAGAAGAAGCAGATGTTACAGCCGAAGTGTTAAGGATTTCTTTAGTTGGATCAAAAGAAGCAGTAGTTGCTTCCAGGTTTGAATGAAGTGCAATGGCAGTTGTGCTTCTTACCAATGGCGTTGTGCTCACCACATCTTCGGTTGCCGTATGGGCTATAGCATCAGTGATTGGCTGAGCAGCATATTTTACTTCATTATTCCTTTCTGTTTTTTCTTTTCCTGCCTGCTCTACATGATTTGATTCGGGAGTAAGATTTTCTGCAATCGCTGGTTGTTGAGAAGGCTTCTCAGCAGTCCTTGCCTCATTTTGAGCCGGCTCTGTATTTATTTGGGGTTCTTTCACTTCAGCCGTTACAGGCGGAACAACAGAGGTGGAATTGTTGCCGGCAAAATATAAAACACCCATTGCCGCTGTTACAATTACAGCCGCTGCAATGCGCATCCAGGGCTTAAGTGCTACCCCTCTTTCTGTTCTGCGGTACAATTCTTTTTTATTGGGATAGCAAATAACTTCAGAAGCATCGAGCCTTGTTTGTAAAAGCTGTTGGTGTTGTTGTTGGTAGGTGGGGTTGGAAGCTAATTCCCATTCAACGATCTTTTTCTTTTCTCCAGGCAATTCATTATCTATATAAAGCAACAGTTCTTCATCCACTGCATTCAGCTTCATGCTACCGGCCAGCAAGATTTCTTTGTTAAAAGAAAATTCTTCTGCCGGCAACCTGGTGCTCAACAGCATTTCCAATTCCGCCTGCAGATCAGGGTTGGCAGTTAAAAAAGCATCTACCATTTTTCTTTGGTCAACGGTGAGTTCATTATCCATATACAGGATAAAATACTCCTCGTAGTTACCCAGGTTGATGGTATTGTTATCGTTGGCGTTAAATGACATTTTCAACTTTTACGATGTACTCTTTTAGTTGTAAGCGGGCACGGTGCAAATACACTTTCACCTGGCTTTCGCTGAGGTTGGTGATCCGTCCAATTTCTTCGTAGCTGTAGCCTTCGTAGTCTTTGAGCATGACCAGGGACCGTTGTGTTTCGCTTAACCGGGCCAGGGCTTCGTTTAAAACAGCCCTTGTGTTATTGATCTCTTTATGGTGTACCCTTGTTTCTTCTTTAAACTCGTCTTTAAATGACACCCTTTTCACCTTGCGCAAATGATCGATCATCTGGTTGTAGGCCACTGTAAAAAGGTATGATTTGGATTTGGCTCCTTCCACTTCGGTGCGGTTGCGCCAGAGCTTTTCAAAAGCTGTTTGCACTACGTCGCGGGCATCTTCTTCGTGGCGCAGGTTTTTTACAATAAACCGGTACACGTTATCCGCATATTGGGTGACACAGTCGTTATATTCTTTTTCGGTCATAAACAGTGAACAGACAGCTTGATTCTGCAGTAAAACGGTGCAGCCAACTAAAAGTTACAGCAAAGGAAGAAAATATTTTTCAGGGGAGATGTACCGCTGATACAAATTGGCGGGAAAGGACATCCCAAAGCATTTCGCTGCTGCCCTGCGGCTGTTTTTTGGTACAACATTCTTCCGCCTGTGAACACATGCTGCGGGTTTTTATGTAGGCAACAAAAGAGAAGGCAGAAACGAGTAAGACAAAAAGGACAGCAATCAGCACTATTTTGCCAGTAAATACCTTTTTCATGGCTTTGGTTTGAATGGTTTGACGAAGGTAGAAGGAGGGATGTTACAGGAATGATAAAAGTTTTTTTTAAGGATCAGTCCTACCGGGTTTTTTTGTATATATCCTTAGGGTTATTACGGCCGGCCCCCTCCTTTTTTAAAAGCGTATCGTAGTTTTTCCATATCCTCCCGCACACGATCCGTGCCTCATCCATACTTCATTTATATACCATTCCCTTTCCATAAAGGGTACAAGAGGTAAGTATACAGGTGCTGCTGAGGCCTGGCTTTTCTCCGGGGAAGGGCACCCCTGTGGCAAAGCCCATGGAATGGAACCCCGGCCGGTAAAGCCGGATGGGCCAGGGCCTGCTCCGCAGCGTATGGTAAACGGTTTAGCCGTTACTGTTAGGGAGTGGGCTTTTGAAGCTATTTGGTAAGCCCGTTTCAGCGGTTGTTCGTTTGGACCGGTTTACAGTCGTTATTATAGGTTTCAAAGATGGCATTGAGATAATTGGGGTTTTCTTTTATGGCTTTCCTGATTTTTGAATTACTCATGTCAATCATTTGCACAGCCAAAGGGCAATCGCCCAGTAGTTTTTTGATATCGTCCTGTCCAGCAAAAGGAACCATTGGCCCGTCTTCTCCTTTCTGCGCATAGTGGTCAGTTCTTGTGTAGGTACGGGTTCGCGTGAAACCATTACGGTCGGTAGAGGTGCTTGTGACGTCAGTAAACTGGACGTACACGTTCATTTTACCCTGTACGATTCTTTTTATATACCCGTTGCCATGCCGGCGGTAAAAGGTTGTGCCTTGCCGGTATCCCTTTATATCATCCATTTTAAATTTTTGATCGTCTATTTGTATCTGATCTTTTGTCAACAGGCCGGACTTCCAGGTAATTTTATTCCCATAGATTTTTGTTCCGTCATTGTTTACAAGATAATTTCCACTGTCTGACCTGGCTTCTACCTTGTTGTTGTAGTTAAACGCTCCCCAGTGAATCTTGTTGACCTTTGAAGCGGCTGCCAGGAAAATAAACAGGATGACGGCTGACAATGAAAGCAATTGTTTTTGCATTAGTAAGGTTTCAGCTTTGAAAATGAGTTTTAAAAAATTTGTTCGTTTTCAGGGGGATCATAAAAAACAGCCAGTAAGTAACCATATCATAGGCATCACCGGTGCCCTCGATTTTGCCATAATACTGCAGCGATTCAAAACCCGCAGCAATGAAAAAAGGGATTATCATCCAAGTCGTATTCATCTCCCGGTTCCAGATGATAAGCAGGGAAGAAATAAATGCATACGCCCATAATCCATCTGCCAGATGATTTCTAACCAGCGTTGGAACTAAAGGGTGATGCCCTATAAAATAAAGTAAAAAACCAAGCAGGAGCGGAGCCGCCACGTTGAGCATCGCATCCGCATTTTTATTTGATTTCATTTTTAATAGATGCTTACATAAAGCCAAGTGGCTATTACAGGGCCGGCATGCCATCAAAAGCCTTTAAGAAAGGGCTAAACCAGTGTAATATAAACTACACTTTTGAATCAACCATGCGCCCCGTCTTTCCTTATCTAAAATAACTTAGTCCTTGTTTTCTTACGTTGTGCAACACCCGCCCATGTTATGTGCAGGCCTTTTTCCGTGCCTTGATTTGATGAAACCGTTCGTAAATAACCAGGGCGAGAAAGGCCGATGTCATGCCCACAAGGATCCCTGCAAAAACATCGGTTACAAAATGTTGGCCCAGGTAGATCCTGGAATACCCTACAAAAAAAGCCACCAGCGGAAAGAAGAAGGTCCAAAAGAGCCTTTTTACCAAAAAGGCCATCAACAGGGCATAGGTAAAGGCTATACTGGTATGGCCTGAAGGAAAACTGCTGATGCGGTGAACGTCTTCGCCCCGCACCACCCGCACCTGGTTGTTCAGCTCCGCCAACGGCCGCAGGGCATCGGCAAAGATCACCCACTTGCAAAACTGGATGAGCACCGTGCAAATAACAAACGCCGTGATCACCGTGAACAAAAACGTCCTTTTATACAGGAAAACATAAACCAGCAAGGGTATCCAAACCAGCCCGTCGCCCAGGTACGTAAAATAATGGAAGATGAAATCAAACGGGGGACTATGAAAACCGTTGATGATCAAAAACGAATGATGCTTGCCGTAAATAGTGATGAAGGCTGCCAGTAAAACAGCTAATACCAGGCTAAAAGCGGCAGCTAGTCTAAAATGCCGGTAAGCTTCACTTTTTAGCAAAGGGCAGGCTTTAAGGCACAAAGATATGCGTGGGTAAATAGGGCGAAAAAATAAAAGGGGATGGTCCGGTTTATTTACCTTAAGGCACCCGAAATAATATTGATGCCCAGCGCTACAATGGCTGTATTGTATACGAACGACAGGAGCCCGTGCAGGATGGCCAGCCGGCGGATGCCGCGATCCGTGATCTGCACGTCGGATACCTGGAAGGTCATACCCAGCACAAAGGAAAAATAGGCAAAGTCGAGAAAGTCGGGTTGGTTTTCACCAGGAAAAATGAGTCCGCCGGAGTGGCGCTTTTGTTTTTTTTCTTCGCGGGTAGAAAAGCTGTAATACATGTGTGCATACCGGATGGTAAATAACGTATGGATGAGTATCCAGCTGAAACCAACGGCTGCAGCGGCCAGCAAAATATGGCTGCTGAAACCGGATTTGGAACTCTGCGGCGAGGATTGTAAAAGAAAAATAATGGCAAAAAGGCTTGCCACGGCGGCCCCCAGTGCAAATAAAAAAATAACCATCCGGCTGGAATCTTCCTCACTGGCCACAATGGCCATATCCCTGGGGTGGTTGGTTACGATAATGGCCCAAAGGAAAAATAAAAGCGTGGCTGAAAAGCTGATCCAGCAAAGCATAAACGTAAAAGCGGCAGAGTAGTGCCCCCTGATGAACCCGTAAACCACAGCGGTAAGACCTAAAGAGATGTACAACCTTAAACGCCTGTGCAGGGAATTGGTGCCTGTGAAAATATTTTTCATAACAGGAAGCGTACTATAAAAATAAGAACTATCCCGGGGGCTTTACATAAAAGAAGTAAAGGAAAGATAACCGTACCTAAATTAAAAATCAGCAGGCAAACCCCCTATAATTCCGAAGGGATGGTATTACCCTGGAATTCAAAAAAAGACATGAACCGGAATCCCGGGGGAAGGGCATTGTTATAGCTGCTGGTATTGGCTTACCTTAGTAATCGCTATGCCTGCCTGGGCGCAAACAGATTCCTTTCCTACAAACACCTGCTATGCAAAAGGCCCCTGCCAGTCTTTATCAAGCCCTTGTACAAGCGATCGCTTTTGCCGCGGGCATTTTTATACTGCTTTGGTTTTTGTACACCGTACTCAGTATTGTTTTGCTGTTATTGCTGGCCATCGTCGTTGCTATTAGTATTAATGCCCCTGTTACGCGGCTGGAGCAAAAAAACATTCGCAGGCTCTGGGCTGCACTACTTGTTTTTTTTATTCTTTTTCTTGTCATAGGTTTATTGGGGTGGTTGATCATACCCAAGATCATGGTGCAGTTAAAAACGCTGATCCTTGATTTGCCCCTGTATACGGCCAGGATACAGGATGCCGTCTCCGGCTGGCTCAAAAATTTCCCCGGCCTGGTAAAAGAACCCTCCGCAGGAACGGCGCCGTCCGGGTGGACATTTTTTTTACCCGGCGCCTTATGGCGTATCGGAGGGTACTCTATTTCATTGATCGGATCCGTATTGCTGGTGATCGTTTTTATCAGCATCGTGGCCTATATGGTGATCGATCCGCGGCCTATGGTTGAACTGTATCTTTCGCTGTTTAGTCCGCCGCAAAGGGATAAAGCACAAAGAGCCTTCATTCAATCTTCTATAATGATCATTGGATGGATGCGGTCCAATTTGATTGGCGGATTTATAGAAGCCGTATGCGTGGTGCTTTTTTTAAGCCTGATGCATGTTCCCGGGGCCTGGGTATGGGGTGCGTTAACGTTTTTTGCTGAAATGATCCCCCGAATAGGGTTTTACATTATGGCGGTGCCGCCGGTATTGGTATCGCTATCCATTAGCGCCATGACCGCTGTATGGGTGGCTGTTTTCTTTTTGATACTGGCTGAAATCGTTGGTGATTTTATTATGCCCAGGCTTCGCTCCTCTACTATGAACCTTCACCCCGTTTCCGTGCTGTTTGTTTTGCTGGCGATGGGGGCGGCCTTTGGTTTTGTGGGCATCCTGCTGGCCACCCCTGTGGCTGCCATTATCAAAGCTTTTTATGAGGAGTTTTACCTGGGCCGGTTTGAAGAGGACGCCAAAATGGAAAGCCGGATCGATTCCATTATTTATGTGCATAAGAAGACCTGATACCCAGCCGCTTCCAGGTGGACAGCAGAGGGGGTCAGTGGTGAGAGGCGAGTGGGAAAACTCTCTTATACCAGACGGCTATTAGTTGATAGTTCATGGATAATACAAAGCAGAGAGGCGGCGGCTGTCTCACCTCTCACGTCTCATGAGGGTTTCCCTGACAGGGGGTTTGCATTACTCACTACTGGCCACTCACCACTCACGCTATAAAAAGTCCAGTTATGAGACCACTTTTAGTTTTCTTTACCGGGCACTGCCCGATCGTTCCCTAACGCCTACCAATGGTTGAAATAAAATCCGGGGCCCGAGGAATAGTTATCGCCAAACAACCCAATACCTACCTCCACCATTTTGTATACACGGTCCTTCATCTGGCCGGCCAGCGGACGGAAGAAGTCACGGTTTTCAATTATACCTCTTGCATCTGTACATACTGTATTGCATTTCCAAAGGCCGCCGCCCACAATCACGGCGCCGCCGGGAGTGGCCACGTAGTTGCGTTCCAGTTCTATTTTAAAACCGGGCGGGATATTCTTCAGCAGGAAGTAGGCATCATCGGGCCGAAGCGCAACGATGGCGGTAAAGTTTGTCGGCGCATCGATCATAATTACCCTGGGGAACCAGCTGGTGTCCTCAAAATTCAATGGGGCTGCCCAATCAACCGACTGGCCGTCCTTTAACGTTAGGTCTGTTCTTTTTTCCCATTGCAGCTTTCGTTGCCGCAATTCAATGCTGGTAAAAAGCTGCACCGTAAGAACTCCTCTTCCTTTATCAAGGTGTTTCGTTTCTGTAAACAGGGTGTCATGGGATAGCTGCAGTCTTTCTTCCTGGACCTTACCGTTGGTCTCCCAGGTGAGCCGTGCGGAATCTATTTTTTCAGGCGCCAGGTAGGTGCCGTTCAATTTTATGGCTACCCGGTGGTTTTCTTCTACCGGTGATGGTAAGGGTTGCTTTTTACAGGCAGCCAGTAGTAATGCCCCCAGCATGACAGTGATCGTTCTTGTTTTCATCTTTGTTTTTGATTTGAACATTTGACCGGAATGGGTTTGCTCCGGGGTATGACAGCTTTTTTTGCTAAGATGCGTCATGGGCGCATCCGGTACCCGGTGTTTTTCCATGAACTGCCGATACCACTGAATCAATTGTAGAAAGGGCTGTTTCTTCCTGCGCCAAAAAAATGCAGGCTCTTTGGTTATAGACGTGTTGGAGTGCCCCGGTGCATCAGCCGTCTTTAAAACATCTTCCCTTCTACATCTTTAAATACTGCAACAGGTGATACACCAAAAACCCGGGCCAGAAGATGGCTTTTACCAGGCCCAGGGCTCCCATCCAAAAACTGGTGGCGGTTTGGATAAAATAGACCAGGGCGCCAATAAAACCCATTCCATAAATAGCATCGTGGGTGGATGCCGTCCTTTTGCGTGGAGTGTCTGCCATAACTGCTTCTTAAACCCTCAAAATACGCATACGGCAGGCTTCACCCGATGATGTGCAGCAGGCCGCCTGCTGATCTCTGTCAGGCACTGCAAGCCGCCCGGTGGCCGCTGCACCTTCCCTGCCATAAGCACGTAAAAAGTTCGCTTTCCAAAAGTGAATTGGACTTATACAAGTTGGGCTAGTACGTCTCTATTTTCATTATGGGATGAATTTCATTCCAGCCATTGTGGGTATCGTTTACCAGGCTGCCTGTTACCCGGACATGGTCGCCCGGTTTGGGAATTTGTATGTGATTGATATACCCCTTACAGGTATGGCCTACTTTCTTCAGCCTTACCTTATTTACACAAACCGCTTCAATTACCAGGCAGCCCTGCTTTTTGGTTTTATTTTTTTTGGCCAGCAGGCCTTCCTGCCCGTTGTCCAGCTTTAGCAGCATGTGCTGGTCGCCATCTTCCTCGGCATGGCTTTCTTCAATAGTTCCGGTTACGGTTTTGCACCGGTCCATAAGCTGCAACCGTTCAGGGTTATATACATAGTTCCAGAGGGCGGTATCGCAATGGGCCGCGCCTGTATTGGCAGGGGTTATCGGGTTGTCTTTTTTACTGATGGTTTGGTTTCCGGTTTTTTTGTGTTTGTGCTTTTGGTGTTTTTGCTGGCCCTGACAACACAGACAAAAAACAAGGAAGACCAGCACAAGAGGCAGCACTTTATTGCTTTTCATGAGCAGCGCTTTGCTTTGTTTGTTGCAAATCCCCGGCCAGTGTGGCCTCCTGGCGGGGGCAATGCCAACCTGTTGCTGGTCATTACAGGCAAGGCAAAGGTTTACGCCCTGGGGGCAACCAAAAGGCCGGAAGAAAACAACCCGAAATGGAGGGCCGTATTTTGTATGCCACGGGATAGAAAAGGTGTAAAGGTTTAAGGGTTGAATGGCCTTGTTCATTAGGCTGATGCAAAGGTTTGTTTTGTGGCCGTTCCTTCCCCTTTTGCCGTAAAAAAGTTCTAAGCCGAATGCCTGCCTGGCAAAGGTGGCAGGATTGATTTAATCTTGTTAACGCCAACTGTTATGATCAGCCGATTTTTTGCCGATCCTATCAGCTGCCCAGGAGCGATCGCACACCGGTATGAATGGCGCACACCTTGCCAAAGTTCAAAGGGCGGCCTTTTACATCCTTTGAATCGTCCACCACAAGGCAACCAGAGCAATGATGGCGGAGAGCGGAAAGACCAGCCATTTCCTATATAATTGCTTTTTACCAAAGGGGAAAATAAGGAATACAAACACGAAGGCAATCACCAGTACCTGTCCTATTTCAACACCAATATTAAAGGATAGAATGGAAGTGAGGAATTGATTTCTGGGTAAGCCAATTTCATTGAGTGCACTTGCAAAACCAAGGCCGTGTATCAGCCCGAAAAGAAAAACCACAAGAATGCGTCCTGCTTTTAATTCACTAAGTAAAATGTTCTCCAGCGCTACAAAAAGAATGGACAGGGCAATCATCGGCTCTACGATAGCAGGCGTAAGTGTGATGACTCCCTTCATGCTCAGTGCCAATGTAACGGAGTGTGCCACTGTAAAGGCTGTAGCCTGCCAAAGAATGGTTTTGGGTTTGGTGCTTAAAAGGCATAAGCCCACAACAAACAAAATATGATCAAGTCCATTGGGAATAATATGTTCGATACCAAGCCTTAGATAAAACCCGACTACATGGTGCAGGGGTGTATTCTCTAAGTTGTAATTAATCGTATGTGCAGATAGCTTTGGAGTTATCAATAGCAACAGTAAGGCTGGGAATAAATACTTTTGATATGATGTGGAAACCTTCAATGTTGGTTATAATTTTTTTAAAGCATCAGCGCTTTCCTGTCTCAGGGAGAGATCAATGTTTGGGTTATTTTTAAGAGCCTGTTCCAATAGTTGTTTTGCTTTACTCTTCTCAGAAGCTTTTGCATATATCAGTCCGGCCTGACATAAAAGGGAGGGATTTTTGCTGCCGGTTTTTAAGGCTGCATTCATATACGGCACTGCTTTTTGTGCCTCACCTTTATTATAATAAACCCAGGCTACCGTCTCATTTACATCAATATTACGGGGGCGGCGGTTATACTCTGTCAATGCATGTTGCAGGGCTTTACCAGGTTCATTTATCAGTAAGTAAGCATGGGCCAGTTCCCGGTCTGCATAGTGGCCCACGTTTTCATCCTGTTCGCCTTTTTGGGCTTCTTTTGTCATTCCATCTATAACGGTCTGTAACAGGTCTTTTCCTTTTTTTGTATCACCCATGGCAAAATAAATTTGGGCCAGGGCCTCTTTAAAAGCATAATCATGAACCGATTGATCGGCCCTCTCATAAAATGAAATGGCCTTTTTATATTCTTTAGCAGCAAGAGCGATATGCGCCAGTCCGGCCAGTGCATAAGCATAACCGGGCCGCTCGTTCAGGGCAATGGTATAATGCATTTCAGCGGCTTTCAAATCCCCCGTGTACTCATACAATTTCCCCAACTGCACCCGGCTCCATTCGGTGGCCTCATCGCCATATCCCCCGGCCTCCACGGCCAGCTTCATAGCGTCAATAGCACCGGGATAGTCGCCATAAATTTCACGCAGGTAGGAAATACGGGCATAGGATCTTATATCCGGGCGGATGGAAACCATTTCATCAGAGTTCTTTACCGCTTCATCGTAATGGCCTAATTCTACATGGGCATCCACCAGCAGGCCATAAACAAAGGCATTATAGGGATTGATCTGCTGTGCTTTTTGAGCAAGGGCCAGGCCATCGCTAAAATGATGCTGGGACAGGTAGATCATGGCTTTTAAAGTGAGTGCTTCAAAATGGTTCGGGTCCTTCGCCAGCACTTCATTAATATAGCGTAAAGCAGCGCCATCGTAATACATGTTATTACCCGTAATGCGGGCTTCCCGCAGATAAAGGGTTGCCAGGGCCATCCTGCTTTTGAGATCATTCTCATTATCCCTGACAACACGTATCAGTTTATCACCCGTATTTTTTGTACTGGCCCATTCAGCTGTTTGTGACTCTCCTCCTTTTCTCTCCAGCAGCGGATAAAAAGCAACCGGTTTATTTTTTATTTCATACCGGACAATGATAAAAGCCGTCATACACAGGAAAAGGATCAGCAAAGCACCGTATGCATATTTCTTTTTCATGGCCTTATATTGAAAAGTCAACCGCCAATCAGTGAAAGCTGTTTTGTGCCGTCGTCTCTTATAACAAGTGTATTTAGAAAAAGTCCGTTACTATTTCATGATTGACGGTTGCGTTTTTATTGTTTAATTACTTTCACACTTTGCGCCAACACGCCGTTTTTATTAGCACCGATAAAGTAACTGCCCTTTGCCAGGCCACTCATGTTCCAATCCAACGTATAGGTACCTGCCTCCAGGTTTTTATCAACCAGAACCCTTAGTGGCTTTCCTGATACATCATACACAGTTATCTGTATATGCGCGGCTTCAGCAAGGTGGTACCTGATCGTATTATTGCCGGTGGAAGGATTGGGTGAAGTGGTAAGGATCACACTGGGACTGCTCATACCCAAACCGGTGTTCGGCATGCTCATAGGGTTTATTGATGTTGAAGGGTGAGCGGTATTGGCAGAACAGTTACAGATATGTGTACCGGCCCAGGGCGAAGCTTCGAAGGGGAAAGAGGCTTTGAATGCTGTATCATTAGCCTCCACCCCGGTAGAATAGGTAAGCACATTGACCAGGCGGGGTGTCACAGGAGAGCCGCCCGGCGTAAAATCGTCGTACCACAACCCAATGGCTGCCAGTGCCACTCCGCTTACCGCCTGAAGTTCTATTCGGGTAACGTCGTCTTCCAGCCTCCGGCCATTGGGGAAACCATCCATGTTGGGAATATCCTGGAGGTTTTTTGTGGTGTTGAAACGCGGGTCGGTCAACCCCAGAACAGCAGCCTGGATCAAACCTTCGGAGCTAAAGTCAGGGCTGTTTCTTGGCGTGGGAGGAACGGCCATGTTAAGCCGTAGCATATCCCCTCCATTGGGTAAAAAATTATTGATGAAAGGTTTGCCTGCGGCCAAAGGATTGCCGTGTTTATCAACTGCCAGCTGGTAAGGGCGCAGGTTAGGAACTCCTGTGTTGAAGATGGGATACAGGTCAGCGGAGCGGGGTGAGTTGGGCGCCGGTAACAGCAAATTTCCAAAGACAGCATCATCCAAAGCGGTCCCGCTTACGGCGGCAGTGCCTTTCAGGTCAAACAAACCATTCTGGCCATTGCCAAAGCCAAAGCTGCCCAGGGACGCTTTTTGAATGCGCAATTTGCTAAACGCAGGAACGGCGCTTCCGAACTGTGCATCATCCATGTATAAGGCCAATTCGGGATTGTAAAAGAAATTGCCAAAGACCTTCAGGTTGGCTAAATCTTCATAAGGCGTCAGGCTGTTCCAGTAGTCCTTGTAACCGATTGGAATGACTACTTCATTGGTCAGGGGCATACCCAGGCGGGAAACCTGTACCCAGGGACCAAAATGATCTTCCCTGCCATGGCTTCTAAGTGTCCTTATCTTTCTGCGGCTGGCCGATGCCCAGACACCAATTACATAATCTCCATCCAGGATGTTGGCAGCGCTTGCTACCGGCTTATGATCCTTTTGCAGCGTAGTGATATCAATTTCCAAAGCAAGGGTAGAAACATTGAGGCATTTTAAACCATCCACTGACTGACCTGATTGCCGGGGTGCATCCCCCAGGTCAAAAATACCGCCCAGGTCAACAAAAAAAGGATCGTCTGCGGTGCCTGCAAAAACCCGCTCTCCCGTACTGGCTGTGGTAATGGCATTGTTTATAAGGCTTTCATAATCCGGCGCATTGAGCCCTACCGGAGAGGAGATAGAACGGGGCCCGACATTGGGTGGCGGCACCGGCCCGTCGCTTACAATGGCTTGAAAGCTTTTGCCCCCATCAATGCTTCTTTCCAGCGTATAGGTGGTTTTCAGGTTTTGTTTTCCCAGCCGGATGTTAAAGAAGGTAGTTGGATCTTCATTGGTTTTGTTGAAGGTGAAGCGATAGATAATATCATCACCCCCGTATTTTTTTTCACCAAACCAATCCCCAAAGCCTTCAAACCAATTTCCATAGCTGTTGTGCCCATGATCTTTATCCTCTCCGGTTGTTTGGATATTGTTATCGATATGGATTTCGTAGCGGATGTTTTCTCCAAAGGAATAATAATTGGGACCACCCTGTGGAAGCTGGGCCGGGATGTAATTGGCAATGATGATGATCTTGTTTGGATCCGCCGGACTTCTAAACGCATACAGATCCGTGTTATCTGCCTGCGGATCTTCAGAGATAAGTGGTGCTTCCCTGTGACTTGATGACATGATGATCCCGGAAAGTACAACAAGGCTGGTTACTCCAACAAGCAGGGAGAACGTACGCCAGGTAAAACTTCGTTTCATGGCAATGTTTTAAATGGTTAGACAAAATGTATGTGTACACACTGTCTTTCAGTGGACATTGAATAGGAGCAGTGATCGTAAGGCAGCTCGCTAATGGGGCAAGTATTTTCAAAAGGAGAATCCGGTATGACAACCTGCGACTTCACATACGGCACCGGGTTGCAGATTTAATGAAATATAAATAGTAAGAAAGGGGGATAAAATGTTGTTATATCCAGGGAGGGGATGCACTTTTAAAACAATCAACCGTTAATAAAGATAGAACCTATTTTAGAATGGAAAAGCAGCCTTATCAGCTTCTTCTCATCTGTATACCGGGGTTGTAAGGACCTTTCTTTTTGCTTAATTCAATCAAAAAAGTAAGGTAATGACTCCTTAAAACTGTTTAGAATTCCGGTTCAAAATCTGCCGGATGGTTTCCGGTACGATTCACTGATTGGTATCTCTTGTTTGTCTACCGGGATCCATCCTTTTTCAATGCTTTCAATATGGTTGAGTGAAGCGATAAAGGATTTATGTACCCGGATAAACTGATAGGGCATAAGCTGTTCTTCCAATTTTTCAGATGTGGCAACACCAGAATTTTGCCCTTTATGATATGCAGAGTTACATAATTGCCTGATCCTTCAAGGTAGCTAATAGCTGAAATTCTAACCTTGATGGTTTTATAATTGGTACGAACCAAATGAAGTCATCGCCTGCAGATTTTATTTTTTCCTGTTCCCTGTAAACGTTATCTGATGTGGTGCTTGGCAGAAGGCGAACTTTTTGAACAGCTCTTTCAAACCGTTCAAACGAAAAAGGCATTTGGCCCAATGGCGTTGTAATCTTTTATTCTGTTTTTTTGTATTAAAACAGTGTGATCAGGAAATTTTGGTTCATGAAAATGAACGCCCGGAATGACATCGCCAAAAATGGTATAACAATACGTTAGGTCATTCATGGTTTATATCTTTTAAAATAATTTCAGTCTACTTCATAAATTCAGAGGCGCATGGCGACAAAGTAGAAAGTGATTGAAGGAATACAAGGTGAGTGATGCCTGTTTGCCGAGTACGATTTAGAAATTATTCCAACAAGCACAATCTTTTATTAATTTCTCGAACATTGCAAAGTGTCGGATCCCATTCTTCGTCGGGACCCAAGTTCAGCCATTCCCTATAATTTCCCCCTTCGGGATTGTCAGGTTCTTTTAAGGCCTCGATCATCGCAGCATACCCGCCTATTCCGCCACAGTCTTCGGGCGGGCAAGCGTTCTTGCCCTCAATGCAATACGGTCTTTCTATATCTTCATCAACAAATTTTTCAAATACAACATGGTGTTTCCAGTTGTCCCCAAAATCGTAGATATAATTAAACCTTTTCTGATCATGATTAAAGACCTGCTTAATTTTCGACCTTTTTGCATCTTTAACTTGGTGTTCAGGATCAGAATCCGTTTCGGCTGTTACCTCTCCATAGCAAACTTTATCTAAAAATCCAGTTTCTGAAAATTGAAATAGATGGTAATTCTCCCATCCCAATGCTCCCTGTATAACCAAATGTAATTTATAAAAGGTGTATTCATAAGGAACAACAATCCGGCGCCAAACATGTGGGTTGCTGTCTATAAGCTCAATATAAAACTGAAGACCTGGCATTTTTTCCGCAATATAACGGAACGAGTCGATTCATTCACTTTTATCCAGTTGTTCTTTCGAATCTCGCCACTCCCTTTCGGGTCCGGTATCTTTTCTATTGTTAGGTTAAAATTTCACACAATCCTCGCTAACAAACTTTTCTTTATCATTGACAAATTGAGGTAAGCTTGGCTTCTGCACAAATTCTTTCTCAGATTCTTTTCGGCTATAATGAAATTCAGTTCTAATAATTGTTCCAAACTGTCTCTTCGGTTTGAAAAACCATAAGCCTCAGATACTGCATTGTCCAGTTCTTGGTGAATTTCCCTAATGACATTTTTCCCAGGCTTTTCGAGAGTATTATTTTTCAAAAAGAAAAGGCATTTCTTTATTTGAAATGCCTTTTTGTGAAAAGTAAGTTATTGTTGATTACGACACATAATTCTCTTTCATTTCAACCGCTCCATTTTTTCCATGAACAACCAATTGGGTATGTTTTGTACGTGCAATTGTACGAGCAATAGAAATAGCTTCGGTCTTAGAATCAGTTATAGCAGTGAATTTAGCGGATTTGGACGCTTTGATAACCCAGCCATTGCCCAATGGAAGTACATACTGAATATCATCGGTTGCGCTTGCCTTTTTTGATACTGCCCCAACTCGTCCATTACGATCAGCAACTACCCTTGAACGAGATTGCGCTGTTCTTCCAGAGGAAGCAGCCTTACGAGTCGTCGATTTTTTAGTTGAACGAATTTGTTCATTTTACAAAACTAACCAATTCCCTTCAAGATTATACGGGCAGAATTCATAAAATCCGTGGCTTTTTTGGACGTCCAATTCTGACTAACATACCTCTTTTCTGGGTCCCAATTGCAAACTAATGCCCATTCGTTGTAATGATGCAACTATTCGGGCTTCTGCTCCGCTGAATTTTAATAACTCTACTAATTTATGATTCCGAATTTGAGTAATCTGGTTAAGGGTTATACCAGTTCTGATAGAACCGCAACGAAAGAACTTGCTGCAGACCTAATATTGACAAACCTGTTAGGAGAAAAATTAAAAATTCGAAAACTTGACTTTATAGATGTAGTTGAAAAATTTGATGATGAAAAGGGGATAACTGAATTGAAATATTTACCAGCACAATTGCGGGGAAGCCTACAATACGGCGACTGACTTTCCTGAAAAAAATAGAATTTAAAATAGTTTTGAAGCAACTAAAAAAGGTAGTCAAATTAGTATTTTTGAAACATCAAGTCTGCCTCAGTAAAAATATAGGAGATTTATGAGCGCCTGTTGAATTAATCGAGTAAAAAATCGAGTAACAAACTAAGTAATTCTTTTTGGAGTGGATTAAGGAGCCAAAATGGGTCCCGTCCGGTAAGCCACTAGGGAGCTCACACTGTCAGGTCAAATGCAAGCGATTACAAGTGAGTTGTGCAACGGCCACATGTGTTGTGCGCATCCAGCGTGCGACCTGATGGCTCATTTCAACACTTTTAATGTGTCAATCATTCTCATGCTCACACCTTCCATGCTTGCTTCATAGACGCAGTAGTCATTTTCCGCTTTTATTATTTTCCCTGTCACAGTTTTACCGCCAAACATAGGTTTGAACACGCCTGCACTATCCTTTTCTTCGGGATTTATGAGCAGGTATTCACATGGACCATTCCATTTTATTCTTGCCCGCATAACTAATCCGGTCACGTCATTTGTTTCAAGTTGCATCGTATCATTTCTTTCAACTATGGTACGCTGGTCAAACGCCGAATGAGATAGAAATTTACCAGTCCTGAACTTATCACAAGTGGCTTGTTTTGATGTCAGACTACAGGAAAGAGAAATGGTAATAAAAAAAATAGAACTGTTCTCTGCATTTAGTGATGGTTTTAGTTGTGCACAACGGAAAGAGCTTGGCGAAGTGCGGATATTCATTGCACGTCATCTTAGCCCATATTCAAATGTAAAATAGAGAATAAATGCTGAAATTTTATTCGTTAGCCCGCATTTGGCCAAGCCCCCTGTTGAACGAAAAGCAAACCCGGTAAACACACTGCTACGAAAGTGCCCCTGCTGCAAAACCGGCACCCTGATCACCCTGGAAGTCTTTGGGAAGCGTGGACCACCAAAGCCGTATTTAGCGGAAAAACAACCTGTGCCTGCTGCCTGAACGCAGTGGGTAGGGGCACCTTTGTGCCTACACAGGCCAAAACACAACCGTCTTTAACCAACGAAGCCTATCGTGCAACTATATGCACAAAAAAGAGGCTCTCCGCCTCCTTGCACCCCTCGGGCCATCACCCGACAACTCCATAGATAAAAACTTTTTCTTCATTTACCCGGTTTCGTTCAACAGCGGCTTCATTGCTCGCCCGTTGGGCGCAACGAAGCCTTAGTTATTGGCAGCATGGGCTTCGTCAAAAGTGAATTACACAATTAGGAAGCAGCTTTTTAATTCTCAACTTTTCACTGTCACTTAATACATTCCGCTCAATATGTAATTCTTGCAAGTTTGTCAAGTACTTGATTTCTTCAGGTAGCCGCTTCAACTTGTTGTTCCCTAATTCCAAGTAGAGCAAATTTGTCAACTCCCCAATTTCCTTTGGCAATTCAGCCAGCTGATTGTTGTTCATGATTAAAATCCTTAAGTTCTTCAGACGGCCAATTTCCTTGCCTACTGATGTTAATTGATTTGAACTTAGGGATATTTCATCCAAATTCGCTAAACGGCTTAAGACTGTTGGAAAAGAAGTGAAATTATTGCCAAGCAAATTGATAGAGACAATATTTTTTAGCTTGTCAAGCTGTTTTGGTAATTTGTTTAGTCCCTGGCTTGCAACATCAATGCTCAAAACTTTATCGGCTTCTTTGATGGCTAATTGTAAGTCTGAATATTCATAAAGGTTTCTGTTCTTTTTGATGTAGTCCCAATAGGATTTTCCTTCTACCTTGGTTAGCTTAAAATCAAAAATTTTATTCTTCGTTGGCGAAGTCCATTCGCCAGAAGCAGCTTTTTTGTCGGCAGTCAAAATACCATTGAAATAGCCGCTGATACTGTCTTTCTCATTCCTTTCAACAATAATGAAAGAATTGTTGTCTTTCAGTTGTCCAACAAGTTTCAAAGATCCACTTGAAGGCTTGTAGTAGTAGGAGCCGACAATGGTAGAGTCCAGAAGAACCAAAAAGTTCATACTGATTTTCAGTTGTTGCCCTTTATCCGTACTGATTGTGCCGTCAAACACGTATGTCGATCGAAAGAAAGTGTCCTGCCCGAAAAGATTGTACGAAAACAGTAGGAAAAGTAAAAATGTCAATGTTTGTTTCATAAGCGGCGGTTCTCTTAACCTTGCTGCCAACGGAGAGGGCTTGGCGTTCGTGGCGGTAGTCCGCGATTCGTCAGCCCCGATATACCGCCGAAAATAGTTCTTTTGATGATGTTTTGCAATGCTGTTCACCTGTGTTCGGTCAGCTTGGACACCTGTACAGCAGCGATAAATAGCCGTTGATTTGCACGTCGCCCCGCCATGACGCCAAACCCATGTAAGCAGCAGGCGGAGTTGCGGGGGCGTGGTAAGACGCAATCTGTTAAAGCCGTTGGCCTTCGTGTCACGATTTTGTGAGCGGCTGTAAGTGCTTGTCGGCTTGGGCGATAAAGTTCTTTGATATTGCAGAGCGATTGAGTTCTTGGTCATTCTTCGGTTTAAAAACTCATCGGATTGGAGTTGAGGTAAAGGTTGTTATAAGATTGGCAAGGCCCAAGGGAACCGTTTTTTACCTGTTACAAAAACGAAGTCTTTAATAAATTACAGGAAATTTTTCGTTTATTTTGTTTGTTTCGTTTATTTCGTATAAGTTTGTTTATCAAAAACGTTGTACCATGCAAGTGTTAGAGCAAATAAAAAGGCCTTCCAAAGTGGAGCAAAAAGTGGCAAGTCAGTCGTATAGTGCTTTAGCATCCGTAATTAAACAAATCCGCTCAGAAGAGCCTGAAATTGAAATTGAGGAAACGAATGACAAAATCAAAATTCCTTTGAGTGCTTTGAGGCTTTTGGGTGATATACTGAAGGCTATGAGCGAGGGCAAGCTTATTTCCATTGTTCCTATTGCCACTGAAGTTACTACCCAGGCGGCAGCAGAATTTTTAGGGTGTTCAAGACCTCATTTGGTAAAGCTATTAGAGGAAGGAAAGATTGAATTTACCAAGGTGGGCAAGCATAGAAGAATAAAGTTCGAGGATATTATGAAATACAAAAAGGAGATGAAAAAACAGCAAAAGCAACATATAATAGATATTATGAATTCCGACGAAGAAACTGGTTTGTATGATTCATAGTGTTCGTTTTACTGCCGTATTAGATACTAATGTTGTCTATCCTGTTATTATCAGAGACTTACTTTTTTGGTTTGCTTATTATGATTTATATACTCCGAAATGGAGTAAACACATCTTTGAGGAATGGAAGCGAGTGATGAAAGAAAAGGGGGTTACAGACGATGAAGCAAATAAAAGAGCCGAGAAGGCGAATCAAGCTTTTCCAGACGCTTTGGTAAATAATTACGAGGGGTTAATCGAGCATTTGGGGCTGCCCGACGAAGACGACCGCCATGTCTTAGCAGCAGCCATAAAAACCAATGCAAATGTCATAGTGACGAACAATTTAAAAGATTTCCCACTAGAATACTTGAAATCTTTCGGTTTGATTGCCAAATCTGCTGATGATTTTTTAACCGATATCATCGACTTGAATCATGAGCAAGCAATAACAGCATTTAAAGAAATGGTGCTGAATAAAAAGAACCCCAAAATGGATGAATTTGAAGTGTTGAATCAATTGAGGAATGCGGGCCTAACTGATACCGCAAATTATTTACATGCTTTTCTCTAATATTTTGGGGTTAACCAGACGAGTTACACAGGGTTAACCAATGTTTTCGGCGAATAATAAGAAGTCACTCGCTCTCTTTTCTCTCTGTCGCACGGCAAAATTCTAGCTTTTTTTACAGGCTGGCTTCTGGGCCTTGGTTTGTGTCGCCTGTAAATGTGTTAAAATGTGTCAGGCCGGGAAGCGGGGCTGAAGTGCAAAAGTTCAGTTTTACACCACTGTTCAAGAGAATTACTAATGTTGAGGTTTGCACTTCAGCCCCACTATTGTCAAACCGATTAGCGGCGGTTATTCGTTATCGATCCAGCCAACGATAGAACAAAGCCACGGCACATTGACCGTTGTCCAGTCTTTGGTAATGGCAGACCAAACCTTAAAACCTTTTGGATAACCCAGGTTTGATCCCACCGCCCCGAATTCCACAGCCACCGCTCTATCCGTCACGGCTTCGACAGAACACCAAAGCCGTCCGATTTCTCTGTCCTGGTAGCGAAGCAGCCGTCCATATTCCTGGGTAAACACATTATCGACTGAAAAATCATGCCCCCACTGGTAGGAAGGATACGGCAAAAGCCTATGCATCACTGTATTAATTATATAAGGAACATAGGCACTTGAGCGGTAAATCAACTGCTGTTTTCCGTCTTTGTAAATCCGGTCGTTTAGTTCCCCTGTCTCTATAGAATCCAACACAGCAAACAGGGTATCGCGGCCGGTGAGAATGTTATGGGTTCGAAGGGAAAGAGCTGACGCCCCTGATATGCCAAAAAGAAAAATTGGTAAGAGATACGCAGTTAGATGTTTCATGAATTCAAAGAATGTTTTTATGCATGCTCCTTGTAAAATAGCATTCAAATTCTACAAATGCAACCTGGTGATACCGCCTTTTATAAGCTGCATTTAAAGTAAAAACAACCGAACGCGATGCATTGCTGCAACCGACGCCCTGCTTTTTCATTATCCAGAAAAGCCAAGCCAGCAGGAGGCGAAGATGACTGTCAGGAGAGGTGTGGAGAGAACGAACAGGAACCAGGGCCTCTCCAGCCGCAATTGGCCAGGTATTTAAGAACCAATTGAGGCTTAAATGTCCTTTAGGGCCTCCTCTTCATTTTTGTATTGCATGAGGGTGTAAATTTGCCAACCCTTAAATCAGTGAATGTATGAGAGAACCAAAATCGATTACCTGTAACGAATTTTACCAGTTAACCTTACAGGAGAAAGCCGGTTTGCTTCAAAGGGACGGGGTTTATATAGGGAAGCTTAATAAAGAAGGCTTTATTGTTTTATTATATCAATTAGAAGACTTTTATGTTGAGGTCTTTTATATTGAATTTCGGAGCCGGATCAATCATTTCAATTGCTCAAAAGATGTTTCCTTGCTGGACCAATATTTTGATAGTGAAAAATAAGGAAAGCGAACTTTGGCATAATTTTATTCACCTTTTAAGGATCCACCATATATGCGAATGACAAATCCACGTTCAAAACATATTGTAGTTTATGCCGATGATGACCTTGACGATTTGGACTTTGTGGAAAGAGCTTTTTCCGATTATACCCAAACGGTAGAACTGGTGAGTTTTCCCCATGCTAAAAAAGCATTGGAGTTTTTGCAGTCGCTGGCCGAACAAAATATTTGTCCCTGCCTGATCATTTTAGATATCAACATGCCGGAGATCAACGGAAAGGACTTACTGGTGCAACTCAGAAGCTATGAGCACTACGCTTCCACGTCCATAGTTTTGTTTTCTACCTCCAGTTCTCCCTGGGACATCCGCTTTGCTGAAACCCACCGGGCCGTTCTGATCACCAAGCCTATTACCTATGACCAAATGGATAATATCATGGAGGAATTTATACAGCATTGTTCAGAGGAGGTGCGGAATGCCATCAAAAGAAATTAAAGATGGAATGGGCGCCGGATGGCCCCCTGTGTTCTCTTTCCCTCGTGTTTAAGCCAAATGGTAATAAAACATTTATCCAGCCAGTGTTGATGGCACAGTAATTGAAAAGATTACTCCCGGAAATTCAAAGGATGAAAGAAATAAGAGCCTTCTATTCTTAGAGGGCTTTTTTTAGTCCCGGCAAGAAGTATTTTGCCGCTTTCCCGGCCGGCTGTTTTTAACCCGGATCTTCCTCCCGGAACGACTTTAGAAAAGCCAGGTCAGCAGGGACGTTGCGAAGAAGACGATATGGGCAGCCACCCAGGTCTGCTTTCCGCGTAGTATTTACAACCGTTGTATCCACAGGCATTTGGGCCTGACGGCATGATTGCAAAAAAGCGAAGACCCCGCCTGCGGGAAATGTGAAGTATATGAAGTATCTTCAGCAAGTTTTAGCTTCATATAATCACTAATAAACAGAATTTTAAAACTGCTGTTGAACAAAAGGAAGTTGTGCACACTATAGATTTCACTCCAAACCAATTTTAACTGAAGCAAGTATTCTTTGGTATATTCGAAAGGGTAATAAATATCATGAAAGTGGATGATCACCCCCTTATTTAATACAGGCAGAACCTCAGTTAGTAAATAATTTACCTCACTTCCGGGTTTTGAGACATGACTGGAGTCGATAAATAAAATATCATTTCGCTGCAACATTTTGAACTCTGCCGGGGGTACTTTCTGTACCCTTTGTTTTATTAATGTGATTCCATGTTTCTCATAATCCCCGGTTTCCAAAACTTTGTCGAGGCAATATTGGGGCGTTGGTTCTATGAGTGTAAACTTAGTGTTAAGCCTGTATCTTTCACTGGCGTCTATCATACACCCGGAAGAAGATCCCGAACCTACTTCGATCACATTCGCGGGTTTGTACTTCGCCATCATTGCATGCAATACAACACCATCCACATAGGGATAAGAGGGGCTTTCGCCATAATACCTTTTAGACGGTTCTTTTTTCCAGGGGATATCGAAGTCCGATTCATTATTCAATAGGTACGTCATGAACTCCTTTTGGTCGTCTTCATTCAAATCAATTCCCGGCAGTTCCCTTGGCGCCCATATATCAGCCTGTCTTTCCCTTAAATCATCCACATCGGCAACCGGGCTGTAATAATGGCCGGGACGAAAACTCGAATTATGTTTATAGAGATAGGCATATCTTATAAAAGGTATGCTTGTAAGCAGCTTGCCGATTAACTTTTTCATTAGTTAAAACATTGATTGAATATAAAATTTATTAGGCAAAAAAAGGCACCGGGCAACCGTACCTGTCACTTTAGGTGGGTGGGGGCCGTACTCTTTATTTTGCCCCTGAGAAAACATACCTGTATTAACCAGCAGGTGAAAACAAACCGAAAATAATAGTGAAGACTCCTTTGTAAATCGTGATCCAGGCAGAAGAAAAGAACCAGGGCAAATTCCCGGGAAGCAGGACCCTCATTTCTATGGTGCCTTCCTGTTCAAAAGGCACCTGCATTTTACATCCTTTCTATTTTGGTTGTATTGCGTAGTTCAGGACCTATATTTCCTACTGATTGTTTCTGCCTGCGTGAGCTTTTGTATCACCTTTTAGTTTTCGTGTGCAGGCAGAAACAAGGTGAAAGACAGGGTGTAGGTGGCAGTGCGTATTCCGGTATTGGGAGTTGCTTTTCTGGCGGTGTTCTTGTTTGCAGAAATAAGGTGAAGGGCATAGGTTAGGTGCGAGTGCGTATAACGGTAAGGGTAGGGAGGCGGTTGTTCCGCTCCGGGGAGCCTGGGCCATTGTCATGAAGGGTATTGTAGAAGGGGCAAAGGGGTGGAGATGATTTGTCCTGAAGCGGATTACAATGATTGATAGGTGGGCTATGATTTTTACCTTTCCTCATAGCATTCATTCGTTCAAAAGCTATAATTCAGATCTTTCCCTTCCCCTTTGCGATAAATACCTATTTAGGGGTATTTTTTGCCAGCTGCCGCCTGCTATTTTTGACCCTTCCTTTCCCTCCTGCTGAAAACTACCTGAATCAATAACCTGACTAATTGTATGATGAAAATGTTCCTTACCCTATTGGGTATTACCCTGTACTCGGCTGCTTCCGCCCAGAGCTTTTCGCTGTTTAAAGACATTAACGGTGCCAACTACGGCAGTAATGCCTACGACATGACGCAGGGGCCAAATGGCTTAACCTATTTTACGGCACAGGAAACCGGCACCGGCGATCGGTATCTCTATAAGACCGACGGCACCGAAGCCGGAACGGTAAAAGTGAGCAACGTAATAGCCCGCCAGGGTGTGATGGGAAGCGCCGGCAGCCTGTTTTATTTCCAGTCGAACAACACTCTTTTTAAAACCGATGGCACAGAAGCGGGCACGGTGCAGGTAAAAACTACCGGCGACATACCACAGAATCCTTACTGGTTTAAAGATATGGGTGGCGTACTTTATTTTTTGGCCAGCACGCCTGCGGCGGGAGAAGAACTCTGGAGATCGGATGGTACCGATGCGGGAACGGTAATGGTAAAAGATATCAACCCCGGAACGGCCTCAGGCAGCCCCTATGTGTATGAAATGATATCAGTGGGAGGCCTGCTTTATTTTTCTGCCACCACCGCCGCCAATGGCCGTGAATTATGGAAGACCGATGGTACAGAGGCGGGCACGGTGCAGGTAAGGGATATCAATAGCGGCACAGCCGGCTCTGAACCGGCAAGGCTGGTGAATTATGGCGGCCTTCTTTATTTTACAGCCCTTACTGCCGCCAATGGTACAGAACTCTGGAAATCGGACGGCACCACGGGGGGAACGGTCATTGTAAGAGATCTGGTGGGAGGAACAGGCACTCCCTCTATTCAGTTTTTACAGGTTCTGGGATCGGAGCTGTTTTTTTGCGCGAGTTCGCCTACTACAGGCTTGTGGAAGACAAACGGCACTTCAGCAGGAACAGTATTAGTAAAGGCGGGTCCTACCATCAGTAACGGCAATGTAAAGTCAACCGGCAGCCTCTTTATTTTTGATGCTTATGTGGCAGGTGCAGGCCTTGAAATCTGGAGAAGCGACGGCACTACTGCAGGCACCTACCAGTTAAAAGATATTTATCCAGGTTACGAATCCTCTTCCCCCGAACAATTGACCCTGCTGAATAATATAGTGTACTTCGTAGCCCGCCAGGAATCTTTTAATGATAAAGAGCTTTGGCGTACCGATGGTACTACAGCCGGCACCTATATGGTAAAGAACATCCACACACAGCCGGGGGCCGGAACCTACATTTATAACTTAGTAGCCAGTCACGGCAAATTGTATTTTGCAGCCGATGATCCCTACCATGACAGGGAACCCTGGATGAGCGATGGTACCGAAGCCGGTACCGTGATCGTAAAAAACCTGGTCACAAAAACCTTGCACGGTGTGAACACACCTCTCTATTCAACCGGTACTGAAGCCTGGTTTGCTGCCGATGATGGCCGCAACAGTATAGAGCTTTGGAAGACCAATGGAACGGCAGCAGGAACCGAAATGGTTAAGGACATTGCCAATGCACCCGGCTATTACCCCTGGAGCAAGCCGGAAGCCTTTACCCAGGCAGGTTCAACCATCTACTTTATTGCCGAACACGGGGATAATTTTAAAAAACTGTACAAAACCGATGGCACCACCGCCGGCACGCAGCTGGTGAAAGATATTTACCCCTACAGCAACGCTAATATTACAAGCCTTACAGCCATGAACGGCTTGCTTTATTTTACGGCGACCAATACCACTTATGGCAATGAGTTGTGGCGCAGCGATGGAACGGATGCAGGCACTTATGTGGTGAAGGATGTTTACCCGGGCAGCAACAGCGGGGTTATAAGCTGGGCCAATATGGTGGTATTGAATAACGTACTCTATTTTACCGCTGATGCCGGTACGGGGTCTGGTATGGAGCTCTGGCGCAGCGATGGCACCAATGCCGGTACCTATATGCTGAAAGACATTTACCCGGGTGCCACCGGCGGAACTCCTCTAAATTTTATTGTATTTAAAGACAAGATTTATTTCAGGGCGTCTGATAATGTCAATGGTTCTGAATTATGGTCCTCCGATGGGACGGCGGCCGGTACGGTACTCGTGAAAAATATCTGGCCCGGCAGCGGCGGGAGTAGCATTCAGCATCTGTATGTGGCGGACGATCATTTTTATTTTGTGGCTGCCGATGGAACCACCGGGCTGGAGTTATGGAAGAGTGACGGCACTACAGCGGGCACGGTGCCCGTAAAAGACATCACACCCGGTGGTGCCGGTACCAGCTTTAGTACTGAAAAATTCGTTACTGCAGGCAATGACCTGTACTTTGTTGCCAACGGTGGCAGCGGTTTTGAGATTTGGAAATCGAATGGTACGGATGCCGGCACCTTCCAGTTAAAAGATATCTATCCCGGAGCAGCGACCTCCAACCCAAGGAACCTCTCTCGTATTGGCGGCAGGGTGTTTTTTACCGCTTATGAGCCTTCTACAGGAGAAGAATTATACCGCACCAATGGCACGCCCGCCGGAACGGTACTGGTACAGGATTTTGATACCGGCCCCGCATCTTCCTACCCCGGCGCAGCCGTGGCGGTTGGTAATAAATTGCTGATTTATGCCCATACCCCTGATTATGGTTATGAATTATGGCAGGCCGACCTTTCCGTGATCCTGCCTTTGACCCTTTTGCAATTTTCGGCCCAGTTGCAAAAGAATGACGGCCTCCTGACCTGGAAAACAGGCAGTGAACAACATACATCCCATTTCGAAATTGAAAGAAGCACCGATGGAAGAAACTTTGTAAAAGCCGGAAGTGCAGCAGCGGCGGGCAACTCTTCCTCCGCCCAATATTATTCCTTCACAGATCATTCCATCGACCTGCTGGGCGTCCCGGTAATTTATTACCGCCTCAAATCAATAGACCTGGATGGAAAATTCACCTATTCCAGGATCGTGGCACTTACCATAAACAGCCAACCATCAACCATCCGGATATATCCCAATCCTGCCACTGAAAGACTGGCCCTGGTCATTTCTTCAGAGAAAAAAGAAAAGGCCAGCTATTTTGTTGCGGACCCAACCGGGAGGATCGTGTACAGGGGAGTAGCACAACTGACTGAAGGAAGAAATACAATTGATCTTCATGTGGCCGGATGGGCTGCCGGTACTTATTCTGTAACCATTGAGCATGCCGGAACCAAAGCGCACAGCTCATTCATAAAACTGTAAGCCGTACAGGTTGAGATGTTGAATGGTTGAAAAGGTCAGGGTGTAGTTGTTGGATTGGGTGATTTGTACTTTTTGTTTTTGTTTCCTGTGGCTGGGAAGACAGGGCGAGCATTTTGTTGGGTAATCTTTGAGGATTGAAGAGGCGTAAGGATTATAAGAGAAGATTCATACTGGTGTTGTTTCAATGGTGAATGGGTTTTCGTTGTTCTTTCATTGTCCGTTTGGCATTACCAGGGGGCCTGTAGTTGATGGATGGCTTGCTTTTCACCGGCGCCTATGTCTTTTTTTTCTTCCTTTTTGCTGCAGTTGCCAAGTGGAAAGTTATTGTCGTTTGGCCTTGGCGATCCCTCCTTCGTCGGGATTGTGCAAAAAGGAAGGCGAAAGGACATGCTGCCCAAATGCCTCCGGCTGGGCAGCAGGCCAGCGCTCCTGCAGCCCTCTGATTCTTTTTAGCGGATCTTAGGTGATCGCTTACTTTATGACTGTTGGCTTACTCCTGCTTGTTTTTTGTTTCAGTTATTGCTTGTGCTGCGTAGTTCAGATCATTTATTTCGTATTGATTGTTTCTGCCTGAATGGGAACTCTATCACCTTTTAGTTTTCGGGAGCAGGCAGAAACAAGGTGAAGGGCTTGCTTAAGGTGGCAGTGGGTATAGCGGTAAGGTTTGGGATTTTGAGGAATCATGAATGCGAAGGAAATGCGGGTACGGCTATGCGCAACTGCAGGTGGCCTCCCCTGTATTCCCTGCGATGGAAGGGTGTTTTCAAAAAGCAATAAACAAGGCACGGGGACTTTTCCCTGGTCTGTCTTCCTTGGATCGATCCGGAGTTTGTAACTCCGGATCGCCGGGTCAGGGAAGAAAAGGGACGTTATTCGCCTATTTCAGTTTTAAACGGATGTTTTCATAACCGGGTGGTGTGCCTGTGATTTCCATCTCTGTTGGGGAAAAGGATAAAATAGTAAAATCAAAATAGTCGCCTATTTCCATATCAAAGAAAGTATCGTCTGTTACAGAAGTAGCCCTGATCATTTTTGAACCCGGGAGCAATTCCCACTTAAAAATGGAAGACTCTGTAAAGGCTGATTCAGCCGTGCCAGGGCATCGTAATCTTCCTTTCGCCGCGATCGTTGCTGCCCCATTGCTGCCAAAGGTGAACGACACTTCATCAATACTCTCATCGCCGGGCCCATCACATATATATGGATGCGTTACAAAAACGCCAACGGGATCACCGTCAAACGTTCCTTCGGTAGCCTTCCACGGCCCATGCGATTGCAGGATGGCTACCGTATCATTACCGGGGGTAAGCTTTACCACCTGTGAATCAATGACCTCGTTGGCTGCATTTTTTATATAAGCCGTTAGCACATGCTCTTTCAATTCGGGCCCCATGGTAAAGGTATTTTTTACCTTCCCGCTGGCATCTGTCCTCAGCTTTGTATTAGCCCACTTTCCATAATTTGATTTGAAGAAAACATTTACCAGGGCTTCCGGTGCCGGGCTGGTTACATTATTGGCTTCAAATACCTGGAACTCCAGCGGGTTTTTTAAAGCTGTATTGGGTATTGAAATTTCATTGCCACCGGAAAGGTGCCTGAGGGTTTTGGGTGCTTCAAACAAGGTAAAGGCCGGGCTCTTGATCAGGATTTCCTCGGGGGCTACATACTGGAACATGGTTTTATTAAAATTCCCGAAAATGCCGCCGTAGACCTGTGATTTTAAATCCCAGGTATCGCTCACCAGGCTGTGATTGACCTCTGTTTCCCAAATCCCTTTGACGCCCAGGTTGATCACGGGAATCCCGAATTCGCGGATGCGTATAACAGGATACATTTCCAGTTTGATCGTTACGCCTCCCGTTATGCTCATAGTACGGGTACTTTCATACACCGGGCTAGCGGAATTATAGACCCCGTTCAGCACCGAGTTCTTATATTCCAGGTAAGCGTTGGTAACCTGGTGGTTCTTGTAATGAAACTTGGGTTGCAGCTTTCCGGCTCCTTCCAATGATACCTTCACAATAAAGTCCACTACATGTATTTGCATAAATAAATTGGGGATCCGCACTTTCAGCACTTTGGATACCGGGAACACGGAACTGAGTTTGAATTCCGTTTCGGCCTTGCCGGTGAAATCGCTGGTCAGTGACACATCATATTCAAATTTGGTTTGTGCGTTTACAAAGCCCGCCTTCAGGTATTTATTCTTTACATCTATTTCATACTGCCAGTTGGGGTCAAAGGAAAACACCAGGTTTTCCAGGGCCAGGGACCAGCCATTGCCCGAAACATTTATGCCGGGGAAGCTGACCATTTCTTTTGCACCGGGATTGCTTTTTCGTGCAAACGGATTTTCTGCAGCAGGAATGCTGAAGGCTCTTTTTATATGCCCGGAATCCTGGTAAAATTCTGAAAGGGTTCCCTGCGTGGTAAGCACAGCTACCTCCCCGTTCGATTTTGTTATGCTTTCAATCTTCCTCAGGTAGCCATAATCCCTGGGTTCAATAAAGAAATCGCCTTTCTTCATACTATCTATACCAGGGAGGTTATCGTACTTAAAAAGGCCATTTTCTATTTCCTGGGCGGTGCTTAAAAATTTAGAGGTGGTACTGTCCACCATCATTTTTTTTACAGTAGTTGCTGATGGTGGCGGTGGTGGTGGAGTGGGGTCGGGATCCGGTGCGGCCTCTTTCTTACATCCTGTCAGTACAATCAATAAGGAAAATATAAGCAGCTTCAAATGGTTCATGGTACGGTTTGTTTAGTGCTGCAATGATAAACCAGCACCTTACCAATTAAAATACCTACTTAGGAGTATTTTAGAGGGGAAGAGAGCTTATGGCCGGTTCTCAAACCCCTAAAAAAGGATTTGTCTCTGAAAGGTTGTTTTCGTTGAGCAAACAAGACACCGGACCAGTTCCTTAAACCGATGGTTTTCCGTCCGTGTTTTTTGCAGTCCCTGTGATCACTGGTAGCTGTGGGAGGAATAGGGCAGGGGAGGTGGCTTCGTAGCATGATTGGGCTTGAGCCATAAACAATGCCCCGGAACTTTTGGGTCGGGGCATTGCGGTTACTAGGGAAGTTTTTGATTTTATTGCTTCTGCGACTATGGCTACACTTTAGTGCAGGTTAACAGAGGCCAGCTTTCTTTGCCGGGCTTAGGTTATTTAATTCTTTACAAAGGATTGTATCCATCCCGCGGACAATGCCCTGATCCTGTACACTCCCCTGGGCAGGGAGGTGATATCGAGCTGCTTATTGTTGATGCCCTGAGCCGTGCTTATTGTTTCGGTTTGGAGCAGGTTACCGGCGGCATTGAACACCTGCAAGGTTTCTGTTCCAGCCGTTTGAGCGGCTATGGTTACCACAATAAAGCCGTTTGCGGGATTGGGATAAAGTTTTTGTGCGGACGTGCTATAACGTTTTACTGCTTTTATACCGGAATAGGAAAAGCTGCCGTCGTTGTCCACCATGCGTAAGCGATAAAGATTGGTGCCTGTTACAGGTGATGGGTCCAGGAAACTGTATTGGTAGGACATGGCGCCGGCTTTTACAGACCCCAGTGAGTGGAAGGCGACTCCATCGGCAGAACGTTCTATTTCATAGTGGGACGTATTTATTTCGGTGGCGGCTGTCCATTGCAGCAAGACGGCTGCCTCCTGCGGTTTGGCTGTGAAAGCGCTGAGTTTTACGGGAAGCACACCACCGGGAGGGGAAAAGCTGGTAATGGTAAAAGTGGCATTCCCATAGGAATTATCGGTTGCACTGATACGAAAGCCAATGGTGCTGCCAGCTATAACACTGCCTGTATAAGTGCCGGACTGTGAAATCTTGTCTTTCGTGTTTTCCGAGAGTTGCGTAAAGACGCCATTGATAAGAACACCAGCCAAGTCGTATTGTGGATCTGTATCGAAATCGTTTGTTTGATAGGACCAGCTAAAGCTCCACACGCCAGACGCAATGGCCGTAACGGTGTAATCGATATTTGCTGCTATAATAATCCCTTTATCGACAGGGTTTGAGGGGTCATTGCTTCCGATAAGCGTAATAGATGCAGGGGCGCCGCCGGTGTTAACCGAGGCTGTGTTAACGGTGCCGGTGCTTAAAGTGGTTGCCCATTTGGAAGGTGCATAGCTTTTGCTGAACTGGGCCCGGGAAGGCAGGGACAACAAAGAAAGGAAAGAACAAAGAAGGTAAAGACTTCTCATAAGCATTCTGATTTGTTTAGTTGGAAGATAATGTGACCCACCTGTTACCATGCTGGCGGCGGGGTTGGAATACGACTAGAAAGGGGGTTGCAAAATTGAGAGATTATCCATTGCTGTCCAATAGGTGTTATTACCTAAACAAGTAGAAGATTGTTTGTTATACTGCTGTATTTTTTCCGGTGTTTCTTGTAGCCTCCCTGGTTTGGTGGAGAAAGAATAAAAGCACCGGGAACTTTTCTTTTGGCTGGAGGGGAATGCGGGTTTAGTTGCCGGATGCAGTGTGTCTTCTTTGTTTTTGGATCGATCGGAAGTTACAAACTCCGGACAACGGGAGTTCTTTTTTTGTTTGACTTTTCTATTTGTCACTTTTTCTCTTGAAAGAAAAAGTAACCAAAAAGTTCAAAGAAAAGGCAAATGCTCCGCTGCCTTTTCCAGGCCTGCGCCACTGCAGCACACTAATTCTTTTTAGCAGATCTTAGGTGATCACATACTTTATCATTGTTGACCTTCTCCTGCTGGTAGTAATTTCTGTTATTGCTGTTCTGCGAGGTCAGGACCTATATTTCCTGCTGATTGTTTCTGCCTGAATGAGAACTTTATCACCTTTTAGTTTTCGTGTGCAGGCAGAAACAAGGTGAAAAGCAGGGTTTAGGTGGCAGCGCGTATTCGGGTAGGGTTGGCATTTGGGGGTGCTATGAATGGACAGTGCACGGATCCCTCCTATTGTTGGAGGGCAAGGCGAGAGGTATTTTCTCAGGCCATTTTTCTCAAAGCACAGGTGGAGTAGATTTTAAGAGAATAGTTGAAACAATAGGGAATGGTTGTTTGGCTTGCGCAAGTACAAAGCATCTGACTTTGTCAATCTCATTTGTGAGAGCAAAACCCTGCTATTTACTGCCTTTTTTATTAGGGTTTTTTTTAAAAAACCAGACCCGGAGGGGCTGGCCATACCATCTATTGAACTTAGAGTATACCATTAATTGCGGCATAGGTATACCATAAATTGTATTGACTGCTCTTGTACTATTTTTCAATTTCGCTTACATTAAATGGTAGTATTATGAGTCATTTTATTTCATTGGCAGAAGCCATCACCATGACAACGCTGTACCGCGGAAACCGCGAAACGATTTTAAACAGCCTTTACCAGGGACAGGCTATTTTACCCCTGTCGGAAACTTTTGACCGGGCTGCTTTTGATGCTGTACTTAGCCAGCCGGATTGCAGCGGCCTGCGCATTTATTACGGAATGGATGCCGACTACAAGGTTCATGCGGTAATTGTTGGTGTGAATGCCGCCGACGAGGACATACTGCCCGGAACGGCCACTCAGCTTGCGGAGGAGGAACTGATCATTGAAAAAGGAATACGGTGCCCCGAGCTTTGTCCGACGGCTTCTGACTTAAACATGTAAATGCCAATGATTGATTTTAATCTTAATGCTGTTTTGAGCCTTTCCTCTATTGCCGTTGCCGCCCTTGTAAGCGGTATCCGTTTCAGAACAGCGGACCCTCAATACCTGCCCTTTCTTATATTGATATGGGCAGGTTTTTTTGCGGAGCTTGCCAACCTGCTGGTGGCTGAAAGCCACCGGTCCAATGCTGCTGTTTTTAACCTGTTTTCGCTGGCGGAAGCCCTGCTTGTTACCTGGCAGTTCAGGCGGTGGGGAAGTTTTGAGCGCACCCTGTGGCTGAAGCGGCTTTACCCGCTGTTACAAGGCTGCTTTGTAACAGGATGGCTTTTTGAAGATTTCATTTTGAAGAAGGCCAGCCCTTTTAATTCGTACTTCGGCGCTTTTTATTCGTTTGCGATCGTCATTATGAGTCTTGACCTTCTTTCGGAACAGATGGTGCGGCACTATGGGCGGCTGGTTCGCAGTTCGCAGTTCTGGATCTGCCTTGGGTTTGTGCTTTATTTTCTTTGTGCATTTATCACCGAGGTCTTCTGGATCTACGGGCTGAATTATTCCCGTTATTTCCGGATAAAGGTGTACGAGGTCATGCAATACATTAACCTGCTTGTGAACATCATTTTTGTATTTGCCATTCTATGGATGCCTACGAAATTTCGCTATTTACTACAATGGTAATCATCAGCGTTTGCATGGTGCTGCTGATTGGCCTTTTGCTGATCTTTTTTTTCAGGAGGCAGCTGCGGTACGGTATGCAATTAAAACAACGGATAGCCGCTGAAGCGAAGCTCCTGGAGGCGGAGCGGAGCCGGCTTTCGAGTGACCTTCACGACGAGTTGGGGCCGCAGCTTACGGCCGCCCGGATGCAACTGATGCTTTTAAAGCAGGGTGGCGCACATGATAAAGAAATTGAAAAGGCCTGCCGGCATATTGATGAACTGAATAAGCGGCTAAGGGATATTGCTCTTAACCTGACGCCACGGATATTGATGACCAAGGGGCTAAAAACTGCTTTAACCGATTATATAGGGCAATACCGGGAGCTTACGGAGATGAACATAGGTTTTGATTACCGGGTGTGTCATGACCTAGACGAGGAAAGCAGCATCCAGGTTTACCGGATGGTGCAGGAGCTTGTGCAAAATGCTGTGAAGCATTCCGGCGCCCGCAATGTGCAGATGAAGCTGGAGGAAGGCAAAAGAATGATCAGGCTTTATTACCAGGATAACGGCAAAGGGTTTATGATGAAACAAAACAGCCGGGGGCTTGGGCTGGGCAACCTTGAAAACCGGCTGGAGATGCTGGGGGGCTACGGGGAAGGCCGTTCTGCGCCCGGCAAGGGCACCCAGTATTATTTTGAAATCCCAAAAAAGCTATGATATGGCGGATCCTGCCCGGGTAGTTATTGCGGATGATATAGAAATGATTTTACGGGGGTTGGAAGCCTTGCTGGCACGCACAGGCATAGAGATCGCCGGAACGGCCAAGAACGGGCAGGAACTGGTGGAAGTGGTAGCGGCGGTAAAGCCCGGGGTGGTGATAACCGATATACAGATGCCCGTTATGGACGGCATTGAAGCTACGCGGCAGATAAAGCAAAGACAGCCTGAAACAGGCATTATAGGACTGACCATGTATGAAGAGGACCGGCTTATTGTTGATATGCTGAAAGCCGGGGCCAGCGGCTACCTGATGAAGTACAGCAGCATGGATGAATTATTTGAGGCTGTAGAAGCCGTGCAGGAAGGCAAGGTTTATTATTGCAACCAAACCTCGATGCGGTTATCGAAAATGATCATTGAAGGAGAGGCTGATTCGTTTAAGCCGGCCAGCCAGGCCGATTTTTCTGCAACAGAGCTGGAGATCATGCGGCTCATTTGCCAGGAATATGTTTCCAAGGAAATCGCTACCCATACGTCTTTAACCAAAAATACGGTTGACAAGTACCGGCACAGGATCATGGAAAAGATTGGGGTGAAGGGGATTGCAGGCATTGTGGTGTATGCGATTAAGAAGGGGATTTATAGGGTTTAGGGGTGAGTGGTTAGTACTTAGTGAGGAGGACGTTTTTGTAATGAATACTACGCATACGATACAGCTTACGGCCTATGAAAGGGAGCAGGTAAGGCTTGTGAAGGCCCATGCTGAGGTGCATTTGAACGAGGCGCTGGGCGCAGAGGACCTGGCGATGCAGTGGGACATCAGCCTGTATAAGTTAAAGGCAGGTTTTGTGCAACTGACCGGGGAAAGCTTCCGGGATTATGTGAAGGCCCGGCGCATGGAAAAGGCAAGGGAACTGCTGCGCAGCAGCAACAAGATCATTTATGAAATTGCCCGGGACTGCGGTTACCGGGATGAGACCAGTTTTTCGAGAGCCTTTAAAAAGTATTACGGAGAACCTCCTGATAAATTCCGGAAGCATTGATCCGCTACACTTTGGCAAGGTTTACTTCCCTTCTGCAAGGAATTTACCCCATCTGCAAGGTGTTTTATTTGGAAAAGGCTTATACAATGACGGAACTTTGGACAAGCATAAATGATCATCAAGGATCATTTATTCAGTGGTAGCACTCACTCCAAAAAGAGAGTATATGAAACGCATGGCAACCACTGAAGTCATTTCTTCCCTGCTGATTTTATTGTTTACCTATACTGCTTTATCCAAACTTTTTTCGATAGGACGTTTCAAAGCCGTTCTTGAACAATCGCCTATCATCTCATCGGGAGCGGGCATGCTGGCCTGGCAGCTACCACTGACAGCGCTATGCATTGCCTTGCTCCTGTTTTTTTCCGGTACGCGGATGGTGGGGTTGTGGGCAGCGCTGGTGCTGTTGTGCCTTTTTACTGTTTACTTGTTGTATATACTGGTGTTCGCTTCTCACCTGCCGTGGAGTTGCGGGGGCGTTATCGGTAACATGACGTGGAAGCAGCATGTTGTTTTTAACGTGGTTTTTATGGGGTTAACGGTAATAGGTATACGAAAGTTGAGGAGGGTTGAGGGGTTTAGTTATTGAGGGTTTGGGGGCGGAGTTTTCTTAAAGTATAGATCATTTTCCTTTTTTATTGTCGCTTTTTGCTTGCCCGAAAAGTAACCAAAAAAGGTACGCTGCCGCAATTGCTCCCCCTGCGCAGCGGGGCCAACGCACAGGCGAAGAGGCTTTTAGTTGCGGGCTTTGTTTACGATAGGTGGGTGGCCGCACTATGCGGGAATCCTGCAGGTGCTGTGTTTATTTCTAAGTGCTTTTCGTTCACCTGGTGCTTTCATGAAAAAATAAACAAGGCACCGGGCCAGTTCCTTAGAACGAAGAGGGGGCATTGGTGAGAGTTAAGTTGTGAAGGTGTTGAGAGGTTGAGGATCGGTTAGGAGTTTCTCATTCTTCGGGAGGACATGGAGATGGTTTGTTATGGCAGTCAGCATGATAAGGCAGGAGACATTTGCGCTGGGAAAAGACTGAGACTAGTAATGCCTCTTCCTTGTCATCCCGAGGAACGAGGGATCTATGGTAAGTGGTGTAAACTACCGTGGCAAAGAGTGGAGAGGTTGAGGAGTTTAGCTGTTGAGGGTTTGTGGTTTAAAAGTTTAAGGTTTAAAGGTTTAGTTATAGATCATGACGATAAAACTATTGTGCACATACCCTGCGCTGGCTGCGGCCGCGGTGGTGCAGGCAGGTTGAAAAGGCCTGGAACCTGTGTAAAAAAACATGGCTGCTTTATTCAAATAAAGTTTTTCAGTTGCTTTTTAAAAATACAAAAGCAGCACATCTTATGCTTAAAAAATTCAAGATTGGTTTGCCGCTTTTAGCGCTGGTGCTGGGCATAGCTGTATTTATTGCGGCCAGTGCGTTTAAAGGTAGCCCGGACAAGGAAGGTGCCAGGACCAAGCCTGCGGCCGGCACTGTTTATTTTGACCTGACAGGAAGTAACCAGATGGACCAGGGCAGTTATACCAAAAGGATAGCGCAGCCTTCGCCTGGAAATGTGTGCCCGGGCGACGTTACTTTATGTGGTATTTGGGCCCAGGAAGATCCTAATGATCCGGGAAGGCCTTTGCAGTCTGACATTGATGCACTTGCCGCCTCTTACGACCAGGATCATGACGGTATATTTGATGAAGAGCATATTAATGAAGTGGATTTTAAAAACCAGTAGGCGATGATGGCAAAGCGGCTGCAATGAGCAGCCGCTTTTTATGTTCAACCCTACCTTGGGTTTTGAGGCATGCCGGAGCTATTAATAACCTGTTGGGGAATCAGAAATGCATAATGATTGTCGTTGGGCGGCAGCAAATAGGTTTGATTGTTCACTACCCTTTTTAACGTTCTTTCCCGGCCGGGTTCTATATTCAACCGCTTCAGGTCGGACCAGCGGTTACCTCTTAAAATGAGTTCCTTTCTTCTTTCCTCCAAAATGATGTTCAATGCCGATGCCGGGTCGGCAGCCGTAAACGGAATGAACCGGCCCTGCTTCCATCTTTTTTCCATTAAGGTATTAAGGTCGTTCATGGCCGCCGTTGTGTGCCCCAGCCTTGCATTGGCCTCAGCCCTGATCAGGTATATTTCATCCACGGCTATGCCGTTAAAATAATAAAACGGATCGCTATAGTACGTTCCTTTAAAAGACCATGGGCCGCCTGGCGGGCCGGAGAAATATACCTGTTTTCTTAGGTCATTCGTATCATAGGACTGATATAAGAGCGTGTCTATATTAGCCATCCCGGTATAAACCGTGTTGGAGAAAAGAGCCAAGGAGTGAAAAATTACTTCGGCATTAAAGGCCCCCAGCGGCATGGCCGCAGAAGCGTTGACCGTGTTGAAGTCAACGAGGGTATCATAGTTTTGAAGACAGGAGTCGGCCATGTTTTTTGCATTTTCGTATTGCCGCATTAACAGGAATACCCGGGCTAAAAGGCCAAAAGCGGCAGGACGGGAAGGCCGCAGTTTATTTTTTGGGATAACCGGGAGCAAGAGGGCGGCTTCCTGGAGGTCTTCAACCACCCGGCTGTAGGTTTGCTGTACGGAGGCCCGCACGGAAGGCTGGTGAAAGTCGGAAGAAAGCCGAAGCGGAATGCCCCAGTCGGTTGAGGCCGTAGCTTCATCGAACTGCTTTGCAAATACCTGGGCGATATGATAAAAGGCATGAGCCCTGAAAAAGAGCCCTCCCCCTTTTATCGCCTTCCACTGCTGTTCATCCTTTGATGTTCCAAACTTCGGCAGGGCGTCCAATACGGTGTTAGCATGAAATACGATGCTATAGAGCTTATTCCATTCGCCATCCAACTGCGTATTGTCTTGCCAGGTGTAACTATCCTTATCAGCCTGCGAGGATAAGGCATTCCAACTGGCCGTGGTTAAATAATACTCGTCTGAGGCAGTGAGGGCCAGGCCGGAGCCATTGTTCAATACATAGTTATTATCAAGGATGGCCTGCAAGTCCTGTAAGGAGGAGGCCGTGGTTAATTTCTTATCGGGTTTTTCTTCCAGGAATTTTTTACATGAGGTGGCGCCCCATACTATAAAGCTGAAGGCTATTACCGTATATTTTTTCATGGTTCTGTGTTTAAAAATTAAGAGATAAGCCGGCCGCTATTGTAGCAGGAGGCGGGTAAAAAGAAATATCTGCGTCGTAATCAGGGTCCAGCCCTTCTTTATTTTCCCGCCAGACAATACCCAGGTTCGATGCATAGACATAGAGACGGAGACTGCGGGCCGGCAATTTGGGCCATTTTGAACGGTCTATATCGTAACTGATGCGGGCATCCTGGAGCCGTATGTGATCCCCCCTCCGCACATTTACTTCTGTGCCTGCAAAAAAGATATCGCGGTTGGCCACAGCCGGATAAACAAGAGATGGAATGCTGGTAATGTTTTCATCACCCGGTTTTTGCCAGCGCAGGGTATAGTCTGTATGTGTTTTGCCCCTTGTATACAGGTCGCTGTAGGAAATGGTACTTTTCCTGAAATAATATCCCAGCTTGAAGGTGAGATTCGCTGAAAGAGAGAAGCCCTTGTAAGAAACTGTATTCATGAAACCGCCATAGATGGGAGGCAGTGCAGGCCCGTGGTACACCAGGTCGGCGGTTGCCAGCCGCTGGTTTAAAATAGCTGTATAATTTTTAGATACCTGCCCGTCCAGGTAACCCTGCGGGTCGCCGGTAAGTGGATCGAGGCCCGCCCACCTAAAACTAAAAAGGCTGTAAGGCGCACTATTTTTTACCGGCAGCAGGCCCAGTCCTTTGCCATTCACAAAACCACTTACTGCTCTTGCCGCATCATTGAGCCGGTAGTCGGTAACTTTCGTTTGTACATAGGAAAACAAGGTGCTCACCTGCCATTTAAAGCCGGAGCTGATGATGGTTGCCGACAAGTTAATATCCACTCCCCGGCCACGCAGGCTGGCACTATTGGCACTGGCATTTAAAACACCGGAAGTAGGGTCCTGCTCAGCACCAAGAATAAGATTCGTGGTGCTTTTGATATAGTATTCAATACTGCCCGCCAGCCGGTTATTCTTCAAAGCAAAATCAAGACCTGTGTTGATCATGCGAATGGTTTCCCAACCGAGGCCCGGATCGCCGGGGGATTGAATGTTCACATAGGGTTCCCCCAGTTCGTTGGGTGCGGTAAGGTAACGCAGGATGGTATAGGGAGATATGGTGTTATTGGCATTGCCGGTATAGCCATAGGAGAAGCGCCAGCGCAGGGAGGGCAGCCATTTAGAGTGGTAAAATTTCTCGCCGGAAATGTTCCAGGTAGTTCCGGCCGACCACAAGGGCTTCCATTTGTTGTTTTGAGAAACACCAAAGAGGTTGGAGGCATCCCGGCGGGCACTGAGGGCTGCGATATAGCGATTATCGAAACTGTATTCAGCTTTTGCATAAAGAGACACAAACCTGTTCAGCCGGTCGTCGAAGGATAGATTATCCGGAACGCGGGCATTGCCCCTGTTGCCATAGCGGGGATAGGTATTGACATAATCTACATTGCCAAAGGTGAGAATGTCATTATTAAAACCATAGGTACGGAAGGCGGAGGAAACTGTATTGGTCTGCCGAAGCTCTGTGCCGGCAAGGGCTGACAAGGACTGTTTGGTACCCAGTTTTTTTTGGAAATTGAGCTGCCCCCTGGCGGCATGGGCAAAGAGGTCGTAGCCCGAGAGGTCGAGAATGCCACCCAAAGGAATGATATACTTCGTGCTGCTTGCCGAAAGCTGGGTATAGAGGTTGACCAGGTCCCTGGTATAATAGGATTGAGGAGGGTGGTAGTTTTTTGTTTTTGCATTGGTTCGTTCATATTGGTAACTCCATTCGGCATTGAGCAGTGAGGAGAATTTATAGTTTGCCGAAAGGTTCAGAACAACATCCTGGCTGGATGTAGTATTATCGGACAGGTTTTTTTCTTCCAGGGGCCTGTACTTCCAGTTGAGCAAACGACCTCCCCCGGCTGTATCTGTATAACCAGTCCTGTAATCTTTTACCAGAACGGCAGGTGCGCCTTCGTCATCCATCAAACGGGCATAGGGAAAAATAAGCTTGTTGGCCCTGTAGGAAAAGGATTCTATGCCGCCAATGCTGTTGTTGCGGGCCAGGGACTGCGTGAACTGGAAGCCCAGCTGGAGTTCGGCATTTTTGAAGGGGACAAAGGCTGTATGGGAGCGGAGCGTAGAGCGCCGGTAATCCGAGCCTGCGAGGTTTGAAAGGTTATTGTCGTAGCCGGCCGAAAGGTAATAGCGGATTTTAGCAGCGGAGCCAGAAACATTTAGGGCATATTGGTGGTTTAAGCCGGGGCGGTAGATGTATTGTTCAAAGTCGTTGCGAACATCGAAGGTTTTGAGGGAATTTACAAAAGCCAGCGAATCGGCTGATGTGAGCTGACCGGCTCTTCTTTTTACAAGCATTTCTACAAAGGGTGTAAGCGCAGGCCGCGCAGTGGTACTGTTGATGTCGGCATTGAAAAAACCTTTATTGAAAAGCATGGCTTCCACATCCAGGAAGTCGGAGACGGACATGCGAGGATAATAAAACAAATCGGGCTGCTGCGTTTTATTTATGCCCATTGTCAGGGCAATGGCTACGGGCCGGTTGTACTGTCCTTTTTTTGTGGTGATGACAATGACACCATTAGCCGCGCGGGCACCCCAGATGGCGGCGGCTGCCGCATCTTTCAGAAGGGTGATGTTCTCTACATCGGCCGGGTTGATGTTCATTATATCGCCTTCGTAGGAAAAGTTATCTACCACAACCAGGGGAGCTTTTATGGCTTCGGTGAGGGTGCTGATACCGCGGATGGAGAGGCTGGCAGCGCTTAGGGCCGTTTGGCCGGCTGCCAGTTTGCGCCTGTCAAAGAGCAGGGAACTAAGCCCTTCGAGGCGACTGAGAAGATCGGTGGACGACCGGCGGCTGATGATTTCAGGCGTAATGGTTTCGTAGGAACCCGGAGCCTGCCGTTTTGAGAAGGTTTGGTAACCGGTGTTGACCACCACTTCATCGAGTACAGATGTTCTTCGTTTAAGGATGATGGTTGTAAGGCCACGGGAGTTGAAGTCCAGGGTTTCTGTTGCGGTTTCGTAGCCAATGGCAGTAATGATGAGGGTATCGGTGAGCCGGACATTGGACAGGATGAATTCGCCTTTGGGATCGGATGATAGTTGGGTGATGACAGATGAGGGTTGACTGTTGACAGAGCGTTTCAGGGTGATGGTAGCACCGGCCACGGGTTCCATCTGCTCGTTGATGATCTTTCCCTTGAGGGTAATGGGCTGGCAGTTGCTGAGGAAAGGGCATAGCAGGGCCAGAAAGAGAAGTTGTTTCATTTTTTAGCAAGTTTTCGTTGAAGAAAATTGTGATCGTTTCAATATGTAATTCTCAGCGTGAGACGTGAGAGTGAGGTTCATAGTCCATGGCGGATGACCATAGAAGAGAACCATAGCCAGGAGGCCCGGAGCAGGGCGGCTTACGTAACCCATCGTGAGCTTAGCCAAATTTTAAAAGAACTGGTGCCCGCCACGGACCTGCAAGAACTATGGATGCAGCCTTACTCAGGATGCTTTGGTTTCCTGGCAAAGGTGGTTTTCAGCAGGTAAAGGGTTTTTACTTCATAGTTTAAAATGAGTTCTATGGGCGCTACAATGTGGGCATGGTAGCACCATGAAGTGTAATGCGTTGTTGTTTGGGTAT
>CBHTSW010000022.1:0-68751 GCA_966095395.1 uncultured bacterium | reverse complement strand
AAATGAGAATTAACCGAATAAACCACCTTTTTTCAGGGTTCTTACACCCTCAGCTATTTTGAAACCGTTCTGATATACTTCAATTTTGTAATCACCGGTTTGGAAGTTGGTTTGACGCAGCGGAACTGAAACAGTTTTGCGTGTACCCTGCTCGTATTCTGCTGTAGTTTTAAACGTATAAGGTTTGTCACCCTCATTACGTGTAGTTAATGTGGATGAGCCCAGGTTTGGATCAGAGATCACTTTGCCATCAGGACCTGTAACGATCACATACATATCGGCAGGACCAGAACGAGCCACACGGTTCTCCACATCAAAGGAAACAACTAATTTATCTACACGCTTTGCTGTGGTTGTTACTTTTTCTTTACCGTTCTTTTTTTCATGGATCGGGGTGATCTGAATGTTAGAGGCTGTGAAAGTAGAAGCCACATCTACCGTAGAAGCTAATTCTTCTTTTTCGGCAGTAGTTGTTTGCAGATTCGTTTGCAATACGTCTCTCTCTTGTGTTAAATGGGTGTTGGTAGCAGCCAATTGCTGGTTTTCGCCACTTAACCGGGCTACTTCCATTTCAAGATTGGCAATCTTACCATTTAATTCAGCGATAAGAGACTTTGCTTTTCTGTAATCAGCAGCCGTCGCATTCTTATCCCGCATGATGCGGTTGATCTCATTTTTCAGCTTGGTGATGTCGGACTGACGATCACTTAACTGGCCGCTAAGGTTATTGTTGCTGCCTGTGATGGAATCCAGTCTTGTCAAGGCATCGTTATACAATAACTGAACAGAATCTTTTGCAGACATTGCAGTACTTACTTCTGCTGTCTTAACCTGGATTTGTTTGGTGGAATCATTCTTATCATATAAGAAATAAGCCCACGTTCCTAAAAGAAAGGCCGCTAAAACACCAATCAGAATGTTCTTGGTAGAGTTGTTATTGTTTCTCACCGGTTGATTGGGATTTTGTGAATTTTCAGCAGAAGGATAATTTGTATTTGCCATCGTTGAAAGGGGTTTTGAGTTAAACGATATTTGATTTTTATTGGTTAGGTCGAAAACTTATTTTTGAGTTTGACGCACCTTGTTCGAAAACCGTGCCAGAAAAAATTTAAGACATTTTTAAGCCTTTATACTATGAGCGCCGAAAAGATAATCAATGATTTGAAGAAACAGAATTTTAAACCGGTTTATTGGCTGGAAGGAGAAGAAGAATATTTTATTGACCAGGTAATCCACTATGCTGAAAGCAAAATTTTAACAGAAGGTGAAGCCGGCTTTAATCTTACCGTATTTTATGGAAGAGATGCCGCCTGGACCGATGTTGTAAATTCCTGCAAACGTTATCCCATGTTTTCTGAAAGGCAGGTGGTGATCCTTAAAGAAGCCCAAAGCATGAAGGATATTGATAAGCTGGAAAGCTATATCGAAAAACCGCTTTCTTCCACCTTATTTTTTGTAGCCTATAAAAATAAAAAGCTTGACGGTCGAACTAAACTGGCCAAGATCCTTAAGGACAAAGCTGTTTTATTTACTACAAAAAAAATGTACGATAATGCCCTGCCCGAATGGACCAGTGAACTGATAAAATCGAAGGGGCATACCATTTCCAACAAAGCTTTGTTCCTCTTAATTGATCATATTGGCAATGACCTGAGCCGGTTAAATAACGAAGTGGATAAACTGGTGCTGAACCTTACAAACCGTAAAAATATTACCGAAGATGATATTGAAAATTTTGTCGGCATCAGCAAAGAGTTCAATGTTTTTGAATTGCAGCAGGCTATTGCCTCCAAAGACCTTTACAAAGCGGTTCGCATTATTCAATACTTCGGGGCCAACCCCAAAGCGGCACCGCTGCAATTGATCTTTCCTGCGCTGTATAATTTTTTTAGCAAGGTGCTGATGGTCTATTCCGTTCCGGCACGGGATGAAAAATCTGTGGGGGCCGCCATTGGGGTGCATGCCTTCTTTGTAAAAGATTATATGCAGACTGCTATGAAATTCAGCCACCACGAAATAGAAAAAGTATTACTGCTGTTGTATGAATACAATTTGCGGAACATTGGCGTTAACGATGCCGGAACTGAAGACGCTGACCTGCTGAAGGAGATGGTGGTAAAAATGATTGCGGCGTAAAAGAAAAGTTGGACCAGTCTATTTTTTGAAATGGTTTTGTACGTAGCTGCATTACTACTTTCATCGCCTGGTGTGCCACTCGCTTGTACGCTTTGTTCGCTTTTCAGCTTTTTATGTCACACAGCGATCACCACGATGCAGCGGGGCAGCGTCTTTGCTCCTTTGCGTTCGCTGCGGGAAATAATGACCAATAGAATTGTTGCTGCAAAGAGTGCGACGCAACAGGCGGTGATAGTAGCCATACAGCCCGCAATCAAAAATTTCATCAGCTGAAGCCAAAATAAATCAACGGATCCAATTTATAAAACTTGCACAAATCATTTCTCACAAACAGCTCAAACTGTCTTCTTTATCCTTGTGCAGCTGCCGGATCAATTCCTCAAGGGAATCATATTTCTCCTGGCCGCGTAAGTATTTTTTTACAACCACTCTAAGCGTTTGTCCATAAATTTCTTCGTCCCAATCAAAAATGTTCACCTCTATTTTTTCATCGGAATGAAGCAGCGTGGGCCGGTTGCCAATACTTAGCATTCCTTTTTTTACAACGCTATTGATTTCAATATACACGGCATATACACCATGGCCCAAATGAATTTTTTCCTTATCGGTATATTCAAGGTTAGCCGTAGGATAACCCAGTTGCCGGCCTAACTTATCGCCTTCTACTACTTTGCCTTCAAAAAAGAAGTCATAACCCAAAAGTTTGTTAGCCGTTTCAATATCACTTGCCAGCAAGGCATTCCTGATCTTGGTAGAACTTACGCCAACTTCATCCAAAATATGTTTGGGTATTTCCAGGAGTTTATAATTAAAAACCGGCGCTTTTTCTTCCAGCAATTTGTAGTTTCCTTTTCTTCCTTTGCCAAAATGATGATCGTAGCCAATGATAATGGTGGCCGGGTGAAAATTATCAATGAGAAAATCCTTTATGTATTGCTCCGCTGTTTGTTCTGCAAAGCCGGGAGTGAAGGGGACAATAACCAGATGATCAATTCCTGTTTTGGCAAGCAATTCTGTTTTTTCTTCCAGCGTGTTGATCAATTGTAAAGGCTTATCCGGATCAACGATCTTACGGGGATGCGGATCAAATGTAATGATCACAGACTCGCCATTAACAGCCTTAGCCTCGGTGACCAGGGCAGCAATAATTTTTTTATGTCCTTCGTGTACGCCGTCGAATGTGCCAATTGTGATCACAGCATTTCTAAACGGTGGTAAGTTCTCAATCGTCCGGTGAACCAGCATGGCCGCGAAGATAATAACAGTTTATAGTTTTTAAATTGTGGTTTGTGGTTCTTTCAGGATCAGAATTATCCATTTTTTGGGGCCATTTATCAATGACGTGCATTGTTCTACGTCAACCAGAAACTACAAACCACAAACTATAAACTTCTTCTATCTTTGCGCCATGTCATTGTATTCCAAAAGAGGAGTTTCCGCTCAAAAAGAAGAAGTTCACGCCGCTACCAAAAACATTGATAAAGGACTTTATCCAAAAGCATTTTGCAAGATCTATAAGGATGTATTGGGAGATGACGAAACCTGGATAAACGTGATGCATGCCGATGGCGCCGGTACCAAAAGCATCCTGGCATATCTCTACTGGAAGGAAACCGGCGATCTGACGGTTTGGAAAGGCATTGCGCAGGATGCCATCGTGATGAACCTGGATGATCTGTTGTGCGTAGGTATTTATGATAAACTGTTGTTCTCTTCATCTATTGACCGGAATAAAAATTTGATTCCCGGCGAGGTGCTGCAGGCATTGATTGAAGGCACACAGGCTTTCTTTGATACCATGAAGGATTTTGATGTGGACATTGCCTTTATGGGTGGAGAAACCGCTGATGTGGGAGATGTGGTACGAACCATTGCGGTGAATGGAACGATGACAGCCCGGTGGCCGAAAGAGAAGATCATTACCAATGAAAAAATTAAACCGGGTAACGTGATAGTAGGGCTGGCTAGTTATGGCAAATCATCTTACGAAAGCCAATATAATAGCGGTATTGGCAGTAATGGACTGACCAGTGCCCGGCATGATGTGCTCAATAAATATTATGCACAAAACTTCCCGGAGACCTTTGAACCTTTCTTAAGTGATGATGTGGTTTATATTGGAAAATACAGATTGACGGATGAAATAAATATTGGTTTTAAAAACGAAACGTTCAAAACCAATATTGGCAAGCTGATTCTTTCACCAACCAGAACGTTTGCACCGGTTGTTAAGCAAATTTTGGAAGAACAGTTTGATGCAGTGGATGGATTGATCCATTGCAGCGGCGGAGGGCAAACCAAGTGCATGAAATATGTACCGGACCAAGTGAAGATTGTAAAAGATAATTTGTTTGCGGCTCCCGAAATCTTCAACATCATTCAGCAGGCCAGCGGCGCCGATGACAAGGAAATGTACCAGGTGTTTAACATGGGTTGCCGGCTGGAGATCTATACGGATGAAAGAAATGCTGACCGCATGATCAGCATTGCCAATGAATTTTGTATAGATGCACAGGTGATTGGAAGGGTAGAGGCGAGTGCTGAAAAAGCGTTAGAGATCAGGTTAGCTTCGGATATAATAAAATTTTCCGGGAATCTTTTTTAAGGCACCGTCAATTTTTATTAGGATCCGGTCAATGGTCATTAGGTGGCCAGGTTTCACATACTGATCAAAGAAATTTTTATCAGCGTTATTGTATTGGTTACCTGAATGATTTATACTTGTAATACTACCATTGTCAAGATCAACAGTCATGGTGAACGATACAATTTCATCAGTTTTATTTACCCATAGCAGGTCATGTATTGTTTTTGACTTAAGTTCGGTTGCCCCTATATTTGGATAAGCGTTGCGAGAGTTATCTTTTTCTTTTGAATCCCTGCCCTCTGAAATAACAAATGTTATGGGCTGGGTATGATAAGAATTTACAGCTCGGCCATTTTGTTCGGCGGGTTTCCATTTGGGAGAATTGGGTATGATCTCTAAAACCTTTTGCACAAGACCATAGCCGGGATCATTTAATGCTTTGAAATCGCTTATGCTGCCGTCTTTCTTTACAAGGAATTTGAGGTTAACGGTGTACTGGCCGGCGGGCATTCCTTTACTTGCCGCACTTTCAATAACCGATTGAAGATTCTTTTCTAAAAAACTTCTCCATTCATTTTTATCTACGGAGGCCTCTACCTCAGGTTTTTTAAAAACCGGTGTTTTTTGGGGTACTGTATCTGAAACGCTATTTTCAGTCTTTGTAAATATCTCAACTACTCCATTCTTTCCTTTTTCACCATATTTTGAAATGGCTGGTTGATTTTTCAAAACATTAATAGATGCAATTTTGTTTGGGTCCAAGTTGTTTACATCACCGGTAAACCCTTTTCCATCCAAATAATAAATGGGCTTGTCTTTGCTAGCGACCAGTTGTAAGGTTTTATCTTTTTGAGTTTGCGTCGTTGTGGTTTTTTCGCTAATCAGCTTTTTTTGTTTTGCCTCTTCTATACTTAAAGCCTCACTTGATCCATCAGTATAGGATAGCGTAATCATACCTGAATTATTATTGATATTAATAGTCTTGATGTCCTTCCCGGCTTTTTGAGGCAAGGTGTCTGCTGGGTTTTGCGCCGTCGCCCCTTTTTCGACTGCAGCCGCATACCTTTCAATAGAGGTTATTATTTTTTCTGCTATCAGCTTTTGATTGCCCTCACCCGTGATAAAATCCCTGTCTTTTTTATTGGTTACATAGCCGCATTCTATTAACACAGAAGGGCAAACATTTTTATCGAGTATCAAAGACCCAACTTGACGTTTTCTCAACTCAGGAAAAGTAGTATAAACGGTGGCTAATTCCTCTTTTAATACAGAAGCCAACAATTGGCTTTGCTTTTGAAAAGCTGTATTCTTGTTAGATACAAGTAATTCGATTCCATTTCTATTTGCGTCATCTTCCGATGCCCCCATATGAAGCGAAATGAAAAGATCGGCCTTCTTTTCTTTTGCAATTTCTACCCGCTTATTCAAATCCACATTCTCACCCGATGTTCTTGTCAGCACAATATTGATCTTATTATTGGCATTCATTTCGGCTACTTTTTTGGCCAGTGTCAATACAATATCGTCTTCATAAATACCCTCGGATCGGGCACCGTTCACCGATCCGTTCGCCATTCTTCCATGTCCTGCATCAATAACAACAGTAATTTCCTTGTCAAGGGGAATGATTGCTCTGCTGCTTTTTGTGCGAAACGTGAAAGCCAATACTGTGAAAGCAATCAATGGCAATGCCAGAATACGGCTTATATAATTAATCCGCGGGTTTTGAATTTTCGTAAGCATAAGGAGTCTTCTTTTTATAGATGATTGGGAAAATTGGCTCGTAATATTGCTGAACTGGTGCGGATAGGCTGCCTGTAAGATCATAGCTGCAAATGCAGCGGTGTCATGTTGCTGTACGGCTTTTTTATCGGCAATAAATTCATGGATCAATTGCAGCTCCCTTCGAATCAGCCAAAAGAAAGGATTGCACCAGAACAAAATCAGGATCAATTGCAAAAAAAGCTTATCAAAGGTGTGGGCCTCTTTTACATGGACCAGTTCATGCTGAAAGATTTGCTGTCCTGTTGGGGTATTAATATCAATTTTTTCGTTCCAAAAAATATAGTGAAAGAATGAAAAAGGTGTGCCCCGCTCTTGCGTAGCAACAAACCTGATCTGGTTCACCAATTGAACTTTATGCCGTTTTACAATAACATATATTTTATAAAACGACCGGGCCACGGCGGCAAGGATAATAGCGGATATACCTATATACACAATACTCAACCACTGCGCGGTTGTCATGGAATGATGATTTTGTATATAGATGGTTTCCATATAATCATCAGCGGATTGTACCACCCGTAACAATTGTATGGTGCGGCTGGAAGTTTCTTCTGTATGAATAAAACGAAATTGCAACACCGGCACCAGCAGGGAAAGAACCACGATGGCCAAGAGGTAAAACCGGTTCCACTGGTGAAAGATCTTATTGCGCAGTGCAAAATGGTAGTATAAAAAAAGAACGCCAGAGCAAACTATCACTTTCAGGAGGTAATAAGCCAGTGCTATCATTTTTTTCCTTTTTTGAGTTGTTGCAATAAGGTTTCCAGGTCTTCAAGGCTGATGTTGTTTTCCTTCACCATAAAAGAAACCGCCTCGCTGAACGAGCCGCCAAAATAGCTCTTCACCAAAGTCTTAATGCTGGCCTTTGAGTACGCGTCTTTGCTAATGAGCGGGTAATACTGATGCTGCCGGCCAAACACCTTAATGCCTACAAACTCTTTTTCAACCAAAATTTTAAGCATGGTAGCCACGGTGTTCTGGTGCGGCTTCGGAGGAGGCAAAGCCTCCATAATATCACGGATAAATCCTTCCTTTAATTTCCAGACAATTTGCATTACCTGTTCTTCTGCTTTGGTGAGTGTCTTCATGCAATGGAATTGTAAATCCAAGTTATAACTAATTATCTAGTTGAACAACTAATTTTTTAGTTTTTAAAATTATTGGCTTGGCCCTTGTGCTTTCTTACGTTATTTTGCAGCAAATAAATTTGTGGATGTCGGAAAAAATTATTGAAATCAGGAGCGCCAATATTTACCAGGGTGATAATTTGGTTTTGGAAGACGTAAACCTTTCTGTGGACAAGGGTGAGTTCGTTTACCTGGTGGGAAAAACCGGTACCGGAAAATCAAGCCTCTTAAAAACCTTATATGGCGAGCTGCCTTTAAAAGAGGGAGAAGCAACAGTGGTGGGGTATGACCTTCGCAAACTGACCTGGAAAACGGTTCCTTATTTAAGAAGAAACATGGGTGTGATCTTCCAGGATTTTCAATTGCTGACCGACCGGAATGTTAACGAGAACCTCAAATTTGTTTTAAAAGCTATTGGCTGGAAAGATGAAAAACTGATGAACGAAAAAATTGCCGATGTGCTTGATAAGGTTGGCCTGAGATCGAAAGGCTTTAAGATGCCTTTTGAAATGAGTGGTGGCGAACAGCAAAGGGTGGATATAGCCAGGGCCCTGTTAAATTCCCCCAAACTGATCTTGGCAGATGAACCGACAGGAAACCTTGATCCTGAAACTTCGGACGAGATCATGAATCTTTTAATTCACATTGCAAGAGACTATGGCACCTCCGTAGTTATGGCCACACACGATTATATTGTGATACAGAAATTCCCGGCACGCATGGTCAAAACAGAAGCCGGCAGGGTACACGATAATGCTACCATAGTTCACTAAGCTTTTGCGCATTCCTTTTATTATTATACAGTGCCAGTATGCTCTGTCTTTCTTGCGCGTGTAGTAGTGTAAACTCCTGTTCAAATAATTTTTGAATCAGCGTGATGTATTCTTCAGGCTCGTTGGCAATGTGTACTCCCGAGCCAATAGTACTTCCTTCCATACCACTCGTATTGGTAATGCAAAACCGACCTTCCAGTAAAGCATGCAGTAATTTCAGCTTAACGCCGGTATTGTTTTTTGAAGGAAGAATATTAATATGTGCATCCCGGATCAGGCTGTCCAATTCATCGGCAGGCAGGTTATAAATCAACTTACAGTTTTTATACTTATCAACCACTGATCGTAATTTTTTAGAAACACCGTTTCCTGCAATAACAAAAGGAATATTGATCTTGCTGAAAACATTTTGAATCAGCCAGGAAGCTGCCGCTTCATTTTCTGAAACCGTCATGTTTCCGTGGTACAGGCAATAATCTCCTTTTCCAGGCTGAGGTCTTACAGTTTGCCAGGGAACAAAGCACGGAACAAAATGCAGGTTGGTAAAGCCATATCCGCTTTGCAAAACATTCCTGTCTTTTTGGGAAAGACAGGCAATCTTTACTTTTTTATTTAAATTTCCCTGGTATTTTTTTAAAAGAAACGCCTCAAGGGAAAAATATTTTTTTTTGAATGGGTTGCTTTCCACACCTGCCAGGCTTTTATAATAACTCGCTTCTTCGTTGTGCATTCTTAGTACCACTCTTTCCCTGTTTTGGATGCAGGGAAAAATACCTGAACAATGAAGACCTTCTAAAAGAATAGGATAGCGGTCAGCATTCAGTCGCTCAATCAGGAGTTGATCCACCCTGGAATTTACAATGTATGGAGAGGAAAAAGAAAAAGAGGCGATAAAGCTTTTCCGATGGTAAGAATGTATTTCTACACAATACTCCTTTAAAAGATCTGCACTTCTTTTTTGGTTATAATCAAAATAGTGAAGAATGATTTTTTTTCCCAGACCCGCCAGTGACGTGATCTTATAATACATATCTATGGCACCGCCATAGTCGGGCGGGGAAGGGGCATCCAAACAAACGATATGTATGTACTCACTCACTTTTAAAAATGCTTTGATAAAATTTGACCAGTTCTTTTTCTTCGTTTTGCCAGCAGTAAATTTCTCTTGCCTCTAAACAATTTTGATGCAACACTTTCAGTATTGCATCATTTTCCATTAAATGATTAATCGTAGTACTTATTTCTTCCACAGAAAGACCATCAAGTAAAACCGCCACTTTAAGTTGATTGTTTATTTTTTTGTACTCGGGATAATTCATGGCAACTTGCGGCAGGCCGGCATGCATATACTCAAAAAATTTATTAGGCAGGGCCAGAAACTGGTTCAATCCTTCCTTTTCAGCCAAACCTATACCCAAAGTGGCTTTTTGGGCAATGCTTCTGAGTTCTTCCGGCAATAGCATGCCGGTCAGTTCTATTTTGTTGGCCACATCATTCTGACGGATCAATTCTTTCAGTTGAGCCATGAAATTTCCATCGCCACAAATAACCAGTTTATAATTTACAGATTTCATGGCGGGAATAAGGTATTCAAAACCTCTTGCCTCATTCACCGCTCCCTGGAACAATAAAAATTTATTTTCCTTTTTTTCCGGAAGCAGTTCTTTTAAAACAGGCAGGTTCCTGATCACTTTATAATTCCTTTGGTATTTTTCCCTGAACGCTTCTGCCAATCCATCACTAACCGTGTATCCATAATGGTATTCCGGCACTGCGAAACGTTCTATACCCAGCCAAACCTTTTTCACAAGCGGCCTTGTACGCACTTCTTTCAGCTCCGTAAAATATTCATGAGCATCATACACACGGGAAATGCCTCTCAGTTTTGAAATAAACAAACAGGGCAGGATGGTATCAAGATCAATAGCGCAAAGGGCATCCATTTTCCTGTTGAGAAGAAAAAAGAAAAGCCGCAGGTTATATTCAGCATAAAACAAAAATCCTTTGCTAAAAAAACAACTTAATCTTTTTTGGCGGAAACTTTTTTGCTGAAGCGGCAAAGAACTTACGAGTTCTCTGCCCACCAGGGTAACCTCAAAACCTGCCGCCGCCAATGAACCACAAATGCGGTGCATGCGCTGGTCGAAGGAAAGATCATTGGTTACTGTAAAATAAATGCGCTTCAACAGGCAGATTTTTTTGAATAAAGGGACAACCTAGTCGATTATCAAAGTAATGGTAAGGAAAGAAAATCAAATTGTCAATTCCTGTTGCCGGTTGACGAATCCATTTCCTTATAAATCTTTTCAATGGCTTCTACCGTTTTTAATCCGTCATAGGCATTGGCAAAACCAGCATCTTCTTTGTTCAGTGCTTTTAGTAAATGCCGGTACACCTCGGTATGGTTGCTCATTGATCCTTTGTAAATAGAATAATCATTTGATAAATTCTGCGGCACCGCAAATTCATTATCACCTTCCATTAGCTGGTATTGAACTTCGTTTAAGTATTCACCGCCAATCCGTATGGTAGCTTTTTCAGCTAAGATGGTCAGGGCTATTTCGTGATTTTTTTTATATGCATTGACAGACCAATGCAATGTACCAAGGGCTCCATCCTCCATGTAAAGAGAAGCTACTCCGGTATCTTCAAATTCAATACTGGATCCGTGCGCCAGGTTTTTTCTAAAGCCCTTAACCAGTTGCACTTCGCCAAATAAACTGATCATGGCATCTATATAATGACTGAACTGCGTATATAAGGTTCCCCCATCGGGGAACAGTTTGCCGTGCCAGTCGGTATAATATTCCGCAGGGCGGTTCCATAAACAACTCAGATGAAAACTATAGATCTTTCCGAGTTTGTTGTTGTCAACCAGGTTTTTTAACTGCAATAGAATAGGATTGTAGCGGTTTGATTTCACTACAAATAAATGCCGCCTTGAGAATTTTTCAGTTTCAATGATTTGCCAGGCTGCAGCAGTAGTAAGACATAAAGGCTTTTCACATAAAACATGCTTGCCGGCCTGCAGCGATTTTATAGAATGCTCGGCATGATAACCATTCGGCGTGCAAATGGATACGATGTCAATTTCCGGTTCCCGTTTCAACAAATCATCAATAGAATAATAGGCGGTACAGTTGTATTCCTTAGCCAAGGCATCAGCCCTTTGGGGAATGATGTCACAAACGGCTTTCAGTTTGCCTATGATTTGTATATTTTCTGCATGCCTCCGGGCTATTCTTCCGCAGCCAATAAGCGCAAATTGGTACATAGGCTCAAAAATAATCAGTATAAAACAAAAAAGCTCTCCCAAAAGGAGAGCCCTATAAAGATGACAGAAAAGCTTACATGTTCATGTTGCCCATATCAACAGGATTTTCCGCTTTGGTGTTTTTGCGTTTGAATAAATTAGCATCAAACTTTCCAAACCGCCAGTTAAAGTTCAGGCGAAACACCTGGGCATCTCTTCTGCGTACTGAATTCTGAATAAAGAAAGTAGAAGCTGAGTACGCATCATTTTTCCTGGTACGGAAAATATCATTCACATTTAAAGAAATGGAGGCCTTCTTTTCTTTCAAAAATTCAAACCGGATAGCGGCATCTACGCCATAATTGGGACGAATATAGCCCTGGGCCGATGAATTGCTTCCACCAAACATGCCACCACCGCCGAACATACCGCCACCGCCACCACTGCCACGGCCGCCGGGAGAAGAAATGATTTTTGACTGATAATCACCTGACACCTGAAGAGAAAAATTCTTAGGCAGTTTAATGCTGTTATTGATCTTGAAAAAATAGCTTACAAACTGGTCGGGGTCAGGTTCGTTGTTTAAATCAATTTTTGAAGTAAACAGGTTGGCATTTGTTGTCAGATCCCACCATTTGGTTATTTTATTTTTTCCGATCAATTCCAGCCCTGTTACATAACTGCGGTTCGCATTTATGTAAGAAGTAACAATGGCACTGTCCTCAAATGCCGGCACAAACTCCCTTTGTTGAAAACGGGTGATCAAGTCATTTGTATTTTTGAAATAAACAGAAGCCAGAAGATTGTCCCTGTTTTCAAACGATTTAGAATATGAAAGTTCCAATGAATTAGTGAACTCAGGATTCAAGCCAGGATTACCACGGCTTACGTTTATAGAATCAGAAATGTCGGTAAAAGGAAACAATTGCCAGAAGTTTGGACGGTTGATCCTCCGGCTGTAATTAAATTGTAATTCGCTTGTTTCGTTCAGCTTTTGACTTAAAAACATGCTGGGGAACAAACTTACCGGGAACTCAATATTAAAATTTTGATTTTTATTTACCAGTAAGCCTTCATAATCTGAACTTTCCGCCCTCAAACCTAACTGGTATCCAAAATTCTTTATGCGGCTTGAAAAGGTGGCGTATGCTGCATAAACCCTGTCTTTGCTGTCATAAACAACATCCTGGCCAGCCAAAGACGTTTTGCCGCCATTATCATTTACAATAAAATAATTGGTGCCGCTGTTTACGGTACGTATAGAAGCCCTGGCGCCTACCTCAAATTTTGATTTATCGTTTATGGGGTTGGAATAATCTGTTTGAAAAATAAGATTTTCATTATTACCAGCGCCTATTTGCTGTTGGTCATAGGAACGATCGAATGTCTTGCCCGACTGCAATGAAAAAAAGTCGGATTCTATAAAAGCATCATTGTTATTTTTTCCTTTATTATAGGTTATATCAGCCGTCCACTCACGTCCGGCTTTTGGAAAATTATGCTTAAAGCTTACCTGTGAACCCATATTTCTGAAACGGTTCTGGGAACGTGAGGTTCTTTCCTGCAAAGAATCTATGCTGCCATTGCTTTGCACATCAGTGAAGATATCGCTCATGGTTTCGGGATTCATCTTACCCCTCGCAAAACTTCCGCTTACGGTCAGGGTATTCCTGTTGTCAATAAAATAATCGAAACCGGCTCTTCCAAAACCAAAAGCGCCGCTAAATTCAGAATTATCATATTGATCGGAAATGCTTGGTTTATAACCCAGGTTCTCTCTTTTGGTAGTTCCGCTGCCAAGAGACTTGCGCTGGTTATACATTCCACTGGCAAAAAAGTTGATCTTATTCTGGCGAATATTGATGTCGCCGCCGCCGCCAACTCTTCCACGTGAATCTACATTGGCTCTAAGATTACCGCTATAACCTACCCGCTTGTTTTTCTTCAATACAATATTTAAAATGCCGGCTGTACCACCGGAGGCGTCAAACTTTGCCGAAGGATTCGTGATGATCTCCACGCTTTCAATGGCATCGGCCGGAATTTGCTCCAGTGTTAAATTGGTAGGACGACCATCCACAAATATCTGCGGAGCACTGTTACGCAGTGTAACGTTTCCATCAATATCCACATTTACCGAAGGAACACTTTTCATTATATCCACGGCAGAACCGCCGGCAGAAGTGATGTTCTTATCTACGTTAAATATTTTGCGGTCAATACCCATTTGCAGCAAAGGCTTTGAAGCCGTAACGGTCACGCCGCTTAAAATTTTATCATCAATCTCCAGCTTAATGTTTCCCAGGTCTTTGTCCAAAGCACTCAGCATGGCGGAGGGATCGTTGCCGGCACTATTCCTGTTAGGCATTTCAAAACCCACCTGCTTTTCCTGCTGTGTATATCCAATGCCTGTTAAGCGTAATTTATATTTTCCAAAAAGAGGAACATTCTCTAAACTAAAATCTCCGGTATTGGTGGTGAGCATTCCTGTTACAATAACTTCTTTTTGTTTTTTTGTAGCCGAATCAAATTTGTTAGTCACCAAAGTAACAGAGACCGCTTCGATGCCCTTATTGGCAGCATCGACCACTTTACCATAAAAGCGTCCTGTGGGAGGAGCCTGGCCATTGCCCCGCATTTGGCCCGAAGGAAATTGAGCCCCTGCCTGGAGAGTTAAAAAACCTAAAATCACTAAGCCCATTAATTTTCTCATGTGCGTTTATTTGTTTGCGGATGCAAAGGTAGGTACGAGATATTGCCGAGTAGAGTTCATTAACCTTATTTAACAATAAACAGGATAAATGGTCGAAAACAGTTTTTAGCGGAAGCCAATAAAAAAGCCTCCTTTGAAGGAGGCTTGGGTGACTGATGGGGCTCGAACCCACGACCCCCAGAACCACAATCTGGTGCTCTAACCAACTGAGCTACAATCACCGTGTGGGGTGCAAAAATAATGAAATGAAGTTGAATTTGTATTCTTCCTATTTCAAAAATTTCAAACAAATTTTTGAACGCTATAAAAATCGGCATACAAAATACAAATTGGTACAATTAATGGCGCATGAAAGAGGAAGGTGAGAGGTGGTTAATCTATCATAATGCACTTATCATATAAAACTTTCCGTCTGTCAAAAACGTTTGTTAAAGGGATAAACAATACTTTCAAAGCATTTTTTTTACGCTAAATTTGATACCATGCCTAAGGCACTTAAATACATGTTAGATATGAAAAGACTTCCAATAGTACTGGTAATGGCGATAGCTGGCATTTTTCTGGCGTTCAATACCATGGGAACCACTAACAAATCCCTCCCTCCCTCCAAGTATGAAAAAATTCTGCAGATCGTTGGTGAAATTTTGGCCCAGGGCCACTACAGTCCCAAAGACATCAATGACGAGTTTTCAAAAAAAGTTTTTGCCAAGTACTTTGAAGAGTTAGATCCGGATAAGGATATTTTTCTGCAAAGCGATATTACTTCCCTGGATAAATATTCCACCAAGATTGATGACGAGATCAAAGGCGCCCCGGTGGAGTTCTTCCTGGAAGCAAGTAAAATTTTTAATAAAAGGGCCGAGGAAGCTTCTCTTCTTTACAAAGAACTCCTGGCCAAACCCTTTGATTTTGCAGTAAATGAAACCATTGTTACAGATCCCAAGAAAACAAATTTTGCCTCGTCCCAGGCCGAGAGGCGTGAAGGTTGGCGTAAGCGTTTAAAATATTTGACCCTGCAACGTTTTGTTGACCTGCAGGAAGCCAGGGAAAGCAACAAAGGCAAAGAAGGCTTTGTTGTAAAAACCGATGCGGAGCTGGAAAAAGAAGCACGAGACAAGGTAAGAATTGCTATGGACCGGATTTTTGAGCGTTATCGTTTAAAATTCAACGATGATGAAAAGTTCAGTGTGTATGTAAACACCATAACTTCTATGATGGATCCGTACACCGAATTTTTTCCTCCGGTAGATAAACGATATTTTGACGAACAGCTCAGCGGTTCCTTTTACGGCATCGGCGCCCAGTTAACATACGACGAAGGCAATATTAAAATTGCCAGTGTGCTGCCTGGCGGTCCGGCGCAAAAATCCGAACAGATAGAAGTGGGAGACATTGTAGCAAAAGTGGCGCAAGGCAAGGAAGCTCCTGTGGAGCTAACCGGTTTTGATGTAACCGATGCGGTTAAGATCATTCGTGGTAAAAAAGGATCAGAAGTAAACCTTACGTTAAGGAAAAAAGACGGCACCTTGAAAAACGTGTCGCTGATAAGAGACAAAATTGTACAGGATGAAAGTTATGTAAGAAGTGCGGTGATCAATGAAGGCACTTCTAAAGTGGGTTATATCTACCTGCCGGAGTTCTATGCCAACTTTGATGATCCTAATGATCCCCACCGCAGTTCCCTGGATGTGGCTGCCGAAGTAAAAAAATTAAAAGAAGAAAAAGTTGATGGGATTGTGATTGACCTGCGCAATAATGGCGGTGGATCGCTTTATGATGTAATACAAATAGCCGGGTTGTTTATTGACCAGGGGCCGATCGTTCAGGTAAAAGACAGGGAAGGACAGCCACAGGTAATGCGTGATAAGGATGGCGGTGTTTTATATGATGGCCCGCTGGCCGTGATGGTAAATGAGTTCAGCGCTTCGGCTTCTGAAATTTTTGCTGCTGCCATACAGGATTATGGCCGCGGCGTGGTCATTGGAAGCACGAGCACTTATGGTAAAGGAACGGTACAACGCCCTATTGGTTTGGATCCCTCTTCAAATTTTTTATCTACGAACTCTGACTTAGGTTCTCTAAAGCTGACCCTGCAGAAATTCTACCGGATCAGCGGTGGGTCTACTCAATTAAAAGGTGTGGTGCCTGATGTAGTGATTCCTGATTATTATGAATATTTGAAATTAAGGGAAAGAGATAATACCAACGCCCTGCCATATGATGAGATTGCAAAGGCGCAGTACAGGACCTGGCAGCCGGGCTATGATCTTCAAACCATTAAGAACTTGGGCACGGCAAGAGTTGCCAGCGACTCTGTATTTAAACTGATCAAAGAAAAAACCGACCTGCTTGCCAAGCAAAATGATAAGGTATATTCTTTACAAATTGACCAATATAAGAAAGAACAAAAAATTACCCGCAACGCCGTGAAGGATATTGAAAGGCTGGTGAAAATGGGTACAGACATGCAGGCTTCGTTCTTAAAGCAGGATGAACAACGGTATATATCCGAGGACAAAGACAAAACAGAACGTTATAAGCAATGGCTGGCGAACATCAGCAAAGATGTATATGTTGACCAGGCTATAAAAGTGGTGAATGATATTGTGAACCAGCAAAATATTGCAAAAGGAAAGGGAGCAGTAAAGACCTTTTAAAAAAGTCTCTTAAAAATATAAAACACCCGTACATGCGGGTGTTTTTTTATGCGGGTGCTTCTTCCTGTGTTAATAAAACGCATGTTCCGCCCTCCATAGAGCTGTTATTTCGGCAAAACTCCAAAAGGATACAGAAATGAATAAGGGCACTGTGATCACGTAGTGCCCTTATTGTTTGATGACCATCATTTCCTAGACAGCAATGGCGTTATCCTTTAGATATCTTTCCATAAGTATGTTTTTATGATGCAAGGCATGGCCAATAAGAATGAAACCAAGTGCTTTTACATATACCGGCTTACCGTTGGCTACGCCATCTTCGTTCAGTTGTTCTTCATTAAAAGAAGCAAACATTTGCGCTGATGACCTTTGAACAGTCTTCAGTTCTTCCACCAGATCTTCTTTCGATCTTTTGTCTGCTTTTGATGCCTCTGCATACGTATTTTCATCAAAGCCCGGTAGCGGCGTTTTATCCTTTCTTGCAAAGCATAAACCCCTGTAGCAAAATATTCTTTCCCCGTCAATAACGTGCTGAACAACTTCTTTGATGGACCATTTCCCCTCGGCATAACGGTAATTCCATTTTTCATCCGGAATGGCAATTAAAGCAGAGACCAGCTCTGTTTGATGTTTTTGAAAAGCCTTCGTCAAATCACCTTCCGTAACCTGATTAATGTACCTGTGGTAGTATTCATATACTCTTGAAAGATCAACATTTGCCATAACAGTTATTTTGAGGTAAAAAAAATCCCGGCAATACTGCCGGGATCAAATTTATCAAGATTATCTTATGCTCTTTTGGCTTTCTTTACTTTAATTTTTGTTTTTACCGGTTGCGTTGTTTCCCCCTGGCCTGTCACAGTAGCGGCTAATTTGGCTGCCTCATAGGCATTGATTACTCCGCCGGTTTTACAGAGTTCTGATAAAGGAACTTCTTTATCCGAGTTTGGTTCCGTGGCCTTAATAGAAGGCGCTACGGCACTTTTCTCGATGACCTCTTTTACCTGCTGTGCAGAAAGAGCAGGATAGTAGCTCATGATAAACGCTGCCACACCCGCTGTAACAGGAGAGGCCATACTTGTTCCGGAAAGATTTCTATAGGTGTTACCGCCGGGCACGGTTGAATAAATGTTTACGCCGGGAGCAAAAACATCCACTTCCTTTTTCCCAAAATTAGAAAAGGAAGCCACCAGCCCGCCATTGGTAGGATCGCCGCTGGCGCCTACCATGATCCAGTTGGAAACCTTTTTATGATCCAGTAAAATCGGAGACGGATAATGCGGCATGGTATCCACCAGGTAAGCTTCGTTACCGGCAGCTGCTACCAACAGTACGCCTTTGTTTTCAGCATATTTTACGGCATCGTCAACCCACTGTTTTTGCGGAGAATAATATTTTCCAAAGCTCATGTTGATCACTTTTGCGCCATTGTCAACGGCGTAGCGGATAGCCAGGGCTATATCTTTATCATGCTCGTCCCCATCAGGAACCGCACGGATCATCATAATACGAACATTATCGGCAATACCATCTACACCTTTCCCATTATTGCGAACGGCGCCAATAATCCCGGAAACGTGTGTACCGTGCATAGCCGTGCTCGTCATAATATCATTATTACCATAAAACCTGTCATTGATGTCGTCAGGATTATCTTTTACAATTTCACCGCGGTAATCCTTTGGAGCCGTATCTACCGCTTCGGCTTTTTGAATATCGCTTTCAATACCATCCAGTATTTCCTTATTGGTAATTTCAAAATTGTTGTTATTGCCTTCGCAAATATTCAGGATAACATTGCGGGTCACGGTGGCGTCTTTATCGGTGGGCTTGTAATTTTTAAGGTCGTTACCGTCGTATTCTTCTTTACCCAACTCTTTTCTGATGGCGGAGTCACCTTTTTTTAAGGCAGGAAATAATCTTTTAATAAAGAAAAGTTCATTCTGGTCTACTCCTTTGGTTACATCTTTTTTTGCCCTCAACCAGGTTTCATACAATTCCCGGTCTTCTTTATTCAGGGAAGAAGAATCTGTAACCATTTCAAAACGGGCTTTATACATATGGTAAAGACGTGCCGCTTCATAAGAATCCTTCTCTACGTTTCGCCCATCGCGACCGCCTAAAAAATTCCATCCATGTACATCGTCCACGTACCCGTTGCCATCATCATCAATGCCATTGCCCGGAATTTCTTTAGGGTTGGTCCAAAGTATCGGTTTCAGGTCTTCATGTGTAGTGTCAATGCCTGAATCGATAACGGCCACTACAACTGTCTGGCTTTTTTTGTTTTTAACGAGCTGGTAAGCCTTATCCATACTAATTCCATAATACCCGTCTTTTTCCCTGTCCTTCAGGTGCCAGCCATTAGAAGCTGATTTTTTGGACGATTGGCCGAAGGAAGTAAAACAAATGGCCACAGCCAGGGTCATCAATAGAGAATGCTTAAGCGTTTTAATCATTTGATATTATTTGGTAAAAATTGGAGTATTTGTAAAAATAAGAAACCACGTAAAGTAAGTTGTTAAAAACGTGACAAGTGGTTTGCCGGAATTTGTTAAGATTTCAACATTTTAAGTGCCGATGAGTAATGAAGAATATGCATATCAACGAAAAAGGCCGGTTTGATCACAAATCATAAAGAAAATGTGATCATTGTAAAAGAAGCCCAATCTGTTTTTTGTTTACAATACAATTAATTCCACCCGGCGATCTTCCGGATTTTCTTTTTGGCTGTCAGGGTTTAACGGCCTTGTTGATCCATAGCCTATTGCTGTTATGCGATCCACAACAATTCCTTTAGAAACAAAATACATCTTCACGCTTTCAGCCCGTTTTTGAGACAGTTTCATATTGGAATCGCTATTAGCCCCTGACGTGTGTCCCTCAATTGTGATCTTGAAGGTTGGATTGTTTTTCAAAACATTCACCACTTCATCCAGCACGGCATACGATGAAGGCGATAATTCAGCCTTGCCAAATTCAAATTGTATTTGCTTTGCCGCCTGGGCTACTTTTTCCTCCTGTTCCTTTGTGATCTGGGGACAGCCATTGTTTTCCTTACTTCCGGCAACTGCAGGGCACTGGTCTTCTTCGTCGTTTAGGCCGTCATTGTCTGTATCGGGCATTGGACAACCCTGATATTTTTTTGAGCCGGCTACAAACGGGCATTTGTCTTCCGGATCGTTTATGCCATCGCCATCTGTATCTATAACAGGACATCCCTTGTATTGCAAAAGGCCGGCGACATCGGGGCATTGATCATCCATATCGGCAATGCCATCACCGTCTCTGTCCGGGCAACCTTTTGTTAAAGCAGCTCCGGCCAATGCAGGACAAGCATCCTGCTGATCGGGTATGCCGTCGCCATCCGTGTCTTTTATCACCGTTTTTACGGTTTGCTTTTTTACGTGGCGGTTGCCCAGGAAAATACCAAGATTGGCGCCAATTGTTGTGAATTTAAATGCCTGGTCATTAGCGGTATAAAAACTGGTCAGGGCATTGCTGTAGTTGGCCGTGAGAAATACTCTTCCAAACTCGAAGCCAGCCAGGGCATTGGCCGAGAGGTGCACCGTTTTATACCTGGCTTCACCTTTGCCAACAAGCAAGTCTTCATCAATTGTTTCTTTGTATTTATATTGAACCGCCGAATCACGGTGGACCTTCTCAATTTTTACAGTACTGAAACTTGTTTTACCGTTATAAAATAATGAAGCCTGCAGGCCAGCGCCTATAATAAACTTTGTTTTTCCTTTTATCGGCAGTTTATAAACCAGGTTAAATGGCGCATCGATATAGTTTACGCTTAGCTGAGTTGTTGCTGATAGCAGACTTTTGTTCAGGGTAAGATCTATATTGCTTGTATCAAAACTCTGTACAACCTTTGACCCCTTTTCTGAGTAGATAACACCAATCCTGAAGAAAAGAGATTGTTTTTTATCTAATGGAACCTGGGTTATGAACCCAAGGTTCACACCCGACCGTTTCATCAGGTTTTTTGAAGCCGTGTCAGGATGCAATATAAAAGCCGGAGTTACCGAAGTGAACTGCGGGCCGCCAACAACAGCCACCGTAAACTGCGCTTTAGCAGCCATGCACAAAAACAGTGCAACCAAATACAGACTAAACTTTCTCATAGGACAATTAGTGAATGAACACAAAATATAGAGATTTCTCTATAAGTCAAACTTAATTCCCTGTGCCAAAGGCAAACTTGTACTGTAATTGATGGTGTTGGTTTGCCTGCGCATGTAAATTCTCCAGGCATCACTGCCGCTTTCCCTTCCGCCGCCGGTTTCCTTCTCGCCGCCAAACGCCCCGCCGATCTCTGCACCGGAGGTCCCAATATTTACGTTGGCAATGCCACAATCGCTGCCTGCTACCGAAAGAAATTGTTCCGCTTCGCGAAGGTTTAGTGTCATTATCGAAGAAGAAAGGCCCTGTGGTACGCCATTTTGAATGGCAATGGCTTCTTCCAATGTTTTATACTTCAATAAATATAAAATAGGGGCAAAGGTCTCATGCTGCACAATTTGGAAATGTGGTTGTGCCTCTGCTATACAGGGTTTTACATAACAGCCGCTTTCATAACCATCACCCGCCAAGGCACCCCCTTCCACCACAAAATTACCGCCTTCCTGTTTGCATTTTTCTATAGCCTGCAAATACATTTCAACGGCCGCCTTATCAATCAACGGTCCTACATGATTTTTTTCATCCAGCGGATCACCGATGCGTAATTGTTTATACGCATTCACCAGCTTTTCTTTAAACCGGTCATACACGTCTTCGTGAATAATCAGGCGACGCGTTGTAGTACAACGTTGTCCTGCGGTACCAACCGCACCAAATACACATCCTATCAACGAGGTGTCAAGGTCGGCATCTTTTGAAATAATAATGGCATTGTTACCGCCCAGTTCTAACAACGATCTTCCCAGCCTTGCGCCAACCGCGGCGCCAACAGCCTTGCCCATACGTGTAGAACCGGTTGCCGACACCAGGGGAATCCTGTTATCAATAGCTATTTTTTCTCCCAACTCTCTTTCTCCAATAACCAAAGAGCACACGCCTTCCGGCACATTATTCTTCTTAAATACTTCTGCAATTATATTTTGGCAGGCAATACCGCATAGTGGTGTTTTCTCCGATGGTTTCCATATACACACATCGCCGCATACCCAGGCCAGCATAGCATTCCAGCTCCACACGGCAACGGGAAAATTAAAAGCAGAAATAACGCCTACAATTCCCAGCGGATGCCACTGCTCGTACATTCTATGGCCGGGGCGTTCGCTGTGCATGGTAAGACCATGAAGCTGGCGTGATAACCCAACAGCAAAATCGCAGATGTCGATCATTTCCTGTACTTCGCCATAACCTTCCTGCAGGCTTTTACCCATTTCATAAGAAACCAGTTTGCCCAATGCTTCTTTGTTTTTTCTCAGGGCTTCGGCCACCTGCCGCACAATTTCACCGCGTTTAGGCGAAGGCCACAGGCGCCAGTCCAAGAATGCTTTCTGTGCAGCCGTAATGGCCTGCTCATATGATCCGGCATCGGCGCAAACGATATCCGCAATTTTTTTTCCATCAACAGGAGAGTAGGAGGTGATCAGTTTCCCTTTACTTTCAATCCACTCAGCCCCGGTAGAGGTTCCCGTGTTTTTAGCTGTTATGCCTAACTGTTTCAATATATCCTGCATGATTATCTTATTTTGATTTTGATAAAGATATTTTCATTCCGCCCATAAACCATCTTCCGGGCATTTGAGCGCCCAACAGGTCCGTGTAATTTTTGTTAAACAAATTATCCACTTCTACAAATACACTTAATTTATTCTGTACCAAAAAACCTTCGGCTTTCGTATTCAAAACAAAATACTCCTTAGACTGTTTTGCAATAACACCGGAGGCCGTTTGAGGCTGCCGGTCCTTGTACAAGCCATTTACACTAAGAGAAAACCACTTATTCGAATACTGAACATTGAAGTTAGCCAAGTACCGGGCATGAGAGGAAATATAAAAAGACGGTGTTGTATCACTGCTCCTGCTCGCGAGCCATACAAAGCCGGCGGTAGCCCACAACTGTTGTTTTGCGCCCAGGTCTTTTGAAAACTGGATATCTGTTTCAACCCCGGTTGTATTTACCTCAGAAATATTTTTTGCCAGGGCGTAGGTTCCGGCCGGAGATAAGTTTTCTTTACGGGGCATCTGGCTGTAAGGTGTGGTAACATAGTCAATCAACCTTGAATGATAACGCTGGAAAAAAGTGGCTGATATTTTTAGGTTGGTTGCTGCGAAATAATCCATTCCTGCTTCATAGCTAAATGACCGTTCAGCACTCAGGTCCGGATTTCCAATTCGTCCACTGGTGACCAGGCTCTTATTATAATTGTTGAACCGTTCTGTAAAATCAGCGTCCCGTATCGTTTTTCCTGCACTTGCTCTCAACTGCAGTTGATCATCCCGGTAAGAAAGATTGATCTGCGGCACAAATTCCCAGCCCGATCTTTCATTCCATTCCATTCGCGCCGCAGGGGACACAAAAAAGTTTTCTCCAAATTGCTGATTTAAAACAGTGAAGGCAGCGGCCTGGTCAATATTATGATGGCCCCTGTCGTTGGAGCTGATCTTTTTATTAATGAACTGCATTCCCGAAACAAGCGTGGTTTTTGCCTGCACCTTCCATTCATCGGTCAGCAAGGCCTGGAACAGATCGCTTTTACTATGGTTAGGCACAGAAGCAGCATTAAAAGCATAACGGTCGTCCAGGTTTTTATAGCCCGCATTCAACCGGATACTATTCTTTTTAGAACTATAGGTAAGTTGTAATTGATTCCAAAAGGTTTTCACCTGTTCATCCGCTGTGTCGGAAGCAAAGGTGGTGTAGAAGTTTTGTGCGGCGAATTTCCTGTCATCATAAGAGGAGCGAAGGGCTAACTGCCAGCGCTCATTAAAAAAATGGTTTACCGAAACAGAACCTGTGTGGTTGTGAAAAAATCCCTTGATGCCTCTTTGCTGCTGACCGGTGGCATTGTTGGTAAGCACACCAAAACCAACAGCGGTTTTTCCATTAGCAATAAACCCGCCCGCATTAGCATTAAATAATCCATATTCGCCGGCGCTTACCTGCGCCATAGCGCTTGACGATGCGGCACCCTGCTTTGCGCCAAATGCTTTTGTTACAATATGAATAACGCCGCCTACAGCTTCGGAGCCGTAAATAGCAGAAGAAGCGCCTTTTAAAACTTCTATCCGCTCAATTTCTGCAGGCGCAATGGGAATATAACTGGTGAAGTGTCCCGTATTGGCATCGTTCAGGCGAACGCCATCCAATATCAACAGCACCTGTTGAAACGTTCCGCCACGCAAAACAATATCACTTTGCGAACCCATTGGTCCGCGGGCCTGCACTTCCACGCCGGGAATGTATCGCAATAATTCATCAACGGAATGAACAGGAAGGTTATAAAATTTTTCTCCTTTAATGATATAAACATTGCGGCCTGTCCTGGACACCCTTTCCGGTGTTAACGAAGCGGTAATGGTGACAGGGTCAAGATCGGAGTTAACCGATGTGTTTTTTTCCGGGGCCTTCAAAGGAAGCTCCTGTGCGGATGTTGTAAAACCTTTTAAAAATAAAAAACCAAACGTTCCTAATGCAATCAAATTTCTCATATCCTTTTTCAAATCGGCGCAAAAATAAGGCACAAACCCGAAGCAGGATTAATAGGATTCGGCGTCGCTGGGAAAGTTGTTTGATTTTACATCATCAATATACTGTTGCACGGCTTTTGTTGCCTGCTCATGAATGTTTAAATACTGGCGCAGAAAACGCGGCTTGAATTCCGTATTGATACCCAACATATCATGCATCACCAATACCTGGCCGTCGCAATATTTACCGGCGCCAATGCCAATGGTAGGAATGTGCAGACTTTCAGAAACTTCTTTAGCCAGGTTCGCCGGAATTTTTTCCAACACCACAGCGAAGCAACCCGTTTCTTCCAAAAGTTTCGCATCCTTGCGCAACTTGTTGGCCTCGGCTTCTTCTTTTGCCCGAACATTATAGGTACCAAACTTATAAATAGATTGGGGCGTTAATCCCAAATGCGCCATTACCGGGATACCAGCGCCTATAATTTTTCGTACCGATTCCAATATCTCTTCCCCGCCTTCCAGTTTAACGGCGTGCGCTCCCGTTTCTTTCATAATGCGGATAGCAGAAGCCAAGGCAATATCGCTGTTCGACTGGTAAGAGCCAAAAGGCAGATCCACTACCACGAGGCAGCGCTTGACGCCACGGATAACGGAAGAAGCATGATAGATCATCTGGTCTAACGTAATGGGCAGCGTGGTTTCATGGCCGGCCATGACGTTGGAAGCAGAATCACCAACCAAAAGAACATCAATGCCTGCGGCATCAAACATTGCAGCGAAGGAAAAATCGTAAGCGGTAAGCATCGAAATTTTTGTTCCGGATGCTTTCATCTTTTGCAGTGTATTGGTCGTAATCCGTTTTACCTCAGGAGTATTGGCACTCATTTATAAAATTTGAGGGGCAAGTTAGGAATTTATGAACTAAGCTGCACCGCTACTATTTAGCTTTTGTAGCGTCGCACGCTTCAACGGCAACAATGCTTATCATCTTTTCTGGCCCACAGGGAGCCGCGGAGGTGTACACAGAGATTACAGGAATTTTAAAAGAGACATTTTCTCCTGGGAAATGTTCATGCGTTTTGTTCGTAATTTTTGTTTTAACCACAGCGGACACGGGGAACACAGTGAGAGCATACGTGTTATAAATCTCTAGGGCCCTCTGTGCCCGCCGTGGTTCATTTTCTCCTGCTCATTAGCATTACAGAACGTACAAGTGTGCGACGCAACAGAAGATGAACAAAGAGACGAAGCTTATTACCTACATTCATTACACATGCTTTGTATGCTTCACTCTATCATATAGGATATGTATCAGTCCGTCGGCCAGGCCAATTTTGGGAACAAAAATTTCACCGGCATCGGCCCAGCGCATGACATTGATATAAATGAGCAGGGCCGGCACAATGACATCGGCACGGTCTTCGCGAAGACGATATAAAGTAATGCGCTGTGCCAGGGAAAGACTGCTGAACTCTTTATAATAATCCCGGAGTAAATCCAGCGTCAGGGGTTTGCCTTCCTTGCGCTTGGAAAGTGAAAATACTTTATTGATGTTGCCGCCCGAACCAATCGCTGTAATATGGTGAAAACCTGTCGTTCTTTCCTTGATGAAAGTTTTCATTTCATTCCAGTTCTCTTCTGTTACCTGGTTTTTTAAAAGCCTGATGGTGCCTATGTTGAAGGAACGCTTGGCAGCCAGCTTTCCATCGCTAAAAAAAGTAAGCTCTGTGCTACCGCCGCCTACATCTATATAAAGATAGGATTCCTGGTTGCTTAAATTTTCCGCTACGTGGTTTTCATAAATGTAGGAAGCCTCGTCCTCGCCACTGATAACTTTAATATCAATGCCGGTTTCCTTTTGTACATGCTGCAGGATTTGCTTTGCATTGGCAGCATCACGCATGGCAGAAGTGGCGGCTGTAATGTAATTTTTTACATTATAAACATCAATAAGAAGCTTGTACGATTTAATGGTTTTTACAAGCATTTCTTCTTTTTCCGTTGAGATTTCGCCGTGTTCAAATACATCAAAGCCCAGTCGCAAAGGAACCCTCACCAGCGTCAGCTTTACAAACTCAGGCCGTCCCTGAGGCCCGATAATCACATCGTTAATTAATAATCGGGCGGCGTTACTTCCTATATCAATTGCTGCTAATCTCAACTGGAACTTCTATTTTTTGGTGTAAATAAAAATAGGTTTCTACCTGCGAACGTATTCTTTTTCCGTCGGTTCTTACATACTCATTGCTTAAATCATTATTCAGCCATCTTGCTTTTACATTATCGTGCAGCTGAATGTCCAGGATATCTTTTAATTCCTGTTTGATCCGGTCATCAAAAACAGGGCAGGTGGCTTCCACACGATGATCCAGGTTTCTTACCATCCAGTCGGCTGATGAAATGAATATTTTTTCTTTTCCCCCGTTATGAAAAACCCAAACTCTTGCATGCTCCAGGTATTCATCTACAATACTGACCGCCCTGACCGGTTTAATAAACTTTTCATTTTCCGAAAACATGCAAAAAATGCCTCTAATGATAAGATTGATTTCAACGCCGGCCCTTGCTGCTTCATACAATTCATTAATGAGCTCATCATCCGAAAAGGAATTCATCTTAGCAGTGATCATACCACGGCCTTTCTTTTGAACGTTTCGGATTTCCGTACGAATCAGTTTTATAATTTCCCTTCTTGCAAAGTTCGGGCTTGGAATTAAAGTGGAACAGGCTTTTAAAAAATGTGTTCCTGTTTTGTAATGTTCTATATAATTAAAAATACGGTTCACGTCGGCCAGTATATTCCGGTTAGACGTAAGCAGGCAATGATCGGCATAGACCCTCGATGTGTCTTCGTTTAAATTACCTGTGCTTACAAAACCGTATTGAACAATGCGGTCCTGCACCCGCTTTCGGATGACACAAAGTTTTGCATGGACCTTCATGTTGGGAATGCCAATCAAAACTTTTACGCCTTCATCTTCCAGCCGCACCTTCCAGGCAAGGTTGGCTTCTTCATCAAACCGGGCTCTCACTTCCAGCATGACCATTACCTGCTTTCCATTTCGAACAGCATTAATTAACGCATTGACGATCTTGGATTGCTGTGCCAAACGATAGGCTGTTATTTTGATAGAAGTCACATCCGGATCAATTGCCGCTTCACGCAAAAGATCAATAACCGCATTAAAGGAATGATAGGGGAAGTGCAGCATCACATCCCGCTGCATAACCACATCGGTAACCCGGTTCTCAATTAATAAAGGATGGTCGAAAGGTTTGCGGCTTTTGCTTTCGTTATGAAACACTTCTTTGGGAAAATCCATAAAGTGCCTGAAGTTGTGAATGCGTGCTCCGGGAATGATATTATCTCTTTTGGAAAGATTGAATTTGCGGATCAGATATTCCAGCAAGCCGGGGTCCATTTCCTTATCATAAATGAAACGAACGGGTTTTCCCTTGCGGCGGTTTTTTAATCCTTTTTCAATTTTTTGAATGAGCGTGGTAGAAATATCGTTATCAATATCAATTTCCGCATCCCGGGTTAATTTAAACACAGCCGATTGATACTGATCATAACCAAAATAACTGAAAATCTCAGGAAGGTTAAATCTTATTACATCTTCCAGCAAAATAATATGGCATTCATCATCAGGAGAAGGCAGAAGAACAAACCGGCTCATGAAGCGGGTAGGAACTTCAATAATGGAATACATTCTTTTTAAAGCACTTTCCTTTTTCCACATCACTACCCCAAGATAAATAGATTTATCCCTGAGAAAAGGAAGTTCCTGGATGCTTTCAATCATTAAGGGAATAACATTGGCACTTACTTCTTCTTCGTAATAGCGCTGTACAAAATCTTTTTGTTCAGCATTGAGTTCTTTTTCAGTTATCAAAAAGATATTCTGTTCTCTTAATTCCAGTAAAATTCCTTCCCAAATGCGGTCGAATTCACTCTGCTGGTTCAACACGGTGATTTGAATTTCTTCCAGGATGCTCTCTGGATTGATTTCCAAATGCATTTTAGCCTTGTTGCCGTATTGGATCATGCGTTTAAGCGTAGCCACCCTTACACGAAAAAACTCATCAAGATTGTTGGAAAAGATCCCCAGAAAACGAATCCGTTCACGCAGCGGCACACTGGGGTCAGCGGCCTCCTGCAACACACGAGCATTGAAAGAAAGCCAGCTTATATCTCTTGGAATGGTCTTGCGTTTGGAGTTTGTCATGTAAAATGTTTCGTATCTGCGATAAATATACGCAACATCTGTACTCAAGTTTTAGACCACTATTTATTTTGGAGTTTGTTAATAATAGATGTGGTGGAAAATCCTTTTACGATAGGATTAATAATGACTTGTCCGCCCCAGGCTATCACTTCCTTTGCACCAGCAATATCTTCTACTTTATAATCACCTCCCTTTACCAGCACATCGGGCCGGATGGCTTTTATTAATTCCAGGGGAGTTGGTTCGGAAAAAATCACCACGGCATCTACCATTGTCAAAGAGGCCATGATCAGGGCCCGCGATTGCTCATCATTAACTGGCCTGTTTTCACCCTTCAGGCCTTTTACAGACGCATCTGCGTTCAATCCTACCACCAGGTAATCTGCATGACGGGATGCTTCGAGCAAAGAAGCAATATGCCCTGGATGCAAAATGTCGAAACAACCATTGGTAAACGCAAGGGTTTTACCAAGCAGCCGCCATTGGGCTATTCTGCGTTGCAGGTCAATTAGAGTCAATATTTTGTTCTGAATACTGTTGCCGGGTTTCAAGAGTTTGTCTTTTTTTATTGTGATAAGAAAATAATCCGGAAAAAATGACGCCGGCGCCTATAACGATGATTGTTTGCACCGACCATAAAAGCCAACCAAGGGCATTGCCAATCGTATTTTCATCTAGGCCATACAGGCCCATGAGTTTTGCCACCAGCAGCGGATAGGCGCCAATACCTCCCGGAGTTAAAACCATACCAACACTGCCGACGGCCAATGTTGTCAATCCGCCGCCAATGCCTAAATGCTCGGTTTCCTGCAAGGCATAAATGCCTACGGTCGTACTTGCCAAATACAGCGCCCAGATAAGTATGGAATGAAATAGAAAAATTCCTTTGTGCTTGATAAAACGAATACTACTCAATCCATGCAACACACCTTTAATTACATTTTTCATTTTGGCCACGGCATCAATGTGGCCAAAACGCTTCAGTAAAAAATAGACGATGGTGAAAAAAATTGCCATGGCCGTTAATACAATGATGATCTTTCTTACAGAGGCATGACCCGTTCGATCCGTAAAAAAATCACCAAAAGCATTCGTTACATAATTCCCAATTACATGACCCTGGAAAATTAAAGCCAGTATAAATATAATGATGAGGCTTACCAGGTCAACGGCCCGTTCCATTACAATCGTTCCAACCAACCGGTCCGCCCTTACTTTTTCATAGCGGGAGAGAAGCGTGCATTTTACGACTTCACCAAGGCGAGGCACGCCGGCATTCACCAGGTAACCGATCATTACAGCGGCAAATGTGTTGAAGGTACTCGGACGGTAACCCATCGGTTCCATTAGTATTTTCCAACGCAGCGCCCTGCTGTAATGGCTCAAAAGCAAAAGAACAATTACCGGTATGATAAGCCAATGTTTTGCCCTCCGCAGGGCATCCTTGATTTGTTCCCACTGCGACTCGTTGATATTTTTAATGGAAAGCCAGACAAACAGGATTCCCAGCCCCAGAAAAAAAGTATATTGAAGTATGGTAAAAATAGACTTCTTCATACCGTTCGAAGATACCGAAGGAATATTAAATATTGGGCACAAGAACAGGTGCGGAAGGACCCGAAAAAATGGTACAATCTTAATTTTGATGTACGGGCGCCGAATGCGTAATGCTGAATTGAAGTAAAAGGAGTGGTGCAGTAAGTTTACCTCCCCACTGAACACTAAGCATTAAAATTACGCCCTGCATAACGACCGGAGAGAAAGCGACTGCTTATCTTCTTTCTTCCCTATTTCTCAGAGCCTGTTTCCTTCCTTTGGAAAAACAATCCAGGGCTTAAACGTTTTTGCTTCTTCGAATGACATAGAGGCGTAGGAAATAATTACGACTACATCGCCAACCATTCCTTTACGGGCGGCAGGGCCATTAAGGCAGCAAACACCCGAGCCCCGTTTTCCCTTAATAAGATAGGTATCCAGGCGTTCGCCATTATTGACATTTACGATCTGCACCTTCTCATTTTCGATCATGTTGGCTGCGTCCATAATGTCCTGGTCAAGTGTCAGGCTGCCTACATAATGCAAGTTTGCTTCGGTAATAACAGCTCGGTGAACCTTTGATTTTAATACTGCGATATTCATAGCGGGTGCAAAGGTAATTGAAGGACGTGAAGTCTTTGTTAATTCAAAAGAAGATTATCTATTAACCGAATTTGGCCAATGCTTGCAGCAATTAAAGCCACACAGGGTTCCTCCTCATTTTTTGCGGGAGCCAGATCGTTCCTGTTCGCTATTTCCACGTAATCCACCACAAAACCCTTTTTTTCCAAATGCGCTTTCGCCGATTGTTTTAATTGATCGAAGGGGTGAGAATGAAAATTGGCCTTAATAAATTCAAGTTCTTTATAAATAGCAGTTGCTGTATTTTTTTCTTCATTGTTTAACCGGAGGTTGCGGCTGCTCATGGCAAGACCGTCGGCTTCCCGCATTGTAGGAATAATGTTCAAATGAACCAGCTTGTCCTTTCCGGTCAGTTCCAAAAGTTTTTTCACTACCATGCATTGCTGGAAATCTTTTTGCCCCATATACAGATTGTCTGGATTAACCATCTCCAACATCCGGTCTACCACCTCGCAAACTCCCTGGAAATGACCTGGACGATAAAAGCCTTCCAGCCTGTTTTCAATGGCACCCAGATTGAATTGTTTTTTTTGGTAGCCGGGCGGGTAAATCTGTTCAACCGGGGGCAGAAAAAGTATGTCGCAGCCTGCGGTAATTAAGTGTTCTATATCTTTTTCTATGGTGATGGGGTAGTGCTTAAAATCCTCAGGATTATTGAATTGCGTGGGATTGATAAATATGCTGCAGACCGTTATGTCGTTAGCCGATTTGGAGGCTTCAATGAGCGAAACATGGCCCTTATGCAAGGCTCCCATAGTGGGCACAAAACCTGTTTTTTTGTCATTTTTTCTTTGCTGTTCTAAGTGTTCGCTCAGTTGTTTTGCCTGCTTAAAAATGATCATAATGGGTAATTACAGAAACGATGAATGCTGGGTTTAACAAGAAATGGTTAACTTTGCACACCTTTTTCCTGAGTTTAAAACGGTAACAATGTCAGCAAAGAAAAGAATTTTATTCATTGCCAATGAAATGTCTCCCTATCTCGAATTGACGGAATTTTCAGAAGTTGTAAACAAGCTGGCAATAAAATCTAACGATAGTGGTTTCGAAGTTCGGTGCATCATGCCTCGTTTTGGAGCCATTAATGAACGCCGTCATCGCCTGCACGAAGTAGTGCGTCTTTCGGGTATTAACGTTTCCATTGACAATGAAGATTTTCCCCTGCAAATTAAAGTGGCGTCTTTACCAAATGCCCGCTTGCAGGTGTATTTTTTAGATAATGAAGATCTTTTCAAAAGGAAATACATTTTTACTGATGAAAATGATAAATGGTATGACGATAATGGCTTAAGAACTATTTTCTTTTGCAAAGGCGCCCTGGAAACAGTGAAAAAATTTGGCTGGCCTCCCGATATTATTCACTGCAGCGGCTGGATGACAGGCCTGATTCCCGCTTATTTAAAAACTGTTTACAAAAAAGAACCGGTGTTTGCACACAGTAAAATTGTATTTACGATTGGTCAAACTACGTTCAAGGAAAAACTCGGTTCCGACTTTTTGCAAAAAGCACTGATACATCCTTCCATAAAAGAAAAAGACCTGGAACCTTTTAAAGAGGCAAACAACATTGCGATGTTCCGTGGTGGCGCTACGTATGCTGATGCTATTACATTTGGAGCAGAGAAGATTGATAAGAAACTGGTCGATGAGTTTTCCAAAGTCCGGGGCAAAAAAACCTTGCCTTATAATGCGGAGTCTGATTTAACAGACTATTTACAACTGTATAACGATCTTGCAAGCAAGTAATTTTCAATCTGCTTTAATCTTTATTTGTGAAGAAGTACACTTCGGTCTTTTCCCTCGCAGCTTTATTTATTATTATCGGCACTGTTTCCTGCAAAAAAATTAATGAAGCTACGGATCTGGGTGGCGACCTGATTCCTGCAGTTGACAATGTAAATACCTTTGAAGTTGCTTTAAACACAGTAACCAATAACCTTCGCTTTGATGACACCACCAAAGTTGTGTATAGCGATTATGTAGCCGCCGGTGATCTGAATGATCCGGAGTTTGGACAAACACATGCCAATTTTCATTTTAATGTTCTTCCTTCTACACTAGGCGTTTATCCGTTTGTACACAAAGATTCAACAATAGTTATAGACTCTATTGTTCTTTCTTTGGCTTACCAGGGCAGCTATGGCGATATCATGTCCGGTGTTCAAACCTTAAGGGTTTACGAGATCGATCCCAATTCAGGCTTTACAAATGACACTGTTTACAGATACACTGATCCTGCCAGCGATTTTCCAACCATTGGATCGGAGTTAGGCTCAAAAACGTTTAGTGTTAGCAGTTTAAAAGATTCCATCTCAATACGGACAGATACCACTACTGTTAAAGAAGCAAATGTGGTTCGTATAAAATTGGATAATTCTTTTGCCACCCGCTTTTTAAGCGCTACGGCTTCTCCGGGTGGTGCCTACTACAATGACTCTGTTGCTGCTGTAAGAGGTGATAATTTCAGAACCCTGTTTGCGGGCTTTGCTATCAAGGCTGATAATAGCGGAAACGTATTAAGCTATTTTAATCTTGGAAATACGGCAAAAACAAAGGTCACTTTTTATTTTAGGATTCAACATATAGCTACAGGCAAGGAAGACATTTTACACACTGATTTTGTTCATTCCACCAACGGGCAGGCAAACCATATCAGACAAACACCTGCCGGTAGCTGGGCCACGTATCAAAACAATGGTGAGGTTTCTGATGATAAGATTTATTTGCAGGCAGCTCCTTCAGGCTCGTATGCCTCTGTCTTAATCCCTGATCTTGCCACATTAGGCAATAAAGTGATACACAGAGCCGAGTTGATCGCAGCTACGATTCCTTCTATTTCAGAAAATATATTTACACCCCCATCACGACTGTTTCTTGACAGAAAGGGTAGCGGAACACCTGATACAACATTTTTGCTTTACAGGGATTTAACGCCTTTATCGGACGGTTCTCTTGACTTCACTACATTTGGAGGCAACTACAAGTCCGGCAATTATATTTTCAACATTACCCGATTTATACAAGGGATTGTTACCCGGCACGAGCCCACTGACACTTTGCGTTTATTTGCTCCTTTACGGGTGGATGAATATGCTCCTGGTTTTGCAGGCAGTAATAACCCTAAAGGGACCGCTGGCATTCCGGTATCAAATAAAATCGCCGAGGGTCGTGTAGTGCTGGCCGGCGGCTCCTATGCGGGCGATTCCCAACGCTTGCGTTTACGCATCATTTATTCCAATCTATAATTAATAGCCGGGTGTTATCTTTGCACCCGATTTTTATTTCTAACCATAACAATTTTTTGTTTCATGCCTTATTTATTTACATCAGAAAGCGTATCGGAAGGACACCCGGATAAAGTTGCCGACCAGATCTCCGATGCATTGATTGATCATTTTTTAGCACTGGATCCCAATTCAAAAGTTGCCTGCGAAACTCTCGTTACCACAGGGCAGGTTGTATTGGCAGGCGAGGTGAAGTCAAAGGCTTATCTGGATGTTCAGGATATTGCCCGCCAGGTAATTCGCAGAATTGGCTATACCAAAAGCGAATACATGTTTGAGGCGAATTCCTGCGGCATTCTTTCTGCTATTCATGAACAATCATCTGATATTAACCAGGGCGTAGATAAAAAGAAAAAGGAAGAACAAGGTGCCGGCGACCAGGGAATGATGTTTGGTTATGCCACCAACGAAACAGAAGACTACATGCCTTTGGCATTGGATCTTGCCCACAAACTTTTACAGGAACTCGCTGCCTTACGCCGCGAGAACAAGCAAATCAAATATTTGCGTCCTGATGCAAAAAGCCAGGTGACCCTGGAATATGATGACAATAACCGCCCGGTACGCATTGACGCCATTGTGGTTTCCACACAGCATGATGATTTTGGCACCGAAGCGAAAATGCAGGAGCAAATCAAGAAAGATATCATCAATATTTTAATCCCTCGTGTAAAAGCCAAATACAAAAAATACGCTAAGCTTTTCAACAACGATATTAAATATCATATTAACCCGACTGGTAAGTTTGTAATCGGCGGCCCGCACGGTGACACGGGATTAACCGGCCGTAAGATTATCGTTGATACCTATGGCGGAAAGGGTGCTCATGGCGGTGGCGCTTTTAGCGGAAAAGATCCTTCAAAAGTTGACCGCTCGGCGGCTTACGCCACACGTCACATTGCCAAAAACCTCGTAGCTGCAGGAGTTTGTGACGAGGTGTTGGTGCAGGTTTCTTATGCCATTGGCGTTGCCCAGCCTACCAGTGTAAATGTAAATACCTACGGTACGGCAAAGGTGGACTTAAGTGATGGCGAAATCGCTAAGATTGTGGAAGGTCTTTTTGACATGCGTCCGTACTTTATTGAACAGCGTTTGAAATTGCGCAATCCTATTTACAGCGAAACAGCAGCTTATGGACACATGGGCCGCAAACCTGAAGTGATAACCAAAGAGTTTGCTACGCCTGATGGAAAAGTTGTTAAAAAGAAAGTAGAGTTATTTACCTGGGAGAAGCTGGATCATGTACCCAAAGTGAAAAAAGCTTTTGGCATTAAATAAATAATTTACAACCATATTTAAAAACCTCTGTCAAACAGAGGTTTTTTATTTTCATTCTAAAAGAAGCGTTCTGATGACCTCCTTGTCACTTTACCTAGATCTACCAGTAAGAAGCAAAGCGGTTAATTGTAATTACTTCCGTTTTCTTTTAGTACTGCCTTACTTTTGACAGGTGAAAAATTTCAGACCCCAGCATAGACCGAAAAAGAGCTCCCTCATTATAGGAAGAAATGCCCTTATTGAAGCCATACAATCAGGAAAAGCTTTAGACCGGATTTACCTGTACAATAAAGCAGTAGGTGATACCATCAGCCAGATAAAAAACCTGGCTGCGCAACATAATATCCCGGTTAATTATGTACCTGTAGAAAAGCTAAACAGCTTTAATATACCAGACCATGAAGGTTGTGTCGGTTTGCTTTCAAAAGTTCATTACCAGGATTTGCAGCAAGTAATTTCGTGGGTGGTTGAAAAAGGGGAAGTTCCTCTTTTTTTAATACTGGACGGCATCACGGATGTGCGGAATATTGGCGGCATTGCCCGGACAGCCTTTTGCACGGGGGTGCAAGCTATCATTATTCCGGATAAAGGCGTTGGGGCTTTAAATGAAGACGCTGTTCTTACCTCTGCCGGTGCTTTGGAAAAGATCGCCATTTGCAGGGTGAATAGTTTAATGAAAGCCGTTGACGAATTACATTTAAACGGCATTAAGGTTTTAGCCAGTGAAATGACAGCCTCAAAAAACGTCTTTGATGTTGACTTTAAAGAACCTGCGGCTATTATAATGGGCAGCGAAGAAAAAGGAATTTATCCAGCCCTGATGAAAGTATGCGATGAAAAATTTAAAATTCCTATGACGGGTGATTTTGAGTCCTTGAATGTGTCTGTTGCCACAGGAATGATCTTGTATGAAGCCATGAAACAGCGGTTATTTGAAAAATGAAAATTTGAAAATGATGTTCAAGCATTCGGCTATCCAACTTATAGAATGCCCCAGGGACGCAATGCAGGGATGGAAGCATTTTATTCCCACTGAAAAAAAGATTGAATACATCAATTCCCTGCTAAAGGTTGGATTTGATACCATTGACTTTGGAAGTTTTGTATCTGCCAAAGCCATTCCGCAAATGGCAGATACCAGGGAAGTCGTTACAAAGTTAGAAATGGCAGACACCAAATCGAAGTTGTTGGCCATCGTGGCAAATGTTCGCGGAGCCCAGGAAGCAATGGCTCATGACGCCATAACTTACCTGGGATTTCCTTTTTCGATTTCACCTACCTTTCAGCAACGCAATACCAATAGTACCATTGAAGAAAGTTTGGCCACGGTAGAGGCGATTCAGAATTTGTGTTTACAGAATACAAAGCAACTGGTCATTTATTTAAGCATGGGATTTGGTAACCCGTATGGTGATGCTTACAATGAAGAAATCCTATTGAAATGGGCTGATGAAATGGCAAAAAGAGAGGTCAAAATTATTTCGTTGGCAGACACCGTTGGATTGGCAACGCCGGATCAAATTTCGTTTGCCCTAAATTCTTTAATTCCCAAATATCCCGATATCGTTATCGGTGTTCATCTTCATTCCACGCCAACAAGCCGGAAAGAAAAACTGGCAGTCGCTGTAAACGCCGGCTGCAGGCGTTTTGATGGAGCCCTGAAAGGTATTGGCGGCTGTCCCATGGCGCAGGATGACCTGGTAGGAAATATGAATACGGAGTTCATCGCTTCTTATCTGGAAGAAAAAAAACTCATTGGTAATTTAAATAAAGAAGCCTTGCAAAAAAGCCTGCAACTTGCCTCGGAAATATTCGTATAATTCCTGTTTCAAAAACTCGTGTTAGCGCAATGAAGTTTCGTTTTGAATTTGATATAAAAAAGCTGCCTCAACCCATCACGCACAAGGATAAATTATTTTTAATCGGCTCCTGCTTTACCGAAAATATTGGTGAGAAATTAAAGAAGCACAAGTTTTCTGTGCTGGAAAATCCAAATGGTATTTTATTCAACCCGGTAAGCGTTGCTGAAGCCCTGACCAACTATGTTGAAAATGCCCGGTTGACAGAAAATGAATTGTTTAATTTAAATGAAGGCTGGCACAGTTGGAAACACCACAGCCGCTTTTCCGGCTTAACGCTTCAGGAAACCGTAAGCAAGATCAACACGTCAACACAGGACGCCCATGACTATTTAAAAAATGCCGATCATGTTATGATCACGCTTGGTTCGGCATGGATTTATACGCTAACAGAAAAAGCGAGCAATGCCAAAGTGGGTTCGGTGGCAGCCAATAACCACAAAGCGCCGGCGGATTGGTTTCACAGGAGGCTAATGACCATCGAAGAGATTTTAAAAGTGCTGGACAACGTGATTCACCGGCTGTTTTTGTTTAATAAAAAATTAAAGATCATTTTTACCATAAGCCCTGTCAGGCATTTGCGTGAAGGAGTGGTTGAAAACAATCGAAGCAAGGCCGTCTTGATTCATGCGGTTCACCACCTTGTAGATAAATTTGAAAAACTGTATTATTTCCCTGCCTATGAGCTGGTGATTGATGATCTGCGTGACTATCGTTTTTATTCAGAAGATCTTGTACATCCCAATTATTTTGCCACGCAATACGTTTGGGAAAAGTTTGTGGATGCCTGTATGAATGAAAACACAAAAACCGTAATGGAAGAAATTCATGCTATCAACCTTGCCTTTCAGCACAAGCCTTTCAATGCAGGTTCTGATCAACACAGGAAATTCCTTCAGTCCTTTTATCAAAAAACGTGTACACTAAAAGAGCTGTATCCTTACCTGGATTTTGAAAAAGAACTTACTTATTTCAAAGGTGAACAGTGAAAAGCCAATGATAATTAAAAGAGTTGCCTGTTCTCTATGGCGCCAAGGTAATTCCCAATGATTTTTTATTTGCGATTCCCCGGTTCAATGCATTCGGTCACCCCGCAGTTCCAGCTTCTTTATTATTTCCGATTCATAGTCCAGCCATTCCTTCCAGCGCTTTCGGACTTTTTCCTTGTCAATATAGGTTTCTGCCAGCTCTATAAACAAGGTATAATGGCCGGCTTCGCTTTCCATAAACCGCCGGTAAAATTTGCGCAGGTATTCATCTTCCAAACCCTCACTTAACCGCTTAAACCGCTCACAACTGCGGGCCTCAATCATGGCCATCATCAGTAACTGGTCTAACAACCTTCCTTCCTCAGCGCCGCCTGTCTGGCAAAACTGAACCAACGCATTTACATACTCATCCTTTCTTTGCCGGCCCAGTTTTAAACCCCGCTTTTGTAACTCCGCCAGCACCAGCCGGAAATGCCCCCATTCTTCCGTGACAATAGGCGCCAGCTGGGTGACCAGTTTTTCTTTTTGGTTGTAGCGCTGAATTAAGGAAATACAGGTTGTAGCCGCTTTTTGCTCGCAATAGGCATGATCGGTCAGTACCTCTTCCAGTGATTTTTCCGCAAGATTTACCCACCGTGGATCGGTAGGAAGTTGGAGACCCAAAATGGCTTTTGTATCGGCAGATATTACATTCATCCGGCAAATTTAATCCGGTGGGCTTTTGCCGGCATCAATTCCCTTTTCTGCTTCATTGAAAACCCACGTTATGCTGAGTTTAGAACAAAGCGAACAAAAGTGCGACGCAATGAAAACCAAAAAGTAATTCCCTGCCGGTTCATAAAACTCTTAAGCCCTTCTTAAATAGGATATTTCAGTTTAAATTTCTTTAAATTTCCTTACCTTTGCCGCCAAAATATACTTAGGTATCTAATCGGATGCAATTTCAAAAAAATTAAAGATGTCATTAACTAAAGAAAAAAAAGCTGGAATCTTCGCTACTTACGGCGGAAAAGAAACCAACACAGGTTCCATTGAGGGTCAGATTGCTTTGTTAACCGAACGCATTGCTCTAATCTCATCTCATCTGCAACAAAACAAAAAAGATTTCTCTACTCACCGCGGTCTAATGCAGCTGGTAGGTAAGCGCCGTCGTTTATTAAGCTACCTGCAAAAGCATAACCTTCAGGGTTACCGCTCATTAATTGAGAAACTGGGCATCAGAAAATAAGACAACTATAAACAGCTATAAGCCGCCTCCCAACTAACATCAGTTGGGTTTTGGCTTTTATACAGTCTTATTTTCCGGCAATCACTAACCCCTCAAAATCAACTTATGTTATCACAAAAATTCAGCAAAACATTTGATATAGGCAATGGCCGCGAAGTGACCCTGGAAACAGGCCGCCTGGCCCGCCAGGCCGATGGCTCAGTTACCGTAAAAATGGGTAATTGTATTCTATTAGCTACCGTAGTAGCTACAGAAGAGCCAAAACCTGGTCAGGATTTCTTTCCATTAAGCGTGGATTATATGGAAAAGTTCGCCTCTGCCGGCCGTATTCCGGGTTCCTTCTTTAAAAGAGAAGGAAGGCTCAGCGATTACGAAGTATTGATCTCCCGCCTGATCGACAGGGCCTTACGTCCGCTTTTCCCTGAAGATTATTTCTGCGAAGTGCAGGTAATTGTTACACTTATCTCTTCCGATCCTGAAATCATGCCCGATGCCATGGCTTGTTTAGCGGCCTCTGCGGCGCTGGCTGTTTCTACCGTTCCCATTCAGGAAATTATTTCCGAGGTGAGGGTCAGCCGGATTGATGGCCAGTTCAGGATCAATCCAACCCGCAGCGAAATGGAAAAGTCGGATATGGACTTTATCATTGCCGCAACGGAAAAGAACATTATGATGGTGGAAGGTGAGGCAAAAGAATGTAGCGAGGAAGACCTCATTAAAGCTTTGGAAGTAGCTCATGAAGCGATTCGTGTCCAAATCAGGGCTCAGCAGGAATTGAGAGATATGGTAGGAGGTATTTCCAAAAGAGACTATCCCAAACCTGAAGTGAATGAAATTTTAAAGAAAAGAGTGGAGGAGCTGGCTAAGGATAAAATCGCTGAGTTTTCAAGAGCCAATCTGCCAAAGGCGCAACGGAAAGAAGCTTACAAAAATCTTTATGAAGAAATAAAACAAACACTGACCGGGGAAGCCAACCTGCCAGAAGGTGAAGAAATAGGGGATGACATTAAGAAATTGGTGAAGAGCTATCTTGGCGATCTTCAATATCATGTCGTTCGGGATATGATTTTAAATGATAAGATCCGCCTGGATGGAAGAGGCCTTGAAGATGTGCGTCCGCTGGATATGGAAGTAGATGTGCTTCCTACGCCGCACGGCGCAGCCCTGTTCACAAGAGGTGAAACTCAATCACTTACCACGGTTACCTTGGGAACACCTTTAGATGAATTATTGGTAGAAAGCGCTGCCAAATCCGAGTATTCTAAATTTATCTTACACTATAATTTCCCTCCGTTCTCAACCGGTGAGGTGAAATTTTTAAGAGGCCCTGGCCGCCGCGAGGTAGGTCACGGTAACCTGGCGCAGCGCTCTTTAAAACAAATGATGCCGGGTGCTGATTATGCCTATACGATCCGTGTAGTAAGTGATATTCTTGAATCAAATGGTTCTTCCTCCATGGCTACGGTTTGCGCCGGTTCGCTTGCCTTAATGGACGCCGGTGTACCTATTCCAAAGCACGTTGGCGGGGTAGCAATGGGATTGATCTCCAAGGGCGACCAATTTGCCGTACTGACCGATATTCTAGGCGATGAAGACCATTTGGGCGACATGGATTTTAAAGTTACCGGTACCCGTGATGGCATTTGCGGAATCCAAATGGATATTAAGGTTGATGGTCTAAGCATGGAAGTGATGCGCAAGGCACTGGAGCAGGCCCGCCGCGGACGGATGCATATTCTGGATGCCATGTATAATTGCATTGCCGAAGCCAGACCGGATGTAAAGGCTCATGCGCCGAGAATGGTTAAAATGTTTATTGACCGTGAGTTTATTGGCGCTGTGATCGGGCCGGGTGGTAAAGTGATCCAGGAAATTCAACGTGAAACCGGAACCACTATCAATATTGAGGAAAAGAACAATATGGGTGAGGTTAGCATCTTTGGTACGGATAAAGAAAAAGTAGACAAGGCGCATAACTGGGTGAAGGGAATTGTGGCGGTGCCAACCGTTGGAGATGAGTACGAAGCCGTTGTAAAATCCATTATGCCTTACGGTGCATTCGTTGAATTTTTACCGGGCAAACAAGGCTTATTGCATATTTCTGAAGTAAGCTGGAAGCGCTTGGAAACCCTGGAAGGAGTTTTAAACGAAGGGGATAAGGTAAAAGTAAAATTGACCGGCACAGATCCCAAAACCGGAAAATTCAAGTTGTCCAGAAAAATATTGTTGCCAAAACCGGAAGGACAAAGAGAAGAACGTCCCCGCGAAGGTAACGGCCAAAGAGTTGAAGGACAACGTGGAGAACGACCACGCATTGAAAGAAACCAGGGAGGTCAGCAGGAAAGTGCCCGGGAAGCTGGAACCGATCAGAATGAACAATAATGATATGTAGTTTCTAATAGAAGGCTGTCAACCGACAGCCTTTTTAATTTTATGCAATGAAAAGTATCCAGATAACGATCCAGGCGAATGAGGGACAACAAGAGATCCTGATCAGCCAGTTAGATGAATTAAATGCTAACGGTTTTGAGCAAACGGAAGACAGCCTGATCGCCTATTTCGCTGAAAACAATTTTGACAGCTACGAAGTAAACCGGCTTTTACATCATTACTCTTTTACAATTGCAACCATAAAAGAACAAAACTGGAACCATGTGTGGGAGAGTAATTTTCAACCGGTGATTGTGGATGATTTTTGTGCAATAAGAGCCGATTTTCATGAGCCGACAGAAAACGCAGAACACGAAATCATCATCACACCCAAAATGAGTTTCGGTACCGGCCATCATGCCACAACCTACATGATGATTCAGCAAATGGCAGAAATTGATTTCGCCGGTAAAACCGTGTTTGACTTTGGCACAGGGACTGGCATCCTGGCTATATTGGCAGAAAAACTAGGCGCAGAAAGGGTTTCAGCTATTGACGTGGATGTGTGGAGCATTGAAAATGCAAAAGAGAATATGGGAAAAAACGGGTGCCGGAAGATCGACATCCAGTTGTCTTCTATACTTCCGGACCAGCCGTTTGATATTATTTTAGCCAACATCAACCGGAACGTCATTCTTCAATATTTACCCCAACTGAAAAAAATGTTAGCTGAAAATGGAACTTTATTATTAAGCGGCCTTATGACCAGCGATGAAGAAGATATCATTCATGCCTGTACTGCAAACGCACTTAAACTGGTGAAACAAACAGAAAAAAATAACTGGATATCCCTATTGGTCCATAACAGAAACTGAAGCCAGGTTTAAATTAACATGCATCCTTTGAGATTTTCTATTATTTTTGTTCTGCTTCAACCAACCATTATTCTATGAATGAGGTTTTATTAATTGTCCTCGCTTATCTAATTGGAAGTATTCCTACAGCCGTTTGGGTTAGTAAGGTTTTATTCGGTTTTGATATCAGAGAATATGGTAGTGGAAATTCCGGCGCTACCAATACCTACCGGGTGCTTGGCCCTAAATGGGGCACATTTGTAATGGTGGCTGATATGCTAAAAGCAATCATTGCAGTTAAGCTTGCTTTTCTTCTTCCTAACTCTTTTGACAATGACATCTACCTCGTCAATATGCAATTAGGCTTAGGCCTGGCTGCAGTACTAGGTCATATTTTCCCCGTTTGGGCCGAATTCAGAGGAGGGAAAGGGGTAGCTTGTCTTTTTGGAATGGTACTGGGCATCCAACCCAATGTTGCCTTATGTTGTGTAGGCGTATTTATTCTAGTACTGTATCTGACCCGCTGGGTTTCTTTAAGCTCTATTTTAGCAAGTATAGCCTTCCCCATTTTTATCCTTGTTATTTTTAATGAACCCGAAAAGCTTTACCGCATATTTGCTATTACGGTAGCTATGCTTGTTCTTCTTACGCATCAAAAAAACATTGGAAGGCTTATAAAGGGAAGTGAAAGCAAGGTTCCTATCTTAAAGCACCGCGACCGCCGTAAGAACCGCAAATAGCTTTAACATAGCGAAAGTAAGCCTCCCGGCTTTTCTTCTATCTTACCTCTTCTTTGGTATAATCATTGAATTCACTTTAAAAAAGTAAAAAGATGATACGGAAACTCACCAGTTTTTTGCTGATCGTAACAGCGTTTGTAGCTTGCTCTACAAACCCGGTCACCGGCAGAAATCAGTTCAAGCTTGTCTCAGAACAGGAATTACAAGCCATGGCTACCCAAGAATACCGCCAATTCTTATCAACCAATAAAGTAGTAACCCCCTCAGCAGACCGGGATGCCGAAATGGTGCGCAGGGTAGGGCAGCGTGTAGCAAATGCTGTAACGCAGTATTACAAGCAAAACAATTTGGGAAATGTGTTGGATGGCTACAAATGGGAGTTTAACCTGGTTCAGGATAACGATGCCAATGCCTGGGCAATGCCTGGTGGTAAGGTAGTAGTTTACACAGGGTTGCTCCCCATCACTCAAAACGAAGCGGCCCTGGCTGTTGTTTTGGGACATGAAATTTCTCACGCTATTTTCCAACATGGCAATGAAAGGATGAGCCAGGGTTTAGCTCAACAATTGGGAGGAACCGCTCTTTCTGTAGCTTTAGCCAATAAACCTGCAGCAACACAAAACCTGTTTATGCAGGCTTATGGCATAGGCAGCCAGGTTGGAGTGATGTTACCTTTCTCCCGTAAACAAGAGCTTGAAGCTGACCGCTATGGCCTGATCTGGACAGCCATGGCAGGGTATAATCCAAGAGAAGCCATTACTTTATGGCAGAGAATGGAAAAAGCAGCCAATGGCCAAAAACCACCGGAGTTTTTAAGTACGCACCCATCGGAGGGCCGCCGGATTGAACAATTGCAGAAATATATGCCTGAGGCTTTAAAATATTATAAGCCTATGGGTAAATAACCTCATCAACGGATTAAAATTTTATTAGAATGCCCGCCAAATGCTTATCTTGGCGGGTTTTTCTTTATACTACCCTTGGGTAGCACCCTTTTTTTTCGTACTTTTGCGTACCTGTTTGTGTGAAAAACCTTTGTACTACTTCACAAGTCTAAAAAAACAGTAAAACCGGTATGTCACAAACAATTTTAGAAAAGCTTCAACTCAAAAACGAAAAGAACATTTTAATTCAGGGTCTTCCTTCTTCAATTGAAAAACAATTTAGTAAACTTTCTTTTGCTAAGAATCTTACGCCATTGTTACGTTCCAGAAAAATTGATTTTGCTTTGGTCTTTGCTGTTAGTGAAAGCCAGCTAAATAATATTTTGGACGACATCATGCCCGCTTTAAAAGAAGGATCCAAGCTATGGGTTGCTTATCCAAAGGTCACTTCAAAAATTACTACAGATCTCAACAGGGATGGTAGCTGGAGTAAACTGGCGGAGGCTGAATATGAAAGCTCAGAGCAGGTTTCCTTAGATCATGTTTGGCATGCGGTATATTTCAAAAAGAATGGCTTTTTAGAGGAACTCGAGTCTGGAGAAGAAACAGTAGTGGTAAAGCGCAAAACCAAATTGGCAAGCGCCTAAATATTTAAAACAATAATAGAAAGAGAGGGTAAAAGCCCTCTTTTTTATTTCGTTTCTCTTATAAAATCATCTATATACATTCCAATAACGGAGGATAGCGGAGTTTCTCTATTTAATTGAACATCAATCCACTTCCGGCTGTTATTTATTTTTTTTAATAACATAATGGCACCGTTCACCAACTTACATTCAAATAGCGGATCACCTTCTGTCTGCAGTAACTTTACATCTGCGGTCCCGAACAATCCATAATAAGGATAACTAACACTGAAGTGGCTTCTGGTTTCTACATAGGATAAAAATGTACCCATAAGGCAGTATTTAATGGTAAATATTGGAATTTTTCATGGTGGCTAATGTAACGGCTTAACCTTCCGATATTTCATCGGAAGGTTAAGCGTTGTATTAGTTTTTAAGATTGGACAGGTAAAATCCTTCTTTGTGGAGAACGGTTTTATTAGGGATGGCCGTCAGCAGGGAATCCTTTACCAATTTTTCCACTAATCTTAATTGATTGTCCTGGTCACCGGATTGAGCAATTAATTTCCAGCTTTCGATTTTCATTAAAGCTCTCTTACTGGTCTTAATGACATGACGATCCAGCCATTCTGATCTTTCGGCCAGATATAACTGATGGTTACGAAAATAGGCATGCATAGGAAGAAGATTTTAAAATGATGGTTTGCTTTGTGTTTTCAAATTAAAAAGAAAACTTTGAAATTTCCTAATCCCCAAAAAAAATTCACCGAAATACACAAAAACACTTAGCCACCTATAGATATATTATAGACGGCCAAGATTAAGATGAAATGTTTTTGTTATGCTAAAACTTCAACTGAAGATTTATTGTATTCCTCCGCCAATTTTTTCTGAAGTTCGAAGGACATGGGCTGATAACTATCATACCGCATTTTGAACTTGGCTTTTCCTTGGCTTATGGAACGAAGAGAGGAGGAGAAGTCGTGCAATTCCGAAAGCGGAACTTTTGCAATGATCTTTTGAAAATGGCCCTCTGTATCCATCCCTTCCACCAAACCGCGACGACTTTGCAAATCACCCATAACCGCACCGGTAAGGTCCTCCGGACACAAAACATCTACTGCGTAAATCGGCTCCAAAATCTGGGGGTCGGCCTGCTGGAAAGCCTGCTTAAAGGCCATAATGCCGGCTATTTTAAATGAGATATCATTAGAATCAACAGGATGCATTTTGCCATCGTAAACACAAACCCGCACATCCCGCACGTAGGACCCTGTCAGTGGCCCTTCCTGCATTTTTTCCATCACTCCTTTTAAGATGGAAGGCAAAAAACGGGCATCAATAGCGCCTCCTACAATGCAATTATAAAACACCAGCTTTCCACCCCAATCCAAATCAAAAGTTTCTCTGCTGCGTACCGTCAATCCCTGAGGCTCGGGCATACCCTCGTAAAAAGGTTCAATCCGCATATATACTTCGCCAAACTGCCCGGCTCCGCCCGATTGTTTTTTATGCCGGTAATTGGCTTCCGCCATTTTCCGGATGGTTTCGCGGTAAGGAATGCGGGGTCTTCCAAAACGTACCGGCACCTTATATAAGTTTTCAATTTTCCATTTGGCAACCGCCAGATGCATATCCCCCTGGCAATGAATGAGCGTTTGTTTCAACTCCTGGGAAACTTCTACCAGTAAGGTAGGATCCTCTTCCTTCAGTTGATGAAGCGCCTGGGCAAGTTTTTCTTCTTCTCCCTTATTAATCGGTTCAATGCAAACCGTCATATTGGATGCAGGAAACACTATGGGAGGCAACTCGTAGTTCTTTCCTTTAATGTGCAGGGTATTGTTGACATGCGTATTCCTTAGCTTCAGGGTAGCACCAATATCGCCTGCCACCAATTCATTAACCGGAAGGCGTTTGTTCCCTTCCATTAAAAACAACTGGTTGATCTTCTCTACAGCGCCATTTGACTCATTCACCAACTCCATCCCAGATTTAATAGTGCCTGAAAAAACCTTAAAATAGGAGAGATCGCCAATATGTGGTTCCGATATTGTTTTGTAAATAAAAATGCAGGCAGGGCCGTTTGCATCACAAGGCAATTCTTCGCCGGTAGCGGTTACCTGCGGTGACATTTCATTAGCACTTGGACAAACATTATCTATAAATCCCATCAGCCTTCCGCTGCCCATGTTTCTTTCTGCACTTAAACAAAACAAGGGAAACAGGTCATGTTTGATCATGGCCTTTTTTAACCCTTCCTTCATTTCATCTTCGGTCAATTCGCCCTGGTCGAAATATTTTTCCATCAATCCTTCATCGTTGCTGGCAATGGCTTCTACCAGTTCCTTATGCAATTGTTCAGCCTTCTCTTTTTCTTCGTCGGGAATGGACAATTTTTCGGGGCGGCCGCCTGTATCGGTGAATTTATACATGGTCATTCGCAACACATCAATGATCTCATGGAAACCAGCTCCCTGCTGCCGGGGGTATTGTACAACGGTTACATTGCTTCCAAAGTGGTCTTTGGCTTGTTGCACGGTTTTATCAAAATCTGATTGATCATCATCTAATTTATTGACCGCAAAGATCATTGGGGTTTTAAATTGCAGTGTATAATCCCAGATAATATCTGTGCTTACTTCAACACCCATAGCTGCGTTTAAAAGCATCACTCCGGTATCAGCAACACGCAGCGCCGAAAGCACCTCACCAACAAAATCATCATAACCCGGCGTATCGAGAATATTGATTTTATACCCCCGCCATTTGGCGTGCATGAGCTTTGAAAAAATAGAATTGCCGCGTTCGTGTTCCAGTTGGTGATAGTCACCCACGGTATTGTTTTCGTAAACAGAACCGCGGCGGGTGATCAAACCGGCTTCGTAAAGCATACACTCCGCTAGGGTTGTTTTGCCCGAGCCGGCATGGCCCAGCAAAACAATATTTTTTACATGTGAGGTATCAAACTCTGGCATAAAATAGTGTTTTAAGTGAGGCAATAAACGTTCTTACATACCACTTGTACGTATAAAAAGTAGGCTATGTTTCATATTTTATGAACAACTTATCCTGCTGACAAACCCCTTAAAACTGCTGCGCAGTTCCTGAAGGGTATTTTCCTCGGCCAAAAACTCATTGAGCAAGTTTTCATGCTCTGTGTACGTTTGTTCTGAAATGTTATCTCCCTGAAAAAGAATCTTTCGCTCGTGATTTTTGATGCACTGCTTTAGGTCGTGAATGTTGATGAGCTGGATGTGAAATTGATTGTCGTAGTGCTCGACCCACTTAAGGTCGTCTTTTGAGAGGGTGTTCTGACAAGTTTCCTGAAGCACCTTTTGATATTCCTGTAATTCGTCACGGTAGTTGCGCAAAATCTGCCGCCATTCGGTGCATTCAGCAGAAAGCTGTGAGATGTCTGTTTGGACCATGGGATGAAGATTTAAGGTTAAAAATTGTGCTTTTCACTTCATTGTCCCTATAGGTGTAGGATGGTGTACTAAATTACCTCTGTTTCCTTAAAAAAGAAGATTTTTATTTGGTCAAAAAACCTTAAATTTTAGTTCGGATTGATCCTATTCAACCAGTAGTACTCCGGCTTTGTTTAAAACTTAAATCAGCTTTTAGCAAGGGCATTATTAAATTCAAACTTTGAAGCTGAACATCAGCGTCTAAACCTATATTTGCCAGCTTGATTACACAGAACACCATACAACAGATCCTTTCCCGCATTGATATTATAGAAGTAGTAGGCAGCTTTGTCAAGCTCAAAAGGCGGGGCGCCAATTATCTTGGAAACTGTCCTTTTCATCACGAAAAAACACCTTCCTTTACCGTATCTCCTTCCAAAGAAATTTTTAAATGTTTTGGTTGTGGCAAAAGCGGCAATACCATCAGTTTTTTAATGGAACATGAAAAGCTTTCCTATGTGGAGGCTTTAAAATGGCTGGCAAACCGGTACAATGTAGAGGTTGAGGAAACAGAAGCTTCTCCTGAAAAAAAGCTGATCCAGCAAACCTCTGAAAGCCTGTATATTATAAACCAGTTTGCTCAGCAGTTTTATGCAAACCAATTATTTGAAACGGAGGATGGACAAAACATTGGTTTGGCTTATTTAAAGGAAAGAGGTTTTACAGAAGAAACGATTAAGAAGTTTGGACTGGGTTATGCACCGGACAAAAGAGATGCTTTTTCCAAAGAAGCTCTTTCGCAACAATTTAATGCAGAGCTTTTGCAAAAAGCGGGGCTAGTGGTAGAACGCCAGGGGCAATTGGTAGATAATTACCGCGACAGGATTGTTTTCCCTATTCACAACAACAGTGGAAAGGTCATCGGTTTTGGCGCACGGCTTATAAAAAGTAACGACAAAGCACCAAAATACATTAACACTCCCGAAAATGAATTGTATGTAAAAAGCAAGATCCTTTACGGAACGTATTTTGCACGACACGCTATTGATAAAGCAGATGAGTGTTTGCTGGTGGAAGGGTATACCGATGTAACCTCTCTTCACCAGGGAGGAATTGAAAACGTGGTAGCCAGCGGTGGCACCTCGCTTACGCAAGACCAGCTCCGGCTGATAAAAAAATACACGAAGAACCTTACCATTATTTATGACGGCGATGCAGCAGGCGTGAAGGCCGCCATGCGGGGACTAGACATGGCGCTGGAAGAAAGTCTTAATGTAAAACTGGTATTGATTCCTGATAAAGAAGACCCGGATAGCTATGTAAAAAAGGTAGGCACAAACGCTTTTAAAAATTTCGTCCTTCACAATAAAAAAGACTTCATTCTTTTCCAGATTGAAGTAGCCCTGAAAGATGCCGGCACGGATGCCAATAAGAAAGCAGCGGTTGTAAACCAGATCGCTGAAACGATTTCAAAAATTGATAAAACAGAAGATTTTACCCGGCAACAGGATTACATCCGCCAGTCGTCCCAGCTTTTGCATATTGATGAAACAGGGTTTACCAATCTTGTCAATAAGTTTATTCGTAACCGCATTTCTCTGCAGGAAAATAAGCTACCCTTTGATGAAGCCAAAGTAATTGAAGAAAATGCCAGAAAGGCTGCGGAAAATGATTACAGTGATCAAACTTTTAACCTTCTTTTCAAAGATGATCTGCAGGAAAGAGAGATCGCCAGGATTCTTTTGGAACATGGATTTAAAAAATGGGATGCCTCGCACCTTATAGCCGAACACATTTTATCAGAACTACCTGAGGAAGACCTGATAGATAACGAGGTTATCGTCAAATTCATTCATACCTATAAACAGGTTTTGGCCGATCACATCAAGCCTGAAAAAAATTATTTTCTTTACCATCCCGACCCGGTTATTAGCACATTGGCCGTTTCCCTGGTCTATTTTCCTTACGAAGAAAGTGAGCACTGGAAAAGGGAGCTAAGCCAGTCAACCGGATATCAAAAAAGTTTGTTTCAGCAGGACTACAGGGCTTTTTTGGACGCCCTGCGCCCAGAGAATGAAGAAGAGTTAATGCGTTTTTTAAAAATGCAAAAAGATACTACCAACGAAGAGGTAGAAAGTGCCGTTAATTATATAAAGCTTCGCAAGATCAAACGTTTATTGCTGCAAAACCATGTTGACCTGGAAAAGGCCGAACCTTCCGAACAACAGACCTTACTCCTCACACACCTGCACTTAAAACAAATGGAAATAGAGCTGTCGAAAAAACTGGGAAGCGTGGTGATTAAATAAACCGGCATAGATAAATTCCTTTTACCCCGATTTAAAATAGCCGCTTGTTTTAAAGTCTTTTTACTCAAAAGACTTTAAAATTTGGTTATAGTATTCAACAATTCCCTTTGTTCTTGGCAAGGGTAAGCCTTAAAATGTTTGGCACTGAATTTTAAGTAATTACCTCAGATTTCTATAAAAAAAATTATAAAATGAGAACTTTATATGCCCTGGAAGGAGGGGTTGCCGGTGCAGCGGCACTTACTCTTATACACGAAACAGTAAAAAAGGCCGTCCCAAATGCGCCAAGGATGGACTTGATGGGAATGAATGCCATTGCAAAAGGATTAAAAGTTATTGGAGCCAAAACACCGGATGAACGCAGGCTTTATGGCTGGTCTTTGACCGGCGACTTGATAAGCAACACGCTTTTTTACAGCTTTGCCGGCATCGGTAAAAAAGAAAATGCTTTAGCCAAAGGAGCTGCCTTAGGCCTGGCCGCTGGTCTGGGCGCGGTTTTATTGCCCAAGCCTCTCGGTCTTGATGAAGACAACAGCAGCCGCACCGTTCAAACCAAAATTATGACGGTTGGATTGTATGTAATTGGTGGATTGGTAGCCGCCGGGGTAATGAAACTATTGGACAGGAAAAAACATAAAAAGAATAAAGCCTGGGAACATAGACTGGTTACTTCTTCGATGGCATAAGCAATACTCAAATTATTTTTGAGAACTTAAGTTAGGGCCTTCTGTGTAATGGAATAGTGAACCTGCGTTATTTATACTTCCACTGCACCACCAGGGATGCATAATAGTTTCTACCGGCGGCTGCGTTGTAATAGCGGCCACCAAAGCCATTGATGTCATTGCCCAGGCTATATTTTTGATCTAATAAATTTTCTATTCCTGCAACAAACTTAACTCGCACTGCCTGTTTCAACCATTTTTCATAACCCAATTTGGCACTCAGTAAATGATAGGCAGCCGCATATTCTGTATTGGCATCATTCAATGGAATTTTACCGCTGAAATAATACGTCACATTTCCCAGCAATCCGTTGTTCGCAGTAAAATCAAAACCAGTAGAAATGGTGTGCGGCGCCTCGGCGGGCAAGGCCTTCCCGGAAAAATCATTGTTCAATTGCTTAAAGCTTTTGTAATGGAAGTTGTGCCAGGTATGGCTTATCCAAAATAAACTTCTTGCCATAAAACTACCGGACTGCAAGAAAGGATAACTGATGTAGGTTTCAATTCCGTGTTGCTTTGTTTTACCGGCATTCACAAAATAATCGCCGCCACCGGCATCTCTTCTTTGCACAATGGTATTATTCAAAGAAAAAATAAAAGCATTCACATCCACATACAATCCGTATTGAAAACCCGCTTTTACGCCCAGGTCATAATTCAAACCTTCTTCTGCATTTAGTCCTAAGTTTATAGCGCCGCCTGTAGGTGTCAACTCGGCGGTGCTTGGAGGCGAAAAGCCCTTGGAAACGCTTGAGTAAATGGTAAAATTTTTCAGTTTTCTGGAAAGAGAAAACCGGGGCGCTATTTCATTGGAAAAACTTCGTGACTGTCTGCCTAATGCGGCCGGTTGAAAGCGTTCCAGGCCCACTTTTAATTTATTCCAACTGGCGCCGGCAGTTATTGTCCATTCTTTAATATCGAGTACAGCCTGTGTAAATACAAAGTATAAAAGGTTGTTGATTTCATCATAGCTCTGTAACGAATCCTGCCGGCCGCCAACATTTTTATGAATACTTACCGAGGGAAATCCCTGTTGCCATTCACCCCCCATATCCCAGTTAAATTTTGCATTGGTAAAAGGCTGTTCAAATTTGAAAAAGGTTCGGGCCCCCATATGCGGCTCTGAGCTTTTGCCATAATTACGAACAGTAGGATTACGCAATTCTGTAAACATGCCATAAGCAACCGTTTTGTTTTGCCATTGCGCACCCAGTTGTTGCCAGTAAGAAGCACCGGCTATAAAGGTTTTTTGTGTGATGGAGGCCTTGGCTTGTTCAGCGCCGGGAAAACCAAAGCCGCCCGGCCTTGCCATTTTCGGGTTGGTATTATACTCCGCCAGGGTTAAGGCGCCGGGCGTCTCATAAAAAAGATCGCCGTATAAAAAGGTGGTCCTGAGTTGGTGCTTTTCATCGGGCTTGAAGAGGCTGTTCCAGCTAAGTACGTTTCTTTTTAATGCAGAATGATCCCGGTACCCGTCACTTTTCTGATGCTGGAAGCCAACGCGGCTGATCCATTTTCCGTTACCGGATGTGACGGCACCGTATATGTTTTGCAGGCCATAACTACCCATGGCATATTCCGCAAACACAGAGGGCTTTTCAGCTTCACTCATACTTTCTGTAAGCAACACACCTCCCGTACCCGCTCCATACAAACTGCTGCCAGGACCTTTTATAATTTCTATTGAGTTGAAGTTGTAATAACCTAATTGATTGAGGTAGGTATTTCCGCCAGGATCGGTAATAGGAATGCCGTTGAAGTAAACCTTTACATTCCGCACCCCAAATGGCGAACGCAAAGAACTGCCGCGAATGTTGAAACGAAAACTGCCCGGGGAACGTTCTTCCATGCGTACACCGGGCGTTGTATTGACGGCCATTACAATAGAAGACGGACTAAATCTTTCCAACGTTTGCTTGCCAACATAATTGATAGCAGCAGGAATGTCCTTCAACCGGCGGTTTTGTTCAAAAGCCCTGATCACCACCTCCGGCAGCTGTGTTTCCTTTGTGCTATCTAACTCCTGTGCCTGTGTAAAAAAAGAAACAAATAGGAACGAGCAGCCAAAAAGAAGTCTGGTTTTAAAATACATTGTAGAAATTTTAATGGCACAATTACTGCGCACTAAAGTTTAATCATCATTCACAATAAAAAAAATAAATCATGGCAGGAAGAGGTGATAACAACAAAAGTGGCAGCGCAGGCCGCGGAGCCAGCCATCAGAGTAACCAGCCGTTTGGGCAGGCAGCCAATGCCGGAAAATCAAATCATGGTGAAAAAACAGGCGGGAAGAGATCTCAACCAGAAGGCAAAAAAAGAGATCAGGCAAGTAACAGGAATCAATCAACAGACCGGAAAAAAGAATAGATAATTCATTTATTAGTTTCTAAAGCTGTCCCGCATTACGGGACAGCTTTTAAATTGTAGAAAGCCGTTTGAAATTTGTAGTACTTGCCGATACGCATTCCAGACACCGGGGCGTGAAATTGCCCAAAGGGGATGTATTAATTCATGCAGGCGATATTTCTTACCGGGGAGAAAAATTAGAAGTGGAAGATTTTCTCAGCTGGTTCAGCAAACAGGACTTTGAACATAAAATTTTCATTGCCGGCAATCATGATTTTCTCTTTGAAAAAACAAAAGAGAAAGATCTTGTCAAACTCATTCCGGAAGGGATTATTTATTTGAATGATAGCGGCACTTCTATTCATGGCATCAACATTTGGGGATCGCCTATAACACCCAAGTTTTTTAATTGGGCGTTTAACCGCAACAGGGGAGGAGACATCCAAAAACATTGGAAGCAGATTCCTTCCGATACAAACTTATTGATCACCCATGGCCCGCCTTTCGGAATTCTTGACCAGGCCGGAAATGACCGCCATGTAGGATGCAAAGACCTGCTAAACACCATCCAGGAAATAAAACCCCAGGTTCATGTGTTTGGACACATTCATGAATCGTATGGAACCACCAAAAGCTTCGGCATCAAATTCATCAATGCCAGTTTAACCAACGACTCTTTTGAACTGATGAATAAACCAATTGTTTTTGAATTATAATCCCAGTACGGTTTTCAACTTTCCATACCCATTTTTGCTTACAGGAATTCTTGCCCCGGATCTTAAAATGGCTAAATGGTTTTCCTTTTCATAAGGATCGATCCGGGTGATCTCTTTAACGTTGATAATATATGAACGGTGTGTTCGCACAAATTCGTTTGGCGGCAACGCGGCCTCAAAAAAGCTCATGGTTTTATTCTTTAGAAAGCTTCCTTCGGCCGTGTGGATTTTTACATAATCATCAGCCGCTTCCAGGTATAGAATATCAGGGACAGGAATGATCTTGATTTTGCCGCCGCTTTTCACCACAATGCGTTCTTGTTGTGCGGCCATTTCTGTTGTTGACTGAAGCAATTCTTCTGTGGCTTTTCTTTGGCTTTGTAAAACGGATTGGTTGAAGAATTTGTCCAGGGCCTTGTCGAACCGTTCTTTACTGAAGGGCTTTAATAAATAATCCACTGCATGGGTTTCAAAAGCCCGGATGGCATACTCGTCAAACGCTGTAGTGAAAATGACGGCCGGAGGCTGGTCAATCAATTCCAGCATTTCAAAGCCATTAATCTTTGGCATTTGTATATCCAAAAAAACAAGATCGGGTTGGTGGTGCATAATCGCTTTTATACCTTCAAAGCCATCGCCGCATTCCTGTAAAACCTCCACCTGCGAAAAGCTTTGCAAATATTCTTTCACAATAGACCTTGCCAGTGGTTCATCATCAATTATTAGTGCCCTGATCATTTGGTTGTGGAATTTTAATGGTTGTAATGAATACTTTTTCTTTTGTTTCTGTCTGTAACAGGTCATTCCTTGCAAATAATAAATACAATCTTCGCTGCACGGAGCGTAGTCCGAAACCGGTTCCTTTTTTAGGAGAACTGGTCTCCGGATCAAAGGGATTTTTTACCACGACGACTAAGTTATTTCCTTCCTTATTTGCTTCAATGCTGATGGTAATAATATCCGTAGTATCGTACAAACCAAATTTAATGGCATTTTCCACAACCGGTTGCAACAGCATAGCGGGCAGGTACAAAGAGCCATCTGTATTGTTTTGAACGTGGGCAGAAAGCCTGTGACCAAAACGAACCTTTTCAATTTCCAGGTACAACTGCAGGTGCTGCAATTCTTCGGTAAGACTTGTCCATTGATGTTCTTCTTTTTTTAACGTACCTCTTAAAAAATCCGATAACTGCTGTATCATCGTCCGGGCCTGCTGTGGTTGTAAACCAATCAATGCATTGATGGAGTTCAGGCTATTGAAAAGAAAATGCGGCTGCAACTGCTGGCGAAGTTTATAAAGCTCGGCTTCTTTCGACAACTTTTCAGCTTCAGTTTTTCTCTTTTCAATTTCCTGCTGGTCCTGGATGGTGTACCATAAAACACTTACCAAAGCCATGCACCCAATAATAAGGAAACCAATAGCCAAACGAATGGGAACTGACTGTGAAAAAAATGTAGTATAATCTCTTGAATCATCTGATAAAAAAATTAAAATGCTGCGACTTAATAAAAGCCACGTTAGGGAAAGGGCTACACACAATCCTAAAATATACCCATATTTATTTTTTTGGGGGATATAAAACTGTAGTGTAACTGTTACCAAAACAGAAACACTTACCAATAAAATATTACTTACAAGGCTATCCCAAATCGCCATTTTCCAGGAAAAGCCGAACCAGTTCAGCACAAAGGCATGCAGAATGAACCACAGGCACCAGCAAACGGCAAATACGAGCCGGAAGCGCATTTTTTTTAGTGGTGAAGTAGCCAATGATTTAAATTAAGTTTTGCAATTGCTGTATCTGCTTATTCTGAATGGATCCGGCTTTGCTATGTACAAAAGTAGTATATGCTTCGGCATCCTCCACTTCGTTGATGCGTGAATAAATTTCAGCACCATCAATTAGTTTGCTCAGGTTGTATAATTCCGGAACATTTACAAACTGCCACTGCACCAGTTCATTCTTTTGATTCAGGAAGGCCTCCTGCTCTTTCATACCCATGGTAACGGCTTTGTCAAATGCCTCGCTCTCATTGCCCGCCGCTATCAAACGCAATTGCTCATCAAATTGTGGGGTGTGCCGGCCATTTCCGCAAATGATCTGGTAAACCATTTTTGCTAAATACCACTTCATACACAAATGTTTTAGATAGGTAATTTTAAATTAGCAATAACCTTTGCCAATTTTTGATGCGTTTTACAAAAAGTACAGTTCCTGAATACTTAGAAACTTCTTATTTCAATTCCGCCAAACATACAAGTGCCATCAAGGATCAATACTTTGTTTGGATCTAAGTTCACGCCACTGATCTGCCGTTTATCATCTACGCCACCAAAAATGGCGGTGATATCACTTTGCACATCCCATGTAGGAGGAACGATTAGCTTGGTGCCGCCAAAAATGTTGGTTGCATCAATAGTAATTCTCCCGGTAAAATCAGCTTGTGTCAGGTCAATTTCAGAACCGCCCATAAGGCTCACAATGTCACCACCCTGGAAATTTTTGCTCAGCACATTCTTTTTTACGCCGCCAAATACGGCTGTCACATCTATAAAATCCCTGCGGTCTGCAGTGTAGACGTTTGTGTTGACCGAAACGTTATTTGACACTGGCGCAGTGGTTTTTTCTTCCTGCCATTCGGCTCCCCTTTGTTTCCATTTTCGCCAGTCATGTCTTTTCGGACGAAAGATAAAGACAAGACCAATGGCTATAATGATGAAGGGGGCTATGAACCGGTCCAACCGCAGAGAAGGATCGGCCTCGTTGGCCAGAAGCAATGCGCCAATTAAAATGGGGATGAGCCAAAAGCCGCCGCGAAAGCCATGTTTTGCACCAATGAATAAACCAATAGCAACAAGAAACACAGGCCATGTAAAAAACCAGGCGGGGAAAAATAGTATGTTTAACGTTTTAAGAAGCAACAATCCTCCCACCAACAGCAGAAAAAAGCCTGCCCATACACGTCCGCGACGGCTTCTTCTTTCATGACGTCCCCATCGTCTTTCCACTTCGTTTTTAAAATCTTCGTTCATGTTTTTGAATTTTAAACAAAGTAAATACGCATTTAAGGCGAAGGCAAGTACAGATAGGTAATCAGAAGCCTTTTTACCGGTAAGCTGCAGGAATGAACCGGTAAAAATTTTGGGGCGGATTTTATACTACTATCATCGTCTCTTGTTTCCCAGTTATTGCTCCGCAATTGCCCACTTTTACGCTTTGATTAAATTCAGCATTCAAATAACTGCAAAGCTTAAAAAGAAAAAGTGCTGGCTGCTTTTATAAAATGCCGAAAGCAAACCAGTGATCTTGTTAATAGTAATATAGTTTTTCACGTATAGCATATTATTAATTTTAATTAGCGCCACCTTTGTTGAACTCCGTTATTTTTGCCTTTAACAAAGTCCATGCATGTTTGACTTACTATTTGACAAGTTTGAGGAAAAGGTTCATCTGACAGAGGAAGAAAAAGACATCTGCCGGTCTTTTTTCAGGCCCAAAAAAATTCGTAAGAGGCAATATCTTTTACAGGAAGGTGATCCCTGCAAGTACGTGGCTTTTGTTGAAAAAGGCATGCTTCGTTTATACACCGTGGATGAAAAAGGAAGCGAGCATGTGATGCAATTTGCGTTTGAAGGCTGGTGGATCGCTGACCAGTTCAGCTTTTTAACCGGTGAACCTTCTGTGTATAATATTGATGCGCTGGAAGATTCTGAATTGCTGTTGTTATCAAAGCAGGCAGAAGATGAGATGATGGAAAAGGTTCCGAAGATGGAACGTTATTTCCGTATTTTATTACAGAACAGTTTAATTGCTACACAAAGAAGGTTGATAAGTTCACTAAGCCGTACGGCAGAAGAAAAGTACCATGAACTAATACATTCCTGTCCCACTATTCCGCAACGGGTTCCCCAGCACATGATGGCTTCTTACCTGGGCATTACCCCTGAAACACTTAGCCGTATTCGCAGGAATGCATCGCTAAAGAAATAAGTCTCCGGGATTACTCATTAAGACATCACCTTGATCTATGTCAACCCCATTTCTTGGCTTAGCTCAATGTTGCCCGCCCGTGTCTGCAGTAGTTTTGCATTTTGAAACTGATTTAAGAATGCAGCCTGTGAAAGGCACACTATAAACACCTATTTCAGTCATGCATCGAAAACAATTTGTAAAAATTATTGCAGGAGCAACAGCTATGTCAAGTTTAGGAGCATTCAAAAAGTTTACCGGCGAGCTAAAGGAAGAGGAAAGCCTAATGCCAGTATTGTTTATTGGGCACGGCTCGCCTATGAACGGGATTGAAAACAATGCATTTAGTAACTACTGGAAACAACTGGCTAAAGAAATTCCAACGCCCAAAGCGGTGTTGGTAGTTTCGGCGCACTGGCTAACCAGAGGAACGAAGATCACGGCTATGGATTTTCCAAAAACGATCCATGACTTTGGCGGCTTTCCGCAGGCCTTGTTTGATGTGCAATATCCTGCTCCGGGCAACCCGGAACTGGCAAAAGAAACAACTGCCATCATTGCTTCCACGAAAGCGGAGCTGGATCATGACTGGGGTTTGGACCATGGCACCTGGACAGTAGTAAGGCACATGTATCCCGATGCCAATATTCCCGTATTGCAACTGAGCATTGATTATACCAAAAGCCCGCAGTACCATTATGAGCTTGCTAAAGAACTGTATAACCTGCGCAAAAAAGGTGTGTTTGTTTTAGGAAGCGGCAATATGGTACACAACTTAAGAATGGTTGCCTGGGATAAAATAGATGAGCCGGAGTTTGGTTACGACTGGGCTCTTCAAATGAATACTACTTTTAAGGAACTGATCGGTAACAATGAACATAATAAACTGATCAACTTTCAAAACCTGGGAAGAGAAGCGCAGCTGTCCATTCCAACGCCTGAACATTACCTGCCTCTTCTATACACACTTGGATTAAAAAATAACAAAGAGGCTGTTAGCTTTTTTAATGATAAGGCAGTGGGTGGTTCATTAACTATGACCTCGGTTAGAATGGGCTAACGGAGCAGGGTAGGGTTTTTGATTATAAATCTCTGGCCTAAAAAATGACAGACAATTTCAAATCAATGTTTTAACATTATATAAATTTACTTAACCTAAAAAATCAACTTTATGGCAATTAAATGGAAGATCGATCCGGCACACTCCGAAATACAGTTTAAGGTAAAGCACCTGATGATTACAACAGTAACAGGGTATTTCAGAACCTTTGACCTGGAAGTCGAAACGCAAACAGAAGACTTTCATTCGGCTACGCGGATAGAGTTTACAGCTGATATTGATTCAATCGATACCAATAATGCACAGCGGGATGCCCACCTGAAATCAGCAGATTTTTTTAGCGGTGAAGAATACCGGCAGCTAAAATTTGTTGGTAAGAAGTATGAAGGCTCCGGCAATGAAGCCAAACTGACGGGTGACCTGACCATAAGAGGCGTTACAAAACCCATTAGCTTAAACGTTGAATTTGGCGGCATTGTAGTCGATCCTTACGGACAGACAAAGGCAGGGTTTACCGTATCCGGTAAGTTAAGCCGTAAAGAGTTTGGCCTTGTTTGGAACGCGGTTACCGAGGCCGGCCAAATAGTGGTAAGTGATGATATCCGTATTCATGCAGAAATACAACTGATAAAACAAGCATAAGGTTTTTCATATATGGTTTTGGTTACAAACGCAGTGCTGAAAGGTGCTGCGTTTTTGTATTCTTTCTACTATAAACCATTATTGCAGAATGAGAGGTTCATGAAATTAAGTGAGAATAGGTAGAACAAAATCAAGGAGAACACTAGGAAAAAGCAGGGATAATCCTTATATGACCTTTGCTGTTCTGCCCGATCTTGTTTTATCTCATCGCTAAAAACGGGTATGCTTTCGCATAAAAACAGTTATTCCACCTCGTAAGTATGTACCGCTTAAAAAACCTTTTATTTTTTTAACTTTTAGCCTACTATTTGAATGATGTAAACCATTATCTTAGCCCGCTATGACAGTAGAACAAATCGAAAATTTTTTGGCAAAAGAAACGATCCCCCAAGGAAAGATCATTCGTTTTGAATTAAAAAAAAGAAACCCCGTTCGTGGCCTGATTGTTCAGGGAAGAGATTATAACGATTTGAAAGCCAAGAATTTCTGGCGCATCGTTACGCAAACACATTTGGCAGCTTATCAAAAAACACAGGATATTAACCTGGCTAAAATATTTGCCGGTTCCGATTTTGCCAAGCTTTCGCTGGTTACCAACAAGCCGGAAGAATAGCAGGACACGGGCCGACCAGCTCTTTTTCTCGCCTCGATCAATGGTGTTCGCACGCCATTAATGGAGGCTTTTTTCTATATTGTCAAGTATCTTCACGGCATGCTCTCTTGAGTTTTCAATGAACAGGCGGTGCGTATTCATGCCTCCGCAAATAACCCCGGCCAGGTAAATTCCCTTTTGATTTGACTCATGCGTGCCTTCGTCATAAGCCGGTTTGCAGGTTTCGTCATCACATAGGTCAATTTTCATTTTGCGCAAAAAACCCAGGTTGGGCTGATACCCTGTTAAAGCAAGCACCCAATCATTTGCCAAGGTCACTATGCCCCCGGGTGTTTGTATTTCTACCTCCTGTTCGCGAATGGCAATTACCGATGAATTAAAATAAGCTTTAATAGATCCTTCCTTAATGCGGTTCTCTATATCGGGCCGCACCCAGTATTTTACCCTTTGTCCAATTTCGGGGCCGCGTACCACCATGGTTACATCAGCGCCTTTTCGCCAGGTTTCCAAAGCGGCATCCACAGCGGAATTTTGGGCACCTATTACGATTACTTTCTGAAAAGCATAAAAATGCGGGTCTTTATAATAGTGTTTCACTTTGGGAAGGTCTTCGCCGGGAACATTAAGCAGATAAGGAATGTCGTAAAAACCAGTGGCAACGATGATGTCTTTTGCAGTGTAGGTGGCTTTTGTTGTTTTTACCTGGTAAAGTGTCCCAGGTTTTGTGTTCGTGCCCTGTTGGTTTTCGTCCTCTTTATTTGTGTTCTGCGGCTTTACGTCAATCACTTCTTCAAATAAGTGAATATTTACGGCGTTATCCTTTGCCACCCGCCTGTAATATTCCAAAGCTTCGCTGCGGGTAGGTTTCGGATTATTGGAGACAAAAGGCACGTTACCGATTTCCAGTCTTTCCGAAGTAGAAAAAAAGGTCATATTAACCGGGTAATTATAGATCGAATTCACCAGTGCTCCTTTCTCCAGGATCAGATAATCAATTCCGCGTTTTTTAGCTTCCAGTGCACAGGCAACGCCAATAGGCCCGCCACCGATGATGATGACTGTATAGTGTTGTGACAAAATGAATTTTTCATGCAAATATATTTCGAATGTGCTGCCAGGACTGCGTTCCTGTTTATTTCATCCTATCCGTGAAAACGCAAGGCATCTTTTATTTTAGTAAATTACAATACAGAATGCCTCTAAAAAGCCTGCTATATTTTTTACTACTCATTGGCCTTTCCTTTACATTGCCAGCGCAAAAAGTTGTGGCCCTTACCATTGATGGCACCATTAACCCCGTGGCCGCAAGTTTAATAGAAAGAGGTATAAAAAAAGCGGAAAAGGAAAATGCCGAATGTCTTCTCATTTATATCAATACGCCCGGTGGCCTGCTTAAATCGACCCGTGTTATTGTGGGAAGTATTCTTGATGCGCCTGTCCCTGTGGTGGCCTATGTGTCCCCGGCCGGCGCCCATGCCGGTTCGGCTGGAGTGTTTGTTACCATGGCTGCCCATATTGCTGCCATGGCACCGGGTACCAATATTGGAGCGGCGCACCCCGTAAGCATGCAGGGCAGCATGGATACTACCATGAACGAAAAAGCAACCAACGATGCCATTGCCTTCATACGAACCATAGCAGAAAAGCGAAACAGGAATGTGCAATGGGCGGAAGAAGCCGTTCGCAGAAGCGTATCCATTACCGGTGCCGAAGCCCTGCAACAAAAAGTAATTGACCTGATGGCTGTCAACACAAAGAGTTTACTGGAGCAGATTGATGGCAGAAAAGTTGAAGTAAGTTCGGGGACCGTAACCCTCCACACAAAAGGCGCCCAGGTGGCCACTCTGGAAATGAGCTTTATAGAAAAGATCCTCAACATCATCAGTGATCCAAACATTGCGTACATCCTGCTGATGCTTGGTTTTTATGGGCTGCTCTTCGAACTGTATAATCCCGGGGCCATTTTCCCGGGCATTGTTGGAGTGATCGGGCTTATTCTTGGCTTGTATGCCCTGCATACCCTGCCTATTAATTATGCCGGTCTGGCCTTGATCGTATTTGGTATTATTTTATTCCTGCTCGAGATCAAGATAGCAAGTTATGGCTTGCTCACGGTTGGCGGTATTGTTTCGCTGCTCCTGGGTTCTTTAATGCTGATACGCGGCGATTCTTCACTTGAGTTTATGCGGATCTCCCGCAGTGTGATCCTGTCTTTTACAGCCCTGAGTGTTTTATTCTTCCTCTTTGTGGTGGGGGCAGGAATAAGAGCTCAAAGAACAAAGCCTGTTACCGGTATTGAAGGATTTATTGGAGAGGCAGGAACCACGTTGGAAGTGCTTGATCCTTTGGGAACGATTCGTGTGCATGGCGAGATCTGGCAAGCCGAATCCCTTTCCGGCAGGATTGAAGCAGGAGAGAAGGTGTCTGTAAAATCCATGAAAAATTTCAAAGTATATGTTGAACCACTACTAACAACTAAATAAAAAACATGGAACAGTATCCCATTGTCTTGATCGTTATTGTTGTTTTTGCTCTTATTATTCTTAGCAATGCCATCCGCATTCTGCGGGAATATGAAAGAGGCGTTGTTTTCCGCCTGGGCCGCCTTGCGGGCCGCGACGGGGTAAGAGGCCCGGGGCTTATTTTGCTTATACCACTGATTGATAAAATGGTAAAAGTAAGTTTACGCACGGTGGTACTGGACGTACCGCCGCAGGATGTTATTACACAGGATAATGTTTCCATCAAAGTAAACGCGGTTGTATATTTCCGTGTGATAGAAGCACAGAAAGCCATTGTACAGGTAGAGAATTATCTTTTGGCCACTTCCCAAATTTCGCAAACTACCTTAAGAAGTGTTTTAGGACAATCGGAACTGGATGACCTTCTATCGCAAAGGGACAAGATCAACCAACGGTTGCAACAGATCATTGATGCGCATACAGAGCCTTGGGGTGTAAAAGTTACCAATGTGGAAGTGAAACAAATTGACCTGCCGCAGGAAATGCAGCGGGCCATGGCCCGGCAGGCAGAAGCAGAAAGGGAACGCCGTTCCAAAGTCATTTCTGCCGAAGGCGAATTCCAGGCCTCGCAACGGTTGGCCGATGCAGCAGAGATCTTAGCCAACCAGCCAAGCGCCTTAACTCTGCGTTATTTGCAAACTTTGGTGGAAATTTCTTCTGAGCATAACACAACTACCATTTTCCCCGTGCCTATTGATATACTCAAACCGTTTATAGATAAAGAGAAGAAATAAGAAGTATCAAAATGCATTAGACGCTGTCTAAAAATGTTTTGCTTACCTGCAGAAAGTGAAGGTTTGGAGAAGAACGTTATGTATCGGATATAACATTGACCATTCACCATTAACGCAGCCAGTTTTAGGTGAAGATCTTCGATCCGTTCATCACCTGTATTTTGGAACCTTCGGCCAAAAAAACGGATTTGGGCTTCTGATTAAAGGCTTCTACAAAGTCTTTACCATACAGCCTGGCCACATTGCATTTTACATCATACTGTTCTACCGCATGCACCTTCCATTTCGGGTGCGCCACTTCATATATACCCGTACAATTATCGTTTACAAACGTATAGCCCCAATAATGCTCGGTAATGAATTCTTCTTCTGAGCCCGGCTTAATAGCGTTGGGCTCTTTTTCAGCGAGGGCTTTCAGATAATTCCATTCACCACCTACTTTCCAGCTATATTCCACCTGCAACCCCTTATCCGTAGTTTGCCATACATGCTTCATAGCATGCGTGGCATATTTTTCCTTGTAAATCGTGTTGGCCACAAAGGTGATCATGCGCCGGGGAACAATTTCTTTCATAAACACTACGCCGCGTTTCCAATGTCCATTTTCTTTATACCGCACATAAAAACGAAGATTCACTTCCTCGAAGGTGCGGTGAAAAGGGAAGGAGAAGCCCAGAACTTTTGTGTCTTTAAATAAAAAGCCAACAAGGCTTACATGGTGCACATCGTTAAAACTATCCAGCTCGGTATGACACGGAACGTACTTCTTTAAAACCACAGGATCGATTTCATAATTCGCCATTACTAAATTGCGCCATTGGGCAGTGAGGAATGCTTTAGCCATAGGTCAAATTTACTTCTCTTCTGTCCGAAAGAAAACATTGCACGGAAGAACAGCCCAATAAAATTACAGAACATACAAGTGTGCGATCCGCCGGTAGTCGTACAAAGCGCAAGCCCAATCAAGGTACAATGGCCGGTAGCATAAAAAAACACAGCAATCAAAGGACAGGTAAGGATAAAAAGTTCATGCCCCGTAACTACAAACCTTAAACTACAAACTGTCCTATCTTTGCGCCGCAAACATTGCTTTATGAATAAAGAAGTTTATATCGTTTCTGCCGTTCGTACGCCTATTGGAAGTTTTGGCGGTGTATTGAAAGATGTGCCTGCCCCCCAATTAGGAGCCATTGCCATAAGAGCCGCTGTCAAAAAAGCCGGTATCAGCCCCGAACAAGTGAACGAAGTTTTGATGGGCTGCGTGTTGCAGGCCAACCTGGGACAAGCTCCCGCCCGCCAGGCGGCAAGGTACGCCGGCCTTCCTGATAACGTGGTATGCACTACGGTCAATAAGGTTTGCGCCAGCGGCATGAAGGCTATTGCACAGGGCGCACAAAGTATTTTGCTGGGCGATTCGGACATTGTGGTTGCCGGCGGCATGGAGAATATGAGTTCCGTTCCTTTTTATGTAGAAAATCTTCGCTGGGGAAATAAATACGGTAACACAGCATTGATTGATGGTTTGGCCAAAGATGGCTTAACCGATTGCTATAACAACTACGCCATGGGTTGCGCTGCCGATGCTACCGCCTCCACCAATAACATTAGCAGGGAAGAACAGGATGCTTTTGCCACGGAAAGCTACAAACGAAGTCAGGCGGCGTGGGAGAGTGGCAGGTTTACAGATGAAATAGTGCCGGTGGAAATTCCTTCAAAAAAAGGCGAGCCAGTTATTGTAGCAAAGGACGAAGAACCCTGGAATGTAAAGTTTGATAAAATTGCTTCGCTGAAACCTGCCTTTGGAAAAGAAGGAACGGTTACGGCGGCCAATGCAAGTACCATGAACGATGGTGCGGCTGCCGTGGTTTTAATGAGCAGTGACAAGGCTAAAGAACTCGGCATAAAACCACTGGCCATCATTCGCGGCTATGCCGATGCCGAGCAGGAACCGGAATGGTTTACTACCACACCCAGCATTGCCGTACCGATTGCTGTAAGAAGGGCAGGATTGCAACTAAGCGATATGGATTATGTAGAGTTGAATGAAGCCTTTAGTGTGGTAGGCATTGTGAACACCAAAAAAATGAGTTTAGATCCTGCCAAAGTAAATGCGAATGGAGGCGCTGTTTCCCTGGGCCATCCTTTGGGCTGCAGCGGTGCCCGCATTGTTGTTACACTTCTCCATATACTAAAGCAAAACAATGGTAAATACGGCGCGGCTGGTATCTGCAATGGCGGTGGTGGCGCCAGCGCCATGGTAATTGAGAAAGCTTAAGTAGTAAAAAAAATAAAAAACATAAAGAGCTCTTTCCCCCCGGGTAAAGAGCTCTTTATGTTTTACTGCAATGCTATGACGCTGCTTTGACTTGCTTCGTACCTGGCAGGATACCCCTTGATAAACTTGCATTCCGCGTTTCAGCCATTAAAGGATAAAAACTGATAATCATTTGCGGTATTTGATTCTTAGTATCACCATTACAATATTTACCAAAAGCGAAAAGGAATTGGTAGCCATAATGGGCAGATCCTCCCTTTTAATTCCATAAACGATCCAGAGAATTAAGCCGCCTTGCAAAACCAATAACATCACCAAAGAAACATCCTCCGCTTTTTTTTCCTTTAAAGTTTTGATCACTTGCGGAAGCAAAGAAGTCGCCGTTAAAATACCCGCTGCCAGTCCAATGATTTGTGTCCAATCCATACCTAAACCTTGCAAATCTTCCGCCATAATACCATCCATCTTCAATAGTTTTGATGCCGTAATAAATTTATTTATGAAACTGATCGCATTCCTGCTTGTGCTATTCCTGTTTTCCTGCAATCGTCCGTGGACCGAAAATGACAAGCAAAATTTTATGGGTGGCTGTATGAATGGTGCATTGAAGGACATGGACCAGGCAAAGGCAAAGGAATACTGCAATTGCATGCTGGAAAAAGTGCAGAAAAGATATCCCAGCGTTTCGGACGTACAGTATATGAAAAAGGATACAGCTATTTATACAATGGGCCGCGAATGCAGAAGGTTGGCCGAATAAATAAAACGGTAAACGCGGTGCCGTTTGTGAATAAGACGCAATTTATTTCCCTGTTTAAACAGGATGTTTTAAAGCGTTATTATTCACCATTCGCCATTGACCATTTACGTTCTATGATTGATTTTAGGTTTTATGCACTCACTCCGCTAATTTTGCCCCGCTTTAATATCTAATTCTACATGAGACAGATTCCTTTTCGTGAAGCCCTTCGTGAAGCAATGAGTGAAGAAATGCGCCGTGATGAACGTGTTTTTTTAATGGGCGAAGAAGTTGCCGAGTATAATGGTGCCTATAAAGTAAGCCAGGGCATGCTGGCCGAGTTTGGCCCCCGCCGTGTTATTGACACGCCTATCTCTGAGTTGGGCTTTGCCGCAGTTGGAGTAGGGGCTGCTCAAAACGGCTTACGTCCTGTGGTAGAATTCATGACCTGGAACTTTGCGGTTCTGGCACTGGATCAAATTTTAAACACAGCTTCCAAAATGCTGGCCATGAGTGGCGGACAGATCACTTGTCCAATTGTTTTCCGTGGTCCTAACGGATCGGCGGGCCAGTTAGGTGCCCAGCACTCTACCGCTTTTGAAGCCCTGTATGCAAATATTCCCGGACTGAAGGTTGTTTCTGTAAGCAACGGTTATGATGGCAAGGGTTTACTGAAACAAGCCATACGCTACGAAGAAGACCCGGTGATCTTCATGGAGAGTGAGATCATGTACGGAGATAAAAGCGAAGTACCTGATGAAGAATATTATATTCCTTTAGGAAAGGCCGATGTAAAAAAACAAGGCCGTGATGTAACCATCGTTTCTTTCAACAAAATGATGAAGGTGGCTTTGGGTGCTGCTGCCGAACTGGAAAAAGAAGGCATCAGTGCAGAAGTAATAGACCTGAGAACCATTCGTCCTTTGGATTGGATGACCATACTGGATAGTGTAAAAAAGACCAACCGCTTAGTAATCGTAGAAGAACAATGGCCCTTTGCTTCCGTTTCTTCTGAAATTACCTACCGCATACAAAAAGAAGGTTTTGATTACCTGGATGCGCCCATTCGCCGTATTACAGCGGCCGATGCGCCTTTGCACTATGCACCCAACCTGGTAGCAGCGGCTCTGCCCGATGTTTCCCGCACGGTAAAACTGGTAAAAGAGGTGATGTATCTGAAAAAGTAGACCGTTAACAGGTTAATAAATTTTATATCTGTTACCGGCCGAGGAGTTATCAGCCTACCAAAGATTTTCTCTAAAAATTTTTTAACTTTTCTGCGATATGAGGACAACATTCCTCATATCGCAGAGCTTACAGCACTATCCTGTGTAAGCTCTGCAACTAATTCATTTTCACGTATTTTATTCTGGAAAAATAATTTGAAATAAGTTTTGAAATTCCGTTTAATCCCCACATCTTTGTCACGGTTTTTCATAGGATATTGGATTTTACACGAGGCTGGATTTCTATCCGGCCTTTT
>CBHTSW010000021.1:0-81535 GCA_966095395.1 uncultured bacterium | reverse complement strand
TAAAAAACGAAATTATAAATTAAATTACTTGGTATTTAACACAGAATCTCATAAATGGCCTTTTTATAGCCTGGGTGGTGAGCAACAGAGATTTTGCACTGACCACTGACAATGGGAATTGGTGAGAGGGCTTCCGGTTTAATCATAATTTTCTTTTACAGCTATTGCCACAACCGGGCTGTTTACTACATTTGCTTTGATGGAATACAATACAACCAGAAATTATTTGACGATGCGTGAATACGGCCGCCATATTCAAAAAATGGTAGAGCACCTCATGAGCATTGAGGACAGGGAACGTCGTCAGCGTCAGGCCCAGGTAGTAATCGAACTGATGGGCTTTTTAAATCCACACCTAAAAAACGTTGAAGATTTTCGTCATAAACTTTGGGATCATCTTTTTTATATAAGCGATTTTAAACTGGATGTGGACAGCCCTTATCCCATTCCTAAAAAAGAGACCTATAAGGTAAAACCCGATCCGCTGCCTTATCCCAAGCGCTATCCAAAATATTCCCACCTGGGTAAAAACCTGGAGCTGGTCATTAATAAAGCATTAAAAGAAGACAATCCCGAAAAACGCCAGGGCTTTGCCAACGCCATTGCTTACTATATGAAGCTGGCCTATAACAACTGGCATAAGGATGTGGTGCACGATGATGCCATTCAAAGCGAATTGGCTAATATTACAGAAGGCCAGCTGGAGTTTACCAACACGCCGTATGTAAAAGCGTACCGGCCTTCGCAGGACCGTGACAGGGACCGTGGCGGTTACGGGAGACAACAGCGCGGAAAGTTTCAGAACCGCGGCGGCGGCGGTGGCGGCGGTGGCCGTAACGACAAACGTGGTGGCGGTCAAAAGTTTGGGAAGAAAAGATATTAGTTGATACGATAACTTGTTGAAAGGTTGATTGGGTGACTAATCAACCTTTTTCGTTTTTAGCAAGTAATTTGCAACCCCTATCAACTATTTAACTTATCAACTTAACCACATGTCTTCATTTGAAGTAACGGGCGGCAAACGACTAAAAGGCGAGATCATTCCACAGGGAGCCAAGAACGAGGCCCTGCAAATTATCAGTGCGGTTTTGCTTACCGGGGAAAAGGTGACCATCAGCAATATTCCCGATATCCTGGATGTAAATAATTTGATTGAACTGTTGCAGGAAATGAATGTGAAGGTTGATCGAACTGACCGGCATACCTGCACCTTCCAGGCCGACGATGTAAACCTTGATTATTTACGCAGTCCCGAATTTAAAGCCAAGAGCGGCCGCCTGCGGGGTTCCGTCATGCTGGCCGGCCCCATGCTGGCACGGTATAAAAAAGCATTCATACCCAAACCCGGCGGTGATAAAATTGGCAGAAGAAGATTAGATACGCATATCATTGGCTTTGAAAAATTAGGCGCCGAATACCAGTATCATCCTGAAGATGGATTTTTTTATTTTTCTACCTCAGGATTGAAAGGAAAGTACCTGATGCTGGATGAACCTTCCGTAACCGGAACGGCCAACGTGGTAATGGCGGCCGTAATGGCCAAAGGATGTACGGTTATTTACAATGCTGCCTGCGAGCCCTATTTACAACAGTTATGCAAAATGCTGAACCGGATGGGTGCCAACATCAGCGGCATTGGCAGTAATATGCTGGTGATTGAAGGAGTGGAGGTTTTGCATGGTACAGAGCACCGCATGCTGCCCGATATGATCGAGATCGGCTCTTTCATAGGCCTGGCCGCCATGACCCAAAGCGAGATCACCATCAAGAAGGCAAGCATAGAATATTTAGGCGTCATTCCTGAAAAGTTCCGGCAGCTGGGTATCCAGCTCGATTTTATTGGCGATGATATTCATATTCCGGCACAGGACATCTATGAAATACAGACCTACCTGGACGGCGGTGTGTTAACCATTTACGACCATCCCTGGCCGGGTTTTACCCCCGACCTGCTTAGTATAATTTTAGTGGTGGCTACGCAAGCCAAGGGCTCGGTGCTGGTACACCAGAAAATGTTTGAAAGCCGTTTGTTCTTTGTAGATAAGCTGATTGATATGGGTGCCCAGATTATTTTGTGCGACCCGCACCGGGCGGCCGTAATCGGACTGGAAAGAAAATACAAGCTGCGGGGCATCGAAATGAGTTCTCCGGATATCCGCGCCGGTGTGGCCCTGCTGATTGCGGCCCTGAGTGCAGAAGGAACCAGCATCATTCAAAACAGCGACCAGATAGACCGGGGATATCAGTATATCGATAAGCGTTTGCAGGCACTGGGAGCGGAGATTAGAAGGATGTAAGCCAATATGTTGAACAGATAACCAAGGAATACAGAAGTATTTTTATAGCCATCTTTTTCCTGACAATAGAGAATGTTCAATGCTCAATACTCCATGTTCAATTTTCAATAAAAGAAAATCCCCTCCGTACATAACCTTCTGGGTTGAACATGGAGTATTGAAAATTGCGCATTGAACATTCTCTCTTTTTCTTTATTCGTTCACCCAAATTACCTTCTCTTCCACCGGCTGCCGTTTTCCTTCAGGAGAAGGAACCGCCACATGACCGATGTAAAAAAATCCCATCAGCTTATCTTCCGTTCCCAAACCAAAAAAAGGTTTTGCTTTTTCATTGTAGGTCACACCGCCTGTGGTCCAGTAGCCGCCAAGTTCATAGGCGGTTACCGAGAGGTAAATATTTTGAACGGCTGTGGCCACGGCTGCTATCTCCTCCACTTCCGGAAACTTTTTATGAGGGTCCCGTTTCATACACAGGGCAATGACATGAGAAGCCTTTAGCGGATTGCTTTGTAAATTCTGGTAGGTAGCTTCTTTAAATTTCTCCCCGGAAGATTCTTTATACAATTCACTTTGAAAATGGGCCAGTTTTTTCAATCCTTCACCCGTGAACACTACAAACTGCCAGGGCTGCAAATTGCCATGATTAGGCGCCCAGGTGGCATTTTCCAATATTTGCTGAACAATGGCATCGTCCACTTTTTGTCCTTCTGCAAATTGTTTGGGAAAAGTGGAGCGGCGGCTGCGGATCAGGCGGTTGAATTCTTCAATATTAAATTTCATCTCGCAAAATTGAAGGTTTGCAGCTTACAAGAAAAACCAATCTTTAAATGTAAAAATCCGACACGATATTTTTCGTATTAATATCTCTTTTCTCCGCTCGTAGTACTATATAAAGCCTTGGTATAGTTTCGCTGTTTTCTCTCCGTTTTTCTTCTGTGTTTTGAGGAAAATGGTTCGATCATGAGAAAAACTCCTTTGCTGCTGTTGTGTTGTTTGTTCAGCGTTTTGGCGTTTAGCCAAACTGAAAAAGGTAAAATTTCATTTACCCTTACCAATGAACAAAAGGCTCCCATAGAAGCCGCTACCGCCGAATTATTACGAAGCAGGGATTCGGCCCTGGTAAAAACGTCTTTATCTGATAAAGCGGGAATAACGGAATTTGAAAATATTCCTTTTGGAAGTTATGTTATAAGGATTACTGCCATGGGTTCTGCTATGCTGTATACCAGTGCGTTTTCATTAGATCAGGCTTCTGTCAGCCTGCCTTCCATAACCATGGTGGCAAAAGCGAACACCCAAATGCAGGAAGTAACGGTAAGCGCCAAAAAACCCTTCATTCAAAAACTAAGCGACCGCATTGTAGTAAATGTCGAGAACAGCATTGTCAGCGCCGGCAGTTCGGCGCTGGATGTACTGGAACGGTCGCCCGGTGTTACCGTAGATCAAAACGATGCCATCAGCTTGAGAGGAAGAGCCGGTGTCATCATCATGATTGATGGAAAACCCACACCAATGACCGGCGGCGACCTGGCCAATTACCTGAGAGGTTTACCCAGCAATGCCATTGAACGCATTGATATCATCACCAATCCTTCGGCCAAATACGATGCAGCGGGTAATTCCGGCATTATTGACATCCGCATGAAAAAAGATCAGCGCCTGGGTACCAACGGAACGTTTACGGCAGGCTATGGCCAAGGCATTTATCCCAAAGCCAATGCAGGCACTACCTTCAATTACCGCAACAAGGCGGTGAACATTTTTGGCAACTACAACTATGCCTACCGGAAAAATCTCAATCACTTAATCATCAACCGCAATTTTTTCGATAACGGCGTATTCAAGGGTTCTGATGATAAAGACAATTATGCCACCATGCCTTTTAATTCACACACGGCAAGGCTGGGGGCTGATTTCTTTCCTTCCAAAAACACCATTATTGGTTTTGTAGTGAACAGCAATTTCAACGGCTTTCGCCGCAGGGCCGATATCAACACTATGGTGAAGGATATGAGTTATAATCCCGATTTTACGTTTTTATCCATCAGCACCAACAACGACCATTTCGAAAACACGGTAGCCAATATTAACTTCAAGCAAAAGCTGGATAGCACCGGAAAAGAACTAACGGCTGATGTGGACTACGGCGTTTTCCATTCCAACTCTTTGGCCAGAACCACCAGTTATTTTTACAATTTGAACGGGAGCAAAAGAAAGGAAGATGATATCCTGGATGGCGACCAGGATGGAAAGCTGACGCTGAAAACAGCCAAAGTGGATTATGTAAATCCCTTGAAGAAAGGCGCAAAATTTGAAGCCGGCTTTAAAACCAGTTATGTGTCATCGGACAACGATGCCAAATTTTATAATGTGCTGCCTTCCGAAACCATGGTGGATGATACGAAAACCAACCGTTTTTTTTACAAGGAGTACAACAATGCCGGTTATCTAAACTTTAGTAAGGAATACAAAAAATTCAACTTTCAACTGGGCCTGCGTGGCGAACAAACCAACGTAAGCACCCGCCAGGTAAAAGGCGACAGGAGATTCAAGAATGATTATTTTCAACTCTTCCCCAGCGCTTTCTTCAATTATAAAATAACCGAAGATCAAACTCTGGGCACTTCGGTAAGCCGCCGCATTGACCGCCCGGGTTATTCACAACTCAATCCCTTTCTTTTCCAGGTTGATGCAACCATTTATTCCACCGGGGAACCTCTGTTAAAACCGCAAACCACCTGGTCGTATGAACTAAGCTATACCTTGAAAAATTTAAATTTCACCTTGGGCTACAGCCATACAAAAGACCCGCAGAACATTGTCCTTTCCAAAATTCTGGACGTCATCCCTACCTTCGAGATCAAACCGGGACAGGATTCCAATATCACGGTGCAAATTCCGGTGAACCTTAACTCGTCTGATTATTTTGGAATTACGGCCTCCACCCCCATCCGCATCAGCAAGTGGTGGAACATGATCAACAATTTTAATCTTTATTACAATAAGTTCAACGGCAACTTAAGTGGTGTTCAATTAAATGAAGGCGCCCCGGCTGCCAACATCAGAACCAACAATACTTTTACCTTCAAAAAAGGCTGGTCCGCAGAACTGAACGCCAATTTGAACACCGGTGGACGTTATGGCTATATGGTTTTAGATCCGCAGTGGGGATTGGCTGTAGGTGCGCAAAAAAACATCATGCAGGGTAAAGGAACCATCCGTTTCAATATGACCGACATTTTCTGGACCAACCTGCCCAAAGCCAAAGTGGAGTATAAAGGAAGTTATGTGGAAAACTGGCATGCCTACAGGGAAAGCAGGGTAGCCAACCTGAGTTTTACCTACCGCTTTGGGAACAGCAAGGTGCAGCAGGCCCGCCGCAGAACCACCGGCTCGGAAGAAGAAAGACAAAGAGCGGGAGGAAATTAGGAGCATCATAAAAAAAGGAGAGCCTTCGGGCGGGCTCTCCTTTTTAAAAGAAAATGTTTTTATAAAGCCTTTGCTTACCGACCCTTTCTTGTATCCATGGGCATTTGTGCAGCAGGCGGTACAGCCGGAGCTGTTACAACAGCCTTCTTAGGATTTGCCGGCAGCCATTCCATAGGTGGAATAACAGCCGGGGTACGGTAGTAATTATTACGCAGGGAGTCTGCCCATCCGTTGGGATTGGATTCAAAGCTTCTGCTGCTGAAATAAACACTGCCTTGTATGGTAGGATAGGTTCTTAATAACTTAATTTGATTAGGCAACTCAGCCGGGTTTTTCCAGGCCCTGCTGGAAGGACTTTTTTCCAAAGCCCTGTAAATGCCCTGTCCGATATACATGTGTTTTCCGTAAGTGTGTTTGCTCCACCAGTCAATCAGGGTTTCAAACGCCACCAGTCTATGGCCGCTTTCCCAGTATAATTGAGGCGCTACATAATCAATCCAGCCACTCTTTAACCACAATAAAATATCGGCATAGAGGTCGTCGTAATTGGTCACGCCAGCCCTGGTAGGACTGCCCATAGTATCTTTATCCTGGTTGCGCCATACACCAAAAGGTGAGATGCCAAACTTTACCCAGGGCTTTTCATTTTTAATGGTGCTGTTCAGGGCTTTAATGATCGTATCCACATTGCTTCTTCGCCAGTCTTCCTTACCCAGCCCGCGGGGATCAGCCGCATACGAAGCCCCATCAGGAAACTCTTTACCGGCTATACGGTACGGATAGAAATAGTCATCCATGTGTATAGCATCCACATCGTATCTTGACACAATATCCTTTACCACGTCCACTACCCATTTCTGCCCCTCTTTATTGCCCGGATCGAAATAGGTTTTACCGCCGTAATTCAAAAACCATTCAGGATGCAGCCGGGTAATGTGTGCCGGCGCAATGGAGGCCTTGCCAATGGAAAAATTGGCGCGGTAAGGATTTAACCAGGCATGAAACTCCAGTCCCCGCTTATGCGATTCTTCGATCATAAATTGCAACGGATCGTAAAAAGGTGCCGGTGGCCGGCCTTGCTTACCGGTAAGCCATTGGCTCCAGGGTTCATAGGGAGATGGATAAAAAGCATCGGTAGCCGGACGCACCTGTACCACCACGGCATTCATACCGTTGCGCACATGCATATCCAGTTGCCGGATGAAATCTGTTTTTTGACTATCTACGTTGAACTGGCCTCTCGCAGGCCAGTCAATATTGTCCACGGTAGCGATCCAAACACCGCGGAATTCATATTGTGGCTGCTGAGCTTGCCCAAAAGATGCTAAAAATCCTGTCAGAAAAAGGGTGGTGGCTATAAGGTTCTTCATTGCTAAATTGAAATGGTGGGTGAAAAATAGAAATTTAAAAACAAAATACTCTCAAGGAAAGTTTAAAATGGATGAGTTTATAGACCGTACTGGTTTTTTAATAGACGGAAAGGTGAAAGGGGCTGAACTTTTCCTGAAAAACGAATTCCTTTAAAAGAAAAGCCGCTGGTTTCGTACCAGGCTGCAAAGCTGCAATCAGGTTACTCTTACGCCGTGCCCTCCAAATGGCGGTTTGCACTGGCGTACATTTTATATCAGTATGGAACAAGGCAAATGAACCGCAAAGACACAAAGGCACATAAAGAAAATTTTTCGCTGTGTTCTCCGTGTCCGCAGCGGTTAAAACAAACATGACTAACAAAACGCATGAACATTTCCCAGGTGTAAAGACAGCTTATCTGCGGAGAAAATGCCTGTTTTAAAATTCCAGTAATCTTTGTGTACACCTCCGTGCCCTTCTGCGGGCCAAAAAAGATGCATACCATTGTTGCCGTTGAACAGTGCGACCCAAGGAACGATTCATAGCAGTACAAAAGCCGGAAACAAAAATGAGTTGAATCTATTTTGCCGTACCCAAACCTACACCATTCAGCTGTCCCCGTCGTTTTCTCCTATCCTTAATTTATCCAGCAGGTTGCTCAGCATTTCCGCCTCTTTTTCGGTAAGATTGCTCATAATTTCGCTTACATGATCGTACCCGGTGTCTACTTTTTTTAAAAGCTTTTGTCCTTTTTCGGTGATCGTTACATCAACCAAACGCTTATCGGCAGAACAGGTTGTTTTTTTAACCAGGCCTTTCAGCAGCAACCTGTCCACGATGCGGCTGGTGTCACTCATTTTATCCAGCATGCGTTCCCGTATTTGTAAGGTAGAAAGCGGTTTGGGATGACTGCCGCGAAGAATGCGAAGTATATTGTACTGCTGATGGGTAATATCTTCCCGGGCTAAAAAATTTTTGATCTTTTCAATGGCCCAGCCATACGTGAACATAAGGTTGATCATGGCCTTTTGCCTGGCACTGGTAAATTTGTTTTGGTGTATGTCTTTTTCGATGCCCACGGGTGATGACTGGAGTTTTAGCCCTATACTACGAATTAAAGCGAATTACACAAATTAGACAAACTTATTCTGTTTGTAAACGATGGCAACCGGCAAAAATAAAATTGATGACAAACCAGGGTATTGCTGACGAGGGAGCTATGGTGAAAAAATCAACCCCACACTTTTACGCCTTCCGAGCAATTGGCGCAGATATCAATGTTCTTGCGGCTTTGCAATACCTGGCTTCTGAAATGCCGGTACTCTTTATTATGCCACAGCTCTTTAAAGCTTTGCTGTTTCAGATCGCCCAATTTGTGTTGGGCATCCTTATCAAAACAACAGGGCACCACGCTTCCATCCCAGGTAATCACCGGGTCGTGCCAAAGGCGCCAGCAGTGGTTGGCGTTGTTGCCTTTAAAAGCCATTTGGTCATTTTTATCTTTTTTATACCGGCTGTATTTTTCTATGGTGGGAATTAAATTGTTGGGATCATTTTGGTAATCGTACACCTGCGCTGTTTTTAACCGCACCTGGTCTACCCCGATTTCTTTTGCCAGGCGTTGCACTTCTTCTATTTGGTGCTCGTTATGGCGAACCACCAGGAACTGAAAAATAATAAAGGGTGTTTTGCTTTTCAGCTCCTTCTTCCACTTCACCACATGGGCGGCCCCTTCCAGCACCTTTTGCAGGTTACCGCCCACACGGTATTGCTGGTAGGTTTCCTGGGTAGTGCCGTCAAGGGAAATGATCAGGCGGTCAAGCCCGCTTTCTACCGTTCTTTTTGCATTCTTATCATTGAGGTAATGCGCATTGGTAGAAGTGGCCGTATAGATTTTTTTTGAAGAAGCATAGTGCACCATTTCCAAAAAATCGGGATTGAGGTAGGGCTCTCCCTGGAAGTAAAAAACCAGGTAGGTAAGGTCTTTATGTAATTGATCAATGGTTTCTTTAAAAAAATCTTTTTTCAGCATTCCGGTTGGCCTTGAAAAAGCCCGCAGGCCACTGGGGCATTCGGGACAGCGCAGGTTGCAGGAGGTAGTCGGTTCAAAAGAAATGGAAACAGGATAGCCCCATTGAGTGGTTCTTTTTGTCCACTTGCTGATGTGATAACTGCTTAACACCTTTAACCCGTTAAAGGCACGACGAAAGGTTAGCTTGCTTAAAAAATTAGCACTATCGTTCCAGTTGAACTGAGGCATTGATGCAAGTTAAGTAAATCCCCTGTGCCCCTGAAGGGGAGAGGCAGGTTAAAGAAACTTTTCCTAATTCCATCTTTCCTTTAATTTGATTTTTTAATACCCTTCAAAAATGCCAAGTGGCTTATTGGTAGGAGAATAGTGTAAAATTTTAAACTAAAACAAATCTGCAATTAAAAAATTCTACAATCTTAGTCTCCCCTTTAGGGGGACAGGGGGAAACTTCCTAACATTGCACTGTGGCAAGCAGCAAAAAATCCCGTAAACGCTTTCTTGGGTTATTTGTTTTTCTCACCTTCCTTTTTGCGGGTTGCTTTTTGTTTTACCTGGCGTACCTGTGGTGGAAAACCGAAGAACTGAAATTTGTTACCTATCCCGAGTTTGGCATCCCCATTCCTTACGAATACGAAATACACGGCATTGATGTTTCCAAGTACCAGCAGCAGATCTCGTGGGAATCGGTAAAGGAAATGCAGGTACAGCACATCAGGCTTGGCTTTGCTTTTATGAAAGCCACTGAAGGCAATGGCAACTCGGACGTCTACTTCAAACGCAACTGGAAGAAATCGAAACAGGCAGGCATTACCCGGGGAGCCTATCATTTTTTTATTGCCACGAAAGACGGGAAAACCCAGGCGCAAAATTTCATTAATAAAGTAGAGCTGCAAAGCGGTGATCTGCCGCCGGTTTTGGATGTAGAACAAACCTTTGGCGCCCCGCCGGCTCAAATCCGCCGTGAAGTAAAGGAATGGCTGGATGTAGTGGAACAATATTATTCGGTGCGGCCTATTATTTATACCAATGTTGATTTTTATGAAAACTATTTAAACGGTCATTTTGATGACTATCCTTTATGGGTGGCCCATTACCTGCAGCCGCACCGGCCCCGCATCAAAAGAGAGTGGAGTTTTTGGCAACACAGCGAAAAGGGAAGGGTGAATGGCATTTTATCAAGAGTGGACTTCAATGTTTTTAACGGCGACTCGGCTGCATTCAGGGCTTTATTAGTACCTTAATGATGATGGATGAATATAACCGTGGAATGGACCAGGAGGTCAGGCGTTACTTCCGGAAAATAATAAATTCTTTTTCCGTAGGCATCATGTGGCTCTTAAGTGTGGCCACCGCCGGTTTATTTTTTGACCTGGGAATTGCCCGAAATGGAATGAAATGGTACAATATCATTTTCTATGCTTTTGTACTGGTAAGTTTTATTGGGCTGGTGTATTACTATTACAGAACCTGGAGTAAAAAAAATAGCGGCCTGGATTAATTCTTATTAAAAAAAGAAGGGCATTTCAAGAACGACCTGTTCTATGCATTGTCCTTTTGTTCACCCTTTGCCGCAGCATTGGCACCCTCCTGGAAAACCTGAGTTATACCGTCCTTTTACTGAGTGCCTTGTGTTCTTCTTTCCATTCTTCCCTGTTCAGCACCAGCAATACAGCACTTACCACACAAAAGCCTGCAAACAAGCACAAACCTAACACCAAACCATGCTGGGGTTCGCCATAAACCACCTGCTGGCCGTTTTCCATTACGGTAATCCTTTCCATAGTTGACCGGTAAATGGCATAGGCTAAAGAAACCAGTGCAGCAATCAACAAACTAATGATCCAGGCTTGTTTGCTCATATGTTTATTTTTTATTCCTGTTGAACTTGTTTCAAATTTAATACCATCCCGCAGCGTTGTAAAAAATGCTTTCACTGCATAAAAAAACCGCCTCGAAAAAAGGCGGCAAACCGGTAAATATAGAAGTTATAAACTTATATAGTGCTGAAGATGATCAATGGTTTCCTGCTGCATTAAAATGGTTTCTTTTACCACATCACTCATGGAAATAATGCCTCTTAATTCGCCTCCGGAAAATACAGGCAGGTAGCGAATGTTGTGGGCTGTCATCAACCCCATGCAATGATCGATGGTATCAACGGGTGAAACCCTGGGCAGGTCGGTACTCATAATTTCATTTACGCTGGTATCCGTGGAACTTTTTCCTTTCAAAATAACTTTTCTTGAATAATCCCTTTCGGTAACAATGCCCCGGTAGGCTCCGCCCTCATCGGTTACCACTACCGAACCAATATTCTTCTCAGCCATGATCTTTAACGCATCTATTACAGTGGCATGGGAGGGTATGGAAATGGGAGAAATCCTTTTGCGGGAGAGAAGTTGATTCACTGTATGCATAGCTGAATGATTTGTAAGTAATTTACAAAAACTATATCCCTAAAAAAATGATTTTTGACACATTCCGTTTCACCTAATGCATGGATGATTAAAAAACGGTTTCAATTACCTGTTAAAACGTTTCAACTTTTTAAACAACAGGCTGGATCCCAGGCTTTTGATGGGTACGTAACGCGGGAGGGGGTATAAGACAAGCTATTCATTCGACTCATTCCGGTTCATTCCTATTTTAAAAAGATAGAGCCCTTTGGGTATTATTGTTGATAGTAACTTTTTAAATGAAAAATGAATACAGCTTTGTCTATTCATCTTCTAAATAAATGGTTTTCATGATTACTGATTTCCCTGTGTCTTTTACCTTGAAAGACGGAACAAGTGTGGTGGTAAAACAGCCGGAAGAGGGTTGTTATGCTTTTCATTTAACAAGGCTGAACAGCGAAAAACACAATTTTATCTGGAAAGAAAAAGAAGATGAAATTGAAGAGAGCTATGAAACCCGGTTTGATGTATGGCAAAACGAAGCTGTGGCGCTTTTCAAAAACATGTTGCGGGAGTAGCTTTCATACCGCGTGCTCCGGATAGCTTTATTTATAAGGCTACCCGCTTTCCCGAGGCAGCGCATTTATAAATGGCCTCTACGATTCTTATATCCCTTAGTCCTTCTTCACCCGGTACCTGCATGGGTTTCCCCTGCATGATGGCCAGGGCATCATCATCCATTTGTTTGGCCTGTTGCCAGGGAACATTGTAAAGGTGTTGAATGCTGCCCAGCGGGCTGGTTCCTTTTACCCCTGCATAACTTTGATAGGGCGACATATTGATCTCTCCTTTTTCGCAAGCGATGTTCAGATAGTTAATATTCTCGCCAAAGCTGGTTTTAATATCAGCCAGCACGCCACCCGGAAATTCCAGGGTAGCTACTGTGGTTTCATCAAGACCATTTTTATAGATCTGCGGGCGGGTGGTAGAGGTTTGCGCCGATACGACCGCCACAGGTTCCATACCTGTTCCCAGCCGTGCACCTTGTATGGAATAAACACCCATATCGTATAGTGCCCCGCCACCCATTTCCTTTTTCTGCTTCCAGTGATTGGTACGGCCCTCGGTATACCCTGCCCCGCAACTCAGCTTTTGTACCGTCCCCAATAATTTTTCACGGACAATTTTCCGCCACTCCTGTGTATTGGGTTCGTGTTGCAGCCGGTACCCGATGGCTAATGATCTTTTATTTTTACTGCAGGCCTCAATCATTTCCCTGCATTCTGCTTCTGTCAGGGCCATGGGCTTTTCGCACCACACATGCTTGCCGGCCCGGGCAGCCCTTACTACATAGGCGCGGTGCATAGAGGGTGGAAGCACCACGTAGACAACATCAATAGCGGGGTTGTTGGCCATGCTGTCGAAATTGCTATAGTTGTAAATATTCTTGTCGGGGATGTTGTATTTTTTTTTCCAGGCTTCCGCCTTGGCAGGGGTTCCGGTAACAATACCGGCCAGGTAACAATGTTTCGTTTGTTGCAGGGCCGGAGCCAGCAGGTCGGTACTGTAATAGCCCAATCCCACCAGGGCAACGCCAAGCCGCTCTTTTCCGGAACGGCAGGCAGAGAGTAAAGCCTGGGGTGATAAAAGAAGACCAGCGCCGCCCATTGCCAATGTTTTAAGAACGCTTCTCCGCGAGATCAAAGGCCGGGAGGATAGATCGTAGGCAGGAACATTTTCTTTCATGCTATGAATGAATTGATGAATGAAACACCTCACAAACACCGCTTATGAAGGTACGATGAATACAGCAGCCCTCTGTAAAAGAGCGATGCCCCCAACAGCACAGAAAGCTTAATCAGGCAGTGGCTTTACCAGCACTTCCTTGTAATACACTTTACTGTCCGGATCGTGTCCCTGCAAAGCAAAAGTGCCGCTCGATAAATGTTTGTCCTTTCTGCCCGGCAGGTTTTCCACACCTTCAGGCTCGGTATAGTCCACCACAGTTTTATCATTGATCTTTACCGTGACCTTTTTGCCCTGTACAATGATGTGCTCCGTGTACCATTCATTGTCCTTTACATACACTTGTTTTACATCCTGCACACCATACAGGCTGCCGGTTCTCCTCCAGTCGCTTTGCGAATTATTGACCTGCACTTCATACCCCTTCGATGGCCAGTCTTTGTCCTGGTATTGGGTATGAAAAAAAATGCCGGAGTTGGAGCCGGGTGTGGTCATCACCCTGACCTTCAATTCGAAGTTTTTAAAATTATGCCCCTGCACCGGTCCCTCATAAAACAAATGGGCCCTCGGACCATGTACGATGATCATCCCGCTGTCAACCGAAAACGTGGAGGGGTTTTCACCCGCCTTCCAGTTGTGTAATGACTTTCCGTCAAACAGCGGTATCCATTCCTTATCTGCACGTTTTTGCGAGGAGCAAAAACTAAAACAAAAAAGAAGCGAACCAATCAAAAAGAGCTTACTCATCGGCAAAGTTTGTTTGCTAAATATAAAACAGTTGTTGAAAAGATTGGCATGGGCAAATAAAGACCGCAAGAACAAAAACATGCTCCATAGACTTGAAATCAGCAGGAATTGCCTTTAACAGAACCTTACCGAAACCTTAGTAATCATTAACAAAGATTTCCTTTCTCAGAACACAGAACGGCAGAAAAACCAACGTTCCCCATTCATATGAAAAAGCAAATTCTACTTTTAACCTCCGTCGTTGTTTCCGCTCTTGTAATGGCACAATCAAAACCAGGCTTTGGTGTACGTGTCGGAGCTTCTTCCGCTTCCATCAGCGGCGATGCGGTGAACAGCCTCAATAACATACTCGATTTTACAAACGGTGCCGTCACCACCGGCCGCCACACAGGTTTTTTTGCCGGTGGTTATGCCACGGTTCCTTTAGCCGATAATTTATCGTTGGAACCAGCCGTCTATTATACCCAAAAGGGCTACCAGTTGCGGGGAGAATTGAATATCAAGGGTGCCGAGTTTTTAGGCGCTAACGCCAAAGCACAATTGAATTCTCAATACATTGATGTACCTGTTGTACTAAAGGCAAACATGGGTGGTTTCAAGGTCTTCGCCGGTCCCCAACTCTCGTATTTAACCAAGGCAGACCTGCATACAACAGCAGGAGCCTTAGGCTTTAATTTATTGAATTCACATACCGACGCCACACCACAATTCAATCGCTGGGACGCAGGCATTACGGGTGGTGTAGGTTACCAGTTCAGCAATGGGTTGAATATTATGGCGGCTTACGATCACGGTTTGTCAAAAGCGGATGCCAACAAAAATATGGACGCCTACAATCGATCCTTTAAAGTAGGCCTGGGCTTTAACTTCTAAGCGCTTGGTAAAATAAAAGCCGCCTCCATCCAGGGGCGGTTTTTTTATGCCTTAATACGGGTTGTGTTTTTGGAAAAAACATATTCTGCTTCTTGCAGGAAGGTTTTTCAGCGAGTGTATATACTTCTTCAGGGAGCCGGTGTGCGGAAATGGAAAATACGTTTGGGTCATCTACTGTGAAGGCTGGCGGGTTTCACCACGTAATTGTATCCATTTTAAAATGATTCTTTCCCATACCATTCTTTTTTCTTTTTGCAGTCACTAATTTGCTGAAACAATCACCTGTAAAAACATCACCTATGAAACACCTTGTACGACTTTACCACAGCAATGTAATTGTGGCCTTTATCTGTGATAGCATAGCACTAATGGTGTGTGCTGTTACCGCCATTTTTACCATTACCGTTATCACGGCAGCCTTTACCATTTAAGCAGTTTTCACTGCATTACTATCTGCAACGACTAAAACCGGAAGGAAATCTGTGTTGTTTAGAGGGTATCTTAAAATGAGTTCATCCCTCCTTACGCATAAATTTGTATGATAGTTGCATGCATTGGGCATGGTCAGTTTACCGTCTATCCTCGATAATGATTTTTATAAGTTCACCATGCAACAGGGTGTGGTGAAGCTTTTTCCCAGGGCAAAAGCAAGATACCGTTTCATTAACCGGGGCCGCCATTCCTTTCCCGATGATTTTGCTGAAGCATTGAAGGCCTCCATCCATTCGATGGAAGGATTATCTCTTACAAAAGAAGAAAAGGGGTGGCTGGCAAAAACCTGTCCCTATCTCGATCCTGTCTATCTCGATTTTTTGCAGGGCTATCGCTACGATCCTTCTGAAGTAAGCGTGGAGCAAAAGGGTGGGGAGCTGGAAATTGCCATTGAAGGCTATTGGTACCGTGCCATTTTATGGGAAGTACCACTGCTTTGTCTTATTTCTGAGAACTTTTACCGGCTGCAAAACAAAGAAAGGCAAACGGATGAAACGGTGATCCAAAAAACAAAATCCAAAATAGAGGCCTATGGCGATATGGGGGTTACCATAGCGGAATTCGGAACCCGCCGGCGGCATTCTTTTGAGGTGCAAAACCTGGTGGTACAAGCCCTGGAAAAATGGGGCAAAACTTTTGTGGGTACCAGCAATGTTCATTTGGCCAGGGTACACGGTACAAAGCCCATAGGCACTCATGCGCATGAATGGTTTATGTTTCATGCGGCCAAATACGGTTTTAAAATGGCCAATATCATGGCGCTTGAAAACTGGACAAACGTTTACCGTGGCGACCTGGGCATTGCTTTGTCAGACACCTTTACGACGGATGAATTTTACGAGGTCTTCGATAAAAAATTCACCAAGCTTTTTGACGGGGTGCGGCACGACAGCGGGGACCCTGTGGCCTTTGCTCAAAAAACCATTCAGCATTATCAGAAATTCGGCATTAACCCGCTTTCCAAGACCATCATTTTTTCCGATTCACTGGATTATGAGAAAGTAAAAACCATTGTCGATTATTGTCTGGGGAAGATCGGGGTGTCTTTTGGCATCGGCACCAATTTTTCCAACGATGTAGGCCTTACACCCATGAACATTGTACTGAAAATGACAGAGGCCCTGCCGGAATCGGAACCATGGACGCCGGTGGTGAAGCTCTCCGACGAACCGGCCAAATATACCGGCGATCCGCAAGCGATAGCATTAGCAAAAACGGTGTTGCATATAACCTCCTGAGAAAAGAGATCAATACAAGAGGTCTCCTAAACAGGCTTTTTATAGGGTGCGTGATGCGTAAGAGAGCTTCTTCACTCACCACCTCACCACTAACCACTCACAAAGGCATTTGTGAGATGGCTTCTAAACAAATGAGGGCGTTTCCTGAAAATAAAATGTCCTTCAATAATTGACCCCGTGCTTCAAAGCCAGGAAGGCTTTACACGCAGGCCCTATTGAAAGGACAATAAAAATTGATTCTACACCCTGTTTAGCTGCAGATGCACTACAGACAAATGTTTATACGATTTTTTTGACGTTGATGGCACTCGGTCCCTTATGACCCATTTCTACTTCAAAGCTTACCTTATCGTTTTCAGTGATCCGTTCTGTCAGTTGATTGGCATGAACAAAAACACTCTCACCCGTTTGTTTGTCTTTTATAAAACCAAAACCTTTGGTGTCATTAAAGAAACTAACCACACCTGTTCGCACGGCTTCCTCTTCTCCTTCCTCATGCTTCGGTACGCCTATCTGCATTTCTTCAGGCTTAAAGACTTTCTTTTTGCGTGGGTCGGGTGGTGTGGAAGAAAGGTTTCCGTTCTCATCCAGGTAAGCCATCATTTCATCCAGGCTCTTCCCTTTTTTTGCATTTGCCTTGCGCTCCTGCATTTTTTCTGCTTTTTCCTGTTTGTCTTTTGCTCTTTTCTTTTCTTTTTCCTTTTTCCCGAAAGTTTCACCCGATCTCGCCATAGTGCTATTGTTTTTTGTGAATAATAAAGTTCGTCTTTTTATTAAAGCAAAACAGATTGACCTTAATCCATAACAAATGATTAAGGTTGTTGTCCTCCACGGGCAAAGACAAATTTTTTACATGCTATACGCTTTCCGGTATGCATTTGATGCCCAGCCGGAATTTTGCATCCATATTGATGTGAAAGTCCTTTTGGGTGAACAACTCTTTTACCACGCTGTCTTCCATTAAAACAGAGGCCAGGTCCTTGGCCGGCAGGGAGGCACCGATGAGGTTGGTAGCCTTCCCATTGCTGAACTGAAGGTTAAAAGAAAATCCTGTTTTCTTTACCACGGCTGTTTTTTGAAAATCTGTGCTGTTCAGTACCAGCGACTGGTCTTCGGCAACGGCTCTTTTCAATAAAATTTTAATGACAGGCAAATACTTGTTCCACGTTACTATATACATAATTGTTTTATTACTCCGTAAATGTGTTATCGTTCTTTACAACGCAGCGTTTTCTTTTTGCAGGGTAAGCCTTGAAAATTCAGAGCCGCTGAAAATTCTGGCCAGGGCCGTGTTTTTCGATTTGGCATATTCTTCCAGACGGGTACTGGTTACAATGCGCCAGAAATTCTTGGATTTAAGGTACGCATAATCCCTGTCCTTTATAAATAAACCGCACACCGCATCTCTTTTCTTAAAACTGATTTTGACCTGCTGATGCTCTTCTGATGTTTTCTTATCTAAAAACTTTTCAATTTCTTCTATATTCATAATTCTCTAATTTTTAATACGTGTCTGCAATTCTTGACCCGAACATTGTTTGGTTTCCGCCACTCTTAAACGGCAGCCGTCAACAATACTGTCCTGAAGTTTTGAAATAGCAAGGATGGCTTGCGTTGCATTCATCATTTCTACGCAGGCAAATCGCTCCTGGTTTCCGGCTGCACTGCTGATAAAAGTGGAGGAAGACACTTTGCCATAAGCGGCAAACAGCACTTCTAAGGAGTCGGGGGTGACTTTTTCACCCAAATTGGAAACATAAATAACCATACGCGTTGAATCGATCTGAGAGATAGCAAATTGTGAGAGCGGTAATCCAAAGCAAAAAGCCCGGAATGCTGGCAAGAAGAAAGAACAAAGATGCTAAGAACTCAAAAGAATTTGTCAAATTTACTCTTATTCCGGCTAATGAAACGTTATTATCGGGAAAATGGGGAAGATCAAACGGCATTTTGCCTGTTTTAAAACCAGGAAAGAAGGATGTAAATCCTGGTAAATAGCATCCTTTTGAGACAAAAAAGGCGGGAGCCCGGCTGGCTCCCGCAAATCATATTCTATGCTTCACGTGATTAATAACGGCCATCTTTTTTATCCATTTTACGGCCCAGTACATAACCTCCGCCGGCGCCAATTACGGCACCCACTACAGCGCCTACCACACGGTTCTTTTTGTTGATCACAGCACCGGCCCCCGCACCGGCCACTCCACCAATTACAGCGCCTTTGGCGGCCTTACTGATGCCTTCTTTCCTGGTGGCCTTTGCCTCATCTCCCGATTCGGAAGAAATGGTTCCGCTTTCTTTGCCCGCTTCGCTGCCGCCGGACTGGGGTGTTGAATTTGCAGGGACTTCTGCAGGGGTTGGCAAACTGGCCGCAACCGGCCTTGGTTGCACAACTTTTGGCTTGCTTGTTTTTTTAACCCTGGCTGCTAGCGGTTGCGCTGGTTTATTATAATCTTCGGCATCTTGTAATTCATTCTGCACCTTCCATTGCTGAAATTGTGCTAAACCGGTGGTGTCCGTCACCATAGCCTGCGAGGAAAGCTCCGCTGGCGCCACGGCCTGGGTAGCGGTGTTTTTTGGAGTTGTGTTACAGGCAGCCAGCAGAATGGCCACACTAAAAAAGGGTAAAAGTTTTTTCATATTCTGTATTTTATTTTTAAATGATCCGGTGTGCCGGAATTGAGTGGATATGAGACAGGCTTGTTGAGCAAAGGTTTTATGCAGGTTTGTTAAAAGCGGTTCTATTTTTTGCAAAGAGTTTTAAACAATAAACCCTAATGATAGGTAGTTCCACCAGGCTTTATAGTGTCCTAAACTTCTATAAAACATTCAACCAAGCGAATCCCTGCAGTTTGTTCTGGCAACATGTTTGGGCATTTCAGATAGAGCATCTTTCTTTTTTATGCAACCCCTTTTTATGAAACTTAAGATCATGAGCCTGGTAACAGCAATGGTTTTACTGTTATCATGCGGCAGTACTTCCAAAACCTCTATGTCTTCTTATCATGCCTACGATGCACCTGCTATTGTAAAAACAAATTTTACCGCACAGTATCCAAACGCTACCAATGTAGTTTGGTCGCGTTACGATCCAGCACAAGTGCCCATTGACTGGGAATTAACAAACTGGGCAGTAATGGATACCAGTGATTATGCGGTTCGCTTTGACACAGATCATCAAACCTATCATGCCTGGTACGATTCGCAGGGCAACTGGGTTGGAAGTGCCTATACTGTTAATGACCAAACAACGCTTCCTGCGGCTGTTACCAGTACATTGACTTCGCAATATACAGGGTACACCATCGAATCGGTGCAAAAAGAAATGTGGCAAGACCATTTGGCCTACGAAATCAGGATCAGGAACGGAGATAATAGAGCGAAGCTGCTAATTGCAGAAAACGGAACCATTTTAAAACAAAAACCAAAGGGATAGACCATAGACAGGACCACATTATCTGCTAAAGGTTCAGGTATTGCTATAAGTTCTTTTCGTCTGGAATGGTTAGTAAACGCTCCAAATAATTGAAGATGAGAACAACGGTGCAGGCAGGGAAACAGAATAACAGAAAATTTAAGGACAATTATTCCCGGTTCACAAAATGTTTTTCAGGGAACATCATGATTACCACCCAGCGGGCACCGGTTGCTGAAAAAAATGAGTGTACCTTTATACAACTAAATTCATGATGATGAACCAGCACATTATTTCGCGGGTCGCCATCTACATTTTAGCTATTGTAATGATCGTTTTTGGGATTCAGCACTTCCTCCACCCTTACGATCTTCTTGTAAAAGTGCCTGATTTTTTACCCGGAGGGGTGGTATGGGTTTATCTGGTGGGAACGGCATTTATTCTGGCAGCCATTTCCTTTATAACCAACATTTGGGTAAAGACAGCTGCTTACCTTTTGGCCCTGATGCTTTTTATTTTTGTTCTCACTATCCATTTGCCCAACTATATGGACACGGCTGACCCGGTTTACCGTCAAACGGCGCTTTATAACCTGCTGAAGGATTCAGCTCTTGCCGCTTTTGCTTTGTACATTGCCAGCAATGCCCGGCACCAGCATCTACTGGAAGATGTAGAAGAGAAAGAGACGAAGAGAAAAGACACAAAGGTTGTAACCCAATAGCGGAGTGTAGTGGTTGCACAAAACGTTACCAAGTTCGGTAGCATCGAAAAGCAATGCTTCGAAGCCTTTTCCTGTACGGGATTTTATTTTTTGCTCTAACCCGGAGGGGCAACTTTTGCTTCTATAGCCTTCGGTGCCATATCCCCCCGGTCCCGGGAGTATAGCCCACTTTAGATCCCGCAACAATAGTTCTCTGTCTCACAGGCCACGTGTAAGTAATGGTGAACCAATCAAGAACCCGGGCCGGTAAGCTCAGTATATTCTAAGAAACCCATAACATGGACCGGGGTAAAACACCTTAAAATTACCGTGTAAAAACGGTTGCCTAATTTCCTAATTAATACAAAGTTTGCCGGAGGCTCTTTCGGCCGCGTGCTCCCTTGTAACACCATCTACCTTTAAAACTTTTTTATGTGCAACTACACTGGAATTAAAAGCTCCGCCTTCGATGGCAATCGAAATTTTGTGATCAACCGCCTGCTGGAATTAAAGGAACGGTTGAAAGATGCTATCCCCACCAAAAAAGCAGACGATAATTTTCTGCTGGCTACCTGGAACATTAGGGAATTTGAAAGGGCCACCTTTGGTCCCCGCCTGGATGAAACCTATTATTACATTGCTGAGATCGTCAACAGCTTTGACCTGGTGGCCATCCAGGAAGTAAGAGAAGATCTCCGGGCTTTAACCCGGCTGCTGCGCATCCTGGGACCGCACTGGAGCTACCTGGTTACAGATATCACTGAAGGCAGAGCCGGTAATGGCGAACGCATGGCCTTTGTGTACGACAGCCGTAAAGTACGGTTCACTAATATTGCGGGCGAAGTGGTACTGCCTCCCATAGCCGTAAAAAAGAAAACACTGGCAGGAACGAATGGAGAAAAGCAAAAAACAAAATATAAACCTGTTGCACAATTTTCACGAACGCCCTACCTGGTGTCTTTCCGTTCAGGGTGGTTCAAGTTCAACCTTTGCACCGTCCATATTTTATATGGCGATGTAAAGGATACTACTGAAAGGGTGAATGAGATCAGTAATATTGCGCAGTTCTTTAAAAAGCGGATGCTGACCGAAAACAAATTACAGAGCGATAAAGACTACTGGGACCGGATCAATTATATCCTGCTGGGGGATTTCAATATTCTGAGCCGCACCGATAAAACCTTCAAAGCGCTTACGACGGATACAGGCTTTAACCTGCCTAAGGGGATCGAAAAAAATGTACTGACCGGCACCAATGTTTCCAAAGAAAAGTTTTACGACCAGATTGTGCTCAACGAGAAAAACGGCAATGCCACCATTCTTAATGCCGGCGTCTTCGATTATTTCCAGTATGTGTACCGCGAAGAAGATTTTGACCAGTACAAAGCGGCCATGAAGGAAGCCCGCAGCAAAACAGGTAAAGCACCCGATACCCGCTATTATAAACAATGGCGGACCTACCAGATGAGCGACCACCTGCCCATGTGGGTTGAATTCGATATTAATTTTTCAAAACGCTATCTTACAGACAGGATGGATAAAGAAGAGTAGTTGATGCCGAAGTTTTATAGGCTGCGTGAGAAAAGAGGTCCTTTCCTCACGCAGCACCTGTATCAGCTTTCCAGGTCTTTTTGTTCTTCGTTTGCCCGGTCAATCTCATTATCCATCGGCTCTAACTTTTCGTCTTTATCAATAAAGCCTTTCAGTTCCGTGACCTGGGGATCAGACTGCTCCTGTTTCGTGGGATTTGGTAAATGAGGATCTCTTTCCCCCCGCTCATTGTCAAAATTATTTTTCTTCATGTTACAATTTTTTTGTTGATTGAACAGATGTAGCAGCTAAACAATAAAAAATCATTCCATGATTCCAGGCCTAAAAATCATTTAAAAGCCATGCCTTATTTCAACCTTTTTATCTTCTTTAGATCTTCCTTGCCTGCTTTAACAAGGCTGATGGCAAAACCCCCACTGGCCGCCAGCTTTTGCCTTAGTTTGGATTGGCTGGTCACAATCGCTTTGTAAATATGATAACTCTGGGGGTTGCTGATATAATGCGCATTCTTTCCATCTTCATAAATAGTGGCTACATAAGGTTCGTTAGCATCCAGGAAACTAAAATCAACTATGCTTGTTCGTGGATTTTCATCGGTGATGCCGCCCACAAACCATTCGTCTCTACCCTTGGCCCTACGGGCCATGGTAATATAATCACCGGGTTCAGCACCAAGGATCTTCGTATCATCCCAATCTACTGCCACGTCTTTAATGAATTGAAAAGCATCGGGAAAGCGTTCATAATTATCAACAATATCAGCCGCCATTTGCAGGGGACTATACATCGTTACATACAAGGCCAGTTGTTTAACCAGTGTTGTCTTTACAAAACGCTTATCACCGGGCTGGTAATAATCCAGGCGGGTTTGAAAAATACCGGGCGTATAATCCATGGGCCCGCCCATTAGCCGGGTAAAAGGCAGGATGGTGGTGTGCTCGGGATTGTTGCCGCCAAAGGTTTCATATTCGGTGCCCCGGGCCGCTTCAGCCGCTATGGCATTGGGATAGGTTCTGTTCAGCCCCGTGGGGTGAACGGATTCATGCGAATTCACCATGATCTTGTACGTGGCTGCTTTTTGAATGGCCCTGTTATAATGATCGATCATCCACTGGCTGTAATGATGTTCCCCTCTTGGAATGATATTGCCCACATAGCCCGATTTCACAGCCGTATAGCCATGGTTTACCATAAAACGGTAGGCCGTGTCCATCCACCGTTCGTAATTGGTAACCGAAGCGGAGGTTTCATGGTGCATGATGATCTTCACACCTTTAGCTGCTGCGTACTTCGTCAGCATGTCCACATCAAAATCAGGGTAAGGCGTTACAAAGTCAAACACAAACTCCTTTGATTTACCAAACCAGTCTTCCCAGCCTTCATTCCAACCTTCCACCAGCACTGCATCAAAGCCGTGTTTTGCCGCAAAGTCAATGTATTTTTTAACGTTGGCATTGTTGGCCGCGTGGGTTTTGTTGGGTGTCAGTTTTTTATAATCAGTAATGCCCAGGTGCACATTATCTACATCGGCATAACTCCAGCTTCCCTGGCCAGGGCAAAACATCTGCCACCACACACCCACATATTTTACCGGCTTGATCCAGTCGGTAGAAGTGTATTTCGTTGGCTCGTTCAGGTTATAAATCAGTTTGGGGGCTAAAATGCCTTCGGCGCGGGGCGACACCACTACGGTGCGCCAGGGTGTGTTGAAGGGCGTTTGTATATAACCCTTGTTGCCCTGTGCATCAGGTGTTAAATGCGTTTTTAAAATAAAATGTTTAGGGTCCAGCTCCACGTTCATGCCCGCATACCCAACCAGTGCCGCTTCATGTATGTTGATATAAAGACTGTCCTGTGTTTTCATCATCAGCGGTGTTTGCAGTGCCATAGGTACAATGGTTTGAGAAGCGTTACCATCGTAACTCTTATCAAAGAGCTGCGGCACGGCAGAGAGGCTGGAAGTGGTGTAGCTGTATTCTTCGGTATCATAATCACCAGGTATCCACCAGGCCTTGTTGTTGCCTGAAAGAGCAAATTGTGTTTCTTCCTCTTTGATCACAAAATAGTTCAGGTTCTTTTGCTGGGGAAACTCGTAACGAAAACCCAGCCCGTCATTGAACACCCGGAAGCGGATGGTAATATCGCGGTCCCATGCCGGTTGTGAAAGTGTTACAGCCAGTTCGTTATAGTGATTCACAATGGTTTTTACTTCGCCCATCACAGGGTTCCAGCTCTCGTTGAACGTGGCCGTTTTTTGATCCTTCAGAACAAAGCCTTTTAAAAAAGAAGGAGTGTTGACAAGCGTTAAACCCAGTTGGCTTTCTTTGATGACAGCGGCCTTCTTATACTTCAACTGGTAAAAGGGCATACTGTCTTTTAATTGAAAAACGAGTTCTATCTGGCCATCCGGCGAGGTGATGGATTGGGCAAATACAACCGGTGCAAATACGGTTAGCACCAGCAGAAAAATGACGACCTTTTTCATTTGAAATTTTTTAGATGAGCAGGACCTGTGTAAGAGAGATTGAAAATAAAACTATTTCCAACAGGAAGAAAAGCGGTTTCAGAAGGCAGGGAAAACGATGCCACCACTACAAGGGCATGGCCGGCGGAACAGAACCCGGAATAAACCGCTCCTAACACTCCGAATAATCGGAACGGAACTGCCCGTTAACCGCCACGATTTGCGTTAATAGAATTTTGGTATCACCATTAAGTGTAACAACCGTGGCGCCTGGGTCGGGTTGGTCATCTATAGAACTGATAAGGCCTTCCATTCTTGTTAACCCTTCCTGGTCCAGCAACAGGCTTGCCTTCTGCTGCTCCTGCCGCAGCTTATCTAAAATGGTCCTTAATTTTTCAAGGTTATCAAATGTTTCCCGTTTGTCCATAAGAATGTTGCCTTGCTCTAAGGTACGCCAGCAGGACCGTAAATGCGGGGGTAACGAAAAGTTGCAGTGTATTCAAAGGCTGGCTACCATGTGTTCGCCTATGCATTAACGTTATCATCCATGCCTTGTGAGCAGTGGACCACACCGGTAGTTTAAAACAGGAGCAACCTTCTCATAAATTATTGAAAAACAAGTTTGCCGCCTGGGTATAAGCGTCCCCGGCTGTCTGTGAAGTTCAGCCAGATCATCCCCTTAAATAAAACAGGAACGGGGGCATCCATTCTTCCCTTTCCGGCCACCATGCGCAAACTGGTTGCGTAAACCCTTCCTTCACCACTTGCAAAGGAAGCATTGTAAAGACCGTCTTCCAGTCCTTCCACTATAATGGATGCAGGACCTTTTAGCTGGTTCGGATAAACAGAAAGCTTTTGCGGCCTTCCTTCTACCTTTACTACGTTACTGAAATACACAGCGCCTGTCAGTGGCTGGATTCGTACACGGAAAAAACAGGTTTTTGCCAGGGCTTCTGTAAAACTGCCCCTGGCGGCCAGGTCTTGAACAGGAATCCGGTATACCGAACTATAATCCCTTCCGTTCTCTGATCGCTCCAGCTCTGCCGAACTTCCCTGTGAAAGACCGGACAGTTCCCAATTCAGAATAGCGGTATGGTTGCCGGCAGTTGCTTTTAATAAACTCTTTGAGGAAGACAAGGGCGTTCCGCCGGTAGAAAAAACAGCGTTTACCGCCATCATATCCAGTCCGCCATAGGTTTCAGTAGTGTTGGTTGGATAAACCGATGCATCATTGATATTTAATAGTTGCGCTGAAGTGGGATTAGCTATACCATCGGTGGAAAACACCGCGTAACCATATATTTTCTGGCCTGCCGCAATGCCAAGGTCGGCAAAAGAAAAAAACACACCACCGATTTCCTGTTCGTCGATAGCGGCAGAGGCCCTCAGCCGGGTCTCATTGCCCTCCTTGCGCAGCACATAAGTGGATAGCGATCGATTACCGTTTGCAATACTGGGGTGCCCCCAACTCCCGTTGTTGGTGCCATTACCCTTCACGCTGGTTTTAACAGCACCAAATGAGGCCGGATCACCATTGGCATTTAAACTGGTGATAGCGGCGATCCTGAACCCGTCATGACCCTGGCTGTTGCCGCGGTCAAAGATGGCAAAGCCGGCATCCGTTGCATTGGAAGAAGCCAGACCCGAGGGAAATAAAATATCCACCCGCTCAATATTGTTAACATTACCGTCACCGTTTCCGCTGTTGGTAAAAATATTATCCGTGCCCTGGTTAATGAAATTGTTGTTCAGGAAGTTCTCCATGGCATCCTGGTAAGGCAGGCGCAGGTCCAGTTTACCACCGGAAGGACAGGCAGAGGAGGAACTTGCCGCAGCCTCCATGGAAACAACGGTGCGGTTGCCGGTTACATTGGCATTATCCACCCTTCTGAGTACCACTCTTGCCGCTGTGGTATTAGCAATGAAATAACTTTTAGCATTGGCAATAAAGTTCAGGAGCTTCAACGCATTATCGGTACCCTTGTTAAAACCATAGGTAAAATTATTACCGCTGCATCCTCGGAAAGAATTGGAATTGGCGGCCGGCTTTTGAGAATAACTGTTTACCGTGCTTGACGTAGAAATATAAGTGGTTGAATAACCAACAATCGGCGATTGTGCCCCGGCGTTAGCCGCTGCCATGCCAAAACAGAAAAGGGCAGCTATTTTTTTAGAAGGTCCAAGCATTTCAGGGGTATGGATTAAAAAATAAAACTACTGAATTAACCGGCCTTGTGCAATAGCGAAAACACCTGCTAAGATGAACCACTTAGTGCCGGACAATGGTTTTCTTTAGAAAGGAACGAAAGAGCTGCTTTCATACACCCCTATCCCGCCGCTTTTGCGATAAAATACAAATTCAATACAACATACAGGACCAGCACCACCTGTGCTGCTATCATATCGAACCGGTATGCCTGCTTTAGCTTGTTTTTCTTTACCAGCAGCAGCGAATAGGCTGTTGCGGTAATAATGGTAAAAATGAAGAACAGGGTAATGCCATGCAGGGTATCTACCAAAGTAAAAGAAGTGGACTCGGGCAGTGAAGAATCAATAATGTATTTATTACCGATTACGGCAAATAAAGAACCCACACTCAGGCCAAAACGGGAGTCCATGCCGTCGGAATGGATATAAAAACAGACATAGGCAATCAAAAAGGCAATGTACATGCCCAAAAACATTTTCCAGAACAGCCCCGAAGCATCCCGTTTGATGCCCAGCCTCAACCGGAAGGAACTGTACTCGGTATGCGGCTTTACAGCCTCCTCGTCGCCAAAGGCGGTTTCGTATTTTTTTATGCCGGTTCCGACCATACAACTGTCAATGGTCCAGCCGTTCAGGGTAAACCGCGGATCGAAATGATTGCCCACGGTATCGGGCTCAAATACCAGCGACTTCGAATCGAATTGCGAGTTTTCAAAAGTTATCCGCAGTGTTTGCCGGTCAAAGGGAAAATTGCTGATCTTCCACGAATCCTTCATCACGCATTGCATCTTCATCTGCAGATAGATCTCCCCGCCCGAGCTGTCCACGGTGGAAAAAGATCTTTCAACAGACTTGGCCATAGGCACTTCCAGGTTTTCTAAAAAATCAAAGTCCCTGTTCTTGTATTTTAGCCACAGCCAGAAATTAACGGCGTATTCTTTTTGCTTGAAATCTATATCATGTATGCTGGTAATGTAAATACCCACTTTCACCGTATCAGGCTTAAGCGGTTGGGCAAAGGAGGGGATAAGCAAAGAAGCCGAAAAAAGGGTCAGGACGCAAAGACAAAAAGCTCTTTTCATTTTGGTTTTTTAGGATACCGGTACCTGGTGGATCATATTCCTGCAGGCTTGGGCGGCGGAAAAATAAATACAAAAAACAGCAAAAAGAAATCCGGTTTTTCCAGCATAAAAAACAAGTACTGGCAATCCAACCCCGTGCACTACAGCCTTGTGGTAAAATTTTGCTTCTGTTAGCCCAGATATAGGAAAATAATAAAGTTTGTGTATTTTACTCCACCGCTTCTTTTAACCTGACTGCTTTGGTAAGAAAAAGACCGGAACTATAGCCATTGAGAAAAAATTCTTCATGATAAAAACAGCACTTTTTATCACACTTCTGCTTGTAATAGCCACTGCGGGCTATTCTCAAAATGATACCTTATTAACGGGGGAGCCGGACAGTCTTTCCACCAAAACCCTTATCGGGTATAATGATAAAACAAAGGATACAGCCCTTCGTTTTACTGAAACAAGGATCAGCACGTCCCGGTATTTTGCCTTGCTGGGAGGTAATTTCAAACAAATTCTGGTCAAGCCTTTCCAAATGGAAAAAAGGGATTGGAAATGCCTTTCCATCGCTGCCGCCATTGGCGGAGTATTGGCTTTCCAGGACGAGCCGGTTCAACGTTTGGCCTTAAACCTGCGCAATGAAAATGAACCTTTACGGCGCACCAGCAGCATGGTCACGTGTTTTGGCGACAGCTATGGGCTTTATACCCTGGGTGTATTGGGTGCCTACAGCTATGTGTTTAAAAAAGAAAGAATGCGAACCACTGCCCTGCTGGCAAGCCAGGCCTACATTACCAGCGGCGTTTTGGCATCGGCCCTGAAATTTTTAACCGTAAGAACCCGGCCCTCATTTTATAAGCCGCCTGCACAGGCAGAGCCCTCTTTTTTTGGACCGTTTGTAACGAAAACAGGCTATAATGGCGACAGGACAAATACGTCTTTTCCCTCGGGCCATACCACTTCAGCATTTGCCATAGCTACTGTTTTTGCCAAACAGTATAAAGACCGCCCATGGATACCGGTAGTGGCGTACAGTACTGCTACACTGGTAGGCCTGAGCCGCATAACGGAAAATAAACACTGGGTAACAGATGTTTTTGCCGGTGCCGCCTTGGGTTATATAACCGGTTTGCAGGCGGTCAAAAATTATCGTAAAGATTCGGGCACCAAAATCCTCAGGGAAAAAAAACTAAGTTTTAACCTGCAGTATAATTACGGCATATTAATGCCCGGAGTGGTTTATAAGATTTGACCTTCTTTTTTTCTATGTTCGTCATAAGGGAAGATTGTTTCGCGTATGCTTTAATTTGGCCGGAACCTTGCTGTTATCCTGTAAAAAAAAGATCATAAAGGGGGACCGATACGGTTTCCCTGAATCAATTAACTTTAATGAGTGTTGACAGCATGGTGTGTGACAGGAATATTTTCTCATTTTCTTTCCGGACGAATATGACCCCGTTTTACCGGTTAGCGACCCTTCTATTCCTACTTGCCGTGCCCTTTTTTGCCGGCGCCCAGGAAAGTAAAGAATCGAAAACCACCAAGGGAATTATCTATTTTGCCTTTGGCTCACAACGCATTTTTTATACGCCAGGCGACATCCGCATCAGGCGTAGTAACGAGCCTTCCTTTGACCTCACTTTGTATAAGGTGAAAGCAAAGGATGAAGGCGGGCTGAAATGGGAAACAGCACCACAATTTTCCTATACCGTTGGTTATTATTTTGTAAACAAAAACTTTGGGATCGAGTACCAGTACGACCATATCAAATATTTTGTTACGCAAAACCAGGTAGTACACCTAAAGGGAACGATCAATGGTAAATTTTATGACCAGGACACCACCCTTGTAAAAGATTTTTTCCAGCTGGAGCATTCGGACGGGGCCAATTATGCCATGGTAAACTTTGTAAAATGGTTCCCGCTTCGTGCTTTAAAAAATGAAAATTTCTCGCTGGATATATTGGCAAAAGCCGGGGCCGGCGTGGTCAACCCAAAGACCAACTCTACCATAATGGGCATTCGCCGCGACGATCGTTACCATATTTCCGGTTATGTTACCGGCCTTGAAGGAGGCCTGCGGTTCCGGTTTTTCAAGCATGTTTTTGTTACAGGAACATTCAAGGGCACCTATGCCAATTACAATCATTTTCTTATCGCAGGCGGCTGGGGCAGTCAGAAATGGTTTGCCGGCCAGTTCAATTACCTGCTTGGTGCACAGTTTCCTTTATGAGGATTCTTCTCCCCGTCCTTCCTCCTGAGCTTGTCAAAAGCACATGAAAACCTTTCCAACTCTTCCGCAGCCGGTCCTTTGAACCACACCCTAATTAAACAGGCCGGAACAAGGAAAGACTACCCTCAGGGGACCTGTTAGCAAAGTACCCCTTAAACCGCAAATCAGTGACCTGAGGCGTGGCATCGCTCCCCATATTTTTGCAGAAAAGGGATGGGGAGCCGGGTGGAAATACAACCGTAAGCCCTTTGTGCAAAAACTGGTGGTAACGGCCGTGGTAACCGCAGCGGTCGCGGTACTGCTGTTCCGGAAAAACAAGCGGCTGGGAAAAGCATAAGCTGGCACGGGCCGGGCATTACCGTATGGCCGGATCCCCGGCCGGAGGCGGTCATTTCTCCGGTTGTCAAACCGCAAAAAAGAAGGCAATGCGCCTGATGGGCTGAACGATAGGAAGGTGCAGGCCAGGAACAACAACGATCATCAGTACCTGTCCTCCCTTCTTTAGAAAAACATTCGGCCAACAGGGGCTGCCTGCACCTGGTATCCGGCTTGTTCCAACGGATAAAAAAATTTCCTTACCGGCAGATAAGACCTGCTGCAGCAATTACGTTTGTTAGTTGTTTTAGCCTAAACACCCACCGATGTCTATACAAAGCATAATAAAAACCGTAGTCTTTTCTCTTGCTACCGGTCTTATTAGCTGCAACAGAAACTCACCTAACACTTCTGCTGCTACTATAATTCCTGTTACCACTGCCCTTACGCATCCTGATCACATCATATTTGTATGGCTTGAAAATAAAGACTTTGATCAGATGATTGGTAATGCAGAGGCGCCCTATATCAATTCATTGGCGGAAAGGGGCACCTTATTTACGGATATGAATGCTATCACGCATCCATCCTATCCGAATTATGTGGACTTTTTTGCCGGTCAACCCAATGGCATTACCACCGACAGCTGCATGCATGGCTCAACGCTTACCACACCAAATCTCTACACAGCGCTGGAGGCCGTTCATAAGTCCTTTGCCTGGTACAGCGAAGACCTGCCTTCAACAGGCAGTACCGAATGCATCCATAATCACTATGTGGAAAAACATAACCCGGTCACCCTGTTTGCCAATGTACCCAAAACTGCCAATAAGAGATTTGCCGACTTTCCCAGCGATTATAACCAATTGGAAAACGTGGTTTGCATAAGTCCCAACCTGGTCAATGATATGCATGACGGAACGATTGCCCAGGCTGATACCTGGCTTAAGGAGAAGCTGTCTTCTTTGGTGGATTGGTGTATGGGCCACAACAGCATTTTTGTTATTTATTTTGATGAAAGTGAATCACCCGCTTCAAACAGGATCCCGGTGATTGCGGTTGGACAAAATGTAAAGAAAAACTACCGCCTCGGAACCACCCTTGATCATTTTAACTGGACCCGCACCATTTGCTCGATGTTCCGGGCGCCCAATGCGTGGACGCATAACATTAGCTCGAGGCAGGAGATCACCAATTGCTGGAAATAACGGGCAGGCAGAAAAGGCCGGCCAACACATCTCTCACCTTCCGCGTATTTGTCCATTTTTAAACGCCATGTCTTTTTACAAAACAGACCCTGTTTTTTTGACAGCTGCTGGCACAGCCTTTTATTCTGTAAGGGCATGAACACCCTGTTTCCCATTGAACCTCTTTTTCCTCCTGGCTTTCTGTATTATCCCGGCTTTATTACAGAAGCCGAAGAGAGGGCATTGCTGGAAACGATTTCTTCAATAGAGCTTCATCCTTTTCATTTCCACGGCTACGAAGCCAAACGAAAAGTAGCCAGCTTTGGCTATGACTGGAGCTTTGAAAAACAACAACTCTCCAAAGGAAAAGATATACCGGCGGCGTTTGATGTTCTGATAGGGAAGGTAGCCATCCACCTGGCTATGCCCAAACAGGCCTTTGCCGAGTTACTGGTCACCGAATATCCCGTGGGCTCGGTGATCAACTGGCACCGGGATGCGCCTCCTTTTGATGTCATTGCCGGCATTTCCCTGGCGGCCGATTGCACCTTCCGCCTGCGGCCCCACGATAAATCAAAGCAAAACCGGCGGTCCCTTATTTCCTTTCCTGTACAGCGCCGCTCCTTATACATCATAGGCGGGGAAGCCCGGAGCGATTGGGAGCACAGCACCGCCCCGGTGAAGGAGGTTCGTTACTCTGTTACACTACGCAGTTTGCGGGAAACGGCAGGGGTTTAAAGCCTGCAGGCTATCCTTCCTGATAACATTACTGATCTTTTAAAAACTGCTTCGCTGCCTGAAGCTCAGGCCTGTTGGAACCGGCGGCATCGGCCACACTAACCAATTGCCGGTAATAAAATTTAGCTTTTTCCCTGTCCCCGGATTTTTCCGCTGCCAGCCCTGCGCCATAAAGCCCGTTAAAACGATTGGGATGTTTATTTAAATTGGCTTCATATGCATTCAAAGCCTCCCCTGGCCGGTTCATTTGCAACAGCATGCCCGCTACTAATTCCTTTGCCGGGATCACTTCTCCGGGGGTTACCGGGTGCTTTTCAGTTTTATCTTCCATTTCGGCAGCCAGCTTCATAAGCCTTAGCGCTTCCTCCTGTTTTCCTTCCCTGAACCGTATCCAGGCTTCGCCTGTTTTCATTTGTATGGCCACCTGGTTGGCTTTGTACGCATCTTTTTGCGACAGCAGGACCTCATGAAGCCGGGCAAGTTCTTTTAATTCGGTTTTGGCTGAATAAATATCCTCCGTGTGAACAGCACCCATCAGCCGGGCAAAATGGATAATGGCTTCCTGCCATGGATATTCTGCCCACGGAAAGTTTTCCTTCGCCTGAAGGCGGGCGGCTTCCTTCCAGTTCTTGTTTTCCAGTACATAACGGGCCGGGATAGCGGCAAAAGCATAGGCCACCTTGAAATTAACAGGATGCACTTTATCCATTGTTTGCAGGTACTCGCATTGTTTTTTAGCCAGGTCGTTGTCCCCTTTTTGCAGGTAGGCATACACCAGGTAATCGAGGCCATGAAGTTCCTCGTCCCAATGCCCTTTTATACCTGTTGCTTCTGCGTAGCATTGGGCTGCAGAAACAGAAGCCCGGTTGGAATTGATGCATTCATCCCAAAGACCCAGCCGTGTAAAAATATGTGAGGGCATGTGCAGGGCATGCGCCGAGGAAGGTGCCACAGCAGCGTATTTCCTGGCCGCCGGCAAGGCCAGGGCTGCCAGCTCCGGGTAATCGTAGGTATGAATGGTATAATGCACAATGCCCGGGTGGTTGGGTTCGCCGGGATAAAGAGCTGTCAAAATGCGGCCGGCTTTTTTTTGCTTTTGAAATGATTTGTCGGCAGGATCGGCGGCGGCATCCAGTGCCAGGGCATAAAACACAGCGGCTTCTTTATCGGCCGGATAATTCGTGTACAGGGTTTCCATGGCCTTTTCAAAGTTGAGGCAACGGGTGCGATGATCCAGTTTATCGCGGTCCTTGTAAAAAAAGGAAAGAGCGGTAATGTAATCCCCCTCCCTTTTTGATTTTGGAGTGATGGACCGGGCGATCTCTATGGCTTTTGCTCCTTTTTCCAGTTCGGCTTCTGAAGGAGGCGTCCAGAGCGGGTGAAAATTGCTCATGGCTACACCCCAGTAAGCCATGGCACACGCCGGCTGCCGGTCAATGACCTTCGCAAAAACTTTTTCCGCTTCATCGTATTCAAAGGAATGCAACAGCGTAAGCGCAAGATTAAAATCGTCCTTTACCTTTTCATCGCAGGAAGTTTCAAAGGCAACGGAACCAAATTGCGGGCCCGAAGACCCGCAGGAGATAACAGCTCCTCTTTTCAGGTCCAATTCGGTAATACGCTCTTTTGACGGGCCCGCCGTTCTTCCCCCGCAGGAAAGGAGCATTCCCGACCATAAAATAAAAAATACCCCGTGTAAGAAAGTGACATGCATATCATGATCGTTTACGTCGTGAGCAGGCTGCGGATTGTTTTTTTTTCAAAGGGGGGGGTGAGACAGAATGTGTACCGTTTTAAAGACTTCTGAAGGAACATCATACATTACAACTGCTCCGTGATCACGCGGGAAAAGGATTTGTTTCCCTGGTCAATTTACCACTTCAGTCGCTATTCCAAAAGCTTTTTGTTAGCTATAGTCCCGGTGCGGTATATATTTCTAATCGTCCTTATTTCGCCGGTAAGGCAAGCCTAAGACAAAACAGGGCAAGGATCAGCGTCAGCGGTGTAAAGATCATCTTCTCCCATTCATTAACCGATAACAGGTTGCCCAACGTGTTCAGTGTAAAAAGGGCAAACATCAGCCACAGTGCGATGGTCAGCAGTTTGGGAGGTAAGGCGACTTTAAGAATCCTTGCTTTTACCAATACCACCAAAAGCATCAGGAGGTTGGCCCCGATAGAGACCATCTCAAACTGAAAGAGCTCAGCCTTGTCCTTGAGCCTGCCGCCCCAGACGATACTGGAAGGAATCACACTCATTACAACCAGCAGATGGAACAGGACGACCAAAGAAAGTATGGTTAGTACACTGTATGCTGCCAGCTTTTCCGTTATGATCTTATTCATGAAGGAAACAAAAATACCTCAAATTATCATGCGGCCTGATTCAGGAGAATGGCACCGGCAAGCTCCTGGTAGCGACGGCCCTGCATTATTATGGTAACAGATAGGCACATGCGTCAAAATCCCCCACCACTTTTGCTACAGGCACCGCAACAGGTCACCTGTAAGGAACCCTATTATTCTTTATAGGGGAACAGGAAGAACGGACCGGACATCTTTCATTAGCAGCCGGTGGGTTTTGATGCTAAGGTCAGCAATAGAGCAGGGGAAACGGAAAATAGTATTCCGTTCTGCGCTTTTAAAGCGTACCTTATGGGTATTCATAAATAACTAGAACATCATGAAAAAAATAAAATGGCTGCTACCCGCCCTGTTACTGGTCGTTTGGGCCTCGCCGGTAGCTTCCCAAAAATATAAAACGGCTGCCGACACCATAAAACTCAATAAGGAATATGTAGAGGTAAGTAATGATATTGCCGAACTTACTTCTAAACTGGCCATTGCACAAAATAACCTGCCGGGTTACCGGGCAAAGGCAGGCCAAGCGGCTGCCAACGCTCAAAAATCGGCGAACGAAAGCAGCGAGCAGGCAGCTAAGGCTACCCATGGTGACCTGGGTGATGCTAAAAGTGCAAAGAAGAAAGCAAATAAAGCCCTGGACAAGGCACAGGATGCAAAAGATGCCGAAAACAGAATAAAAGACCAGGATAAAAAAATAGCCAAACTTAGTTCCCAATTGCAAAAAAAGCAAAAGCGCTTGCAGGAATTGGAGGAGATGAGGGCAGCCATAAGAAATACGCCTCAGTAGGCATTTACCTGGGCGGTCCGCAGTGGTTCTTCCCCGAATAACCCAAGTCCCCCTGTCCTGAAATGCTTTGACAGCAGCCTTCTACCGCACCAGCACCGTAGTTCCCTTTTCCGTTTGCATTGGTTCCCCTGGGTAGTGGTAAGAACAACGCCAGATATAAACACCCGTATCTGCGGGTATACCGTTGACTGTGCCATCCCATCCCCTTCCTGTAGCAGTAGTGCTAAAAACCTGGTTTCCCCAGCGATTATATACTGCAAAGCTGTAATTTTTTACATTGCCTATAAATAAAGGCTTAAAGCTGTCGTTTTTCCCATCGCCATTCGGCGTAAAGGCAGAAGGAACCTGAAACCTGCTGATACAATTGACCTTAGTGACCTTGGTGGTTTCCGTGGTAACACAGCCGTTTTGATCCGTTACCTGCAGCCAGTACAGCCCGGGTGCACTTACTTCAATTTCCCGTGTCGGTGCGTTGGTACTCCATAAATATTGGTCGAATATGGCAGAAGGCGTAAGGGTTATGGCTCCTGTGCATATCTGGGTTTCCTGAGGCAAAAACCCTGAAGGTTTTGAATAGGTTTGGATAACCACGGTATCGGCTGCGGCCCTGCCGCAGAGATCATGCACCTGCAACCAATAGGTTCCGGGCTGAGACGTGATAAGAGTGGGGGAGGTAGAACCATCCTGCCACAAATAGGTGGCAAATCCGGCATCTGCCTTAAACGTGAGAATGGTGCCTTGGCAAACCGTAGTGTCAGGACCCATGTTAATGCGGGGTAAAGAGCTGGTTACTGACAACGTGATGGTGTTGCTGACAGCCTCAGGACTGGTAAGGCAACCATCGTTCGATGTCATCACACAACTGATGTTATCACCGTCGTTAACAAAAGGAAGTGTACAGGTGCTGGAATTTGTTCCCACACTCACCCCGTTGTTTTTCCATTGATAAACCGGGTTCGTACCTCCATCGGTAGCTGTTGCTGTTAGTGTTACAGGCATTTGCGGGCACAAGCTGGTTTTATCTGCCGTTATATTTACCCGGGGTGTTTTATACGGTAAAACGGTTATGCTGTTTGATGTAACCGTACAACCGGATGCCGTTGTGATGATGGCAGTGTAGGTACCCGGCTGGGTAGTGGTATAGGTAGTGGCGATCGTACTGGTGAATTTTTGCACCCGGTCGTTGAAAAAATCCGAAACATAAAGGTTGCCGTCGGCATCCATCGCCAGGCCGGTTGGCTCATAAAGCTGGTCGGCAGCACTTCCTCTTCCCTTTCCGCCCGCCACGGTTATTCCGGACGTTGCTCCCGGCGCCCATTTTTGCACCCGGTGATTATTATAATCAGAAACGTACACATTGCCTGGCGCATCTACATAAATACCAATTGGATTGGCCAATTGGTCCGGGGCTGATCCAAAACCTTTTCCGCCGGCCACCGTAACGCCGGCACTGGCGCCCGGCGCCCATTTTTGTACCCGGCTGTTATCCGTATCGCATACAAATACATTTCCCTGAGCATCCACGTAAATCCCGGTAGGACTGGCGAATTGATTGGCCCCTGTACCCCATCCTCCTGTTCCGGCTACTACTGAATTGCTCGTAGTAGCGGGTACCCATTTGAGCACCTTGTAACTCCCTTGGGCAGAAACATAGATATTGCCCTGCTCATCTACAAACACACCGGTAGGCGTATCCAGGTATCCATAGATCCCGCCTGCGACGGTTATGCCCGATGTTGCACCCGGCGCCCATTTTTGCACCCTATAATTGTATTGGTCTGTTACATAAATATTTCCCTGCACATCCACAAACACACTGGTAGCACGGTTAAACTGGTTAGCTCCCGCACCTTCCCCATTACCGCCGGCCACCGTAACGCCGGCACTGGCACCCGGCGCCCATTTTTGCACCCGGCTGTTGGACATATCCGGTATATACAGGTTTCCCTGTGCATCCATACAGATACGGTTAGGATTATTCAGTTGATCTGGGGCAGATCCTTTTCCTTTACCACCTGCCACTGTAACAGCATTTGACGCAAAGGAAGCCGTTTGCACTGAGACTTCTTGTCCATCTCGTTTCCAAACAACCGAAACCGGTGTGACGGAAGAATTTAGCTGAAGTACACTTCCTACACATCCCTGACCAGCAATACTGACCGTTGGTGGAGAAACACATTGACCATGGGAAGAAACATCAGCTACCAGAATACTGGCACCAATAAGCAGTAGTTTTATTTTCATATTACAAACAGAAGTACAGGCCCAGCCATGAAAATGTATCCTTCACCTGCTGTGGCCAAATTCCTCCTAAAATAAATAAGATACGTGAGCTTACAAATTGCGTCCCGGAAGCAAAGCTGCGATCAAAGGAACGGGCCTCGTTGTTTAAAAGAGGCGAGGAGGGTCAGATGCAAAAACGTCGGCTGCAGTGAATGGAATTTTTTTTTGTGTAAATCAGCTATGCCTTTTAAAATTCTTTGTTGCTAGTGCGTCCGGAATTTCAGCAACATAGCAAGAGTGGCATGCACAGGGGTAGAAGTGTTATTGAATCGTGCGGGTCTCAGTCATTTACAAGGCCGGACAGAAAAGACCTGATGTGGACGTTAAGGCCTTCCCTGCACAGAACAATTTTATGCAAGTCCGGGTGAACCTGAAAGAAGCTGTTATTATGCGGAGAGGGAAATCGGTGTTACAAAAGAGACTACATCTTTTCTTTTTCTGGGAATTATTTGTCAGCAATTTTTTCCAAAGGAATAAGTACACATTCCTTAAAAAGGAGATGGCTTTCCCGGTAGCTGCCACGATGCTTCCCCCGCAATGGTGGAAAAAGACAACAGCAAGCTTACTTTACTGCTACGTTATTACTGTACCACAATCTACCTATTCTACAGAACCATTTATTAGCGCAGAGAATAACCTGCAAAAGATAATTTATGAACCTTTCCAATGTCCTTTAACAATTTTTTCACCCGCTTTTTTTATGAAAATAACTACCCCCGTGCTCTTTCTTGAAAACCTCTTTTATGAAACCAACTGTTAGCATCACACTATTACTGGCCCCGTTATTTTGTTTTTGTCAATACACATACAACAACCTGCAGGTTAACTTCCTGGAAACAGAAACAGGCGCCAAAGCTTATACGTATGGCAACCTGCGGCTTTACCCGGTATATGCCAAAGAAAGCTTTACAGCGAAATTTAAAACCCTCGGCCGGTACACATCCTTACAGGATGCCCTTCAAAACAAGAAGGTGAAGATCACCGAAAAAGGAAATGGCGGCACCGTCAATACGCTTAACATTGAAAATCTTTCTTCGGACACCATTATCATTATCTGTGGCGATGTGGTGAAAGGCGGCCAGCAGGACCGAATTATTGAAAAGGACGTGGTATTAAAACCCAAAAGCGGGAAAAAGGAACTGCAGGTGTTTTGTGTGGAAGCCGGGCGGTGGTCTTCCACCGAAGCAAGAACGGTTAGCCGTAGCCGTAATCAACCCAAAGCCCTACCCCAGGCACCCCAGTTCACTGCTCATTATAACAAAGGATCAATGAGCCTTCGCAAGGTGGTAGAAAAAGAAAAAGACCAGTCCAGGGTGTGGTCTAAGGTAGAGGAGATCAACACGGAGAATAAAACGCCAACAGCAACAAAAACCTATACGGCACTTACCAACTCTGCCGATTACAGTAAAAAAATGAAAGCCTATGTTTCCTTCTTTAAGAAAAAACTGGGCACCGAAAAGAATCTGATCGGCCTGGTGGTCGTCTCCGGCAACAAGGTGCTGGGTTGTGATCTTTTTGCCACCCCGGCCCTCTTCAACAGCCAGCTACCCAGCCTGCTGCACTCCTATGCTACCGAAGCTATCCTGAGCGGCAAGCCCGTAACGGCTAAAGCGGCCGTGGTGAAAACCTATATGGATAAGATCCTGAAAGATGAAGCCACACAGGCGGCTACCCTGAAGGAAAAAGGGACAGCCTTTGTAGAGGGAGGAAAAAAGCTGAGGGTATCGAGCTTTGATTGACGGGTTTTGATGCATTTTCGTCTGCAGGGCCTGTCTGTGCCGGCCTTGTGAACTGGCCCGCCCGAGGGCTGTCCCATTTAGCCATCCGCGAATCCTGAATACAAGGCTTCATTATACACTGAATACAACAGACAGTTCATCCACAAACCGTTTTGTATAAACGCCATTTTCATCCAGGTCAGGATCCAGTATGGTAATATCAATACCTCTGGCCAGTCCAGAGGACAACAACAGTTCCAGTGTGAATCTTAACTCATCATAGCGAAGTCCGCCCGGTTGGCGGCTGTCCACGCAAGGCATCAGTTCATCATCAAGAACATCTGCATCTAAATGGATCCAAAAACCATTTGCCTGTTCGTTATTCAATTGATTGAGAAACTGCCTTGTTATATTTTCAATGCCTTTTTCTCTTACCCCTTCCAGGTCGTAGTAGGCAATGGATGAATTCCGGATCATGCTTACATACTCTTGCTGAAGATAGCGGTTGCCAAAGGCCAATGTGTCCTTTTCTTCAAAATAGGGTTTTAGATTACCGATGTTCGCAAGTTTGTTGTGAGCATGCCCGGTTACTATCGCTAAATCCATTCCGGCTGCACCTTTTGTAAGCGAAGTGTGTGGCCGCACAAAATCAGTATGGCCATCCATAAAGAAGAGTCCATATTTACCTTTTGATTTTAAGGCATGGGCACAACCGATCAGGATGCTGCAATCGCCGCCAAGAACCACCGGGAAATAGCCGGCAGTCACAGCATGCTGAATTTCCAGGGATAACTGTTTCGAATAAGCTGCAATAGCACCTGCATTTCGTACTCCCGAAACTTCATCGAGGTGCATACTGTAGGGAGGAGGTGCCACCGTAATAATTTGATCAGGCGATAATTTTTCATACAAACCCTGTGCCTTTAGCCACGCAGGTAATTTGTTGACACCGGGTTTTTTACCGGGGCCCGGCTCCTTCAATCCTAAATTACTGGGAGCTTCTATGACGCAGCATTTTTTCATACCTGATTCTATTCGGTTAGGTGTGCCCGGTACAGGCCATAAAATTATTACCGGGTGGCCATAGTTCCCTTGCCTTGGCGATGGCATTCGGGTCATTTCATTGACACAGGTAATGGCTTCCACCAGAATTGTGTCCCATCGGTATTGTCAATTCGTATTTGTTGTACCGGCGCTATCGTTTTATCAACCGCAATCCATAGCTTCCAGGCTACTTCTGCTTTTACCTGTACAATAAAGCAATTCACTTTTCCCCATTTGCCGCCATCTATCCTCTCTGTTCCGGTAACGTTTACCGTGTACCACCGGAAGTCACCAGGCAGGTACGAATAGGATTCATGTGCCAGAAACCGGGCGGCATACCCTTCCTGTAGCGGGAACCCGGAAATCAAAACGCCCCACAGATGCCAGTCAAACACCGGTTTCGGTAATTCGTAGGAAAACGGCATCGGCAATTGCCCCATCTGCGGCAACCCGTCCACCCTGAAAATTTTTTTACCCCAGATTCTATTCCCTTCATAGCAGATATCCGTATGCGGATCTTCGCCCGGGTTGAAAATGGTAAGATGAACGTGCTGCAGGTTGTCCCTAAAGACTTCGTCCTGCTGAATGGCCACGCTGTTGGTGTAGGCCACATGCTGCACCCGTTTTAAAATTTCCCTTTCTTCTTTGCTATAAAAAGAGATTTCATCCCGCCAGGTGCCACGGTGTGCCACGGAGCCATTGGGGGTAACAGCCGTCATTTCCCAGCTGTTGGTATAAGCCGGGATGTATTTGCCGGTAACGACCCCGTCTGCGGGGCTTACCACGGGTGTGCTGTCCGGTGCTGCCATTACAAATAAATAAGCGGTGAAGAATAAGGTTGCTGCCACATAGCAGGAAAAATAAATTTAATTTTACCGATAAAATGTACTTAGAGGGTAAAAATAATATTTTACCACTAAAAAAATAATAAATGGTAAAAAAGAAATCAATTGATGCGATTGAGCGTGACGGTGGCTTGCTGTGCCTTGATCTTGTCACCCGGTGGCTAACCGCAGGGAAGATCCCTTGCAGGATGATTTTACCGGTCTTCCGGACTTGATTGCCTGGGCCCGAAGGCTTAAGATCACCGATGCAAAAACGGAAGAACTGCTTTCTTAGGAAGCCCTGCATCAGCCTAAAAAGGCTGACGTATTTTTCAGGGAGGCCATCGCCTTTCGTGTGTTGCCGTACCGCATCTTTTGGTGTAGGACTCCAGGAAAGAAAGTTCCTGAAACAGCAATGGAAAACGACAATGCGTTGCTGGCGGTTTACTTTCCCTTCTTACAAAGCCTGCAGTAAATGTCGCCAGCATTCGTAAGGTTGCCAATGCTATTTAATTTTTATAGTGCCGGATAAGCAGTGAACAGGTAGGCCTGGCTTCTTTGCAGACTGTTTGAATCTTAACCATATGAATTTGAAATTTAGATTTGACCTGATGGTCTCACGACGCTTCCTGATGTTCCCTGCTCATTTAATCGGGAAATTATTTTTGTATTTCAACCGGCGGCCCGTGATTCAGCGAAACGCTGTTACCTTCCGGAGTAGGTTATCGCTATTTGCTTTCGTTAGCGGCACTGTAATGCTGTTTAAACCGGCTTGTTTGCTCATGTCAACAGGGAAATTTTTTCTTACTCTTTTATACGTGTAAAACGAATTCATGAATAAGGATAAGAGAAAAGCACCCCTTCGTAAAGTGAACATTCCCCGCAACACTCTTCTGAAGGAATACAGAGGCGAAAATGACTGCTTCCACAACACTCTGTGTGCCTTCAGCAATTGGGTCTCGCTTATTTTTTTGGGTCGAAACGCTACATTATAGCCGTTGTAAAAATTCCAGTTTCGCTCCTGTATAATCCGTCCTTCCTGGCTTAGTTTGGTATAGATGGGAGTGCCCCTGAAAGGAGTCATAATGCTTAGAAATGGAACGTCAATGCCCGTTTCCATCAACTGGTCAGCCATATTCACGATACGCTGTTCATCATCGTGGTCAAACCCCGCGATAAAGCCAGCCATTACAGCAATACCACGCTTTCTGATCTCTTTTACAGCCTCTTTGTAGTGTGCTATTTTGTTTTGTTTCTTATTGGCATCGGCCAGTGAATCAGCGCCAAACGATTCAATACCTAAAAAAACCCCGATACAACCAGAGGCTTTCATTAGATCCAGCAGCGCCGGGTCTTTGGCAATATCCATACTGGCCTGGGTGAGCCACCACTTTTTCAGGGGAATCATTTCATGTAGAAGCTGCCTGATATAAGGCCGTTTAATGGTCAGGTTATCATCCCAGAACCAAACAATCTTTCTTTGCCACCAATATTTGAATTTATCATAGGATGCGTCGCGTATGACATCATTCACCGGTCGCAACCGAAAGCCGGGATTCAACGAAGGCACCGTACAAAAGGAGCAGGAGAAAGGACAGCCCCTTGTTGCCTGGATAACCTTCTTAATAAAGAACCGGTCTGGCAACAGGTCATACCTTGGCGTGGGCAAACCGGTCATGTCACAGGGTGTTCCGGCGTATACCTGTTTTAACTGGCCAAGCTCAATATCTTGTAACAGGCTAGCCCATACGTTTTCTGCTTCCCCTGTTACTATAGTGTCAAAATAAGTAAGGGCTTCTTCCTGGCAGTAAGTTACATGCGGGCCGCCGGCGATCACCAGTTTCCCCCTCTTTTTGAATTCCACGGCCAGGTTGTAAGCCGCCATGGCAAAGCCGCTAAAAAAGGAAATGGCGATTACATCCGCATCGGTATCCAGCTCTATTTGATCAATCTGCTGATGAAAGACCCTCACTTCATGTTGGGCAGGGGTGATGGCTGCTAAATGAATACCCGTAATCGGCGGCACAAAATCCCTTTCATGCCCCATTTCATATCGCTGAACATAGGCTATGATAACATCTATTTTCATTTTTATTGCTTTTCTACAGGCTAAAAAACTGGATAGTTCAAAGTGAACAGGTAAAAAACCCTCCGGGGTCCGCTGCTCTCCGGCCGCGTTGCTCCATGCGCAAAAGAAGATACCATTGACACCGCTTTCGAGCCGTTTCTTTATTGAAACCCAAACAGGAAGGGAAATAAAAAGGTTACCATCGTGGCCCATGCAGCGTAAACAGGGAGGTAGCAGGAAATGACTTTTCCTACCCCGGTTATATCAGCCTTCCCCGAAACCGCCCTGAAAAGTTGTGCCGTTACCAGCAAAAGATTTACCAGGATCAAAATATTGCCGCCCAGGACCGCTGCCCTGTTGGGTGTCATTCCCCCTTCAGAGATCCGGAACAGGATGGCAGACAGTGCAATGCCATTCACAATGATGGTTAAGGCCGATAGCAGGAAAAGAACCCAGATCTCCATGCGGCTTTTCGTGGCCCTGGATGATTCAGCAACAGAAAAGAAGATGATGGCCATCACGCCGATCAATAAGGCATTAAACAACAGCAAAAACTCCCGGTCGTTATACGGGTCCTTTCCTGAAAAAACGATTGCTGCCAGGTAAATGACCAGCATTACTAACACCAACGGACTGAATATCCTGGCAATTACCGGTGACACTTTACCTACCAGTTGCGGATTGGTCCGGGTAAGGTACGTACCCAAAATGGGTGCCGCGGGAAGCCCGAAAACAACAACATTTTCAAAATAAAATCGCTCAATGTTGAAGCCGATCAGCGAGAAAAGACCAATGGTTACACCACTCAGGATAGCACCGGCTATCACGATAAGTGTTGTCATCACTACCAGGTCGCCATTGTATTTTAAATAGCCAAGCCGCCTCTCATGATTATTGCTGCCCTCACCAACAAAAGCAAAACCCAGTATCGACCATAGAAACAGGAGTAAATGAATGCAGGATAGAATCAGGGTATCGCTTCTCCTGGCATCGGGAAGAGAATTGATAAAAATTAACCCAACGAGGGTGGCCACTGCTATAAATACCCCTTTACCCCTTGACAGTTTATTCTTCCAGGCAAAGTAGGCCGATAACACCGGGAAGATGATAAAACCGATATTCCTTGGATAGAAAAACTCCTCACTTATATGTAAAATGGCCGGCAGCTTTGCGATAACACCTGCCACAAGGACAGCCATGATCACAAAGACTAATTCCCGGCTGGTGCCCCGGCTGATCTCATCACTTTCGTAATTCAGCCGTTCATTCCAGAAATCAGCGATGGCGCTGCCTTTGATCTCCGGATAAATGGTACTGAACGCCCGCTTAAAAAGCACCTTGTTCATGCGGTACAGCTGTTCGAGCTGCCTGGCATCGTTTAAATGGGCAAGTATTTCGTCTTTCATGCGTTTATACTTTAAACTTTTTAGTCAATGTTTTACTGCTGATCCTTCAGGGCTGTTAATTCCACATCGTGCCATTCAGTCCCAGGACAATACCCAACCATAAGGCGATGACGAATACCACCAGGCTTAATACAACAGCTACTGTCTTATGCAGTCCCCTGGAACTCAAATGATCCATGAAATAATAAAAGACACCGCCCATTGCCCCCGCCACCGGAGTTATTAGCAAAGGCTTAATCCTCCATAGCTTTCCCCAGGCGGGGTTGGGCGCATCTACCCCAAATACAAAAAATGAAATGACGATCAGGCCGATCGCTGCACCCATCACTATTGGTTTACCGAATGATGCGGTTTGATTGGACTGCGTTTGCAGTTCGTTTCTTTGTGTCATGGTCATTTGGTTTTATACTATAAATCGTTTTTAAGCTGTTTTATAAAAGCACTTTGTAATACAAAGTGGAGGTAGAAAAAAAATACATGGCCGCCCTGTTATTTTATGCCTTTGATCATTCCTTCCAAAGCTTTTACATGGTCTTTGAATTCCCGCTCACCCAATTTTGTAATGGAATACGTGGTGTTCGTTTTTCTGCCGATGAATCCCTTGTGCACTTTGATAAAGCCATTCTCTTCAAGCGTAACCAGGTGAGTGGCAAGATTGCCATCCGTAACTTCCAACATTCCTTTCAGGTCATTAAAACTGATCTCCTCATTCACTATAAGCACACTCATCACACCCAGGCGTATGCGGTTGTCAAATAGTTTATTTAAACCTGAAATGGGATTCTTCATCATGCAACTCCTTTTTCGTTCCGCTCATATTTATTCCACATTATAATACCATATAGAATGTGTAAGACGCCAAAACCCGCGGCCCAGAAATACAAGCCATAACCTATAGCCCACAGGTTAATACTACCTAGCAGTAATTGTAAATACCCAAGATAACGTACTTCTGATAAGGTAAACTTGGAGGCGTTGATCAAAGCCAGGCCATAAAAAATGAGGCAGGCAGGCGCAATCAAACCATAAAGCCCAAAGTCTGCAATGCGCCAGATCAATAAGCCGCCAACGATCATCGGTATGGCCAAATGGATCATAACCTTACGGGCCATAAAACCCCAGATAGGCACACCCGTTTTACGGCTTCTCAACCAGGTGAACAGAAAAGCAAAGAAAAATGCTGCCAGAAAAGTGATCAAGGCCAAAATCAAAAGTTCCCGGTCAATATGCAAAAGATTACTATCCCGGGTATAACCGGACCCTGCTTCATATTCGTTTTCACGGATCGCATATTCATTGAATTTTTTACCCGCCAGCCATGCCGCTGCTAACGCACAAATGCCTGCTGCAATACCGCTCCAGCCGCTAAGGCTCACGAAGCGGCTGCCCCGGTCCATCATTTGTTTTATCTCTTCCAGGGCCTGTGCAGGTTCGTTTCGGCTATCCATAAAAGTACTTTGAAATACAAAGTAAATTACATTTTGCCATAATTCCTAGCACTGGAGAAAATATTTATCTGTATATGAATAGCCGTGGTAGGTTGTTATAGTTTCCGCTAAATAAAACGGCTGGGCGACACCATCCTTTCATTGGAGCATGCCGGCTGCAAAGGGTTAAAACTTGTTCTCCTACCTTTGATAATGCAAATGGGATGGAAAAAGCAGTTGAAAAAAAGCTACCGAAGTGTTGGAACGAATGGCATAAGAAAGAACCACTACTATTTTTGCTGACGAAAATCTTTTCTGCTCCCCATCAGCCGGAAGAAAAAGGCAGAAAATAAAACAGCCCTGTACAGGTTACAGGACTGTCCGTGTCCTTAAACCCTTCAGCATTAAAACGCTTAACCATTTCAAAACCGTTCCCTTCATCCTGAACAGCACCCTCTTATGGGGAATAGCCCTCTAAAAAATAACTATAACCTTTTCCCTTCCCTTACTCTAAAATCCGGGCTTCTAAAAATGTATCCTTGGGGCCTTGTCTAACCCGCAAAAAAAGCCGCTCAACCGCGGTTGATGGCACAATTAAAAAAAGCCAAGATTTTGATTGGGCAGATTTTTGATAAGCACAGGTTGGCCGGCTGTATCCCCCCGTAGGAAACAGGTTACACCAAAAGACGAAACAGATGAGTAATTACATTTTCATCTTCTTATCCCTTCTTATCTGGGCAGCCTTGCTGGGAATAGTGGTCTTGCTATTGCCGACAAAATGGATGCTGCGGCTGTTACCCGGGCTTAAAAAACAGGAGCAGCGGTCTTTTACCGTTGAGATCAGGCAAATGAAGTTTGATCCTGAAGAAATCATCATCCGCAAGGGAGATACCGTCATTTGGCGCAATAACGATGAAGTATCCCATTGCCTGGCAGAACAAAAAAATAATGCATGGACCTCGGCGGAGATCCGGGCAGGCGCCACCTGGAAGAAAGTATTTGCCCAAAGCGCCGCTTATTATTGTGTCCTTCACCCCGGAATGAAAGGAAAAATAACAGTGCAGTAAAACGAGGCTCCCGCGAAGGCGTAAATAAAATGGGTATTCCCTCCACCCACATGTACAACGCCGTTAGTACGAAGCGTCTTATGCCGGGGATTGGGGATTGTTGCATTAAAACAAAGGTCAAGGTGATGACAGGAGGAAGCAGGGGGAAGAAATACGGGGCCCTGCCTGTGATAAAACTTACCGGGCAGCCGCTAAATAATAATTCTGCGAGCCTGCGCAGGCTGAACAATTCTGCTTTTCCCACCTTTGCTCTCACTTATTTTTGGCCGGACATCGCAGGAAATTTCCACTGTTACACTTTTGAAAGGCTATAACTGAAACACGCCGTAACATTAGGTTATGAAAAACTGGTGGCTTCTCCTTGGTTTACAATTTATTTTCCTGGCTGCCCGAAGCAACCCCGGAGATTCTCTGGTCCGGAAGAAGTATTTTACCCGGCCCCTGTCCGGCACCATTACTTTAGACGGTGTGCCCGGAGAAGAGGCCTGGAAGACCGTGGAGTGGGGCGGCGATTTTACCCAGTGGCAACCCCATGGAGGCGCGCCGCCTTCGCAGGCAACGAAGTTTAAAATTCTCTACGACGACAAAGCCCTTTATATAGCCTACCGTTGCGAGGACACGGCGCCGGACTCGCTTGTGAAACGAATGGGCCGGCGGGACGAATTTCCCGGCGACTGGGTGGAAATCAACATAGACAGTTACCACGACCTGCGCACCGCATTCTCCTTTACCCTTTCGGTGTCGGGGGTAAGGAGTGACGAAGCCGTTTCGAATGACGGCAATAACTGGGATGCCAGCTGGAACCCCATCTGGTTTGCCAAAACACATGTGGACGCCACCGGCTGGACGGCCGAAGTCAAGATCCCCTTCAGCCAGCTGCGCTATGGCAATGAGCCGGAAAAGGTGTGGGGCCTGCAGATCACCCGGCGCTTGTTTCGAAAGGAAGAACGCTCTACCTGGCAATACATCCCGCAAAATTCAGGTGTGTGGGTAAGCCGGTTTGGTGAACTGCACGGACTGAAAAACATACCCCTGCATCGGCAGGTGGAGATCGCTCCCTACTTGGTGGCACAGGCAGACCATTATAAAAAAGAAGCCGGCAACCCTTTTGCCAAAGGCTTTGATACCCGCCTGGCCGCGGGGCTGGACGGCAAGCTGGCCGTTACCAATGACCTGATCCTGGACTTTAGCATCAACCCCGATTTCGGGCAGGTGGAGGCCGACCCCTCGCAGGTGCGTATTGATGGCTTCCAGAATTTTTTTGAAGAACAACGGCCCTTTTTTGTAGAAAGCCGCAATATTTTTGATTATCGTTTAACCGGCTCTGAAGCCGGTGGCGATTATGATGCCGACCTGTTGTTTTATTCGCGCCGTATCGGGGGCTCCCCCCATGGCTTCCCGAACCTGGGGAGCGGCGAATATGCCGACATACCGCAGAACACTTCCATTTTGGGAGCTGCCAAATTTAGTGGCAAAACCAAAAGGGGCTGGAGCATAGGGGTTCTGGAAAGCATTACCCAAAGAGAAAAGGCCACCATTGACCATAACGGCCAAAGAAGGGAGGAGATGGTGGAACCGCTTACCAATTATTTTGTGGGGCGGCTGCAAAAAGACATCCATTCCGGCAATACCATTGTCGGCGGAATGATCACGGCGGTGAACCGGGAGCCCGGATTGAATGACCTGCTGCACCGCAGCGCCTATACGGGCGGGCTTGATTTTGTGCACTACTGGAAGAGCCGCACCTGGTACCTCCGTGGCAATGTGGTGTTCAGTAACGTCCAGGGGACCAAAGAAGCCGTTTTACGGACGCAAACCGGTTTTGAACATCTTTTCCAACGCCCCGGAGCTTCTGAATTATCTGTAGACAGCAGCCGTACGTCGCTTACAGGTATGGGTGGCACCCTTCGTTTTGGCAAAATTGGCGGCCGGGAGGGCCGGCTGGGGCAGGTTTTCAGGTTTGAAACCGGCGTGACCTTACGTTCGCCACAGTTGGAACTGAATGATATCGGCTTTATGCTGGCCTCCAACGAAATCAATCATTTTACCTGGGCGGGCTTTCATTTTCAAAAACCCTTTTCCATTTTCCGGACAGCCCGCCTGAATTATAATCACTGGTCGAGATGGGATTACAGCGGTAAGTTCATTTACCAGGCTTTCAACTTTAACTCGCATGCCACTTTTAAAAACAACTGGCAAACCGGGACAGGATTGACCTGGAACCCTTATGAAATATCGAACAATGCCCTGAGAGGCGCTTCTTCCATACGCCGTCCGGCCACCCTGGGCCATAATTTTTATTTGACCAGTGATTTCCGCAAAAAGGTCTATGTCAATTTGAACCTGTTCAATTTATGGGGTTCTGCCCATTCCATCAAAGACAATGAAGTAAGCCTCTCTGTTTATTTTCAGCCGTTTAACGCCTTCAACTTCAGCCTCAGTGGCAGTTACGCCTATTACCAGCGCGGGCAGGACCAGTTTGTGAGTAATACAACTTACCACAACACCCCGAGAACCATCGTAGGGCAGGTGAGGCAAAAAACACTCCGCTTTACCACCAGGCTCAGTTATAACATTGCACCCGACCTGACGCTTCAGTATTATGGGCAACCTTATATTACCCGGCCGCTTTACGACAAATTTGCCTATGTTTCGCAGCCTTTGGCCGGCAAATATGACGACCGGTTTCATGTTTTTAGTCCCAATGAAATCGGATTAAGTAACGGCAGCTACCGGGTGGATGAAAACGGGGATGGCGCCGCGGATTACAGCTTCCGCCAGCCAGATTTCAATTTTGTTCAGTTCCGCTCCAACTTCATTGTCCGATGGGAATACAAAGCGGGTTCGGAGCTTTACCTGGTATGGTCACAGGGCAATACACCGGATGCCTATGCCGACCTGAGCACCCCCCTGGCTGAAAGTTTGTTTGATCATGCTTTTGCCAGTGAGGGAAGGAATATTTTTTTACTCAAATGGACCTACCGTTTTTTAAAATAAGACCTTTGGGCGGGTTCATTAGCGCATAAAAATCGCTTGGGGATATATGGCACCGGCAGCAAGGCAAAGGAACGGTTAGCCCGCCGGTCAATTACCGGATTGCACCCTGCCCCGCTCTTCCTCTCCGGAGGAACGTTCTCTTTTGGCTTTCAGCTTTTCATTTCCAAACTGGTGCGACCAGGTAAGCCGGATGGTGGGATAGCTGAATTGAAGCCGGCCGCTTACAATAAGGTTTTGGTCGGGCAGGTTAATGTCGGGTTTGAAAATGAGGGTGTTCAGAACATTATCATATGCCAGCCTCAGGGTAGAACGCATCCGGGGAAACTTTTTTTGAACCCCTATGTCTAGCGTGCCAAACGAGTTGGACTTATAAATGCCAAACAGGCCCGGCGAACGGAAAAAACCCGACAGCTCGAAGGCAAAATCCTTGGGCAGCCGAAAGCTTTGCGTACTGCGGGCCGTAAGGGTTTTTTGCCGCAGCAAAATAGGGTCTCCCTTGTAAAAACCATCCAGGGCTTGAGCGGTAGCAAACAGGTTGTTTTGCATGCTCCACCACCTGGTAAGAGTTACCGGCAAGGAAAGAATGATGTTAAAGGTCTTCCTGCTTTTCTGGTTCTCCGCAGCCAGGGTTTGCTTGTTGGTGGCCGGGTCTACTTTGGGCGAGAAGTTGGTGATAGGGTCTGCTTCATAATTGTACTCAACAGAGAATACCAGGTTCTTAACCATATAATCGGCCTTCACGTCATTGGAAATGGAAGGCTGCAGGGACGGATTACCGGAAAAGAAAGTGTTGGGGTCCACAAAGATCACAAAAGGCGCCATGTCGTTGAACGTAGGCCGGCTGATACGGCGGCTGTACGATACGTTGACAGACTGCTTGTCATTGAACTTACGGGATAAATACACGGTGGGGAACAGGTTGCCGTAGTGGCGGTCCACAATGTTCTTCTGATCCCGGGAGTCCAGTACAGAATTGGTGTACTCGTACCGCAGGCCCAGCTTGGCGCTGGTTTTTTCATTCAAATGGATAGTACACGAGGTGTAGGCAGCCAGTATGCTTTCTTCCAGGTTATAGCTGGCCGTTAGGTCCTTATCGGTAACCCAGTTTCCCTGCTCCAGGTTTACAACGCTTACATCGTTCCGGAACTGCGACAGGGTTGCTTTAACGCCGGCTTCGGCCTCAGCTTTCTTGCCCCGTTTGTTATAATCGGCATTGGCCACCCAAAACCGTATGGGGGTTTCCTTGCCGCTGCGGGTCTGCCGGTCAAACAGGGAAGCTCCGTTGCCGTCGAAATAAAAATTATCATAGCCCACCGGGTTGTGATCCTTGTAATAGATATAATCCGCATCCATAGACAGGCGCTCCCTCTCATTGAAATTGTGCAGCAGGTTGAAGTTAACGCTGTAGTTATACAGGTTATGGATCTCATGATTGTTCACCAGCAGCACGGTATCTAATTTTCTGTCCAGCAGGATACGGCTGGTGTTGACGGCATCCATGGTCCATTGACGGCCAAAGCCCGAGGCCAGCACACCCAGCACCGTTTTCTTATTCAATTGATAATCCAGCCCCAGCCTTGCGTTTGAATAATACACCACGGGGTCGCGAACGGAGTTGATGTAATTTTCCACTGCCACCCCTGCCTTATCTACTTTCCGGTAAAAGCCGAACTGCTGTCCGGTTGCCGTTCTGGAAGAAGAAAAATCACCAAACAAATTGATCCTGGGAGTACGGTGGTTAAAATTCAGGCTGCCGGAAAGCACCAGGCCGTTGCCATAACCCGGCGTCAGGGAATATGATCCGTTGGTGCCATACTGGGTGTTCTCCTTCATTACGATATTGATATAGCCGGCATTGCCTTCTGCATCCAGGTTGGCAGGCGGCGTGGTAATCAGTTCTATCTTTTCTATATTGCTGGAGCTCATGCCGGCCAGCATCTGTACTACGGCCGCAATGGGCATGCGGCTGATCTTGCCATTCATCATCACTACCACCCCGTCCTTACCGTTCATGGCAATGGCGTTGTTCTGCCGGTCCACCACAATACCCGGCGCCCTTTCCAGCACATCCAGGGCGGTGCTGCCCACGCCGGTAACGCTGCTGGCAATATTGATCACCATGCGGTCCATCTTTTGTTCAAAAAGCGGCTTTTTGGCGGTGAGCGTTACGGTAGCCAGCTCCGTTTCCTTTTGGGTCAATTTTAAAGCAGGAATATGAACATCTTCTTTATTGTTGTACCGGAACGACGGCGTGTAAACCGCCTTGAGCCCCGAAAAACTGGATGTGATCAAATAGCTTCCGGGCTGCATGTTTTGAAAACTAAAGCTGCCCTTACCGTCGGTAAGCGACCCCTTTACAAGGGATGAATCTTTTGTTTGCAAAAGCAATACGCTGGCATTGACCAGGGGTTTGTTTTGGCCGTCCACCACAGTTCCGCGGATCAATGGCTGGGCATGGGCAGCAAAAGAACCAAACAGCATCAGGAGGATGGGCCAGCTACAGGCCAGCCGCAAACGGTGTACGTACAGCAGGTGCATAATATATTTGGTTAGGATAAATACGTAGGGCACACAACCTTTACGTAGAGAGTGGATCGAAACGTTTTGAGGGGATGGAGATGTAAGCTAAAACTAGCAGTTTGAAATGATTTCCCTTCCTGCTATTCTATAAAGCGTTCTATAGAGGTATGACAGGTAAAAATAAATTTTAGCAGGCCAATGTTCAGGTAAACCGTGTGGATGAAACAGCTGTTCTGCGCCTATCATCCCGGATTGCTGCAGAACAGTAAACAGCACTTAGCGCCCTATCTCCACTATTGCTCAACGATCTCTTTCCCGAAGGGCATCAGTGAGATCTCTACCAGCTTAAAATGTTGTTTGGCAAAGGGAATACCAATGATGGTGATGAACAACAGGATACCAAAGACAATATGACTCAGGGAGATCCACAAGCCGCCGCAAAGAAGCCAGATGATGTTTAAAAACAGCGGCAGGCAGCCGGTGGCCGAAGAGGTATTCACCGCCATGCGGCCAAAGGGCCATAGCACAAAGGCCGCCAGCTTAAAACATTGCAGACCGAAGGGTATGCCTATAATGGTTAGGCACAGCACCACACCCCCGGCGAGATAACCCAAAGCGCTAACCAGTCCACCGAAAAGAAGCCAGATAATATTTCCAAGAAAGTTCATGAGATAAAATGATTTTTGTTTAAAGTGCTCCTATAATGTTAGCGGCTTTTGTTTTTCAATAAAGCCCTATATCTTTAACCGGGGCCACTTTCACCATCGTACATACGAAGAAGACCCGATGGCTGGCCGTCATTATAAGACGACTGGCAATCTAAAATAATTTTAAGAACAAGAACCATTTATTTTCCCTTTAACCCCAACTACGGAAATACGATTATGACAAACAACGGTATCCTTGAGATACCCCAGCTACATGTTGACGCAGAGGGTGAACGGGTCCTTGCAGCAAGTGCTTCTTCATCAAAAAACGACGTTGATTTTTTTGAAGGCAAGTGGCCGCTTCGTAACAAAAAAAATTAAAATCAAGGCTGAGCCGGTGCAAGGAATGGATGGAATCTGAATCCACGCAGGAAATGTACAGGGGACTGAAGCGGAACGGGCAACATTGATAATTTCCCTACCGAATGTAACGGAGAACCATTTGAAGGCATGAGCCTGCGGCTTTTCCACCCTAAAACAAGGTTGTGGAGCATTTAGGGGGCCGGCTCCAGCGAAGGCAAATTAGACCCGCAGGTCGTTGGTTCCCTTGAAAACAACATGGGGCACTTTTTTACCAGGGACCGGTTTAACGGTAAAGAGATCGTTGTTGTCTTTCGTTGGAACGCCAGGGACAAGAATAATCCCGTCTGGAGCCAGGCCTTCTCCGGTGACAAGGAACAAACCTGGGAATGGAACGGGTACAGGTACATGCCGAAAATAAGATAGGCGGGAGAAGGGAAGAACCACCATCCGGCAGCGTTAATCATTACCCGTGTGCCTCGCTCTTTCATTGCTTTGAAGTATTGTATATACCTCTTCTTTCGTGCCTGTAAAGGGCCCCGAAGATTCGATCTTCAGCGTAGCCATGGCAGCTGCAAACGCCCCGGCTTCCTGTATACCGGCTCCTTTTAGGCGCTGGTATAAATAGCCTGCCATATAGGTATCGCCGCAGCCCGTTGCATCTGTAATACGTAAGGGCCGAAAAGCAGGAATGGTATAAAACACGCCTTCACAATAAACAACCGAGCCTTTACTGCCAAGAGTGATGACCACTTCCCTGGCTCCCCATTCCGCCAGGGCCCGGGCACCCCGGCGCACCTCGGAATGCCCGGTTACCACTTCCATTTCCTGTTCACTGGCTTTTAGAAAATGAATGTGGGGCAACAACTCTTTTTTGTCGGCCCAGTCCACAGGGAGTACCCGGTTGTTTTCCACCCTGCGCAAAAAGCCCTGCACATCAAGGGACAGCTTTGCTTTGGCTGCCAGGGCTTGTACCAGTGCGGCCGGTATATCGCCTGCCAGCAGGGGCCCCAGGTGAAAGATTTTTGCCGCTGTATCTTTCAATTGTACTTCCGTAAAGGGATCGGCCTGCTGCAACACTCTTTGGATTCTTTCATCCTGGTTGGCGCTATAGATGTTCTCAAAATAAACTGTGTGCCGGCTGGGCAGCCGCTTTACGGTAAGGCCTTTGCCCTGCAGGGCCCTTACGGCAAACATTTCGGTTTGAGCCAGGGCGGTAACCAGCAGATAACGAATACCCATATTGGCCATCGCATGGGAAAAATAAAAAGAAGTGCCGCCCGGCATATGAACCGTTGCCTGATTGGTGACCACCTTGTCCAGGGTGATGTGTCCTATACAGCAGATATCATAGAGCATAAACCGGTTTTAGCGTGCAATGGCTATCAAATGTAATTCAAGAGGAGTAAAGTTTTTGATTCCTGGAAACAGGACTTTCCAAAGTAACTCCCTACCGTCGTTGCAAACCACAACCGTTTACAAGGGGAAACGGAAGGAGCGATAAAAATAAAAAGGGTTTGCCGGGCCTTCTATAAACAGGTTGGGTAAATGTGCTTACCGGCAAACAGGGTTATAGATCTAAGCGGCTGGATTTTTAGCAGACCTCTGCCGTCCTCCGCTTATCCCTCGTCTTTCTCCAAAGGGATAAAAAACGGCAACGAAACGCATACACCTGCCTGCTGTTAGCGTCATGGCGTGTTTGTTGCTGCCCATTTTAAAACAGGTTTATGAGCAGCAACACGAATACCTTGCAGGATAAAGTAGTTGTGATCACCGGCGCCTCCAGCGGCGTAGGCCGGGCCATGGCCCTTGAACTGGCCAGCCATGGTGCAAGACTGGTATTGGCAGCAAGAAGAGAAGAGGCCTTAAATGAAGTGGTAGCCGAATGTAAAGATCTTGGCGGAACAGCCCTTGCGGTGGTTACTGATGTGCGGTATGCCGATATGGTACAGGAGCTGGCCAGGGCTGCTTTTCTTTTTGGAGGCGTGATTGATGTGTGGATCAATAATGCCGGGGTATTGGCTGCAGGCGAACTGGAACAAACGCCCGCCGAGGTACAACAGGAGGTGATCAAAACCAACCTGCTGGGGTACATGCATGGCGCCTATGCCGTGCTTCCTTATTTTAAGCAGCAGGGGTATGGACTGCTGGTAAATAATATTTCTGTGGGCGGATGGTTTCCTACGCCTTATGCTACAGCCTATTCGGCCAGCAAGTTCGGGCTGCGTGGTTTTTCCGAATCCCTGAAGGGAGAATTGAACGACTACCCGCATATTCAGGTGTGCGACCTGTACCCGGGTTTTTTAGACACCCCGGGTCTGCAACACGCCGCCAATTTTACAGGGCATTCGCTGAAACCGGCCCCTCCGGTGTACGATCCCAGGAAAGTGGCCCGGGCGGTGGTTTCTATTGTGCGCCATCCAAGACCTTCGGCTACCATAGGGGCTGCTGCCTTGTTTTTACGACTGGCCCACGCTTTCTTCCCGGTGATAAGCCGCAACATTACGGCCGGAGTAATCAGGAACTACTTAAAAAAGGCGGACATTATAGACTACTCCAGTGGCAATGTGCTGCAGCCGGTAGAATACGGAAGCGGAATAGATGGCGGCTGGCGGAATACACCGGCACGGCCCCCGGTTAAAATGGCCGGTGTATTGATGCTGGGCCTGGCCATCGGTGTGCTGTTGTTTCAGAAAAGATAGGTTCCTCCGGGAGAACAACTACGGGCTGTTTTGGCCGAAAAATTCAGTTCCTGGTGACCGTATCCATCCGGGTTAGTAAGCCCGGTGGCTGTAGTTTTAAGGGACCTATATACGATTCTCTGCTGACATTGGCTACAGGAAAAGATTCCCCTGCCACCATTCCCTGCCGGGCGATGCTCATTTCCTGAAGTCTTACCATATCCAGGATACGTTTTTACCAACCACCGGGTTTATCCGGCACCACGCAGCCTTTATTTTTCTTTATAAATAATAAAAACAGGTTTGGCTGCATAGTGAAGTGTATGCCTGCCGTTGGGTAACGATAGTTTTTGTGTACGCATTGCCCCGGCCCCGTCGGCGAGGCTTTTTACCACCACGGAGCGTATACCGGGCAAGGATAAGGTATAGGTTCCCGTAGTTTCGGTAAACTTCGGACGTTCCCCCTTTTTCAGATCCATTTTTTCAACCGCCCATATAGCATACATTACCTGTTTGCCATTCCTGAACTTTAATACCCTGGGGTTGTTGGACACCCGGCTCTCAAAAACAAAATCGCCCAGCTCGCCCATTTGTTTAAAATAATCACCCACAAGGCGGCGGGAAACGGTCTTGTCTTCGTTTTCCCGCAAGAGGCTCATGGTAGCAAACTGCGTCTGATCTTTATCAGAGGCGTTCCCGTCCTGGTACAGGCGGTACCACTGGGCCCTGTCCAGCCCATGGGCCGAAAACTCCAGGATGGTACGCACCGCCCAGGTGCCCCTGGTTTGTTCAGCCGTATAGGGTCCGTAAGCCGGCGCATTCATAGGGCTTTGGGGATGCACATCATAGCCCCACTCTCCGCACCATACTTCGCGGCCCCCTGCATATTTATTCGAGAACCATACAAATTCATCTACGGCATCCAGTACATTGGACAATTCGGGCGGCAGCCCGCCCTGTACCCCACCGGCATACTGCGATAAGCCGCCGGTGTAGGAATAGTTATGAAACTGGATGATATCGAAAGGCAGGTTAACCGTGCCGTCCTTATTGTACCCCCGGTTCTTCCTGCTCCACCAATACACTTCCCGCATGATATCGGTGGACGCCGTAGCCAATCCTGAAGTGCTCATTTTAAAATGAGGGTCAGCATTCTTCACACCGCTCTTTGGATACAGCCCTTTGTGACCATCATACATCATGCTCCAGGCCGGGGCCAAAAACCTTCCGTTTAAAAAATTATCATAACCGGCCCAAAAAGCATTGGGCTCGTTCATGCCCTCAAACAGGTTCCATGTGCCGGTTCCTTTCAGCATCTCGTTTTTAGCAATCCACCGTGCATGCACGGGATCGTGATCCACATGGCTCCAGACACCATAGGCAGGCGCTTTGGTATTGGTACCCTTTCGCGAGGCAGCCACAAAGGCCATCCGGCCAAGCGTTTCCCAGGTGGACAGGGAATCCCTTTTGTCGTTATCGCTGTAATAAAAATTGAGCTCAGAGGATTGTCCTTTCCGTACGACCACCTTTTGACCAGCCGCATAGGGCAGGTTACCCCCCACGACCAGGTCCACTTTAGTGGGGTGCGCAGAAGGGATCGTGGCCTGCGTGGAGGAACGGACTTTATAATCATGGGCTGCTTTTCCTGCCGGAGGCGCATCGGCCAGTTCAATATGCCAGCGGTTGAAGGCTCCGGAGCCTTTATTTGCCAGGGACGTAAGCACAAGAACACCCCAGGTGCCGTGGTTTACGTATTGATCTACCATGGCCGTGAACTGGCGGTTTTCATCCGCCACCTCCCAGGTGTCACGTACAAAGTCAAACTGGCCCTGCATAACGGACCATTTTACAAGGCCGGGCCGGTCCTTTTCCAGTTGTTTCATCAGGTCTTCTTCATACCATCCCTGTCGCACAGGGTTAAAAGCCCATTTGCCTTTTACAGGCTGGTACTCCCGGGCATTGCCATAGTTCCGAAGGGAGGTAAGGCCAAGGTCCACAAAGGCCTTGTACTTGGCGGGAACAATGGAAGATTCTTTCGTGTTCTGGTTACTTAAAAAATCCCACCAGTGGGCATTTACCCCCAGCATGTTTTTTAAAGGTTTGTGGGGACGGTTGTAGCGGCGTTCGGCTTTTTTAGTGTAGTTACCCAGTAGCTCCAGTTCGTTGCCATATCCATTATTGGCGCCTCCTCTCATAATAAAGCGGGAGGCGACAAAGTCCGCCGGTGGGGTAAATTCCACCCATTGATTGTATTTGTCGCCGGTAAAGGTCCCCACTTCCACTTCTTTATCATTGTCTTTACGTACCAGGATCAGCTTTGTGGTGAACTTGTCACCGTTGCTGTCATAAATACGTATTTTTTTTACCGTGGCGTTGTAGTCGGAAAGATCCACCACCACGTCATGCGGCAGGTAGATCAGGTTCCAGGAGGGCACAAAAGAAGTCGTGACATCACCGTCAATCAGGGCATCAGGTTTTTCCTTGTAATTATTGTCCTGGTAAAAATCCCTGCTGGTTAAAGGAATCTTTTCTTCTTTGCTGCTAAGGCCCTTTGTTACCACGTCCTGGCCATTGCAGGAGGTCATCATCAAAAGGCCTGCGTAAACAAATAGTTTTTTCATGTGGTTGGGGTGAATGAATGAAGTTTGAAGATAAGATTTGTGCCAGGCACAGGGCAAACTTTTGCGGAATATTATGAAAAGGGATAAACACAAAAAAGCCCGCCGGACATCCGGCGGGCTTTCTCCTGCCAGGCTGCGTCCCGGCCATTTCTGATGGAGGGACAGCCCGGAAACTGCTTTACAATTCTTTGATCTTAATATTTTTAAACCAAGCCTCGCTGCCGTGGTCCTGCAGGGCAATATGGCCTTTTTTGGACAGGCCGTAGCTGGGCGTATCCTTCCATTTGCCGGTGGCTTTTTTTTGCTTCCACTCGTCTGTCCATAACTGGTAGTCCACCACCTTTGTCCCGTTCAGCCAGTGTTCTACATGCCCTTTATTTACCACAATTCTTGTATGGTTCCATTCACCTGCCGGTTTGGGTTGAGCCGTGGGCGCCGCATCCATGGCATAATTGGCTCCTGTCTTCTGCCAGTCTTCCAGTTTGGAGGGGAAGTTTATATCATCAATTATTTGGTATTCGGGCCCGCTTAAATAGGCGGCGGGAAATGCTTCGCTTACCATGTACATGATACCGCTGTTGCCCTGGGGAGAGATCTTCCAGTCGAGAGAAAGATCAAAGTTTTCGTACTGGCTGGTGGTAATAAGGTCGGCCCTCCGGTCGCTTTTATCGGTGGTGCTTCCCTTACAGTACAGGGTGCCCTCTTTTACCGTCCACGAATCGGCCGGCTTGTTCTGGTAGGTGCGCCATCCCGCCAGGGTTTGGCCATCAAACAGCGATGTGTAGCCGGGATCGGCTGAAGTAGTTGTCATTTCATTCGTGTTGGTGGCTTTTTTGTTTTCTCCGCAACTAAGTAATAAAGAAGCGGCCAGCCAGGATAAAAAAACAGGTTTCATGCGTTTTGTTTAAATAAGTTTCAGATTTTTTGGGTCCCATTGAATGATCTTGTTACCGAAATAGCTGTCGTTGCACAACAAGGCCGGGGCTGCGGCCCTAAAACCAAACAGGGCGTTTTCGGTTACATCCCTGTTGTTGCGGATGGCCGTGGCCCAGTTATAAAAATGATCGAAATGGGCGCCCTTATAACCTTGTTCGGCGGTGTATTCCAGCTTTTCGGGGGGCAGCATGGTTTTGCGTTCGTACACATATTCCTTTCCGCCCGGGCCATTTTTTGTTTGCAGCAGCGGGTCGTTGGCGTCTGCTACCAGTTTGTTTTTATACAGCGTCACCTTATCCCACTCCACGGTCATCGAGCCTTCGCTTCCCACCATGCGCAGGTAGTTGGTGCCACCGGTGCCATCTACAAAATTGACCCGCAGCGAAAGATTGAAGGGGGGGTGTTCGGGGGTTTGGGGATAGTCAAACATGCCCAGCATCACATCCGGCACCTCGCGGCCATCTTTCCAGAAACGCAGCCCCCCGGTGGACATGACTTTGTTGGGCCCAACGGAACCTGTAACAAAATGGAGGCTGGAAAACAAGTGTACAAACAGGTCGCCGGAAACGCCGGTGCCATAGTCACGGTAATTGCGCCAGCGGAAAAAGCGGGTGGCGTCAAAAGGTCTTTTGTTGGTATTGGCTACAAAGGCGTCCCAGCCCACGGTTTTGGGGGAAGCGTCAGCAGGAATGGGATATTGCCAGGCGCCGGTAGGCGACATGCGGGCCCAAAAACCTTCGGCATAATTGAGCTGGCCAATGGCGCCATCCTTCAATAATTCCTTTGCCTTTTCATTGCCCAGTGAACTGAGCCCCTGGCTGCCTACCTGGTACACCACCTTGTTCCTTTTTTGCGCTTCTACCACGGCCGGGCCCTCAGAAATATCATGCACCATAGGCTTTTCGCAGTACACATGCTTGCCTGCATTCATGGCAGCAACGGAAATGTCCTTGTGCCAGTGATCAGGAGTGGCTATGATCACGGCATCGACATCCTTGCGGTTCAGGATTTCCCGGTAATCACGGGTGGTGAAAATATCGGCGCCCCACCGCTTTTTGGCTTCGGCCAAACGTCCGTCATAAAGATCGCAAACAGCAACCAGTTTTATACCCGGTACCGTTAAGGCTGTATTGGTATCGGCCACACCCATGCCGCCGGAGCCAATAAGGGCAATCTGTATCTGGTCATTGGCGGCGTAGTGTTGTGCTGAACGGAAAAGATTTTGAATGTTTCGTTCCCGGTCTTTAGGGGTGATGACGGAAGGCACGAGGGTAGCCCCGATCATACCCTTGGTAACGTTGGTGATAAAAGACCGTCTTGATTTGTCGTTTTTTCCCATAATGTTTTTTATTGCCTCCCTAAATTATCGCGGATTAGGGATTGAGAAAAAAGAATTTTGAAACTGGTAGGTGTAATGGCTTATGAATAAGGGCAATTAAAAAAGGCAAGAGAAATACTCTTGCCTTTTTATGTAAAGGGAAGAAGGTCTATTTGCCTGCTTTCACCAACCGAAGTGTTTGTTTATGGCTGCCTTGTTCCAGTTCCACAAAATAAATGCCCGGCAAAAAGCGGCTGCCCAGGTAGATAACGCCATTGGCGGCTATGCCCTGCCGTGATTCTACCAACCGGCCCAGGTTATCCACCACTTTTATACGGAGCAATTCTGTAGAAGAACTGCGGGTGGTAAGCACAAACTGCCCCGCTGTTGGATTGGAGTGAACCGTTACTGCCAGGCCCTTTTGATTTGTTTCTTTCAGGCCTTGTTTGGCAGAAACATTCCGGACGGTGATGTCGCTATTATCGTGTGGTACGCTTACCGTTACATCCCGGGTAGCGGTATTGCCCGATGCATCGGTTGCCGTAAGGGTAATGGTATAGATCCTGCCGGTACCCGTGCCCAGGCGTTCAGCCCTTAGTTTAATGTCGTGATCATTAATGATCTCCCAGTCGGCCTCCTCTCCGGAGGGTTCATTGCTGGATACAGAAAGCGACGTACTGACCGGACCGCAATGATCGGTTGCGGTATAGGAAACCTTCACCTGCCGCATCTTGTGATTCGGTACTTCCAGCACCGGCGGGTTAACAGAAATAAGGGTTATATCAGGAGCCACATGATCCTGCAGGGCAAGCGTAAAGCTGCAGGTAGTGCTGTTGCCTCCTTTATCCGTTGCCGTTATCGAAACCGTTGTGGTTCCCGCTCCATTCAGCAGGGTACCGGCAGCAGGCGTTTGGGTAAGGGTAATGGGTGAAGTGGACGGCATTCCGCCGTTTACAAGGGCCATGGTCCTGAAGTCGGGCATTACAGCAGTGCAGGCAGCATCCAGGCTGATAAACTGGTTAGCCGGGCAGGTAATGGCAGGCGGCAGGTTGGCTGCCTTATTAGACGTCATGCTTTCATTTTGAAAACGGTCTAAAGCGCTGATGGCATAGTAATAGGTCGTGTTGGCCGCCACCGTTTTGTCGGTAAAAGCAGTGGTGTCGTTATAGGTAATAAACAGGATGTTGTTGGCATCGTTAGTGTCAATAACAGGATTTTCAGAGCGGTAAATAACAAACCGCTTGGCTTTGTCCAGTTCATTGGCTGTAAAGGCGGGTGCTGTCCAGTTGAGCACCACGGAATCATGGCCATATTTTACAGCAGAAAGAGCAGCCGGTGCACCGGGAGCTTCATTGTCCCTCCAGGGCATGGTGGGTTGCAGGGAAGGCCTTTGGTAGAAACGAAGGCGCAGCGAATCGCGGAAGTTCAGCGCATTGGAGCGCAGGCTGTTGGTATTATAAATGGCCTGTCCGAAAATGTTAGGATAGGCGGCATCCCTGTTCATGCGTACCTGGTTGGGTATTTCGCTTCGGCTGGTCCAGCCACCCGAGGTACCCACCTTATAGCCCGCCATCCCGATATAAATATGCCGGCCGTTGGCCTGGTTGTTCCACCAGGGAATCAGTACATTATAATCCGATCCGGTTTGGCCCTTGTACCAGTAAACCTGGGGCTCAATATAATCTACCCAGCCTTCCTGCAGCCATTTTTTGGAATCGGCATACACGGCACTGTAATGTTGCATGGCTCCCGCAGACGTATTCGACCCGATCGCCGGGTTGGTGCTGCTCCGGTAAATACCGGATGGGGAAACACCAAATTTCATCCATGGTTTTAGGGTGATCACCGTTGCATAAACCCTTTGGATCAACAGGTTCACATTATCCCGGCGCCAGTCGGCCCGGCCGGCAGTGGTAGCCGGAAACCCACGCGGATCAGCACTATAGGCGGCATCGTCGTTGAAAGGCGCAGCAGGGTAAAAATAATCATCAAAGTGAACACCGTCTATATCATAACGGTGTACAATATCCGAAATTACGCTCATAATATAATCCCGCACCTCGCCAAGACCCGGATTGAGCGTGATGGTAGAGCCGTTGCTTAATAACCATTCAGGATGCTGGTTGGCCACATGGTCTCCGGAAAAGGTTGGAAGCCTTGACGCGGTGGCTACCGCCCTGTATGGGTTGATCCAGGCATGAAGTTCCATACCTCTTTTATGCGTTTCGGCCACCGCAAATTCCAGGGGATCCCAGGTAGGGTCCGAAGGGGCCGTGCCCTGTGTACCCGTCAGGTCGGCGGACCAGGGCTCGATCGTGCTTTTATAAAGAGCATCGCACTGGCTGCGCACCTGCAGGTAAATAACGTTGATGCCTGTGGCTTTGTGATGATCTAAAATAGTGAGCAGGGCACTGCGCTGCTGGGCCGGTGTCTGGGTTCTGTTGGGCCAGTCAATGCTGCTGAAGGTAGCGATCCAGGCGCCCCTTAATTCCCGCTTGGGAGGGTCTTGTGCCTGTGCCGCCGTAAAAAAGCAAAGACTGAGGGTAAACAGTAGAATTTTATTCATATAGTTGGGGGATTGCGGGGTTTTGCGCAATTGATGCACTAGATAAGGAATTAAATGCAGGATTGCAACCGTAAAAGCCGCAGTAAAAATGCGGCAGCCGCAGGTCTAACAGGGAAGATCACCCTATACTTTAATGTAGATCTTTCGTTTATTTAACCACCAGCCAATGCTCCAGCACAATAACATATAGGCCAGCGCAAACAATAAGGAGCCTACAGCTCCCGGGGCTATTACCTGGAAAAAGGCCTCGTTGATCCGGCCGTACAAACTTTGCCCCGGGCCCACGGGTATCATGTAAAGAATGGTTACCCCTATTTCGGACAGGAGATAGATAAACAAGGGATTTTTACCGAACACCAGAAAGAATCGGGTCCACCCTCCCTGCGTCCATTCCCTGATCTCTATAACATATACCAGGGCTGCGATCAGTGCCAGGTCCAGGCCTGTGGTAAGCAATACAAAAGAAGAGGTCCATAATTTTTTATTTATGGGGAAGACCATGTTCCACCACAGCGCTATAAAAATCAATAAGCAGCCGGTGAGCAGGAGCTTGGAAATGGTTTCATAGTTCTTTCCTTTTTTTTGAATATAGGCGCCTGCAAAATAACCTGCTACCACGTTGACAATGGCAGGCAAGGTACTTAGCCAGCCTTCCGGGTCAAAGGGAATGCCTTCGCCATGATATAAATGATCATTACCCATCAAAAACCGGTCGAGATAAAGCCCGGCATTACCCAATAAACTATAGGGCTGGGAGGCATCACCTAAAAGTACCAGCAAGACCCAGTACCCAACCAAGAGCAACGCACTGATGATAAGCACCATTTTAGGTTGCAGGTAATGAATGAGCAGGGAAGCAAAAAAATAACAAAGGGCAATTCTTTGCAGCACGCCCATAATACGGGTGTGGGCTATGGGTGCGCCCGTTATATGTCCCGAAGCATCAAGCCGGAAAAAAGGAAACCAGTACATTAAATAACCCAGCAGGAAAATGAGGGCTGTACGCCGGATCACCTTCTTTAAAAAAGCGGCATTCCCCATCTGGCGGTACCGTCCCAGTGAAAAGCTCATGGCATTGCCCACGGCAAATAAAAAAGAGGGGAACACAAGATCGGTAGGCGTGAAGCCATGCCAGGCCGCATGTTCCAGAGGAGCAAAGGGAGCAGCCCCGCTGCCCGGTGTATTTACAATGATCATGAAACAGATGGTCATTCCCCGGAACACATCAAGCGAAAGAAAACGTTGTAATGGCGGCCGCATAATTTTATTTTAAAACATCATTGACCCTGGTTACTTACCTGCAATTGAATGACGGACTTTCCATCCGGTGTAAAAAAGACATAGCCGGTTCGTTCCTGCACCCGTCCAGTGGAGTCCTGGTAGCGAAATTCTAAGGCATAGCGAATCACTTGCTTGAACACAGGCCCTCCCGGTGCCGGCAAGGTATCTTCCCTGAATTGCGTGATCTCAAAATGGTGTGAAGCCCGTGGAAGCTGCTCTCTTATGGCATCTTTGGCGGCTATCTGTCTTTTGTCCTTGTCAAACGATCCATTGTCGCAACCGGATAGCAGTACCCAAAAAAATATAAAGGCCGCGTAGCGCATGAAAACAGGTGAAGATTGTGGTCCATCAAGATAAGAAATAATTATGGTTTGGATGACCTGGTGTATAGGTTTTGTTGCAGATAAACATGACGCAGCCTAAAACCGGTCCTCTCCTGGTCTTTTATGTCCCTATAAGATTCCCTCAGCTACCAAAACTATTTAATAGAACAGGAGCACCAGGCCGATTCCCAAAGCGCCGCCGATGATAGCGGCTATGGCATCCATGATCTCGTGGTGCCCGTGACCGGTGATTTTTGAGTACAGCTCAAATCCATAACTAATGGTGATGACAACCACAAACGCCGTGGCCGTTGTGAAAAAAATTTGTTGCGGGAAAAACCACAAAGCAGCAGCCTGCAGCAGGATGCCCATACCCAATCCAACCCAAAAATGTTTCCATTTATCTGTTCCGATCTTTTTCATTATAACGTTTTGCAGGATGTGACATCATGCCGCTTTCCGGCGGACCATAACAGTGAACAGCAAAATAAGTGAATGGGCTAATGCCTGACAGCTGACGGCTGCCCTGAAATCGCCCCTCAGCGAATTTCGTTCTTTGTGAAAGAAAACAAACAACTACCTAATGAGCATGAAAAGGCCCCGGAGCAAAGTCAGGATCTTATTGTTTCAGGGCTTCGTGCACAGCTCTTGCAAGAGTTCCTGCATTTTTTGCATCTCCATGAAGACAAATGGTTTCCGCTACCACGGGCATGCGCTTTCCCGTTATGGTTGTTACCACTCCCTCCTGTATCATTTGCAAAACCTGTTGAACACATTTTTCTTCCTCTTCTATCAAAGCATCGGCTTGCGAACGGGGCGTCAAACTTCCGTCGTCCTGGTAGGTGCGGTCCGCAAATACTTCACTGGCTGTCCGCAATCCTATGGCGTTTGCTTCGCTGATGAGGCAACTTCCGCTCAGGCCGTACAGGATCATATCATCTCCAAAATCTTTTACCGCCTGAACCACGGCCCTGGCCAGCTTTGCGTCCCGGGCGGCCATGTTATATAAAGCACCGTGCGGCTTTACATGATGAAGAGAGGCCCCTTTTTCTTTTGCGATCAGGTCAATCTTAATCAGTTGCTCAATAACGATGGCATACACTTTATCCAGGGGCAAGATTATCTCCTTTCTTCCAAAATTTTCTTTGTCGCGAAAAGAAGGATGGGCGCCGATGTGAACCTTGTATTGAAGCGCTAAATCAATAGTGCGGCGGATGGTTTCTCCATTGCCCGCATGAAAGCCACAGGCAATATTGGCAGACGTGATATAGGGCATGATCGCGGCATCATTACCCATGCCTTCTCCCATATCGCAGTTAATGTCTGTGTTGTGTTTTATCATAGGCGTTTCTGATTCCGTTGAACGTTCCATTCGACAAACGATTGCCAGAGAGGTTTAACAAAGACAAACAGTGATGAAGGAAAGAACCCCTCAAAATAAACTTCCCATCACGAATTTTGAACCAAATATTCTTCTATTCTGAATTTACTGGCCATTTGTAATTGCTGCAAATATTTTTGCTGTGCGGCCAGTTTGGCTTCGGCTGTTTCCAGGTTTGCTACACGAAACTGGAGAACATCGTTTGCTTTTTTTTGCGCCAGCACAGGCAGGTGCGCAGAAATGATCTGCGCCACCCGTGGATAACCACCCGTGGTTTGGTGGTCGGCCATGAGAATGATCAATTGCCCGTTCGGTAAAAGTTGCACGGTGCCAAAACTAACAGCCGAAGAAACCAGTTGGTCCGTAGTGTTCATTTCCAGTTCCGGCCCGGCTAATTTATAACCCATCCGGTCCGCATCAATGGTAACCTGGAACCAGCTGCTTTGAAATAGTTCCTGCGCTTCACTGGTCATCCAATGCCATTCGCTGCCAAATAAAAATTCCAGCTCCTTTCTTGTATCAACCACCTCCTGCGACTTCCAGGGCAATACCACAAGATCTTTTTCCTGCACTACAGCACAAAGCTTTTCCTCTGCCGGGTAGGGAATGCTATCATTCTTTACCAGGGCCCTTCCGTGCCAGCCACCGGTACACCCTTTTAGATTGGTGCTATAACTATTCATCCATTTGAGGAGTTGTAACTCCTGCCATAGGGCTAAATAGCACCGTGTTCCGCTTTGCAGTTTTTCAAATTTCAAAACGGCATTTTCACCAACGGCAATAGGATGATGTAAAGGCACTTCCCTGTCATTGATCGTTGGAAAAAAATGCGCCCCGGTCAAACAAATGATCGTTTCTTTTTCAAATCTGATCTGCGGAGAAGGAAAATGAATTTCCAGGACAGGCGCCTGCAACTCCTTACCCAATATGGCATTGGCCAGTTGTGCAGAAAAAAGGTCCATGGCGCCATTGGTACTGATGCCAAGATGCTGGTACCCGTAGCGGCCCGTATCCTGCACCGTATCAAGTATGCCCTGTTTGATAATGCGCAAACTCATCTTCGGTTATAGAATAAAATTTTATTTGATTGCCTGCTTCAAAAACCACGGGTTGTTCTTTGTCCTTATCAAAGGGCTTTAAGGGTGTACGTCCAATGATCTGCCATCCTCCCGGTGAATCCAGCGGATAAATACCCGTTTGACTGCCGGCAATGCCCACGGCACCGGCCGGCACATGCTGGGGTTCCGGTTTTCTCGGCACAGCGATCCTTTCATCTACGGGCCCCATATAGGCAAAACCGGGTAAGAACCCGATCATATAAACCCTGTACGTTTTTGCTGTATGCAGTTGAATGATCTCTTCAACACAAATTTTTTTTTGCTGTGCGATGTAACGGATGTCTGTTGCAAAGCGGGGCGCATAGCAAACCGGCACCTCTATCGTCCGGCTCTTTTCTTCCCTGATTGGTTCCTGCGTTTTGCTCAGCGCTTCAATAAGATCGGCCATGGTTTCAAAAGCGGTGGTATCTTTTTCTTTTTTTTGACATACGGCCGCTACATCATAATACACGGCTAAAGAACTGTAGGCAGGAATAAGGTCAATGATATAGGCATGCGCCTTTTTTTTCAAACAGTGAAACAGGCTTACTACTTTTTTGTTGATGTCCTCGTCAATCCTGTTTCCAAAATCAATCAGCAGGGCAGCATCACCCAAAGGAAAAACAGAGTATGGCTGATAAGGGTTCATTCGGTACTTCAATGTATGAAAAGAAGTTTGAACTATGAAGACGGAAAAACCCTGTATTTTAAAGACCATCGGAACAGGGTTTCTGAAGGCCGGAGTGCACGATCCGCCTGTAGCCGGAGGCAGCGCAGCGGAAATTCAATACAAGCATTGGCTGCTACCACAAATAAAAATCCCGCCGTGACAGCGGGATTCAATTATGTAGAGCTATTTTATAGCAGCTTACAAGTGGTCTCCTAAATGGACTTTTTATAGCCTGAGTGGTGAGTCATACCAAACCGCTGTCAGGAAAACCACCGTGAGACGGTGGAGGTGAAACAGCCGCCGTCTCTTTCCTTTCTATTATCCATGAGCTATTAACTATGATCCTGATGGGCATGGAAGAGAGCTTTTCCCCTCACCATTCACCACTGACCACCCACAAAAGGCAGTTGTGCGGGGACTTCTAGGCAAACACGGCATTTCCATACATCTCTTCCCGCAGCTCTTTCACTCTTTTGTCTTCCAGGTATTCATCAAAGCTCATTAACCGGTCAATGATGCCCTTTGGCGTTAATTCAATGATGCGGTTGGCCACGGTTTGTAGGAACGTGTGGTCATGAGAAGTAAGCAATACCACGCCGGGAAAGGTTTGACAACCTTCGTTGAAGCTTTGAATGCTCTCCAGGTCAAGGTGATTGGTTGGCTGGTCCAGCACCACCAGGTTAGGGTTTTGCAACATCATGCGGCTGATCATGCAGCGCACCTTTTCACCTCCGCTCAGCACGTTGGTCTTCTTCATGATATCATCGCCGCTGAACAACATTTTACCCAGGAAACCACGCAGGAACGGTTCATCGGCATCGGTTACATGTGGTGGTACGTATTGACGCAGCCACTCCATCAGGTTCAACCCGTTTTGGAAGAACTCATTATTTTCCTGGGGCAAATAAGCTTTTGTAATGGTGGTACCCCATTCAAACTTACCGCTGTCGGCCTGCATATTGCCGTTGATGATCTCAAAGAAATTGGTCACCGCCAGTGGGTCCTTGCTTAAAAAAGCAATCTTCTCGCCTTTATTAACGCTAAACGTCACCTTGTCGAATAACCTTCGGCCTTCTACGGAAGATTTAAGGTTCTCCACGTTCAGGATCTGGTTGCCCACTTCACGCAGCGGCTGGAAGATGATGCCGGGGTAACGGCGGTTGGAAGGCTCGATCTCTTCAATGGTTAATTTCTCCAAAGCCTTTTTACGGGAAGTAGCCTGTTTGGATTTGGAAGCGTTGGCCGAGAAACGGGCAATGAAATCCAGGAGGGCCTGGCGCTTTTCTTCTGTCTTTTTATTCTTATCGTTTATCTGGCGGGCCATCAGTTGCGACGACTCGTACCAGAAGGTATAGTTACCCGTAAAGACCTTGATCTTGGAACGGTCCACGTCAGCCACGTGTGTACAAACCGCATCTAAAAAGTGACGGTCGTGCGACACCACCAATACGATGTTTTCGTAATCGGCAAGAAAATTCTCCAGCCACCCAATGGTTTCAATGTCCAGGCCGTTGGTAGGCTCATCCAGTAACAAAATATCAGGATTTCCAAAAAGAGCCTGCGCCAGCAACACACGAAGCTTCAGGGTGGAAGGAATATCCTTCATCAGGGATTGATGAAACTCTTCCTTAACGCCTAACTCGCTTAATAAAGTAGCGGCGTCGCTTTCGGCGGTATAGCCGCCCATTTCACCAAATTCGGCTTCCAGTTCACCGGCTTTCATGTAATCGTCCTCGGTGGCATTGGGATCGGCGTAGATCGCATCTTTTTTATGCATCACATCCCACATCTTTTTATGCCCCATCAATACGGTGTTTAAAACCGTTTGCTCGTCAAACTCAAACTGGTTTTGCTTTAACACAGCCATCCGTTCACCGGGAGTAATGGTTACGGTACCCTTGTTCGGCTCAATCTCGCCGGACAGGATTTTCAAAAAAGTAGATTTTCCGGCTCCGTTGGCGCCAATCACACCATAGCAATTGCCCTTGGTAAACCCGATGTTTACCTCGTCAAACAAAACTCTTTTACCAAACGAAAGCGAAACGTTATTTACTGAAATCATAGTGCTCAAAAAATTTAAATGGCCGTCTGCGGCGCTTAGCCTGCAAACGGCGGGCAAAGGTACGATTTTACACCTGCTTTTCGGAGGTGTTAAACGTTAAGAATACGCCATTGATTCAGCCCCAAAATACCAGCACTCAGGCAGGGGGCAGGTAACGTCCGCCATTTCTCCAAAAAACCTCTACTAAACGGCCGCTCTTGCCTGCAACAGGGCGGTTTGCTACTGGCAGAATACTTGCTTGCATACTACGTAAAGGGGTGTCAATGAAAAACTTGATGTGGATAGGGTTCTTTACTGTTCTGCTGTCCTGTAATAACACGGGTACCACAGCCCAACCCAATGATCTGGATCATACCGACGTGGATGATTCCACCAGTGCAAACTCCAACCTGCCCTGGCGCGACAGCCTTACTAAAACAAAGGATACGGTGGCTTTGGACAGCCTGAAATCCCATAAAAAATGAAAATAGTACTTTATCTAGCCATGGTCCTTGCGCTTTTAAGTTGTAACGGTGCCGTTCAAACGGAGCACAGGGCAGATAGTTCCTATAAAGCCATCACCGACACCTCAAAAATTATAAAAGACACCCTGGTGATACCAGATTCCACGGCCCGGGGTCTTACTCATTAAGGGGAGATTCTGCCCGCTGCGGTTCTTCTTTTACTACCGCATCCAGCTTGCGCTTGCTGTATTTTTCCAACCTGTTCAAGAACCAAATGGCAAATACCAGCCATAAAAAACCAATGCAATAACCGGCAATGACGTCGGTGGTATAATGTACCCGTAAATAAACACGGGTAAACCCGATGATGAGGATCAGCAGGATCAGCAGTGAAATAATGATCCATTTCCAGTCTTTATCCCGGTAGGTTTTAAAAACAATATAAATAAGAAGGCCATAAAAGGTTACACTCATCAGGGCATGCCCGCTGGGAAAGCTCAGGCCCTTTGCTTCGTATAACAAGGGAATATCGGGCCTTGGCCGGTTAAATAACCTTTTCAGAACAAACATCAGCACCAGGCTGCTGATGGCGATAGCCGGAATTTTTATGGAATGCCATTTATGCTTGCGGATAAAAAGATAATACCCGATAAGGGTGAGGTTGGCCGGGATTAAAAACTGGTGCGATCCCAAAAAAGTAAAGAACAAAATGACGTCATTGTTTTGTTCGTTTACATACCGGCCCAGGTAATTAAAAACCCGGTTGTCAAACTCTGTGCGGTGCAGCACAAAAATTCTCCGGGTAACAAAAATAAAGATCACCAGGGCGCAGATAAACAGGCTTACCACAATAGCCATCTCTACCGATAATAAAGCCAATCCTGCCCAAAACTTTTTAACGCCTGCCGAGATTCTGCGAAACATATGCTTTCCATGTGCAAACAATATACCTTAAAGCGGCAACGGCCGGTTTCAGGGTTGAAAAGATGCTTTCAAGACAGCAGTGGGCAATCACCCGCCGCCGTGAATCCCCAGGCAGAAGCTCTTCCTTTCGGGTGCACGTATGTCTCACGTTTGCCGTTTCACTTGTTTCTATGTCCACTTGAAAGCGGCTTAGTACCTGTTACCCTCACCCCAGCTACCGCTCCGCTCTTCGGAAAGCCTGCCACCCCTCTTCACGTGGAGAGGGAAGGACGACTCTGATTACTTAGAGGAATGGTGGGGGTGAGGTAGTAAAAATGTATTGCGGGGAGAAGGATGACGCTACTGCATTACAGGAATTGCAGGGGCGAGGTCGAAACCGTAGCACCCTTCCTTCGTAGTGCCTCTTCCCACTCACCACTCACCTGTTCTCCTCTCCACCTGCAGTTTAACAAACCCGTATAACGTGGTATAATTTTTACAGTCATTTTATCATGGCAAAGCCGGTTTTTACAACCAAATCGTCTACCATTCATAAGGTAGATTATAACGAAAAGGAAAAAACAATGGAGATAGAATTCCGCAGCGGCAATGTCTATCGCTATTATGATGTGCCGCCGCGTATGTGGAAGATCTTCCAGCTCTACATCGAATGTGAAGGCTCGGCCGGTTCTTTTTTCAATGAGTACATCAAAAACCAGTTCACTTCAGAAAAAATAAATGCCGGCAGTGCGGATGAAGAAGAGGGTGCGTGATGTTGAACAGATAGCCATTTCCTTCTCCTTATAGAAAAATGTTCAATGCTCAACGGTCAATGTTCCATTTCAAGTGAAGCAGCTGGTCTATACCTTAAGCTCTCCACAAGGAACATTGAAATTGAACATTCCCTTCTACCTCTTACGGTTTATGCGCCTCCCTGCTGACACCGCGCAGCATATTGGTAGCCCCATCCATACTATGCACCAGGTGTAATTCACCCTTGGGTCCTTCGGTAACTTCGCTTTCCGCCTCTTTGCCAACAGGTCCCTTACCAATGGTGATGCCGCCATCCGCAGAGAACAAGGCGCCTGTTACATACGAGGCCTCATCAGAGGCCAGGAACAAATAGACATTGGCAATTTCTTCCGGGGTTCCTCTTCTGCCCATGGGCGTTCCTGAAAGGATCATTTGCTCGTGTTTTGCCTTCATGGGCCCTGTTTCCTTATGAGTCCAGGCCGTATCAATAGCACCCGGGCAAACACAGTTGGCCCTGATACCATACCGGGCCTGTTCTACTGCAATACCCCTGGTAAAAGCATGGATCCAGCCTTTGGTACCACCATACACGGCATTTTCTCCTAATCCTATTTTTCCTGATTCCGAACCGGCACAAACAATGCAGCCTTTGGTTCTCTTTAGTTCAGGCACAGCATAGCGGGTCATTAAAAAGGTGGTCCTGATATTGTTCCGGATAAGGTAATCAAAAGCCTCTATGGGAAAGTTTTGAATTTCTTCCATCACCGGGAACACACCGGCATTGTTGATCAAAATATCCAGCTTGCCATAGGTATTCACGGCAAACTGCACACAGGCCAGCGCATTTTCTTCTATGGAAATATCAGCCATGAAAGGAGTGGCATCGCCGCCCTCCCGCATAATATCCCTTACCACATCATGTACAGGATCTTCGGGGAAACCGCTCACCACCACTTTTGCGCCCTCCCTGGCAAATTTTTTACAGATGGCCTCGCCTATACCCGTGCCGCCACCCGTTACAATCGCCACTTTTTTATCCAGTCTGTTCATATCCGTTTTTTAATGAAAGGATGCAGCAATTGTTATGCTAAAGGCAGGGCACTAAAAATAAAAAAGGCAAAACCTTACGGCTTTGCCTACTGAACAGGAGAATAATAAATGTATGGATACGGACGAAACAGCTGCAATGTAACCCTCCTCACCATATTGAAAAATACCCACTAGTGAGTATTTTAAACAGGTTCCGCTGGTAAATACTGGTCAGTCGATCCATTTAATACAAACAGGATTGCCCACATCGATCCGCCTTCCCGTATCGCGAAGCAAACCGCTTTGCGCATTTCTCCTGAAAATAACAATGGCATCGGACCGCTGGTTGGCCACGAGCAGAAAATGACCGGTGGGATCAAAATTAAAATTGCGGGGTGTTTTGCCCAGCGTGGATTGATGCGCCAGCAGGCTTAACCTTCCGGTGGAAGGCTGGATCTTAAAAATGGCAATGGTGTTGGAAGAGTCGCGGTTGGACGCATATAAAAATTTCCCGTCGGCCGACACATGGATATCGGCGCTGGAAAAAGATTGCGAAAAATCTTTCGGCAGGGTGCTGATCGTTTGAAAGGCCTGTAAAGCACCGTTCTTATAGCGGAAGGCCGTAACCGTGCCCGCCATTTCCTGTATCAGGTAAGCCCATTTGCCATTGGGATGAAAATCCAAATGCCTGGGCCCCGAACCATCGGCCAGCTTTACGGCTGCATTTGTTTTTGGCTTCAGGCTCCCGTTCTTTTCATTGAAAGCATACACCATGATCTTGTCAATCCCCAGGTCGGTAACAAAAAGGGCATGATTATCCGGGGACAAAACTGTGGCATGCACGTGCGGACCTTCCTGCCTTTGTTTGTTTACGCCGCTGCCTTCGTGCTGCACCACGCTTACCGCTTCGCCCAGGCTGCCATCTTTATGAACCGGCAATACGGCTGCCGTTCCGCTGCTGTAATTTCCAACGATCACCCATTTACCGGTTTTGTCCATGGTGATATAGCAGGGATGGTTGCCCATGGAGCGTTGTTGATTTAACGGCGTTAACCGGCCGGTTTGTTTATTGAAACGAAAGGCCGTTACTTTCCCGCCCACGCCTTGTTCCGCGTCTTCGTTTACGGCATACACAAATCTTTTATCGGGTGAAACCGCCAGGTAAGAAGGATTGGATGTTTTTACAGAATCTACCAGTTGGGCGGTGCCCGACTGGCTGTCAAAACTATACACATGGATGCCCGTGCTTTTACCGCTGGTGTAGGTACCTACCAGCAGGTAGTGTTTTTTTTGTGCCATGGAAACAGAGAACATAAAACATAAAAGAGCAGAAAAGATCAACTTCATACTGCAGGATTGTGCTCCTGAAGTTATTGCTTTCCCGCTTATGAAATAAGAAACGGTTACAAGCACGGGAAAATGTTCTTGTAACCGTTTTCAATCAGAAAAACAACCCCTCTTTATCCTGCTTTTGTAAACATTCTTTCTGAAGTTTCCTGGTCATGCCCGTAAATATCGTTACGGAAATTGAGCTTGCCGTTTTCATCTACCCATGCTGTGTAATAGGTAAGATAAACAGGTTCCGGGTTCTTTACATTTACGGATTGGGTTTTATCCCCATTCATAGCCGCACGGATTTTATCCGGCGACCATTCCTTCTGATCCCGTAAAAGATACTGCGCTAATCTTTCGGCATCAGCCACCCGAATGCAGCCGTTGCTCAGGGCCCTGTTCTGTTGGGCAAACAGGGTTTTCTCCGGCGTATCATGCAAATAAATATCATAGCTGTTGGGAAATAAAAACTTCACCTTGCCCATGGCATTATCCTTCCCGGCCAGTTGCCTGATGACAGGAATGCTATCTTTTTGGGTGACGATTTCCATATTGTTTTTCTTCAGGTAATGAGGATCGGCTTTCATCTTCGGCAGGATATCCCTTTCCACAATGCTCTGCGGAATACGCCATTCCGGGTTGAACACAATTTGATTGATAGCCCCGCTGAATAATAAGGTGCTGGTGCCTTTCTTGCCTACAATAACAGGCATTTGAAATACCCTTCCGCTGTCTTCAAAAACAGTTAAGGTTAAGGATGGAATGTTGACAACGATGCGGTTGCTGTCGGCCCGGGGCTGCATCCACAACATACGGTTCATGTTCACCAGTATTTGCTCCACCCGCTGCTGCGGGGATATATTCAATACAGTTACCAGTGAATCGTTTACAATACCCGTAGGCGCTAACCCGTTCCGTTGCTGCACGTCTTTTATAGCCGCCTCCAGGGCATCGGTAAATACATGGGTAGTGTCGGAAGCGGTATAATCACCGGTTAGGTATAAGTGTTTCTTAAGAGCAGCTACGGCAGGGGAGCTGGCACCCTTTTTTAAATTTTGCACACCGGCCGGCAGCACCTGCCAGTTGCTGTCTTTTGCGGCCTTGTAGTAAACCGCCAGTTGTTGTTTTAAGGAAGTATAGGCTTTGTTGCCGGCATACAGGGCCGAATCGCTTTGCCTGTGCAAAACCGAATCAGCCAATAATAAAGGATCTTGCTTTTTAGCGGGAACCAGGTAATAAAAACTGGCGGAAGTGATCACACCGCTATCCTGCCCCTGTGCATAGTGTACCAGCTCCCTGGTCAGGGCCAGCTCTGTTTTAACAAAAGAAGAATCCCCTTTTACCACCCTAAGCGAATCATGCTGAAGCAGGGTGTCCATCTGCTGCTTCAGGGCTTTGCCGGTTCGGGAAGAATCTTTGGAATACACATTCCACAGGCCTTTTGCCTGTTCGGTCATACCCCCGGAAGTAAACCAGGCATATTGATAATTACGTACCCGGTAAAAACCACGCAGGGCCCCCGCTGCCGAATCACTCAATTTTTCTTCCCGGATATAATTTTCAATGGAAGCGCTGTCCAGGAAAAGATCAGAATAGGCATTGGCTTCTGTAATGCTTTCATCTCTTGCAAAAGCAGCGTACGAACTGCTGTCCGTTGCTTCGCCTTTTGTGCTGTCTTCAGGGACGCTAAACCAGCTCGCTACCTGTGTGCAGGAGGTTGTTACCAAACAACCGATCACTGCTGCCATCACCAGTTTTTTCATACTCTTCTTTTTTACAAAGGCTGTGCCGATGAAAACGGATGAGGCAGGTTAAAGGAACAGAAGACCGCTTTTTACCCGGAAGCTTTTCTAAAAAACAACACTGGTGGTGAAACAAATTCCCTGGAAGCCCCCTTTACCATGCCTTTTGTGAGTGGTGAATAGTGAAGGGAAGAGCTCTCTTATACCAAATGGCCCAGGAAGACAGATGGTAGTTGATAGTTGATGGATGACAGAAAGGAAAGAAGCGGCTGCTTCTGTTTCACGTCGCACGATGGTTTCCCTTCCAGCAGGTTTTGTATTAGCAATATCTTATTTCAACCTCACCCCAACTATCTCTCCTGTGTTCGGAGAGCCTGCCACCCCTCTGTACGTGGAGAGGGGAAGGAAGCGTCTTATAATGGAGGAAAGATCGTAGAGGTGCGGTGGTAAAATGTATGTACACGAAAAGGAAAATGCAACGGTGCACGAATGAAGGCGATGGTGGGGTGAGGTTGAAAACCTAGCAAACCTTCCTTCGTAGTGACCCTTCCTACTCACCACTCACCACTCCCCTATAAAGTTCAATTAGGAGACACTTGCAGTCGTGTTGAAGGAAGCACCGGGATTCTACTCTTTGTGTTGAACAACTTTCACGGTCACCAGCAACTGACCCGTATGACGCATGGTATGTTCGGCGGCATGAAACAATAAACCCATAACCGTGGAGGGCAGTGCCTTGCGTCCAACGGCCCTGTATTCTGTTAATGCATTTGGATCCGTATGTTTCAATTGCTCAATAAAACGCTGTACGCTTTTTTCAAACTGAACCACCAGTTCCTCTGTGGTGACAGCCGTTTCTTTTCCCTCACCCTGCAGGTAGCTCATTTGTTCTGCCGACAGGACTTTGCCAAGCGCATAAGTGGACAGCCGGTCCAGCACACCGGGAATATGTTGCAAATGAAACCCCACGGATGCCACACCTGCCGGGCGCTCCCATAAACGTGCCGCCGGAAAATCCTGCAGCATCTTTTGCACTTCTTCTACGGCTTCCATTAAGGCATGTGCCACGGGTTGCAATAAGGCCGGTACAGCTTCCGCCGGTCCGCGAAGCCATACTTCAGGTAAATTGGTTGTCATACAGGAAAGGTAAGATAACAAATGCGCCCGGTTAAAGCTTTCCGCCTGCCTGTTGTCCATACGATGCTGGCAGCAGTTTATTGTTTGCGTCCTACGAACCGGATAACCGACCCTTGCCCGTTGTGATAGAGTCCTTCATTGAGATGAATTTCTGTTTCTTTCAGCTCCACAACATCGTAGTTGTCAAAGTCAGCCTGGATTTCCTCAACAGAAAACAATGATTCAATGTCTTTTGGGCCGCCCACCTTTTCATTGGCAGCCAAATTGTCAACATGGCTTTTACTGAACGCTTCGAAAATGATCGTTCCGCCTTTACGTAAATATTTGTCAAGGGTCTTGTGCAATTGCGATTTAATGCCTGCCGGGAAGTGTGCATAGATTAATGCAATGGCATCAAATTGCCCGTCTTTGTAGTTGAGCGTTTGTAATTCTCCAATTTGGTAATCCACAGCCACACCGTTTTTTTCGGCAAGCTGCAAGGCTTTCCTTTGTCCTTCAGTACTTATATCAAATGCAGAAACGCTCCAGCCAAGTTTAGCTGCAAATACAGCGTTGCGTCCTTCACCTTCAGCAGGGAAAAGGATAATCCCGGGGTTCAACTTCTCTAATTGTTCTTTCAAATAATTGTTGGGTTGTTCGCCATAGGCAAATTCATCATTGGCATATCGTTCATCCCATTTGTCTGTCCAGGTGTTTCCCATGTCTTTTAACTATTGTCTTGCTAAATTACCACCAGGAGTTGTATTTCTGTTACCAGATCAGGGCAACCATACCTGCATTAAAAATGAGCAGCGTCTCTTCTGATTCAAAGGAATGGCATTACCATAAGTTGCGTATAAGGGTTTATGTATTGGCAATGGTGGGGAATTTGAAAAACGTCAGTTCCAAATAACCACATCAGCAAAACAGTGATTTAAAGTTGAAGGCGTAACGTCCCGCCACAATTTTATAACCCCACTGTTGTACGCTTGTACTTACCGGCTTGAAATTACCAGGACGTCCATTTCCCTTTGGTCTTTCACCAATTCCAATCCAAGCTTTGCCAGGCTTTCTTTTGTTGATTGCAAAGGCTCAACATTATTTCTTGAGAATTTAATGTCATAGAACTTTGTCAAACCCGTAGCATCGTAAACAGGATAGTTCAATTCATTTTCTATGTACGATATAAATGTTTTAATGGGTACTCCTTCGCCCTCAAACTCCAGACCATTGAAGGCGAATTTGTTTTCTGAACTTGCTGATTGACTAATAGCTACTTGTTTGCCTTCAATAGGCTTTAAGACATAACAGTAAATAACTCTTTTTTGCAGTTCTCCCTTGACAGGCAAATGATTATTGAGTTCGTTTTGAAACAAAGTGTACAAATTCGGTTTATCTGCTTCGGAAACAATGAAATCAATGCAAAAAGCGGCTTGATTGCTCTTCACGCTATCTTCCTTACTTGCATATACAATTCTCTTTGCAACAGAAATAGTAAATGCTTCTCTTAAGATTACAGTTGGCGCAAGATTGATAATTGTAATTCTTCTCTTTGCAAATGCACCGCTATTGGGTCGCCTCATCATGGCGCCAATTCCTTTTAGCTGTGGCTGCATTACAAAACTGTAAATAGTTGAGCTGTCCAACTTTATAGGGTCTTCATTTGTGGATAAAATTCTGTCACCCCTGTTTTCCTGAACCCCAATTGGCTTTTTATCTATTAAATTTTGAATGACGGTACTGTCAATGGAGTGTGTTTCGGTTATAGAAACAACTTTGCCTTCTTTGTCAATCAAGGCAGTATGTCCTGCGGTATTGATGCCAAAAATATTCCATAGATTTTGAGAGGGGTCTGAAGCAAACCAAATCTTACTTGGTCGTTTGTGCAAAAAATACTTGAGCTTTTGCTCATTGTCATTGGAAACGCCAATTATCTGCACTTTATCTCCAAACTGCTTTTGAAGTTTTGCAAGGTTAATCATTTCAGGAATGCAAGGGGCACACCATGTTCCCCAGAAGGCAAGTGCAATGGGCTTGCCTTTCAGCTCGTTAATGTAAACCTGTGTCTGTGGCGCATTAATTAACTTGGTAAAATTGTACACAGGTGCATTGTCACCAACATTGACTAAACCTTGCCCGTGCACTATAAGAATGGCCAGGCAAAAACAAACAGATGTAATTAGCCTTTTCATATTATTTGAGGGTGTCCCTTAGTATATCGTACAATGTTTAAGTGTTTATGAAGTTGTGGCATTTGAAAAACGTCCGCTTCAATTAACCGCATAAGCAAAATAGTGATTTATGGTTGAATGCCTAACGTCCAGCCGCGTGTTGATCCTAAATATTTTTTGAAAATAGGTCGGTTTCTCTGCTCCGATAGGCAACAATGTTAATTGTTTTTTGTTGCCAACAATTCGGTCCCACACACCAACACTTTGGCCATTTATAGTCACATACAAGTAATATAAATATGGTCCAATCCACTTTCTGTATTCCTCTTTTGTCGTTGTCCTGTTCGGATAAATAATGCCAAAATTCAAATTGTTGGCAATGCAGCTTTGCAATTCGACAGCATTTAACGGAACGTTGTCTTTCATAGTAATCACGTCATATTGGGGGTCAATTAATATCCATTTTTTTAGGTCCTTTAGGTAAATTTCGTTGACAGCATGTCCTGCGCCGCTCTTCACTTCGCTTACATCCTTTGTCATTAATCCCAACGGCCGGATGATAAAACCCAAAGAAGTCAAACATTGTTCCGTTACGATGCTGTATTCCACACACCAGGTAGGAAAAGATAGTGTACTGGTTAGTCCCAAAGAATTTATGAAAGGCTTGTATGTACCTACGGCTTCAGCCCCAATGGCGATGGCAGAAACGAAGTGTTCAGGCCCATGTTGTTTGGAAACGTCAAACAATACCGGTTCGCGGTTTATAACCGCTGGGGGCAGGTTATTTATCAAACAACGGAGTTGGACAATGGATGGAATGGAATCTACGCCGGCTCGCTGCAGGATAATAATGTTTTTGTATGGACCTGCTCTTACCAATTAGAAGGCGGGGGATTGAAAGTGGAGCGGTGAACTGTGCTTCTAATCCGTTAGGAAATGGCTTGGGGAACACAAGCGTTGGCCGGAAATTTGCAAAAAAAGAGATACGGTTTAATAAAGCGTATCGGTTCTCGCCCCTTATCACCTTCCCTTTGGTGATACCTCACCTGGCTAAGCGGCCCAAACCCGCCAATGAAGTAACTTTATACAAACCCTCTTCCTTGCACATCATAGCCATGC
>CBHTSW010000020.1:0-83986 GCA_966095395.1 uncultured bacterium | reverse complement strand
TTATTCGTGGTAACGGAGGCGTCTTTAACTAAGGGATTGGGGTAGGTTCCTGTCAGATCCCCGCCTGCTGTTCCCGAAGGAGGCAGGGTCGAGGGTATCACCCCTGCCGCCAGCTTTAGGGCGGTAACACTACCGTCCTGGAGCTTGGAAGTCCCCACGGCATTGTCAGCGAGCTTTGTGTTATTTACGGCACCACTGGCTAAAGTGGGATTGGGATAGCTGCCTGTAAGATCCCCACCGGCAGTGCCACTAACAGGGATGGAAGTTGGAATAACTCCCGGTGCCAGCTTTTCTGAAGTGATGGCCCCATCCTGCACCTTGGTGGTGCTGATGGCATTATCAGCAATTTTTGTATTGCTGATAGCACTGGCAGCAATACTGGGATTGGGATAGGTTCCATTTAAGTCGCCACCGGCAGTGCCATTTGGTGGAAGAGAAGTGGGGATGACACCCGCTGCCAGCTTTGCACTGGTCACTGAGCCATCCAGTATTTTTGCTGTTGTTACAGCATTTGTATTGATCGTCGGATTGGGATAAGTACCACTCAAATCTCCGCCGGCTGCACCCGAAGGCGGAAGCGACGAAGGAATGACTCCCGGTGCCAGCTTGGTGGCGGTTACAGCACCGTCTCCAAGTTTTATAGTGGTAATGGCAGCATCTGCAATTTTTGTTGTGCCTACGGCACCACTGGCTAAAGTGGGATTGGGATAGGTGCCACTCAAATCTCCACCGGCAGTGCCATTTGGAGGCAGTGTGGTGGGAAGTACTCCTGCGGCCAGTTTGGTGGCGGTTACCGAGCCATCCAAAATTTTTGTAGTGGTAATGGCGCCGTTTGCAATGCTGGGGTTGGGATAGGTTCCACTCAGGTCCCCGCCTGCACTTCCGGTGGGGGTTGTACCGCCGGGTACCAAACCCGGGGCCAGTTTGGCTGCTGTGATGGCGCCATCCTGCACCTTAGCGGTGCTGATGGCAAGGTCTTGTATTTTGGTAGTGGTTACCGCCCCATCGGCCAGTTTGGTGGAGGTAATGGCGTTGGCAGCAACCGTGGGATTAGGATAAGTACCACTTAAATCACCCCCTGCCGTACCGGAAGGTGGCAGTGTGGTGGGGATGACCCCCGGGGCAATCTTGACGGCGGTAACCGCTCCATCGGCAATTTTTGTATCGGTGATAGTACCATTACCAATCGATGGATTGGGATAGGTTCCACTTAGATCACCCCCTGCTGCGCCACTTGGCACCATTGAACTGGGGATTACTCCCGGCGCCAACTTGGTGGCAGTTATCGAACCATCTTCAATTTTTGCGGTGGTAATAGCGGCGTCTGCAAGTTTTGCGGTCGTCACCACACCATTGGCTAAAGCCGGATTGGGATAGCTGCCCGACAAATCTCCTCCTGCTGTCCCTGAGGGAGGCAATGTGGTTGGAAGTACTCCTGCGGCCATCTTTGAGGCTGTTATACTTTCATCCTGGATTTTGGAAGTTGATACTGCATTATCAGCCAGCTTTGCATTGTTAATGGCTCCGGAGGCGATTGTTGGATCGGGATAGGTACCCGTAAGGTCACCGCCGGCATTGCCATTTGGCAACAAGGATGTAGGAATGACTCCCGGTGCTATTTTAGCAGCAGTGATTACACTGTCCTGTATTTTTTCTGCAGTAATAACATTGTCCTTAATAAAAGGCGAAGGATAAGTACCTGTAAGATCACCACCTGCTTGTCCGCTTGGAGCGGCGGACCCTGCATACAAGGCATACGGAACACTCAGTAATTGCGAGGTTCCCATGTTAATAAAATTAGCGCCTCCAGCCACATCTATTTCTACCTGCAAAAACTTGGTACCCGATGCCCAGTTAATGGCATTGAATGAACCGGTTACGTTCGTTGCAGTTTGGGCGCCAATAGCTGTTGTAAATATCCCAAAGTTGTTAGTTTTGAGACTGTGTGATTCACGATAAACAACAGGCCCCGTTGGCGTCATATCATGGATTGACAAACGCAACGTAATGTTTTGGTTTGCAATAATATTACCGATGGAATTGCGGGCAATACCCTGGTAATTGACCTGCTGCGGCACTTGCGCCATCAACAGGTTAAAGATCAAAACACCAACAATCAGGAGTAGCGGTTTTTTCATTAGTTTGGATTTTAAATCAGCAATATTCTAAGAAACCTTAATAATTTTATAAGTACCTGTTTTTTTCATTGAACCAGGTACCGGAATCAGTTCAATTTTAAAAAAATACGTTCCTGAAGCAAAGCCGGAAAGGTTGAAACGTTCAATACTTCCAATGCCATAGCTGGGAACTTTGCGTACTAAAAGATTTTTACCACTGGCATTGAAAACGGCAATATGCAAAACGCCTTGCTGTGCCGTTAAAAAATTGATCTCAACATTATTATAAGTTGGGTTCGGTAAGATCTTAATTTCGTCCGGAGAGAATTTCTGGCTTGTAACTTCTAAAAGTTTCTCAGGCTGCAAAAAACCATTGGTAATAACATTGCTTCCGTTAGCCGCATTCATAGATTCAACGACGGCCATTTCGCCAATGCTCCAGTCTATACTGTAATACCCTTGTGTGTAACTGTTACCCGAAGTATTGATAATTGATGAAGTAAGAGATTGGCTCCGGGAGCCTTTTGTACTCAGCACTGTTAATACCAGCAGCAGTACAGGTAGTTTCATAGACAGAGTTTTGGATTAAAAATAACTTTGTAAAGCTAAAAACTTATTCGGTGAACAGGCAAAGTTTTATTACTATAAAACAATGGGTAGTCTTACTAGGTATATTTACCTTGTAAACGACATTTTATAATCCACCTTGACATTGCCTTTTGATATATCGTCCAGCTTTCTTTTGAGCAGCTTGCGTTTTAAAGGAGAGAGATAATCAATAAATAATTTTCCATCAATATGGTCGTACTCGTGTAAAATAATACGGGCGGTTAAACCATTAAATGTCTTTGTGTGTTTTTTGAAAGTCTCATCCATGTATTCAAGGATCACTTCTTCTGCCCGGTAAACATCTTCTCTTATTTTAGGAATGCTCAAACAGCCTTCGTTATACGCCCAGTCATCGCCACTCTCTTCTACTATATGGGCGTTGATGAAAACCTGTTTAATGCCCGGAGCATCGGGATAATTCTCTTCTTCCCTGTCCTGCTCATCCATATTGGCAAAAATTTGTGCGCTGTCCATCACAAACAAACGAATGTCCCGGCCTATCTGCGGCGCTGCCAAACCCACACCATTGCTGGCATACATCGTTTCCCACATGTCCTCTATTAGTTTATCAAGATTGGGATAGCTTTCATCGATGTCGTGAGACATTTTGCGTAAGATGGGGTTTCCGTATGCTACAATGGGAAGAATCATTCTTTCTTTAATATTTAAAATTTTACTATGTATTATTTACTGCCTGCAAAATTAAAGCATGCACCAATGCAGGCGTTCTGAAATATTACATATTAATTGCTTTGCAGGTATTCCTGCAGCATGATACTAGCGGCAATTTCGTCCACCATAGCCTTATTTTGACGTTGCTTTTTTTTCAGCCCCATTTGCAGCATGGCCTGGCTGGCCAGTTTGGAGGTAAAACGTTCATCCACTTCTTTAATGGGAACAGACGGGAAATGTTTTTGAAAGGCGGTAATAAATTTTTTTACCAAAGGCGTAGCATGCGTGGCGGAATCATCCCAGTTTACCGGCATGCCAATGATCACAAGCTCTACCGGCTCTTTTGAAAAATAGTCTTTCAAAAATTGCATGAGTTTGGGCGTTTCTACGGTGCACAATCCTGTGGCAATAATCTTCAAGGGGTCGGTAACGGCAATGCCGGTTCGCTTACCGCCGTAGTCTATGGAAAGAATTCTGCTCATGAGAAGTCAAAAGTAAAAATTAAAAACCCTAATGCTCGGAATTTGAATTTTGACTTTTTAATTAATGAATAAATCCGCTATCACAAACATGGCAAACACCACGCTGGCAATGCCGTTCATGGTCATGAAGGCAATGTTCACCCTGCGCAGATCATTTGGTTTTACTATGGAATGCTGGTAAATCAAACAAGTGCCAAATACCAGCACACCGATCCAGTACAGCCATCCGAATTCGCCTAATGTACCCGCTGCCAGCACTGCGATGGCACTCAGTAAATGCAGGATCTCAGATAAACGTAAAGCCTTTTCTTTTCCCAGCCAGGTGGGTATGGAATATAATTGCTGCGATTGGTCGAACTCCACATCCTGCAACGCATAAATAATATCAAACCCACTAACCCAAAAGATGACGGCCAGTGAAAATAAAATGGGTAACCAATGAAACACACCTGTCACGGCCAAATAGGCCCCAATGGGAGCAAGTGACAATCCCAATCCCAGAACCAGATGACAAAGCGGTGTAAAACGTTTGGTATAGCTATATCCTAACACTACCGCCAATGCAACAGGCGAAAGAAAAAAGCAAATACGGTTGATAAAAAAAGTGGTGACAATAAATAAAATACAGTTGACGATGGTGAAGGTTAGTGCATTTTTTGGTGTAATAATCCCTTTGGGAATTTCTCTTACAGCCGTTCTGGGATTGAGAGCATCCCATTTGCGGTCAAGATAGCGGTTGAAGGCCATGGCCGCACTGCGGGCAAAGATCATGCAGAGGATGACGAGAATAAATTGCGCAATCAAAAATCCAGGTGTGTAAATAGTTGCATGCCATCCTGACTTGGCGTTGTCTGAAATCCATCCGATAGCTCTATTCAAATTCCATTGTTCTACACCCCAAAGCTCATTGTCACTCCAAACCAAATCTTTTTTAAATAAAGCCAAAAAAAATCCAATCAACGCAAAAGGCATAGCGAAGATGGTATGGGAAAACTTTATTAGTGATAGATAGTTCTTAATCATAATACTCCACGCAAATCTCGAAGTTCCGGGATGCAAAGAAAGTAAAGCCCCGGTAAATTTCCGCTTAATCCTTGAAATCCGCCCCAATCGTGGTTCTGACCAACTCCCACAGCACCACTCCCGCGGCTACCGATACATTCAGTGAATGCTTCATGCCCAATTGCGGAATTTCGATGCAGCCATCACATTGCTCAATGGTGGCTTGCTCCACTCCTGTTACCTCGTTGCCGAATATCACGGCTATTTTCCGGTTGGGTTGGTTGAACTGGTTTAACTGAATGCTGTTCTTCGCCTGCTCTACAGCATAAATTGCATAGCCGTCTTTTTTCAGTTCGTCAATGGCGTCGTCAATATTTTTAAAATGTTTCCAGTGCACGGTTTCATCAGCGCCAAGGGCTGTTTTTTTAATTTCCTTGTGTGGCGGATAAGCCGTATAGCCACAGATGTAAATAGCTTCCAGCAAAAAAGCATCGGCTGTACGAAACACACTGCCCACATTATAAGCGCTGCGGATATTTTCCAGCACCACCACAACCGGCATTTTATCAGACTCCCTGAACTCCTCTACAGATTTGCGGTTCAGTTCTTCCATCGAAAGCTTACGCATCAATTCTTTTTGGCTGCAAAAGTAAAAGGCATTGGGTTACCGTGGATAAAAAGTCAGTGAACTTAGAAGGGCTACCTCTATTTTTGCCCTTACCGCTATGAGTAAGCAAAAAACAGCCGACACACCGTTAATGCAGCAGCACAAAGCCATTAAGGCTAAATATCCTGATGCCATTCTGTTGTTTCGTGTCGGGGATTTTTATGAAACTTTTGGTCCCGATGCTATTATTGCTTCGCAGGTGCTGGGTATTACACTTACCAAAAGAAACAATGGTGCCGCGGCAGACAATGAACTGGCAGGCTTCCCGCACCATGCACTGGATACATATTTACATAAGCTGGTAAAGGCGGGTTACCGCGTGGCTATTTGCGATCAGCTGGAAGATCCCAAAACGGTGAAGGGGATTGTGAAAAGAGGCGTTACAGAAATGGTGACTCCGGGCACGGCTACCAATGATAAACTGCTGGATCTAAGCTCCAACAACTTTTTGGCGGCCCTGCATGTTGCAGAAGAAAAATATGGACTGGCCTTTTTGGATATTTCCACCGGTGAATTTTTTGTAGCCGAAGGCGATAAAGAATATGCCGATAAATTACTCAGTGGTTTTAAACCGGCGGAAGTTATTTTTCAGCGCCATCATCAAAAAAAGTTCAAGGAGGAATTCGGCTCTAAGTTTTATACCTATACGCTGGATGAATGGATCTTTCAGCAACACTATGCCGAAGAAAGCCTGCTGAAACATTTCGATACACATTCTTTCAAAGGCTTTGGCATAGATGGCATGAGCTATGGATTGATTGCTGCAGGCGCAATCCTCCATTATCTGAAAGAAACCGAGCATCCTAACCTGCAACATATTACTTCCCTTCAGCGCATTGAGCAGAATGATTATTTGTGGATGGATAAATTCACCATTCGCAACCTGGAACTCTTATATAGCAATGTGGAGAATGGCGCTACGCTGTTGAAAGTTCTGGACAATACGGCAACTCCTATGGGGGCACGATTGCTAAAACGCTGGATTGTTTTTCCGTTGAAGGATATTCATAAAATCAATGAGCGGCTGGATGTGGTGGAGCATTTGATTTTACATACCGATCTGCGAAACAAATTGCTGCATGCCATGCGCCAGTGCGGCGATATGGAACGGCTGGTTTCAAAAATCCCGCTGAAGAAAATCAATCCAAGGGAACTACTGCAACTGGCAAGAGCGTTGCGGCAGATTGATGTAATAAAGGAATTGTGTGCCAAAACGGAAAGCCCGTATTTGCAACGCCTGGCCGATGCATTGAATCCCTGCCACTATATTGCAGATAAAATTTTAAAAGAGATCATTGAAAACCCTCCTGCGCTGGCTGTTAAAGGTGGTTTTATCAATAAACAAATCAATGAGCAGCTGGATGATTTGCGAGGCATAGCCCACAACGGTAAAGAATACCTTTTGCAGTTGCAACAAAAAGAAGCAGAGCGAACGGGCATTTCTTCTTTGAAGATCAGTTATAACAATGTATTTGGTTATTACCTGGAAGTAACCAATTCGCATAAGAGCAAGGTGCCACAGGAATGGATGCGTAAGCAAACGCTGGCTAACGCCGAACGCTACATCACTCCTGAATTAAAAGATTACGAAGAAAAGATAACCGGCGCCGAGGAAAAGATCCTGGCACTGGAACTGCAATTGTTTGACGGCCTGATAAATGAACTTCTGGATTTTCTTTCCTGTATCCAGGTCAATGCGCAAATAGTGGCTACACTGGATTGCCTTACATGTTTTGCCAACAATGCCCTGCAGTTCAATTACAAAAAACCACAGTTGCACGAAGGCGATGAACTGCAAATAATAAACGGCCGTCACCCGGTTATAGAAAGAACCCTTCCGCCGTCCGAGCCCTATATAGGAAACGATGTGTTGTTTAATAAAACAGAGCAACAGATCATCATCCTTACCGGTCCGAACATGAGTGGTAAATCAGCGCTTTTGCGGCAGACAGGTTTGATCACACTGATGGCCCACATGGGCAGTTTTGTGCCTGCTGATGAAGCATTGATCTCTTTAACGGATAAGATCTTCACCCGTGTTGGTGCCTCTGACAACTTGAGTGCCGGGGAATCCACCTTTATGGTAGAAATGAATGAAACCGCTTCCATCATCAATAACATCAGCGATAAATGTTTGATATTGCTGGATGAAATTGGAAGAGGCACATCTACCTACGATGGCATTTCTATTGCCTGGAGCATTGCGGAATATTTGCACCGCTCACCGCATCAGCCCAAAACATTTTTTGCCACCCACTACCATGAGTTGAATGAACTGGAAAACAAATTGCCGGGGGTAAAAAACTTTCATGTTACCAATAAGGAGATCGGCAATAAGATTATCTTCCTGAGAAAGCTTGCACCCGGCGGAAGCACACACAGTTTTGGTATTCATGTGGCCCGCATGGCCGGCATGCCACCCGATCTGATTGAAAGGGCGAAAGATGTTTTGAAGCAATTAGAAAGCAAGCATGTAGACGAAGGGATGCAAAACATTAAAGGACTTTCGGCCCCCAAGGTGCAGCTAAGTATTTTTGATGCCCACACGCAAACCTTTGAAGACATCCGCAAAAGGCTCGAAGGCATTGACATCAACCGTCTTACTCCAGTAGAGGCTTTGTTGAAATTGAATGAGATAAAGGGGCTTTTGAAATAAGACTCCTCCTGTCCCCCTGAAGGGGAAAAGGCCCTCTGTCTCCCTAAAGGGAGGACTTAGGCCGTAAAAACTTCATTGATTAGCAACTTGTTTTAGAATGGTAAAAGCTAGTAATGATGTTGTCAGCTTTTACCATTCTTATGAACTTCTCCGTTGTGTCACTCCCTTGTCCGCTCGGCAATACTATGCAGCTAAGGGGTTTCATAAAAGTTCTCTCCAAAAGCAAAAACAGTAAACAAAAGTTTGATTGACCTACCTTTCCCCTTTAGGGGACAGGGGGAACCAAACCAGAGTTTCATTATTCCAGTCACCGTTGTAGTTAATCAGCAATTCCTCTTCCGCTTCAATAGCCCTCACCGTTTTTACAGTAATGAGCTGTTTCCTGAAATCCATTTCATATTCGCAATTAGAGCTGTACGAATGATTGTAAAGCGGTACATAGCCCAATGCCATACAACATTGCTGCCTGTTATCACCCCACTCAAAAATATAATCGTGTAACAGGGTTTGATCCAGGAAGGTTCTATCCTTTCCACTCATTACAATTACCGGCGCTACTTCGATGATTGTTTTTGCTTTTAGCGGTTGTTTGGTAAATACTCCCCTTCCTGCGGTGGTGGTTTTGGCGACATAAATAGCATCCGAAATAAAGTTGATTGCTTTCACGCAGCAAGATTAAGCACAAATTAATTTCAGTAAACCGGAAAGGCATAAAAAAACGATCCCTAATTTTGAATATGCCAGTGGAAGTATTGAAAGAGAAGTTCGAACAGGTCATCCATACCGGCGATCCATTGCAGATACGTGAGTTGCTGGATCAGCAGAATATAAGCGATGTGGCTGACCTGGTTTACGAAATGCCCGATTACGAAAGCCAGATCATTGCTGCTATGTCGGTACACAGGGCGGCCGGTGTATTCAAGATACTTGAGTTCCCTACACAAAAAAGCATTATTCAAACCCTGCCTCCCGGCAAGACAGCTGAATTGTTGAACGAACTTCCGCCGGACGACCGCACCGACTTTCTGGAAGAATTGCCGAGCAATGCGGTTCGTGAATTAATCAAGCTGCTGGATTACGAAGAAAGAAAGATCACCCTCTCTTTATTGGGCTATCCTGAAAACAGTGTGGGCCGGTTGATGACACCTGATTACGTGTATGTGTACGAGAATAACACGGTTCAACAGGTGCTGGATACGGTTCGCCGCGTGGGAAAGAACAGTGAGACCATTGACGTGATCTATGTCATTAACCATAAAGGTGAATTATTGGATGACATACGGATACGGGAATTCATCCTGGCCACACCGGAGAAAAAAGTGAGTGAATTAATGGATAACCGTGTGATTGCCCTGCATGCCGATGACGATCAGGAGGTGGCCAGCGAAGCCTTTAAAATGAACAACAGAGTGGCGTTGCCTGTGGTAAGTCATAGCAACAAGCTTTTGGGTATTGTTACCATTGACGATATTTTGTGGGTAGCCAGCGAGGAGTTCAGCGAGGATATACAAAAGATTGGTGGTACGGCAGCCCTGGACCAGCCCTATCTGGAAATGCCCTTGTTCAGTCTTTTTAAAAAACGGGTGGTTTGGCTGGTAGTATTGTTCTTAGGCGAAATGCTGACTGCCACTGCCATGGCTTTCTTTGAAGAGGAGATTGCCAAGGCCGTTGTGCTGGCCTTGTTTGTTCCGCTGATCATATCCAGCGGTGGTAACAGCGGTTCGCAGGCTTCCACACTTATCATACAGGCCATGGCGGTTGGTGAAATTACGTTACGGGACTGGTGGCGGGTAATGCGCCGGGAAATTCTATCGGGCTTGCTGCTTGGTTCTGTATTGGGACTAATTGGTTTTTTTAGAATATTCGTCTGGCATTCTATTGTTCCTGATATGTACGGCGAACACTGGATGCTGCTGGGCATTACAGTGGGTGTAACCCTGCTGGGTGTTGTGCTTTGGGGTACGCTGTGCGGAAGCATGTTGCCCATGATATTAAAACGCCTGGGCGCCGATCCTGCCGTGAGCTCCGCTCCCTTTGTGGCTACGCTTGTTGATGTAACGGGTTTGGTCATTTATTTTTCCGTCGCTTTCCTTACGTTGAGCGGAAAGTTGCTGTAAGGAGGTTCTGTTTGCAGTAAAGAGAGTTTCCCCGGTGCACAAGGACTAATGGATATATGAGGAAGCTGTTGACACCTGTGATTATGCCTTTTTATCTGGCTGAGGCACGAAGGATCTATGGCAACAGCTATAAATAGTTATCCATAAAAGAATTGTTCGCTTGTTATCGGTGAAAGTTGTTTATAGACAGTGTTTGAATAGTATACTACCAATAGGCAGGGAGTATGTAGGTAGTTACTCCAGTGTGTCTTCAGTATATGTTCAGTATAAATCCAGGATAAATGCAGTATAGGCTTTTGCGTTTTGGGCAGCCTGTCGCCGTTTGAGCGACTGCCGCTTTTCGAATAACACGCAGTGATTGGTTTGCCTTCATACACGAAACAGTTATGGAGCTGTAAACGATCAGGCAGTGGAAAATGATATTCAATCTTTGGAAAGGTCTGGTAATAAATAATAACTACCTGATCCGGTTAGAGAAGGTTTTAAGTTGATTAAATGGTACTTCAGTTAGCCGCAGTACTCTCAAAAGATTTGTTGATCCATCTATGACCGAACCATCAACAAAAACCCATAAGCACACTCATGCAATGATAATTCTCTTCCAGGCTGTCCGGCCAGGGAAAAGCCCATCTGGCCATGCATGTTTTATTCATTACACATGAACTTAGTTTGGTACGCAATGAAGTAATTTAGATATTCTTTCTCATTGCCAGCAATCACAAAAGAATCAATCATGAAAACAGCAGAGGCCATTTTGCTCCTAAGCATTTTTATGATAGCAAGTTTTAGTGCCTGCAATTCAGGAGGCGGTAATACCACTCAAACCGATAGCAGCGTTATTGCAGTAAACCCAAAAGACATGAAACACATAGGAAGTGTGGATGAACGTTATCAATCGCACAATGTAGAAATGGTGGAAGTGGTGGGCGGTGAGTTCTGGAAGCCTTATAAAATGATGGACAGCCTGCCTTCCTTAAGTAGCGCCTCCACCTACGATGTTTCTCAGAAGAACGAACAGATGTACCGGAAACGCTTCCCTATTAACCTGGCTGATACCCGGTTGCTGAACCTGGCCAAAGCCCTGGCCCCTGCTTATGTGCGGGTAAGTGGTACCTGGGCCAATGCGATTTATTTCCAGGATAACGACGACCCTCCAAAGGCCAAAGCGCCGCCGGGTTTTGTAAATGTATTGACCCGCACCCAATGGAAAGGGGTCATCGATTTTTTAAAGGCTACCAATTCGAAACTGGTAACATCCTTTGCGGTGTCGAATGGCGTACGTGATGCCCAGGGTGTTTGGACACCAAAGGAGGCGCAGAAACTTGCCAGTTACACCAAAAGCCTTGGGGGAGAAATCGCCGCAGCCGAACTTTTTAATGAACCCACCATACCAACAGCGGGCGGCGAGATCAATAAAAATTATAACGCCACCAACTTTGCAAAAGATGTAGCGGCTTATACAACCTGGGCCCGCAAGGAAGTGCCTAAGATGCTGCTGCTGGGTGCGGGTTCTGTGGGAGAAGGGAATCGGGGTGGAAACTTTGCGATGGGTGGAATGAAAATACTTCCAACAGACTCTATGATGTCGGCAGAACCCAAACCGGTTTCGATGCTTTTTCCTACCACTATTATGGTGCAGCTTCCATGCGCATGATGCGCAGCGGCCCTTTTTCTATAAAGGCAGAAAATGCCCTGTCTCCTGCCTGGCTCCAGCGAACCGATACGGTGGCTGATTATTACGCCGGCTTAAGAGACAAATACAATCCCGGTAAACCTTTATGGATCAGTGAAACGGCGCAGGCAGCCGCAGGCGGCGAACCCTTTGCGGCAACCTACCTCGATTGTTTTCGTTATTTATACCAGTTGGGTTCTTTAGCTAAAAAGGGTTGAAGGTAATTATGCACAACACCCTTGCCACCAGCGAATACAGCCTGATTGACCAGGACACCCATATGCCCAAACCCAATTACTGGGCGGCCCTGCTATGGACAAGACTGATGGTACCGAAGTATACGAAGCCGGTATGGGGACGCCGTGCGTTTATTTATTTGCCCATAACATGAAGGGGGTACTACACTTTTGGTCCTCAATATCAATAAACAAACTACCTCTATCAATGTGCCTTCTAACGCGGAACAATATACGTTAACATCCAAGGAATTGCAGGGCGAAACCGTGCAACTGGACGGGCAGGATCTAATACTGGGTGCTGATGATACGCTGCCGGCTATTGCGGGTAAGAAAATAAGCAAAGGAAAGGTAGAACTGCCCTCCACCAGCATCACCTTCATCACTTTTGCTGATGCGGGGAACAAGAATGTAAAGTGAATATGATCACCTTATGTACATAGTGCGGCAATAGCATTGCACCAAACTGTAAAAAAAGACATGCCGATATTGTGTATTGCTCCCTGATGTTAACTTAACCATAAAATAAACACCACGTTGCGATTCTGGTTTTTGGGGTCTCACCCATTTTACAGATTTTCGCAATACATTAAAAATTGTTGACAAGCTGGGGTGTTAATAAGGATATCATCCGCTGCCTATTTACAAACCCAAACCTGTCAACTCATCAACTTATTAACTACAACTTATGTGTGGCATTGTTGCGTACATCGGACCAAGAGAAGCCTATCCTGTTATTCTGAAAGGATTAAAAAGGCTGGAATACAGGGGGTATGATAGTGCAGGCATTGCATTATTGAACGCCGAGCTGACTGTTCATAAAAAGAAAGGAAGGGTGGCCGACCTTGAGGAGACACTCCAGGGGAAAGACCTTCATGCATACATTGGTATTGGTCATACACGCTGGGCTACTCACGGCGAGCCCAACGACAGGAATGCTCACCCGCATTTATCGGCCAGCGGCAATCTTGCCATGATCCACAACGGCATCATTGAAAATTATGCACAGTTAAAACAGGAGCTTACCAAAAAAGGCTACGCCTTTAAAAGTGATACCGATACCGAAGTATTGCTCAATTTTATCGAGGACATTAAGATCAACAACAATTGTTCTTTGGAAGAGGCCCTTCGCATTGCATTAAAACGTGTGGTAGGTGCGTATGTCATTGTATTGATAGACAAGGACAGTCCCGATACATTAATTGCAGCCCGCAAGGGAAGTCCGCTTGTGATTGGTGTTGGCAAGAACGAACATTTTCTGGCGAGCGACGCCTCCCCTATTATCGAATACACCAAAGAAGTAGTGTATGTAAATGATTATGAAATTGCCATTATCAAACCCGGTGAACTGATCCTTAAAAACCTCGGTAACGAAAGGCAAACACCTTATATCACCAAGCTGGATATGGAGCTGGCGGCTATTGAAAAAGGCGGGTATGATCATTTCATGCTAAAGGAAATATTTGAACAATCGCAAACCATACATGATTGCCTGCGTGGGCGGCTGGATGCTACGGCCGGCACCATAACTATGAGTGGCATTCAAAAATATGCCGAGCAGATCATGAACGCCAACCGCATCATCATGGTGGCCTGTGGTACAAGCTGGCATGCGGGTTTGGTAGCCGAATATATTTTTGAAGAGCTATGCCGCATCAATGTGGAAGTAGAATATGCCTCGGAGTTTCGTTACCGCAATCCTGTTATCCATAAAGGCGATGTGATCATTGCCATTTCGCAAAGTGGTGAAACCGCCGATACGCTTGTTGCCATTGAAAATGCAAAGGCAAAAGGCGCCATTATTTTAGGCGTGGTGAATGTGGTGGGGTCTTCCATCTCCCGCATTTCCGATGCCGGTGCCTACACCCATGCCGGTCCTGAAATTGGCGTGGCCTCCACCAAAGCGTTTACGGCCCAATTAGCCGTGTTAACCATGATCGCCTTGAAAATTGGGAGAGAGAAAGGCACACTGGATCACGAGCGGTACATGCATTTACTACAGGAACTGGATGCTATACCCGAAAAGGTTTCGGAAGTGCTTCGCTCTCATGAACAGATAAAAACGCTGGCGGAAAAATATAAGGATGCAAAAGATAGTTTGTACCTGGGCCGAGGGTACAATTTCCCTGTAGCACTGGAAGGTGCTTTAAAGTTAAAAGAGATCTCTTACATACATGCAGAAGGGTATCCTGCCGCCGAAATGAAGCATGGTCCTATTGCTTTGGTTGATGAAAACCTTCCCGTTGTGTTTGTAGCCACCAAAGATTCGTATCATGAAAAAGTAATTAGCAACATGCAGGAAATCAGGGCAAGGAAGGGAAAGGTCATTGCCGTGATCAATGAAGGCGACGAACAAAGCATTGCCCTGGCTGATGATGTTATCATGGTTCCGGAAGCCGATGAAATTGTAGTTCCCATGCTTAGTACCATTCCTCTGCAATTGCTGGCCTACTATATTGGTATTGCTAAAGGGTATGACGTAGACAAGCCCAGAAACCTGGCGAAGTCGGTTACGGTGGAATAAGGATAGTTTCTAGTTTGTAGTTTATGGTTTGTAGTTAATAGTTAGCTTCTCATTAAACAATTTTCCAGATGAACGAGATCATCAAAAAACCACTTAGTTCAATAGGGTATCATTTCATTACCAAAGAGTATTTACCGAAGGGTAAAGATGAATACCACCTGCGGAACCTTCAAAACAAGAGCGGTATTACCTACCGGAATTTAACGGCCTATGAAATTGAAGTATTGGTTCGCAACAACAATACCTCCGATGACTGGAATAAGATACAGGTATCCGATGCGTTTACCCCCGAACTGGTTAAGAACTGCAAATTCTTTGGCCTGGTAAGAATTGGAAAGCTGGAAGCTTTTTCAATTGAATACCATAACGTGAACATGCCTGTTGGGTTGTACAGCAGCACTATCATAAGTTGCGATTTTGGCGATAATGTAGTGATCAACAACGTGAACTATATAGCTCATTATATTGTAGGCAATGAAGTGATGATCTCCAATGTTCATGAACTGCACACAACCGATCATTCCAAGTTTGGTAATGGTATTATTAAAGAAGGCGAAGCAGAGGACATCCGGATCTGGGTAGAGGTTTGTAATGAAAATGCGGGCCGCAAGATCTTGCCTTTTGATGGTATGCTGCCCGGTGATGCTTACCTGTGGTCAAAGTACAGGGATGATGAAGAACTCATGCAGAAGTTCAAGGAGTTCACCGAGGAAAAATTCGATAAGCAAAGAGGCTATTATGGCCAGGTTGGCGACCGCTGTGTCATTAAAAATACCAGTATCATAAAAGATGTGTGGATAGGCAGTGATGCCTATATCAAGGGTGCCAATAAATTAAAAAACCTGACCATCAACTCCGAAGCCCGTGCCCCAACGCAAATTGGCGAGGGCTGCGAATTGGTAAATGGTGTTATTGATTATGGCTGCCGCATCTTTTATGGTGTCAAGGCTGTCCGTTTTGTCATGGCATCCCATTCGCAATTAAAATACGGAGCCCGGTTGATCAACTCGTACTTAGGAAACAATTCCACCATTTCCTGTTGCGAAGTGTTGAACTCTCTTATTTTCCCAGCGCATGAACAACACCATAACAACTCTTTTTTATGTGCAGCACTGGTCATGGGGCAAAGCAATATTGCGGCGGGTGCCACCATCGGCTCAAACCATAACAGCCGTGCTGCTGATGGCGAATTGGTCACGGCCCGCGGGTTCTGGCCGGGGCTTTGTGTAAGTTTAAAACACAATTCCAAATTTGCCACATTCACACTTCTGGCAAAAGGTGATTATCAGTATGAGTTACATGTTCCGCTACCTTTTAGTTTGATTAGAAATGATGAAACAAATAACCGTTTGGTAGTGATGCCGGCCTACTGGTTTATGTACAATATGTACGCTTTAGCCAGGAACGAAGGGAAATATGCCAGCAGGGACCAGCGGTTGGATCAGACCCAGCATATTGAATATGACTGCCTGGCTCCCGACAGCATCAACGAAATTTTTACAGCCCTGGACTTATTAAGAAAGTATACAGCAATGGCCTGCGACCCCACCCTGACATTGGAAACGGTTTCAGAAGAAACCATGCTACAAACCGGTGAAGATGCATTGAACGATGACTCAGTTGATTTCTCCAGGCTTGAAATACTGGCCTATGGCTTTGAAAACAATTCCCGCCCGGTGGTAATAACCAAAGTAAAAGAAGCCTATTCCATTTATAAAAGAGTGATAGTTTATTATGGCATTACACAACTACTTCGTTTTATTGAAGAAGAAAAGATCCATTCCTTCGAAGCATTGTTAAGTGCCTTACCCGGGCAACCGGTTCGGTTGGAGTGGGAAAATATTGGCGGGCAATTAATGCCTGTTAATTCGGTACGAACACTTTTCTCGGATATAAAAAATAACAGTATTCAAACCTGGGAGGAACTGCACCAGTTTTACAGAAAAAACGGGGCTTTGTATGCTGATCAAAAGCTGCAGCATGCCTATGCTTCCCTTTTGGAAATTTTGCAATTAGATGCGGGACAAATGACGGCATCCTTATTTAAAGAACTTTTGCAGGAAGCTGTTCAAACAAAAGAATGGATGACGGAAAATATTTATAACTCCAGGTCCAAAGATTACCAGAGCAGTTTTCGTAAGATGGTGTATAACAATGAAAAGGAAATGGAAGCGGTAATTGGAAAATTGGAAGACAATGTATTCGTCAATCAGCAACGCGAAGAGTTGGATAAATTCCGGCAGTCAGCTGGTCAGATTGCAACGTTATTTAACTTATAAAATAAAAATCCCTCCGCCAGGCAGAGGGATCTTTTATTATCTGGCTGATAAGCTTATTTCTTGGTGCTATCAACAGTAGTTGTAGTAGTTGTTGAATCAACAGTTACAGCAGTTGAATCTGTTGCAGCTGGAGTAACTACAGTAGAATCAACTGTAGTAGTAGTTGTAGAGTCAGTAGTGGTTGTGCTTTCGCCGCTGTTGTTACAAGCTACTAATGCGCCCGCAATAGCGATCATTGCAAAAAATTTTTTCATTGTACTTTGTTTAAAGATTTAGTTAACTAATGGGCGCAAAGGTAACTGCTCAGTTGAAAAAACCAAACTTTAGGTTCGGTTTTTGTTCACACTTTATTTTTTCCTGAAGAAAATACGTACAGGCACCCCCGTGAATTTAAAATTCTCTCTCAATTTATTCTCCAGGTAATTTTTGTATGGTGTTTTTATATCATCCGGAAAGTTGGAAAAAAAAGCAAATGAAGGAACAACAGTAGGGAGTTGTGTAATGTATTTTATCTTGACCGGATGTCCACGCACTACGGGCGGATGATAAGATTCAATAGCTTTTAGCAGGATGTCGTTCAATTGGGCTGTTGGTACTTTGCGGCGACGGTTTTCGTATACATCCAGGCCAACTTCAATGGCCTTAAGGATCCTTGTTTTTTCTTTAGCAGAAATAAACAGGATGGGAACATCATTGAAGGGCGCCATCCTTTGCTTTAATATTTTTTCGTATTCTTTTGCCGTATTGGTTTCTTTTTGTACGAGGTCCCACTTATTTACCAGTACAACAATCCCTTTTCCTTTCTTGGCGGCCAAACTAAAAATAGTAAGGTCCTGGGCCGTAATGCCTTTTTCTGCATCCAGCAAAAGCAGGCAAACATCCGCTTCATCCAAAGCTTTAATGGCACGGATCACCGAGTAAAACTCCAGGTCTTCATGCACCTTTGCCTTCCGGCGGATGCCGGCTGTATCAATTAAAATAAAATCTTTCTGAAAAAGTTTATAACGGGTATGAATGGTGTCTCTTGTAGTGCCGGCAATGTCACTCACAATGGTCCGTTCCTCTCCTATTAAAGCATTCAGCAGGGAAGATTTACCAACGTTTGGCTGGCCGATGATCGCAAACTTGGGTAAACCCTGCTCTTCTTCAAACTCCGATTCATCTTTTATTAATTCTGTTACGGCATCCAACAGGTCGCCGGTGCCACTGCCACTGATAGAAGAGATGAAAAACAGTTTCTCAAAACCCAGGCTATAGAACTCCGAGGCTTCCAGCAGCCGCTCATTATTATCTACTTTATTTACAACCAAAAGAACGGGTTTGGTGGAGCGGCGAAGAAGGTCTGCCATGGAATCATCCAGGTCTGTCATTCCGGTAGCGGCATCCACCACAAATAAAATAACACTGGCTTCTTCCACGGCCACCTGCACCTGCTTGCGGATTTCTCTTTCAAAAACGTCTTCGCTTTCAGGCACAAATCCGCCTGTATCTATTACATAAAAGTTTTTTCCGTTCCAGTCCGCAACGCCATACTGGCGGTCCCGGGTTACGCCGGGAATATCTTCCACGATGGCTTTGCGTTGTTCCAAAAGGCGGTTAAAAAGTGTACTCTTTCCTACGTTTGGTCTTCCGACTATTGCTACTGTAAATGCCATTCAGTTATTGTTAGTTTGCTATTGTCAACTTTCCATTGAATCGACTATTGACAATGATAAATTGAAAATTTAATATCCGTATTCCTTTAAAAACAATTCATTCTCCCGCCACTTTGGCCGCACTTTTACAAAGAGTTCCAAAAACACTTTTTGATCCAGGAATTTTTCTATTTCCTGGCGTGCCGATGAACCAATCTGCTTGATCATTTTACCACCTTCGCCAATGATGATGGCTTTCTGCGATTCTCTTTGCACAATAATTTCCGCTCTTATTTTTATTAAGGAAGATTTTTGTTTGAATTCGTTTACGATCACTGTTGTGTGGTAAGGAATCTCTTCGTCAAACAAACCAAAGATCTTTTCACGGACTATTTCCGCCACAAAAAATTTGGTGGGCAGGTCAGAGATTTCATCTTCTCCATAAAAAGGTTCTCCTTCCGGCAGCAACTCCACGATCTTTTTTAATAATTCGGAAACATTTAAACCCGTAAGGGCAGAAATGCCTATTGCCTCTTTACAGTATTTTTTGCTCTTGAAAAATTGAAGTGCTTCTTCCTGTTTGTTTTTAGCTGAACTATCTATTTTATTGATCACGACCAGTGCTGTTGCTTTCAGCTTCAGGGAAGCGAAGAGTGCATCCACTTCGTTCCAGTCGTCTTTAATGTCCACTAAAAGCAGGGCCAGGTCAGCATCTTCAAGGGCACTTTTTACAACCGCCATCATTTTTTCGTGCAGCTTGTATTTGGGATCAATGATACCCGGTGTATCGGAAAAAATGATCTGGTATTGGTCGGTTGTAAGTATGCCTTTAATGCGGTGCCGTGTGGTTTGCACTTTCGATGACACAATAGCCAGTTTCTCTCCCATTAAGGCATTGAGCAATGTACTTTTACCCGCATTGGGCTTACCAAATATGTTAACGAATCCTGATTTCATGATAGACCGGCAAATTTAGCGCAAAGCGGATAGCAATAAAAAACCCCACCGAAGCGGGGTGTTTGTTGCGAAGGGAGGGATCGAACCTCCGACCTTCGGGTTATGAGCCCGACGAGCTACCGCTGCTCTACTTCGCGATATGGGGTGCAAATATAGGAGTGATTGTCTTTGCAGCCAAACTATTTTTGCTTTGTACAAGAACTATTATCATTTACATAACAAAAGTCCCGCCAAAAGCGGGACCTTTTTTTGATGAGTTGTTATTTATGACTTGCGGGAGATGGAACTGGCTCCGCTTGTTTTTATATCTTTTATCATAGCCGTTCCTTTATAGGAAACGTTGCTGGCACCACTGAGTTTGGCAGATAATTCTTTTTCCACTGTAATGCGAACGCTGCTGGCTCCAGATGCATCAACTGTGCAATTGGTCGTTTTAAAGTCATAGGCTTTTACATCGCTGGCGCCATTGGCATCTATCGTTACTTCTGTAGCTGAACCACTAATTTCTATATCGGAAGCGCCGCTCAAGCGAACATCCAGGGTATTGCCTATGACCAGTTTTCCATCAAGGTCACTGGCACCCGAAAAATTCAATTTTAAATTAGACGCAGAAAGAGTCCCTTCAATTTTAACATCGGAAGAACCGCTGGCATAAAGTTCATCAAGATTTTTTACGGCTATATACGCTTTTAACTTACGGTTCTTGGGCCACCACTTATCTTTTTTGTCAAACAAAATTTTTAAAACGCCATTCTCTACATAGGTTTTGATATCAGCAACATCTTCTTTATTGCTGGCACTCACCGCCAGGCTTTCCTGGGAACCCTGTGTAATGATAACGTCAAAAGAATTGGAAACATGAATGGCATGAAAGGAAGGAAGGTCCCGAACCTCTACATTTGGATCGTTCACTACTTTTTGGGCCATGCCCAATAAAGACATACTTAGAAACACAAAAGCCAAAAGAATATTTTTCATAAACCGGTTTTGTCATAAAACGGAAGAGTTTAAAAAAAGTTACATCCTTTCGAAAATTTCCTGCATAATTTTGCAGCGATAATTTCAGATTCCCGGGGTGCTTTTATCCAATTATGGAAAAGGCTGAGATCAGACCCGCAGAACCTGATCAGGGTAATGCCTGCGCAGGGAGGCTTTGAACAGTTCAAGGCTGGGAGTTCAAAGCCGCGTTGCTAGCTAAGCGGTTTTTGAATCCTGTGCTTTGAATCCTACCAACTTCCTTAACAGCATTTCCCTTTCATTTTAAAAAAAACATCAAAATGAAAAGGATTGCATTTTTTATTTTATTCAGTTCCTCACTCGTTGCTGCAGCTCAGTTAAAAGACACGATTGAACTTTTACCGGTTGAGGTAAGAGCCGTAAGAGCCAATGCTACGGCACCATTTGCCAAAACAAACATCAGCAAGGCCCAGATTCAAAGGCAAAATTTAGGCTACGACCTGCCCTTCCTTTTAAACCAAACACCATCCGTAGTGGTGAACTCCGATGCCGGCAATGGCGTGGGTTATACCGGCATCCGCATCCGTGGGACCGATGCCACAAGAATTAATGTAACACTCAATGGCATTCCTTACAATGATGCCGAGAGCCAGGGAACTTTTTTTGTTGACCTCCCTGACTTTGCGTCTTCTGTTAACAGCATTCAAATTCAACGGGGTGTTGGAACCTCTTCCAACGGTGCCGGTGCATTTGGCGCTACGCTGAATGTTAGTACCAATGAAGTAAACAAAAAAGCCTATGCAGAAGTCAACAACAGCTTTGGCTCTTTTAATACCTGGAAAAATACATTGAAGGCCGGTACAGGTTTGCTGAAGAATCACTTTGTAGCCGACCTGCGCCTGTCAAGGATCAGCAGCGATGGTTATATTGACAGGGCAAAAAGCAACTTAAGATCTCTTTATTTTTCTACTGCTTATTTGTCTGATAAAACCGATGTACGCCTTAATGTTTTTACAGGGAAAGAAAAAACCTACCAGGCGTGGTATGGGGTTTCGGAAGCCGATCTGAAAACCGACCGCACGATTAACTATGCGGGAATGGAAAGACCTGGTGCGCCTTATGATAATGAAACGGATAATTACAGGCAGGATCACTATCAGTTGTTCTTTACCCAGCGATTTACTCCAAAATTAAGCTTTAACACGGCCGTGTTTCTTACCAATGGTAAAGGCTATTATGAAGAATACAGAGCAGCGCAGGCTTATGCCGATTATGGATTGGTGGCTCCTGCACCAGGCGTTGATACGTCAGATGTGGTTCGTCAATTATGGCTGGATAATCATTTCTACGGAACTATTTTTTCATTGCAACACCAGTCACAAGGAACAACATTTATTTTAGGCGGTGCTGTAACAAAGTATGATGGCAACCATTTTGGAAAGGTGATCTGGGCCGAAAAAGGATTAACCAGTACCAACAAATGGTATGATCTGGATGCTAATAAAAATGACTTTAACATCTATGGCAAATGGCAGCAGGACCTGTTTGCATCCCTGCAATTCTTTGCTGATTTGCAATACAGGAAGGTGAAATACGACCTGGATGGTTTTCGTGACAATCCGGGCCTTGTGATCAATAATAACTACAATTTTTTTAATCCGAAATTTGGATTAAGCTATCACAAGAATAGCTGGCTTGCCTACGCTTCCTACAGTATTGCCAATAAAGAACCTAACAGGGATGATTTTGAAGCAGGCCACGAAAATCAACCGAAACCCGAACGGCTAAACGACCTTGAGATAGGTATAGAAAACAAGAAGAGCAAAAGCACCTTTGGCGCCAATTTTTATTACATGAAGTATAAGGATCAACTGGTGTTAACAGGAAAGATCAATGATGTGGGTGCTTATACAAGAACCAATATTGGCAACAGTTATCGCCTGGGTGTGGAGTTACAGGGATCGTCTGTAGTAAACACATGGTTGAAAGCCGGTGCCAACCTTTCTTTGAGCAAAAACAAGATCAAGAACTTTGAAGAGTATATTGACGATTACGATAATGGCGGCCAAAAACGGAATGCCTACAGGGAATCTGATATTTCTTTTTCGCCTGATGTGGTAGGTGCTGCCAATATCACCCTGACGCCTGTAGATAAACTGTCATTTGACCTGATCAGCAAATATGTAGGGAAGCAATATTTAGACAATACCAGCAATGAGCAACGCAACCTGAATGCCTATTATACCCAGGATATCAGGGCGGTTTATTCTTTTGATTATAACTGGTTGAAGAATGTTGACCTGACCTTCCAGGTGAATAATGTGTTTAATAAAAAATATGAACCCAACGGTTATACCTTTAGCTATTATTACAATAATGAACTGACCACTGAGAATTATTATTTTCCAATGGCCGGAACAAACTGGATGGTTGGTGTGAATGTAAGGTTGTGAGTGGTGAATGGTGAGTGATTAAGGTTAGATATAAACGATAAATCCTGCTTTTTGCAGGATTTATCGTTTGGAGAACGTTATTAAATTCTTTAGGAAAACGTCGTGTTATGCCGGTGAAGAACAGAACGCTGAAGTGTGCGACGCAACGGATGAGCAATCAATGGATGAAAGCTGGTTACATAAATGTAATTATCAGGGGAAGCTTCAGAAGTAGGCCGGTGACAAGCCGCCAGTTTATCAATCAGCAATTATTTGGTGGCGCCAAACTTTTCCTTCCACGCCAGGATACCTCCTGTTACATTATACGTGTTTTTAAACCCAAGCTGGTCCAGCATCATACAAGCCATCATGCTGCGCTGGCCGCTGCGGCAATGAACGATCACTTCTTCCTCTTTTAAATCTTCAATTTCTTCTACCTGCATGGTTTGAATTTTACCAAGCGGTATCAGTTTGCCCCCCAGGTTGGCTTCGGCATATTCGTGTGGCTCGCGGCAGTCAATCAGGTTGATCTTTTCGCCGCTGTCCATTTTTTGCTTTAGTTCTTCTACTGTAATATTTTTCATTATGGTAGTTCTAGAGGTGAGGGATGTTGGTCTGTTTGTTTCAAGGAATCAACAATGGGTCTTTCCGAGCTTAACCAGATATCAATCATTTGTCCCTGGCGTATGCGAAGCCTGGCGCCGTCTTCGGTTTTGGGCATCGGGCTTTGTTTGTAAACAAAAGAATTAATGGTGTCTTTCACACCCGGATCAACAATGACAAGTCCTGACAAACCCTGTGCATCAAGCAGCACTTTTGCTTCTTCATAATTCATACCGATCAGGTCGGGCACACTCATGTCTTCTTCGCCAAGACCGCTTCCCAGCACCAGGGAAATGCCGCTGCCCACACGGACCTTTGTGCCGGCTTTAATGGGAGATCCTTCATACGATTGTTCCAGTACGGAATTTTTTGCAAAGTCGAAACGGTAAGATGTATCGGCTATGCGCAACCCCAGGTTTTTTAAAACCATTTCGGCATTCCGGTAGCTGGAGCCTAAAAGGTTGGGCATGTCAACATCCGGCGCCACAAAGCGGTTGATGGTTACGTAAACGGTCCTGTTGATCTTTACCACTGCATCAGCCTCAGGTACCTGGCGAATAACAAATCCGGGGGGCAGGGAATCATAATAAACGGAATCCTGTACCACCACCTCGAAGCCCTTTTCACCCAATGTTTTTTCTACATCGTTGATATTTTTTCCAATCACTGCCGGCACTGTCCGGGATTCACCGTGTTTGGTGAGCCATCTCAGGGAAAGCAGGAAAAGGAAGACAAGAACGATGATGAAAACAATAGCAAAAGCAATATTCACCCAGAGCGGACGGCTTGTAAGGTATTTGATCATGCAGGTTTTTCTATTTCGTGGTGCAAGATATAAAATTGGTGGATAGTCAATAGTGAATGGTCAATGGTGAATCGTTAATACTCATAAAAAATTTATCAGCTTTTTGTTTAAGGGTTTAAGGTTTAAAGCTTAAGACCCCATAAATTATTTCAGGCATTGAAAAACCAATTGACAATTGCCTATTGACAATTAATGGTTTTCCAGCGCCTCTTCTACCAGTTTAGAATAAAAATCTTCCAGGTTTTCGCCTTTTGCCCTTACCTGTTGGGGAATCACACTGGCGTCGCTTTGCCCCGGTATGGTATTTATTTCAAGCATGTAAGGACGGTCTTCTTCTGTGTTGTAAATAAAGTCAATACGGACCACTCCCCTGCAATTAAATACCTGGTAGATTTTTTTAGCGGTACTTTCCAACTGCGATTTCCACTCCTCACTGATTTCTGCCGGTGTTATTTCGGTTGATTTTCCGCCATACTTGGCCTCAAAATCAAAAAACTCTTTTTCTTTATGCGCTATTACTTCGGTAATGGGTAAAACCGTGATCTGCCCTTTTGATTTATAAACGCCTACCGTAAATTCTCGGCCTTGTATCATTTGTTCTACCAACACCTGGTCATCTTCCTTAAACGCTTTTTCAAGCGCCTCTTTCAGGTGAAAGGGTTCGGTGACCTTGCTCATGCCAATGCTGGAACCTCCATTATTGGGTTTTACAAAAAGCGGCAGCTTAAGCGAAGAAAGAATTTCTTCAAGATCCTGAGGTGTATGCTTGAAAAGATGGACCGACTTTGCCACCGGTATGCCGGCCATGTGAGCTACAGCCACCGTGTAACGCTTATTAAAGGTCAGTGCCGATGTGGCCGCGTTGCAGGATGTATAGGGCAGCTTCATCATGTCAAAAAAGCCTTGCAGTTTTCCGTCTTCACCAGGGGTGCCATGCATGCCTATAAAAACGGCGTCGAAGGATACGTTCCGGCCGTTTAACGGCAGGGTAAAGTCATTCTTATTTATTTCTGTTTTTTGGCCTTTTTCGTCTTCATAAAACCAGCCTTCGGGGTTTACATCGACCAGGTAAACTTCATACTTGTCCTTGTTTAGATGGTTATAAATAGTTTTAGCCGATCTGTAGGATATAGTGGCTTCACCAGAATAACCACCCGTAACCAATGCAATTTTTTTCTTCATGAATGGAAACAATTAAAGCCGGAAAGTAGAAAATTATTTTTAATCGGCGAGCTTAATCCGCTGAATGCGGAAGGTGAAATGAGGTTTTCTTTTCAAAGATTTTTTACTACAGGGCCCTGTCATCAACCCCCGAAGGAATAAAAACCGGTAGCCTGGCCAGGTGAAAAATTTTTGTCCGGAGCAACAAAACGGGCAAGAAATGTGTAAAACGCAAAAAGGTTAACGGATCAGCGATTAAAATAAGAAAGGTGAAGAAATCTTGTTTCTTCACCTTTTTACACAGGAAATATCACCTGTTTTTTGGAGCAGCTTGCGCTGCATTTTACGGATGACGTAAGTTACAAAATTTATAAGTGCAACCTTTCTTTCTTACTTAATAATTCTTCCACCGTTTCGCGGTACATTTCATCCGGAACACAGCAATCTACCGGGCACACGGCCGCACACTGAGGTTCTTCATGAAAACCCTGGCATTCGGTGCACTTGCTTGGAACAATATAATAAGTGTCCACTGCAATAGGCGCATTGCGCTGGTCGGCGGTCACAACCGTTCCATCTATTAAAGTATATTCACCCTTCACTGTCGTGCCATCAGTAATGGCCCATTCCACGCCTCCTTCATAAATTGCATTGTTCGGACATTCGGGTTCACAAGCTCCGCAGTTGATACATTCTTCTGTAATCTTTATAGCCATAACGTATGTTTGATTGGTAGGGAATAATTTTGTGGGCAAATTTAAAGTTCGGGAATGAAATTACAACAAAGAAAAGAGTTGCTGGTTCAGTTAGGTAATTATTTGCTAAGCAATGACGAGCACTGGCTGCTGGTAAAACAAAGGGCTTTTTTAGCTAATAACTGGTTTATACCGCAGTTCATTGATCTGTCGGTAGAGAATATTGCCGATAATTTTTTGCAGCCGGAAAAACTTCAGAAGCTTGCAGATAAATACAAAATACCTGAAGAAAACCCCTCCCCTAAAAAAGTCGGCATTGTCATGGCCGGAAATATTCCGCTGGTTGGCTTTCACGATTTATTGTGTGTTTTTCTTACCGGGCATTATGCCCGTATCAAACCCTCGGGCAAGGATGAAGTTTTAATTGAACACCTGGTCAGTAAGTTAGTGGAATGGAATGCTGAGGCCAGAGAGTATTTTGTGATAAGTGCCATGCTCAAAAACTGTGATGCCTATATAGCTACCGGCAGCAACAATTCCTCAAGATATTTTGAGTATTACTTTAAAGATTACCCAACCATTATCCGGAAAAACCGGACGTCTGTAGCCATTCTGGAAGGCGATGAATCAAAAGAAGACCTGGAAGCCCTGGCCGATGATGTGTACCAATATTTCGGACTGGGGTGCCGAAATGTGACCAAGATCTTTGTCCCAGAGCATTACGATTTTGAACCCTTGCTTGGGGCGTTTAAAAAATACGATTTCCTCATCAATCACCACAAGTACAAAAACAACTATGATTATAACTTAGCCGTGCTTATGATTAATAAGCGGTACTACATGACGAACGGAAGCATCTTGCTTGTGGAAGATCCGTCTCCCTTCTCTCCCATCAGCCAGTTACATTACGAGTACTACATCAATGCAGGAGAAGTGCGGATGGCGTTGCTGCTCGACGAGAATATTCAATGTGTGGCAGGAAATCACAATATTCCTTTTGGGCAAGTACAATGCCCGCAGATCAGCGATTACGCCGACAGCGTGGACACCGTAAAGTTTTTGCTGGAGCTTGATGATAACGCGTAATGGACGTTGTTAATGAACTACGAAGGCCTTAGTAAATTAATGTTAAACTGGTTCGAAGGTTTTATTTTAGCAGAAGAGTATAGTTATTTTGTGAAGCTAAGGCACATATTTTGACACTATAGATTAACATTCAAACTGAATAAACCATGAAACTCAAACAGATTTTTTTAATAGTAGCTATCAGCGCTGCTTCTGCCGTTGGTAGCGTGGTAGTGTACAATAAAATTTCCAATCCCGAAGTATCAATTCTGGGATCGGCGGAAAAGGGCGTTCCTGCTAATTATGCAGGATTTTTTGACGGTAAGGCTGGCACTCCGGCAGATGGTTTAGATTTTACCAATGCGGCTAATGCTGCAGTTCCTGCCGTGGTGCACATTAAAACAAAGATCCCGGCAAAACGGGTATCAAATGATCTTCCCCGAAACAGAAGCTTTGATGATTTTTTCGACCAGTTCTTTGGTGAAGGCTTTGGCCCCAACATCATTCCTGAGCAAAGGGCATCCGGTAGCGGTGTGATCATTAGCGAAGATGGCTACGTGGTGACCAACAACCACGTCATTTCAGACCAGGGCGGCGGCGTTGCTGCTGAGATCAATGTTACACTTTCCAACCGGAAAACGTATAAGGCCCGGGTGATCGGCCGCGACCCAAGCAGCGATATTGCCGTATTGAAGATTGACGGCACCAAGTTGCCCTTCATGGTTTATGGTAATTCAGATAATATCCAGTTAGGCCAGTGGGTGTTGGCAGTGGGTTATCCTTTAACGTTAGATGCTACCGTTACAGCTGGTATCATATCGGCAACAGGACGCAGCATTGGTATCAACCGACGCCAAACCAAAGGAAATGATACGCCTGTTGAATCCTTTATTCAAACCGATGCTGCTGTAAACCAGGGTAACAGTGGTGGCGCCCTGATCAATACAAAGGGTGAGTTAATCGGTATCAACTCGGCCATCCTGGCTCCTTCGGGAACGTACGCAGGGTATTCATTCGCCATCCCGGTGAACATCATCAAAAAAATTGTTAACGATATCATTCAGTATGGTGATGTGCAAAGAGGTTATTTAGGCGTAAGCTACTTTCCTACCGATGATGCGTCTGAAGAGCAACTAAAAGCTCTTGGGATCCCTACCAATATTGAGGGTGTGTACGTGAGTGGCGTAAGCACGGATGGTGGCGCCGCTGCAGCCGGTATTAAAAAAGGTGATGTGATCACTAAGGTAAATAATTCAAAGGTTACATCCGGCTTGCAAATGAGTGCACAAATTGCGGGCTTCCGTCCCGGCGATAAAGTCCCTGTAACTTATGTACGCAACGGAAAAGAATACAATGTCAACGTATCGCTTAAGAAAAAGACCGATGTGGTGAGCTCTGATATCCGGACAAGATTAAAGGCCGACCTCAGCACCTTAGGCAGTGATAAAGCAGGAAAATATGGTGTTGACGGAGGTGTGGTCGTAAATAAAATTTACGAAGACAGTCCTTTGGGCCGTGCAAGGATCCAACCCACGTTTATCATTATTAGCGTGGCCGGCCAGCAGGTTAACTCCGTGGAAGATCTGACAGAACTTCTTTCCAATATTTCCGGAACCGTTAAGTTCGAAGGTGTTTATCCGGGTAATGATATGCCTTATACCTATCCGGTCAACCTTGATCAATAAGCAAAACGTCTCTCACCAAGCATACATAAAGCCTTCCTTTGCGGGAAGGCTTTTTCTTGCACAAAACCTGCTGTGTAAATTATACTGAATGAATAGCACAATTGTTATATTTAAAATCTAAAACAAACAGGATGCGGATTTTATTTTTTGGCCTAGCGGCAGCCATGGTTGCCGGCTGCAACGATACTGGTATGGTAAAAGGTTCTGCGGAAAAAAATGATTCTGCTAGAAACAAGATGGATGTTCTGGCCGTCAATATGGACACCACGGTAAGCCCTTCGCAGGATTTCTTTTTGTATGCGAACGGCGGATGGATAAAGAACAATCCTATCCCCCCTGCTTATGGAAGCTGGAGCATAGGCAACCTGGTAATTGAAGAAAACCGGAACCGGCTGAGAGAAATCAGTGAAAAAGCAGCGGCTGCAACTGCGGTAAAGGGATCTACCGAACAAAAGATCGGCGACTTTTGGGCTACCGCTATGGACAGCTCCAAAATTGAACAATTGGGTTTGAAGCCGCTCCAGCCTTATTTGGATAAGATCGATGCCATCACGGATGTAAGATCGTTGGTGGCAACGGTTGCCGAGCTCAAGAAAATCGGGTCCTCCACTCTGTTTAGTGATTATGTAACTCAGGATGATAAGAATAGCGAGGTAATGAGCTATAAACTGATTCAGGGTGGCATTGGACTGCCGGAAAGAGAATATTATTTCAAGCAGGATTCTGCCACCAGGAATATTCGTAACGAGTATGTGAGGTACATTACTAAAGTGCTAACCCTGTCTGGCGAGGATAGCACAAAAGCTGCTGCCGGTGCCCAGCAGATTTTATCCCTCGAAACAAAGTTGGCGCAGGCCTCCCGCAAAATCGAAGACCTCCGCGATCCGTATAAGAACTACAATAAAATGGCGATCTCCGATCTGCCCAAACTTTCTTCCACAATTGACTGGACAAACTTTCTGACAATTGCCGGTGTAAAGGATCTTGATTCGGTCATTGTGGGGCAACCTGAATTTTTCAAGGCGCTGAATACTGTTTTAAAAACAACGCCTATTGAGGTCTGGAAAACAGATCTGAAGTTCAATCTTATTTCGGATTTCTCCGGTTCACTGCCCGAACAATATGGCATTGAAGCCTTCAACTTCAGTAAGCTGTTTACCGGCGCCAAGGAAAGATTGCCCCGTTGGAAACGGGTGATTAGTGCAGAGGAAGCGGCCATGGGCGAATTGCTGGGACAACTTTATGTAAAAGAGTTCTTCAGCGAAACCGCCAAAAAGCGCTATTCCGATATGGTGGAAGCCATTCGTGAGGCTTTAAAAGACCGCATTGGTAATCTTACCTGGATGAGCGACAGTACCAAGCAAAAAGCTTACGTGAAACTGGCTGCCATGAAAAAGAAGGTGGGGTATCCGGATAAATGGAAAGATTTCTCGGCTATGGAAACAGGCAGGGAAAGTTATGTGCAGAATATGATCCATGCCAACACCTGGTGGCATAATTACCATATGAATAAATTAGGTAAACCCGTGGACAGGGATGAATGGGAAATGACGCCACAGACCTACAATGCGTACTACAATCCTTCCAACAACGAAATTGTTTTGCCTGCCGGAATTTTTACCGTTCCGGGTTATAAAGATGAAGAGCTGGATGATGCTACGGTTTATGGCTATGCCGGCGCCAGCACCATTGGTCATGAGATCACCCATGGCTTTGATGATGAGGGAAGACAGTATGATGAAAAAGGAAATTTAAAAAGCTGGTGGACCAAAAACGATGAAGAGGAGTTCAACAAAAGGGCGCAGGTAATGGTAAAGCAGTTCAACGAATATGAACCCATAAAAGGTTATCATATTAACGGGAAAGCTACGCTGGGTGAAAACATTGCCGACCTGGGCGGCATACTCCTGGGCATTGAAGCTTTTAAAAAGACCGCGCAATATAAAAAGGGGGAAAAGATAGAAGGCCTCACTCCTATGCAGCGTTATTTTATGGGTTATGCCCTGGGCTGGCTTGGACAAATAAGAGATGAACAACTACGCAGCCGCTTATTAACCGATGTGCACTCTCCTGCCAAATACCGGGTGAACGGCCCTTTTGTGGATGTGGATGAATTTTACACAACCTTCCCTATTCAACAAGGCACGCCTATGTACAGGCCGGACAGCTTACGGGTGCGTATTTGGTAATGTGGAAGATGAAATAATTTTAAAGGCTCACTTTTGTGAGCCTTCATTTTTAACAAGATCCATAAATCGTATGCCTAAACCCGGCGCATCGGCCGTCAGCACCTGTCCGTTATTTTGATAGATCAATCCTCTTGCCAGGTCTTCTTCCAGCAGCAAGGGACCATCCACATCCACATAATCAATCTGCGGCATCAGGTGGGCAATGGCCGCCGAACCAATCGTAGATTCATTCATGCTGCCTACCATTACTTTCATATTCAGCTCCCTGGCCCTTTTTATCATACGTAAAGCAGGCGTAATACCACTGCATTTGGTAAGCTTGATGTTGATGCCATGAAAATGATTGTGACATTTTTCCACATCGCCTTCTGCCACGCAGGCTTCATCGGCTATCAGCGGCAAGGGCGATTTGTCATACAGAAATTTCATGCCTTCCCAATCGTCTTTGGCAAGTGGTTGCTCAATAAATTCAACACCGAGATCTTTAAAGGCATTGATTTTTTCCAAGGCCTCATCTGCCTTCCAGGCTGCATTGGCGTCTATGCGAAACACAGCATCCGTATGTTTTCGCAATGCTTCCATGATCTCAATATCCCTGTCTGTGCCCAGTTTTATTTTGTAAATAGGCCAGGGTTTTTCTTTTAGTTTTTCCACCATTTTTTCAATGGTGTCAATGCCAATAGTGTAATCGGTTTGCGGTTGTAAAGGATGTTCAACCGGCCAGAAGTCTTTAAGCGGTTTTCCTTTCATTTTTCCATACAGGTCCCAGCCTGCTATATCCAGGGCGCAAACCAAAAAAGAATTATTCGGAAACAAATGATGCAGGTAATGCCAGTAGCGTTCCGGTTCGGTAAAGGCAAACTTCTCCGTAAAGATTTTTTTCTGTTCCAGGTCGCTGATCATTTTTTCCACCGGGAGATGGTAATAGGTAATGGCAGGCGCCTCTCCATAGCCAACAAGGCCCAAATGTTCCAATTCTACTATGAGTGTCGGCTGGTGTGTTTTTGTTCCTTTCGAAATGCCAAACGGATACTTAAATTTCAGGTTATAGGACTTGTATGATACTTTCATGTTTCTTAAGGCAATGAATTTTTCCTGTTTATTGAAATGCTATTTAATCAATTTTTGTTGCCAGCTTTGTAATTCTATTCATCGTTCCTTGTGTCACTCCCTTGTACGCTTTGTTCGCTATTCCACTTTTTTATTCTCGCAAAGACGCAAAGTAAAAGAGACGCAAAGGAGAGCTCAATTTCCCTTCTTTCTTGGCACCTTTGCGACCTTGGGTGAAACTATGCTGCATAGAATTGTGACAGTACAAGAGTGCGGCGCAACAGAAGCTGAATAGCCATTCTGTTGCCGGCCGCATACTTCTCAACTTATTTAAAGAGCTAACGGCAAAAGGCCCACGCATTTACCTTAATCTCAAACTTAACCTTAAAAGGACTGTGAATCCCTTCCGCTGTGGGTGATATATTCGCTCAACTCTTTATTGAAATCTTTTTCTTTTATGAGCTGTTCGAGGGGCAGGTGTATCCTGTAGTTCCAGTAATGATTGGCGTTGGCAGGATTATTAATTCGCTCTTCGTTCGGGTTTTCCCTTCTCAGCTTTTCACTCATGCCCAGGATATCCTGCAATTGAAAAATACTCCACATGGCCGGTGAATACAAATGCTGCAGCACAATGGCCCGGGTGATCCAGGGCTCACAGAAATACGGCGCCGTGCCTTGTTCGCCCAGAACCGTATTGAAAAAGCGCTGGGTTTTTTCGCGGCTTTCTTCCCACCATCCCCGGATGGTGCTCATGTCGTGCGAGGAAGGCGTTATCACTGACAAATAAGGCGCATCTTTTGGATTGAAAAATTCCGTCTGCGGATTTTTAGGCATGCGCTGTATTTCCAGGCTCAGGATGCCCAACTGCTGCATTACTTCGGGAACAGAATGCGGGACCATGCCCAGATCTTCGCCGCAAACCAGCATGTGCGTGGCTTCTTTCAGTGCCGGCAGTTTTTTCATGGCCTCGTGTTTCCAGAACTCATCCTGCCTGCGGTAGAAATAGTCAATATAAAGCTCTTTTAACTTCGGCTTTGCCGTTTCCTCCAGGTACTGGTACGACAAGGTAGATTCAATTAAAATGCGGAAGTGGAATTTTTGCTGGTTGGAGCCTGGCTCTTCATACAAAATAACATTGGTGATGAGGTCAAACAAACCCTGCTGGATGGCCATTGTTGTTTCCGATTCCTCCTGCAGGGCAAAGTATTCTTCTACCTTTCTTTGCGTATTGAACTCTTCTTTCAGGTCGTAACCATTTTTGTCGTTGGCCAGAACAAAATGGGCTTTTGCAAAGGCTGCCTGTTCGCCAAATAATTTCTGAAGGACATCCTCGTTGATAAAGGGCTTGCAAAAACGATCATAATCGAACCAGATGCCCCGTTCGCCAAACTCTGTTACCGCAACAGGCAGGGCAGGAATAAAACGTCCTAAGATCCCTTCCACCGCATCAATCGGAATACTCCAGATGCGAAAAAATCCGAGAATATGATCAATACGGAAGGCGTCGAAATAGTTGCTCATTTGATGGAAGCGCTGGCGCCACCATTCAAAATGGTCTTCTTCCATCTTTTTCCAATTGTAGGTTGGAAAGCCCCAGTTCTGCCCTTTAATGGTAAAATCATCGGGCGGAGCACCGGCCTGCATGTCCATGTTGTACAATTCGGGAGCGGTCCATGCATCGCAGCCATAACGGTAAATGCCGATGGGAATATCACCTTTTACCGCAATGCCTTTTTTATGCGCATAATCGGTAACTTCTTTTAGTTGCAGGTGCAAATGGTATTGAACAAAATAAAAGAAGGCAACATGCTTGAACAGCTTTGATTTGTGAGAGGTAAGTTTTTCAATTTCGTCTTTATTATAAACCGCATTGGTCTTCCATTTCGAGTAATCGGAAGTGCCGTATTTGTCCCGCAAAAAACAAAAGGCTGCGTACGGCACCAGCCAGTTTTTGTTGTCTTCAAAAAACTCCCCGTACTCTTTTTCTTTTATAAAAGCAAGGTTGTCTATCTCAAACAATTCGCGAAGCACATTGATCTTGAAATGCATGACCTGCTCGTAATCAACTTCGGGAAGGCCGTTCAATTGCTTTTGCTTTTTAGCCAGCGCTTTTATGATCGGCGCATTTTTTTTGCCGGCCACCTTTTGCAGGTTAATGTAAATAGGATGAAGGGCAAAGGCCGATATGGCCGCGTAAGGATAAGAGTCCTTCCAGGAATACGTGGCCGAGGTATCATTCACCGGAAGAATCTGGACCAGCTTTAAACCAACTTCCTGTGCCCAGTCCACCAGCAGTTTCATGTCGGCAAATTCGCCAACGCCAAAGCTGTTGTTGGTGCGCAGGCTAAACACAGGAATGGCAATGCCGGCGCCCTTCCATGTGGTATTGGGCAAGCGGATAAATCCATCGTGGATGATGGTCCGTTTATTTGCCGGGATATCGTAGTGTAAAATACGGTTGTCGCCGTCTTCGAAACGGATGAATTCTTCTTTTTTGAAATTATAAACGCCGTACTTGTAAGCAATCGGGAAGGTAGTCTGGGACAGGTCAATGTCCAAAACCCACCAGTTGCCTCTCTTTTGAAGCAGGATGGGTTTTCCGGTATTCCAGTTACCTAATTCTTCTGCGTTTCCTGAAATAAAAACACATTCATGGGCAGAAAGCAGTGGCGCCTTTAGTTTGAACTGGTGAGTGAAGTTGTCTTCTTTTTTTGCTTTTGGTTTTTTTTCTTTAAAAAAGACATCTGTAAAAGGTGCGGTGTAAAACGCATTTTCGTAAGAACTTTCATCGTTCCAGGTGTCAACAACCACAACATCTGAAGGGTTCTTCTTTAAATCAATTACCCTTTCCTTTTCAGCCTCAATTTTCACTTCGTCTTTTTCGTTGGTAAACACATAGCGGTAATGCAGGGAATGGTATTCGGAAGGATCAATTTCAATACTGGTTTGCCAAAAATCTTCATTAAGAAACTGTAAAGGCAGGGCCTTGTTTACTTCATTCAGACCCAATGCAGGAATATTTCCAACAATAGCAAGCGATTGACCGAATTGCGTATGAAAACGCAGATAAAAGTCTATTCTCATCAATAATATTTAACGCTGGTTAAGGGGTCGTACCTGAAAAAACATATTGGCGACGAAAATAATAAAAGCTTTCAAAGATTTGCGGGTATGCAATATTAGTTTTTAAAATGCAGTAATATTTTAAATCTCTACCTTATTTTTGCGCAAAATTTTTATCATGGAAGTTAAAAGAAGCTCAAGAGGTTTATATTGGATCTTATTCTTTATTTCAGTGGCAGCTCTTGCTTTTGCTATTGCAACGCATTGGCCATGGTTAACCCTTATTCTGCCTTTTGTGACTACGTTTTTTGTGCTGGCAATGGATATCATTTAAGAAATACAGACTTTATTATAGTGAATGCCTGCCTTGTTGCAGGCATTTCAGTTTTAAGTTCAATCCGCTGTCCTTGCAAAAACCAGGAACGCTACTTTTTCTTTTAAAACAGGGAGAGCTTGCCAGGGGCTATTAAAAACCCGCCGGCCTAAGCATCTTGCGCTGTGTTCTCCCTGTTAGCTGTGGTATAACCATTCTTTTTTTATTCTGCATACTGCAGTTTTTGTCTTTCTACCTACTGCAGGTAGAATATAACTAAAACCGGTGGTAAAAGACCCATTTTTTCTTTTGATCTTGTTTCGATTTAATAAGTAACTTAGAGAAAGCCCATTTTTTATGAATCCCGATTTAAAACAAAAGCTGCACGCATTGGTGGACAACTGCAGTGACGAGTTTTTGCTGGAAGAAGCAAAAGCTGTTTTGGAATCTGACCAATCCGGAAAAGAATTTTGGGACGAGTTGGATGATGAAGACAAGGAGACATTTTTAGGCGGAGAGGAAGAACATGAACAAGGTCATTCTATTACACACAACCGGTTGATGCACCAATTTGAAGTGTGGAAGAAAAAATAGCGCCATCGAAAAGTATAACCTTTTTCTACCGGCCGAACCGGTAAGATAGGATCCTATTGCCTTACCCAATTAAAAAACAAAGTAACCTGCAACAAAAAAACCACAGCCAAGCTGTGGTTTTTATATCTGTGAGATCCGTGATCTTTATTTCACTTCTTCATACTCCGCATCCGTTACATTCTCTCCTGCATTGCCGGTACCGGTGCTTTGTTGTTGTCCGGCTCCCTCACCAGCTTGTCCTGCGCCCTGCGTTGCTTTATACATTTCCTCGCTTGCGGCTGTCCATGCATTGTTTAATTCTGTAACAGCCGGATCAATTTGAGCCACATCCTGGGTTTTATGTGCTTCCCTCAATTTGTTCAGGGCTGTTTCAATGGTACCTTTTTTATCGGCAGGAATTTTATCGCCATACTCTTTCAGTTGCTTTTCAGTTTGGAAAATCAAACTGTCAGCCTGATTGAGTTTTTCTACTTTTTCACGTTCAGCCTTATCGGACGCTTCATTGGCTTTGGCTTCCGCCTTCATTTTTTCTACTTCTTCCTTGCTCAATCCGGAACCGGCTTCAATACGGATTTTTTGTTCCTTACCGGTGCCCTTATCTTTTGCCGTTACATGCAAAATACCATTGGCGTCAATATCGAAGGTCACTTCAATTTGAGGTACACCTCTGGGGGCTGGTGGAATGCCATCAAGATTAAAAATACCCAGGCTCTTGTTCTGGTTGGCCATAGGACGTTCGCCCTGCAGTACATGAATCTGTACACCCGGCTGATTATCTGAAGCCGTAGAGAAAGTCTCCGATTTCTTGGTTGGGATCGTTGTGTTGGACGGGATCATTGGTGTTAATACGCCGCCGTAGGTTTCTATACCCAATGTCAGAGGCGTAACGTCAAGCAACAATACATCCTTCACTTCACCGGTTAAAACGGCGCCCTGAATAGCCGCTCCAACAGCCACCACTTCATCGGGATTCACCCCTTTGTTTGGCTTTTTACCAAAGAATTTTTCCACGATCTCCTGTACCTTAGGGATACGGGTAGAACCACCCACCAGGATCACTTCATCAATTTGTGAAGTGCTGAGGCCTGCATCTTTCAAAGCCTGTTCGCAAGGCTTTAAACAACGCTCAAACAGTTTGTCGGCCAGCTGCTCAAATTTGGCCCGGGTTAATTTCTTTACCAGGTGTTTGGGAACGCCATCTATAGCGGTGATATAGGGAAGATTAATTTCTGTTTCAGAAGAAGAAGACAATTCCACCTTTGCTTTTTCAGATGCTTCTTTCAAACGTTGCAGCGCCATTGGATCCTTACGCAGGTCAACGTTCTCATCCTTGCGGAACTCTTCGGCCAGCCAGTCCATAATAACTTTGTCGAAGTCATCACCACCAAGGTGGGTATCACCATTGGTTGATTTTACTTCAAAAACGCCGTCGCCCAATTCCAGTACTGAAATATCAAACGTACCACCACCGAGGTCGAACACAGCAATATGGTGATCTTTTCCGCCTTTATCCAATCCATACGCCAAAGCAGCTGCTGTAGGCTCGTTCACTATGCGGCGAACGTTCAAGCCAGCAATTTCACCGGCTTCTTTGGTAGCCTGGCGCTGGGCATCGTTAAAATAAGCAGGCACGGTAATTACCGCATCTGTTACTTCCTGTCCCAAATAATCTTCAGCCGTTTTCTTCATTTTTTGAAGAATCATGGCCGAAATTTCCTGTGGCGTGTATAATCTGCCATCTATATCAATACGAACGGTATTATTGTCACCTTTAACTACTTTATAGCTCCAGTGGCTAATCTCTTCTGTCACCTCATCAAAGCGGCGGCCCATAAAACGCTTCACACTCATGATGGTGTTGTGCGGGTTGGTGATGGCCTGGCGTTTGGCCGGATCACCCACTTTGCGTTCGCCGTTTTTCAAAAAAGCCACTACCGAAGGCGTTGTACGGCGGCCTTCATCGTTGGCAATTACCACGGGCTCGTTGCCTTCCATTACAGCTACGCAACTATTAGTTGTACCTAAGTCAATACCAATTATTTTTCCCATTTGATTAATGAATTTAATAGTTCTATAGTGTTTATCAATGATTGTGCCGTGAGGCAGTAATGTGCAATTTTGGCAGAAAGAAAGGTTGACGAGTCCAATCAGTGGTGGTCGAAAGGAATTTTCGGGAAAACCCGTGAGATTTCCGTGGCCTGATGCTGCAAGTTTAAAGAAGGAATCCGGACTCAAGATTTTATATTAGCGATTAATACTTTTTATGCCAGCAACCTCCACTGCACAAAAATTAAGAATAAAAGAGAACTACACTTTGATTGCTATAAACGCACCTGCGGATTTTAAAAAGAACTTGGGCCTCCTGCCTGATGGGATAAAGATCTCCAGTTCTTCAAAAAATTACAACCAGGTGCATTGGTTTGTAAAAGATCAGGCGCAGATGAAGGAAGAATTAAACAACGTCCTTTCCCTGGTCAAAGATGATGTAGTGTGCTGGATCTTTTATCCAAAAGGTACTTCCAAAATACAAACCGATCTGACAAGGGACAAGGGCTGGGACGAATTGTTGAAACACGAGGAAATGCAGTGGATCAGTCTTATTTCTTTCAATGATACCTGGTCGGCTTTTGGCATGCGGCTAAAATCGGAGGCTGACAAAAAGAAGGAAGCTCAGCCGAAAGAAAGAGAGATCTTTAAATACATTGATGCACAAAAAAAGATCATTTACCTGCCCGATGATTTTGCGGCGGCTTTAAAAAAAGCTAAAAAGCAGGAAGCCTTTTTCAACTCCCTTTCTTTCACTAACCGTAAGGAATACGTGGAATGGATTGTAACCGCCAAACGCGAAGAAACACGGGCCACAAGAGTAAAGGAATCTATTGAACGTTTGGAAAAGGAATGGAAAAACCCGGCAAACCGGTAACGACCTGCCCCGGCCGGCTATGGGCCTCTGCCCGGCAACGTTTTTTCAGCTTTTTCCAATGGCACCACTGCTCACCTGCAAAGGTGTCCGGATGAGACCGGGTGACCATTTATCTGGCCCTCTTCCTTTGTAATATAGGGTACAAAAGAACTAAAGTTGGAAGCCATCACAACAAGATATTTATAGATGTCCTTTGTGTTTAAGTCTTCAAAGAAGTTTATACGCACTATAGCCAGACTGCGCTTAATGAGGGCATTCAGTCCCTGGAGAAAAAGATGACGAAGTAAAAGCCTTCCTTCTCTACAAAACCATGAACGAGCATAGCCAGAGAAAGAATAAAGAGAATTTGGTTGGGAAAGAAAACAAGCATATTTGCCAGTGGTTAGCGGAGAACCGTTACCCGGGGGCCTTACAAAGAGAGCTATTTTGGCGCCAAAAACCGGGGCCGGTACCTGCCTGGAAAAAAATTGGCAATATGAATCTGCAACCCGTCTCTCATCATTCTGTCTTTTCCGGTAGTCTCGATATCACAACCCGTTCTGCCATTTCGGTGCCTGCCTGCACAAGGGGGTTGAAGATGGTATTGACTCCCGCTTTTTTCAGCAGTCTTACCTGCTCTTCCGAGCCAGCCACGGCGCTAATACCTCCTACAAATCCCCTCTTGCGAAGTGTTTCAATAACATTGTACTTGCCCGGATCTTCCGGTATGGATAACACCACACCCTGGAGCTGAGCGATATCCAGGTTTTTCCAGAGCTGTTTACTGTTGGCATCCCCGAACAATACCCTTCGTTTGCCGGCCCTCTGTTTTTCCAGCACTCCCGGATCGTTATCAAAGCCTACCACTTTTTTACCATGGTTGGCCAGGTAGTCGTAAGCAGCGGTGCCCATTCTGCCCATGCCCACTACTACAAAATTCGCATATCCTATGGTGTTGGTTTCTGCATCGCTGCGGATTTTCTTTCTTTCAAACCGTTGCAGGAACTTCTCCAGCCGGTTGTAAATAGAAGTAGCGTTAATATTGGTGGGGGTTCCTGCCAGGAAAGACAGGGCCAGGGTAGTAGCCAGTGTGATCAGCAGCGATTGCGGCAACAGGCCGGCGCTAATGGCAATAGCGCCGGTGATGAGCGCAAATTCACTGAAACTGACGAGGGATGTAGCGGTAAGGAAAGCCGTTCGGGCCCGCAAACGAAAACCGGTCAGGATCAAAAAGAAAATGGTTACTCTCACCGGTAAATACAGTACAAGTATCACTGCGTAAAAAAGGTCCTGCCAACCCGGAGTGCCGGTAAGGCCGATCTTCAGAAAAAAACCGATCAAAAAGGCCTCACGAAGCCCCCATAACTTGTCTGAGAGTTCTTTCGATTTATCTTCTCCCGCATGCAACACTCCCAAACCAAACGCACCCAGTTCGGCGCCCAGGTGCAGTGAATCAAAAAGGACCGACCCGGCCAGCGCCATTAATATTCCGTATAAAAGCAACAACTCCCCGTCCCTAATGGAATGAAGTACTCCTATGGCAACCGGTTTTAGCAAAGGCAATAAAAGAAGCAGCAGGGCCCAGGGTGAAGGAGCTTTCAAACCGGTAAAAGCAAGTATGCCGATCAGTATAATGTCTTCCATCACAAGGATGCTGATGGCCAGCCTGCCGTGGTAGGAATCCAGTTCGCCTTTCTCTTCAAGGCCTTTGGCAGCAATAATGGTACTGGCCGCTCCCAGCAATATCCCCAGAAGAATAGTTTGTGGCAGGGAAAAACCAGCCGAAATGCCGATCAGATAAAACAGCCCTGAAAGCAAGGTCACGCTCATGACGATCTGCAGCACACTGGAAACCACTACTTCGGGTTGAACAAAATTCTTTAAACGGATCTTCGTTCCCAGTGTAAACAACAGGAATATAACGCCAATATTGGCCAGTTGGTCAAGCGTGGGCGAACTGCTGTAGCCAAAGGCTGATAATAAAAACCCGCCGGCCAGGTAGCCAATGAGCGGAGGCAACCCGGCCTTTAGAAAGATATATCCCATAACAAAGGCCACAGAGATGAACAGGATCACTTCCATACTAACCGGCTTTCTGATGTATTGGTAAAGTTAGTTGTTCATTGCAGATTACAGGGCAAGGCTGTCTGGCACAGGCCTGGCGGAAGGGCTTGGAAGGGAAAGTTCTTATAACCCTGCAAAAGCATGACGTTTAGGGAAAAAGCTGATCATGCAAGTACCGGATAAGGAAGTGTGAAGCGAGCCATGAAGGATGGAAAGGTTTGAACGCATGTTTTTATATTTCTCCCTATGGGTCCAGATGGGTAAATTGTGAAACCTGCGCACATTATTCAACCAAATAATTTACGACTTCATGAAGAAATCAATGTTCATTTTTTTTCTAGGCATCTTGCTGGTACCTAACGGGCAGGAACTTTTTGCCCAAGCTTGCGGTACCCGGCAATTAGACCCAAGAGTAGCTTCTTTCTTAAAGATGATCGGATATGAGGACCTTACTCTTGAGCAGCTTCGTAAAATGCCTATCGAACAAATCAAGTTCCCAGACCTGCCCCTCATACTCTATCCCAAAGAAGATGTCAAACGGATCAAGATCACTGCCGACAGCATACCGGTTCTGGTGTTTAATCCTCTTCATGCGCAAAACCTTCCCATTGTAATCAATTACCATGGGGGTGGTTTTATCTCGCCTCTGGTACCTGGACTGGAGCCTTCCTTGTGGCAAGAAGCCAAGACCTATGGGGCCATCGTTTTTGCTATTGATTACCGGGTGGCTCCCGAGCACAAATTTCCCGCAGCAGTGAACGACAGTTACAATGCCTTTAAATGGATTGCCGAACATGGCAGCGAACTAGGAGGCGATACCAGCCGCATTGCCTTAATGGGAAATAGTGCGGGCGCTAATCTGGTCGCGGTGGTGGTGCAAAAAGCAAAAAAAGAAGGCATCTCTGGTAAAATCAGGCTTCAGATCCTGAACGGGCTGCCTGTGGATTGCCGCCCGCAGCATATGGAAACCTCTGTTTCGTATCAGCAAAATGCCAAAGGGTATTTTCAAACAAAGGCGGCGTGTTTCTTCGCCATGGAAACCTATGCTCCCGGCCAGTACAATAATCCCGAGGTTTCACCTGTACTGACAGAGGATTTGAAAGGCCTGCCGCCGGCAGTGATCATTAACGCCGAGTTTGACCCGCTGAGAGACGACGGCATTTTATATGCCGCCAAATTAAGAAGAGCTGGTGTTAAGGTATGGGATAAATGTTTTGCAGGGCAAATTCATTGTTTGATCGGTTTGCCACCAGATGCTGCAGAGTTAAAGGAATATGCTACCATTGTAAAAACAGCCATGAACGAGTGTTTTTCCAGGTGATGTGCTGGTTTTTTCATATGCCCTTAAAATAATAATTGCCGTGCAGCCACCAAAGTATGAGTCCGCACAAACGGCTGTTGCTTACCAATCTTCTCTCTTTGTGCGTCATGCGCCTGGCACAAGCTTCATTGTTTAAAAGAAACTTAAACAGTAATGCAAGGAATTCCTGAACGTACAAAGAGAGAACCGCCAGTGGCCGGACACCGTACAAAGGCGATGACAGAAGCAATAGCGTCCGCTTCATACAACAAAAAAGAGTTATGCCTTGCCGTTGGAGAATTTATAAAACACTTTGCCCTTACCTCCTTTCCAGTCAATGACAGCGGTACTTCTTCCATATTCAAAACACAGATCATTCAGATGCAGCAGGCAGGGCAAATGCCACATACGCATCACCCGATTTACTTCCCACCTTTCCGCCGCCGCAGGCAATCACCACGTATTGCCGGCCATTGAGGGAATAAACGGCCGGTGTGGCATAACCGGCAGCGGGTAGTTTGGCTTCCCATAACTGCCTGCCTGTTTTCTTATCAAAGGCTCTCATTTTTTCATCCTGTGTGGAGGCAACAAAGAGCAAGCCGCCTTTGGTTACTACCGGGCCGCCGTATACCTGTGTGCCTGTAGCTGTTATGCCTTTGCTTTTTAATTCTTCAAATTCACCGAGAGGCACTTTCCATAACAGTTTGCCGCTGTTTAAGTCCACGGCGTTCAAGGTGCCCCAGGGTGGTTTGATACCAGGGTACCCGTTTTTATCGAGGAAGCGGTTATAGCCGGTCATGGTGTAAGGCACTTCATCAAGGATGCTTTTCTTTGCACCAAGATTAGAAGCCTCCTGTCCGCCCGGTTCTTTGGGTAGTTCAGATGACCCTTTACCGGCCCTTGTTTTGGTAACCGGCTCTTTTTCCTCAGCATTCAACAGAAAAGCCAGTAATGCGCCTTTTTCATTTTCGGGTAGTTGCTTAAACGATGGCATCATATTCCTTCCGTTCTCCACTATCTTCCGGATGATGTCTTCATTGTATTTCTTTGCAATATTGACCAATGAGGGATAGGACGTCCCATTTCCTTTGAGCTCCGGACCATGACAGGAAAGACAATACCTGTTGTAAATGGCATGGCCTGTACCATTTAAAGAACGGTTGTTTTGATTGTTTTTGGGAACATCAATCATGGTGAGCGTCCAGGGCAATTCACTGCTGTTCACATACAATATTTGTGTCTCGGGATCAACGGCAGCCCCGCCCCACTCGCCTCCCCCATCAAAGCCGGGGAAGATCCAAGAACTTTCTTTGGATGGTGGCGCAAACGGGTGTGTATATTTCACCTGCTTAAACTTTTCCTTCATTTCGCGGCGGGTTTCCGGGGTAATATCTGTAATGTCTTCTTCCGTAAAGGTGTGGCGGGCAAAAGGCGCGGGCAATGTGGGGATGGGTTGCGTGGGCCATGGCTCTTCGCCGGGCAGGGCATTTTGGGGAACCGGTTTTTCTTCAATGGGAAAGATGGGGTTTCCATTGGTGCGGTCGAATAAAAACACATAACCCTGTTTGGTGATCTGCGCTACGGCATCAATGGTCTTTCCGTCCTTGTGCAAGGTGACCAAATTAGGATTGGCCGGCAGGTCCCGGTCCCACAAGTCGTGATGCACGGTCTGAAAATGCCAGAGGTATTTACCGGTAGCGGCCTCCAGTGCGATGAGGGAGTTGGCAAAAAGGTTTTGTCCTTTGCGGAAGCCGCCATAAAAATCCCCGCCAATAGAACCGGTAGGCACATAAACAATTCCCCGTTGTTCATCCAAGGCCATGCCGGCCCAGTTGTTGGCGCCACCCAGTTTTTGCCAGGCTTCTTTATCGGGCCAGGTTTCATATCCGGTTTCACCGGGATGCGGAATGGTATGAAAGATCCATCGCCGCTCTCCTGTCCGCACATCAAAGGCCCGTATGTGACCGGGTGCGGCATCGGCAGATTCTGCCACTCGTGTACCCATGATGAAGAGGTCTTTATAGATCACTCCCGGTGTAGTGCCGGCAATGAAAGGATTAAAATCTTTGTCCCGGTCCAGGTTTTCAGCCAGGTCAATAAACCCGTTATTGCCAAAGCTTCTTATTGGCTTTCCATTTGCCGCATTGATGGCATAGGTTTTTGCTCCTACGCTATAGAAAATGCGTTTGTCCCTTCCCTTCTCATCCTGCCAGTACATCACACCGCGGTTCACTTTAAAAAAAGCAGCGGGATCGTTTTTGCCTGAAGTGTCTTCTGTAGCGGGATCAAACAACCATTTTTGGCTCCCGGTGGCGGCGTTGAGGGCAAAGAGTTTCAAGCGGGGCGAAGTCCCATATAAAATACCATCCACCACAATAGGATTACACTGGTTTTGCGTACGGTTGCCGGTGTCTTTATCATGGGTGCTGTAGCTCCATGCCAATTGTAATTGCGAAACATTGGCCGTGTTGATCTGATCATTAGAAGAATACCGTATGCCGTCTTTTGTACCGGCATAAGTCTTCCAGCCATTGTAGGCTTTTACATTGATGGAAGCATTGTTACAGGATGCATAAGTTATTATTATAAACAAGAATGCAGTTATACTCTTGATCATTAACAAGCGTTTAAAAGTTGGCGGAGCGTATGTAAGATAAAATAACAGGGAGAATTAATGGGCAGAAAGATAAGATGGGTGCAAGGCCGGGGGCACATGACAACAGGCGTTTATTTACAGTCTTTCTTTTCGTATGCTGTGTGATTCTTTTTAGACGGAGATTCTTTTTTGACCTGACTCTTTTATTGTTTGTCACTTTTGGCATTGTTCCAAAAGTAACAAAAGATCCCGGCCAATTCAATGGCTCCGCCTGAATTGGCCGGGCCGGTGCACAGGCGGACAACCATTTATTTTTAGTCGTTGTTTACGGTAGGTAGGTTGTCGTGCTATGCGCAACTACTGCAGGTGCTGTGTTTATTTCTAAGTGCTTTTCGTTCCCCTGATGATCTCGAAAAGAAATAAACAAGGCACCGGACCTTTTCCTTAGAGTGAAGGCGGGGCATTTTGTTTGAAAAGACGTGGATTACAAGGCTATTTATTGGGCAGGGAAACAAGAAACTAAAAACCAGAAACAAGAAACAGAGGAGTTGTGGTTGAGTGTTTTGAATTTTTACTTTTGACTTTTTACCTGGTTTGCGTTTTATATTTGACCAAGCTCCATCCATCATGAGGATCATTTTTTTAGTGAGTGCTTTTGTTTTTACATGTTTTGCAAACGCACAAAAAACATCATCCAATCTTACCGTTGATTCCCTGCCTGAATCACAGATAGATATTCCTATTCAAATCAATTTGCGCTCCATCTATTCCCTGGCTGAGAAAAACGTGGATACGGTTTTTACTTCCCCCAATTATCCCAACGATTGGGTGCAGGCTGATTGCGCCACCCGCTATAAATACCGCTTCCGCCGCTCGTCCTTAAAAATGAGCATGAACGGAACTACATTGAATTTAGGCTTTACCGGTTATTACCAGATCATTGGCTCTACAAGGGCCTGCCTCAACGGCGCAGTGCTTTCGCCCTGGACGCCGGCCTGCCGTTGCGGGTTTGACGAACCGGAACGAAAAGTGAATGTGGGCTATACCAGCACGTTCAAACTGTTGCCTAATCATATTTTAAGCACCAGGATCATTCGCCATGAACCACAGGCTATAAATAAATGTTCGGTATGCTTTTGGGGACAGGATGTTACGACCAGTGTCATGAACGGGTTAAAGGCCGAACTGGACCTTTCCAAAAAAGCCATGGAAGATTCTTTCGGAGCCCTGAACCTGAGGCCCTATATGCAGCAGGCGTGGAATATGCTGAGTGGTGTTTATTCCATTCCCAATGTTGGTTATTTTAGTTTACACCCTAAAACCTTGCGCATGGAAAATATCAATGCAAAGAACGACCTGCTGAATATCAATATCGGTATATCGGCTACGCCGGTAATCAGTTTCGCTAAACCGGAGGCCATTGTTTCAGCCGTTCCTGATTTAACTACAGCCAATCACCCCGGTGGTTTTAATATTTACCTGGAAGCGGCTTTGCAATACGATTCACTCAGTAAGGTGCTGAATGGTTATTTGGCCAACAAGAGGTTTGATATAACGGAAGGGCTTTTTAAACGGCATGTTACGGTTAAGGAAACAAGGGTATCCGGTGATGAAAAGGGCGACCTGCTGATACAGGTTGATTTTGAAGGTTCGTTTAATGGTACCATTTTCTTTACGGGCAAGCCGGTTTATAATGCTGAAAAAAAATCAATAGAAGTGCAGGAGATGGACTATGACCTGAAAACAAAAAACTTCTTGCTGAAAACAGCCAAATGGCTTTTTAGTAAAAGGATCGTTAGTGAACTTAAAAAATATACTTCTTTCGAACTGGCCGGCTATTACGATACGGCTTCTGTAACGCTGAACGCCTGGCTTAACCGGGAGTGGACAAAAGGGATTAAGGGTTCCGGCTCGGTCAATAACCTGCAACTGACGGCTGTACATGCCCTGCCGCAGCATTTGCTGATACGCAGTAATTGTGTAGGCAATCTAAGTGTGGTGATTTCTGAGGCCGACCTTGCGTTTTGAAACGATGAAGAGGTTTAGCTGTTGAGAGCTCAGGCTCTTAGCTTCTCTGCCTGTATAGCGGGCTTCTGCACTTTAAAAGAAAAATGCCGCTGCGAGAAATAATTAAAAATGATCACAATAACAGTATTCAGCATTTTGGAAAGTGTAGGGTACCATCCGAAGTATTCTACAAATATTTTCAGGCCTATATAGTCAATAAGCATGCAGCCAATAATAACCACAAAGTAGCGGAAAAATTGTACCCTTCTTTTTAAATAAGAACCCTGGAAGATGACGAACATGCTGAGGTAAAATCCCACGGGCAGGGAAACAAGGAAGGACATGAACAAAGCCGCAATATGCGGTTTGAATGCAATGAAACCGAGGTGAAGCACTTCTTTATTCAGGATGTAATTGTACGACACAAAATAGACGAAAAGTGTAAGCACCGTATTCACGCCACCGCAGGCTGCATAATGATAGGTTTGCAGGGGCATGAACCGCCTGAACAAAGGATAAAAAATATCCAGGACCTTAAAAATGAGCTTCCTTATTTTATGGTGGACCCTTCGCATGAAAGCTGCGAAAATAATAGCTAATTCGGGAGTTTCTGTATAGATTTCGTTAACTGTGGTGAAAGCTACGGCCAATGCTCTGCCAACGAATTCTTAAATTGCGGCGCAAATCATACTTGAAAGAATGAGTTTACTACAAAAAATAAAGGAAGCCGGGGCTAAAGCCATTGAAGATCTTTATAAAGTTCCGGTAGCGGCCGACGACGTACTGGTGAACCAGACAAAGCCGGAGTTTGAAGGCGATTACACCATGGTGTTGTTTGCCCTGGTAAAGCAGTTACGCAAATCCCCGGAGCAACTGGGTAATGAAATCGGCGAACAGCTTTTGAAAGATAACAGTGAATTGTTTACATCGTTCAACGTCATAAAAGGGTTTTTGAATCTTTCGGTGAATGATGCCTATTTCACAGAGTTCCTTTCCCAAAACTTCTCTACCTCAGAAATTGAGAAAAGGGCCGGAAAACCAGAAAAGGTGATGGTGGAGTACTCCTCTCCCAACACCAATAAGCCCCTGCACCTGGGCCACCTGCGGAATAATTTTTTGGGCTGGAGCGTTGCTGAAATTTTAAAGGCGACAGGCAATGATGTGATGAAGACCTGTATTGTCAACGACCGTGGCATTCATATCTGCAAAAGCATGATTGCCTGGGAGTTGTTTGGCAACGGCGATACGCCGCAGACCACCGGCACTAAAGGCGACCATTTTGTGGGTGATTATTACGTGAAGTTCAGCAATGAACATAAAAAAGAAATGCAGGATTTGATTGCTGCCGGACAAACCAAGGAAGAAGCCGAACGCAATGCGCCCATTATGAAACAGACCCAGCAAATGCTGGTAGATTGGGAGAACGGCAAGCCTGAAGTAATGAAGCTTTGGAAAGAGATGAACAGCTGGGTGTACAAAGGTTTTGACGAAACCTATAAACGCATCGGCAGCGATTTCGATAAAACTTATTATGAAAGCGAAACCTATTTACTCGGCAGAAAGTTTGTGGAATTGGGTTTGGAGAAAGGTGTTTTCTACCGGAAGGAAGATGGCAGCGTGTGGATTGATCTGAGCGATGAAGGGCTGGATGAAAAACTGGTGTTGCGCAAGGATGGAACCTCGGTTTACATCACGCAGGATCTTGGACTGGCACACCAGAAATACGAGGAGTTTCACTATGATCAAAGCATTTATGTGATTGCCGATGAACAAAACTATCACATGAAGGTGCTGAAGCTGATCCTCAAAAAACTGGGAATGCCTTATGCCGATGGTATCTATCATTTAAGTTATGGTTTGGTGGAATTGCCCAGCGGCCGAATGAAAAGCCGGGAGGGAACCGTAGTAGATGCCGACGACCTGGTAGATGAAATGGTGAGGGAAGCAGAAGCCAAAACCAAAGAGAAAAGTAAGATCGAAGAGTTCTCCGAAGCAGAATTAAAAGAACTGTATGAAACCATTGCTTTGGGGGCACTCAAGTTTTTCCTGCTGAAAGTGGATCCTAAAAAGAAGATGGTTTTTAATCCGGAAGAATCCATAGATTTTCATGGATTTACAGGTCCGTTTATTCAATACACGCATGCCCGGATAAAATCGATTTTGAGGAAGGAAGCCGCAGATAGCTCAAAGGTCATGGATGGTTCACCGCTGTTACCTTTGGAGAAAAGCTTGTTGTTGTTGGTGGAGCAATATCCCGAGGTGGTCCGTGAAGCCGGCATCGAACACAATCCGTCGGCTATTGCCAATTATATTTACAGCGTAGCGCAAACCTATAATACTTTTTATACGGCACACAGTGTGTTGAAAGCCGAGAATGAAGAAAAGAAGCAACTGCGTTTGCAGCTTTGCCAGTTAACGGCCAATGTGATTAAAGATGCCATGCATTTACTGGGCATTAAAGTGCCGGAGCGAATGTAGTCAGAACCGGGATTTTCGGGATTATGGGATTGGCAGGAAGTGGTCTGAACCGGGAATTGGGTGGATTTTTAGGATGAATAAAGAGATTAGAAAAGTAACTATAAAGAAAGAGTCTTCAAACAAATGAAGACTCTTTTTATTTCCTTTTCATCCTTTAAATCCAAAAAATCCCGGTTCAGACGATTAGAAAGGCATTTCTTTCTTTTGCTTCAGGCTTTGCAGGCTGGGGTCCATTTCAATGGCTTTATCGCACAGTTGCATGCCTTTTTGCTTTTCGCCTTTCTTTTGATAACACATGCCGATCATGTACAGCGCATCGGCGCTTTGTTTATCCATTCGTAACACTTCATCGTAATAGGTGATGGCGTTATCGTATTTTTTAGCATTGTAATAAGCCTCGGCTACAGTGAACATGAGGTTCTTATCGGAAGGGCGAAGTTTTAAAAGATCCAGCAGCACGTTCACGCCTTCATTAAAGCGGCCCACATTCAGGTAAGCTGTGGCCAGGTTTTGCATGTAGGCGTTGTCTTTCTTTAATCCCTTCTCTCCTGCTTCCAGCATATATTTTAAAGAGTTCTGGTCGTCGTTCATGGCATAATAAATCAAGGCCATTTCATAGATCCAATAACTTTGGGAAGGATTTAGTTTTACTGCTTTTTGAAAATAGGGAATGGCAGATTTGTAATTCTGCATATCAGCGTAAGCCTTTGCCACCATGTAGGGAATGTCCGGGTTTTGGCCGTCTTCCTTCGAAGCCAGGTCCAGGTATTTAATGGCATTGCCCAGGTCTTCTTTTTCATAGTAGGCCTTGCCAACGTAAAAAGCCGTTTTTTCAGAAGGATTATTTTTCTTTAAAAGATCGGCGTACTTAATGGCATCATCAAACTGCCGCATGTTGAAAGATAACAGCATTAATTGCTTGTAGGTGTTAGCGGATCTGTCACCCAAATTTTCCAACTGCAAAAATTTTTCTCTTGCCTGTGCATACCGGCGAAGGTCGTAATAGGCCATGGCCAGTTCGTTTACTACTTCCTTGCTGCTGTTGTTGTAGGAATAGGCTTTTTCAAAATGCTTTAAAGACTCCATACGGCGTCCTTTGCCTTTTTCATCCAGCCCTTTTTGCAAAAAATAAGTGGAACTATCGCTTTGTGCGAAGAGAAGTGTGGAAAAACAGAGTACTGCACTGGTCAGCATCGCTTTCATAGGATATATTTTAGGTTATTGGAGAGCCGAAAATAAAAAATTACCGCACAATTTTATAGTAAAAGCAAATATTTTAAGGAAAAAATAAACTTCCTAAGTATTTACTTTAGAACAATCCCGGCCAATGGCGGCAAATTCACGATCAGTTTATATCTTTTCTCCTTTTCATTTATTATTTCCGTCCTGATGCGGGGATTGTAAACGGTACCCGAGCCGCCATATTCTGCGGCATCGGAATTAAAAATTTCTTCTCCATATGATCTGTCCTTTACTTCAATTTCCCAGTCCATCCGCACCACCGGTGTCAGGTTGAGGATGACCAGCAGATCGTCTGTTTTTTTCTTTCCCTTTCTTTTATAAACAAGAACAGATTGTTCACGGTGATTCAGATCCACCCATTCAAAACCTTCGGGCTTGAACTGGTTGATATAAAGGGCTTCCTCGGAAGTGAGCAAATGATTCAAATCCTTTACACAGGTTTGTAATTTTTTGTGCAGATCGAATTGCAGTAAATGCCAGTCTAACTCCGATCTGTAATTCCATTCTGAAGTTTGCCCGAATTCATTGCCCATAAACAAAAGCCGGGCGCCGGGGTGTGTCCACATGTAGGTATAGAGGGCCCGCAGGTTCGCAAATTTCTGCCATTCATCGCCGGGCATTTTATACAGCATAGGCGATTTGCCGTGCACCACTTCATCATGGCTTAAGGGAAGCATGAAGTTTTCGTCGAAATAATACATCATGCTGAATGTGAATTTATCCTGGTGGTCTTTACGAAATAACGGATCTATTTTAAAATAATTCAGTGTGTCGTGCATCCACCCCATCATCCATTTCATACCAAAGCCCAGGCCGCCTGCAAAGGTGGGTTTGGAAATGTCGGGCCAGTCGGTGGCTTCCTCGGCTATGGTTTGCACATCATGAAAATCTCTGAAAATCGTTTCGTTCAGGTCTTTGATGAAAGCGATGGCTTCCAGGTTTCCGTTACCGCCAAACTCATTGGGTTCCCACTCGCCTTCATTGCGTGAATAATCCAGTTTAAGCATGGACGAAACCGCATCTACCCGAATACCATCAATATGAAAAAGATCGAACCAGAACCGGGCACTGCTGATCAAAAACGATTTGACCTCTCCCCTTTTATAATTAAAAATATAGCTGTTCCAGTCGGGGTGAAAACCCTTGCGCATGTCGGCATATTCATAGGTGTGTGTACCATCGAACATGAAAAGTCCATGTGCATCATAGGGAAAATGCGAAGGCACCCAATCGAGTATGACGCCTATACCTGCCTGGTGAAACTGGTCTACCAGGTACATAAAATCCTCAGGTGCGCCAAACCGTGAAGTGGGGGCGAAAAAGCCCGTGCACTGGTAACCCCAGCTTCCGTCAAAGGGATGTTCCATTACCGGCATCAGCTCCACATGGGTAAAACCCATCTCTTTTACATAAGGAACCAAAAGTTCCGCCATTTGACCGTAGGTGTTATAGGTCTCTTCGTCATTCCTGTCGGGCCTCATCCAACTGGCCAGGTGCACTTCGTATACACTCCAGGGGGCGTCTAGGGCATTGTATCTTTTACGCCGCTTCATCCAGGCCGCATCCTTCCATTCATAATGTAAATCCCATGTAATGGAAGATGTGGCGGGTCGCTTCTCCCAAAAGTTGGCAAAGGGGTCACCTTTTTCGGTTTCAATTCCTGCATATCCCCTGATGTTGTATTTATACAGTTCCCCTTTTGGCAGGCCCGGAATGAAACCTTCCCAAATACCACTCTTATCCCACCGGGGTTGCAAGGGATGTGTGTCCTTGTTCCAGTCGTTAAAATTCCCTACCACAGAAACCCTGGTAGCATTGGGTGCCCATACACAGAAATAGTACCCTTCGCGATCCAGTACGGTTATTCGTTTGGAGCCAAATTTTTTATAGAGGTTATAATGGGTGCCGTTTTGATACGTGGCTATGTCGTCGTCATATAAAATGGAATAGTTCCAGACAGGCTTTGTGGTATCTATAAAATTGCGGTCTTCGTATCGTTCGGTGGGCGTTGGCGCCTGAAGTACAGGGTTTTCTCCTGACGTATTCACATCGTCTTCTTTTTTTTTGTCTCCGTTTATGGAATTATTTGTTGGCTGCATCATACCTCAGGTGTTATTACCGTTTAGGTAAAGTTAACAAGTCAATAAGGTTTTTCATATTATTATTGTTATTCATAAACCTAACCGCTACATGAGAAAATTCCTTGCCGGGTTATTTTTTTTCATTACTGCACAAGCTGCCTTAGCCCAACAATCTTCCGTAACCGGAACCATTTCGGATACATTAGGACGCAAAAATTTATCCAATGTCGTAGTTTCCTTGTTAAACAAAAAGGATTCCACGCTTTATAAATTTGGCCGAACCAATAAAAATGGTGCTTTCCTGCTGCCTAATGTAAACGCAGGGAAATACCTTCTTCTGATTACCTACCCAAAGTTTGCCGATTTTTCGGATGAAGTAGAGATCACAGCAAAACCCGAGAATAACTTAGGATCCATTCCGCTTACGCTGAAATCGCAGCTGTTGGATGCGGTTGTTATCAGGAGCGCCGGGGCGGTCCGCATTAAAGGCGATACGACAGAGTTTGTGGCAGACAGCTTTCATGTAAAAGACGGCGCCACGGTGGAGGAACTCTTGAAAAAACTGCCGGGCTTCCAGGTCAATAGTAAAGGCGAGATCACTACGCAGGGACAGCGGGTGCAAAAGGTTTTGGTGGATGGGGAGGAATTTTTTGGCGATGATCCTACCATGGCTACGCAAAACATTTCAGCAAAGGCGGTTGATAAAGTGCAGGTGTATGACACCAAAACCGAACAGCAAAACCTGACCGGCATCTCAACCGGTAATGAAGGGAAAACGGTGAATATTAAACTGAAGGAAGATGCTAAAAAAGGAGCGTTTGGCAAAGCCCATGCGGCTTCTGATTTTGATAAGCTGGTCGATGCAAAGGCTTTATATAACCGGTTTTCAGGCAAAAAGAAATTTTCCATCTACGGTACCAAAAGTGATATCTCCACCGGTAGCCTTAATTGGGAGGACCGTCAAAAGCTGGGTATTGAAAATGATTTTGAATACGATGAGATCAATGGCTACTATTACAGCTTTGGATCTGACGATGGTTTTAACGACTGGAGCTTAAGGGGTTTACCCAACTCGTACACAGCCGGGGTTTTGTACAGTAACAAATGGAACGAGGACAAAAACAATATCAATGGCTCTTACCGTTATAACCGGCTGGGGACAGTAAACACCGCCTCTACCCTCACCCAAAATATTCTTTCCGAGGGAACGACATATCGCAACAAATATCAAAACTCAAGCGGATTGAATCAGCAGCACAGTGTTAATGGAAAATACGAGTGGAAGCTGGATTCACTGGCTTCGTTAAAATTCACTACTGCCGGCATTTTCAAAAAAACAGACGTGTTTAATAAAACATACAGTGAGTTCCTGGATGAATCAAGGGAATACATTAATAAAAGCGATCAGCTACAGGATAATCATACGGAAAAAGTACAGAGCGATAACCAACTGGTGTACAAGCAGCAATTTAAGAAGAAGAACAGGTTACTGATCACTACTTTGCGGTTTGGTATCATTGAGGATAAGCAAAATGGCATTGTTCAAACCCACACTGATTTTTATGAAAGTGGCGCTGTGGATTCCGTTGATATTGGCGACCAGCAAAAAAGAATGACAGGCAGTTCCAAAACCCTCGGGGCTAAACTAACATGGAGCGAACCACTTTCCATGAAATGGACCCTGGTAGTGGACTATGCGTTCAATAAAAATAATTCTGTAGCGCACCGCAATACCTATGATAAGGATTTAGCAGGTAAGTACGCCGAACTGAACCAGGAATTCAGCAATAATTTCGACCTGGATGTCTTCTCGCATAGCGGCACTACTATTTTAAAGTTCACTGATAAAAAACTAAGAGCCGCCTTTGGTTCCGGTATTTCCACGGTAAAGCTGAAATTGTTCAACCTGGATAACAACAACCGCAACAATTATAATTTCTTGAACCTTACACCACAGGCAAGTGTTAACTACACCATTAAGCCGCAAACAAACCTCAGGTTCAATTACCGGGGAACGACCCGCCAGCCAACCATAGATCAATTGCAACCCATCAGGGATAATGCAGACAGGCTAAATATTTTTATTGGTAACCCGGATCTGAAAGTTGGGTTCAATCATAATATCAATATTGGGTTCAATACTTACAAAACGCTTAGTCAGAAAGGATTGTTTACCAATTTTGGGTATAATATCCCTGTTAACGCGATTGCCTTTTTAACTTCTTTGGATGTTAGCCGTGGTAAGCAAACCTATACACCGGTGAATGTGAACGGGAGCAACAACTGGTATTTCTATGCTGATTATTTTAAGGATGGTGGTGAAAAGAAATTGGGATATAGTTTCAATGCCCGTGGCAATGGCGGAAAGAATATTAATTTCATCAACGCGAAAAGAAACAGTACCTCTTACCTGACTTCCAATTTTGGATTTGCATTGCGTTATAATAATCCTGACAAGTTTAGTTTTGAATTCGGTCCACAGGCTGGCTACAATATTTCAAAATCATCTCAGATGCCAGAGCTAAAAAACAATTACTGGAATTACGGGGGAAATATAGAAACGACAGTAACCTTACCCGGCAAAATCGAGCTGTCCTCCAGCTGCAATTTTGATCTTCGCCAGAACCTTTCCGCTTTTGCAGGCAACCCGAACCAAACCATCTGGAATGCCAGTCTTTCAAAGAAAGTATTCAAAGACAAATCCGGCAAGATCTACCTGATCGCCAATGATATTTTGGATAAGAACAGGGGTTTTAACCGCAACATTACCAGCAATTTTATTTCGGAAGACAGGTATTCCCGCATCAGCCGCTACTTCTTCCTGAAATTTGAATGGTCACTTAATAAAATGCCCGGCCAAAACAAATAATATGAAAAAAATACTGATTGCCGTTATAGTTTCAGGCATAGCCTTTATAGCCAACGCACAAACATCGTTTCACTCGTTGGTGAAGGTCGAATTTGAAAAAGTAGTGTATGTAAGGCAATTGATAAAGGCTATAGAACCCGAATGGTACGAGATAGCGAAAGACCGCTTGCCCGAGAAAACTGTTAGCTATTTTGATTTTATTGGTGATACGGCCCGGTCCATTTATAAACCTGGACGGGAAGTAGCTTATGACTCCAGATCATTCTGGCAGGGAATTGCTGACAAAAATGTGGTGTACAATGATTACCATGCAGGAACCACCATCACCCAAAAACCGGTTTTTGAAGAAACGTTTTTGGTGCAGGACAGCTTGCTGAAAATAAAATGGAAACTCACCCCCGATACCCGCATCATTGCCGGATATGAATGCCGGAAGGCCATTGGGCTGTTTGATGATTCGGTGACCTTATTTGCTTTTTATACCGATGAGATCTTGCCCAATGGCGGACCTGAAAGTGCTAACGGATTACCCGGTATGATATTGGGACTGGGCATGCCCCGCATTCACACCACCTGGTTTGCTACCAAAGTAGAAGTGAACGGAGTGGATATGAAGAAGGTTGTTCCTGTTACCAAAGGAAAGAAGGTGGACCGCCGCAGCATGATACAATCGCTTGACAAAGTTTTGAAGAACTGGGGCAGTTATGGAAAGAACCTGGTTATGAATTTCGTTATTTGAACCGGGCGAACACAAAGTAATAAGTAGTAAGTAGCGAGGAGAAGTTCCATTTACTACTTACCACTCGCCCCTCTCTATCTTTTCAATTCCAGTACCCACACCGTTTTACCCGGTACTTTCCATTTTGCGTTCAGTTCAGCGATAGCTGAAGTGACAATGTTCCTTGCTTTTTTGAATCCTCTTATGCTTTCTGAAAAGCGTTGCGGGTCAATTGCTTTTTCTTCGGTGCTGGTATTCATCACTACCATCACGGTTTGTGTAGCATTGTAACGGAAATACGTATAGGTCCAGTCTTCGGGTACATATTGCATCAGCTTTCCTGTTTTTAGCGCCGAAGAAGTTTTGCGGAAATTGGCAAGGGTTCTTACATAATGAAATGCTTCGTTTTCCTGTGCCGTTCTGCCCGAAGCTTCAAATTTATTTTGTTTGTCTCCGGCCCATCCACCTGGAAAATCAAGCCGCACCCACCCATCGGGATTAGAGACACCTTTCATCAATATTTCGGTTCCATAATACAACTGCGGAATACCACGGGTAGTTAACAGCCAGGCAATACCCATTTTATATTTTTCAAAGTCTTCTCCTATCTCAGAAAAAAATCTTGTTTTATCATGATTGTCCAGGAAGTTTACATTTTTTGTTGGGTCTTTATAAACAAAATCCTGTGCCAGCGTTGTATAGAGTTTGTTTACACCTTCCGTCCACCCAAATGATTCTTTCAGGGCAGGCAAAATGCCGTACAAATGCGTTTGAAAATCGGTTACGGCAGGCAGGTTGCTTTTGAACGGAATGTTGAATTTGTTTTCGGTAAAATAGGCCTGGTTGATAACACCATGTACCCAGGTTTCGCCGAACAAATGCAGTTGGGGATATTCCTCCAGCAAAGCCTTGTTGCAGCGGTTCATAAAATCAAGATCGTTGTAGGCGTACGTGTCAATGCGCCAGCCATCCAGCCCATATTCTTCCGTTGACCAGATGGCATGTTGGATTAAAAAAGTAGCGAAGAAAGGATTGCCTTGATTTACATCGGGCATTTGCGGCGTAAACCAGCCATCACTCATTCGTTTTTTATCGGAGGCTGAAGCATGCGGATCAAACAGGGGTTGATCTTTATACGAAGTTTGCGTGTAGGCCGGCCATTGATGAAACCAGGTGCTGCCGGGCATATCCCGGTACAAAAAATGTTCCATACCCGTATGGTTGTACACCGCATCCTGTATGATCTTCATACCTCTTTTGTGCAGATCATTGATCAAATCGTGGTACGCCTTTTCGCCGCCTATCCTGCGGTCCACCTTGTAATGATCGGTAAAGGCATAACCATGCTCGGTGCGGTGAGGCATATCGTTTTCAATAACAGGATTCAGCCACAGGGCTGTAATGCCCAGGTCCTGTAAATAATCCAGTTTGTTCTGAATGCCTTTCAGATCGCCACCGTGTCGTTCAAAAATGGAATCACGATTTAGCGATTGGTCTTTCATACCGGCAATACGGTCATTGGAAAGATCGCCATTGCTAAAGCGGTCGGGCATGATGAGATAGATCAAATCCTCTGATGTAATGCCTTTTATTCTTGTCCTGCCGTTTTCCTTGCTGCGGGGCTTCAGTTCATAACTGATTTTAAAATGGGTTCCCGGCGTGGTAAATGTAAGACCATGAAATCCGGGTTTTGCGTTTTCCTGAATAACCAGATCCAGGAAAACATAATTAGGGTTATCTGTTTTATGAACGCCTTTTAAAATCACGCCTTGCGAAAATTTCACGCCTGCTGCAGGAAGCTTAAAAGTCGGGATCAGGCCGGCAACGTCTTTTCCATGGATCATCAGTTGCAGGCGGGGATCTTTCATGCCCACCCACCAGTGGGTGGGATAAACGGCTATTTCATTTTGTGCGAAGCAAATTTTTAAAAAGCAAATGCAAAGAATAAATGCTAACGTTCTTTTCATAAGATCAAATGGGTCTTTGTTCCGCCTCCATAACTTCTTCTACAATTTCTTTTGGCGTTTCATGAGCCGTATCCTTTACAAGAAAATTCATAAACCCTGCAATGATCATAGACACGCCGCCTACAACAAGCGCATAGATACTTTGGTTGTTAAAAACGTGATTGACAAAAAAACCAAGAATGGCTGCCGCTACAATCTGGGGTATCACAATAAAGAAGTTAAATACGCCCATGTAAAAGCCCATTTTATTGGCCGGCAAGGCTCCCGCTAAAATAGCATAAGGCATAGTGAGTGTGGATGCCCATGCCAAACCCACTGCTACCATTGGCAACAATAACAGGTTGGGCGATTTAATAAAGAAGATGGTGATCAGGCCCATACCACCAATAATTAAACACACCATATGCGTCATGCGGCGGCTTGTTTTGGCAGCAATCAGCGGCAATAAAAAAGCCGCCAGGGCGGAAACGCCATTATAAATCATAAACATCACCCCTACCCAATCGCCTGCATCCTGGAAGGTTTTGGAAGTGGTATCAGAGGTGCCGTAGGTGTTTTGGGCCACACCCGCAGTGGTATAGATCCACATGGCAAAAAAAGCAAGCCAGGTAAAAAATTGTACAACGGCTAATTGAAGCATGGTCTTTGGCATACTGCCAATACCTGCAACAATTTCACGGAGGCCATGGAACAATCCTTTTTTTACCAGTTTTTCTTCTTCCCATTTTTTTATATCATCGGGAGGAAATTCTTTGGTTGTGAAAACTGTCCACATGACGGCCAGTAAAAAAACGCAGCCGCCTATATAGAAAGAATATTTCACCGAATCAGGGATAACTCCCTGCGGAGCTGTATTACTTATATTAAAAACATTGGTAAAAATATAAGGCAACAGGGATGCAATGACCGCTCCCAGGCCAATAAAAAAGGTTTGCATGGCAAAGCCAGTCGTTCTTTGGGAGGCCGGTAATTTATCGCCGACAAAAGCTCTGAACGGCTCCATGGAAATATTGATGGAAGCATCTAACACCCAAAGCAGTACCGCTGCCATCCAAAGCACCGAAGAGTTGGGCATCAAAAACAAGGCAATGGAAGCGAGTATAGCACCTACAAAGAAGAAAGGCCTCCGGCGGCCCCAGTAGGGATGCCAGGTTCGATCACTTAAGTAGCCGATAATCGGTTGAACCAATAAGCCTGTAACAGGGGCAGCAATCCATAAAATAGCAATATTGTCCAGTTCGGCGCCCAGCGTTTGAAAGATCCGGCTCACATTGGCATTTTGCAGGGCAAAACCAAATTGAATTCCGAAGAATCCAAAGCTCATATTCCATAACTCTTTGAAGCTTAAACGGGGCCTGGAACCCTCAGGGTTTGTTTTCAAAAAACCGGTAGCCATAAGCAATCATTTGATTGCTGTAAGGTAAGAAGGAAATACGAATGACGTGTTTTTGTTGCGGAGTTGTTTTTAATGTCAAACGGCTATCAGGATGATAGGTGACAGAAGGGAAAGAGTCTCACCTCTGTCGTCTCACGTCTCACGAAGGTTGCCTTGTCAGCGGTGGGGTATAAGACAGCAAGCGCTTAATAGTGAGTGGCAATTTTTGCGGATGCTTCTCCACTCACTACCTGCCACTCACTATTGCCAAATTTATGCTCCAATCGCAAATCCATTGGGCAGTACGGCACCTTTCTTCAATACGATTATACCATCTTTTACCGTGTAAAGAGGTGAGTCGCCATCTTCAATATGAGGGCCGCCAATGATTTTTACATCATCGCCAATGCGGCAGTTTTTATCAATGATGGCATTTTGTATCTGGCAGCGGCTGCCAACACCCAGTTGCGGAATGCCGTGCTGAAGATCTATGGCAATATCTTCCAGCGTTTCATAATAATCACTACCCATGAGATAACAATCAACCAGGGTAGAATCCTGGCCAATGCGTGACCGGATACCAATTACAGAATTTTCAATATGAGCTGCATTGATGATGCAGCCGTCGGCAATGATACTGTGGTCCAGCCTGGTGCCGCCAATTTTTGCAGGAGGCAACATACGGGCACGGGTATAAATCGTTTTGGTATTGTCAAATAAATTAAACTCCGGAATGTCTTTTGTCAGCCCGATATTGGCATGAAAAAAGGCCGGAATGTTCCCGATGTCTTCCCAATAACCTTCATATTGGTAGCTGGCCACTTTGTACCTGCCAATGGATTGGGGAATGATCTCTTTACCAAAATCCGCCGCGTCTTTAAATTCGTTTTGAAGGATGTCAAATAAAAGGTGGCGGTTGAAAATATAAATGCCCATAGAGGCCAGGTATTCTTTTCCCTTGCTGCGCATTTCATCGCCGGTATCACTGATCCAGTCTTCCAAACCGGTTTTTGGTTTTTCAATAAAGGAAGTGATCATGCCGTCCCCGGTTTTTAAAATCCCGAATTCGGAAGCTTCTTTTTGAGTAACCGGAATCGTGGCCAGTGTGATATCAGCTCCTTTTTCTTTGTGATGAGCAAGCATTTCACCAAAGTCGATCTGGTACAGCTGGTCGCCGGATAAGATAAGAATGTACTCACTGTCAAAGGGAGCAATATGGCGAAGTCCCTGCCGCACGGCATCGGCTGTTCCTAAAAACCAGGTCGGGTTATCCGGTGTTTGCTCTGCTGCCAGGATGTCAACAAAGGCCGAACTGAAGGCACTGAAATGATAGGTGTTCTTGATGTGCCTGTTCAGCGATGCCGAGTTGTACATCGTCAGCACAAACATTCGTGTAATGCCCGAGTTGAGGCAGTTGGAAATAGGAATATCTACCAAACGGTATTTGCCCGCAATGGGCACGGCCGGTTTTGAACGGCTTGCTGTTAACGGATATAATCTTGTTCCGGCACCTCCACCCAAAATAACTGATAACATTTGCTTACTCATTGTTCTTCAATTTTTATTTATGATTACACGAGCTTGAAATTAACAAATACTGTTTTAGAAATTCATAAAGACCGGATTTTGTTTTTTTATGTAGCCGGCTTTTGTGCTGCTATCAGGCATCATTGCTTCCAAATTCCTGCTTCGTCACACAATTTGCTCACTTGTACGCTTAGTTCTTTATTGAACGTTGTAAGCTGCTGCACCACTGCTGGTTACATTCTTTGTTATACAATCCACAGGTTCCTTCTGTCGTCGGGAAGACAAGTTAGCGTCGTTACTGGTTTCAACCACCACTATTGCTGTTCGCTTTTATCACTTCAAAATTTATAAGGACAGAAAAAGTAATGCATATACCTTGTCATGGTGAAGAACGAAGCACCTGTGCTTCGAACACAAAAAACTTCGCTATGATAAAGACAAGTGTACAATGACGAATAGAGTTGTTACCGTACAAGAGTGCGACGCAACGGAAGTTCAATGGTAGCCTTGCAGCTTGGTACATAAAAATTTTTTGTTCAAAGAACTTCATCTGACCGTTCAACTTTTCAACTGCTTCCTTATTTACTGCAACGACTGGTACAATTTTATATAATCTGCCGCGGAGGCATCCCACGAGTTATCAATCTGCATCATGTAGCTGCGCATCCAATTATACAAATCCTTTTTGTTATGGTAAAGATCAATGGCCCTGCCTACTGAATAACTAATGTCGTTAACATCCGCGTTATTAAAACGAATGCCGTAGCCCTGCCAGTCGCCAAAATCTTTTACGGTGTCTTTCAGACCTCCTGTGCTTCTTACTATGGGAACAGTGCCATAGCGAAGGGCATACATTTGGTTCAGTCCGCAAGGCTCTACGCGGCTTGGCATCAACAAAAAATCGGAGCCTGCATAAATTAAATGACTGAGGGCTTCATTGTAACCAATATAGGTACTGACATATCCACCCAGCTGATGCTTTACTTCCTCCAACCTGTCCTCTACATTCGCATCTCCCGAACCAAGAATTAAAAAATTAGCATTGCCATGATGCTGGTAAACAGAATTACGGATGGCATCGGGCAACACATCGGCGGCCTTCTCTCCTACCAGTCTTCCAATGAAGGAGATCAGTGGTTTGTCGGGGTCTAATCCAAACTGACCCGCCAGCTCTTTTTTATTTTTTCGTTTTCCTTCTTTTACCAGATGATCATCATAATTTTTTATGATAAAACTGTCTTTTACAGGATTCCACACGTCGGCATCAATACCATTTAAAATACCAATGCTTTTTCCCTGCTCGTATTGCATCAGGTTTTCCACCCCGTTGGCGGAGTGGCGCAGCTCATCCAAATAGCTTGGGCTTACCGTGGTTACCTTCCAGGCACATTTTACTGCTGCGGCAAGAGGATTAATATTGTGGTCCCAATCCAGCAATCCCCATTTATAGGTGTCGTAAGGGGGAAGGAGGTAATATTTATCCCAGCCAAACTGGCCCTGGTATTGTGCATTGTGAATCGTGAATACGGTTGGAACACTTGCCAGGTGATTGAAGGCATAAGCGTACTTGATAAAAAAAGGAATCAGGCCGGTATGATGATCATGGCAATGGATAATGTCGGGCTTGTATGCCCACTTGCTGATCCAGTCGCAAACAGCAATTTGAAAAGCAACGAAGCGTTCGGTGTCGTCATCGTAGCCATAAATTTTTTCCCGGTCCAATAAGCCGTTGATGTCAACCAGGTAAAGTTCAAATTCCAGCTTATTGGTTTTCTCCCTGATAACAGCATAGTTAAAATAATGCTGTCCCATTTGCTGGTGGCCTTCGTGCACCAGTTCCCATTCGTTGTTGTATAAAAATTTGGTGCGGTACATGGGCATCACTACCCTGGAGGTATGACCCAATTCGTTTTGATATTTTGGCAGGGCCCCCACTACGTCGCCCAGCCCACCTGCTTTTGCTACCGGATAACATTCTGCTGATACGTGAATAATTTCCATAATTCAAATAGATCCTTGTTTGAAGGTAGCCAAAATCTTTTTTAAGATATTCAGGGTTATAATTTTTCTATGGCTGAAACTTATTACTTTCAGGCCGAAATTAAACCAAAACGTATGGCTACATCCATGGGACCTAACAGGAACGTTGCCGCATCTTCTACAGGTGCCGCCATTCCTACTAACTACGGTGCGTTAAGTACACTGGTAACTGTTTTCTTTTTCTGGGGCTTTATTGCTGCCGGCAACAGTGTTTTCATTCCTTTTTGCAAACACTATTTCCAGTTGGACCAGTTTCAAAGCCAGTTAGTGGACTTCGCGTTTTACACGGCGTATTATATTGGAGCACTTGCTCTTTTTGCCTACGGTGCCTTTGGCGGCAAAGACCTTGTTGCCAAATGGGGGTATAAAAAAAGCATTGTTTACGGCTTATTGTTTTCGGCAATAGGTGCTGTGGCTATGATCATTGCTGTAAATGCCAATGCCTTTGCTGGAATGTTGTTTGGGTTGTTTATTGTAGCGCTTGGCTTTTCCTTACAGCAAACAGCCGCCCAGCCCTTCGCCATTTCCCTTGGCGACCCTTCAACAGGCACCAGCAGGGTAAATTTAGGCGGTGGCGTAAACTCCTTTGGTACGATGATAGGGCCTATTGTGGTTTCTTTTGCGTTGTTTGGTACCACTGCCGCTATTACCGATGAAAAAATTGCGTCACTGAGCTTAAGTAAAGTGATCATTCTTTATACCGCAGTGGGTATTTTGTTTATTGCGGCGGCAGCGCTGTTCTATTTTTCCAAAAAAGTGCCATCCGGAATTTCTACTGAAAGAACAGAAAAAGCAAACAAGGCCTTGTATTCTTTGCTAATCATGACAGGTTTGCTGATTGTTATGTTCGTTCCGGTTTTTGATAGTTATAAAGTCGATCCGGTTACCTTATCGGATGTGGAAAAACACGGGCTGGAAACCTACAGAATGAAATGGCTGTTTGGTGCCTTAGCCATAGTTGTTCTCGGACTGCTGTTTTCCAACTGGAGTGCCCGCAGGAATCCTGAAGGATGGGGCGCCATGAAATATCCGCAACTGGTATTGGGTATGCTTGCCCTTTTTGTATATGTAGGCGTGGAAGTAACCATCGTAAGTAATATGGGTGAATTGTTAAAACAACCTGATTTTGGCGGACACCACTCCTCGCAGGTAGCACCATTCGTATCGATGTACTGGGGCAGCCTGATGATTGGCCGCTGGACCGGGGCTATTTCTGCGTTCAATCTAAAATCATCTACACGGCAACTCTTAATGCTTCTTGTTCCCCTTGTAGCATTCGGAATCGTAATTGGTGTAATAGCTGTGTCGCAATACGATGTGAAACCTCTGATATATTACATCCTGTGCGTCCTGGTTCAAATGGTGGCATTTTATTTTAGCAAAGACAAACCGGCAAGAACACTTTTGATCTTTGGTACGCTGGGATTGCTTGCCATGGTTATTGGTATTATGAGCAAACAGCAGGTGGCGATTTATGCATTTCTTAGCGGGGGCCTGTTCTGCTCTATCATGTGGCCCGCCATATTCAACCTTTCTATATTGGGTTTGGGTAAATACCAGTCACAGGGTTCTGCTTTTCTTATTATGATGATCCTCGGTGGTGGCATTATTCCGCCAATACAGGGTAAATTAGCAGATTATATTCAAACAAAATCTGACGTAGTTGGCACAGGCATTCACCAGTCTTACTGGGTGGCTGTCATTTGCTTTGCTTATATTGCTTTCTTTGCATTCATTGTTCGTGGCATATTAAAACGGCAAGGTATAGACTACGAAAGCGCTGCCGATGAAGACCTGAAACCTTTGGAGACTTCCCCGGAAAGTGCCTTAGATGTAACAGAAAATAAATAAAAGAATGATTGATCTATCAAACGAATTTGCTATTGGAATTGACATTGGCGGTACAAATACAAAATATGGAATTGTAAATCACCGTGGAGAAATTGTAGAAAAAGGCGAGATCCGTACAGAAGGTTATGCAAGGGTGGAAGATTACGTTGATGCGCTATACAAAACGCTCAGCCCTATTATTAAAATACATGCCAGTGAAGGAAAAATAAAAGGCATTGGTATCGGGGCGCCTAATGGAAACTATTACACAGGCACGATTGAATACGCTCCGAACCTTCAATGGAAAGGCATTATCCCTGTTACAAAATTGATCACCGCCAAATTTGGCCTGCCTTCTTCCTTAACGAATGACGCCAATGCTGCAGCGGTTGGTGAGATGACCTATGGAGCCGCAAGAGGCATGCGTGATTTTATTATGATTACCCTGGGCACAGGTGTCGGCAGTGGTATTGTTGCCAACGGCCAGCTGGTTTACGGGCATGATGGATTTGCGGGAGAACTGGGACATACCATTATCCGCCATGGAGGAAGAAAACACTGGTCAACAAAACTGGATGGTTCCCTGGAAGCGTATTGTTCGGCTACCGGTATTGCCATTACGGCCCGGGAATTACTGGAGCAAAACACTGAAGAAAGCTCCTTGAGAAGATGGAAGCCCGAGGAAATTGATTCAAAGATCGTTTATGAATGTGCTATAAAAGGCGATAAAATAGCCCAGCAGGTATACCAGTTTACGGGGCAAATTTTAGGCGAGGCGCTGGCTAATTTTATTATGTTTTCTTCGCCCGAAGCTATTGTGCTTTTTGGGGGGGTGATCAAGGCCGGTGACCTGATATTAAACCCCACCCGGGAGCACATGGAAAAAAACCTCCTGCCTATTTTCCAGAATAAAGTAAAACTTGTATTTAGCGAATTGGAAGAAGCGGATGCTGCGATTTTAGGAGCCAGTGCATTGGTGTGGGAAATGAGAGAGTGAGTGGAATTAAGTAAAAATGCAAAAGTAAAAGTAAAAAGGGAGCCCATACTGTAAGGCTCCTTTTTTGACTTTTGCATTTTTACTTTTTACTTCCTTCCCTTGTAATGATAAACACTGCTGGTACAGCCCTTTGTTCACCTTTGTCAGAGGGCTTTATCGTTTCCTTTCCGTTGACCAGTAAGCAACTGCTGCCTCCGCCATCTAAGTTCAAGGCCTCTACACAGCCAAGGTCTTTTAAGATTTGCGCTTCCTGTGTAAGCGTAGCGCCGCCAGCATGGGGATTGCGGCCTTCCACAACCAGAATAATAAGCTTGTTATCGCTGGTATAACCCATTGCGGTGCGGGGATGTTTATCGTTAATGGCTTTGCCGTAGAATTTTCGTTCTTCTTCATTTGTAATTTTCATATCACCATTCTGCAATAAAACAGGTCCGCCGCCAACGGCTGTTTGTACCTTCCATTTTTTTAATGAAGGAACTACACCTCCCTTATGGCCAACGACTTCTGACGTTTTCGCACTTGCATAACTGAGAGTAAAGTTTGTATTCGAATCAATGATAGCCGGGATGGGTATTTGAGAGGCGTAAGGTTTATTTTTTGAAGAATCGGTGAACGTCCACGCTACATCTGCATTTCCTTTTTTGGTAATACCAATGGCCGAATTGAACGCATGTACATATTTAAGAGTGTCCTTACCTCTTAGCGCAGTTGTAGTTTTGTTTTGAGCAATCATCTTCCCGTTATTCACCACCAAATTCAAATTTGAGTGATGAACAAATTCAAAGAAGGTGCAATTCACAACTACTAATGGGTGCTTGTTCTTCTCATAAAATTGCGCTGGTGTAAATCTTCTTTTAAATGTTGTATCCGTGGTGAAGTCCAGGTTTTTATCCTTCAGGTCCGCAATCAAATAAAAAGCACGGAAATTATTGGTATCTACACGGTCATCTGTAAAAAATACATGTACAGACGGGGGTAAGGGCTGGTACAGCGAATCAACGTTTTGCCATTTTAACTGGGCAAAAGAACCAGCACCAATCAACAATAACTGAAAAGATAAAAAGAAACGGATCGGTAAAATTCCAGGGGTCATGAACTTTGCTTGTAGTAGGTCGGTAAAAGTGAAATTTCCGGGTAAGGACCTATACATCCCTTGCCCGGAATTCAGTTTATGCACTCAGGGATGTTTTTTCTTTTTCCCAGGCGGCTTTGCCATAGCCGGGAATCACATGCCTTTCACTGTGATACGAAGAACGTACCAACGGCCCGCTTTCTACATAGTCCAGGCCCAGGCCGTAGCCAATTTGGCGGTACTCGGCAAATTCATCGGGATGAACAAAACGCTGAACGGGTAAATGCTTTTTAGTGGGTTGTAAGTATTGCCCGATAGTCACCACATCGCAGCCGGCATTGGCCAAATCTTTCAGGGTTTGAATAACTTCTTCTTTTTCTTCGCCAAGGCCAAGCATGATCCCGCTTTTGGTGCGCATGCCACCTTCTTTCAACGTTTTGATCACTTCCATGCTGCGCCAGTACTTTGCCTGGATACGAACCTGCCGGGTCAACCGTTCTACGGTTTCAATATTGTGCGAAACCACTTCGGGGGCAGCTTCAATGATGCGTTGAATATTTTCTTTTTCACCTTTGAAATCAGGGATCAGGGTTTCTAAGGTGGTATCAGGATTTAAAGCCTTCACCGCTTTGATGGTATTGTACCAGATGATGGACCCACCGTCTTTTATCTCATCCCTGTCAACCGAAGTAATCACCGCATGTTTTACTTTCATAAGGTAGATGGCCTCCGCCACTCTTTGGGGCTCGTCCCAATCCACCGGCTCGGGCCTGCCGGTAGCTACGGCGCAAAAGCCGCAACTGCGGGTGCACACGTTGCCAAGGATCATAAAGGTGGCCGTTCCTGCGCCCCAGCATTCGCCCATGTTAGGGCAATTGCCGCTTTCACAAATGGTGTGAAGTTTATGCGTATCTACAAGGTTGCGAACATGCTTGTAGCTTTCGCCTATTGGAAGTTTTACACGAAGCCAATCTGGTTTATTCCTTTTCATGGGTTCGGCCTGTGATACTATTGGAAGTTCTGTCATAGTTTAAATTTCATGTTCAATGATCATAACCAGCTAAAAGAGCGAAGCAGAACCGGGAACGTACCAGTGAGCAAATTGCGTGACGAAATAACAATTTGGAAACAATAGACGCTGAACAGATTCCTGCTGCTGGTCAAATAATCTGCGAATTTAAACCAATCCGGGAAATTCCTGATAACCGGCGCTATTCCACAGGTTTATTTGCGGCGGCCAAAAACAAAGGCAATATGTCCCTGGTAAAAAAACCTTTTTGGACCGGCGGCTTTTGCATCGGTGGTAACCGGCGCCATGATGTCTATTTTATCGGCATAGGCATCTACACTCAGGCCAATTTCAATAGCGCTGACTGATTCGTTAAAGCGGCCAAAATCAAACCGCAGCGCTGTTTTGAGATACGCTCCCGGCTTTAATTTTATCTCGTTAAGGCCTTTTGTAAAGCCGGCCCCGGAGAATTGATTGTTGTAGGAAAGAAAGGTAACACTGTCTTTAGAGCTGTACTTGATGGTGCCTATATCTGTATTAATATAATAGGGTTTCAGCAGGCCCATTGATAAGCCAGCCTGTGCCAGGCCAATGACAGCCACGCCATTCTTGTTCCCCTTCTGGCCAAAAATATATTGCTGTCCAAAACCCAGTTTGGCCTGGTAGAAATTATTGATCTTACCATAAATAAAAGGACTGGAGAAAAAGCTTCCACCGCTTTTTACCTCTTTGGGATGCTTGATCTCAGTAAGCTCTATGCTATAGGTATTGGTAAAACGCTGGGTTCTGCGGTGGCCAACTTCGAAGAAGATGCCGTATCCGTTGGTACGGAGCATGATGCCAAATCCGTTTTGCTTTATATAGGAAAGATTGCCTTCTTCTTCCTGCTTCACCATGTCATTGATGCGCTGGCGTTTTTGTTCTTTAGCTTGTTTTTTACTCGTGTTGTGGCTAGTTGAATCCTGTGCCCATAGGGCCGTGCCCGAAGCCAATAATAAGATAAACAAAATTAGTTTCTTCACTGAAATAGAATATGTTAGGTTGTACAACGTAAATTTAGGCAAAAAAGTATGACTTCAATTGTTGTTTATGAAGGAGGGTTGAGAACAACATGTACCCATTTGCAATCAGGCTCAGATTTTGAAACGGATGCCCCGGTTGATAACAACGGGAAGGGTGAACGGTTTTCACCTACCGATTTAATGGCCACTTCGCTTGCTACCTGCATGATAACAGTAATGGGCATTAAGGCCCGCACTATGGGCTTTGATTTAAATGACGTAAAAGTAGAGGTGCAAAAAATAATGAAGGCCGATCCCCGCCGGGTGGGCGGCATCCATTTAACGTTTCATATTCCCGATGCCTTATCCACTGTTGATGCAAAGACCCGTGATATTTTAAAACATACAGGCAATACCTGCCCGGTACAGCGCAGCATTCATCCGGACATTGAAGTAAAGGTGGATTGGGGAAGCTGGAACTAGTGCCCTCCTTTAAAATTTATCACGGCGACTGTTTCAGATAATGTGCCGGTTCGGAAATTTCCTAAGTAATAAAACATCCGGATTTACTATCTGTCAATAGTGGCCTGGGTTAGATTTGTCCTAAATTTATTTATGAAATTTCAACTGCTCCTTCTCTGCCTGGTAGTTATCCTTTTTGCCTCGTGTGCCCGTTCTGTTACCCCTGCTGAAGCTGCCAGCGGCAAGTATAAGAAGTGCAGAGGTGTGTTGTGAGTTGCCAATGGTGAATTGTCAACTTTAAATTTTTCTTCCTGATCAGCGGACTCCTTAATCAGACCTAATCTGGCTACGTTTTTATTTTGTCTTAAGAAGAGCCTTTTAATAGGGCATTTCCAACTGAACATTGAAGAGAGTGTTTATGGTCACAGTACCAAGAGGCGTTTATTTTGGCGTCATCTTCAAAAACAACATGCAAAACCACATTTTTATATTTAAGATTATTTTGGTGCCTGTGCTCCTGCCACTGCTATGTTTTTAAATGCAATTCAACTGAGCCGGCGAAAGTTGTATTGCCGATTTTAATTTGCGCATTTAAAAAATCAGGGCCCTGGTTGGCATTGAGTTTTCCCGGGAAAAAGAACTTGTATATTTTCTCCCTGTGTTGTCTGTAATTCCGACCGGCTGAAATATTGAAATTGCCAGATATATTGCAGCAGCCGTTCGGTCATGGTTCGGTTTATTTACAATATTCTAATTTACAAAAACAATGCTTATGCAATTAGCATTAATGACAGCAACTTTTGCGGGAAAAGGTTTATGCTTTTTGTAGCCAACGAACCCATCATCCTGTTTTTGATCCGCACTGCCTCAAAAGGCAATTAGAAAACTCAAAGCTATATAGCATCCGGTAGAAACAAGTCTTATTTGGCGATGCGGTTATTCCATTTTTTTTAATTCCTGTACTACCCTGCTTACCGGCAGGCCCATTACATTATAAAAATCGCCCTTCACGCATTTGATGCCAACAACGCCAATCCATTCCTGTATGGCATAAGCGCCGGCCTTATCGTAGGGCTGGTATTTGTCAACATAAAATTCTATTTGCTCCGGGGTCAAAGAATGAAATTCAACATCGGTAACATCGGCGAAAGAAACTTCTTTTTTGTTTTTTACAAGGCAAACACCCGTGATCACCTGGTGATAATTACCGCTAAGCTTATTTAAAATAGCCAGTGCATCGTTTTTATCCCTTGGTTTGCCAATGATTTCGTTGCCAAGAACCACAATGGTATCGGCCGCAATAATGGTTTTTCCGGCGGCTTTGTGTGTCACTGCCTGGGCCTTTTCACGGGCAATGTGAATGGCCACATCCCTGGGCTCTAAGCCTAAAGGATACGATTCATCGGTAGGCGCTATCATAATTTCAAAGTCCACTTCTGCCCATTCCAGTAATTGCTTGCGTCTTGGGGATTGAGATGCCAGGATAATGTTTACCATAGTTAAAAATAAATCCGGAAAAAGATCATGGATAAAATTCCTGTAAACATGATCCATTTGGTCAGCTTGCTCAAATAAGCAAAATCATGCGTACGGGTTGCCTTGTAAAGTTTGAAAGCTACATACAGTAAAGGCAGGATCACCAGTGCAATGCTGTACGCCACCGCGGGCCACCAGCCGAATTGCAATATATACAACTGAAGAATGATCAAAGACGCCGTTAACACCACCAGCCAAACGGTTACATAGATTTTAGTTGTGCGGATGCCGGAAATAATAGGCAGCGTTTTACATCCGTACCGGGTATCGCCTTCTATATCTTCCATATCCTTCACAGCCTCCCTAATAAGAGAAATAACAAAAGCAAATCCCCCATATAAAAAGGCGATGCGGAAAAATTTTGTGGAAACAGGATTGGCCATAAAAGCATTATACGGCTCTGTGTACGCAAAGAACAAAATGAGAACGGTCCATGCCGTTAACAGAGAGATGACGAGGTTGCCGATCAATAGCTGTCTTTTGAAAGAAGTGGAATAAAACCAAAGCAGCGCCACACAAAAAAGATTCGCCAGGATCAAATACCATTTATGCAGGCCTACCGCTGCAATGGTGGCCATAATGCCCAGCAAGCTAAAAACGAAATGCCAGATAATGGCCCACCTCCGGTGAACGGATCTGACAAAAACATTTTTCCCTGGTTTGTTGATCTGGTCAATATTGAGATCAAAATAATCATTGATGATGTAGCCTGCCGCAGCAATAAAAACAGAACCGGTGACGATCCAGATCAGCTTTTTAAAATCATGTATGCCATACAGGGGAAGATAAACACAGTAGTAAAAAAGCAGTTGGGTCAGTACAATAAATACAAGATTAGGCCAGCGGATCAAACGTAGAAAAGCACGAACCAAATTCATTCAGTAAGCAATTAACGTGATGAAATTTCCGGATGGTAATTCCAATGGTTGTTTAATTTTAAAACTTTTTCAATCACATCCCTGACACAACCATTGCCGCCTTTTTGTGTAGAAATATAAGTGCTTATTCTTTTTATTTCAACGGCTGCGTCTGCCGGGCAGCAAGCCAGGCCGGCTTTTTCCATTACCAAAATATCAGGAAGGTCATCGCCCATGAACAGCACTTCCTTCCAGTTCAAATTGTTTTGCTCGAGAAAAAGTTGTACAAATTTCAATTTGTCTTTTATGCCTAAGTGAATTTCCTGTATGCCTAAATACCGGAAACGGTTGATCACCGGTTCCGAAGCGGCTCCGGAAACAATCACCACCCTGTAGCCGTTCCTTACCGCCATCTGCAGGGCCAGGCCGTCTTTGATATTCATTTGCCTTGCCTGCAGGCCGTTTTCCAAAAGAAGCACACTGCCGTCGGTTAGCACGCCATCCACATCAAAAACAAAAGTGGTTATGCCTTGGAAGTGTTCAAGCACATTCAGATCACCCGTGTGTGTCAAAGGAGCCACCTGGTCCGAAGTTTCTTTATTTGTTTTCTCATTCATTTAATTGCAAAAAGAAGAAAATAAAATGAATATCGCATAGCTTGTAGGGAAACAATTGAAAATTACAGTACCGGCTTCATTGTTTTAACACTAATAGCCGTTTTACGGCTCTTTCAGAGTGCATTATTTTAAATTTTGGGGAAAGGTTCACTGGTTCCTGTAAATGCTTTCGGTAAGAAGGGAATAAATCTTTTGCAGCTGGGGATGATCTTGCAACAAGGCCAGATGTTTTTCTATGGTTGCCCGGTCCTTTCTTATAGCTGGTCCTGTTTGCGCCTGCGAGGGTGAAATTTCTTCCAGTCGTTCTGCCGTTTCTTTTATTAATGGAAGTAGCAAGTGAAAATCAATGTCTTCTTTTTTGCAGTACTGTTCTGTTAAGGCATAAATGTGGTTTACAAAATTGTTGCAGAATACAGCTGCTAAATGAAGCTTCAGTCTCTGCTCATCATTGGCTTCTGTTACCTGGTGGGAAATAGAATGCGCCAGCGAATTCAACTCATCAAATGTGGCTTCATCACTGGCATCAATAATGATGGGTATTTCAGGTAAATGTTGCACTTCCTTTTTCAGGCTTTGTAAAGGATAAAAAACCCCAAAATGGCCCGAAGCGTTTTTTAGAACATTTTTAGAAACCGAAGCGGCAGTATGAACAATGGTTTTGTCGGGCAGGTGCAGCTCTTTCATCACTTCAGCAATGGCAATATCTGAAACGGCCAGAATGTACATATCCGCTTCTTTATTCACAACATTCCAGTAGTTGGTCGACTCTGTTCCCAGTTCATACGCCAGTTCGCTTGCCGCCATCGAGTCTCTTCCAAACACCTGTGCTATGGTATGCCCGGCGGCTTTTAACTTCCGGCCCAATACGGTTGCTGTATTTCCTGTGCCAATAATAACAATTTCCATTTCTGTTTAATTTTAAGGAAACAAGAAGCAGGAAGAATGATGAAGACGTCCGGATTCTTATTTCGTACTTTTTTCAGCTTCGTACCTCTAACTTCGCTCCTCGTACTTTTTTATGAGTTTAGCCCAGCGACTGGTTATAAAATACGTCAGGACAAAATTTGGCCTTCTTTCCGCCATTTCCAAAACAAAAACGGCGGAAAAAGCTTTTCAATTGTTTTGTACCCCGCAATATCGTAATAAGAAAAAGCTGCCACCCATTTTTGAAAAAGCCGAAAAGCTTCATTTTTCTTTTGAAGGTAATACCATAAGAGGCTATCGCTGGAATCACCCCTCAGAAAAAAAAGTGCTGATCCTGCACGGTTACGAATCCAGTGTTGTCAATTTTGACCGCTATGTAAAACCGCTTATAAAAAAAGGTTACGAAGTGCTGGCATTTGATGCGCCTGCGCATGGCCGCAGTTCGGGTAAGACGGTGAATATTCTGATGTACAAAAACATGGTGCATCATGTTTATAAAACCTATGGCCCGATACAATCATTCATAGCGCATTCACTTGGCGGCCTTACCGTAAGCTTATTTCTGGAAGAGATAAAGCATGACAACAATTATAAGCTGGTACTGATCGCTCCTGCTACAGAAACGAAAAGGGCTGCCGATAATTTTTTTAAATTTCTAAAGCTCGATAACGATGTACGCGTAGAGTTTGATAAACTGATCTCCAGGCTTGGGGGCCAGCCTCCGGAATGGTACTCTGTTTCCCGTGCTGCCGTAAACATAAAAGCACAGGTATTGTTTTTGCAGGATAAGGATGATGATATGACACCCTTTTCTGATGTAGAACCGATCATAAATAAAAATTATCCGAATTTTCATTTTATCATTTCTGACGGATTAGGGCACAGAAGAATTTACAGGGATAGCAGATCACTCAAGGCCATTATTGATTTTCTGTGAAATGTGCTTCCTGTTCTTTTCTGAAAGGCAATTCAATGTTTTCGTAAAATAAAGACGATATGCAGCAACTACTTACTTACCTGGCTCTTGGCGATTCGTATACAATAGGTGAAGCAGGGTTGATACAAAAAAGCTTTCCTTATCAAACCGTACAAATGCTGCGCAAGGATGGTTATAACTTTTCGGCACCGGAAATAATTGCTAAAACCGGTTGGACGACTGATGACCTGGAGGAAGGCATCAAGCAGCATAAGTTTTTGCCGAAGTACGATTTTGTGAGTTTATTGATTGGAGTGAACAACCAGTATGGCGGCCGGGAAGTGATGAAGTATAATATGGAGTTTGAGGAATTGTTAAAAAAGGCCATTGCCTTTGCCGGCAACAAAACAAACCGTGTAATGGTGGTTTCCATTCCCGATTATGGCGTCACTCCTTTTGCCCAAAGTAAAGACCCCGAAAAAATTTCAAAGGAAATTGATGTGTTTAATAATGTTACAAAGGCCTTATCTATACAATATAAAGTGCACTATGTGGACATTACCCCGGAGTCCAAAAAAGCCAAGGAAGACACGACATTAATTGCTGAAGACGGTTTGCATCCCTCCTCCAAGGAATATAAAAAATGGGCTCAGAAAATTGCAGAAATCATAAGGCAGCAGTTGAAATAATTGCCTGCAACTGCTGAGGTAAAAAAATCCTGTTTTGCATTAATTAATCTTCTTGCCTTATACTTGCATGTTCGCAAGCATATAAAATCGAACAGAAAAAAGGAGCTTATGCCTAAGAATTTGTTGATCGTTGAGTCCCCAGCAAAGGCTAAAACCATAGAAAAGATTTTGGGTAGTGACTTTGAAGTAAAGAGTTGCTATGGTCATATCCGTGACCTTGAAAAAGACGATATGGGGATTGATGTAAAGAATCAATTCAAACCCCGCTATATTGTACCGGAAGAAAAAAGAAAAGTGGTAAGTGACCTGAAGCAACTGGCTAAAAAAAGTTCGGAAGTATGGCTGGCAACGGATGAGGACCGCGAAGGAGAAGCGATTAGCTGGCACTTGTGCGAGGTACTGGGCTTAAACCCCGAGACTACCAAGCGCATTGTTTTTCACGAGATTACCAAGCCTGCCATTCAAAAAGCTGTGAAGCAACCAAGAACCGTGAACATGAACCTGGTAAATGCACAGCAGGCACGCCGTGTGTTGGACAGGATTGTAGGCTTTGAATTAAGTCCCGTCCTTTGGCGGAAGATCAGCATGAAGAATAACCTGAGTGCCGGCCGTGTGCAAAGTGTGGCTGTGCGATTGATAGCAGAAAGAGAAAGGGAGATCAATGCCTTTACACCGCAAAGCAGTTTTAAGGTAGAGGCCATTTTCACCGCCACCGATACGGCAGGCAAACAACTTTCTTTTAAAGCAGAAGGTTCCAAATTTCCAAAAGCGGAAGCAGCAGAACAGTTTTTGAAAGAATGTGTCGGCGCAAATTATACAGTAAAAGATATACAGGTGAAACCCACCAAGCGGACGCCGGCAGCTCCCTTTACCACTTCTACCCTGCAACAGGAGGCCAGCAGAAAACTGGGTTATGGCGTGAGCCGCACGATGTTGCTGGCACAAAAGCTTTACGAGAACGGACACATTACCTATATGCGTACTGATAGTGTGAACCTGAGTGAAACGGCGATGGATGATATCCGCAATACCATCACCGGCGCCTACGGAGAAAGATATCACAAGGCCCGCCGTTATAAAAATAAAAACGAATCAGCGCAGGAAGCCCACGAAGCTATCAGGCCTACCTATATGTCGAATACAAGTGTTAGCGATCCTGACCTGCGCCGGTTATATGAACTGATCTGGAAACGTACCATGGCCAGTCAGATGGCGGATGCCGAACTGGAGAAAACCATCGCCAAGATTGACATATCTACCAATAAGGCCGAACTATCAGCCGAAGGTGAAGTGCTGAAGTTCGATGGCTTTATTAAAGTGTATCGCGAAGATGTGGATGACGAGGATATGGATGGCGAAAAAGAACAGGAAGGCATGTTGCCGCCGTTAAGAGTTGGCCAGCAGCTTGGTTTTAAGGAAATGAAAGCCATTGAACGATTCACCAGGGCCCTGCCACGCTACACCGAAGCCTCGCTTGTTAAAAAACTGGAAGAATTAGGCATAGGCCGTCCTTCTACTTATGCGCCTACAATTTCTACTATCTTAAAAAGAGGGTATGTGGAAAAGCGGGATAAGGAAGGCGTGCAAAGAAATTATAGCGTGTTGACCCTAAGCAACGATAAGATTTCTAAAAAGACAGAAACGGAAAATACGGGTGCTGAAAAATCCAAGCTATTTCCTACCGACCTGGGACTGGTGGTTACCGACTTTTTGAAGCTGCACTTTGATGACATCATGGATTACAGTTTCACCGCCAGGATTGAAGAAGAATTTGACGAGGTAGCTCAGGGCAAAATAAAGTGGAATAAAATGATTAATGATTTCTACAATCCTTTTAAAGAAGATGTAGAAAAAACGATCGAAACCGCCGAACGTGTGAAAGGTGAAAATGAATTAGGCGCCGATCCCCAAAGCGGAAAGCCGGTGATTGCACGGATGGGTCGTTATGGGCCAATGGTGCAGATCGGCTCCACAGAAGATGAAGAAAAGCCCCGTTTTGCAAGGTTAAAGCAAAATCAAAGCATTGAAACCATTACCCTGAATGAGGCACTTGACCTTTTTAAATTACCGCTGACATTGGGTGAATACGAAGGGCAGGAAGTGTCCGTTAATACAGGAAGGTTTGGACCTTATATAAAATACGGGGAGCAGTTTATTTCGCTGCCCAAGGGTGTTGACCCTACGGATGTGGACATGGAAAAAGCCATTGATCTGATTGCTCAAAAGCAGCAGGCCGATGCCCCCATTGGTCATTATGAAGGACAACCGGTAACAAAGGGCAAAGGAAGATTCGGGCCATTTATTAAATGGAATAACCTGTACATCAATGTTCCCAGAGCCTACAATTTTGAAGCGCTGTCGCAAAAAGATATAGATGAACTGGTTGAAAAGAAAGTAGCTAAAGAAGCCAACCGCTATATACAGCAATGGCCTGCTGAAAAAATATCCATTGAGAACGGACGCTGGGGTCCTTTTATACGTTTTGGTAAAAAGATGCTGAAATTGGGACGCGGTGAAAACGGAGAAAAACTGACGGCCGAAGAACTGACGAACATTCCGCTGGAAGAAGTAAAAAAAATGATTGAAGCACAGCTGCCCGGCGCCTTTGCCAAAAAAACAGCCGCTAAAAAAGCTGCTCCCAAAAAGGCGGCTCCCAAAAAAGCTGCGGCTAAAAAAAGTTCAAAAAAATAGATATATTACTGTGATATTGTGTTGAATGGAACAAACGAAAGAAATATCAGCTTTGCTTACCCTGATTGATGATCCGGATGAAGAAGTGTTTGGTGTGGTGTCAAACAGGATCATTGATTTTGGAAGAACCATCATACCCAACCTTGAACACCTGTGGGAAACAACTCCCGATGAACAGATCCAGGAACGCATCGAATTGATCATTCACCGCCTTCATTATACCGATCTCACCGAAGATTTCAGGCAGTGGAGTTTGGCAGGGCATCATGACCTGTTGGTCGGTTCCTTACTGGTTTCAAAATTTCAGTATCCCGATCTCACCACAAGTGGTGTATTGCTGGAAGTGGAAAAGATTCGCCGCAACATCTGGCTGGAGCTAAACAATTACCTCACGCCTCTTGAGCAAATAAGAATTGTTACCGGCATTTTATACAGCTATTACAGTCTAAAGGGAACAGAAGTTGTTTACACCGATGTCAATGAGTTTCTCATTCATAAAGTGCTGGAATCAAAGAGGGGCAACCAACTAAGCAATGGTATTCTATACCTTATCTTATGCGAATTGCTCGATATTCCTGTTAAAGCCATTAGTGTGCCCCGGCAATTCGTCCTGGCTTATTTTAAACCCGGTTACAGCAACGAAGCCACCGACGACCATTTAAGCAAGATCGAGTTTTTCATAGATCCTTCCAGCGGCATGGTATTTACACAGAAAGACATTGAAAATTATTTTAAACGCATTGCTGTGCCGCCTGTGGATACTTACTTTAAGCCGATTTCCAATAAAAGAGTGATCCAGCTTTTGCTGGAAGAAACTTCCCGGTGTTTTGACAATGACAAGGAAGGATATAAAAAAGATGAACTGCTGAATCTTGCAAAATTGCTGGATTGATAACCATGTGCAAGTTTAAAGATCTGCAAACGAAGGATCGCAATTTCTCATACCGGCGGCCCGGGCTCGCCGAAGGCCCTTTTCAAATTTTCAAATGAACATGATCTCCTGGAACGATTTCGAAAAAGTTGACATCCGTGTCGGAACCGTTATAGCCGCCAATGATTTTCCCAAAGCGAAAAAACCTGCGTACCAGTTAACGATTGATTTTGGTGAACTGGGACTGAAAAGATCATCGGCGCAGATCACGAAATTTTATACGGCTGAAAACCTGGTGGGACAACAGGTCATTGCCGTTGTTAATTTTCCACCCAAGCAGATTGCAAATTTTGTAAGTGAATGTTTGGTGCTGGGTATTTACGATAAAAATAAAGACGTGGTTTTATTACAGCCACAACAAAAAACAGCCAATGGCTTAAAAATCGGGTAATGAATGTATACACGGCATATCTCTCCTCGCCTGTTGGTGTATTACAACTCCGGTGTTCTGACGAACATGTGATGTCTGTACTTTTTGTTGACGGGGAAATTGTTCCGGTAAATGATGAACACCTCCTGCTGCACCGTTGTGCTGAACAACTGGAGGAATATTTCGATGGCAGGCGAAGGCATTTTGATCTTCCGTTACGCCAGGAAGGCACTGTTTTTCAAATGAAGGTGTGGGACCTGCTTTACCAAATTCCTTACGGCAAAACCATCAGCTATAACCATCTGGCAAAACAATACGGCGATCTGAAAGCCATACGGGCTGTGGCGGCTGCCAATGGTAAAAACAACCTGTCTATCCTTGTGCCCTGTCATCGTGTAATCGGCAGCAACCGCTCCTTAACTGGCTATGCAGGCGGTTTATGGAGAAAGAAATGGCTGCTGGATCATGAAGCAAAATTTCATTCAGGCGTGCAGGAACTCCCCTTGTCCCCCTAATGGGGAAAGGTAGGTTGTACAGACTTCATTGATTCACCACTTATTTAATAGGGTAAAAGCCAGTGATAATGTTGCCAGCTTTTAACATTCTATTGAGCTTCTCTTGTGTCGCTCCCTTGTACGGCTGGTAATGCTATTCAGCCAGGTGTTTTAAAAAATTTCTTTCTAAAAAGCAAAAACCGTAAACAAAAGTTTGATTGACCTACCTCTCCCCTTAGGGGGACAGGGGCATTTATCTCAACTCCTCACTCGTAAATGCCAATGGCAACAGCCTGCTGGCGCTGTCAATGATATAAACGGGGCCTGTCATTCCGCCCAGGATCAGTCGCACCGGGTGACTGACACGGCCTTCAAACTCCTGTAACGATTGCCGGCAAATACCACAGGGAGAAATGGGGTGATCGCTTTTCTGGTGATCGCTTTTATAGCTGATAGCAATGGTTTCAATCGGAATTTTAGGGAACAGGGAGGATACGGAGGCCAGCAAAACCCTCTCCGCACAAAGACCTACCGGGAAAGAGGCGTTCTCCTGGTTGCTTCCAGCCACAATTTCCCCATTGGCCATTTTAGCCACAGCACCTACCTGGAAGTTGGAATAAGGTGCATACGCCTGGGCTGTTACCTCTCTTGCTTCATTTAACAACCAGCGTTGTTCTTCGGGTAATTCGTCAATGCTATCGTACACCGTGTAATTAAACTCAAATTTTCTTTCCTTCATAATATTCTGTTAGAGACAAAAATGCCCTTCAGTTTTAGCTGAAGGGCACTCTAAGGTAAGCTTATTTTACGGTTTTAAATAATCTGTTCCAGCGGGGACCTCCTTCCCAGCTAAACCATATCAGCCAGGCTTTTCCTACCACACGGTCTTCGGGTACAAAACCCCAGTAACGGGAGTCCTGTGAGCCCTGGCGGTTATCTCCCATCATCCAGTAATAATCCAATTTAAAGGTATAGGAAGTGGTTTCTTTTCCATTCAGGAAAAACTTACCATCCCGCATTTCAAAATCATTGTGTTCGTACACACGGATGGCCCTTTCATACAAGGTATAATTATCGGGAGTAAGCTGCAGGCTGGCGCCTTTCTTTGGTATCCAGATAGGCCCGAAGTTATCCCTGCTCCAGTGATGTTTATTATCGTAAGGAAACACGGCTCCCCCACCACCCTGGAAGTTCGGCGTTGGAACTACCTGGCGGGCAAGGCCGCTTTTTATCAGGTCATTTTTGGCCTTTTCGGTAAGGAACATATAATACACATTAGGCCGGTCGCCCTGCATAAATTCACCCTTCTCAATATCTACATTATACTGGTCTTTCATTACTTCGGCATCCAGTGTTTGCCCGTTGGTGATCACGGTATAATTGATGAGCGCCATGGGCGGGTTGGGTTCTTCCTTACCATTGGCATACACCACATTGCCTCTTACTTCGATCATATCACCCGCAACACCCACGCAACGCTTGATATAGTTGTCTGTTTTGTCGGGAGGATGAACGGCAATCGGGTACTGATCCTGGTTCGATAAAATAAAGTTTCTGCCTGCTGCAGCATTTCCATTGAATTCTGGCCCCCTGATTACATCATAATAAGGCTGTGCCGATTGAAAGTTTGGTAAATTAATGACCGTATCGCCTGCCGGGAAATTGAATACGACCACATCACCTCTCTTCACCGGGGAAGCCCACCAGCGGATATAGGGAAGCTTGATGGCTTCACTATATGATTTTTTATTGGTGCCCGGAATATAGTTGTGTACAAACGGAATGGAAAGCGGTGTATTGGGAATGCGGGGCCCGTAACTAAACTTGCTGACAAAAAGAAAATCATTGATCAGCAGGGTCTTTTCCATAGAACCCGACGGAATGGTGTAGGCTTCAAAAATAAACGTACGGATAAGTGTAGCCGCAACGATGGCAAAGATGGCAGCATCCACCCACTCCCGCCATGCTGGTTTTTTATAGCGCTTCGCACCTTCCGGCCCTATGTAATGAATTTTATCGTTATAGCCCAGGTAAGGAAAATAAAAAGGCGCCAGCAAAGCAGCCAAGGCATGTTCCCAAAAACTGAAACGGCCATACAGCTTTACAAATTCGATAAAGATGCCCGGTGTGATGAACCATCCCACCACGGGAATGAACTGCCAGAAAACCCAGTGCCTGGGGCGTTTGGCCAGTTCCTGCATCACCCAGGTATTGTAAAAGGGTACAAAAGCTTTCCACTGAGCGACTCCGGCCTTTTGAAACATTTTTGCAGCGCCAAATGAAGGAAGAAATACGATCAGAACGGAAATGAGATAGACAATAAAAACGTGGTACAGTGGCATTCTCTTATTTTTAAACCAAACAAATGTATTATTTAAAAAATGTTGTGGCTGCCAATGTAAGCAAAGTTTTTGCTAAAGTGTGCAATTGGTAAAGCGGTTGTTTGATTTTGGCATGCAAAAATTTACAAAGCGGTACGCACCCTTAGTAAGCGGTAAGGATCTTAGGTATTCTTCAGGTAAATAGATGTACTGAGCTGCATTGCTACTATTTAACCTTTGTTGCGTCGCACACGTATACATTCTGTAATGCTTTTCGGAAATAGAAAATAAACCACTGCGAACACAGAGGACACAGTGGTATACAACACATATTCTCTCGCTGTGTTCTTTGTGCCCGTTGCCACTAAAAAGATTGGATCCAGGAGACGCTATAACAACCCTTTGCTAAGGGCAAGACCTTCCATTTCTTGAAGAAGGGAAGGTCTCTTTAAAGTTCTCTGTGCTCTCCGCGTTTGCTGTGGTTAAATAGAAGAATTACTACCGTTGAAGTGTTCGACGCAAGGGACGCTGCGCAGGGAACAAAAAGCCGGCTACAAAAACAAGAAAGCGCAAACCGTTTCCTGCCTACTTCGACACATAACTTTTCACATCGTCCTTTGTAATGCTTTTGCCGGAAAGGATTACTAACCGTTCCACCACGTTGCGCAGCTCACGGATGTTTCCCGTCCAGTTGTACTCCTGTAATAATTTTATAGCATCATCAGAGATCATTTTCCGGGCCATGCCATAATCTTCGCAAATATCATCCAGGAAGGTTTCAACCAGCATTGGAATATCATCCCTTCTTTCATTTAAAGAGGGTACATGAATAAGGATTACACTTAAGCGGTGATAAAGATCGAGGCGGAAGGTTTTTGCTTCTACTTCTTTCATCAGGTCCTTATTGGTGGCAGCTATCACACGAACATCTACATTAATGTCTTTATCGGCGCCTACCCTTGTGATCTTTCCTTCCTGCAAAGCCCTTAATACTTTGGCCTGGGCGCTGAGGCTCATATCGCCAATTTCATCTAAAAACAACGTACCGCCATTGGCTTGCTCAAATTTTCCGATGCGTTGCTTGATGGCTGATGTAAACGAACCCTTTTCATGACCAAACAGTTCACTTTCGATCAGTTCGCTTGGTATGGCAGCACAGTTCACTTCCACCAGTGCATTACCCGCACGGCTGCTTTTTTCGTGGAGCCAGCGGGCTACCAGTTCCTTTCCCACGCCATTTTCACCGGTAATTAAAACCCTGGCTTCGGTGGGAGCCACTTTTTCAATGGTTTCTTTTATTTTTTTGATTGGTTCCGACTGGCCAATCATTTCCTGCACCTTAAAGGCTTTCCGTTTTAGTGTTTTTGTTTCATTCACCAGGGTGTTGCGTTCCATCGCATTACGGATGGTGATGAGTAAACGGTTCAGGTCGGGTGGCTTTTGTATAAAATCGTAAGCACCTTTTTTTACAGCCTCTACAGCCGTTTCTATATTGCCGTGACCCGAAATCATGATAACCGGGACATCGGCATTGATCTCAACAGCTTTTTGAAGGAAATCTATCCCGTCGATCTTAGGCATTTTAATATCGCAGAGAACGGCATCGTAGGTTTTTTCCCTGAATTTTTTCAGGCCTTCTTCCCCATCGGCTGCTTCATCTATTTTATATCCTTCAAAAGAGAGTATCTCGGTAAGGGTCTTACGGATCGCTTTTTCATCATCAATGATCAGAATTGTGGCCATACAAATTATTGAGTTGGCAAAGTAAATGAAAACGTAACAAACAGAGGAAAGCAGAAGTGCAGAAAAAGAAAAAGGCCGGATAGAAATCCAGCCTCGTGTAAAATCCAATATCCTATGAAAAACC
>CBHTSW010000019.1:0-85345 GCA_966095395.1 uncultured bacterium | reverse complement strand
CATAGTAAAAAATTACAGCCTATAATCAACCAGAAACTATCAACTATAGACCAGAAACTATCAACTATAGACCAGAGGCTCTTAACCTACTTCTTCAAATTCTCCAGCATATCTTTCGTCATGGCAGCAAGATCATACTTGTGTTTCCAGCCCCAATCGGCTCTGGCCACTGAATCATCAATGCTTCCGGGCCAGCTATTGGCTATCGCCTGCCGGTAATCCGGTGCATAATCAATTGTAAACCCGGGTATATGCTTTTTTATTTCCTCTGCAATTTGTGCAGGAGAAAAGCTCATAGCTGATATGTTGTAGGAGGTTCTGGTGGTGATTTTTTCTGACGGCGCTTCCATTAGTTCAATAGTCGCTCGTATGGCATCCGGCATGTACATCATAGGCAGAAACGTATCCTTATCTAAAAAACAATCATAGTGTTTGTTCTCCAATGCTTCATGAAAAATTTCCACTGCATAATCCGTAGTGCCGCCGCCAGGAGCGGATTTATAAGAGATCAACCCGGGATAACGAAGTGATCGCACATCTACTGCATATTTATTGAAAAAATAATTGCACCAAAACTCTCCTGCATATTTTGAAATACCATACACCGTGGTGGGTTCAATGATGGTTTGCTGTGGACAGTCTTTTTTGGGGGATGTAGGACCAAATACGGCGATAGAACTTGGCCAATACACTTTGTGTATTTTTTCTTCCTTTGCAATATCCAGCACATTTAAAAGCCCCTGCATGTTCAAATGCCAGGCAAGATTAGGATTCTTCTCTCCTGTCGCGGAAAGAATGGCGGCCAGTAAATATATCTGGGTTACATTTTGGCGGATCACCTGCACATGCAGCATCTCCTTGTTCATCACATCCAGCGAAACATAAGGACCGGTTCCTTCAAGTAATTCGTTTTGTTCTCTCAGGTCTGATGCTATTACATTTGAAGCCCCATAGATCTTTCGTAACGCCAGCGTTAATTCCACACCGATTTGTCCAGAGGCTCCAATGACTAATATCTTTTCTTTTGTCATAAAAAAATTATGAAGGTGCAAATATAGTCCAGCTCTATATTGCGTGATCAATACCGGGATAAGAACCCGGAATTCAAATAATATAAGCAGTGAACGGCGGCTATCAACAATGAACTATTTTTGCACCCATGACAAATTTTTTATCCGACTTATTTGCCAAGCAGGATTATGATAAAGATTCGTTCTTTCTCATTGCCGGGCCTTGCGTGGTAGAAAGCGAAGAATTGGTTTTTGAGGTAGCTCAAAAAGTTTCCGACATCTGCAAGCGGCAAAGAATTCCGCTTGTTTTCAAAGCATCCTATCGAAAGGCCAACCGCACCAGCGCTTCTTCTTTTACCGGCCTGGGTGATGAACGGGGCCTGCAGATCATTCAAAAAGCGGCCAGAAAATTCGGCTTGCCTGTCACCACCGATATTCATACCGAAAGAGAAGCAGAATTAGCAGCCCAATATGTAGATGTATTGCAAATACCGGCCTTTCTTTGCCGACAAACGGAATTATTGATTGCGGCTGGCAAAACAGGAAAAATCGTAAATGTAAAAAAGGGGCAGTTTGTGAGTGGCGATGCCATGCGTTTTGCCGTGGAAAAGATCAAAGGCACAGGTAATAATAAAATAATGCTGACAGAAAGAGGAACGACCTTTGGGTACCAGGATCTTGTAGTGGACTACCGCAATATTCCCTGGATGCAGCAAAGCGGCGTTCCGGTAGTGATGGATTGTACGCACAGCTTGCAGCAACCTAATCAAACCTCGGGGGTCACAGGTGGCAATCCCCAACTTATAGGCACTATTGCCAAAGCGGCGATTGCCGCCGGTGCCGATGGATTGTTCATCGAAACACACCCCGACCCGGCTTGTGCTAAAAGCGACGGAGCCAATATGTTACGCCTGGATTTGCTGGAAGAATTATTGGAAAAATTGATCAGGGTCAGAAAAGCAGTGATCTAATGGCAAAGCAAACGTGAATAAATGAATGCTGATCATTAAGTGGATACGAATACATTTTGTCCATGACTAATTGTATTCTCTTATCAACCCTTAACGAACTCCCAATTTATTCACATTTACAAAACCAAAAAAACGTGTAGAATCTACACACTAATTACAAAACCTTATTTTTGAGGTTTGTAGAAAGAGGTTAACAATTAATCTCAAAGAAATAAGGATAATAGCAATGGCAAAAAAAGTTAGCCGTATAGGTATTTTGACCTCAGGCGGCGATTCACCTGGCATGAATGCCGCCATCAGAGCGGTCGTTCGCACAGGTATTTACAATGGACTGGAAGTTTATGGTATTATGCGTGGCTATCAGGGCCTCATTGAAGATGACATCTTTAAAATGGAAAGCCGCTCTGTAGCCAATATTATTCAACGCGGTGGCACTATTTTAAAAACAGCCCGTTGTCAGATTTTCCACCAGCCGGAGGGCAGAAAAAAAGCCTACGACATCTTGAAAAAAAGAGGTATTGATGGCCTGGTCATTATCGGGGGTGATGGGTCTTTCCGTGGTGCCGTAGAATTCAGCAAGGAATTTGACATACCCTGCATTGGCATTGCCGGCACTATTGATAAGGACATCCAGGGCACCGATTTCACCATTGGTTTTGACACGGCGGTCAATACGGCTGTTGAAGCTATTGACAAGATTCGTGACACCATGGATGCCCATGACCGCCTTTTCATTATTGAAGTAATGGGAAGGGATGCAGGCTACATTGCCCTGCATAGCGGCATAGCCACCGGGGCTGAAAATATTTTGATACCTGAACAAAAAACAGATATTGATGCCCTCATTGCTTCGCTGCAGGAAAAAGAAAGACGGAAAAAGCTGGTGAATCTTATTGTAGTGGCCGAAGGCGATGAGTTTGGCGGGGCCAACGAAATTGCCAAAGTGGTAAAAGAAAAACTGCCACAGGTAGAAACAAGGGTTGCCATTTTGGGACATATACAACGCGGCGGCTCACCCACCTGTCTGGACAGGCTAATTGCCAGCCGCATGGGTTACCACGCCGTGGAATGTTTGATAGAAGGCCGGCATAATGTGTTTGTAGGCATACAAAACAACAAAATGAATTATGTGCCCCTTGAAAAAGTGCATAAGAAAAAAGGCACCATTAATGAAGAATGGATGAAGATTGTAAAGATTCTGGCGAGTTAATCCTTCTTTATCCTTAATTTGAAAACGTCAGGGGCCGCTTTTTCTTTTTGATAGTTCTTTTACAAAGCTGTTAATTATGTAGCCGGCAAATGGGTTACTATTTAGCTTTCGTTGTGTCGCACGCTTGTACGTTCTGTATTGTACAATGCCTGAACCACAGTAGAAGCATTGAAACATCCAATTTCCACATAGCATAAAACAGATAGAGCCTATGTGAACACCTTTGTTTGCTATGTACCTGTGTGGTTCGAAGGAAAAGAGGACAAGCATTCCTGCAGTTAAACCGAGCGTCGCAAGCAAAGCATCATAGTAGTACAACAGCTGATAAAATACATCCACCAACAACTTCAAAGGAGTTAATTAATTTTTTAGTCATTATGAGCAAAAACGTAGATAAATATTTCCACAGGCAGATGGACAAGTCTGCCGGATTAGAGCATACCATTCACCGTACAAAAATTGTTGCCACTGTTGGACCGGCCTGCGACACGTATGAAAAATTACTGGAGCTGGTAAAATGCGGTGTCAATGTTTTCCGGTTGAACTTTTCGCATGGTGCTCACGATGACAAAGCACAGATCATTCAACACATCAGGCAGATCAACAGCACCGAACCATACAACATTGCCATTCTTGGCGACCTGCAGGGTCCAAAGCTGAGGGTAGGCGAAATAGAAAACGGCAGCATTGATGTTGTGCCCGGCGATATCCTGACATTTACCAATGAAAAACTGGTGGGTAACAAAGACCGTATATATGTCTCCTACCCCAACCTGCATGCCGATGTAAGAGTGGGCAACAAAATATTGATTGATGACGGCAAACTGGAGGTACAGGTAAAAAAGATCTTAAAGAACAATGATGTGCAGGTAGAAGTTACCATGGGCGGCAAACTGTCTTCCAAAAAAGGAGTCAACCTGCCCGATACAAAAATTTCCCTGCCTGCCCTGACTGAAAAAGACCTGATTGATCTTGAATTTATTATTGATCAGCAGCTGGATTGGGTAGCCCTTTCTTTTGTAAGAAGCGTAAAGGACATTACACTGCTCCGTTATAAACTGGATGAAAGAAAAAGCAAGACCAAGATCATTGCCAAAATAGAAAAGCCCGAAGCACTGAATAACCTGCGTGACATCATTGTAGAAAGCGATGCCATTATGATTGCCCGTGGGGACCTGGGTGTGGAATTGCCTGTAGAGCAAATCCCGCTGATCCAAAGAAATATTATCCGCAAATCTTTGCATCGTGCCAAGCCCGTAATTGTGGCTACGCAAATGATGGAAAGCATGATTGATCGCAGCAAACCAAACCGCAGTGAAATTACGGATGTGGCGAACGCGGTACTGGAAGGCGCTGATGCGGTAATGCTAAGTGCAGAAACCGCCACAGGTCAGCATCCGAAACTGGTGGTGGAAACCATGCGCAAGATCATTATGGAAGTAGAAAGAACCGAGTATAAATACAACCTGGAAGAAGTACTGGCGCCACAGCCCCACTCTCCTTCTTTTTTAAGCGACGCTGTTTGCTACAACGCTTGTAAGCTGTCGCAGGATGTACAGTCTGATGCATTGATCGGGATGACGCAAAGTGGCTATACCGCCTTTATGCTGAGCAGCTATCGTCCCAAGGCACCTTTGTTCATTTTTACCAAAGAAAGGTCATTGGTAAATCAACTGAGTTTAAGCTGGGGCGTTCGTGCCTTTCATTACAGCGAAGAAGAAAGTCTTGACGATATCATGTTTGACCAGATCAATATTTTGAAGGAAAGAGGCTTTTTAAAAAGCGGTGATGTAGCCGTGAACACAGGAAGCACTCCTATTCATTTGCATCTTCCAACAAACGTAGTAAAGATTACGAAAGTTGAATAATAACAAGAACCGTTAGCCGGTCTTGTTTACGGCAAAGTAATATAAGGAATAGCAAATCCGCAATTGAGTATTCCTTGCAAACAGAAGCTGAGTTGAACTCAGCTTCTGTTGTTTCGATCCCGGATATACTCTTCCACTTCTTCCCTGTCAAACCCCACTTCCTGTACAGCCCTCATAATATCTTCAAGAGGATAATTTAATTTTTGTGCAAGATTTTCCATCTGATGATCATCGGTGCCAAATACTTCATAACGGTCGGATCTGGAGATAAAACTGTTGTAGCTATACATAGGTTACATTTTAACGCTACTAATTCCAAAAACATACCAAAGACTAAAACGCAGCACGGTCAAGGCTTTCGGGATTCATAAATTATAAAAGAAAATGTGTTTACATTAAATGGGTGAAGAATAAATTACACACTCAGCTATCTGTACTAAAGTACCTTCCATTAATTTCTAAACTCTTGGGAGATCATTAATCCATGAATGCCGCCATCCAAAATACCAATACCCAACCGTCCGTAAGTGGGCCGTAAAATATTAGCCCTGTGCCCCGGGGAATTCATCAGTCCCTGGTGACAGATAGCCAGTGTTTGTCCCAACGCCAAGTTTTCTCCTGCAGCGACAAACTTCACGCTCGCTGCTTTCATTCTATCAAAGGGGTCCTTGCCTTCCGGTGTATAATGTGAGAAATAGCCCCTTGCAAACATATCTTTTGAATGGGCTCGTGCTACCGCTGTCATTTCTGCATCGGCCGTTACCGGTTGCAGGCCTCTTTCGGTTCGTTCCTTATTGACCAGGTCGAGCATCCTGGCTTCCAGGTCGGGCCGTGGTGTGGGATTTTTTACTGTAAAATGCAGTTCGACTGTTTCATCCGATTTGGGTTCTACGGTCAGGTTGTTAAGTGTTTGCTTAGTAGCATCACTAAATATGGGCGACAGCTTGTGATCCAGCCACTCTACACCGCCGGCCATTCTGGCTGCCAGCTGACTGTTTTTGGTTTGAGCAGATATGGTATTGGATAAAGGAAGCGCTAATAACAAAGCAGCAGCAACAGTAGCATACAAAAGACCATTTATGAACCCGGGCAGCAGGCCCAGTGCATGATTCACGCCGTGTTGGTGTGCTTCTGCTGAAGTATGTTTTAAAAAGCGATTGAAAATAAAAGACAATAAAATACGGGCAAGAATAATGGTAACAAGAAAGGCTAACGGCAAGGTCCACACACCTAAAGAAGGAAATGTTTTTTGAAAAAAATCGCCCAGGTATTTATAACAGAAAAAACCGGCAAGCAGGCTTCCTATCCAAACTATCAGGTCAATAATGCCAAGGATAAAACCCTTTTGCCATCCTGCCCACATTGCAATCATAACAATTACCAATAAAGCGGCATCCACCCAATTCATAATAGCCCTTCCGTTTTAGAACAAAAAATATATTTCAAGAAATCACACATCAAAGAAGGCCGTAAAAATGGCCCTTGTGTTGACTCACTATTTTATTGAATACTGAACTCTATTTACTAATGCCTTAATGCTTTTGCTTTGATCTTTCTATCCGTTCTTCCTTTTCACTTTTGGATTCATCTTCCGCTATTTTATTATCCTGCTCTACTTCATAATCGTCATCGAAATAGGAAGAATTATTTACGGACGTTTCGATGTTTCTGTATTCGCCTTCCTTTGGTTCCGTATTACGCTGACCCGGCGGTGTTTGCGGATGGCCTGAATCACCTCCTCTTTCTGAGGGATTGGCAGGTGTTCCCCTTTTTTTATTTGATACATCCTTTGACATAATCTCTTTTTCTTAAACAAGAAAAAGGAATGCCAACTTTTTGAAAACGAATCAGCAGGCCCATGTATTCACTTCACCCTCACAAAAATTTCTTAAGATGCCTTTCTGCCCATGCATTAGCCAGACTCTTTCGATAAATTTATAACTCACAATCCTCTACTATGAATAAGAAAATATTCCTGCTGGCTTTTATAACTTCCTTGTCTATGGCTTCGTTTGCCCAAACAATTAATGAGAATATTGACAAGGCGGCAAAGAACCCGTCAACAAAAGAAAATGCAGCCAAAGCGGATGTGCGGCTACATGATAAAAAAATAATTACAGATAGTGTTTCCATAAAACTCCAAAAGACTTCTGCCATCGATAAAAAGAAAAAGAAGAGATCTTGCAAAAAGTCCAGCTAATAAAAAACTCCTGCACGTTTTAGGGGAGCTATTATTACAATCTGCAAGCTTTCACTTGAAAATTACAATTTCATTTTCCTTGTATCCACCGTTCCTTTGAAAGAAGGCTCATCTAAAATAGCGTTACTCCTTTTTATTTCCGGTTGTTCCTGGTAACTGCTGCTCGCGGTGCTTCTCGCCCCTGCGGCCTGGCTTCTAAAGCCACCGGTAGTTATAAAGCTGATAGCACTTCTCAAACTGCTTTCTTCAATATTCCCCCAGTCTTTATCCAAGCCATCTGCTACCTGGTTATTCAAAGCAAGTCCATTGAAATAACCGCCTTCACCGTTTTTATTGGTAGTACGGAAGGAAACCGGGAAAATATACCAGTCGCCAACCGGAATGGGGAAGAACCCAACAGGCTTGCCATAGGTTTTACTTGGCCCTACAAGTTGCACATCCATATAAGGCTTCAGGTTGTTGATCAGCAATTCACTGGCGGAAGCTGTACTGCTGCTGACAATAAAGAAGATGCGGCTCAAATTCAAGCCTCCCTGTTTGCTGAACTTATCATCGGTGTTGTATTGTGTGTATTTGTCGTTGAATTGTTGCTTCATCATCAACTGGCCGTTGGCAGCAGAAGGCGCCAGCCAGTTAGCTAATTTCTCCTGCACGGTAACATAACCTCCGCCATTATAGCGAAGGTCAACGATCACGTCATTCACACCGGTGGAGGCAAACTTGCCGAACACTCTTGAGAACTCGTTATAAATTTCTATCGTATCGCCCAAGAAAGAATTAAAGGCAAAATAGCCAATCTTTTTTGAGCTAATGTTATATACAGAATCCAGGATCACCGGGTGTTCCCTGTAATTGGTAGCATTCAGATTTAAAGTAACCGAACTGTTATCAGGCTTTTGAAATGTAATGCTGGCACTGCTGCTCTGGTAAACATTTTTTACAATAAAATCAGAATTGGAGGTAGCAAGGTTATTATTACCATTGATCGCTGTAATGCGCCAGCCCCTGCGAACACCGGCCAGCCCTGCAGGAGATTCTCTTTCTACATGCCGCACCCGCAGATCGCCTTCGGCTCGGAAAAAAATATTTAATCCAAAATCACCGGTAGAAACCCCTGAACTTACATTATCCCACTCGGCTTGTTTCACGGCAAAGCTCCAGCGATCCACGGCGGTACTAAACCCAGGCTCAATGCTGTACTGGCGAATGGCCGTCATGATCGCATTGGGATCAGCATAGCTGCGGGCATTAAATGTGGAGGGGATTTGATTATACCACAGGTAGATATCTTTAGCATAAAGAAGAGTTGAATCCTTTAACGCATCAGCAGATGTAGTTGACGGTGTTGTTGGTGTGGTGGTTGGCGGGTTTGAATTATTGGCTGAAACATCCGTCTTCTTACAGGAAGATAAAAAAACGAAACCCACCAACGCCGCCACCAAAAAGTGGTTCTTCATAGATTTCATAATGTTGATTAAATAATTTTTTTTAGGGGGGACAGGTGATAACTGCAAATAGCAGGCTGAAATTGTGTACAGGAGGGTTTTTAACATGTGTTTAAACAGAAGTACAAGCAGTAAGACCTCATCATTAAGGATAAGGTAATAGCTTTACATCCTTCCAGTCCACTGCGGATCCTAACCCTATTTTTTGAATTGGATTCAATCACCGGATAACCTGTTTGTAATGATGAAACCTTTAGTCTCCTTACTTCTTATCAGCTCTTTTGTTTTAAAAACGTACGGCCAGGAAGAAGAACCGGCCACTACTTTGATCAAGATCAACAGCAATGCCCTGTTTGGAAAAGTAGTCGATGATAAAACCAATAAAGGGATTGAGGCCGTATCCGTTCAGTTGTACGCTGTAAATCCCAAAGGTGACAGCCTTATCGCAGCCATGCTGACAAAATCCAACGGCGATTTTCGCTTTAACAACGTTCCGCATAAAGATAGTTTGAAATTGCTTCTTACCGCCATTGGCTATGCTAACCAGGAACAGTATTTGAATTTTAGCCAGAAGAGACGGCCCGCTGAAGCGATAGAAAAAGACCTCGGCAATCTTGTTCTGGTGCAAGACGTGCAGATAATGTCCGGCGTGATCATTACGGCGCAAAGGCCTGCCATGGAGATAGGAATTGACCGCCGTGTATTTCATGTGGACAAAAACATTACAGCGACAGGAGGCACCGCTATTGATGTTATGAAAAATATTCCGTCTGTTACCGTAGATGTGGATGGCAATGTGCAGCTTCGGAATACTTCGCCGCAGATATTTGTAGATGGGAGACCCACCATTCTCACACTGGACCAAATACCTGCCGATAATATTGAGAAAGTAGAATTGATCACGAATCCATCAGCAAAGTTTGATGCAGCCAGCAGCGGCGGCATCATCAATGTAGTACTCAGGCGCAATAAACGAGTGGGGTTGAATGGCATCATTTCTTTGGGAGGCGGCCACCCCGACATCTGGAATGGCAATCTTAACGTTAATGCCCGCCAGGGTAAATTCAATGTTTTTGTTAGTGGCAGTTATAATCAATCGGGCGGCCGGGCCAAAGGAGAAACCTTCCGGCAAAATAAAGAGAACGGCATAGTTGAAAATTATTTTAACCAGTACGCTCTTAACAACAGGATGCGCCGCTTCAGGGCTTTGCGGTTTGGAACTGATTTTTTCCTGGACAACCGCAATACCATTTCCTTGACGCAGGGCTTGGTGAAGGGAAAATTCAGCAATGAAGAAACCCAGGACCAGGAATACCTGAACCACACTAAAACCCTGGAGCGTGTTGGTAAGCGTTTTTCGGAAGGCCGCTCTGCATTCAATCGCTATAACACGCAATTGAATTACATCCATAAATTTCCGCAGGCGGGTAAAGAACTAAGTGCCAATGTCAACTATAATTACGGTGATGGAACCAATACCACCAATATTATCAATAGCTTCTATTATCCCAATGGCTCTCCGTACAGCGATCCCGCCAGGGTTCGTAATGACGGTTCAAATGATAATGACAATGTGACCTTCCAGCTGGATTTTGTAAACCCGATAAGGGAAAACACGAAACTGGAGATGGGGGCACGCAGCTATATCAATAATTATAAAAGCAATTTCGATGCCTTTGCTTTAACTAATGGGGTGGAAACAATTTTGCCCTTAAGCAATCATATTCAATACAGGGAAACGGTGAATGCTCTTTATATCACCTATTCCAATAAAATAAAAAACTTTTCCTACCAGGCCGGGTTAAGAGCCGAACAATCGAAATTTGATGGCGAGCTTTTGGACAGTGCCCAAAAGTTTGGCTATACATACCCCGCTACATTCGACAGGTTGTTTGACGCCCTGTTCCCCAGCCTTTTTCTTACCCAGCAGGCGGGAGAAAACACGGAACTGCAATTAAATTATTCACGCCGCATACGACGCCCCAACTTCTGGCAACTGAATCCTTTTATTGACATCAATGACCCGGTGAACCTTAGCCAGGGCAATCCGCAACTGCGTCCGGAGTTTACCAATTCATTCGAGTTCAACTACAACCAACGTTACAACAAGGGAAGCTTTTTGGGCGTGATTTATTACCGCAACAACCAGGGAGATATTACCCGTTACAGCGATACCATCAGCGTGGCACAGTACCAGCAATTGAATAATGCGGCCATTGATCCGAATGCTATTCTAAACACATTTATCAATGCACAATACACCAATCGTTTGGGAGCTGAATTCACTGTACAACACAAATTCGGCAGCAATTTCGACCTCACACCAAGCATTGATCTGCAGTACCGGAAAGTACGGGCCCAAATCGGGAACCTGAACCTGAACAACAGAGGCTTTAGCTGGGAGTCGAAACTGATTGCTAATTATAAAATTGAAACCCAAAGGCCTTCTGTCTTCAATAATTTCGGATTTCAGTTGATTGGTGAATACGAATCCCCCGAAGTGGTTCCGCAGGGAAAAAGAATGGAGCAGTACCGTGTCGATCTTGCCCTGCGTAAAGATTTCTTAAAGAACAAAAAAGCATCCCTTACCTTCAGCATCAACGATGTTTTCAACACACACCGCTATGGATCTGTTTACGATACGGAAAACTTTTACCAGGAATCGTTCAGCCGCCGTAATGTGCGCAGCTTTCGGCTGAACTTCAGTTTAAAATTTGGCAAAGCTGATTTTAAGGTGTTTAACCGGGAGAATCAAAGAAACAGCGATGAGGACTAATACCGAGCTGGTTTCAGGTTTATAAAGTCCTATGGTCAATAGTCCATGGTGAATGGTCAATAAAAGATCACACATTTGATAACCCAGGCTGGTATAAAGAACAAAAGCATAGACATTTCATTTTAACAGCTGGTGGCAGTAAGGAATATCAGTCCTTTTGAATTACATCCAATTAACAACAATAAAGCTTCCTGTGAAGGAAGCTTTATTGTTAACCGGCAAAACCAGTTCTTACTGATAGCTGAAATTGAAATACCCAGGGCTAGACTGAGACGTTTTAATTAGTTACTGTCCTGTCATCTTCATGATCGTTCCCTTCACAGTCGCAATGTTTCAGCACCACCTTTACTACCTGGCCGCCGCCAATGGCATCAGCTCCAAACCCATTCACTGAAACATACAGGTTGCCATCGGGACCATAGGTAATACCGGTAGGTAAAGAAAGCCCGGTTGCAATAACTTTCCTGGAACCATCATTATTAATCCTTATAATCCTTCCGGCTTTAGGAGACGGCAAGGGGTGGCCTACTGTGTTTTCCAAAACGTATATTCTTCCCTTTTTATCAAGTGTAAGACCCAAGATGGTAGTAAAGCCTGTGTAGGCCACCGATATATCGCCACCAGGCGTGATCTTCAGTATTTTGGATGAGCTGTCTACAATTGGAAAAGTATTAAGATTGCCAATATAAAAATTACCGTTTTTGAACACCCCAACCGTAGGTACAATGTGCCCCTGGCTTGCCGATATATCCACCACCCTGCTTATATCGCCGCCCGGACTAACCTTATCCAACGCCCCATGATTGGATTCAACAACGTACAAATCACCTCCTGCTTTGATCATACTGTAGGATGTTTCATCCGGTTCAAAATCATCTTCCTCGGGTTTGGCAACGGGATGCGCTTTGACAAACTTGCTAATGTCGGCAACCAACGTCCACGAACCACCTGATTCAACCTTTGCAATGCCGTTATCAACGTTAGCCACTCCATGTGAGCAGCCAGCCCCTGAAATTAAAGCATACAAGGTATTGTCAATAAAGGCCACGTCCGCAACTCCTGAAATAAAGCCTCCCGCAGCAGCCTGAGTTTGACTTGAAGGAAACTGATCACTAACAGTAGTGCGTGTTCCGCTCTGGCTAATCTTAGAAATACGCCCCCCGGTTGGGCTTCCTAAATAAGGGCCTACCGGCGGCACTACCTGGTCGCATTGCCCGGCGGTGGAGTGGGTACCTCCCTTTCCCCCTTCTGCTACATATAAATTTCCGTCGGGGCCAAACTCGAGCCCTCGTGGATTATTTAAGTCTGTAGCAAAAACGTTTACTGAAATGGCCGCATCGTCATCGTCTTTACAATCACAGGGCGGATGTTTAATACATGAAGAGAAAAAAAGAGCGATCATACTGATGGCTCCAAGGTGCCAAGGTTTTAGCTTTTTCATACTTACCTCCTGATTTTTTTAATAAACAAGTTTGTGCGCTTATTTCAGGGATAGACGAATTTGTTCTCGAAGGACGGTCCACAAATTTGTCATGGACAGGATTACGAAATCAATCCCATAGGGCACAAAAGCCTGAAAGAAAACACTGAGGCCTTACAACATTCAACAAAAGAAGGGAAAAGGAATTAATAAGGATAAGTGGATGATAAGATAGGAGGATTGAGTTTGTATATCCGGGCAAACTTTACTGGTTAGTTGGTTGATTGTGTTTGCTTCCTATACAATAAATCTTTTGTAAATATAATATTATTGGTACGTATAGGTAAGGGAATAATAGGGGAAGATGAGCTGGCTTGATAAAAATGGCAGTGTCGTAAAAACAGAAAGCCCTGACTACAGTCAGAGCTTTCATTCTCACAAAGGCAAATATATTAGTACCTGCTTTTGTTATAACCGCCACCGCCGTTATAACCGCCGCCACCATTGCCGCCACGGTATCCACCGCCGCCGCCTGTACGGGCAGGTTTATCTTCTTTAGGCTTTGCTTCCATTACACGAATGGATCTTCCTTCCACAGTTGCCTGGTCCAGTTCAGCAATTGCTTTTTTTGCTGCTTCGTCGTCAGACATCTCAACAAATCCAAAACCACGGCTTTTACCAGTGAATTTGTCTGTGATTACTTTGGCAGAAGTTACTTCGCCATACTCGGTGAAAAATTCTTTTAAGTCTTCATCCTGTACGTTGAAGCTTAAGTTGGAAACGTAAATGTTCATACTTTCTTTTAAAAAAATTAAAAATGATTGAGACGAGGCAAGAAAGTAAAGGACTAACTAAACAGCGGAAAAATTAGCAGATTAATTGTACACTTACCAAATGCGATGCTCAAATAACGGTGTAAAGATAGGTGAATGTGATCAGATAAATCAGAAATGAAAAAGAATCATTTGTTAAGTTATTGCCTCAATAAAAAAATACAGGGAATAAAAATTTATTCCCTGTAGCCGGTTTTTACCTTGCAAACCAACAGGCACCTATCCTGCTAGTTCTTAACTCTTTTACGCTCTTCCCATCTGCTTTAAAAACAGCACGTGGGATATTACCGCATGACGCATTTTTTTATACTCTACATAAGGAACATTAAACTCGCTGCAGGCTTGCTTAATGATCTTGCGGATCTCGGGATAGTGCACATGCGATATTTTGGGAAATAAATGATGTTCTACCTGGAAATTCAGACCGCCCACAAACCAACTGATGAGTTTACTTTTAGGAGCAAAGTTGGCGGTTGTTTTCAATTGATGAATGGCCCACTCGTCTTCCAGTTTCCCGGTTTCCTTGTCGGGTACAGGAAAATGCGTATGCTCAACAGTATGTGCTAATTGAAAAATAATGCTGATGATAAAACCTGTAATTACGGAAAAGATCAAAAATCCAACTAACCAGGAAATAAAACCAACGGTATAGATAGGCACTGCAATAAACAGAAACAGGTAGGCAATTTTAAATCCCCAGAAAATGACATGGTCCCATGCACTCATTTTTTTAATAGGCATGTCCCCTATCTTTCTTTTGAAATATTTCTGATAATCGAGTACAAAAATCCACAGGATATAGAGCATGGAATACAGGAACCAGAAATAATAATGCTGGTAACGGTGGATCCCCAGTTTGGGTTGGGTAACACTCATGCGCATCCAGGGCTGAATATCAATATCATCGTCCACGCCATCCACATTGGTATAGGCATGGTGGATGACATTGTGCTTTACATTCCACATAAAGGAACTGCCACCAATGATGTTCAAACTCATGGCCGCTATATTATTCACCCATTTGTATTTGCTGAAGCTGCCGTGTGCCCCATCGTGCATAATATTAAAACCAATACCTGCCACTACCAATCCCAAAAGAATACATTCCAGTATGGCCCATATGGCTGAAGGAGTAAAGAATACCAGGTGTACATATAAAAGAATGAAGCTGCTTAACAAAATAGCCGCCTTAATATATAATTGCCTGTTGCCTGCAAGAGACTTACCTGTACTTTCAAAATAATCGTTAATACGCTTTTTTAACTCAACATGGAATGACTGCTTTACAGTCGGAAATTTGGGTGTTGCCATATTCTGCTCTAACTTCTTTAAAACAATCTGATTCGTCTCAAAATGTTGCCCGCAAAGCTAAGCTTTGTTCTTAAGCCTTGCCGTTAAAATTTAAAGTAAAAAACACTCTTCAAAAGATGAACCAAAACCGGAATAGCAAGGGCAATTATTTTTTTGGGAGCTTCAGGACTTTAAATAGGAGTGGCATGGCTAATTCTTCAGTCCACCCCTTCTTCAATCATCTCTTTGTAAATAATCAACAATAAAAACAACGGTACACCGAACAATTCCCAAATCTTTCTTCCATAAAAAACCTTATGAATTCTTTAATGAATTGTTGCATGAGAATTGCTGATAAGCAGCCAAACAACGCCATGAACTTTAATTTCACCAGGAATATACATTTTACAAAATTGGTTAAGGCAGCCAACCGCCTCCGGGAGTTCAATTTCAGGATGCTGCCCGGAACGTCAAATAGTTTATTGCATGTGGACGTTCCCGACGACAGGGGGAACCGTATCGTGTTTAAAATGCAAAAAACAGAAAATAACCAATGGAGGATCGTGGAAGACGGACTGCCTGCCTGGATTGCTACCAATGAAAATTTACTGAACGAAGCACTTGCCGAGGAATTGCAATAACCAGGGCTTGCTGACACATGGTCATTTATGAGTCTGCCCAGCTCTTAGTGCTGGCATGATATTGTTTGAAGAATAAATTTGAACAAAATCATAACCATATGCCAGGCCGTAATCAATCAAACAACAAAAATTCTTCTCCCGGTAACGCACCAAATAAAGCCCCCCGAGAACAGGAAACCGACAGGAACGATGATCCGGAATCCTCCCAAAGCATGGATCCTTTTATCATGCAAACCCAAAGAGGACAAGGCAAAGAAGATGGCGACCCTTCGGAAGAAAGCGACCAGCCGATAAAAGATGAGGACATACGGTAACCAAAAACGTCTTTTGGCTTTTCTTTGCTGCAAATTTTTTGAGTGAGAAGAACTGCATCCTTCATTTTTATACTGGCTGCCCTTTCGGCCCTATCCGGCTTTTTGTTATCCAAAGCTTCTTTGCCAGGCCGTGTTGGCATAAGCCTGTTTTACAGGGAATACAAATTTTTAAAGACCTGGTGGCAGGGTGCTTTGGTGGTATTTGCCTTTTTGCTGCTGCTGTTGTTATTACAGGGACTTGCGGAAAAATATTTCTCCGGGCGAAAGGCTGTTCTTTTTCATATCACAACCCTCCTTCTTGCCCTGGCTGGCTTATTTTTTACGTATCATGATTTTACTCATACCACCTCACACCGCTTATTGGGCGGAAGGTTTCATGCCGGGGCTTATTTATTTTGGCTGGATTGGATCCTTATCAGTTTGTTTTATCTTACCAAAAAAAGCCCGCAACCTGTAGAACCATGAGAAAAAGCGCCGGCATATTGGTTTATAAAAAGAAGGGAGAAAGCCTGGAACTGTTTTTAGTACACCCGGGCGGTCCCTTTTGGAAGGGTAAGGAAAAAGGGGCCTGGTCTATACCCAAGGGAGAGTTTACCGATAAGGAAGATCCCCTGGCAGCAGCCCAAAGAGAATTTGAAGAAGAAACGGGCAAACAGCTCTGCGGAGATTTTTTGGAGTTGAAAACCATTCAGCAAAAAGGCGGCAAACTGGTGCATGCCTGGGCTGTGGAAGGTGATATTGATGCAGCATCCATTGTTTCCAATACGTTTAAACAGGAATGGCCTTATAAATCAGGCAAATGGCAAACCTACGCTGAAGTGGATAAGGCGGGATGGTTTTCCGTAGAAGAAGCAAAGGAAAAGATCAACCCGGCGCAAGCGGCATTAATCGAGGATTTAGTTGACAAGTTGAAGGGTTAATAAAGAAGGCAGTCCACATATATTTACCCTATCAACAAATCAACTTTTCAACTCCCCTGCTGGTAAGATAATTGCCGTCACTCCTTCCATGAAGCTTCCTTTCAATCTGGCTATTGTACTGAAGCATATTGAAAAAGCCACAGCGGCCTATCCCAAAGCCGCCATGTTTGAATTATACGAACGGGGCTATACTTCCCTATTCGAACAACTCATCTCCTGCCTTATTTCTATAAGGACACTGGATGAAACCACCATCCCGCTTTCAGAAAAATTATTTGCCATTGCCAGAACACCAAAAGACCTGCTGAGGCTTTCTCCACACCGATTAGAAGACTTGCTTCGTGGTTCACAGTACCCGGGGCAAAAAGCATACACCATGCTGGGCATTGCTAAGGAAGCCGTAGAGGGTTATAATGGCCATTTACCCGCCGACTATGAAAAACTCACCGCCTTAAAAGGTGTTGGTCCCAAATGTGCCAACCTGGCTTTGGGCATCGCCAGCGGGCATCCCGGCATCAGCGTAGATGTGCATGTGCACCGGGTAACCAACCGCTGGGGGTTTGTGCAAACCAAAACACCGGAACAAACAATGGAAGAACTGAAACAAAAAGTGCCCAGGAAAAAATGGATTGACATCAACCGCCTGGTAATGCCTTTTGGAAAGCACATTTGCACAAGCAAACTGCCTCATTGCTCCACCTGTCCCGTTTTGGAATATTGCAGGCAGGTGGGTGTTACGACGCACCGGTAGAACAGAGTATAGTTTATGGTTTTCAGTTGAAGATAGCTACCATCTTCTCGCCTTTAGGTTGCTGTAAATCGATTAACAATGCCGCAACCACTTAATCGGCAGTTATGGGTTTAGAGAGATCCCTTACCTACAAACCATAAACTATAACCTGTAAACTACCTAATTTCGCCAGCCAATTTATGACTGTCGAGCTCCATCATTTAGTACTGTTGTGTATTGTTGCCTTTTTGGCTGGATTTGTTGATGCCATTGCAGGCGGTGGCGGGCTGATACAATTACCGGCAGCCCTTGTTCTGCTGCCTTCTTTCCCTGTGGCTTCTGTGGTGGCTTCCTTAAAAATTCCGTCGTTCAGCGGCACCAGCCTGGCTGTGGTTCAATACCTGAAAAAGGTAACCATCAACTGGAAACTGGCGACCACCATCTGCACCATTGCCTTTTTTGCTTCTTTCGCCGGCTCGCAATTGCTTACCATTGTCAGCAACAGCTTTATGAAACCCGTTTTGCTGGTGGTACTGACAGCGGTTGCTATTTATACCTTTTCAAAAAAAGATTTTGGCCAGCACCAGGAGAAAGAACATTCGCAAAACAGGGAATTGTGGTATGCCATACTAATAAGTGTGGTCATTGGTTTTTATGATGGCTTTATTGGACCGGGTGCCGGAAGCTTTCTGATCCTGGCTTTTGTAAGCCTGCTGGGTTTTGATTTTCTACATGCGTCGGCGCATGCCAAATTGGTAAACTTAGCCACCAACCTTGGCTCCATTACGTTGTTTTTAATTAAAGGAAACATCATCTGGCTGGTGGCTTTGCCCATGGCCGTTAGCAATGCTATTGGTGGCGCTATTGGGGCCAACCTGGCCATTGCCAAAGGCAATAAATTCATCCGCATTTTTTTCCTTTTCATCGTAATCGTCACTCTGCTTCGTTTTATGTACGATATTTTTGTTAAACACTGATCTTTGCTTGTTTTAATCAACCAATCATTTCATTTTTGTATTACTATCTTTAGTTTGTATGAAGAACCAATTCCCGCTTTTAAGTATTTTTTTAGCCCTGTTTGTTATTAGCTGTAGCAACCAATCAACTGTTGTTGAAAAAGAACCCAATACTACGCTCCCCGCTTCCACAATAGATAGCAGTAAAATTGTAGCGACACCCAAAACAGTTGCTTCGGCAGCAGAAATGATGGCCCGTAAACAAGTGCCTGTTTTGTGCTATCACCACATTAAGGATGTGATCAGCAAAAAAGACGGAGACTATTCTGTCTCTACCGCTGCCTTTAAAGAGCAAATGAAAGCCCTGGCCGACAGCGGTTACAAAACAATAACACCGGATCAATATTATAATTACCTGGTTTACGGCAACCCGCTTCCTGAAAAGCCGGTGATGATCTCTTACGATGATACAGATGAAGAACAATTTTCAATAGCCAAACCCGAGATGGACAAATATGGTTTTAAAGGAGTTTATTTCATTATGACCATTTCCATAGGCCGCCCCCGCTACATGAGCAAAGAACAGATCAAACAACTGTCTGATGAAGGACATGTGATCGCTTCCCATACCTGGGACCATAGCCGCTTTGACAGGTATCTTCCTGAACATGAGATAGAAGAAGGCGGCAAAAAGAAAATTGTGAACGACTGGGATCAGCAACTGGCAAAAACCAAAACCAAACTGGAAGCAATTACCGGCAAACCGGTTGAATATTTTGCTTTTCCTTTTGGCATTTGGGATAAGGAAGGATTACCTGAAATTGAGAAAAGAGGTTATAAAATGGCTTTTCAGTTATCCACAGCCAGAGATTCCATGCAACCTCTTTATACGGCCCGTCGCATTATTGTAGCACCACAATGGTCTGCGCAAGGCCTGCTAAAAGTGATGAGAAGTGCTTTTAAATAAGGCAGCCGCCTAAGTTCAGCTATCAAACATCACCTTTTTCACGTTTAGCGTTTATGCCCCACGTTGGACCGGGTTAACATTTCTACAGGTTTTGTGCTTTGACAGTAAAGGATCATAGCAAAGTCAACAGAACGGACCATTTGGGCAATAACCATTCCCCAAAAAATAATTGCCCGCTTTTCCGGCTTTGGAACGGTCTTTGGATTTTTAGAGATAAAAATCAGAATTATGTTTCCAGTGTGGTTTTTTATTGTGCTGATAATGCTAATCTGTTACCTGTTGTACGTTACAAGAACAACAGAAGAGACTTTTATAAATATGAGCAAAAACAGGATCCGGAAGTTTCAATACTGGATGAGGGGTTTATCAGACAAATAAATACCTGTTCCAACCAATTGTATTAGAGATCATGCACACAAATTTGCGTTCATTATACATGAACTTTTTAAAAGATACAGACACTGTATCTTTTTTTTATGCATTTCCTGCAACAAAAAAACCGGTGTCAACCCGGTTTCTTTTTAAACTTATATAAGAGAACTTAATCTGCCCTGCGTCCGCTGCCACGGGTTAAGGCGACCAATAACAGGATGAACACAGCAGCGCCTACTACCCATACCCAGGGAGAAGCGTACCAGTTACCGCCACCGGTATCGGCATTAATATCAACATCTACTTTTTTGGTTTCCTGTGCAATGGCAGTCATTACACTAAGAAATGCTGCTACTAAAGAAAAATATACTTTTTTCATGACTGAGGTTTCATGAAGTTAGAAAAAAAGTATGCCAACCCGGCAGAAATACGGAGAATACAGCGCTAAGAGGTGAGAATCAAGGCTCATAAATCGCTTTTATCCTCAAAACCGGCGTCATAATCTATTTACAAGGTTACCTGAGTTCCTTTACCTTTCCCCACTCCCATTTACTTCACATAGTTCCTTGCGCCAAATAACAAACTGCCGATACGCACCATAGTGCTGCCTTCTTCTATGGCAATCCGGTAATCACTGCTCATACCCATAGAAAGCACAGACCATTGGCTGTTGGCCGGTTGAGCCTGGGCATGCTTGTCGAAAAGAGTCTTTAAATAGTGGAATTCTTTTCGGATCACCTTTTCGTCTTCTGTAAACGAAGCCATGCCCATGAGCCCAACAATCCTTACATTCTTTAGGTCGTGTAATTCGCCTGGATTCGTGGTTAACAGTTCATTTAATTCCTGTTCATCCAGCCCAAACTTGGTTTCTTCTTTTGCAATATGCACCTGCAATAAAACATCAATGACCCTTGCTGCCTTTTGTGCCTGTTTATTGATTTCTTTCAGCAACTTAAAACTATCCACGCCATGCACCAGGTGAACAAAAGGGGCAATGAATTTTACTTTATTGGATTGCAAATGACCAATAAAATGCCAGCGTATGTCCACAGGCAATTGCGCCTGTTTATCTACCAGTTCCTGCACATAATTTTCTCCGAAATCCCTTTGCCCCAGCTCGTATAACTCCTTAATAGCGTCGGCAGGTTTGGTTTTACTAACCGCCACCAGCGTTACCTTTTTTTCTTCCAGTTGTTTAACAATCTCGATGTACTTCGTACGGTTTGCCAGCATTATGTTCGTATTATGATAGTGCAAATTTACTTGCATTATATTGTCGGTGCGAAAGATGCATATGAAGCAACCTTCCCAGCTTTTTTTCCGATCGCTTTGCCCCTACTATAGAGCCGCTGCTGCTTTAATACACCCTATGACCTTCCAAACATGTATGACATCCTGCACAAAAAGCGGCAGTTGAGCACCAACTTATAGAAAAGGAAGAGAAGGTTTATTTGGACGGAGAAAAATAGGGCATACCCTATAGTGCCTGGTGTAAAAAGTTACAAGCTACAAGATGATGATTCTGCTTTAAAAGAAATGAAAGGAGGCAATTGTTTTGGGAAATCATTTCCTATGAAGTCAAAAGCACAACTTAAGCAGACTTCTATTTTTAGTTTTGAATTTTTACTTTTTACTTCAATATCCCCCTGCTGATCACAATCCTTTGCACTTCGCTCGTTCCTTCGTAAATCTGCGTGATCTTGGCGTCACGCATCAAACGTTCAACGTGGTATTCTTTTACATAACCATAACCTCCGTGAATCTGCACGGCTTCCACGGTGGTCCACATAGCGGTTTCTGATGCAAACACTTTGGCCATGGAAGAACTCAAGGTGTAATCTTCCTTCTGGTCTTTGTCAAAAGCAGCTCTCATGCAAAGCAACCTGGCCGCTTCAATTCTGGTGGCCATATCAGCCAGTTTAAAAGCAATGGCCTGGTGGTTGGAGATTTCGGTGCCAAAGGCTTTCCGTTCTTTAGAATAGTTTAACGACAGTTCATATGCGCCACTGGCAATGCCCAGCGCCTGGGAGGCAATCCCAATGCGTCCGCCGGCAAGGGTCTTCATGGCGAACTTAAATCCAAACCCATCCTCGCCTATGCGGTTTTCTTTGGGCACTTTTACATCGTTAAACAAAATGGTATGCGTGTCGCTGGCGCGAATGCCCAGCTTGTTTTCCTTGGCAGCTACTACCACACCGGGCCAGTTCTTTTCTACAATAAATACATTGATGCCTTTAGAGCCTTTGGCCACATCGGTTTGTGCAATCACCAAATACACCGAAGCGGTACCGCCGTTGGTGATCCAGTTCTTGGTGCCGTTCAATAAATAATAATCTCCTTTGTCTTCTGCGGTGGTGCGTTGCGAGGTGGCGTCACTTCCCGCTTCGGGTTCACTTAATAAAAAAGCACCGGTATATAACTCACCGTCTTTTTTCCCTTGTGCCAGTGGAGTTAAATATTTGTGTTTTTGTTCTTCTGTGCCAAAAGCCTCCACTCCGTAACACACAAGGCTGTTATTCACACTCATGCACACGCTTACGCTGGCGTCTATCTTGCTGATCTCTTCCATCGCCAACACATAGCTAATGGTATCCAAACCGGCGCCGCCGTATTCGGGGCTTACCATCATACCCAAAAAGCCAAGGTCGGCAAGCTTCATGATCTGTTCACGGGGAAACTGCATTTTTTCGTCGCGTTCAATAACGCCGGGCAGGCATTCGTTGCGGGCAAAGTCCCTGGCCGCCTGTTGAATCATCAGGTGTTCTTCACTAAGCTGGAAGTTCATAGCAAGTCGTTTAAATTGTGTGGCAAATATAGGCGATGGCCGTTAGCTTTGAAATCCGGGTAAGGAAGAATGCGGTCGTTCCTGTGGAGTTAGATTGTTTTTGATTGGTGGAGGAATTATTGGTTTTTTGTGTGCCAGTTTCCATTGTCCCCGTATTCAGAAGAGATGATCAGCCCGACCCAGTTATTTTAACAGGTATAAGAAGCTTATTTCAGGGGACGGACCAGCGCCGGAATTAACGTTATAGCAGCCGTCGAAAGTGTCCACATGTCCTCTAAAGCATAAGCCCGGAATTTTTATTTTTCGTTCTTTTCTTCGCTTTTTTCCAAAAGTCCTGTTCCATATAAGCTCTCCTGCTTTTCATTGAAAATCATATTTTTTTAGGCGCCCCTTTCTTTCGGTGGCGGCTATTGTTCCCCCGGCAAAATGATCACGTGGTGAAAGCAAAATAAACAAGTCCAACAGAAAGTGTTTTGCCGTGGCGCCACTCTGCCCTAAATTTAGGCACCAAAGAAAGAACCAACAGAAAGGCAATTGGAAAGACAGCATAAGATGAATACCCTCCAGTTTATTATAGGCTTTGCAGTTCTTAATATATACCTGCGGCTGGTTCCCGGTCTGGCCAAAGGAAACGATCCGGCTTGGCTGGCGGTGTTTCTTTCCTTCTTCCCTTTGGCCTATTGCCTTACCCGGTGGAGCACCCATGCCGGAGGAAGCGGTTGGGGCTAGCCAAAAACCGGGAATGGAAAAAATTCCTGCTGCTGGGGCTTTTCATTGGCAGTTTGGCCTGGGTGGCTTTAATCCTGACAGAGCTCGCCCTTGGCAGTTTGAAATTTAAGGAATGGCAATCATGGGATAAAGCCTCCTGGGTTGTTGTGCAGGCTTTGGTGACGGCGTTCTTAGGTTCGGCAACAAACGATGTCATGACCCGCGGCTATGTATTTGCCCATTGGAAAAACCGCCTGCCTGCTCCTGTCATTGTGCTGCTGTCTACTGCTTTGTATATTGCCGATGACATGTGGGTGGAGGGCTGGAATATGCGAAATAATATTTTTTCCTTAATCCTGGGGTTGGCTTTTGCCCTTTCGGTGGTGCGCACCGTATCTCTTTGGATGAACATTGGCCTTCATGCGGGATTAAACCTGATTTATTTTTTGGTATATGGGTTGGGCAACGAAAAAATACATTCCGGAGTATTTACTTCTGTAAGCCAGGCCCACACGGCAACCTCTTATTTGGGTATCGTTGGGGCGGTCATTATCCTGGTAATAACCCTTTGGATGACCACCAGTACCAAAAGCAAAACTTCAGCTGAAAGGAAGGTGCAGCGACAAATTCATTTGCAGGAGCAGGAATAGGCGTTAAAACCAACCACAGCAAGGCGGGGGAACATCACATGCCCAGCCCTGGTAGGCAAAAACAAATCGATGGCTTAACAAAATTTTGTCGAAGAAATTAGCCCTTTGACCGAGCCCGTATTTCAGCAAACGCAATCCCGGAGTATATTTGTTGACCTCTCAACTGTGTAAAACCATCTAAGAAATGAAAAAGTATCTCTCCGAAAAAAACGCATTGACCGTAATGACCAGCCTCTTCTGCCTGGTAATGACCATTATTGCTGCCACCAAACAATCGGTATGGGAAGCCGTAGCGTTTGCTTTAGCTTTTAGCTTTTCTGTGGAGTTGCTTTGCCACAGGGTTAAGGAGAACAAATAACTTCTTTTAAGAACGGGTAAGCTCTTTTAAAAGAAACGTGCTTGCTTTTCTATGGTTTTGTAATTCTTCGAAAAAAAATTATCAATCTTTTTATTGAACTCTTCCTTAAACACAAGGGGTGTTGAATGACCCGAACCCGGCAGTATCCACAAATAAGACCGGGGAATGTTTTGGGCAATAAGCAAGGTATGTTCTGGCTTTATTACATCATGGTCGCCGCCAATCACCAGTGTGGGCACGGCAATCTTTTGAAGATCGGCCAGGGCAATGTGCGGTTGTTCTACCAATAAGCGTATCAGTTTCCAGTTGTCTTTTTCCTTTTCAGTTTTGGTTTCCTTGTCTTTAAGCATCGTGTAAGCGGGCAGTACCATTTGCTCTACATCATCAAAAACAGCCGTGGTATCTGGCCACAGGTTGGCACCAGTCACCGCCAGCTTTTTTACTTTTTCAGGATGGCGCATGGCCAGCAGCAAACCATTGATACCGCCATCGCTCCAGCCAATAACAAGGGCCGAATCTATTTTCATGACATCCAGCAAAGCAGCATAATCATCGGCCATCATTTCGTACGATAAAGAATCGCCTTTGTCTGCCGACTTTCCCTGTGCACGGCTATCGGCTACAATAACTTTATAGTTTTTAGAGAAGTAAGGTATTTGATTGAAAAAGTTGCTGATGGAGCCGCCATTACCATGAATGATGAGCAAAGGCTTGCCGCTGCCATAGGTTTCCGCATACATTTTAAAACCACGGATATTGTAGAAATTTCCTGCGGCTTTATTGTTACCGTAAGGAATACCGGTTTTGTTTTTGGTAAGTTCTGCAAATTGCTTTTCAAAGTCCTGCTGTGCAAAAGCAAGTTGCACCGAAAAAAGGAGAATAAGGGCAATGCCTGCTTTTCTCATGGTGAATAGTTTTGTAGTCTAAATATCCAACAATTCCTCAAAACCAAAAGGCCCTTGCATATTTTTTGAATGAAGTAAAAAATGGTGAAAAATATGTATGATGTCATCGTGGTTGGGGCTGGTGCCAGCGGCTTAATGGCAGCATGGGAGCTGGTACAAACAGGGAAGAAAGTAGCGGTTGTGGAAGCCAGGGATAGGATTGGCGGACGGATCCATACCATCACGGATAAAAACTTTTCCATTCCAGTTGAACTGGGCGCCGAGTTTGTTCACGGCAACCTGGAGCACACCCAACTTCTTTTAAAAAAAGCAGGTGCTGCTTGTGTTAAAACAAGCGGCGATATATGGCAAAAAGAAAACAACGGATTACAAAAACAGGAAGATTTTATTGAAGATTATTCCCTGCTTGAAAAAAAATTTAAAGAGCTAAAACAGGATATTCCCGTTGCGCAGTTTGTAAAAGACTATTTACAGGGAGAGGAATACGAAGAATTGCGGATCACCTTGCAAAACTATGTAGAAGGTTATTATGCTGCAGACATGAACAAGGCCAGCACAATGGCTCTTTGTCAAGAATTAACTACCTCCGATGATGTGCAATACCGCATAGAAGGCGGCTATAAAACAATCGTTGATTATTTATACCGCGAGACCGAACAAAAAGGCTGTTTCTTTTTTTTATCCCAGGCCGTAAAGCAGGTCCGTTGGAAAGAAAACCAGGCGGAAGTCATGACAGAACAGGAAAGCTTCCACGGCCGCAAGGTTTTAATAACGGTTCCTTTGGGCGTTTTACAATCAGAGCAGATCAACTTCTCCCCTTCCGTTGACGAAAAAATAAAAGCTGCCAAAAGCCTGGGCTTTGGGCCGGTCATAAAACTGGTGCTGCAGTTTGAAAAGCCCTTCTGGCAAAACAAGGATTTTACACAAAACAAGGACATGAGCGATCTGGGTTTTCTTTTTTCTAAAGAAGATATTCCTACCTGGTGGACACAATATCCAAAACACGAAGCCCTGTTAACCGGGTGGCTGGCGGGCCCCCATGCCGAAGCCCTTAAGAATAACACAACACAGGAAATAGTAAATAAAGCGTTAGCTTCCTTGTGCTCTATTTTTTCCCTTGATCAATCGTATGTAGAACAGATTTTAAAGGGCTGCCACGTGGTGAACTGGGCTACGGATCTTTATAATTGCGGTGGTTATGCCTACGAAGTGGTGAATGGCCCCACACTTATAAAAATACTTAAAGCACCTCTTTCCAAAACCTTATTTTTTTCAGGAGAAGCTTTATACAACGGCCCCGAAATTGGAACAGTGGAAGCAGCCCTGATAAGCGGAAGGGAAACGGCCCACCAGCTTATTGCTTTGTTTTGATATACAGCAAAATGGTATGATTTTTCCATGGTTTACAAAAACGTGAATTATGAAAGAGAGCAGAAGTCAAACCAACAAACAAAACAAACAGTTCGTCAGCCACCAGCCACGTCCCGAAATACGGGATAACCTGGACAGCCGTGAAGGGGAAGAACAGGATACTAAAGGCAGTGATGTAACACACAATCGGAAAGAAAAAAAAGCAGGGCACCTGAAAGACAGGGGTAAGGATAGAACAAGATAGAATTTCGTTGGCTGGTTGATAAGTTGAGAAGTTGATTAGGTAACTTTTCGACTTATTCACTTATCAACCTTTCAACTTATCAACAAACGGCTACCTTTCTGTCTCAAACTACTGTTATGTCAGCAAAGGAAATTCTGGCCGCACTCAAATCCATGGGCAACGAAAACACCAGGCGCATTTTTATCAATCACGGCGCTCCTGCCAATCAATACGGCGTTAAGGTGGAAGACCTGAAAAAGATCCAGAAGAAAATTAAAAAGAACTACGAGCTTTCATTAGAACTCTTTGACAGTGGCATATCCGATGCACAATACCTGGCCGGGCTGATTGCCGATGAAACCAGAATGACAAAAAAAGACCTGCAGCACTGGGCGGACACGGCCAACTGGTACATGCTGAGTGAATACACGGTGCCCTGGATAGCTGCTGAAAGCGGTCATGGATGGGAGCTGGCACTGCAGTGGATCGAATCGGAAAAAGAAACCGTGCAGTCTTCGGGCTGGTCCACATTAGCTAGCTTGGTTGGCATTACAGAAGATGAAGAATTAAACATCAACGAACTGAAAGCTTTATTGAAAAGAGTAGAAAAGGAAATTCATACAGCACCCAACCGGGTACGCTATAGCATGAACAATTTCGTGATATGTGCCGGTGGCTATGTAAAGGAGTTAACAGAAGGAGCCATAAGGGTTGGAAAGGCTATTGGCAAAGTGCAAGTGAACATGGGAGAAACGTCTTGCAAAGTTCCTTACGCTCTGGAGTATATTCAAAAAATGAAAGACAAGGGATCGATTGGAAAGAAAAGAAAAATGGCCAGATGCTGAGAAGGGAAGGTTGAATTTTCAATGGGTAATTGTTAATGATCAATTTCTTTTGAGGTAGTTAGCCTGATTACAGTTTGAAATGATTGATGTGAGAGTTGGCCCTTCTTACCCATTCACCTCCTGCCCTTACCACCCTGCTAAAAAAACCCCCGCATAAAGCGGGGGCTGGCTTTCAATTACATGCAGTAATGCGGGTAATTGAAAAAGGATGCTTGTAAAAGTCATTTAAACATATCAAACATCAGATAGAGTTTTCCAATTACTGTGCCAATTCGTTTTTCACAGCGGGCACAACGCAGGGAAGCGATTACAAAAACTTCCCCGCGACCGAAATGATATATAAAAAAAATACATAAGGATACGCCTGCCGAAAACAACTTCAAATGCAAACATGAAACCTCGAACAACAATCACCTATATTTGCGCTGTACCAAAATCTTATTATTAGTGCAACAGTTCGAAGATTTTGACGCCAACCTTGCAGGCGAAGAAGGCAAAACGCCGGAAACAAAAACCAGCTGGTTTAAACGTTTAAAGAAAGGGATTACTACACCCACGTCAGAAAGAAAAGAAACGCCTGAGGGCTTGTGGACCAAATGCCCCGAGTGCAATTACATCTGTACCGTAAATGAATTGCGGGAAGCTTTGTTTGTTTGCCCAAAGTGCAATTACCATCACCGCATTGGCAGTGCCGAGTATTACGAAATCTTATTTGATAACAATCAATACACGGAGCTTTTTGAAAATATCCGATCTAAAGACTTTTTAGGATTTACCGACCTGAAACCCTACCAGCAAAGGCTGGAAGAAACCTGGTCAAAAACAGATCTGAAGGATTCGATGCGGGTGGCAACCGGGAATGTGGAAGGAAATGGAATTGTGATCGCCTGTATGGACTTTGAATTTATTGGCGGTTCGCTGGGCAGTGTAATGGGCGAAAAGTTCAGCCGTGCTGTGGACTATTGCCTGGAACACAAGCTTCCTTTTATGGTCATCAGCAAAAGCGGCGGCGCCCGTATGATGGAAAGCGCTTTCTCCCTGATGCAGTTAGCCAAAACAAGCGGCAAGCTTTCGCAACTGTCGGATGCCAAACTGCCTTATATTTCTTTATTAACCGATCCCACTTTCGGTGGTATCTCTGCTTCTTTTGGAATGCTGGGCGATCTGAATATTGCAGAACCGGGAGCACTCATTGGATTTGCAGGACCCCGTGTTATTAAAGAAACCATCAAAAGGGACCTGCCCCCAGGATTTCAACGCAGTGAATTTATTTTGGAACACGGCTTTTTGGATTTTATTGTCAACAGAAGAGACTTGAGACAAAAGCTGGCTACGGTGCTTACTTTGTTTAAGAGTTAGTTCATGGGTCATCTACCCATCCCAATAAATCCTGGTGATAAACGGAAGTTGAGAAATTAGGTACTGGGCCCCAGTGCTACTATTTAGCTTTACTTGTGTCACTCCTTGTACGCTTTGTTCTCTATTCAGCTTTTTATTTCTCGCAGCGAACGCAAAAAAGCAACGACGCTGCGCCGCTGTATCGCGGCGTTCGCTGCGTGAAATGTGTTGAATAGAATTTCAATCAGTACAAAAGTGCGGCGCAAAGACGTTTAATCACGGAACAAAAGCCGGCAACATAATCATTGAAACGAAAAGAAGGATGCGAGGCAATATTTTAAAACGCTCCTTTATTTATAATAAAAACTCTCCATAGCTTTATCAGCCATCAGGTATGCAAAATGATAACTAAATTGGGGATTCGAAAGGCCTTGGCCACGAACGATGAACCATGAACTTTTTCTAAAATGGAAATTAAAAACCGCTCAGCCTATTTTGAATATTTTATAGATGATAAATATACAGCCGGCATTATGCTGACCGGCACCGAAGTAAAATCGCTCAGGGAAGGCAAGGCTAATTTTAATGATAGCTATTGCATCTTTAACAAAGGAGAACTTTGGATCAGATCCTTTCATATTTCCGAGTACTCGCATGGCACCGTAAACAACCATGATCCAATTCGGGAACGAAAATTGCTATTGAACCGCCGTGAGTTAAAAAAGATGGAAGCCAAGTTGAAAGAAAAAGGCTATACCATTGTTCCACTGCGGCTTTTTTTTAATGAGAAAAATTTAGCCAAGCTGGAAATAGGATTAGGGAAAGGTAAAAAGCTGCACGACAAAAGAGATACCATCAGACAAAGAGATACGGAAAGAGAGATGAAGCGTTATATAAAATAATTAATAAGCCACCGCTACATGAAAAAAATCTTCCTCACCTTTTTAATTGCCTTTAGTTTATCGTCCCAGGGCCAGGGCGTTGTTGGGTATTGGTATGGTACTGCTACCGTAGAAAACGGGGGCGGCAACAATTACCTGGTGGAGCTGATACTGAAACAAAACAGTACCGCCGTTCAGGCCATCATGAATTATTATTTCAGAAATACCTTCAGAAGCATAAAGCTGAATGGCAATTATAATTCCATGACCCGGGAATTAGCCTTATACAATGTGCCTGTGCCCTATTTTGGCTCCAATGCCAATATGGAAGTGGATTGCGTTATGGATTTCAGGGCTACGCACCGGATGGCGAAGGCCGGCTCTAACCTGAACGGGAAATTTTATGCAAGGGATGCCTATAAATACACTTGCCAGAATATTGTGTTCGATCTTAAACTAAATAAGGATGCCGGCAACCAGGATTCTATTTTGACGGCACTGCGAAACTTTAAAGAAACCTACCAGGTGTGGACACCTTCGGCCACCGACACTTTGGTTGCCGCCACCGTACAGCAAAGAACCATTCAGAACCTGGTGGTCAACAAAGAATACAAGGAGAGAGCGGTTGACATACAAAAAGAAATTGAAATTGAGGGTGATTCCGTTGTGGTTGACTTTTATGATAACGGGGAAATAGACGGCGATTCCATCTCCGTATTTTTTAATGATGAACTGTATGGCGCCAACTTAAGATTAAGCACACGATCGGTTCACATGAAAATTGGACTGGATTCCACAAAGGAAATAAACACCTTGGCCATGTTTGCCAATAACCTGGGATCTATTCCTCCCAATACGGCATTGATGTTGATTTCTGACGGAAAGAAAAGATATGAAGTACGATTGTCGAGTAACCTGGAGAAAAATGCTGCTGTGCGGCTGAAGAGGAAGAAACGGACCCTCTAACTCCCCCGGCGGGGAGGATTTGCCGCCGCCGCACAGACCCTCAGGTCTCAATCATTCTTTTAAAGAAAAACGCTCAGCTTTTAAGGTTGAGCGTTTTTAGTATAGTTCAATAAGCTGGCTTGGTGCCCTGGATTCTCCCCACCGGGGGAGTTAGAGGGGGCCGGCTGTTAAAACAATTCCGGCTGTTGTTTCACTTCTTCTTTTACCTCCCACTCCATGGTAATATTCTTGTTGAAATCAACCAGCTTGGCCCCGACAGCCTTCCATCCCATCACTTCTACCATTTTGGCTACTTTGAACTTCGCCTTTCTTACCTGGGCGCCTTTCCCGGTTTGAACAATAAGGATAGGTTCTTCTTCGGTTGATACAGCTTCCAGCAGGTTTCCTTTTCCTTCTTTAATAAATAGGAACTTGCTGCGTAAGGTGGTTGTTTCAATTCGGAAGCGCTTTAGATTGTACTGCATTTTATCATTGTCCAGGTATACCGCGGTAATCACTCGTTCGGGGTCAAATTTTTCTACCAGCATCACTTCTTCCGGATTAAAACGTTGCGTTAACTCCTGGTCAGTGATCTCGTATGTTCCATCATTATAAAGAACCAATACTTTGTCCTCTGCATCAAAATCGCCCAGTTCTATTCCTTTTCCTTCATGGTTCAACCTTCCGAACTTATCATCAAACCAAAGCTTGATGCTTCCCAGGGTGGCTACACCGGCTTCTTTAAACTTCACGGCACGAACAGGATACTTGGTTACCTGGTTACCCATGCTGCCACGGCTCTTGATCTCCAGTTCTTCAAAATAAAATTCAAATTCCTTATTGCGGGCCGTACAGTTCGGACTTAAGATAATCCGCACCACTTCAGCTTCTCCATTGGGATTCACTGTCAGGTAATGCACTTTGCTCTTATCATGTCCCTTGGTCAAATCATATTCCTTATCACGGGTCACGCCGGTAACATTAAAACGTTTGGCATAGGAAACGCCACTGCCACCATCCGTATAGATCATGTTATACGTCGTTCTTTCATCACCTTTTCTGAATACGGCAGCATACAAAATATCCTTGCCAATAAAAACCTTGTCCTGCACTTTTACCACCTTCATGGTACCCCGCTTGGTAAAGGCAATGATATCATCCAGGTCGGAACACTCCACCAGAAATTCATCTTTTTTCAATGAGGTTCCAATAAAACCTTCGTCCCGGTTTATGTACACACGGGTATTGGCAATAGCCACATGCTTGGCTTCAATTACCTCAAATACCTTGATCTCTGTTTTGCGTTCCCGGCCTTTTCCATACTTCTTCAGCAAACCTTCAAAATACGCAATGGCATAGTCATTCAAATGCTCAAGGTCATATTTCACCTGTTTGATCTGTGCTTCCAGGTCTTTGATCTGTGCATTCAGTTCGTCAATATCCAGTTTATAAATACGGCGAACCGGCTTCTCTGTCAGCTTTAAAATATCTTCTCTTGTCACCGCCCTTCTCAATTGCTTAACAAAAGGAACAAAGCCTTTGTCAATTGCCTGGATCACTTTGTCCCAGGTCTCGTGTTTCTTTTCTAACTCTTTATAGATCTTTTCTTCAAAGAAAATTTTCTCCAAAGAAGTATAATGCCACTTGTCCTGCAGTTCGCCCAATTTGATCTCCAGTTCTTTTTGCAGAAGATCTTTTGTGCGTTCTGCCGAGACCCTCAACAATTCGTTTACACTGACGAAGTGCGGCTTTTGATCAATGATCACGCAGGTGTTGGGTGAAATAGAAATCTCGCAATCTGTGAACTTGTATAAAGCATCAATAGTAATATCAGGAGAAATGCCCGGCGCCAGGTCCACTTGTATCTCTACTTCGGCAGCCGTATTATCCGTTACTTTTTTGATCTTGATCTTTCCGTTCTCGTTCGCCTTTACAATGCTCTCCATCAGGCCGCTTGTAGTAACGCCATAAGGAACACTTTTGATCAGCAGTGTTTTTTTATCTACCTCCTCAATATGTGCCCGCACCTTTACTCTTCCGCCCCGCATGCCCTGGTTGTAATCACTTACATCGGCCATCGCCCCGGTTAGAAAGTCAGGATAAAGATCAAACTTCCTTCCTTTTAAATATTTGACAGCCGCTTCGCAGATCTCGCAAAAGTTGTGCGGTAAAACCTTCGTGGCCAATCCTACAGCAATACCCTCCGCCCCCTGTGCCAGCAACAAAGGAAATTTTACCGGAAGTGTAACGGGTTCATTTTTTCTTCCATCATAGCTCAGTTGCCAGTTGGTTGTTTTTGGATTGAAAACAACCTCCAGTGCAAACTTGCTTAAACGGGCTTCGATGTAACGGGAAGCCGCCGCATCGTCACCGGTTCGTATATCGCCCCAATTACCCTGGGTATCAATCAGCAGGTCTTTTTGCCCCATGTTCACCAAAGCATCACCAATGGAAGCATCACCGTGCGGGTGGTATTGCATAGATTGCCCGATGATGTTGGCCACTTTATTATAACGGCCATCATCCATTTCCTTCATGGCGTGCAAAATGCGGCGCTGCACCGGTTTTAAACCATCTTCTACCGCCGGAACCGCTCGTTCCAGAATCACGTAGGAGGCATAGTCCAGAAACCAGGTTTTATATTGGCCGTTGATGCCGTGGTCTGTTTGTACGTGTTCGTAATTTTTGTTTTTCGTAGTACTCATTGCATTTTATTTAATCGCAGGTTGAATCCTGAAAGGTTTTAAAAACCTTATTGGATTTTATAAACTGTTATTGGTTTGTTCTGCAGGCACTTCTTCAGTGGCCACGGATTTTAATTTCACTTCAAAGTCTTTCCACCCTTTTGAAGCATCACCATGAATTTCTATTTTCCCTTCTTCGGCCAGCTTTTTCATGCGCCACAATAAAAACACATCACCGGTTTTTATTTTCATCTTGCTTAAAATAGCATGCATGGCCTTATTTCCCTTCTGCCATTCATTGGTTAAACCACTCAAAATATCCTTATCGTAAAAATCTTCGCTTTTGCTTACGATCTTTTTCCCGCCTTCTAAAATCCTGACCATTGCATTTTCACCACACAGTTTCCTCCATTCATCCGGGTCCACTTCAAACTCGCTCAGGGTAATGTTGCGATTCAGCTTTTTGGCTTTCATAAACTCCTTTGGCTGGATTTCATGCAATGCCGCAGGATAAAATATTTGTCCTTTTTCATTAATAAAAGGAAGGTTGTTCATGTATAAAACCACCACCCTGCCCTGGTACGATTGCAGTTGCGAGACCAGCCAATAATACCCACACACATCATGCTGGTTCTGTCCCATCCAGATCCACAGTTCTTCTTTCGGGTTCTCGTCCAATTCCTTTTTTAGATTATGAATGGCTAACCGGTCGTCAACCATATCCATCAGCTGGTCCGTGTTATAGGGCGAAATTTCAAGCAGGCTTTTCCACCAATCCCGGCGTTGCTGGTAGCCTTCCGTTTCATAAATATTTTCAATGGGGCCTACAGCATAATCATCCCTGATGATTTCCACTTTGCCCTGCAAACTTTCATCCAGTTCAATTGCCTTTTGTAAGACAGCTATATCCGCTTCCTGGAAAACGATGTGTATCATTAAATCAGTTTATAGTTTATAGTTGTTGGTTTGTAGTTTTCACAGCCTGTTCAACGCTTTATTTAATCTTCACGGCTACAAATAAGTAATTATTGGCGGCGCCAATCACTTCATAATCGATATAAAAACTTTCGGTAAATATTTTAAACGCCAGGAACTCATGCTGGGGCACGGCAAATTCATCAAACAACAAAATATCACCGGGCTTTAAAAAACGGTACAATTGTGATAAGGTGAAGATGGCTGAACTAAAAAGATCTGAATCAATATGAATCAGCTTCCTGTTTTTATTATCATATTGTTCTAAAAAAGGAATTAAAGTTTGCTGAAACAAACCTTTATAAAAACAGGCCCTGTTGTCGGTAATGTTCAGGGTTTCCAGCGAATGCGCCATGGCTCCTTTTTCAAACGGACCCCATTTTTCCGGCAAGCCTTCGAAGGTATCGAAACCAAAAAACCGGGAGGATGCATTGTCATTGTTTTGAAGCCACCATTTAAAAGAAGAACCGCTGGCTACTCCAAATTCAAAATAGTCAATGGGCTGGTTCGATAAAGCTTCCTGTTTTTTCACGGCCCCGTACAAATCATACCGCCGGCTGTAATCCCACTTCTCCTGGTAAAAATCGTTGTAGCCTTTTACCGGGTGCTGTTTTCTCCACTTTGACATCTCACCCATGTTCACCGCTATGTCCAAAGAGTTACTGAACGGCTGCACGGCCTGGTGCAGGTTCCATTTCATAAACAGCGACTTGGCCCTTCTGATCAGATCTAATTTTTTCAAAAAAAATACTTTGTATTGTTTATGCCACCATTTCTTCTACTGTATCCAACTCCACTTTCAAATTATTAATAATAAACTCCTGCCGTTCCTGGGTGTTTTTACCCATGTAATATTCCAGCAGGTGCTGAATATGATCTCCATGGTCGAGTATGACAGGATCCAGGCGTATTTCTTCACCAATAAAACGTCCGAATTCATCAGGCGAGATTTCACCCAACCCTTTAAACCTGGTGATCTCAGGCTTGCTGCCCAATTTCTTTACAGCCGCCTGCTTTTCCGTTTCGGAATAACAATAAATGGTTTCCTGCTTATTTCTTACCCGGAACAAAGGTGTTTGCAAAATGTATACATGGTTGTTCTTTACCAGGTCCGGAAAGAACTGAAGAAAAAAGGTCATGATAAGCAAGCGGATGTGCATCCCATCCACGTCGGCATCGGTTGCAATCACAATACGGTTGAAACGCAGGCCTTCCAAACCTTCCTCTATGTTTAAAGCATGCTGCAAAAGATTCAGCTCTTCATTTTCATACACTACTTTTTTACTCATGCCAAAGCAGTTCAGCGGCTTGCCCCGCAAACTGAACACAGCCTGGGTGGACACGTCCCTTGCCTTGGTTATAGATCCGCTGGCCGAATCGCCTTCTGTAATAAAAATGGTCGTTTCTTTTTGAGTGGTAAAAAACTCCTGCTTGCCTTTTGCCGGTGGTTCGTCGTTAAGGTGAATACGGCAATCACGCAGTTTTTTATTGTGCAGGTTCGCCTTTTTGGCCCTTTCGTTTGCCAGTTTTTTAATACCGGCCAGGTCTTTCCGCTCTCTTTCACTTTGCTCAATACGCTTCTTTAAAGCATCGGCTATAGCAGGGTTCTTGTGCAGGTAATTATCGAGTTGCTTCGATAAAAAATCCAGCACAAACTGCCGCATGCTTGGACCGCCCTCATCCACGTTCAATGAACCCAGTTTGGTTTTGGTTTGAGACTCGAATACCGGCTCAACCACCCGTACGGAAATAGCGGCAACGATACTCTGACGGATGTCAGAAGCATCATAATCTTTTTTAAAGAAGTCGCGGATGACTTTTATATAGGCCTCGCGGAAAGCCTGCTGGTGGGTACCACCCTGTGTTGTATGCTGGCCATTTACAAAGCTGTAGTAATCCTCGCCATAGTCATTGTTATGGGTAAGGGCCACTTCAATATCCTCACCCTTTAAATGAATTATGGGATAGCGCAGTTCATCGGCATTGGTGCTGCGTTCCAGCAGGTCAAGCAAACCATTCTTACTTATATACGATTTGCCGTTAAAGACAATCCGCATGCCGGCGTTTAAAAAGCAATAATTCCAGATCTGCTTTTCCAGGTATTCCGGGATGAAGTGAAAATTCTTAAAAATTACATTGTCCGGAATAAACGTCACCAAAGTGCCATTATCACCATCACTTTTGGCTTCTTTATATTCCTTTATTAAAACACCTCTTTCAAATTCGGCCTCTTTTACCTTTCCGTCGCGAAAGGAAGCGACTTTAAAATAGCTGCTCAAGGCGTTTACTGCCTTGGTACCCACCCCGTTCAATCCCACACTTTTTTGAAAGACCTTGCTGTCGTACTTAGCCCCTGTGTTGATCTTGCTCACCACATCTACCACCTTGCCCAAAGGAATTCCACGGCCATAGTCGCGAACGGTTACCGACCTGTCTTCAATGCTTACTTCAATGGTTTTTCCGTAACCCATCGTGTATTCATCAATACAGTTGTCAATTACTTCCTTTACCAGCACGTAAATACCATCATCCGGACTGGATCCATCGCCTAATTTACCAATGTACATGCCGGGACGAAGGCGGATATGCTCTTTCCAGTCAAGGCTCTTAATACTGTCTTCTGTGTATTCAAAGAGATTCTTCTTAGTTTCTGCCATAGGATTTATTCAACGCTAAATTGAGTAAAATTAATTTTATTGAACTAACTGAAAAGCCCCGGGCACCATTTGTTGTGTCATCCACTTGTACGTCCGTATCGCTATTCACCCAAAAGAAAGGCAAACGTCAACAATAAAAGCACAAGCGGTTGAACGGGTTATCTATCAGCTCAAGAGCGGGCAAATATAAGGAAAAATAACCTTCATTTTACTAAAATGTTTAGTTTTTAGAAAATTAATTTTTACAAAATAATGTATGTAATTGTATGATTTACAACACGTTGCAATCTTTTGTTTTTTTTGCCAACTTTCTTGCAAAGATGAATGCAAAACCCCTAATTTTGACCTCATACTTCGGCCTAATTTTTTTAAGCCGCTAAACCGGAACTGCCTCACTACCCATTAATTCTACTTACAAGCTATTAGCTTACTAACCCATAGTAAAAGTTAATAAAACCACCTAAAACGGAGGAACTGAATATGTATTCGTATGGATTGCTGGAACCCGGATGTTATTACCTTGTACAGGAACAAGTTGATTCGCCGATTGAACTCATTAAAGTAACAGTGGAGAGCGACCACTGCATGTATATATTTAAATACCAGGATGAACTGATAACACAATGGAGACGGAAAAATGACAAGCTTTACGATATATTAGAATGCCTGAGCGACGAGATGGTAGAAGCCTGGGAGAAGCATTATAATAATAATGAAGAATCGTATTACGAGGAGGATGATGATTAAGGGAAACCGGCAGTTAACATAAAAACGTCCTGGCGCACCAGTCCATACAGCAAATACAAACCGCATATTTTTTATAAATGGTAGGGTTGTAAAACAATTGGTGTTTATTTTTAAAAAATAAATAAACACACATGCAACCAACATTGTCAAAAAGGCTGGCTTTTTTATTTTGCTTACAGCTTTGTGTACTTACCCTGCTTGCGCAAAAAGACCTGCCACAGGATTACCTTTCAAAGGAATTCCATAAAGGACGGCGGGATGCAGCCAGGGCTTTAATGCCTGACAACTCTGTGATGGTGGTTTTTGCTGCGCCTACCCGAACCTTTTCAAATGATGTAGAATACCTGTATCACCAAAACCCGGATCTCTATTATTTCACGGGCTATAAGGAACCTCATGCCGTGCTTTTTATTTTTAAAGAAGATCAAACGGCAAACGGCAGTAGGTACAATGAGTTGTTCTTTGTGCAGGAAAAAAACGCCCAGCAGGAACAATGGACAGGAAGAAGACTGGGCGAAAAGGGCGTCAGGGAAAACTTGGGTATTGCCGCGGTTTACAACGGACAGCAGTTTAAAGAATATTTTCTTGACCTTACTGGTTTTTCAAAGATCCTTATGGCGCCGCTGCCTGAAGATGTAAGGAACAACCGGGGCAATTCAGACCTTTATGACCTCATCGGCCAGTTCAAGGATAAGGCCAGCATCAGTGATACGCAGAAAAATGAAAAAGTCGATTTCCGCTTATTCCACCAAATCACCGCAAAGCTTCGAGAAATAAAAACGCCGGAAGAAATGCTTCTTATTCGTAAGGCAGTCGAGATCTCCTGCATGGGACAAAACGAGGTGATGAAAACCATCCGGCCGGACATGTCGGAACTGGAATTACAGGGTTTGCATGAATATGTACACAAACGATACGGGGCGGAAGGCGTTGGCTATGGCTCTATCGTTGGTGCTGGTGAAAACGGCTGCATTCTTCATTATATGGAAAATTCAAGGACTAGAATTGGGAACAACCTCCTGCTGATGGATGTAGGCGCCGAGTACCACGGTTATACCGCAGATGTTACCCGTACCGTGCCTGCCCATGGGAAATTTTCCCCGGATGAAAAAGCCATTTACCAAATTGTATATGATGCGCAGGAAGCGGCTTTTAAAACCCTGAAAGATGGCTCGAAATGGGCCGATGCCAATAAAGCCGCCCTGGAAACCATAGCCAACGGCCTTTTAAAACTGGGCATCATCAAGGAAAAATCGGAAGTAAAGCGCTACTATCCTCACGGACTGGGGCATCACATTGGACTGGATGTGCACGACAAAGGAACGTATGACACCCTGCGCAAGAATATGGTCCTGACCATTGAACCCGGTATCTATATCCCGGAAAATAGCCCCTGCGATAAAAAATGGTGGGGCATAGGCGTACGCATTGAAGACGATGCTTTAATTAAAGAAGATGGCTATGAACTGCTTTCCGCTTTTGCGCCACGTTCGGTCGCCGATATTGAAAAAATGATCGCAGAGAAAAGTGTGCTGGATAATTATAAATTGCCCCCGTTGAAATCAGCGGAGAAGAAGGCATTTTGAGGGTACGTGGATTGGTTGAAAAGTTGGGGCCTTCACTTGTTAACTTTTCAACCAATCAACCTTTCAACTAATCAACCAACTTTACCCGCCTCAACTCCAGAAGGTTTAGAGCATTGGGTGTAAATCCTTTTACCCCAGGTTGCACCAGGTGCACTACTTTATCATACCAAAGCGGCACAACAGGAGCATCCTCTATCATTACCTGGTCGGCCTGGCGGTAATATTTGTAACGAAGGGAATCATTGGTTTCCTTTATTGCTTTTTCAAACAGGGCATCAAATTTTGGATTTTTGTAACGGGTATAATTGGGCGGCGCCGGGTTTTTAGAATAGAACACAGATAAATAATTTTCCGCATCGGGATAATCAGCGATCCAGCTTCCCCTAAAGAACAGGGCCTTTGAATTGGAGGTTAAATCAAGGAGTAAAGATTTCTGCACGGCATCCACCTGCACCCGTAATCCAATCTCTTCCAGCTGCCGGGCAATGTAGCTGGCTATATCAGAATAGATAGGAATGGTAAGTAATTTAACAGCCGGTTGATTCCCCGGGGTAACACCGGCTTCTTTTAAGAGCTTTCTTGCCAGCGTTGGATTGTAGGAATACCCTTTTACTTCCGAAGAATCAAAAGATGGAAGACCCGCGGGCACAAAACCCGACTGCGCCGGTGTACCCAAGGAATTGCGCAGGTATAAAACCATTTTCTCACGGTCAATTCCATAGTTGATGGCCTGCCTTACTTTTTTCAAGCGCAAGGGAGAATTTTTAACCAGTGGATTTGCAGAATCAAACAAGATCCCGAAATATTCAATGTTCAGGTAAGGATGCGTTTGCAACTGGATCTTGTTTTCCCAGTCCTTGCGCAGCGTTCCTTTTTTGGTTAGTACTTCGTCTTTAAAAGAAGCATCAATATCATTGATGAAACTCAGCTTCTTTTGCCGGAATAATAAAAACTCGGTGGCCTTTGCATCGTAAAAGCTTATTTTAATGCCATTGAGATAAGGCAACCTCTCCCCTTTCTCGTCTCTTTCGAAATAGGAAGGATTTTTCTTTAGCACCAAAGCCTGCCCTTCTTCCCAGGCCACAAATTGAAAAGGACCCGTTCCTACGGCATGCCTTCTGAAACTATTGCCATACTGTTCCACGGCTTCGTGCGGCACAATGGAACAATACTGCATGGAAAGAATTCCTAAAATAGGATTATACGGCCTGGTAAGTTTTAACCGGAACGTTGTGTCGTCAATAGCTTTAAATCCATCAACACTGTCGGTTTTTGAATTGAAGATCCACGAACCGGGACTGGCAGTTTGTTTATCAACAATTCTTTTAAAACTATACTCCACATCTTTGGCTGTTAGTTTTCTGCCCTTGCCGTTAGGAAAACAGGCATCATCGTGAAAGACCACATCATTGCGCAAATAAAAAGTATAGACGGTTTTATCTTCCGAAATGTCCCAGCGTTTGGCCAAAGAAGGAACAATGTTCAACGCACTGTCCACTTCCACCAATGTATTATACAATTGATGAATGGCCCACATCACGGACTGATTCTTGGCGAAAGCCGGATCAATGGACGCAATGCCCGTTTGTTCGTTATAATGAAAAATGTTCTGGTCTTTTTTTTCACTGCTGTAGCAACCAAGGAACAGCGGAAGGAACAAGATTGTTAAATATTTATACCAATGGGCCATGTAAGTATTCAAAAGGGTTCTAAATTAGACAAGTATTTGTTTCGAAAATGCAAATGGATAAAATGAAAAAACAATTTCTGTTTCTTGTTGCTTGTTTATGGTTTATGGCGCCTTGTGTATTTGGTCAACCCCTACATCAGAAAGATACGTTTACCCGGCAGGATACCCTGCGGGGAAGCATAGGCCCGGAAAGAAGCTGGTGGGATGTGCTGCACTATGACATTACGGTAACGCCTGACTTCAACGCAAAAACCATCAAGGGGAAAACCACGATCCGGTATAAGGTGCTGCCTGGTCAAAAATCGGATTACCTGCAAATTGACCTGCAAAAACCGTTGACGATTGATTCTATCTTTTATAACAACAAACTTTACATCAACTACCCGGCAAAACCGTATTACAACGAAGGCAATGTATGGCATATTCCACTGCCCAAGGCACCGGTAAATTCGGTTCAAACGATCAGTATTGTCTATCACGGTCAACCAAGGGAAGCAATAAGACCACCCTGGGACGGTGGATGGATATGGAAAAAAGACAAAGCAGGCAATCCCTGGATGAGCGTAGCCTGCCAGGGGTTAGGGGCGTCTGTGTGGTACCCCTGTAAAGATCATCAAAGCGACGAACCGGATAATGGCGCTACGCTAAGCATCATTGCCCCGGATAGTTTAACAGCCGTAGGCAATGGAAGATTACAAGATAAAAAAACCATCAATGGAAATACGGTTTATACATGGGAAGTGAAAGATCCCATCAACAATTATAACATCATTCCCTACATTGGAAAGTATGTTAACTGGAGCGATACGCTGATGGGAGAAAAAGGAAAACTCGATTTAAATTACTGGGTTTTGGAACAAGACCTGGATAAAGCCAAAAAACAATTCGAGCAGGTAAAACCTATGCTTCGTGCATTTGAATACTGGTTTGGCCCCTATCCTTTTTATGAGGACGGTTATAAATTAGTACAATCTCCGCACCTGGGCATGGAACACCAAAGTGCCGTGGCCTATGGCAATGGATTTCAAAACGGATATTTGGGCAGAGACCTCTCCGGCACCGGCTGGGGGCTGAAGTGGGACTTCATTATCATTCATGAAAGCGGCCACGAATGGTTTGCCAACAACATCACCACAAAAGATATAGCCGACATGTGGGTGCATGAAGGCTTTACCAATTATTCAGAAACTCTTTTTACAGATTATTATTACGGCAAACAGGCCGGCAATGAATACCTCCAGGGTATAAGAAAAGGCATTGCCAACGATAAACCTATTATTGGTCCTTATGGCGTGAACCAGGAAGGCAGCGGCGATATGTACGCCAAGGGCGCCAACCTCATTCATACCATCAGGCAGATCATTAATGATGATGAAAAATTCAGGCAAATCCTAAGAGGCCTGAATAAAGATTTTTACCATCAAACGGTTACTTCAAAGCAAATAGAGAATTACATTTCTCAAAAAAGCGGGAAAGATGTAAGCAAAGTGTTCGACCAGTATTTAAGAACTACGCAAATACCGGTACTGGACATAAAAGCAGAAGGCGATAAGATAAAATTCAAATGGACCCATTGCATTGCAGGATTTAATATGCCGGTAAAGCTGACCAATGGGCAATGGATCTACCCTACAACCTCGGAACAGAAAATCAAAATAGAAGGAAAGAATTTTAATGACGTGGAAGTAGATAAGAATTTTTATATTAATGTGAAGAAGGTTTAAGAGTCAATGGTCAATCGTTAGTAGCAATAACGTTAATTGAGGCTTCCATCACTGCAATAAACCAGCTTTTTGTCAAGATTCATGACCCGTTATGGACCATTGACTATGGAGGATTGGCCATTGACCATTCACCACTCCCCACTATCTTTACCGCCATGAGCACTATCCGCAGGCAAAGTATTATTTCTTCTGTTGTTGTGTACTTTGGTTTTGCACTGGGCTTTTTCAATACCTACCTTTTTACAAGGGAAGGCGGTTTTACCAAGGAAGAATACGGACTGACCGGAACCTTTATTGCCATAGCCAGCATTATGTTTGCCGTGGCGGGATTAGGCATGCCGGCTTACATCACGAAATTCTTTCCTTATTACACATCCCACCTTCCTGCAAAAAAGAACGACCAGCTGGCCTGGGCTCTTCTGTTACCCTGCATCGGGTTCTTCTTTGTTTTTATAGCAGGCATTTTTTTAAAAGATGTTTTACTCAATAAAATATTCACCAACTCGCCTCAACTGCTTGAATATTATTACTGGCTCTTTCCCTTTGGCTTTGGCTATACCATTTTCATGGTTTTAGAGGCGTATGCCTGGCAACAAAGAAAGGCCGTGGTCAGCAATTTTTTAAAAGAAGTGCTGTTCCGCTTTTTGGTTACGGTGTTGATTGTTCTGACAACCTGGAATGTCATTAAAAGCTTTGATGTATTTATTGCGCTTTATTCTTTTACCTATTTAGCCATCGTCATTTACCTGCTTTTCTATTTTTATAAAAAAAAGCAGCTTCATTTTACTTTTGACATCAGTAAGGTTACCCGCCGGTTTTATAGCAAAATCATTACCCTCGTTTCTTTTGTCTGGGGCGGAGGTTTTGTTTTTAACCTGTCCGCCGTTTTTGATACGATCATCATTGCAGCGGTACTGCCCAATGGCATGGCAGCCCTTGCTCCTTACCTGCTGGCTCAAAATATCACCAGTCTTATCCAGGCGCCGCAAAGAGCGGTCATCTCTGCATCAGTAGGCGCTTTATCGCAGGCATGGAGGGAAAAAAATTACCAGAAGATCAATACCATTTATCACCGGTCTTCCATCAACCAGCTCATTTTCGCCACGGTCATGTTTTGTTTGATCTGGCTGAATTTTGAAGACGGCATTCACACGTTTCATTTACAGGAAAGCTACCTGGCTGCCAAATGGGCTTTCTTTTTCCTGGGCCTTACAAAGATCATTGACATGGGCACAGGAGTGAACTCTCAAATTATCGGCACTTCTACATTTTGGCGGTTTGAGTTTGTATGCGGGTTAATTCTTTTGGCATTGATGCTGCCGCTTAACTGGCAGCTTACCCGCTACATGGGCATCCTCGGGCCTGCCATTGCTAATTTGATAGCTTATACAGTCTATAACCTGATCCGGTATTTATTTCTATGGAACAAATTCAAAATGCAGCCCTTTACAATCAAATCCCTTTACACGGTTTTACTGGGAACAGCCTGCTATTTTATTTGTTTTTGGCTGTTCAATGAACACCAGGGAATTCAATGGATGTTTTTAAGGAGCAGTCTTTTCTTACTGCTGTTTATAGGCGGCATGCTGTTACTCAGGCTTACACCCGATATCCGGCCCGTAATGGCGACAATAAGGAAACGATTAAAGCCGGGAAAATAAAACCTCGGAGTTCTCCTGGACATTTTCTACCCTGCCTACGCCAATAAAACGCTTCATCCAGTAATCTTCAAAAAGATCGCTGATGGTAACGCCCCCAGAGGTGGAAGCATGAACAAACTTGTTGTTTTGCAGGTACATGCCTACATGAGAAATACCGCCGGTAGTATTAAAGAAAACCAGATCGCCTTCCTTTAGTTCTGTTCGGGAAATTTTCCGGGTGGTTTTATATTGCTCTTTAGTAGTGCGGGGCAAAGCCACTCCATATATAGCTGTAAAGAAAACCTGCATGAGGGCAGAACAGTCGATGCCTGTTTTAGACGAACCTCCCAGCCTGTAGCGGGTACCAAACCATTCGTCTATCAGCTTAAAAAGACTGGTATTCTGAACCGACTCTACTTCTGTGTCCAAAAGTAATGCGTACTTGAACTGCAGCTTACCGGCTGCTTCTATCGTGGCAGCAGAAGCCGCGATCAATTCCTTTTTACCGGCAGAGTGTACTTCCGGCCTGGACGCTTTAGCAACACTGGTGCTGGGCTCAGCGTTGGTGGGAAAAGGGGCAACCTCTACAGTAATATCATCCAGGAATTTTACATCTCCTTTAGAACTATTAATACTAACTTGTTTTCCTTGGGCCGAAGCAGGATTAAAAGCTCCAAAAAGGAACAGGATGGTGACTGTGGAGAGGATGGCTTTAATCATTTGGCTTTTTGTTAGGTGAACTGGATGAACGACGAAAATATAGTTTTTCCCACAAATGTGGAATACTATGAACGTTTACTGTTAGGAATTATTGCCAACTTCGTCTGGAAATTTTATCCCTACACTTTCATAACGAATTGATTTGGAGCCAATAAAGAGGAAGTAGAAGATGAAACCAAGCCTAAAGCGGGGTGGCGTCTAGCCTCTTTAAAAAAATAATTGATATCAGATGAAATTCTCACATTTACACGTACATACCCAATACTCACTTCTGGATGGGGCCGCCTCTATCTCCGGGCTTTATAAAAAGGCGATCAGCGATGGTATGCCTGCCCTCGCCATCTCCGACCACGGAAACATGTTTGGCGTTTTTGAATTTGTTTCACATGCCTATAAAAACCTGGATGAGCATGGCAAGCCCAAGGTAAAACCCATTGTGGGCTGCGAGTTTTATGTGGCAGTCGACCGCCACCGCAAATCATTTACCAAGGACGAAAAGGACCAGCGTTTTCACCAGATACTTTTAGCCAAAAATGAAATTGGTTACCGCAACCTGGTGAAACTTACTTCGCTTGGTTACATGGAAGGCCTTTATGGCAAGTACCCAAGAATTGACAAAGCCCTGATTGAACAATACCACGAAGGTTTGATTGCCACTACCTGTTGTTTGGGCGCCATGGTGCCGCAAGCCATTATGCGCAAAGGCGAGGCCGAGGCGGAAAAGGAATTTAAATGGTGGCTCGACCTGTTTGGTGAAGATTTTTACGTAGAGTTCCAGCGTCATAATATGGCCGAGCAGGACAGGGTAAATGAAGTGCTCATTAAGTTTGCCCGCAAATACAATGTAAAGATCATCGCTTCCAACGACTCGCATTATGTGGACGTGGAAGACTTTAATGCCCACGATATCCTGCTTTGTATCAATACCGGCGAGAAAGTAACCACCGAAGCCTTACGGGAATTCTCGGATGATGACACCAACACAAAAGGAAAACGCTTTGCTTTTCCCAACGACCAGTTTTATTTCAAGAAAACCTCTGAAATGCTGGATCGTTTTAAAGACCTGCCGGAAGCCATTGACAATACCAACGAAATCGTGGACAAGGTGGAGCTGCTGAACCTGAAAAGAGATATTCTGCTCCCTGCCTTTCCCCTGCCCAGGGAGTTCCAAAAGCACGACGATTCGAATTTAAACCAGTGGGAATACCTGCACTTCCTTACCTATGAAGGGGCAAGGGAACGTTATTCCGAGATCACGGAAGACATCCGTGAACGGATAGACTTTGAATTGTTTACCATCAAGACCATGGGTTTTGCCGGTTACTTTTTAATTGTAAGCGATTTCATTAAAGCCGGCCGGCAGTTAGGGGTATTTGTCGGCCCCGGCCGTGGTTCTGCGGCAGGAAGCGTGGTGGCTTATTGTATTGGCATCACCAATATAGATCCTATTAAATACAATTTACTTTTTGAAAGGTTTCTGAACCCGGATCGTAAATCCATGCCGGATATTGATACGGACTTTGATGATGAAGGCCGTCAAAAAGTAATTGACTATGTAGTTCAGAAATACGGCAAGAACCAGGTAGCGCAAATTGTTACCTATGGTACCATGGCCGCCAAAATGAGTATTAAGGATGTGGCCCGTGTAATGGACCTGCCGTTACCCGAATCAAACGCACTGGCCAAACTGGTTTCCGACCGGCCGGGCACTAAACTCCACCGCATTTTACATGCACCGCTTACGGCCAAGGAAGGCGATAAATCCCTGGAAGAAGAGTATGGCAGTGAGGATGTGGAGAATGCCAAACGTCTTCGGGAAATATATAACAGTAAAGGCTTGCCAAGTGATGTGCTGCATATTGCCGAACGCCTGGAAGGTTCCGTCCGTAACACGGGAATCCACGCAGCCGGTATTATCATTGCGCCAAAGGATCTTACCGAGTTGATCCCGGTGTTTGCATCCAAGGAAACCGATCTTTGCATTACGCAAATCGAAGGAAGCATTATTGAAGATTCCGGTGTTATCAAAATGGACTTTCTGGGACTGAAAACCCTCTCCATTATTCGTGATGCACTGAAAATGATCAAGGAAAACCATGGAGTGGAAATAGATATTGATACCATTCCGCTGGATGATGAAAAAACCTACGAGCTGTACCAGCGCGGCGATACCATTGCCACCTTCCAGTTTGAAAGCCCGGGCATGCAGAAGTACCTGAAGGAACTAAAGCCCGACCAGTTTGCCGATCTTATTGCCATGAACGCCCTGTACCGCCCGGGCCCCATGGCTTATATTCCGCAATACGTAGATCGCAAACATGGGCGCGAAGAAGTGAAGTACGACCTGGAAGAAATGGAGGAATACCTGAAGGAAACTTATGGGATCACCGTGTACCAGGAACAGGTAATGTTGCTGGCACAAAAGCTGGCCAATTTCTCCAAAGGTGATGCCGACGTGTTGCGTAAGGCCATGGGTAAGAAAGACCGGAAGACGCTGGATAAAATGAAAAGCAAATTCATTGACGGCGCCACGTCCAAGGGTCACCGAAAAGATATCCTGGAAAAGGTGTGGACCGACTGGGAAGCCTTTGCCCAGTACGCTTTCAACAAATCGCATTCTACCTGCTATGCATTTGTAGCCTACCAAACCGCTTATTTAAAGGCCCACTATCCCGCCGAATATATGTCGGCGGTGCTGAACCATGCCAACGCCATTGAAAAGCTTACCTTCTTTATGGAAGAATGTAAACGCATGGGCATAAAAGTACTCGGACCCGATATCAACGAATCGCAAAAAGGTTTTGCCGTGAATGAGGCTGGTGAGATCCGTTTTGGTTTGGGTGGGTTAAAAGGCGTAGGCGAAAATGCCATTGAAAATATTATCACGGAGCGCAAAAAAGATGGCAAGTACAAAGACCCCTTTGATTTCATTAAAAGAGTGAATCAAAGAGCGGTCAATAAAAGAACCATGGAAAGCCTGATTTATGCAGGGGCTTTTGATACCTTTTCCCAGCTTCACCGTGCACAATATTTCCACCTTGCGGATGGAGAAACGCAAACCGGTTTGGAAAAGATCTCAAAATTCGGAAGCGTTGTTCAGGCCCAGTCCGTAAATACTACCAACACCCTGTTTGGTGATCTGCCTGCCGTGCTCGATATCCGGCCACCACAAATTCCCAATTGCCCGCAATGGTCGTTAACAGAACAACTGGATAAGGAAAAAGAAGTAACCGGCATCTATTTAAGCGGTCATCCTTTAGATCATTATAAGTTCGAAATACAGCATTATGGCATTACTTCCGTTCAGGATTTTAATGATGTAAAAGATTCGCAGACACTGGCCAGCCAGGGTAAAACCTATAAACTACTGTGCCTGGTTTCTGCTGCCAATCACCGCATATCCAGGCAAGGAAATAAGTTTGGCTCCTTCGTACTGGAAGATTATTCCGGCAAAACCGAGATCGTTTTATTTGGCGATGACTATGTTCGGTACAACGCCTACCTGCAAAGCGGCCATGCAGTGATGATCGTAGGCGCCTTCAGGCAACGGCAATACAAACCGGAGTACGAGTACAGAGTAAGCAGCATATCGCTGGCCGAAAACGTTAAACGGCAGTTAACAAAACAATTGCAATTGGAAGTGGATGTACGGAATGTGCAAAAGGAGATGATAGACTTTTTGGAAGAAAATATTAAAAAATACCCGGGCAAATCGGCATTAAGAGTAATTGTGTCAGAGCCTAAAGAGAACCTGAAGGCCAACCTGGTTACCTTAAATACCGGCATAGAAATGAACACAGACCTGATCAGTTTCCTGGAAACCAAACCGGAAATAGAGGTGCAGGTTACAGCCGGGTAGGTTACGCCAGTGGCGTGACCGTACTGCCAAATTCAACACAAACTGACAACTGTTCGTTGAATCAGCGGTTGGAGTTAAATTTGCAGACATAAAGTATCGTTTGACTTTTTAAAATAAATAAATATGGCAAAAGCATTCACAGATTCTAATTTTCAGAATGAAGTATTAAGCTCAGATAAATTAACCGTAGTTGACTTTTGGGCAGAGTGGTGTGGCCCTTGTCGTGCCATCGGCCCCGTAATTGACGAGTTATCTAAAGAATACGATGGTAAGGTAAACGTAGGTAAGGTAAACGTTGATGAAAACCCGCAGATAAGCATGAACTATGGCATCACGTCCATTCCTGCTATCCTGTTCATAAAAAACGGCCAGGTAGTTGACAAATTGGTTGGCGCACAACCCAAAGGAAATTTTGTAAAAAAGATCGAGCAACACGCCTAAGCGCTTTCATTAATATTATTTTATATAAAAACTGTTCTTACTGAACAGTTTTTTTTATTTTGCCCCTTAATTCCCCCAAACTAAACGTAACCTTAATCAACTTATGAGAAGTAAACTGCTCTGTCCCTTAGGATTTATTCTTGGGCTTTTTGCCCTGGTTCATTATTCCTGCCAGAAAGAAATCAACCCCGGCCTTTTAGATCCTGCCATACCTCCGGTAGTTGAAAATGTATCCGCCAGCATTTCGGGCCGGGTTGTAGCCGAAAATGGTCTGCCGGTGGAAGGCGCTGTTGTAAAAGCCGGTTCAGCCAGCACCACAACAAACATCAATGGCGACTTTACATTTACCAATGTTTTGCTTGATAAGAATACAGGCTTTGTAAAAGTGGAAAAGCAAGGGTATTTCTCAGGGATGAGAACTTTTATTACAAAAGAAAGCGCAAACAATCAGGTGGAAATTGAACTGATACCAAAGATAGTCTCCGGTACGTTCGATGCAGCACAAGGCGGCACCATCACCATTGCCAATGGCGGGTCTATTCAATTTCCTGCTAATGCTATTATTAGCACAAGTACTAATGCTGCCTACAACGGCAACGTTTCTGTTGCTGCCTATTTCATCAACCCCGAAGCATCCAATTTTGCAGCTATTATGCCGGGTGATTTAAGAGCACTTACAACAGCCAATGAAGAAAGAGCTTTACAGTCCTATGGTATGATAGTGGCAGAACTAACAGGGGCAGGTGGTGAAAAATTAAATATAGCCACAGGGAAAACAGCTGCGTTAACCTTTCCCATCCCTTCTTCTTTGATAGCTAAAGCGCAGCCAACTATTCCGCTTTGGTTTTTTGATGAAACCAAAGGCTTGTGGAAAGAGGAAGGAGCGGCTACCAAACAGGGAAGTAACTATGTTGGTACGGTTTCTCATTTTTCTTTCTGGAATGTAGATGTTCCTTATCCCCTTGTTGATTTTAACGTAGTTCTTAAAGATCAGTCTTCGAAGCCTCTTTCTAATGCAATGGTTGTTATTCGCCTGGCTGGAGACTCCGCCCGAACCTCAGGTGCTGGTTACACAGATTCTACAGGCAAGACCAGTGGTAAAATTCCTGCCGGCAAAAATCTTCAGTTATTGGTTTATAACCAATGCGGCACTTTGTTGCATTCGCAAAATATAGGACCCTTTACAACCAGTGCAAGTCTTGGTATAATCACTGTTACCAATCCCGCTTCCTCTTCTGTTTCCTTCACAGGCAACGTTGTTAATTGCTCCAACGCTGCCGTTTCCAATGGCTTTATCAACATATTCATGAATGGCAAAAACTATCGTGTAAGCATTAGTAACGGAACGTATTCCACCACAATAGGAGTTTGTTCCGGCGGAAGCTACACAGCTACTCTTACAGCTTTTGACCAAACAAACAGCCAGTATGGAAATGCAACTGATATAACAGTAAACGGTGGTAGTACAGCCAATACAAACCTCTCGGCCTGCGGCAATACGGCGAGCCAGTATATAAATTATACGGTTGGTAGTTCCAGTTATACTTTTTCAGTGCCGGCCGATAGTATTTTTTACTCCCGCAGCAATGGTTATACAGGTGTTAATGCCATGTCACGGTCACCTTACCGTTATCTTTCTTTAAACTTTAATACCATGGATACTGTTCCGGGAACCTTTCCCATATCGTATCTGCAAATCTATCATGACAGCAGTACGTTGGATGTAATTAAGCAAGGAACACTCAATGCCAATATAACCCAGTATGGAAGCATTAATGGATACATCATTGGAAGTTTTTCAGGAACTGTAAAAGATTCAATAGGCACAGGAACGTATCCTATCAATTGTAATTTTAAGATCAAACGAACTCAATAACGAAACAGCGTAAAAGCAGGCGGCGGCCTGCTTTTATTTTTCCTGTCCCATCCCTTTAAAAACCAATTCTCTTCCATAGAGCCATAAATCTGTAAATTGCCGCCTATTTAATAAAACTGCCTGCATGAACTCTGTTCTTCTGCAAAACCTTGGAAGAGGTAGCCTGGGAATGTTCTTTCTAATTGTTGTGTGTTATTTTCTTAGTACCAACCGCGGCGCTATCAACTGGAAACTGGTCGTTTTCGGTGTCCTTGCCCAGATCATGTTTGCCATGGGGGTTTTGCATACCACAGCTTTCGGCCAACCGGTGTTTTGGGTATTGTTTGGGCTGATCCTGGCTTATACCATTGGCAGAAAATTTCTTAAACTTAAAAGTGGCGAGGCAAAGTTTGGCTATAACCCCGGAAGTCTTACCTTATCTGCCGTCTGGCAGATTCTTTTTGTAGCCGGTTTACTATTGGCTCCCCGGTTTTTAGGCCCCTGGGCCAACTTATCCGTCCTGCTCAGCAGCATCGCTATTTTAATTATAGCGTTTAAAATGGGCTATAAATTTCCTGAATTGCTGAAATGGAACATCCTGCTTTCTTCGGCTATTGTTACCCTATGCGTGTACACAAAGCTCTGCCCTCCCGATCTTTTCCGAACGATCCTCCAGGCAGCTTCAGGCGTCTTTGTTTCTCTTATTAACGTAAGTCACAGGGGTACAGAATTTATCTTTGGAAACCTGGCCGATCCTTCCAAGGGCTGGGGCTTTGTTTTTGCCATCCAGATCTTACCCAACATCATCTTTTTTGCTGCCCTTTCCGCCGTGTTGTTTTACCTGGGCATACTGCAGAAGATCGTTTTCATTTTAGCGTATTTGCTAAACAAACTAAATATATCGGGGGCAGAAAGCATGTCCACCGCTGCCAATATTTTCCTGGGACAAACCGAAGCGCCGCTGATGATCCGCCCCTATCTTGAAAAAATGACACGATCTGAAATCCTTTTGATCATGGTAGGTGGCATGGCCAACACAGCGGGCAGCGTACTGGCAGGTTATGTGGGAATGCTGGGCGGCACCGACCTGGTACAACAAAATTACTTTGCCCTTCATATGCTAAGTCAGTCGTTGATGAGTGCTCCTGCAGCCATCGTGGTGTCGAAAATTTTATTCCCGCAAACCCATGGCGAACTCATTTCCAAAGATCTTACCGTGCCAAAGGAAAAACTGGGTGATAATTTTTTGGATGCGCTATCCCTGGGTACCACGGATGGATTAAAACTGGCGGTAAACGTAGGCGCCATGCTGGTGGTTTATACAGCCATTGTCTGGGTAATTAATGGTATGATGGGCTGGATTGGTGATATCACGCATGTAAATGCCCGGATAGCCACTGCCACAGGAGGCCGTTACGATACGTTATCCCTGCAAATGATCCTGGGTTATTTGTTTTCCCCCGTAGCCTGGCTGATCGGGGTGAACCCGGTGGATATGATCCCTGTAGGCCAGTTGCTCGGGGAAAAAACCATTCTTAATGAATTTGTGGCCTATATCTCATTGGCTGACATGAAAACCCATGGGGTGATTTCCGACCCTAAATCATTGTTGATCGCCACCTATGCGCTAAGCGGCTTTGCCAATTTTGCTTCTATAGGCATACAGATTGGAGGTATCAGCCAGCTGGCCCCCAACCAGCGGCGCAATCTTACAGAGCTGGGTGTAAAAGCATTGATAGGTGGTACCATTGCCTGCCTGATGTGCGCCTGTATTGCCGGGGCCTTGTACGGGTAATGTCCCGGTGAGTAGTGAGTGGGAGCGTCACTACGTGGGAGGGTTACTACGATTCGCGGCTGACGGCTGATAGCTGAAGGCGGACCACTCACCACCCCTCACTTATAAACATTTTACAGCAACTGACAACTAAAAAGGAATTTTATCCGTTTATACCAGAATGGAATCCCTGGCTAGTTCCCCCTTTTTTATAAGGCACCATTCATTTTACCAAGGTTTTTTTAATCTACCGGAATAAAGTATTTTGTCTTACTTTATTATAAATAAGGCCTTCAATCATTATATGTTCAAAACTCCCCTGCTTTGAAAAATCTTTTATTAAGCTGCATCCTGCTCTTCACTCTCCTTATATCAAATAAGCTGTTTGCCCAAACGAAAACTGGCGACCGCACCATTATAAGATGCGCCACTATGCAAAGAGTGGAAAAACGGCTTCAGCATAATCCGCAAGTAAAGACCGGCGCTAACCTCAGATCAGGAGTAACACCATCTTCAGGACCTGTTCTTTCTGCTTATCGCCTGAATGCTATTGTTACCATTCCCATAGTGGTTCATATTGTATTACCCAATCCTTTTATAGTAACCGATGCCGATGTGCAGGCCCAAATTGACCGGCTAAACCTTGACTTTTCAGGATTGAACCCGGACAGTACCAATGCGCCATCCCCGTTTTTAGCCGTGCGAGGACATAGCCAGATCCGGTTTTGCCTGGCTAAAAGAACACCCAACGGACAACTCACTTCCGGTATAGAAAGAAAGGCAAGTACTACCGGTTTTAACCCGTATGCAGGCCAGGATCCGATAAAATTATCCTCCTTAGGAGGCCTGGACCAGTGGGACCCTTCTTCTTATCTTAACCTTTGGATTGGGGCAGACGGCGAGGGCAGTGATATTCTCGGCTATTCCCAATTTCCCTCCTCTTCTCCTGCCAATGAAGATGGCGTGGTAATCAGCTACCAAAGCTGGGGAGCAAATACCTGTTACACCCTTCCCGATTATAATAGAGGCCGCACGGCTACTCACGAGATCGGACATTATTTTGGTTTATTACACATTTGGGGCGATGATAGCGGTTGTGCAGGAGATGACTTTAGAAACCTGGCCGATCTTGGCTCTACCTGCAATATGCCGCCGGGTTTATACAATCTCCCCGGGCAAGGCAACACCGCCTCTGATGTGGGCGACACACCCAACCAGGCCGGGGAAACAAACAACTGTCCCGGCACTACCGCCACCGATGCCTGTGCGGCAACCAGTCCCGGAAAAATGTTTCAAAACCACATGGATTATTCTTTAGACGCCTGTCTCACCATGTTTACAAAAAAACAGGTAGAGCGGATGGAATGGGTTTTGGAAAACTGCCGCTCCGGACTGCTCACATCCTTAGGCTGCCAGCCGCCGGCCAGTGCTGTGATTCGTGATGCCGCTCCCTTGCAAAGCGTTAACCCCGGTGGCTTTGAGCTTAATGGTTGCGACACAAGAACGTATTCCTCTGTAATATTTTGCCCCGGATCTTTAACACCAAAGCTGAGGATCATTAATAATGCAGCCCAGCCTTTAACCACTATAACCGTTGGTTATATGCTGGATGGTGGCGCACCGGTAACCCAAACAGTGAATATCAACCTGCCCCTGGGAACCAGCACTGTAATTTCTTTCCCTGCTATTTCTGTAACCTCCGGCATTCATCAACTCAAATTTTTTACAGTCAATCCAAATGGTGCCGCTGACCAGGTTCCGGCCAACGATACGCTTACTACCAGCTTTACAGTAAATGGCGTGGCCTCTGTTCCTTTCAGGGAAGATTTTACAGGTACCGCTTTCCCTCCACCCAATTGGGCTGTTATTAATCCCGATGGCGGTATAACATGGCAAAGAAATAGTGCAGGAAACGGCAATACCGGATCAGCCTACATAAATTCATTTAATTATGAAAGAACTAATGAGAAAGACGATCTTATAACACCAAGAATCAATTGGGAAACAACAGGCATTGATTCGGTAAAACTCACCTTCGACGTTGCTTCGGCAACCTATACGAATATTGATGATCCGGCAAACGCCGGCGTTCCATTGGATACCCTGGAGATTTTGGTAACCAGGGATTGCGGCAACAGCTTTACCACGGTTTATAAAAAATGGGGTAAGGATTTAAGAACAGTAAATACACCGCAACAGGATGAATTTTTGCCAACCGCTTCTCAATGGAGAAGAGATACGGCTGACCTGACGGCCTTTGCCAGCCAAAGTCCTGTACAGGTGTTCTTCAGGGTTACCAATAATTTTGAAAATAATATTTTCATTGATAACGTAAACCTTACCACAAGTGCGGCGCCTGCTTTATTAAAATCAAAAGGCTATTTGTTCCTGCCCAACCCCTTCCGTGAGAACTTTGCCGTATGGCATTATCAACAACCGGTTTCACTGCGCTTTATCAAGGTGTACAATTCTGCCGGACAGTTGGTTTGGACAAAACAGTTTAATGGCAACGCAGATAACTTTATTACGGTTAATCTTTTTGGTAAAGCATCCGGAGTTTATATTGTGCGATTGGAATACCAGGATGCCTCTAAGAATATTTCAGAACAGATCTTCAAATATTAAAGCAACAGGCAAGAGATTGTTTGACCAACCCGGGTGTGTCAGGGCAACCATCGTGAAAGGTGAGACGTCAGAGGTGAGAAGTGAAAGGCGTAGGAACTCTTCCTTCACCATACACTCTTGTTTCACCTCTGACGTCTCACGTTTTCACAAACTTACCACTCAACTCTAACCTCTAAACGTCTCCCCACCTCAACCACTCAACCTCCGTTGCATTGCTTTACCGTTTCATCTTACCTTTGCTGCGCAAATTTGAAATTATGACAGAAGCCGCAGCAGAAAGAATGGAATTTAAAGATGTCAGTCCCCGTTTACAATCCATAGCTAAGAAAATTTATGCAGCACAGCGCATTAACGCCGAAGAAGGCCTTGCGCTTTTTGAAGAAGCCCCCCTCCCCTTTGTTGGCGCCCTGGCCAATTTTGTAAGGGAAAAAATGCACGGGCACAAAACCTTTTTCAACCGCAATTTTCATATCGAGCCTACCAATGTTTGCGTATTCTCGTGCAATTTCTGTTCTTACTCCCGCCTGTATGCGCACCGTGAAGAAGGCTGGGAACTAAGTATGGAAGATATGCTGAACATCGTAAAAAAATATGATGGCAAACCCGAAACGGAAGTGCATATCGTAGGCGGCGTTCATCCCAAACTGAACCTGTATTTTTTTGCCGACCTGCTAAAAGCCATCAGGGCGCACCGCCCCGACCTGCATATAAAAGCATTTACGGCGGTGGAGCTGGATTATATGTTCCGCAAGGCAAAAGTGAGCGTGGAAGAAGGTGTACGTATTTTAAAAGAAGCCGGCTTAAACTCCATCCCCGGTGGCGGCGCCGAAATTTTTGATGAGCAGATACGTAAACAAATTTGTGCCGATAAAGTAGGATCAGAAGGCTGGCTGCAAATACACGAAGCCATACACAATGCCGGCATGCACAGCAACGCTACCATGCTCTATGGCCATATTGAAAAATATAATCACCGCATCGACCACATGGAACGGCTGCGCCGGTTACAGGATAAAACGGGCGGCTTCAACACGTTCATTCCTTTGAAGTTCAGGAACGGAGACAATGATATGAGCCATGTGCCGGAAGTAAGCCTGGTGGAAGATTTAAAGATGTATGCCGTGGCCCGTTTGTACATGGACAATTTCCCGCACCTGAAAGCCTACTGGCCCATGCTGGGCAGGAAAAATGCGCAACTGGCCCTGGCCTTTGGCGTAGATGATATTGACGGTACGATTGACGACACCACAAAAATTTACTCCATGGCCGGCGCCGAAGAGCAAACCCCTGCCATGAGCACAGAAGAAATTGTGGCACTCATCAAACAGGTAAACCGCCAGCCGGTGGAAAGAGATACGCTGTACAACGCTATCCGGGAGTTTTGAAAATGGTTTAGTGTTTAGAGGTTAGCCTTTAGAAAGAAGGGCCCGGCGTTTGACATCTCATACCCCACCGCTGTCAGGAAAACAATAGTGAACCGTGAAACGGCAGACGTAAGGCAGCGGCCTTTTCCCTTCTATCATCTGCTATCTATCATCCACCATTTACATCTTCTTCCCCTTTCGCCTTTTAACTTTTAAATTCTGACTTTTCACTTTATATTGTATTCTTAAATCACCACTATGAACGAAGACCTTTTACTATCGCTATCGCAACAGGAAGTTGCCAAAGCACAACAACGCTTTGTTACCAAGGTTTATGGCTGGATGGCGTTTGCCCTTGCCATTACAGGCTTTGTGGCTATGTACACGGCCAGTTCCGCGGCTATGCTGCAATTTATCCTGGGCAATAAAATTGTTTTCTTTGGATTGATCATTGGCGAATTGTTACTGGTAGGCTCCTTGGTAGGATTTCTGAGCCGCATGTCGGGCAAGGCGGCTACTGGTATTTTTCTTTTATATTCTATACTCAACGGCCTCACACTTTCGGTTGTGTTTCTGGTATATACCAGCGGTTCTATTGCCACTACGTTCTTTATCTGCGGCGGTATGTTTGCACTGATGAGTGCTTATGGTTATTTCACCGGGAATGACCTTACAAGGTTTGGCAGCCTGTTGTTTATGCTGCTCATCGGACTGATCATAGCCTCTATCGTAAACATATTTTTAAATAGCTCTGCCCTTTACTGGATCACTACCTATGTAGGAATTTTTATTTTCACCGGTCTTGTAGCGTACGATACGCAAAAGATCAAGAACATGGGCGCCGTAGTAACAGAAGGAACCGAGGAACACCGCAAGGGAGCCATTGTCGGGGCATTATCGCTCTATCTCGATTTCATTAACCTGTTTATTATGCTGTTGCGCATATTTGGCAGTAAGCGATAATCTTTCAGTAAACTGATTAAAACCGCATCTCAAACGATGCGGTTTTTTTATGGCAAAAGGAGCAAGTTTTTTATCAAACTACCTGCAATGGCCTCAATTAGGCTTCCGTCATCAGCGTGGCAACAATCAGCCTTACAGGGTTTGAAAACTTCTATTTGTAACGCTGCAAAAAAAACTCTTTTCCAATCTCCGGCTCCCAATCAAAGGCTGCCATCAGGAAGCAGTGCCGGCAAAGGCGGGATTTTCTGCTTTATGCCCTGCTTCGGCAATAGAAAGTTTTGCCAGGCTAAAAGCACCGATGGCCATTACCAGGTCCCTTACCGCCACATCCAAATAATGTCCGCCTAGAATTAAATTGAGTGCAATAAGTGCCAGCCAGCCCATGACGACATAAGCGCCAATCTGCGGACGGATGAGTACCAGTATGCCTGCTGCAATTTCAATAATGCCCACAACCGCCATAAAGGTGCCTGCACTAAAAGGCAACATATTGGTTATGAACGGGCTCAGGTAGTCCTGCCAGTTGGTTAGCAGGTTGGTAAATTTATCAAGCCCGGCTACAATAGGTACCAGCCCATAGGTATACTTTAAAACCTGCTGTACTTTTTCGGTATTATGTGTTAAGGTGGTCATGATGATTGAATTGATGTTTGGTGAAATAAGCCTTCAGCCAATTGGAGCTTTGAGGAAGTAGAAAGGTTACAAAAAATATCAGGGTATTTTTGTAACCCCGAGCCCACCGTTTACTCTAATCAAAAGGTTAATGAATAAGATGAACAACCAGGAGACCCTTGCAACAGGAACCATTCCCGATACCGAGATTATTACACGGATCATCGGAGGTGAAAAGAATTTGTATGCCGTATTGATGCGCAGGTATAACCAAAGGCTTTACCGCGTGGGCATGTCCATCCTCAATGATGATGCAGAAGTGGAAGATGCCATGCAGGCGGCCTACATCAGTGCCTATGAACATCTTGGAAAGTTTCAATTCAAGGCAAGCTTTTCTACCTGGCTAACAAGAATCATGATCAACGAATGCCTGCAGCGCATCAAAAAAAGGAAACGTTCGGTTCCGGTGCAGGAAGACATGAACAACGAAATTTATCAGCAGCTAACCACGGATACAGAAACTCCCATGAAAAAATTGCTCAATTCAGAATTAAAAACCGTACTGCAGCAAGCCATACTGGCGCTGCCTGAAAAATACAGAACGGTTTTTATAATGCGTGAAATGGAGAACATGAATGTAGCCGAAACGCAGGAATGCCTTGATATCAGCGAAGTCAACGTGAAAGTGCGGCTTAACCGTGCCAAAGCCCTTCTGCGCAATTCTTTACATGACTATTATAAAAAAGAAGAGATCCTGCATTTCCATTTAAGCCGTTGTGACAAAATAGTAGAGCGTGTAATGCAGAAAATAGAAATTTTGTAAACCAGACACCGGTGCTATTTTACCGGTTCGATGCTTTTTTGGCCCTGGCGACACCATCGTTTTCTACCACCCTCCTTTCTTTAAATTCTACGGTTTTATTTTGCTGTGCAGGTGGTGCCAAAATTGCTTTGGATATGATCCCGCAGGCATTGGGCCCGTAGTGATGAAAACGGGTGACTGCGGAAAAAATCCTCCAGTTTGTTGTATTCGTTTTCCTCCTGCGCCATTCCCTGCCAGAAAGAAACCGCCGAACAAATATCCTGGTTCAGGCGATAGGTCAGGTCTGTACCATAATAATCGGCTTCCAGTTCGTTTCTTTGGTTGAACGAAGCTGCGAGTAATTTTTTAAGATAAAGAAACAGATCGCTATTCCGCTCTCCAAAGATCTTATCGGACAACATCATTTCCTGGATCGTTTTCTTGATATGCCCCTTTTCGGAGTGACCGATTTCATGGCCTATGATGGAATACAGTAAGGCCGGGTTGCCTTTGCATTTTTCATACATACCCTTGGTTACATAAATCCGTCCGCCAAAAGTAAAGGCATTGATGGCTTTATCATCCAACAGGTAAATAAAGTATTTGATCCGGGAGGGAGCTTCCCGCTGCGCCAGCAGTTCGTCCATTGCCTTTTTTAACTGCGCTGTTATAACTGTATCGTGAAGAAGAACAAAAGTTTTGGTTTCAATCGCATCTTTGTGAAAGGCTTCACCGTATTGCGTTTGCATTTCATCGGTGATGTCATCCTTATCAATCGCCATGTCGCGAATGATATCCGTTGTTCTGCTGATGGTTCGGTTGGTTTTATTGTTGCTTACAGCACTGTCCAAACAAGAATAGGAATAGGTCATTTCCCTGGAACTTTTCTTTTCATGCTTGCCTTCTGCCATGTTGCAGGCCGATAGGCCATACATCAGGACTATAAAAAGAATAAAACCGTTTTTCATAGAAGTACGTATGCAAAGCGCTGGCCAAATAAACTTATAAAAATTAAAAAAACGTCCCTCGTTGATGACATCTCATATAGCAAGGAAGTAAACGGCAGTGCCAAACAACTACAAACTATAAACCATAAACTACAAACTTCTTCCCCTAACACTCACTCAAACTCAAAGGTATATTCACCGCCAGACCGCCTTCGGCTGTTTCCTTGTATTTGCTGTTCATATCCAAAGCGGTTTCCCACATGGTTTCTACCACGGCATCTAAAGAAACTTTTGCAAAATCGGGAGAGCTTTGCATCGCCAGTTGCGAAGCGGTGATGGCTTTAATTGCTCCCATGGTATTGCGTTCGATGCAGGGCACCTGCACCAGGCCGGCAATAGGATCGCAGGTCATGCCCAGGTGATGCTCCATGGCAATTTCCGCCGCCATTAAAGCCTGCCGTTGCGTGCCGCCCAACGCTTCAGTTAGTGCGGCGGCCGCCATGCTGGAGGAAACCCCGATCTCTGCCTGGCAGCCACCCATGGCCGCTGAAATGGTCGCACCTTTTTTAAAGATGCACCCGATTTCAGATGCTGTTAAAAGAAACTGGATGATCTTGTCTTCCGTAACATTCTCGTGAAAAACAATATAATAATGCAATACCGCCGGTATCACACCTGCCGCGCCATTGGTTGGCGCTGTTACCACGCGGCCAAAGGACGCATTCTCCTCGTTCACCGCCAGGGCAAAACAACTCACCCAATCTAAAATATACTGAAAAGAATTACCGCCCTGCCGGATGACATTGAACCATTCGGTATGCGAGTGGTACGCTTTTTCTTTTAGCAATTTTTTATTCAGATCAGCGGCCCTTCGTTTTACATTCAAGCCACCGGGCAACGTACCTGAAGTATGACAGCCGCGATAGGTGCAATCCCGCATGACCTCCCATATCTTCAACACCCCCTGCCTGGTTTCAGCTTCACTTCTCCAGGATAGTTCGTTTTCCATCACCACTTCGTGTATGGCTAAGCCTGTTTTGCGGCACCAGTGCAGTAATTCCTCCGACGTGTTAACCGGAAAAGCAAGATTGACCTGTTCTTTGCTTTGCTCCTCTCCTTCCTTTATGACAAAACCGCCGCCAATCGAGTAATAGGTTTCAGAGAGGGTATCGCCATTTTGAAAGGAAGCCAAAAAGCTAAGAGCATTGGGATGAAAGGGAAGCGATTCTGTGAACAAAAAATCAATCGCTTCTGCCGGATCAAATGCAATTTCATGCCGGCCCCCCAATAGCAATTTTTTTGCAGCGGCAATGCCGTTCATTTTTGATGTGATCTGGTTCACATCAAAGGTCACAGGGTCATCCCCACATAAACCCAACTGCACGGCGACATCCGTACCATGTCCTTTGCCGGTTTTGGCTAAAGAGCCATAGAGCAGTACCTTCAGGTCGGTAACCTTCTCTAATTGATTTTTGTCAACAAGCGTGTGCACAAAGCGTTGTGCAGCCCGCCAGGGGCCAAGCGTATGAGAGCTGGAAGGGCCTACCCCTATTTTAAAAATATCGAAAACGGAAATTGCTTCGTGTGCCAAATCAAATGATTTTAGCAAAGTTAACCCCTTTAGCTGCTGCCGGAAGCTTAATAAATTCCGTTGAGCGTTACATCAAAAATTAAAATGGAATTGCCAGGTATAGAGTGATAAGGGTCTTTTCCGTATCCTAAAGATGGTGGAATAAACAAGCGGATCCTTCCCCCTTCTTTAATAAGCGGAACGCCGTTTGTCCAGCCCACTATTACCTGGGTTAACCCAAAATCAGCAGTGCCCTGGTCAAACGTACTGCCATCGGTAAACGTACCTGTGTAAGTAGCGTTTACATAATTACAAGCGGTAGGTGTTCTGCCTGTACCCGCATTATCCACTATATAAAAAAAGCCGCTGCAATGCTGTTGTGCATTGGTAATATTATTGGCTGTTAAATAGTCCTGGACGGCCTGTGTTTCTGAAGCAGGCGCCTTTATTGAGCAGGGATCATAGGTACAGGTAGAATTATTTTCTCCTTTCAAACAACCGGCAAGTGAAGCGACAAGCACAAAACCAACTAAAAATTTTTTCAGCATGAAGTATTATTTAGATTGTTAGACTTTAATTTTCGGAAACCTGCTGCATGGAAGAGTCGTCTTCTTTTTTATTCAGCAACTCCTGGAAGAAAGCTTCGTTGCGGTCCCAGCGGTGATGCGCAGAAAAAATGGTAATAAAAATTACAATACCGATCATGGCCACCAGTATTACAATAATAACCGAAGGATCACTGTTCAATTGCATGGTCGCTTTTTTATACCATCCCGATAAAAGATTTATCAAAAGGGCGGCAGCGATCAACACGCCTAATGGCAAACCAATAGAGAACTTGCGCAGGAACTGTTTTTTTTTCAGTCGCTGCTCTTTCCAGTAGTTAAAAAATTTTTCTTCTTCCTGCGTCAGCATAACAAAAAAATTCCCGTCCTGGCTGGGCCGGGACGGGAGAAGAGGTACCGAGCAGATTCGAACTGCTGTGGGAGCTTTTGCAGAGCTCAGCCTAGCCCCTCGGCCACGGTACCCTGTATTGTTTGGGATTCAGTGTTAAAAGTTCGAAGTTAGTTTCTAAACGCTTAATATCAAATTTTCTAAACTTTGACCTTTAAAACGGGTGCGAAAATAGGGTTTTTTTGCTAAGTATTGGAACTACATTTGTAGCTTAACAATTTTGAAAAAAATACTTCATGCAAAGAATTGCAGAATCTGAATTGATAATCAATTCCCGCGGCGCTGTTTACCATTTAAACCTGAGGCCCGAGGAAGTGGCGCATACGATTATCACCGTTGGCGATCCGGACCGGGTGGCCCTGGTAAGCCAGTATTTCGATTCGGTTGAAAGTAAATTTCGCCACCGCGAGTTTGTATCTCACACAGGTTTTGTAGGTAAAAAAAAGATTACCGTCATGGCTACCGGCATTGGGCCTGATAATATTGATATTGTATTAAATGAACTGGATGCATTGGTGAATATTGATTTTGAAACCAGGCAGATCAAACAGGATTTAACGTCTTTGAATATCATCCGCATCGGCACTTCGGGCTCCCTGCAACGAGACATTGCTGTTGACAGCTTTGTGGCTTCCACGCATGGAATGGGGCTCGACAATCTTTTGAATTATTACCGCCAGGAACACAATGAACAGGAAAAACAATTGCTGCATTCATTCGTAACACATACCCAGTTGAATGGCAATGTAAGCAATCCCTATATCAGTACGGCCAGTGGTTCTTTGCTTAAACATTTTGTAAATGGTTATCATCAGGGCATAACAGTAACTTGCCCGGGGTTTTATGGCCCGCAGGGAAGAATATTGCGATTAGGCGTGCAGCATCCTCAGCTGATTGACCGGTTGACGGAATTTACTTTCGGCCAGCATCGCATTACAAACTTCGAAATGGAAACAGCCGCCATTTACGGGCTGGGAAAATTATTAGGCCACCATTGCTTATCCTTAAGTGCTATTGTAGCCAACAGAATTCAAAAAGAATTTACCAAGGACAGCGATGTTTTAATAGATAGGTTGATCAGGCAAACGTTGGAGATTATCAGTACATCTTTATAATATGACTATACAATTCTATAAATACCAGGGAGCGGGCAACGACTTCGTGATCATGGACAACAGAGACCATTCGTATGATGCACTAACAAAACACCAGGTAGCTTTCCTCTGCAACCGGCGCTTTGGTATTGGTGGGGATGGTCTTATGCTTTTAAACAGCTGCGACGGCTACGATTTTGAAATGAAATATTACAATGCTGATGGAAGAGAAAGTTCGATGTGTGGTAATGGTGGCCGCTGCCTGGTGAAGTTCGCCAATGATAAAGGCATCTATAAAGACACCTATCAATTTTTAGCCATTGATGGGAAGCATGAGGCCAGTCTGAAAGAGGATGGCATCATTGCTTTGAAAATGAACGACGTAGATCAAATACGCGAAGACCACGGAGATTTTATTTTAAACACCGGCTCTCCCCATTTCGTTCATTTAGTAGCCAATGTCATGGGCATGGATGTTTTTAAAAAAGGAAGAGAGATCCGCTACAACAAAGAATTTGAAAAAGAGGGCATTAATGTAAATTTTGTGGAGCAAACAGAAATGCCCGATAAAATTATTGTTCGCACCTACGAACGGGGTGTTGAAGATGAAACCTTATCTTGTGGCACAGGAGTAACAGCCGCCGCCCTTGTTTGCCCTCATAACGACAATGGTTTTAACCATGTGGACGTGGAAACTAAAGGCGGTTTATTAAGTGTTGAATATGAGAAGGCCGGCCATACGTATAAAAATATCTGGTTGATAGGTCCTGCTGTAAAAGTGTTTGAAGGCTCTATAAAAATTTAATGACAATTACTTTACCTTAATTGAACTAAACGCTGTGATCAAATATTTCATTAACGAGAATCATAAAACCGTTGAAATCAAAGAGCCAAAAATCGGGTCCTGGGTCAACATTTCACCGCCCTTAAAACAGGAAGAATTTTTTGAGCTTTCCAACAAGCTGGATATTCCCTTAGACTTTCTTACCGACTCTCTTGATATTGATGAACGCAGCCGTTTTGAAGAACAGGACAACGTGCGGTTGATTGTTTTAAAAACACCCACTGAAAACAATTCATTCAGCGAAAGTGATGCCTATTACATTACCATTCCGATTTGCATCATTCTTACGCATAACCAGATTGTAACGGTGAACTCTTTTGAAAATCATGCCATCAAAAGGTTTTTAAACACGTTGCAGAACCGTCATCCGGACAAAAGGAATATGATGGCACTGAAGATCTTTGAAAAGATCGTGCAGGATTTTATGGAGCACCTGAAAGAGATCAACCAGAAAAGAAATTTACTGGAACAACAACTCTATGATGCCAACCGGAATGAACAACTCTTACAATTGTTACGCATACAAAAAAGCCTTGTGTACTTTGTAACGGCGCTTCGCTCCAACGAGTTGCTGTTCATGAAACTGGAACGCACCAACTTCCTTGGACTGAACGAATCGGAAAAAGAAATACTGGAAGATTTGATCATTGATACCTCGCAAGCGCTGGAGATGGCCAATATTTACACCAATATCCTGAGCAGCACTTTGGATGCGTATGCAAGTATTATTGCCAACAACCAAAACCTGGTTTTAAAAAGACTGGCCGTCATCACCATTGTCCTCACTTTTCCGGTGTTGATTGCCAGCTTGTTTGGAATGAATGTGCCCAGCGGTTTTGAACATTCTCCTTATGCCTTTTATATAGTGGCGGTATTATCACTTACGATTTCCATCCTGGTTGGTTGGTTCTTTTTGCGCAAAAAATTATTCCAGTAATGCGTCTTTTTAATGTTCGGGTATATGGCGTTTTGATCAACGACCAGAAGCAGGTGCTGGTCAGCGATGAACTGATCCGCAGCGGCCGGTACACAAAATTCCCCGGTGGCGGGCTGGAACATGGAGAAGGCACAAGAGATTGCCTACGGCGTGAGTTTATGGAAGAAATGAATTTAAAGGTAGAAGTAGGTGAACATATTTACACAACCGACTATTTTCAAATATCGGCCTTCAATCCCAGCCACCAGATCATTTCCATCTATTATTATGTAAAGCCATTAGAGGAAATTTCTGTCCGGCTGAGCACGACGGCTTTTGATTTTGACGAAAAGCAAATGAATGCTTACCAGCAAAACAATGAAACGGAAGCTTTCCGTTTCATCAACTGGGAGGACTTCTCGGAAGAAAGCGTCAGCCTGCCCATTGACAAGATCGTGGCGCGGATGCTCAAAGAACGTACACTGTGAAGAACCGAATTATTTTTTCTGCACTATCCGACCATAACTGGGCCATTCACTGTGAACCATTCACCTGATTTACCCCGCTGCCGGAATATTTGCAAACCCCTCATCCTCCTGCCCCATCGCCGATCTTTTCATTTTTTGAGCAACATCGTGCCCCACATATTTTTCAATTCTTTTTTCCGCCAGTATAATTACAGGAGTTAATAAAAGCGCCATCGTAAACTTGTAGGTATAATTCACAATACCGATAGCCAGGATCATCTGCCAGCTAAACACACCGCTGAAAGCAATAAACAATACAATATAACTATCAATTAACTGTGACACCAAAGTAGAACCTGTTGCCCGTAGCCAAATATGCTTGTTACCGGTAACTTTTTTTATTTTATGAAACACATAAACATCTACCAGTTGGCTAACCAGAAAGGCAACAATACTGCCGACAATGATTCTCATACCCTGGCCAAAAATGGCATTGAAAGAGTTTTGCATATTGTCAATACCATTTTTCACCCCGCTGCCAACCCAGAAATCGGCAGGCGGCACACCAATGGCAATAAAATACATAAGAAACGCATATGCAATCAGGATCACTGCTGTATAGGAAATGCGGTGGACGGCCCTGGGTCCGTAAAATTCATTCACGATATCGGTGACCACAAATTCCAGCGGCCACAACAAAACACCACAGGTCAGGTTAAAGGACAGCCCGCTTTGTCCGAACAAAGAAAAATTTACCGGGTTCCACCCAAATAACTTTTCCAGGGAAAAGATTTTGGTCCCGATAGATTCGGCAATCAGGGCATTACAACAAAAGAATGCGGTGATCGCCAAAAATAATTTTGCCGGCCTGTCTTTAAGAATGCTTTGTATCATTTAAGTATAAGATGTAAAAGATTTGCATGACTAAAAATAAAATATTGGCCGTTACCAGCCACGATGGCACCGCCGTCCAGAACTTTTTTCGAACCACGAATAAGGCAAGATAGCAAAGGTTGACAAGGGGGTTGAATAACACCACCATAAAATAGCCGATGATGGCAATAGTAGCCGTTATATCCGGGTTGGTTAACCAATTACCCAGTTGCAATGAAACAGCCAGAAGAAAAAACACGTTGCAAACAAAAGCCAGTTTTGATAAAAATAACAGCCAGCGCATGAGTGGTTTAAGGTTCGATGTTTGAAGTTCGGGGTTTAATTGAAAGGTTTACAAGCTGCAACACAGGTAAGCGTACCTTTTTCACTATCTGCAATCTGTCAACAAAACTCCAATTAAGTTCTTAATTCATGCAAAATACCATTATTTTGTCGCCACTAAAAACCGGTATATGAACAAAGGGATGTTTCAGCGAATCCTTCCCCACCTGATTGCCATTGTTATTTTTTTGATTGTTGCGGTAATTTACTGCAAGCCTGTGCTGGAAGGCAAAGTATTGCAACAGCATGATGTAACGCAATGGAAAGCGATGGCCCAAAACTCTTTTCAATATAAAGAAACCCATGGCCGTTTTCCGTTGTGGACAAATGGCATGTTCAGCGGTATGCCGGCCTACCAGATTGCCATGGAATCCGAGTATTCTGTATCCCCCGGCATTTTTTATTATGTACTTACCTTAGGATTACCAAAGCCCATCAGTTTCTTTTTCCTCGCCTGTGTGTGTTTTTATTTTTTATCGCAGGTATTACGTGTCAATCCCTACATAGGCATTATTGGCAGCCTGGCCTATGCTTATGCCACGTATAACGTGGTTATCATAGGCGCTGGCCACGATACTAAAATGCAGTCCATCGCCTTAATGCCTTTTTTGATTGGCTCTATTATTTTGCTTTACGAAAAAAATTATTGGCTGGGTGGTGCCTTAACGGCCTTGTCCTCTGCCCTCTTAATTGGAATGAACCACCCGCAGATTGCATACTATGCCTTTGTAATCGTGTTGTTCATGACTATTGGATACCTTGTTCAATGGATCAGGCAAAAGCAAATTAAGCACATGATCGTTGCTGGTAGTATTGCGCTTGTAGCCGTACTGGCAGGTGTGTTCAGCAATGCACTTGTTCTTTTTACTACGTATGAATACTCAAAGGCATCCATACGGGGCGGAAGTGAGCTGGCCGACAGCCAGACCAATTCCACCAAAACGGGATTGAGTAAGGATTATGCCTTAAGCTATAGCATGTACAAAAGCGAGCCGTTTGTAATGATGGTGCCCCGTATGTATGGAGGCAGCAGTTCATTGGAAGTGGCGGAAGAAGACTCAAAGGCCATTGAAGCCCTGAGGCAAATGCCACAGGAAATGGCCCAGCAACTGCAATATAATTTGGGAGCCTACTGGGGCGGCATTGGCGGCACGAGTGGACCTCCCTATACAGGAGCCATCATTTGCTTTCTTACACTAATCGGTTTTTTTATTTTAGACAATAAACATAAATGGTGGATTTTAGGTGCTTCGGTACTGGCAATTGTTATGAGTTGGGGTAGTTATTTTGAGGGATTCAACACCTTTCTTTTAAACCACCTTCCTTTTTACAATAAGTTTCGTGCACCCAGCATGACCATTGTTATACCTACTTTTTTATTCTGCATGATGGCGGTGCTGACCCTGCAAAAAATTATTTCCTTCGATAACAAGGACGAATTATGGCAACGTTATAAAAAAGGATTGTTACTAACGGCTGGTGTTTTTGTCGTGCTGCTTTTGATCTACATGAGTGCTGATTATAAAAGTGAAGGCGACAAAGCGCTCTTGCAACAACTGGCATCGGCCCCGGACCAGGCAAAAGGTTATGTAAGATCCTTTTTTGATGCCTTGAAAGAAGACCGCAAAAACTTATTCTTTGGCAGTTTGATCCGCTCCTTTTTCTTTATTGCCGCTGCCGCTTTTATGATATGGTTACGTATCAGAAAAAACATACAAAAGCTTACGGTCCTGGCAGTAATAGGTTTGTTAGCATTTATTGATGTTATGGCAATTGACACTAGGTATTTGAATAGTGAACACTATCAGGATGAAGCGGAATACCAGGCCAACTTTACACCCTCCCCGGCTGATGCACAGATCATGCAGGATACTTCTTATTACCGGGTTTTTGATCTGAGGCAAGGTATGGGGGCGGCTTTAGGACTTGGCTATGCGCTGCCTTCTTATTTCCATAAAACAATCGGGGGATATCACCCGGCCAAATTGAGTATTTACCAGGACCTGATCGAACACCAGTTGTCAAAGTTCCCGCAATCGCTGCCTATAGTGAATATGCTCAATACCAAATACATTATTCAGAAGGACCAGGCGGGAAAAGACCAGGTATATACCAACCCGGAGGCTTTGGGTGCTGCCTGGTTTGTAAAAAGCATAAAATACGAGGCAACGCCTTGGGCAGTTATGAATGCCCTGACCGATTTCCATCCAAAGGATACGGCAGTACTTTTCGCAGCAGATCAAAAGCTGGTTTCTCTGTCTCCGCAAATGGATAGTGCCGCCACCATCCGCTTGCTTAAAAATGATAATGACGAAGTGACCTACCAATCCAGCTCCACTACCAACCATTTCGCTGTTTTCAGTGAAGTGTTTTACGATAAGGGCTGGAAGGCTTATATAGATGGGAAGGAAACGCCGATCATAAGAACCAATTATGTACTGCGGGGTCTTGTTATTCCGGCAGGTAACCATCAAATTCGTTTTGTATTTCATCCGGCTTCCTATTATACAGGAGAAAAAATATCACTGTTTGCCGGGATCATTATTTTCCTGGCACTAATAGCAGCAGCCATTCATCTGTACAGAACAAGAAAGGCAAAACAGGTAGAGCTAACTAAAAAGGAATGAACACAGCACAGCTTTCCATAGTTATTATCACCTATAACCGGCCCGGCGACATGCTGGAACTGGCAAAAAACATAAGTGAGCTGGATCACCCGGAATTACTGGCTGACGTGATTGTGGTTAATAACAGATCATCGGAAAGCTATAAAGAGCTGGAAGACTTTATCAGCCATAATTCCACTATTCCATTTCGTTATTTTAAAACAGAGCAAAATTTAGGGGTTTCAAAAGGCCGCAACTATGCCATACAACAAAGCAGCGCTTCCATACTTTTGTTTTTAGATGATGATGCACTTTTTCAAAATAAAGATGCGTTGCTGCAGACGGTAAATGTTTTTAACGAACCGGAGGTAACTGATCGCAGAACCGGTATTGCTGCCTTTAAAGTTTATTATCACTCGACTCTTGAGCTCCAAAAGACAGCCTTCCCCCATAAGCAATTCGATAAAAGAAAAGCACTGCACCATTTTGACACCTATTATTTTGCAGGCTGTGCACATGCCATTAGAAAAGAGGTCTTTGATACCGTAGGGTACTACCCTGAAAATTTCTTTTATGGCATGGAAGAATATGATCTGGGCTACCGTACGTTAAACGCAGGCTATAGAATTGTTTATGATGACCGTGTAGTGGTACTCCATAAAGAATCACCCTCAGGAAGGCTTACCAACCGGGATAAATTGCGGGGCATGTGGGTGAACAAAGCCACTGTGGCGTGGAAATATTTGCCTGTAGAATACTTCTACTCTACCGCACTTCTGTGGAGTTTTCAATACTTGAAAAAAACCTCCTGGCATGTTAACGGGTGGATCAAAGGCTGGATGGAATTGTTCCAAATCCCGGCAAATGAGAAAAGAAGTCCTGTAAATAAAGAATGCCTCGCTTATCTGAAAAAAGTAAAGGCAAGGCTTTGGTACTAATTATAGCGCTTTATAAAAATGCGGCTTGTTTTTAAGGATTGTAAAGCTTTGTCCCACCAGGTACATAATATTTTTAAGGTAGCCCCGAAACTGGGAAAATTTATACGCTGCCTGCCTTCCGGATATTTTTTGAAAAATCACTACTCCCAGGAAAAAGGGTACCTCCATTACGTAAAATAAAAGATGGATGAGGAACCACCCTGCACCAAACTGCTTCCTGATCCGCACAAAATTGGAAAGCAGGATCTGTCTGCCCTTATGATCGAACAGGTTATAATAGCCCTTGCCTTCTGAAGCAAAGGCTTCATTGGCCGTTTCTCCCTGCAAATGAATCACGTGCAGATCGCCGTAAATACAGAGCGGTCCTAGTTTACGCAGCCTTGAACACCATTCGATCTCTTCGGCATAAAGAAAAAAATCTTCATCCAAGAGTCCGGCTTTTTCAATGGCTGTTTTCTTCACCATTAAAAAGGCGCCATTCACCCAATCCACTTCCACCTCGCCCCTGGCTTCAGGCACATTGGTTTTTTTTACCTTTAATGAAGTGCCCAACCATTTAACAAATCTTCCCAGGAAAGGCAGGGGCAATAAATTGTTGACCCCGCCGGCAATAAAATAATTACCGGAGATCTGCGGTGTCCTATCCGGATTTAACAATTGGACCCCGCAACCTACATAAGGTGATGAGGCAAATCTTTTACGACAGTTTTCAATAGCATTGTCTTCTACCAGCGTATCGGGATTTAATAATAAAACAACCTCCCCCTTCGCCTGCCTGATGCCCTCATTGTTCGCCCTGGCAAAGCCGGCGTTGTAGGACATGGGGAGCCAGCGGACGTGGGGATAAATATTCTGAATCGTTTCTTTTTCTTCAGCAGGTGAAGAATTATCAACTACCAGTATTTCGAAAGAACCGTTGTGCGTAAATTGATAAATGGAGGCAATACAATCCTTAATTAATTCTACTGAGTTATAATTGACAATGATAATGGATAACATTTAATCCTCACTTATGGGTTCTTATAAAACCTCATCAAAATAATTGCTTTATTTGTAATTCATTACGAAAATACAATTATGATTAAAGAGTTTATAAAGAAGCTGCTTAACAAAGGAGGTTTTAACATTCTTAAATTAAATAAGGAAAGGAAATGGCCCGATGATTTTAGCGAAATGCACAAATCGATAATAAAAAAAGTTGAGCCTTTTACCATGACCAGCCGGGAAAGAATTTTCGGGCTTATAGAGGCTGTAAAATATATAACCGCAAATAAAATTGATGGAGCTATAGTTGAATGCGGTGTTTGGAAAGGAGGCAGTATGCTGGCAACGGCTGAAACTCTGTTAAATTTTAATGATGTTCAAAGGCCGCTGTATTTATATGATACTTTTGAAGGCATGTCAGCACCGACGGAACATGACTTAAGTTTTAACGATCAAAAAGCAGAGCAGTTACTGGAAGCGGACAAGAATAAGGAAAAGAATTTAATTTGGGCATATTCTACATTGGACACAGTTAAACAAACCATGTCTTTATCTCATTACCCCGTCACAAATATTCACTACATAAAAGGAAAAGTGGAAGATACGATTCCTGCCACTATTCCCGATAAGATAGCACTACTCCGTCTTGATACGGATTGGTATGAATCTACAAAGCATGAATTGGTCCATTTATTCCCAAAACTGGTAAAAGGCGGGGTGCTGATCATTGACGATTATGGGTTTTGGAAAGGTGCCAGAAAGGCCGTAGATGAATATATCATTGAGAACAACATACAAATCCTGCTCAACAGACTTGACGATACCGGCCGGGTGGCTGTAAAATTTTAAAAAATGAAAGGGATATCTGAGGACTTCAACCCGCCGATTACGCAACCGCATTACCTCATTCGCAACAGGCTTTTAAATGCGATTAATGAACTGGCGCCTAACTTAAAAGGACGGCTTATGGATTTTGGTTGCGGACAGAAACCCTATAAAAGTCTTTTCGCTGTTGATGAATATGTAGGGGTAGATTTTGAGAACCCGGGACATCCTCATATAAATGAATCTATAGATGTCTTTTACGACGGTAAGACTATTCCGTTTCCTGATGAGTCCTTTGATTCTATTTTTAGCAGTGAAGTCTTTGAACATATATTTAATCTGCCTGACATCATTAAAGAATTAAACCGCGTATTAAGACCTGGCGGAAACATTTTAATCACCTGCCCCTTTGCTTTTTGCGAACATGAAATCCCTAATGATTATGCCCGCTATACCTCTTTTGCCGTCCGGGATTTATTTATTAAAAATGGCTTTGAAGTAATACAACAGGTTAAAACTGGCAATAGCATTGAAGCATTAAGCCAGATGTATTTGATGTATTTACACCAACACATCAATTCCCGGCTGCGAAAAATTCCTGTGGTACGGTCAGCATTTCGCTTGTTTTTTTATACCACCACTAATATTGGAGCTTTGCTTTTGGCCAGAGTATTCCCGCAGGGTAAAGACCTTTATATGAATAATGTCCTTTTATGCCGTAAAATAAACAACGCCTCTAAATGACTATAGCTATAATTTCTATGATCCGGGATGCCTGGGGAGGTAGCGAAGAGCTATGGTATGAAATGGCAAAAGTAGCTTTAGGGCAGGGTCATAAAGTAATTCATGTGGGTTATGAGACACCTGTGAAGCATTACAAAGTAAAAGAGTTGGAAACTCTCGGGCTGGTAAGGATAGGCAGGCCTGGATGGATACCACCCGGCTCTTCTTCCATTTCAAGATTTGGCTATTTAGGCTTGAACTATATACGAAAGAAAATCAACTCACCCATAAAAAAAGCTTTTTCCTATAATCCGGACGTTGTTGTTTATAACGGAACATGCTACTCCATAGCATGTGAAAAAGAACTGCTGAAACTGGCTGAAAGCTCGAAATGCAAATTCTACATTATCGGGCATTTGAACAATGAAACAATCAAAGATATTCCGGACAGCGACGTTCAATTTGTAAAGCGCGGTTATAGGGTAAGTAAAAATGTTTTTTTTGTTTCTAAGCGCAACCTACAGGCTGCTAAAAGGCATTTATGCGAAGACATTCCAAACGCAGCAATTATCAAAAACCCTGTAAACCTTTCTTCAAATGAAATCATGCCGTTCCCCCTTATGAATACAACCATCCAACTGGCCTGTGTGGGTAATTTGGTAACCATACATAAAGGGCAAGACATTTTGTTGGAAGCCCTGAGCAAGTGGGAAAACAAGGACTGGATTTTAAATATGTATGGTAGCGGAACAGATAAATCATACCTGCAGCATCTTGCTAAATACTTACAAATTGAACGACAGGTAGTTTTTCACGGAACAGTGAAAGAGGCAAGAGAAATATGGAAACAAAACCATGCTTTGTTGATGGGGTCTCACATGGAAGGCATGCCACTTGCAGTAGTGGAAGCTATGTTGTGCGGAAGAATTTGTATTGTGCCCGATGTGGGCGGAAACAGCGAATGGATTACTCATAAAAAAAACGGCTTCATAGCAGAAGCGCCTACAGTAAAGGCGTTGCTACATACCATAGAAACAGCCTATAGCCTGAAAGAACAATGGCCAGCCATTGCTATTGAAGCTCACAAGGCATCTTCACAACTTTATGATCCGAATGCAGGCGCAACCTTGCTTAATCGTATTATTGCGGAATGAAATTGAAAAAAATACTTTTCATATTAGGAACAAGACCGGAAGCTATAAAAATGGCTCCTATCATACAGGAATGTCGAAAGAATTTCAATAAAATAGAGGTAAAAATTTGCCTTACAGGACAACATAAAGAAATGCTGCAGCAGGTTTTGGATTTCTTTGACATCACTGCCGACTTTGACCTTTCATTGATGACCCATAACCAAACTCTTTTTGACATTACGGCCAACGCTTTAAAGGGAATAGAACAAGTTTTAAATAATTATCATCCTGATATTATTCTTGTTCAGGGCGATACGACAACTGCTATGACCGGAGCTTTATCGGGTTATTATAAAAAAATAAAAGTTGGGCATATTGAAGCTGGCTTAAGAAGCGGTAATATATACGCACCCTTCCCGGAGGAAGTTAATAGAAGGATTGTAAGCACTATGTGTACGTATCATTTTGCTCCTACTCAAATGGCCAAGGAAAATCTTGCAAAGGAAAATTATACCGAGAATGTTTTTATAACCGGCAATACAGTTATTGACGCCTTATTATGGGGCGTTAAAAAAGTACGTTCTTCTGAAACGATAAAATCAGAGTTTGCCTTTTTAGATATGAGCAAAAGAATGATACTTGTAACGGCGCATAGAAGAGAAAGTTTTGGCAAGGCATTTGAAAACATTTGCGATGCTCTATTACAAATTGCAATAGCAAATCCGGACATTGAAATTGTTTATCCCGTACATCTGAACCCGAATGTTCAGGAAGTTGTTTATAATAGATTATCAGGCCAAAAAAACATACATCTGATTAAACCGGTAGGCTACCCCCAATTACTTTGGCTGATGGATAGCAGCTATCTTGTTATTACAGATTCAGGCGGCATACAGGAAGAAGCACCTTCTTTAGGAAAACCGGTTTTGGTAATGAGAGATGTAACTGAACGCCAGGAAGGCATTCATGCAGGAACTGCTGTCTTGGTGGGAACGGAAAAAGAAAGAATCAGGAAGGCTGCACAAAAACTCCTTGATGACAGGACTGCCTATGAAGCTATGGCTAAAGCAGCCAACCCTTATGGTGATGGAACCAGCGCACAACAAATTGTTTCTCTCCTGCTAAATCTTAATTAATGGCCCAACCTGCAATCAGTATAGTCTTACCAACCTACAATGGTTCTAAGTACATAAGGAAATCTATAGAAAGCTGCCTGCAGCAAACTTTTACTGATTTTGAGTTGATCATTGTGAATGACTGTTCCACAGATAACACACTTGCTATTGTACAGGAATATGCAAAGCAGGATGCAAGAGTGAGGATCATCAATAATGCATTCAATAAAAAGCTACCGCTTTCTTTAAATGCAGGATTTGAACAGGCCCTGGGCACGTATTTTACATGGACTTCAGATGACAATTTTTATGGCTCCGATGCATTAAAAACCATGTATCATGCATTGCAGGATGATACATCAATTGATTTAGTATATACTGATTATTATATTATCGATGATACGGGCAAAGTAATTGGCACACGTAATTTTGGCAATGTTAATAAAAGCTTTAACCAGTGGCTGGGTGCAGGAGCCTGCTTTTTATATAAAAGAGAGGTTCACCGGGCTAATAACGGGTACAATCCCGCCGCTTTTTTGATTGAAGATTATGATTTCTTTTGCCGGGCTTTCATGAAGTTTAATTTCAAATACCTTCCAACGCCTGAGCATTATTATTATAGGGAACATGGCGGTTCGCTAACGGCCGCTCATAAAATAACCGTTAACGATATCTCTAAAATCTTCCTGGAGAGAAATTTACCAGGACTTGAAAAAAAACTTTCTCCTCATGAAACAGGTCTGGTATATAGAAAACTGGCTGTGTATTACGCCGTTACAAAAAGCCATACACCAAAATATTATTTCTATTTATCCAAACTTAGAAACATTTCCCCATGGCAGGTTTTTATAACTGTGATTTACGTTTTTTTCAAAAAAATAATCAACACTATTACAATTGGATTTGCAGGCTTTTATTATTCTGTGAAATTGTTATTCAAAAAATAGTTTAGCTACCTAATTAACGTTACGGTGCCTTTTACAAAAATCTTCCCGCATACTGAATTAGCTTTTACTATGTAAACAAATACATCATTAGGCTGCCACTGGCCTTTGTAGGTTCCATCCCAGCATTGCATAGGATTATTTGTAAAAAAGACCCTTTCCCCCCATCGATTGAATATTGAAAACTCCAGGTTTGAAACGGCCCCCCATTTCCTAATACCAAAACAATCATTCCTCCCATCGCCATTAGGTGTAAAAGCATTAGGCAGAAGGGCAAGCATTTTTCCTACAAAATTCACCTTAACAGAAATCGTATCCGCATTCCAGCATCCAAACTCATTCTCGCCGGTAACTGTAAAAATTGTAGTGGTGTCAATAAAGGCAACGGGATTAGAGCCAGATGGATTATCCAAACCCGTAGCCGGGCTCCATGAATATGTTTCTGCACCGGCAGCACTAAGTTGAGAGAAAGGAACGGCACATGTTATATCATTCGTTTTATGTGCCGAAACCAGGGGTTTGGAATTTACTTTTACAACGACTGTAAACACAGTATCGCTGTTGCAGGCAGCGTCTGAAATACTTAATTGATAATTTGTTGTGTTTTGTGGAAAAGCATAGGGACTAGAGGTAGTAGCATTGGTCAAAGAAGAGGAAGGACTCCAGACATGCTCAGCATTATTGTGACTGATTAGTTGAACCGAATCGCCTTCGCAAACTTCTTTATCAAGAGGCTTCTCAAAAAAGGTCGAATTTACAAAAACGGTAATGGAATCCAAATGGGTGCAAATCCCGTCTGTTACCTTAAGCTGGTAAATAGTAGTGACGATTGGTGAAGCCTCTGCCGTATTGTTAGAAACATTAGACAATCCTGTTGCCGGAAGCCAGTTATACGAGTAATTAGGCGAAAAGTAGGTTGACAACATTACTTTAGCACCCTCACAAACAGAAGTATCATTTGGCAAACTAATAATAGGCTTATTGTTCAATGAGAGAACAAAGCTATCCCTGTTGGTACAACCAATCCGACCCGTTTCCACCCAATAAGTACCCGGGTTACTAATGAAGATCGAATCTTTCGAAGCATTCGTGTTCCAGGTATACTTGTTCAAGCCAGGCGATGTACCAACCTTAATACTATCACCTTCACAAATCGAAATGTTTTTGGTCGGAACATGATTTGGAGGAGCCACTACTACGATCTGCTTACAATAAGCGGCTTGCGTAGGCAACCCATCATCCACAGTAAGGTTGATATTATATACACCAGGTGCATTATAAATGACAGTAGGTGGATCCTGCAATGTTGAATTTGGAAGACTGGAACTTGAGCAACCATTAAACTTAAGGCGGCTAATCGTATTATTGGCAACATTGGTTATAAAACCATAAACATCATTATTAACCCGGAATAGTTTCGAAATTGAATGAGGGAAATTAAAGTTCCCGTTATTTCCTAAAGAAGACAATACAGGGGGTACCGATAAGTTATTATTGAAATTAATTTTTACAAGATCATTATAGTTTGGATTGCCATTGACCGCAAAACCTATTATTTGATCACAAAGCTTCATGATCGTAAAATCCCTTGGATGCTGAAGCATATTCCCAGGGTTTCCGAGATTGATTCCCGTTGGCGTATTTAAAAGAGAAGGCCCAAAATCAAGTCTTGTCAAAGAACAGGCGTTGCTGGTTCTGGTATTATCGCCGCCGTTAACAACAAAAACTCTCCAAAACCCATTGTCATTAATGGCATAAATACCTGTAGGGTACTGTAAATTACCAATATTACCCAGATTTACTGCAGTAGGCGTATTATTAAAGCTGTTGGTAAAATTGAAACGTGTGATCGTGTTGTTTTCAGAATTCACCGTGAAACCGTACCAATTTGATCCTTCCTTAAAAACATGAAGGTCAATTGGCTGCAGCATATTTCCCAGATTGCCCCAATTCGTTGCGGCCGGACTTGTATTTGCCAGATTGGAACCAAAATCTACTTTTAAAATCCTGGGAGAACTTCCCGCAGCGGGACTGCCCCCAACAATGATAGCATACCAACGCCCTTCATTTTGCACAATTTGAATCGCTTCAGCACCCGTAGGAATTATCCCGCTAAAATTTCCAAGGTCAACTGAGACGGGATTGTTCAATAGGCTATTTCCAAAGTCCAACCTTATTAATCTCCCCGGATTGTAATTGACTAAAAAACCATAATAATTGCCATTATACAAAGCATAATCAATAAACACCGGCATGGATAGGCCGCCAGGGTTTCCTATATTAGCAGCAGTAGGAACAGCATCAATACTTGCCACACAAAAGTTCCAGTAATAACTGGATGCACCTGTGGAAGTATTTGTAATGGTAACCGGACTGTTTACACATACTGTATCAGGAGCAGTAAACGAAACCTGAACGGGGTTGGACAAAATATTACAAGAATCGGCCACAAAAGCGCAATTTGGATTCGTTTTATCAATGGCAGCACTTCCAGCAACACTTCCATTCCATGCCGCATTTCCCTGCTTATTAATAAGATCTCCAAATACATAATAGGCTAAAAGCCCCGGCGTGGTTTGAGGATTCGGTAAGGATTGATTCATGTACGCTTTGATCTCATTCTGCGTCCGGGCAATGTTCCATATTCGTACCTGCTGGATATACCCTACAAACTGTTCCTGCGTGACCTGATTGAAATACAAACCAATCTGCGTTTGCCAGTCATTTTGTATCAGGTTACCCGTAGCAGGTACCTGGCTCATTAAAAAACCATTACGATAGAATTTTAAAGTACTGCCATCATATACCAGGGCAGCATGGTAATTCTTATTCAGTTCAATGGGGCAAATGACAGGTGTTTTAAAATACCCATTAGTCGTAGTAATTTCAGCAGAACTGGGTCTTAGTAAATAATTGCAATCTTTAGGATCCTCATGTTTGGAAACCAGGTCCCCCTGAAACAAATCAGAACCGTTCCAGGGAGCGGTGCGAACGAAAGTTGCTTCAATGGTAACCTTATCTCCTGTTATATCCAGGTCCCCAACTTTTACAAAAGATCCGAAATTAGGAAGTTCCAGCCAATTATTACAGGATTGGCCAATCGAGTGCAAGGAAATGAGCAAACAAGTAACAAAAATTAAGCAGGTAGTCTTCATTAGTTTAGGTAGCTAAGAGATAAATATATTATGTTTTTATTGGATCTTGACCCAATTTTTCCAAAAACAGTTTCATTCCCCTTCGCTTTCTTTCATCCAGTTTATAGCTGATACATTGTTTATAATATTCTTCCAAATCAAAAAATGGATAAGGGTTTTCAGCAATCACTTCATCCAAATGCTGAAACCCTATTGCATTGGCTTTGTTAAATGCAGTTATAAATTCATCGGAAAGTTTTTTGTTTGCAATCCATGCAGCAAATACAAACGGCAGCCCTGTATGCAGTTTCCAGGCTTCCGCCAAATCATAAATGTATTTCGATTGCAAACGCTGTTGCAAGGCCCTGTCTCCTATTACCACGCCGGCGGTAGTTCCTTTTATTTCGTCCCGGAAATCTTCGCCGGTCGCATCAACCAGCGCCACTTCTTTTTTCCAGTATTCACGCAGCAAAATTTTGGCAAGATTTACAGAGGTCCGGGATTGGTAGTCCAGGTATATCCTCTCAATTTGTTCCATAGGCACCTGGCTGAATATACAAACAGAGGCTACCGGCCCTTCGCTTCCTATGCAATAATCACCGACCATATGCCACTGCTTTAATTTTAACGTTGCCGCTACAGGTATCAGTCCTATATCCACTTCATCATCAATCAGCATCTGGGCAATTTTGGAAGGATAATCTTCTGTCAGTTCAATTTCATTTATGACCGCATGTCTTTTTATTCCATACAATAAAGGCTTTGTGTTGAGATAACTCACTGCCGCCACTCTTATCTTACTCAAATGATTTAGTTTTGCCCGCAAAGATATATTCAGTTTCTAGTTAATAGTTTGTGGTTTGTAGTTAATCGTTCATCGCGATCTGTTACTCATCACTCACTATTCACCATTCACAAATTATTCATGGAACTTACATCACTTACTGCCATTTCAGCCATTGACGGCCGCTACAGAAAACAGGTGCAACATTTAGATGAGTATTTTTCGGAGTACGCCTTAATGAAATACCGTGTGCGGGTTGAAATTGACTACCTGCTTTTTTTATCGCAAAAAAAAATATTTAAACTTTCAGCCAAAGGAGCCAAACAGCTTAACCAGCTAAAAGAAAATTTTGGACTGGAAGATGCGCAGCAGATCAAGCAGATTGAGCACACCACCAACCATGATGTAAAAGCGGTTGAATATTTTATTAAACAGGAGCTGGAAAAAGCAGGTGAAACCACCATTAAAGAATGGGTTCATTTTGGATTAACCTCGCAGGACATTAACAATACCGCCGTTCCGCTTTCATGGAAGCATGCCCTGGAGTTTGAATACCTGCCCTCACTTCTCAATTTAAATACGCAGTTAAAGATCCTTGCCAAACAGTGGCAGCAAATTCCGCTATTGGCCCGCACCCACGGGCAGCCTGCCAGCCCTACTTCGCTGGGAAAAGAAATAATGGTTTTTGTAGAACGCCTCGAAAACCAAATTGAACAGCTAACCGCTATTCCTGTAAGTGCTAAATTCGGCGGCGCCACCGGCAACTTCAATGCCCACCACATTGCTTTTCCAAAAGTGGATTGGATAAAATTTTCCAATGAATTTGTAGATGGCGTTCTAGGATTGCAGCGCTTGCAATTCACCACGCAAATTGAACACTATGATAACCTGGCGGCCAGCTTCGATTGCATGAAGCGGATCAATACGATTTTACTGGATCTGTGCCGCGATGTGTGGACGTATATTTCCATGGACTATTTTAAGCAGAAAACAAAAAAGGGCGAAGTGGGTTCTTCGGCCATGCCCCATAAAGTAAATCCCATTGATTTTGAAAATGCAGAAGGCAACTTTGGCTTAGCCAATTCTTTGTTCGAACATCTTTCCGCCAAACTTCCTGTTTCCAGACTGCAAAGAGATTTAACCGACTCCACGGTTTTAAGAAACATTGGAGTACCGTTTGCCCATACCGTTATTGCTTTCAAATCCATTGAAAAAGGTTTGAACAAATTAGTGCTGAATGATGAGAAAATTTACGAAGACCTTGACAAAAACTGGGCGGTTGTAGCGGAAGCTATTCAAACCATATTAAGGCGTGAGCAATACCCCAATCCCTACGAAGCATTAAAGGACCTGACCCGCGGCAAAAAGCAAATTGACAAACAAACCATTCACCAGTTTATTGACGGCCTTGGCGTTTCCGCATCAATAAAGAAAGAGTTGAAAGCGATTTCACCGCATAATTATGTGGGTGTTCATCCCAGGTTTTAACAAGAAGTTGACAGAGGTTGACAAGTTTATTCCAAAACGGTTATACGTTTGCCTTTACACTTGTCAACCTCTGTCAACACGCTGTTCTATTTATGAATCTCGCTGGTAAAATGAAATTCTATATCGGGGTTGTTGGTACGTTCTGTATTTAAAAACCATTCGCTTTGCGCCAGGTACACCAGGTGTCCGTCTTTATCAGTAGCAATATTGGATGATTTGAACCGGATGAATTCTTCAACCTTCTTAGGGTCCTTGCTTGTGATCCAGCAGGCTTTATAAAAAGGAACGCTGTTAAATACCACGGAAGCGCCATACTCATGCAACAGGCGGTATTGTATGACTTCAAACTGCAGTTCACCCACGCAGCCAATGATCTTTTTATTTCCTCCAAACTGTGTAAACAGCTGCGCCACGCCTTCATCGGTTAATTGCTGTAACCCTTTTTCCAGTTGCTTTGTTTTCATGGGATCTTTGTTCACTACTTCTTTAAAGATCTCGGGAGAAAAAGAAGGAATGCCGGTAAAGAAAAAATCTTCTCCTTCGGTTAACGTATCTCCAATTTTGAAGCTTCCGGTATCAAACAAACCCACTACATCACCGGGATAGGCATCCTCCACCACGTTCTTTTCCCTGGCTAAAAATGAATAGGGATTGCTGAAGCGGACATCTTTATCCAAACGAACGTGATGAAAGTATTTGTTCCTTTCAAACTTACCTGAACAGACTCTTAAAAATGCGATCCGGTCCCGGTGCTTTGGGTCGAGGTTGGCGTGGATCTTAAAAATAAATCCGCTGAACTTGTCTTCCGTTACGGCCACTTTGCGCTTGTTGGTTTCCCGGTCTCTTGGCTGTGGTGCAATACGGATAAACGTATCCAGCATTTCCCTGACTCCAAAATTATTAATGGCACTTCCGAAAAACACCGGCGCCACATCCCCGCTTGCATAACTGTTTACGTCCAGTTCCCCATACACTCCATCAATCAGTTCCACATCTTCCCGTAAAATATCGGCGTCCCTGTCCCCCAGCTTTTGGTTTAAAAGAGAGGATGAAAGATCGGAGATGGAAATCGTATCTTCTTCCGTAGCTTTTGTATTGGGCGTAAAAAGCCGGATGCCTTTATTGTGAAGGTCATACACGCCTTTGAAATCCTTTCCCTGGTTGATGGGCCAGGTCATTGGATGCAATGAAATGGATAATTCATTTTCTATTTCTTCCAACAGGTCGAAACGGTTTTTACCATCACGGTCCAGTTTATTGATAAAAACAATAACCGGTGTTTTGCGCATGCGGCATACCTGCATCAGCCGGCGGGTTTGCTCTTCTACCCCGTTTACACTATCCACCACCAGGATAACGCTGTCAACAGCGGTTAAGGTTCTGTAGGTATCTTCTGCAAAGTCTTTGTGACCGGGGGTGTCCAGCAGGTTGATCAACGTACCGTTATATTCAAAACTCATCACTGAAGTCGCTACAGAAATTCCGCGTTGCCTTTCAATCTCCATAAAGTCGGAGGTAGCCGCTTTTTTGATCTTATTGCTTTTCACCGCACCAGCCACCTGTATGGCGCCGCCAAATAACAGGAACTTTTCGGTAAGCGTGGTTTTACCGGCATCGGGGTGAGATATAATGGCAAAGGTTCTGCGCTTTTGTATTTCGTTTTGATATTTCATGTGTTCGGTGATAATGTAATATGCTAATCGGTTTTCTGTTTTGCCGCATAGATTTACGGGACGCTGAAGTGAGTGACACAACAAAAGCCCAATGGCAGCACCGGCGCTGGCAACACCTTAGCAACCCTGTTTGAACGCTGTGGCCCACCCTGAAACCACCCAACTAACATTAGCATAATAGCATACCGGCTAATTGGCTGTTTACGTTTTAAGCGGCGCAAAAGTACGGCTAAGTTTTAAGGTATTTTTAAAATTGCTTGTTAAGGAAATGCGCTTAGTCTCTTGCCAGCAGCTACCTATAAAAATCCACCGGCTGATTCGCGGTTACCCTTATGTCCACAACCCCGGTGCCCAGTGGGGAAATTATACCTCTTACAAAGCCTTATTTGCAAAATAACGCCTTAACCTATGTTATAAAAGCAGGCTAATAATTGGTATTATTTTTTAATTAAATATTGGAAAGCGTTAGAATATGTCAGAGAATTTGAGGAAAAAGCCATTTGAGGGTGAAGGCCATAAAGAACGCTCTTCCCATGAAAACCGTAACAGATCCCGCAACCAGAGCGAAGGATTTGAAGGTATGAACTACGAACAAAGGCGGCCTGCCTATAGCCCTCAGGTCAATAGAAATACGAGTGATCATGACAGGGTGAAAGGCAAGCGGCCCGATCAGGCTTAACGCCTGTATTATCTGCAGGACAACTCTATTGCTCAGTTTGCTTTAATTGCCGGCTGATTTTTTCAAGAAGCCTGTCTGCATTTACCGGCTTTGAAATAAAATCATCAGCTCCATACAGGTGTATTTTATCAGCCGCACCGGGGTGAGCCGAAAACATTATGACAGGAATGTCTTTAGTGGCTTCGTTTTTCTTTACGTCCATACAGATTTTTCTCCCGTCTGCACCGGACAGCAACACATCCAATAAAATCACTGAAGGGTTGAATTGTTTTATTTTTTCCAAAGCCTCTTCCTCTCTGGCAGCCGTGGCTACCTCGTGCCCCTGCTTTTTTAGTAAGATATTCATCACGGTTCTGATATCCGGGTCATCATCGATAATTAAAATTCTGGCCATGCGCATGGTACTTTAAACAAAGAAATTTAGTTTCATTAACGACGTTACATGCTCTAAACAAAAGTGGATGGGGCCTCCGAAATTATGGAAATTTGTGCAAAAAAAAGGAAGTAGATGAGGTGTACCATAAAACTCTTTTAGTGTATAGTTTATAGATGACGAAGGGAAAAAGCTGCGTGGTCTCACCTGTGCCATCTCACGTCTCACGATGGCTCTGCTGGCAGCGGGTGGGTGTGACTCACCACTCACCCTATAAAAAAGTCCATTT
>CBHTSW010000018.1:0-91559 GCA_966095395.1 uncultured bacterium | reverse complement strand
CGATTATAACGCTGCATGGAAATAAGTTTGCTGACTGATGGCAGGAGTTTAGAAATATGTAGCAGTTACAAATTATGGCAATTGATTCTTGCTGTGCAGTTGTATTTCATTTAAAAAATGGACCTGATGAATAAAGATGAGGACCTGAAAGAGGCTTCAGGTTTAAAGGAAGTGGCTAAACTATTTATTAAGTTAGGCGTCATTGGATTTGGTGGTCCTGCCGTTCACATTTCCATGATCGAAGAAGAAGTTGTCCGGAAAAGAAACTGGATGAGTCACCAGCACTTCCTTGACCTTGTAGGTGCAACCAATTTAATACCGGGACCAAACAGCACGGAGATGTCCATGCACATTGGTCACGAAAGGGCAGGATGGAAAGGATTGCTGGTAGCAGGTTGTTGTTTTATTATTCCTGCTGTCATCATCACTGCTTTTTTTGCCATGGCTTACCAGCATTACGGACAGTTGCCGGAGGTGCAGCCTTATATTTATGGCATCAAACCGGCCATTATTTCAGTAATAGTGGTTACCATGATCCTATTGGGCAGGAAGGCCCTCAAATCTGTACAACTGGGGATCATTGGAATTTTATCTGCCATAGCGGTATTGATGGGCTGGAATGAGATTTGGGTTCTTTTTGGTGCAGGCCTTTCAGGCATTATTTTATACTTCATTCAAAACAGGAAAGGCACAACGTATGGAATCATTCCCTTTGGTTTATTGCAAATCAATCAGGCAGGGCTGGATATATCTTCTCTTAAATTATTCTTTACCTTTTTAAAAATTGGCGCCATACTGTATGGAAGTGGTTATGTATTGTTTGCCTTTCTGGATGCAGAATTAGTTGCCAAAGGTTTGCTAACCAAACCACAATTGATAGATGCTATTGCGGTAGGTCAGTTCACCCCCGGCCCCGTGTTTTCATCTGCAACGTTCATCGGATGGCAAATAGGCGGCATGAGCGGCGCCATAGCGGCAACAATAGGCATCTTCCTACCTTCCTTTTTATTTGTGGCTTTGCTTAACCCCATCATTCCAAAGTTGCGCCGGTCAAAAATTATGGGAGCATTTTTAGATACCGTTAATATGGCCTCCATTGCTATCATTCTTTCAGTGGTTATAGAAATGGGAAGAGTGACCTTGCTTGACTGGCGAACCATGCTCATTGCAGTAATAAGTTTTATTGTTACGTTTTACTATAGAAAGCTCAACACCGCTTTTATTATCGTTGGCGGTGCAGTGCTTGGGTATACTTTATCGTTTGTTTAAACAGCACATGCCCTTATGCCGGTTTTGCCTTTCGGTGCAACCTGTTCTGTTGAATTCCCGGTTGTAGCATTAACTATACTCTGCTATAGCCTGCACGACCACTTACTACTATACCCTTACTGTAAATTTGTATTCAGTTTTTAAAGATGCGCCGGTAAGTCATTGCTCCATCATCAACTTAAAAAAAAGATCATGAAAACACAAAATGTGGTTCAAAGAGAAGTACAAGACAAATGGGCGATGGTACCGCAGAAAAATACACCCATTCATAAAGCTGGCCTGGTGCTGCCTCCTGGTAATTGGGAGGCATTTGATCCCTTTCTTTTAATGGCGGAAGACAATATGAAAAAAGGTGCTTTTGATTATCATCCGCATCGTGGCATCGAAACAGTGACCTATATGATTGATGGCGAATTGCTACATATGGATAATGGCGGGAACAAGGGAACACTGAAAAAGGGGGAAACACAATGGATGAGCGCAGGCAGGGGTTTGTTGCATCTTGAGGAAGCGCCAGAAAACGGCTTTGCCCATTCGCTTCAGTTATGGGTCAATCTGCCATCCGATAAAAAAATGGTGGAACCCCGCTACCAGGACATACTGGAGTCCAATACGCCGGTGCGTACAGAAGATGGCGCCGAGATCCGGGTCATTTCCGGCTCGTCGGGCAATGTTAGGTCCAACACGCTGAACTATACACCCGTTACCATGGTAGAAATAACTCTGCAGCCCGGCCATACGGTAACTCAGGATCTGCCTGCCGATTATAACGGGTTTGTGTATGTGCTGGAAGGTTCCGGTGTCTTTGGCAAGAACGAAATGCCGGGCAAAAAACAGGAGGTGCTCTGGCTATCACCATCGGTTGACAACCCCAGTGAAATAACTATCCACGCCATCGAAAAATTAAAATTACTGCTGATTGCCGGCAAACCGCTGAGAGAGCCCGTAGTGGCGAGTGGTCCGTTCGTAATGAATACTCAGGAGCAGATACTCCAGGCTTTCAAAGATTACAGGGAAGGAAAGTTTGGCAAATGGACCGGGTAACCTGATAGCACCGGTAGGCCCCGTCCTTTGCCGAAGTTTTCGTCCAAAATTTTTATTAAGAAGAAATATGAGAACCCCAATGGAAATAGGAATCGACAGTTTTGCAGCCGCATCAATAGGCAGTGGCGAAGACAGGGCAAAGAACAGCATGAACGCTTTGGATGAATTACTTCAAAGAATAGAACATGCCGACAAGGTTGGCCTTGACGTTTTTGGAATTGGCGAACACCACCGCAAAGAGTTTCTTGATTCAGCGCCTGCCATCATCCTGGCAGCAGCAGCGGCCCGCACAAAAAACATCCGGCTCACCAGTGCAGTAACTGTTCTCAGTGCCGCAGACCCGGTAAGGGTGTTTCAAAGTTTTGCCACACTTGACTTGGTTTCCCGGGGACGTGCTGAAATGGTGGTGGGGCGCGGTTCCTTTATTGAAGCCTTTCCCTTGTTTGGCCTTAACCTGCAGGATTATGATGCACTTTTTACGGAGAAACTGGACCTCTTACTAAAAATCCGGAACCATGAATTTGTTACCTGGTCGGGTAAGTTCCGGCCCCCGCTTCGCAACCAGCCCATTTATCCAAGGTCCCTGCAGGATCCATTTCCCATTTGGTTAGGCGTAGGCGGAACACCGGCATCTTTTGTACGGGCCGGGACACTGGGATTGCCACTAATGGTGGCTGTAATTGGTGGAGAAACACACCGTTTTCGTCCGCTGGTTGATCTTTACCGGGAAGCGGGAAAAAGAGCAGGACATGCACCGGAAAAATTAAAAGTAGGCTTACACTCACTCGGCTATGTAGCCAACACAACGCAGCAGGCCATTGATGATTTTTACCCCGGTTATGCAGAAACATTTACAAAAATTGGAAAGGAACGTGGATGGCCGCCTGTAACACGTCATCAGTTTGATGCCCAAAGAGGACCACATGGCGCCTTTCTTATTGGCGGGCCTGAAGAAGTAGCCCAAAAGATTCTTCGGCACAGCGACGCATTGGGTGGAATTTCAAGGCTTACATTTCAAATGGATAATGCGAATTTATCGCACGAAAAACTGCTGCAATCCATTGAGCTGATTGGCACACGTGTAGCACCTTTGGTTAAGGGAGAAAAGGTTTTTAAATAGGCGATCGGCTCCCTATGAAAGTCTGGAACGTAAAAAAATTTTAATAACGTAAAACAGACAATCATGAAAAGGCTAGAAAACAAAGTGGCCATTATCACCGGCGGCGCTGGCAGCATCGGCAAGACAACAGCCGGATTGTTCCTGGAAGAAGGCGCAAAAGTGTGGCTGGTGGATATGAATGAGGACGCCCTTAAAAAAACAGTGGAAGAATTAGACGGAAAGAATGTAAAGTACACGGCAGCCGATGTTACAAAATCGGGTGATGTGCAGCGTTATGTGAACGATGCTGTAAAAGCCTTTGGCAAAATAGATGTCTTTTTTAATAATGCCGGTATTGAAGGCGTGGTAAAACCTGTTGTTGATTATCCTGAAGATGTATTTGACAAAGTACTAGCCGTAAACATAAAAGGCGTTTGGCTGGGCAATAAATATGTAGTACCCAATATGAATGACGGCGGAAGCATCATACTTACTTCATCGGTAGCTGGTATTGCAGGCAGCTTGGATGTAAGCGCCTATATTGCCAGCAAACATGCCGTAGTGGGTTTGATGAAAAACCTGTCGCTGGAAGTGGCGCCCCGGAAAATACGTGTAAACACCATTAATCCCTCGCCGGTAGACAACCGGATGATGCGATCACTGGAAGCTGGCTATGCACCAGGCGATGCCGAAACTGTCAAAAAAGAATTGGAGAAAATCATACCGCTGGGCAGGTATGCCAAACCCGTAGAGATTGGCGAATTGGTATTGTTTCTTGCAAGCGATGAAAGTAGGTTCATTACCGGCACTACGCAAGTGATTGATGGTGGTATGAATGCATCATAAAACGACACCCAACAGTTCGGCCAAACAGTATTGATTTGAAGACAACTCTTCAGGCTAGCACTATATCCCATCTGCTTAAAAGAATAAGAGAAAAGTTCCTACCCTTTTACTGAAATCAATCAGTACCTTTCTATGGCAATAGAATCTCTCCCTGCGTAATTCACCTGCTGTCCCCTTTAATCCTTGCCTGCATAATCCATCTTTGATCACTGCCCCGCTTATTAATTGTTCACCAAAATAAAGCTATATGAAAAAAGTTCTTTTTTGTTTCAGTCTTGCCCTGTTTTTATTCGCCTGCAATAACAATGGTACCAAAACGGCCGCTATGAGTACCGGCTCATCCGCCGACACCGTGAAGCCCAAGATGGATCTGCCTTATAGGGCTTCCTATTCCAGCCAATGGAGTAATAATGTATCGGATGCCGATCTGAAAATGGTGCTGATGACGTACAAAGACTGGGCTGATAATAACATGAGCGGATTAGGAAGCGCTATGGGTGATACGGTGATCGTGGACTTGTCTTCAGGCGAACATTTAACAAAGTCCAATGCAGATCTTTTGAAGATGTGGTCCACTTTGCGCGATAGCCTTAGCTCTGTTAAGATCGACATGTCGGCCTGGAATAAAATGTATTCTACCGATAAGAAAGAAGGATACATACTTACCTGGTACGACGAAACAGATACCTATAAAAACGGCAAAGTAGATTCAGCCAGCTACCACGATATTAACCAGGTAAAAAATGGAAAAATAATCTGGTATGCGCAATATAAAAGGCCTAAAAAGTAAAGAGCTGACAGAAATAACTTAACTCCAGCCCTGTAACAATGATTCTATGATATGGAAGGAGCAACGCCTTCTCCTTTCCTATTCTTTTTTTATTGTCACACAGATCCTGGTTCCTTTTCCCGGTTGGGTTTCCACTACCAACTGCCCATTGATAGAAGCCACCCGTTCGCGAATGCTTGTTAAGCTCGGCGCTTTTTTTTCCATATCTATTTCAAAACCTTTTCCATCACCGGAAATAGTAAGTACTATCGTGTTGTTTATTTCCTCCAAGCGGAGGATAACTTTCCGGGCCTTTGCATGATACATCACATTGGAAAGGCACTCCTGGCAAATGCGAAAAATATCCAGTTGGATCTCATGTGGCAGAATGGTTTCATCAAAGGCGCATTCGTAACCGCAAGGAATGCTGTTCAGGCTGGAGAACTCCCGACACAACCATTTCATTACTTCCTTCAGGCCCATATCATCCAGCATATTGGGACTAATGGCGAAAGAAATTCGCCTGATGGTAGTGATCAATAAATCGGAAACGGCCAGTGCATGTTCCAACCGGCTTTTTACAGCCTCATCCATGGAAGGAATACCGGCGCTGATGGAACTTATATCCAGTTTAAGGGCTGTGGCCAACTGCGCCAGTTCTTCGTGTAGTTCCATGGCCAGGAACTTACGGTCTTTCTCTATGGTATTTTTAAAATGAGTGGCCAGGCTTTTGAATTTTTTGTACTTCTCTTCAATTTCCTGTTCCATCAGCTTCCGGCTGGTTATATCTTTTGCAATGGCAAAAACAATTTCTTTATCCGGAACATAAACCGAGGTCCATTCAAGCCAAATGACCTCACCGCTTTTTGTGCAATAGCGGTTTTGAAGATTCAAGAGATTTGTACCCCTCAACAGCTTTTCTCTTTCCCGGCCCGTCCGTTCCCTGTCTTCGGGATGCATGAAAGAAAAGACCGGCCTCGAAAGCAATTCTTCCTTTGTATAACCAAGTTTCTTAATTACTGCCGGATTTATTTTTTTGAAAAAACCATCCCTGCCGGCAACACATATTAAATCGGGAGTCATGTCAAAAAACGCAAACGTCCCCAGTTCTTCGTCTTTCATTCGTGCATTAGTTCAGGCTTTAATGCCTGCTGTTTCAAATATAGAATACAATTAAACTGAAAAGATAAGGAATAAGGAAAGAGAAAATGCTGTTAAGCGACTTCACTGCACCGCAAGGAATCTTTTATAGAAAAGCATTCACCAAGTCTTCCCACTCCTGCGCCAGCGATACAGAGGGGCGTGTCTTTCCAGCCCTACGATACCAATAATCAGCATTCCATATATCGCCTTCCTTGCGGTGCAGGTAAGCATGAATCCAGGCTGCTTTTTGATCTTCCAGATCCTGTATCAGGTGGTGCGCCTTCTCCCAGTTTCCCTTGCCATCAAACCACAAAGCCTGCAGGTAAACAGGCAAAGAAGAAGGAACCCCCTCGCCGGAAATCGTTTTTTTGAATGCCGAAAGATCCATATTCTTGCTTGATTGATTTGGTCTGCAACTTAAGCAAAAAGAAAAAGCCTTCATCATGCCCGATACAAATCAAAAAAGTCGTAAAGCATCCACAAGGCAAATAAAATCAAATGCTGAATCTTTTTTTTCGGCTGCGTGGATTACCCGAAGTCTTAGGTTTGAGACCTGGCCCTGCCCTAAGTTAAAAGACAGGATATGGCGGCAAACTTTCCTGGCCGTCACGCGCAATTAGGGTGAGACCCGGGGATAAAAGAAATCATTGAAGCAGTTGCAATGAAAAAAATAACGTAGAATTGGCTTCGCGCTTATTTCCATTGGATTTTCCCCACACCGCTCATTGTTATTTTCACAGGTTGGATCAATCCTTTGTCATCAAAATACATGCGGTCTATACACACCACCCGGTGATTGGCATCGGTTTCTCCCAAAGGGCGGCGGTGATACACCATATACCATTCGTCCTTGCCCGGGATTTGAACGACTGAATGATGCCCTGCGCCGGTAGCCACGGCAGAATCCTGTTTCAACACCGTTCCGATCCGCTCAAACGGTCCGAAGGGAGAATCGGCCACCGCATAGGCCACGCGGTAATTAGGTCCGCCCCAGCCCCCCTCCGACCACATAAAATAGTATTTGTTTTTACGGGTGAACAGCACCGGGCCTTCCACGTAACCTTTGGGTGTGATCTCTTTATACACCTGCCCGTCTTCAAAAGCCTGCAGCCCGGTAAAATCTTCTTTCAACCGCACGATATTGCAATGCCCCCACCCGCCGTAGATCATATAATACTGCCCGTCCCTGTCGCAGAAAACAAATTGGTCAATGGGTTGGGCGCCGTTGTGCACTTCGGGGATCAAAGGTTTTCCCAGGTAATCTGCAAATGGTCCTTCCGGCTTTTCGGCCACGGCCACACCAATGCCTCCTACTTCGCCGGGGTGCACATCATTGGCGCTGAAGAACAAAAAATACTTTCCTTCTTTTTGAATGATGGCCGGCGCCCAGATGGCCTTTTTGGCCCACTTCACGGCAGCCGTGTCCAGTATGCGTTTATGCTGGGTGAAGGTTTGCCCGTCGGGTGTGGAAAAAGCATCCAGAAACACCTGCTGCTCATAGGGCGCCGAAAAGGTGGGATAGATCCATAGCTTTTTATTAAAAATCACGCCTTCAGGATCGGCATACCAGCCCGGTATCACGGGATTTCCTTTTTGATTTTCGATGGGTTGCGCCTGCGCAGCAAGGGTTGCTGTTAAAAAACCAGCGATTAGCGGTAAACGGTTGACCATAAAGGATAGCTTCTGTTGCAACCTAAATATAAATCTTAAAGCAGTACCATCCCACCCGCTCACATTTTTCCTGGTCCTGTAACGAACGGATTGCTTCGCGGCCGCCAGCCATAGTAGCGGAGCTTCTGGCATGAATTTTTAAGGGTTCATCCCGTAAATCGTTTTAACCGGTCACTGGCGACCATCGTCCCGGCCGGTACGGAAGATATTTTTAATTAAAAGCTTGGAATATGAAGAAGTTTATTTTACTGGCCGGTATCGCGGCATCCGTTAGTGCCTGTAACAATGAAAGCAGGGATACCACCACCGTTGAAGCGGATACAATAAGCCATACGGCTACCGCTCCTGCTGCGTACACTCCGGCAGACGGAGACCTTACCTATAGAAACGGGAAGGTAATGGTATGGAAAAATAATGAGTGGGTGGAAACAGATAACGATGTTACACTGGACGATGGTACCGTGGTGCACAGGGATGGCAAAGTAGAAAAAGACAAGAAGGTAGTAGTGCTGGATGATGGCGAGGTGGTGGACAAATCGGGACGTTTTTTTGACAAAGCTGGCAACGCCATTGAAGATGCCTGGGATGCGACCAAAGAAGGAGCAAAAGAAACAGGTGAAGCTGTTAAAAAAGGAGCTGGCAAAGTAGGTAAAGAGGTAAAGGAGGTATTTAAGGATGATGATAAAAAAGACAATCAATAAATTGCATTTGTTACCTTATCGTTTTATGCAAATGAAATAACAGCTGGATTAAAAGGTACAACTATGAACAAGCTAGCAGGAATAGTGCTGACAGCCTTTTTGGGTTTATCGGCGCCGGTTTTTGCACAAAGCAAAACTGAAAAGGCTGGAAAGGATATAAAAAAAGGATCCGCGAAAGCCTGGCAGGGCACCAAAAAAGGCGCCAAAGTGGTGGGTAATAAAACAGCGGAAGTTGCCTCCAAAGGCAAGGCCGCAGTAACCGATAAAAAGTCCGGTACGTGGATAGGCCCTGAGGGGCAAACGATCTATATCTCCGGCGACGACCGTTATTACTGGATCAATGGCAAGGGCAAAAGAATCTATGTGAGTGAAGCGGCGCTAAAAGCAAAGAGCTAAAGTTTTGTTTTTATAATCAAATGATGGCCCGGGTTTGCAATCCGGGCCATTTGTCTTTTTGTTTCACGATGATCAAAAATTGAAAATACAGGTGTTCGCTTAACCTTCCGGGGCCTATAACCTAAGTTTCTTGATTATAGTGATATCCTCGCCCTGTTTTCTTTCCCAGTCCTTCCATAGTTCTCATAAAAGATACAGAAAGTGTTTATCTAAAGTCATGATCAGGCCGTAGAAGGAATGGATATCAGACCTCCCACAGGAAACAAAGATCAATCCATTACCTTCGCCGCTCAAATTGAAAAACTATGAAACTGGAAGATGCGCTGCTTGCAAGAAGCGGAAAGAACTGTGAACTGTGTGGTTCGACCAATGATGTACAATTGAACGAAGTTCAACCCCAGGACAGCAGGAACGAAGACAACTGTATCATGATGTGTTCGAAATGCCGGGCACAGGTAGAGAAGAAAGAAGAGCTGGACAGCAACCATTGGAAAGTTTTATCTGAAACTATGTGGAGCGAAGTGCCGGGGGTGCAGGTAGTGGCCTGGCGCATGCTGAACCGCCTGCGGACCGAAAGCTGGGCCGCCGACAACCTCGATATGCTTTACCTCGATGATGAAAAGCTGGCATGGGCCAAAGCCACCGGCGATCATGAAAATGATAGTTCGGTTGACCTTCACAAAGATGCCTACGGCGCCCTGCTGCAAAGCGGCGACACTGTTGTACTCACCAAATCCCTCGATGTAAAAGGCACCTCTTTAAATGCCAAAATGGGAACCGTGGTCAGAAACATCCGCCTGGTAGAGAATAATACCGGGCAGATAGAAGGAAGAATAGAAGGTCAGGTGATTGTGATACTTACGAAGTATGTAAGAAAGCAAAACAATTAAACTTGAGAGGCTTATACCAGGGAGGTTTCAGAGTTATAGTCCTATCGTCCATAGGGAATGGTCCATGGTCAATAGAAAATGATATTTGTGGCACAACTACAAATATCATTTTCATTGTGAAATGTAACAACCTTCGTAAGCGCTGGTGATCCTACTACGGCTTCTTGCTCCACACCTCGTAAATAGGATCGCCTTTGGAGCTGAAGCCGCTATGATGCCAGTCGCCGTTTTCCAGCTTACCGTTAAAACTAAGGGCACTCCCCACGCGGCTGCTGTCCCTTGAAAAGAATTCAATGTTTTCGGTGTATTTGCCATCGGCGAACGTATAGGTGCCGCCGCCGGTTCCCATAAACTGTTTGGTGCCCGGGTCTATGGCAGCCCATTGAAACCGTGTAGTTGTCAGGATCTTTATTGTTTTGCGGGTCCCGGTCTGGTGAATGGGAACCAGTTGTCCTTCCTGCTTGCGGGCAGTGATCTTCCACAAGCCGGAGAGGTTGGATGCGCCATCGTCAATCCTTTGCCATGTCTCCTCTGTCCCATTGAGGGTAGCGGAAAGTGTATTGTTTTTCAGAGAGGCGGTGTAACTAACGGCCTGGCCTACCCGTTCTTTATTATTCGTATCAAATTCATAGGTTATGGTAAGGTTGTCACCGGCAACAGAATAGGTTCCTCCTCTTGTTTCAAAAAACCATTTGCCCTTCTTATCATAACGGGTACAGGTAACATAGCCATCCATAAAAACTACTACCTGCTCTTCACTCCCCTTTTGTAATTGCCAGGCACCGGTAAGATCATTGGCCCTTTGCAAACCAGGTTCTTGAAAAGCCAGTACTGCGCATACCACAACGGCCAGGGATAACGATAAAATGAGTTTCTGCTTCATACACCGTATTTTATTATGAATGTAAGGAATCCTTTTTTTACTGAAGAGGGATGGCGGGTCTTTCCAAAACACAGGCGTAGCGGAGGAACTTGCCTGTTCCATCCCTGTTATATTTCATTCTACCAATTCCTGTTGTACTCTTTTCATTAAGGGTCTGCTGGCATCTATCAATAACCAAAGTAAACAGCCTGCAAAAAATACACTGGCAATTACAAGAACAGGTGTATTAAAGTTGTGTGTAAGATCTGCAAGCTTACCAAATGTTAGTGCCAGAATGAACGATCCTATCTGCCCGCAAAAATTCATAAACCCCGTTACGGCCAGCATTGTTTTCCGCACCTTATCCAGTTCAACAACGGTTCAGCCTTGTTTGCCCCAGGCGCCTTCCTCCTGGTAAATAATGGATTTATCCAACGAGCAAAATACGGATTGCTCAATCTTTGGCAACTTTACAACCACTCTTTTGTTTTTAGGATCCAAGTGTAGCAAAGATCTTTTTGTTTACTCTGAAGGAGGCCTTTTCAAAATGAGGTTGCTCCACTGCGTTGTCCAACACCAGCGCTAATTCCCTGAATGTTTTTAAACTAACCATTATCTGACCGTTTCTACAGTTGAAGCCTTTGAATTCCCTGCTTTATACCTTTTCACAGGGCCGTTGTTTCTCCATCCGCATGAAGCAAAACCGTTGTACCGGCAGACGTTATCCTTCTATTACAATATCATATTTGCCCAAAAGCCCCGCAACGCCTGCATTGGAAAACCGGGCCTTTTTCATGCGGTTCACTTCAGGATCAATGGCATAGTTGTACGCTGTGCGAAAGTCTGCTCTTTCCAATACGGCATTCACAAATGTTGCTCTCACCAGATCGCAGTTGTCGAATACAGAGCCGCTTACATTTGTTTCCGTAAAATCTGCTTCCTGCAGATTTGTATTCCTGAACACCGTCTTTTTGAGTTTGCACTTGTAAAAAGAAGAGAGCTTTAAAATACAATCATCAAAGCGTACAGAAAATAAAAAATCATCGCAGTGGTCAAATCGCAATCCTAATAATTTACAATCCTTGAACTTTATGTCACTAAACTTAGTGCCGCTAAGTTTTGCCAGGCTTAGGTTACAGCCGGCAAATGCACATTCAGAGAAATGAATTCCGGACAAATCCGTATTCGAAAGGTTACAATTACGAAAGGAACAGTTCTCATAATTACCTTTCGCTAACGACTTCTCCGTGAAATCAATTTTATCAAACGTTTTTTCTTCAACGTATATTCTTTCCATTGTTGTGAACGATCAAAGCTTTTAAAACATTCCATTCTCATTAACCGTTTCCGCAGGAACGGCCTGTCCCAGGTCCCATAGCTCCACAATCTTGCCGGATTCAAAACGAAAAATATGAACAACCGCCGCCCCCGGGTCGTGGAGTGTTTGCCGTACGTGAGAATGAACGGCTACCAGGTCACCGTCCTGCAAGGCCCTCTTCACCTCGAATACCTTGCCGGGTGTTTGTTTGGCATTTTCTTCCATGGCTGCCATTAATGTTTCGGCATCACCTTTAAAATATACATTATGATGTTTGAACCCTTGTCCCGCATATTTACTGAAGGCCTCCCGGGAAGCGCCTTTTGCAGCAAGACGTAAAAAATCCAACGCGGTTTGTTTGTAGTTTGTTGACTCCATAGCATGCTGTTTGTCCTGTCTTTTTTAGAATAGCAATTACTTTGCAAAGACCACCAAAGAACGGGTCTTTGAAAACGCTGTCCTTGCTAATGTAAAATTAAAAGTTATTGCACGAAGTTGTTCCTCAGGGCAAATGCATCTAAGTTTAAGCCTGGAAGAAATGAACCGACTATTGTCCTCTAAAAAGCCGAAGTAATGCCATCCCTTCGGGATTGGATGGCAACTGGAAAAATATTAATCGCCTCAAAAGATAGAGCGGATGCCAGCGACAAAGGTTTATAGCACCATCGGCATTACGTGGAAATGTTCGATCCCGAAGGGATCGCAGGATGTTCTTTGTTTCTTTTGCTATAGAGCTGCAATCCCTTCGGAATCAAGAGAGTTGAGACTGGTAACTTTTAATTTAGATGCGTTTGCCCTGAACTGTTCTTCTTTTTACTAAAAGGCCTCGCCAAGGTTAAATGTTATGGAATTGTAGCCTTTACTGAATCCGTAATCAACTCCAATATTCGTATTCGAAGCTTTGTTGAATTTAATTCGCAAACCGGCACCGGCCGCCGGATGCCAGGAGGTGAACAGGGTTCCTGATCCGCTGACCGTGTTGGTATTGGCAAAGACCACCAAACCGAACAAACCATTTCTTGTAATATCCCTGCGGTACTCCGTTTCCAGGTAAAGCAAGGTTCGGCCGCGATAACGGTTCTGATCCATGCCCCTGCCCGACCGGTTGTAAGGATCCCAGCCAATGCTGGGCAGGTCCAGGTAAGGCGTGTTTTTATTCAGTGCCGTCCACAAATAGGACCAGAAAGCGATTTGTTTTTGCTGGTACGGTCTAACCTTGTCTAAGGAAATATATTTTCTTACATCTATGTACAACGAATGCCAGTAATCATTACTGCCCAAAAACCGCGGGTTCACCCGGTAAACTACGGTAGAAAAGAAACCTGGCAGGGGATTGATGGAATTACTACGGGTATCATACAACAGGTTCAGGCTTATTCCGGAAGAAAATGAATTGCGGCCGGTTCCGTAAGCGTACCCGGTGTAGGTCTTTAAATCCACCAGCGGATCTTCGCTTTCAATATTAAAATGATAATCCAGGTGGTACCCCAGCCCTGCATAGAAGTAGGGTGTAATGCGGTTCAACACACTTTGATAGAACCGGATGTATTTATAATCAACCAGTATGTGGTCTCCGTCTTTACGGCCGCTTCCCAATCCCCAGGTAAACTGTGGATACACGAGGAAGCGGATGTCGCCCCATATGGTACGTACATTATTACGAAACCACAAGCTGGTACGCAGGGGCAGCCCAAAGCGCCCTTTAAAATTCAGGTAAGGTGTAAATACTGCACTGGAAATATTGGTGGTCCGGCGCGGGCCCAGGTATGTAGCCGCTGAAGTTGCGGTAATTAAGGCCTTCCCCGAACCTCCGGGAACCGTAGCGCCGATGGGCAGAAAGGAAAAATAGATATCCTTTTCTTTTTCTTCCTTTATCTTATTGGGCATCTTACCAAACAGGTCTTTGGCAATATCAATTAAATCCGTTTGCCTTGCCGTGTCTTTTGAGACCTTGTTATTTGGCAGGCTGCCGGGGGTATCCTGTGCCCATAAAACGCCTGGCAATAAGCATATCAGGATTACGAGTTGGGTGTATAATTGATCCGGGGTCTTTGCCATCAGCCAGTGGTAGTTTACTCTTCCTATAGTGCTAATGTTATGCCATAGTAAATGCCCCGCATTGATTACGAATGGACAAGCACCGGGTAAAGGAATTTATATACCGGTTTCCGCTTAAAAATTATCAAAATAGGTAAAGTCCTTTGTTATCATTCCATTTTGAATTGTAAAAACCGTAATATAGGCAGTTCAAATTTTGAACCATCGGGACCGGTGCCGGTGGAAACAAATTCCACAATGATGTGGTTGTCTCCTGAAGGATAGGTTTGAATCATTTTGTCGCGAAGGTCCGGAAACATTTTGTTCAGTTCTGCGTACTTACCGGCTATTTGTTGCCTTGTTTGTTTTACAATGCCTTTTCCAAAGGAAGGATCTTTAAATTCAACTGTTTCCACGTACATGCTCGTCGTCTTGTCCCACTCATGGTTGTTGAAGTGTTCAAACTATTGCTTTACTATTTCTTCATTGGTGCAGCAGGTACATTCTGCTGAATCTGGGTGCTACAGGATAACAATGCCAGGAAGGCGATTAAAATGGTTATCAAATTGCTCATCTTTTTATCTGTTTATTTAGCTTTTGCTGTTTGTTCACATATCTCACCGCCGGCGATGCATAACCACTAGGGTAACATGACCGCATAGCCGAAACTAACTATTGTTTACTACCCGGCAGGGAGTACTTATTGATAATACTTTACCATCCCGTAATTAGCTTGCAGCAAAAGATCAAAAAACTTGTTGCCTATTTTAGATCCATACCTCAAACCATTGTTATAAAAAGAACCACTACCGCCGATGCCGGCTTTCAATTGCTGGTCTCATTACTTGATCATGAATTATGGAATGAACTGAAAGAGAACCAGGCCGCCTACGATCCCTACAACAAAGTACCAAAAATAAAAACGGCTCTTCTTATTTATGCAAACGAAAAACCTGTTGCCTGCGGATGTTTTAAAGAATATGATACCGATACCGTGGAGATAAAAAGAAGGTTTGTACAAAAAGCATGAAGGGGCAAGGGCCTGTCAAAAAAAGTGGTGCAGGAACTCGAGCAATGGGCCAGCGAGAAAGGATATCGCTACGCGGCATTAGAAACCAGCATTCATTTTGTAACCGCCCGCCGATTATACAAGACCAGCGGTTACAGCCTCATTCCGAATTACCCGCCCTACACTGAGTTGATGGAAAGCGTTTGCATGAAGAAAGAGCCGGCGCTATATAACAGGTAAGATAATCCGTTATTTCATCCGCCTGATCATGCCCGCTGCAAAAAAGCCTAAGCTGGCAATGCAAGTAAGGGTGCGGCTGGCATGAAACCGGTTCCAAGTTTGCCGCAAATTTTCCCAATCAGCAGGCAGGGTATTTGCTGTCCAGGTCTTTATTTGATTGTCTATAGGCACTTCCACGGCAACCGTAATCACCAGGGTAAGAATCATAAGCGCTAAAGAAAAAGCATATAAATAAAAAGCGCCTCTGTTCACACGATAACTTTGCCACATCGCCAATGCTATAAGCACTATTGTTGCCGGCATCAGCATGCGCATGGGCAAAGCTACATTGGCAATGATGGTTTTGCCGATATGAATGAATTCTGCCGCACTGAAGTTTTCAAGCGAACGGGTAAGGGTAAACCAGGTACCCCAGAAAACGCCGGTTACCAGCGCCACCAGCAATACAGCTGCAAACTCCGTTAGTTTCCGTTTCATATAACAAAGGAACTAAAAGAAGAAAACGCAGAAAAACGGAATCCGGTTAGTACCACTTTTTTTCCGGTTAAGGCCAGTAAATTCCGGCGCATACCGCAAAAGCAGGCATAGCCAAAAAGCATAGGGCCGGCAGGTGTTCCTTTAATTCCCTGCGCAATCGCCCCCTTAAATTGCCGCTTTTACACACCCTGGTTTCTGCATGCACTCCTTAAGTTTGCATTATCATCTAAAACCAACTAAAATGGAAACAGCGAACAAAAAAACCATTACAGTAGAAACTACAGTGAATGCACCGGTAGAAAAAGTTTGGCAATCCTGGACCCGGCCCGAACACATCATGCAGTGGAACAATGCTTCCGATGACTGGCACACACCACGTGCAGAAAATGATTTACGGGTAGGCGGAAATTTCCTTACACGAATGGAAGCAAAAGACGGCAGCTTTGGATTTGATTTTGGCGGCGTGTATGACGACGTTCAGGAAAACCGGCACATTGCATATACCCTTGGCGATGACCGCAAAGTAAAAATAGACTTTACCAGCCAGGGCAACAGCACCAAAGTAGTGGAAACCTTCGAGGCAGAAAACACCCACTCTCCTGAAATGCAAAAAGCCGGATGGCAGGCCATCCTGGATAATTTTAAAAAACACACGGAAGCTTCCCTCTAATACCTGTTTTCTTCCGGCTCTTATGGAGCCGGTGTTACACAGAAAAGCAATTCGTTCGTCCTGGCTGCCATTGCCGTTTGGATACAGCCCGGCACAAGGGGCATATCCAGGGACAAAAGAAAAGAAAGGTTCGTACGTCTCACTTATTTTGTTGCAAGCAACGATAAAATTCAGGCTTAGCAGTATGCAAATTCACTAACTTTCCTGAAACTGTCACTATGAAATATTCCCGGCTCCTGCTATTGATTGTGCTTGTACAACTTTGGTCAATCACCGCAACAGCACAGCAAAAACAGTTCAGGGTTTTATTGCTCACTACCACGAAAGGCTGGCACCACGAATCCTTGCATTATGGCGTGGTAGCCCTTCGCCAACTGGCTGTTAAACACTCTTTTGACCTGATACTGTTCGAAGACCCAAACAGTTTCAATGACAAGTTTTTAGAGACCTTCCAGGTGGTCTTATTTTTAAACACCACCGGTGATGTGCTGGATCCGGCTCAGCAAAAAGTGATGGAACGCTTCATTCGTTCGGGAAAGGGTTTTGTCGGCATCCACAGCGCTTCCGATACCGAATATGATTGGGAATGGTACACCAAACTGGTAGGCAGAATGTTTAAAATACACCCGGCCGTGCAAACCGCCAAACTGAAAGTGCTGGACGCCTCCTTTCCGGGCCTTAACGGCTTTGCAGGCGGCAAACTATGGACAGACGAGTGGTATGAATTCGGCCCCGAAAAATCATCCGGCCTCCAATACATTTTAAGTGTTGATGAATCCACCTATAATGCAAATGTACAGTGGGGCGAGAAGAAAGGACAAGGCATGGGAACCCTGCACCCCGTAGCCTGGTACCAGCACTACGATGGAGGCCGTTCGTTCTATACTGCACTGGGGCATTTACCATCCATTTATTCTGATGCGGCGTTCCTGGATCATGTATATGCAGGTATCTTCTGGGCGGCAACAGGAAAGAAATAAAACAGGTCAGTATGAAAACTGCTAGCCATTCAAACATGCGTTCAAAAATATAAACCGGAGAACCTTCTTATCCGTGTATTCTGTGAAAGAGTCTTTATTGCTTAGCCCATAAACCGGTATCCAACGCCTGATTCAGTAAGCAGGTATTCCGGCCTGTTTGGATCATCTTCAATTTTTTTCCTGATTTGTGCCATGAACACTCTCAGGTATTGCGACTGGTTGATATACCCGGGCCCCCAGATAGCCCGTAAAAGAAATTGGTGGGTTAACACCTTCCCTTCATTTTTTGCAAGCAGGATCAACAGGTTATATTCGGTAGCGGTGAGTTTGATCAGTTCATTTTTTTTCTTCACTGTTCTTGCAGAGAGATCGATTTGCAAATCCTGGAAATTAAGGATCGTGTCGCCCTCCTCTGTATTTGCGGTGCGTAAGGCGGAACGGATACGGGCCAGCAGCTCACCCGTGCGAAAAGGTTTTGATAAATAATCATTGGCTCCGTTATCCAAAGCCTTAATGATATCCTCTTCGTTTTTTTGCACGGAAAGAATGACAACAGGATTGGTGTACCACTTCCGCAGCTTTTGTAAAACAATATGGCCGTTTTCATCCGGCAGTCCAAGGTCCAGCAGTATTAAATCCGGTGGATGGTTGGCTGCCATAATTCCGCCTTCCTTTGCGGAAGCGGCCGACCGGGCAACATAACCGTTGCTTTGAAGTGTGATCTCCAGCAGCTTCCTGATCTGGGGCTCATCGTCAATGATCAATATTTCAGCTTTGGTCATGCGTCTGAAACTTTAATGAAGGTCGTTTTTACCGGGATGGAAATGGTAAACCGGCTGCCGTGAGGGTTTGCTTTTTGCAATTCTACCGTTCCTTTCAGGGCTTCGGTAAATCCTTTTACAATCGAAAGCCCAAGTCCTGAACCGGACGTCTTTGAATGATTGGTACGGGAAAATTTATGGAAGACATTTTTTATGTCCACATCGGTAAATCCTTTGCCACTGTCTTCCACCACGATTTGCAGCAGGTCTGCATGACAGGTGGCGGAAACATCTATCCTGCAAGCTGGATCTGTATGGATAGCCGCATTATTCAGCAGGTTGTAAATTACCTGTTCCAGTATTCCTTTATCTAAACTGCAAAGAGGCATGTTTGGATTAATGCTGATATTTATTTTCCTTTTAGGATTATTTTCTTCTACTCTTCTCGCTACCTCGTACACCAATTCAACAATATCGCACCAGTCATTTTTTGGTTTGATGTGGCCGGACTCAAGCCTTGAAATATTAAGCAGGTTTTCCACCTGCTGGTTCAGCCGTAAAGAAGCTTTGGATATTTCAGCGATCAGCTGGTCCTTGTTTTCTTTTGTCAGGTTTTCATTCAACTGCAAATTATCCGCAGCGCCTATAATGGCAGCAATAGGCGTACGCAGTTCGTGCGACAGTGAATTCAGGATGGTGTTATACAGCTTAACACTATTGGCCTTTTCTTCCTTAAGCCTTGATGCCTTTTCAACCCGCCTGATTTTATAGGTAAGCACACCACTAATTAGTGCAATAACAAAATACATCCCCAACAGGATATTGTCTTCGGTCGTTTCAACATGAATGGTAAAGCGGGGTGGAATAAAAAAATAGTCCCAGATAAATGCGCTTAAGGTAGCGGACATTAAAACCGGTAAAATATCGAAACTAATGGCCAGTAAAGAAACCGTAAGTAAAAGAATAAAAGCAATTACCCTGTAGCCTATAAGCCTGGACAAGCCAAAACAAACAGCCGACATCAGCACAACAATAGCTGCGCTGTACACATATTGTCTTGTTTTGCTAATGGTATTCATTAAAACTTTTCCCCTTTCAATTATACAGCAAATGTAGATTTCACCCCATTAGAAAGAAATAAAGGTTTTGCAAGGCACATAAAGATTTTATAAAGATTTGCCCTAAATACCTCCTTCTTTTTTATAACGATTTACAGCGGCACTAGTTTTGGCGTTTGTAATATTTTATTTTCAAAATGTCATCATCTAACAGGGTTACAGCGGCCGGACTTTTAATTGCCCTTGGAATCATTTACGGAGATATTGGAACCTCCCCGCTGTATGTTTTAAACGCCATCACGAGCGGAAGACAAATTACACAGGAACTGATCATTGGTTCGCTTTCGCTTATCATCTGGACGCTTACACTGCAGACCACGATTAAATATGTTATTTTGACGCTTCAGGCCGACAACCGCGGAGAAGGGGGCATCTTTTCTCTTTTCGCCCTGGTAAGGCGAAGAAAAAAGTGGTTGGTAATCCCGGCTATGATGGGTGGCGCTGCCCTGCTGGCAGATGGCATGATCACCCCTCCCATTTCAGTTACCTCGGCAATTGAGGGGTTAAAGCAAATCCCTTCTTTAGGCGATGTAAACCAATGGACCATTATTTATATTGTGATCGGCATTTTATCGGTTCTGTTTTTTATTCAGCAGTTTGGGACAGCGTTTATTGGCAAATTTTTTGGGCCGGTGATGATGGTGTGGTTTACCATGCTGGCCATTCTTGGATTGATTCATTTTTCGGAAGACATCTCCGTATTCAAAGCGTTTAACCCCTACTATGGAATTAAGTTATTGATTGCGTTTCCCAGCGGCTTTTACATTTTAGGCGGTGTATTTTTGTGTACCACAGGTGCGGAAGCACTTTATTCCGATCTGGGACATTGTGGCAAGTGGAACATTCGCTACTCGTGGATATTTGTGAAGTCCTGCCTTATCATAAACTACCTGGGACAGGGCGCCTGGCTTTTGACGAACTATAAAGGACAGCTTATTAGCGCCGATATGATTGAAAACGGTTTCAATCCTTTTTACGGAGTCATGCCGCACTGGTTTTTGTATTTCGGTATTGCCATTGCTACGGCAGCAACTATTATTGCCAGCCAGGCATTGATCTCCGGCTCCTTTACGCTGGTTAGTGAAGCCATGCGGTTGAACCTTTGGCCCAAATTAAAGATCAGTTATCCCTCGGAAGCCAAGGGACAATTATATGTTCCGGCGGCCAATCTTTTGTTATACGTTGGATGCATTGGCATTGTACTGCATTTTCAAAAAGCGGCTAACATGGAAGCTGCATATGGCTTGGCCATCACCATCACCATGATTGCCACCTCTATCCTCTTTACCAATTACCTGGTCATCCGGCGCACAAAACCGTTCTTCATTTACTTGTACCTGCTGGTTTATTTAACCATTGAACTTAGCTTTCTGTATGCCAATATGAATAAATTTCCACATGGAGGCTATGTAACGTTGCTGGTGGGGGGTCTTTTATTTCTTGTCATGTTTGACTGGTTTAAGGCCAGAAAGATCAAGAACCGCTATGTGGAGTTTGTGCGTCTGGACCATTACATTCCCATGATACAGGAGCTAAGCAACGACCGTTCGATACCCAAATACGCCACTCACCTGGTTTACCTGACCAGCGCCGATAATCCTAAAGAGATTGAGCATAAGATCATTTATTCCATTCTCAATAAAAAACCAAAGCGGGCCGACATTTACTGGTTCGTTCACGTGGACACTTTAGATGATCCTTACACATCGGAATACAGCGTCAGCCACATCATCCCCAATGATATTATTCGTGTAGAGTTCAGGTTGGGCTTCCGGGTTCAGCCACGTATTAATTTATTATTCCGCAAAGTGGTAGAAGACCTGGTAAAGAACCGGGAAGTGAATGTGACGAGCCGCTATGAAAGTCTTGAAAAAAACAATGTGGTGGGTGACTTCCAGTTTATTGTGTTGGAAAAATATTTAAGCCATGATAATGACCTGCCGATCTGGGAGCGCATGATCATGAAACTGCATTTCTGGCTTAAAGAAATAAGTCTTTCCGAAGAACGAGGTTTTGGCCTAGACCCCAGCAACGTGACAGTAGAAAAATTCCCGCTTATTGTATCACCGGTAACCACCCTTCGGTTAAAAAGGGTGGGATAGTGATGAAAAAGGTCACAGAAAAAATAAAATCTCTTTTTGTTATTATAGCCGCCTGGCTTCTTGCTCTAGCCCTGCTCGTGATCGTATTTATAAAATTGCGGATTGCTTTCCGATAGGTCAGATGCCTTAATGAACGTATACACAGAAGTGAAACGGAAGAAACGCATACCAATACAAGCAGGTAAGAAAAACCAAAACTTGTTTATCCGGCCTCCGTCAAACCAACAGAGCCGCTTACCTGCAAATGATTATTTTTAATGAAACAATCCTTCTTCATGAGGCGCTTATCTTTTTTTCCTGTTCTTCTATTCATTCAATTGTCTTTATCGGCACAACAGATCCGTTACGAATTTGCGGCACCCAATGCCGCACATCACGAAGCCGAAATAACCATTACCGTTAGCGGGCTGAAGACAGCCCCCGCTATTTTCAGGATGAGCCGTTCCTCTCCCGGCCGCTATGCCACGCATGAATTTGGAAAGAACGTATATAATGTTCGGGCAACCGATGCTGCAGGCAAACCTTTGGCGGTTGAAAAAACAGATGCGGAAGTGTACACAATAAAAAATCACCGGGGCACGGTTTCCCTTCAATACACTTTGTATGGAAATTATGCCGACGGTACCTACGCAGGCATTGATGCAACAAACTACCATTTAAATATGCCGGCTGCCTTTATGTGGGTGAAGGGACTGGAGAAGGCGCCCATCACTATACATTTTACGGTACCCAATAAAGAATGGAAAATTGCCACTCAGCTAAAGCCTTCCGCCGATGCCTATACGTTTACGGCGCCTCACCTGCAATATTTCCTGGATGCTCCTGTTAAAATTGGCCACCTGCACATGCGTGAATGGAAGGTAACCAATCCTGATAAGCGATCCTATACGTTTCGCCTGGCTCTGGAGGCAGAAGCCCGGGAAACACTAATCGATTCTTTTACCCAAAAGCTGCAAAAGATTGTAAAGGAAGCACAGGCCGTTTTTGGCGAAGTGCCTGCTTTTGATTATGGCTCCTACACTTTTATTGCCAGTCTTAACCCTTATGTATATGGCGATGGTATGGAACACCGCAATTCTACCATGATCACCAGCGGCCGTGTGTTTACCGGCGCCGATAACTTTCTTAACACCTTTGCCCATGAATTTTTTCATTGCTGGAATGTGGAAAGAATACGACCCCAATCGCTGGAGCCTTTCAATTTTGAAAAAAGCAATATGAGCGAAGGCTTGTGGATCGCAGAAGGCTTTACACAATACTATGGCTTATTGCTGATGAAACGGGCCGGCTTCACCCCCGACTCTGTGTTTAACCTGCAAATGGCTGCCTTGATCAATGCCAAAGAGAACACGCTGGGTGGTCAATACTATACGCCCATTGAAAATAGCCAGCGGGCCGTATTTGTGGATGCCGGTGTATCGGTGGACAAAACCAATTATCCCAACATGTTCACCAGCTATTATTCTCACGGTGGTGCGCTGGCCCTGGCACTGGACCTGCAGCTAAGAACCCTCCCCGGCAAAAGTCTTGATGGATTTATGCAGGAATTATGGAAACGTTTTGGTAAACCCGAAAAGCCGTACACTTTACCGGCAATACAAAATGCATTAGCGGCCTATACATCTGCCGGCTTTTCGAAAAACTTTTTTGAAAAGCATGTATATGGACATGAATCCATTAACTACCTACAGTTGGTAAAGGCTGCCGGCTTGCAATTAAAAACAGCAGCACCCGGTAAGGCATGGATCGGCAATATGTCCTATAAAGCCGACAGCACACAGCTGGTTATTGTCGGGAATGCCATTCGCAATACACCTTTATATGAAGCGGGGGTGGATGTGGATGATGTGTTGGTGCAACTGGATGGGAAGCCGTTGCGCAGCCCCCAGGATATAGAGCGTGTGCTTATGCAACACAAGCCCGGTGATGAAGTACAACTGGTTTATAAACACCGCAACCGGTTAATGGAAACAACCATAACACTCAAGGAGAATACGATGTACACGCTTGTCGCTTCGGAAACAACGGGCAGTACTATTACCGAACAGCAGAAAAACTTCAGGGCCAACTGGCAGGAAACAAAGACGAAATAAGGAACCAGCAATTTTTTGCCAAAGGAAATTACCAACAGACCTTATCTGGATGTACATTTAACTCTATGCGGTCTTCCATTTCAAATGCAGGGAGACCTGATTGGAATGCAGCCCGTCGTTTCTTATGTAATGGCCGTAGCGCAATTCAAGGCTGTTTAATTTTTGAATGCCAAAAACGCCTTTGGGCGGCGCCATGCGGATGCCTGCGCCATAATACCGGCTCGTGAATTTTGACAGGTCATAATCGCTGGTAAAAAATGTTTCTGTTGGGGCATGCCGCGCATAGGGTGCAAAATAATGCACTGCGTTTTGCGAATAGAATCGATAAAACGGACTGACGGAAAAAAAAGGCGTTAGCTTAACCGGTAGTTCCACATCAATGGTATGCGCTTTCAACCCCCAGTCGTCCTGGTAATAGCGGTAAAATGAACGCAATATCACTCTGTCGCCGAAGAAATAATTAGCTCTTACGCCAAGTGGAATTTTGAACCGGTTATCCGGAAGGGTTTCTGCCTTTAGTGATCCATCGGTAAAATACACCCGCTGGTATTTGGTGGCCAGCAAACCGTTTTGATAGGCAGGTTCTGCTATTAATAACACCTGCAGGTTTTTATTGACCACCTGCGCCAGTGAAAAAGAGCCGCTAAAAGAATTACGGGCTTGCGAAGGATAATTATGATGCTCTCTTCCAAAGCCGCTGTTCGGACTAAGCTCAATGGGAAGAATAACCGACCACTGATCGAGGTAGGCCTGAAGACGGCCGGTAAACTCCCGGTCGTTATCTTTTGAAGCTTTGGTAAAACTGGTGCCAATGCCAAAGGAACGGTAATCATATTCCTTTGAAAAAGAAGTGTTGAGCCCGAAGGTTGTTCTCTTTGCTTCATTGGTAATGCTCCAGGAAAGCGAAGGATAAATACGTGTATCGGCTGAGGAAGCCGATGAAATAGTAGAGGGATCGATCTTATCCGAAGAAGCAGAGGAGTAATGATCTATACCCAGTTCAAAAGAAAGATCATGTCTGCGCAATTTGTTGTCGTACCGTAAAAACTTCAGCTCAATGGTATTGGCAAAATCAGTGAGCTTTTCCGTACCGATGCCTCCTGTAACCGCCGAATGGTCGCCATCCTGCTTGTAATAACCCGATACGAAATTGATTTCATCCAAATGCAGTTTCCTGTTTTTATAAGCCGAGCTGTCGGTTTGAGAAAAGGCGCTGAGAATGCCCAGGTACATTCCTATGGCTGTTAAAGAAAGTTTTCTCATGTCAGGAATTTAATTAGTTACAGCCACAGCCACCGCCGGTTTTTCCCCCATTGGCGCCGGATGCCCCTTCCCGGTAGGATTGAAAACTGAGTTCAAACTTTTGCACCTTGCGGGCCGACAATTCCATTTCAGAATCATTCAGCTTGTTCTTCTGGTATTCTTTTACCGACTGGCAGGAAAAAAAGACCAATACAACAAGCAGCCCGGGATAATACAACCGGCTTCTTCCATTTTTCATCTCAGCTTATTTTAATGTTGTCCGAAGTGTAAAGGCGATTTTGATCGTCTATGATAACACAGGCGATGCCTTTCATCTGGTTGATCATATCCAGCCCTACACGACACCCCATTACCATAACCGGTGTAGCCAACGCATCGGCCAGTTCGGCGCTGGTACAAATAATGGTTACGCTTTTAATACCCGACACGGGAAAACCAGTTTTCGGATCAATGGTATGCCCGTACTTTTTGCCGTTAACAACGGCATACTTTTCATAATTACCCGATGTAGCCACCGCCATATTGCTGATGGATAAATGGGAAAAAGGCTGTTGTTTGGCATTGGGATCGGCAATACCCACCGTCCAAGGATTTCCGTTGGGTTGCAAACCCCATGTAATCAAATCGCCTGCTGCATTCACCACGCCGCTGCTCACTCCTTTTCTTTGCAGAACTGCTTTGGCACAATCTGCCGCATAACCTTTCCCAATACCGCCAAAACCAATACGCATTCCTTTTTCTTTTAAAAAAACCGTGCCCTTTGCTTCATCTAACAGCACGTTGCGGTAATTGATCAGCCGCACCGACCGGCGGGCCGTTTCTTTGGATGGCAAAGAGGTCATGGCAGAGTCGAAATTCCAAAGCTTTTTGTCAATGGAGCCGTAGGTAATATCAAAAGCGCCTTGGGTGAGTTGCGATATCTTTAGCGACCGGCGGATCAGGTCGAAAACTTCTTTATCAACGGCCACCGGTTTTATGCCGGCTTGCGTATTTATGAGGTTGGTTTGACTGTTATCCTTGAACGTGGTAAATAACTGCTCTATACGGCTGATTTCCGCCACGGCGGCATCCATACAAGCCTCTGCCCATTGGTCGTCCTCATGCACTACGCTTATTTCAAAGCGGTTGCCCATGAGTTTTAAAACCCGTTTTTTTAATAAAGGCAGCGACGTATCAGTGGGTAACATGGACAACACTGTTAATGTCATCAATAAACTGACCAGGTGTTGCGTTGGAATAACCTTCCCATGTTTTCAATACTTTGCCGTTTTCATCTAAAAGAAGCGTGAAAGGAAATTTTCCGCCGGGGTTGTATTGATCGGCAAGGGCTTCATTTTGTTTTGCCTGTTGTTTGGATAACTGGTTCTTTTTAAGCCTGGGGAAATCGGCACTGACCAGCACCAGGTTTTGTTCGGCATATTTTTCAAAAGCCTCGGTGTCAAAAACTTCTTTGTACAGGCGAATGCAGGGCCCACACCAATCGGAACCGGAAAAATTGAGTAAAATATATTTGTGCGATTTAGAAGCTTCTGCTTTGGCAGCCGGCATGTCCGAAAGCCATAAAGACGAAGAAGTAAGAAAAGTTCCCAATAAAAAGGTCAGTAGTAATTTCATAAAATATAGTTTGCCTGTGTTATTCTTTGAGACTTCTCAAAACTACCAGTCATTCATTTTTATAAAGGGTAAATAACCCCGTATCGGAGCAAAATCTAAAACGAAAATTTTCCTGCAGAGAGAGAGGTTGACAGCTTCGGCTCAGAACGTAAGATTACAGCCAATTATTTTATTTTAGCGTTAGAAAAATACTAAAGGCCGTTTTCATAAAGTTAAAAAGCAGTGTCTTTATTTTTTGATTTTTGAAGCCACCCTTGGTTTGCGTTTACCCAGCTCATCAGGAAGACGGCCTGATGTCTCCTTTTTAGAAGTTTTATATTCTTAGTGTCTCGTATAAATAACACGGCTTTCAGTGCAAAAAGTTATGGAAACGCAAATTGGTTTTCCGGGTTGAAAAACCAATTTGCGTTCTACCGTTGATAACATATAACATCTATGCGAACTTCATTGCTGTATCCATCAGCAAGATCCTGTTGTGTAGTTCAACAAAGCGTATTAATCCAGAAATCCCTTCACGGCCTGGTACAGTTGGTCCCTGGTGAAAGGTTTTTCTAAAAAAATGTCGGCACCGTTCTCCAGGGCCACATCTTTGGCAGCACCATCATAGCCGGAGATCATAATGATTTTTACAGAGGGATAATTTTTTTTGATGAAACTGATAAAATCAATTCCAAATCCATCCGGAAGTTTATTGTCCAAAATCACAACGGATGGCTGCTCATTTTGCAGCATTTCTTCAGCAGCCGAAAGGGTTTTTACATGTTCCAGCTCCATTTGCTTTCCGTTCAGCATAATATTCAGCAGCAGGCACATATCGCCTTCGTCTTCAATAATAAGCACCTTGCTGAGTTTTGTGGGTTGAAGTGTAGCTTGTGTCATGGTTTACTATTTAGGTTCAATATTTAGTATTGGGAGTTAAACGTCCTGATGAATAACAATAAAAAATCGTTCCAATTATAAAAGCAAGGAGTTTTCTGCACGTATGTATGAAAATTGGGGAAATATGCATACAGAGCCACAACACCTATTGCTTTTGAAAACAAATCCGTTTCGTATTTTCTATTTAATTTCCCATCTAAACACAGCATGAATAAGAATATTTCTTTGCGCAACAATGTAAAATCATTTGGGAAAGGCAGCCAGCCTATGCTTTTCGCACATGGATTCGGATGCGATCAGAATATGTGGCGGTATATAACCCCCGCCTTCGAAGAAGACTACCGGATAATTTTATTTGATTATGTGGGTGCAGGAAAATCCGATCTTTCCAGCTACAACCCTGAGCGATACAGCTCTTTGCAGGGGTATGCGCAGGACGTGCTGGATATTTGCGAAGAACTTGACCTAAGCGATGTTATTTTTGTTGGTCATTCGGTAAGCAGTATGATTGGCTTGCTGGCCGCTATTGAAAAGCCACGGTGTTTCAGTCACATTATTATGATAGGCCCTTCCCCCTGTTACATTAACGACGGCAAGTACATAGGGGGTTTTGAACAAAAGGATATTGAAGGCCTGCTGGAAACAATGGAGCGGAATTATATAGGCTGGGCTAATTTTTTGGCACCCAATATTATGGGGCATAAGGACCGACCGGAACTGGGGCAGGAACTTACTGAAAGCTTTTGCAGCACAGACCCGGTGATTGCCGGCCAGTTTGCCAAAGCGACTTTTTTTTCTGACAACCGGGGCGACCTGGAAAAATTAAAAATACCGTCTTTGATCCTGCAGTGTTCCGAAGATATTATTGCACCGCTGGAAGTGGGCAATTTCCTGCACGGACATTTGTCCAATAGCACCTTAAAAGTGATGAAGGCTACGGGGCATTGCCCGCACATGAGCGAACCTGAAGAAACCATTTTACTGATAAAAGACTACCTTGGCCTACCTGCATGACAGATAGTTATCTTGACAAGGCACCCTGCGGTTATTTTTCATTTGCCGACGATAGTATATTGACCAGCGTCAACGCTACCCTTTGCAGTGTGCTGGGCTACGAAAAAGAAGAACTACAGGGTAAAAATGTGGAATCCATTTTTACGCTGCCTACCCGCATTTTTTACCAGACGCATTTCTTCCCGCTTTTAAAAATGCAGGAACATGCTGAGGAGATCTTTATTTCACTTCTTACAAAAGACAAACAACACCTGCCTGTTTTATTAAATGCCAAACGACAACAGGTTGATTCAAAATTCTACAACATTTGTGCTTTCATTGTGGTACACAACCGTAAAAAGTTTGAAGACGAACTGGTTGCGGCCCGCCATGCCGCCGAAAAGGCCTTGAATGAAAATTCGGCTCTTTTACTGGCAAAAGCCGAATTACAAACCCATACAGAAAGGCTTGATGCCCACATTGTCCGCGTCAATAAGCAAAACGACAAACTAAAACAGTTTAGCCGGGTGGTTAGTCATGATTTACAGGAGCCTCTCCGAAAGATTCTGCTTTATACGAGTAAATTACAGGGCCTGCCGCCACAGGAAAACAATTTTGAAACCAGGACGCTTGACAGGTTGATAAGAGCAGCAGAACAAATGCGAAAAACCGTTTCCGGGCTGCAGCAATTTATCTGGCTAAATGAAACACCGGCGCGGTTTGCACCGGTTAATTTGAATGCCATATGGAAAGCGGCAGAGAAACAACTGGAGGAGGAACTCGGTTCTGGCCTGCTTGAAATTCATTCCGATCAATTACCGGAGCTCACGGCTGATGCGCATCAGTTGCAATTGTTATTCTATCATATTTTTTCAAACGCTTTTAAGTTTAAAAAAAAGGAAAAGGCGCCGGTGTTTATCACCGCTACGCTTATCCGGCAAAACAAGTTTAGGGCCCTGAAAGAAAAGTACCAATACGAAGACTTTGTAAAACTGGAAATCCGTGACGAAGGAACCGGTTTTGATCCTTTGCACAAAGAAGATATTTTTGAACTTTTTAAAAGGCAGCATTATACTGAAGGCAAAGGCTTGGGACTTTCGCTTTGCAAACTAATAGTGGAAAACCACCATGGCCTGATCTCCGCGGACAGTCAATTGAACGAAGGCACTATCATTACGATACTTTTGCCGCTGCATCACTACCCCGGCTAAAAATAACCCTGAGAAACATGCGGGATATATTTTTGTTTTAATATACAAAACCAAAGTACTTTTACGTGCCTTTTCGACCCCTTAACCCGTTCATATGTACAATAGAAAGGTTCGTTCCATATTGGTAATTGATGATGACCGGGATGATTTTGAAATTGTTTCAGAAGCAGTGAACCTGATAGACCCGGACATCGTTGTTTCCTTTCTCGACCGCTGCGAGAATAGTGGCAGCTATGAAGATCAAACTTTCGACATCATACTTCTGGACATTAATATGCCCCGCCACGATGGCTTTAGTTGGCTTAAAGGCATCCGCAGGCACGGCTACAGAAATTTGCCGGTTATTATGTATACCTCCTCTTCCAGCCCTGACAATATAGAAAGGGCTTATCATTCAGGAGCCACGCTTTATTTTACAAAGCCTGAAAGTTTTGCCGACCTGGTTAAGGGCTTAAAAAAACTGATAGAATTTGACTGGACCGATCCTTACACCATAACGCAAATGCACTATCAGAATGGAAGGTATACCACCTTACAGGTGGCCTGAAGTACATTAACTTTTTTCCATAAGTATTAACCCTGATTTTAGCAACTTCTTAATTGAAATTATTACAACAGCATACTCAACAGAAATAGTTTATACATAAATTTGTTCCGCTTCGAGGATTTGCTAAAAAACACGAACTAATGGCGGGAAAACAAAAATTCATTCTTTTGGCCGATGATGACAGAGAAGACCTGGAATTACTTGAAGAAGCCATTACAGGCCTTGATCCTGAGACGAAAGTACATGCTGTCACTACAGGCAAAATGATTTTGGATTACCTGGAAAACAAAGTGAACGGAGAACTACCCTGCCTTATAGTACTGGACTATAACATGCCTGAAATGAATGGCGCCGAAGTTTTAGACCAGATCTGTAACGAGGTACGCTATGAAAAAATACCCAAAGCTATCTGGAGCACCTCCGGCACCAACGAATACATTAAGGAATGTATGGAAAAAGGCGCCGATGCTTATTTTGTAAAACCTTCCAATAATAAACAGTTACAGCAATTAGCCAAAGACCTGCTTGGCTTGTGTACTGTATAAACCTTAAACAGGAAGGTAAACTTCAAAAGCGGCTCCTTCATTTAATCGTCCAACCGCTTTTATACTTCCATGATGATTTAGTACTATTTTTTTGCAAAGGGTTAAACCTACGCCGGTACCTGAATATTTTGAAACACCGGGAAGCCGGTGGAAAAGCTCAAATATCTTTTTTGAATATTCGGCATCGAAGCCAATGCCATTATCGCTGACAGTAATTTTATGATATTCTTTTTGCGGATCTAAACCATTTGTACCGTCACCGTTTATTTTTTCAGCACTGATGTTAACCTTCGGCGCTCTTTCAGGGTGATGGTATTTCACGCCATTAGAAATTAGATTATCAAACAACTGCCGCAGCTGAAACGGTACACCTTTAATTTCAGGAAGCGAAGAAAAATGAATAGCGGCTCCCTTTTCTTCAACAGCATCCTTATGCGATTGAACAATTTCATCAATCAGTTCATTCAGATCAACCGTTTCAAATTCCTGGGTGTCTAAAGAAGCTTTTGAATACTCCAGCAGGTCATCTATCAGGGCTTTCATGCGATTAGCAGCCTTAACGGAGCGGCTCAGGTATTCTTTTTCTTTGTCCGGCAGATGGATGCTTTCGGTTTCCAATAAATGGTTACTGTAAAAAAGAATTTTGCGCAAAGGCTCTTTCATATCATGCGAAGCGGCGTAAGCAAATTGTTCCAGCTGCTCGTTTTGAAATTTTAGTTGGTTGGCATAGTCCCTCATTTTATCTTCAGTCAGTTTCCGTTCAGTAAGGTCACGTGTTACCTTGGAAAAGCCAATAATGTTATTTTCCTTATCATGCAAAGCCGTTAAAACAATACTGCCCCAAAACCTGGTACCGTCGCTTCTTAACCTCCATCCTTCATGAACAGCCTTGCCTTTTTCCCTTGCCCGCTGAAGCAGATGTTCAGGTGTTCCTTTTTCGCGGTCTTCGGGTAAATAAAACAACCTGAAACTCTTTCCCACGATTTCACTTTCCTTATATCCTTTTATTTTTTCCGCGCCCTTGTTCCAGTTTTGTATGATGCCATTTTTATCAAGAAGAATAATGGCATAGTCCTCCACTTCATCCACCATTTTATGATAACGCTCCTCGCTCTTTTTCAGCTCTTCGTTTTTTTTGCTCAAGTCAAGCGTTTTTTCCTCTACTGTCTTTTCGAGTGAAGAAGCAAGTTGCCGGAATTTTTCTTCCTTCTCCCGCAAAGCCTCTCCGGTTTTCTTCAAATCCGTTATGTCCAGCAGCATGTTAACAGCACCGGTCATTTTCCCGGATGCATTAAAAAGGGGCTGCGGATGGGGCACTACATTACGAACCTGGCCATCCGGTTTTTTAATCAAAATCTCTTCCCCGCAAACCGGGTGTCCTTCTTTTAAACATACCGCCATGGGGCAACGATCCAGGGGAAGCGGCGACCCGTCAGGTTTAAATGTCTTCCAGGAACCGCACCAGAGATCTTTGCCAATATCCGGTTTTCGTCCCCACAATTCAATAGCAGCATCATTATAAAGTGTAATGTAGCCCTCTGTATTACAGGTATAAACGGCAGCAGGCAAACTTTTTATAACCTGCAGGAGACGTTCTTCGCTTTCCTGCAGGGCATTGAATATTTTTTTTTGTTCTGTAACGTCAACCGTGAAGCAACGGGTATGAACAAACTTCCCATCTTCCCAAAAAACATTGGATGTAATGTGCACTGTTTTGGTACTGCCATCCTTGCAACGCATCACGGATTCATATTGATCCAGGGTTTCATTACAACTTAACCGTTCAAGGATGTCTGATATAATTTCAGGCTGCACATGAAATTCAGAAATATGATGGCCGATGTATTCTTCTTCCGGATAGCCCAGCATATTGAGTTCCGCTTTATTGGCCCATATGATGATGCCATTTGCATCCACCCAATGAAGTCCCATTGCAGCATTATCGACATAATCCTTCAGTTCTTTTGTTTTTCTCTCCAGCTCCTTCTCTGTTTTCTTTTGTTGGGTAATGTCTTTAAAAATATGGAACATCCCCACAGGGTTACCCTCATCATTCTTGATGGGGACCACATTCATACTGACCACAATTTGGGGAACACCGGGTCTATGAAAAATTAATTCTAAATCCTTCGGAGGCTGGTTATCACCCAGGGAGGCCGCTACCGGAATTTGGCCCTGCGGCAAAGGGGTCCCGTTAAGGTTAAAAAATTTATAGGCACCGAACAATTGGTCATCCCTCTCACCGGGCATGGGTTTCCTGCCCCAAAACCTTACTGCTTCTTCATTATAATTTTTTATAACACCCGAAAGATCACAAACATATGCTACTGCAGGCAACAGGTTTAGAATAGCACTTTGCTGCAAATAGCCCGGCTCCAGGATTTCCTGTAACGGATTCAAAGGGTTCCTTTTAAGAGTCTGTTCTTGTTTCATATGTTATGGTCAGGGGTTCATAAAGGTAAGCAATTCTTGCACCGCAGTCAGTTGCCTGGTTGTAAAACTGCCCTTCCAAGAAATCGCACATGCAGTTCCAGCTTTATTCAGGCAACTGAGTCTCCTAGGACTGCGAAGCCAGCAAGCAATGCTTTCCTGCTTTATACCCCTACTTTGCGGTGTAAAATAAGGATTCAGAAAACTGCCGGCAAAAATTCAGTACACCATGCAGGTTTGAACCACTAAAACCGTTAGGGCCTCAGAAGATGGGAAGGTAACACGTTTGCTTCCTTAAAATCGTTACATCCTTAAAACTTCGGTATGGTTTTTAAAGTGTATGCTAAAATTCAGGTCATGAAATGGTTTCCCTTCCTTTGCATCTGTTTTATCGCCTGCGGGCAGAATAGTGAACAGAGGATAACAAAGACACTTACAGACACGACCGGGTCACAAACCACCCGCAAAAGCGGTTATAATGATTCCATGGTACAGAAAGCAGAACAAATGGATGCTGAATGGCTCATTGTGCCCGGAGAAAGCATTGGAAGAATAAAGCTTGGCACGGACGCAGCCGGCCTTGAATCAATTTTAAACAAACCGGATCTAAGTAATGCCGCTATGGGCAAGGCCTGGCTTACCTGGAAAGGAAAGCGGGATGAACATAACAACGCCACCGAACTGAATGTTTATACTACCTATAAGGATAGCACCATGGAGGAAAAAACAGTGCAGCAGATCCGCACTACTTCTTCGTCCTTTTTTACAGCCGATAGTTTGCATGTTTACGCTTCCCTTGAACAAGTCAGCGCAAAATTTCCCGGCATTAGAAAACGGGCTCACTACAATGAAGATGGCAGGGACATTGTTATTTATGATGACAAGAAAAGCGGTATTGCTTTTGAAATGGCAAGAGCCAATGAACAACCAATTTGTACCGGCATCATTGTCCATCCAAAAGGAAAGAATGTTACTGAAATTTACATTTCCCTTCACCCGGACATGAAGATCTATTAAGGAAGCCCACCCACCAATGTCTTTTGTGAGTGGAGAGTGGCCAGTAGGCAGTGAAAAGCGCCAAACGGCTATCAGGATAATAGTTGGTGGTTAATAGATGATAGTTGATAGAAGGGAAAGGCCGCTTCGTTGTCTCACGTCTGCCATTTCACGTCTCACGATGGTTTCCCTGACAGCGGTTTCGTATTACTCCCCACTCACCACTCCCTACTCACCACTTACCTACTTATCTCACTGGTCCTTTATCAATACCAGTTCTTCCTGTAATTTTTTCAATGCTTCCGGCAGATCGCTACAAAAGCCCGGGTGTACTTTGGAAGTTTGCACCACGGTGCTTCGTGTGGCAGTAAGCCAGCGAAACCGTGAAGCCGCATCAAGTTTGGCAATGGGTCCTCCCTCGGGGCTTCCTTTACAAATATGTTCAAGGGCCGACAGGTATCCTGCTATATCAGTTATCTCAATGGTGGGACAAACCGCACGCAGCCGATCTTCATCCAGTTGGTACATGCACTGCAAAAACTTTTGCTGTTTTGAGTAGAGGATAATTCCCACATTCAAAAACTCTTCCCGTTCCACCCTGGGCACAACGCGGATGACAGCGTATTCAAATAATTGCTTTCCTTGCATGCTGTGCTTCTTTTACAAAAATGAATGAATTGGAAATACGGGTCAATAAAAATTCTTCGTACACACTGCGGTTCTTACCTGCGTCCGGTAATGCTTCCATGATCAGCCATTCATCCGGCACCAGCGCCACAATGGAGCGGATACGGTCTGGTGTTAAAACAGACCGGAAGGCCTCGTCAACGGCGTCCAGTTCACTGGCCCAGGGCAGCAACACATGATCTTTTACCGGCACAAAAGGACGCATGGCCTGTCCCTGCCAGTTGTTCCAGGAGTGATGAAAATAAAGAGAGGCCCCATGATCAATCAACCATAATTCCTTATGCCACATCAGCATATTGGTATTGCGTGCCGTACGGTCCACGTTGGTAATGAGGCAATCGAGCCAAACAACCTGCGAGGCCAGCAAGGCCCCGGGTTTTGTTACGGCAGGATCAAAGGTGATGGCGCCGGAAAGATAGTGCAGCGCCAGGTTCTGGCCTTCGCTGAATTTCAACAGGTCCTGTATCTCTTCGTCAGGCTCTGTTCTGCCAAAGGCTGGGTCTACATTGGCAAAAACGATTTCGGGCACACGAAAGCCCAAAGCCCTTGCAATCTCTCCGCCTATCAGCTCGGCGATCAGTGCTTTGATCCCCTGCCCTGCCCCGCGAAACTTGAGCACATATAAAAACCCGTCGTCTGCTTCTACAATGGCAGGCAGGGAACCGCCTTCACGCAAAGGCGTAACATACCGGGTTACATCCACGGTTCTGATCTGTGATTGGATTTCATTCATGCTGCTACACCGTTTGTTTGTAAAAGCGAGGGGCGGAAATTAGGCAAAAAATCAGAAGTGCAGTAGCCAGCCATCCGTCAAAGCTTTCTACCTTCACTGTTGAAACCAAATAGCACCTTCATGATGGCGCCTGGAAAAGAAAACCTTGTTCGTTTTTTTCAAGACAGCGGAAAAATAAATGCCGCCGGGATTATAGAAATAGCCCGCCATTTTACGGAAAAAGAAACGGATAAAAACGAATACTTTCTTAAAGAGGGCCGCATCAGCAACGAATATCTTTTGCTGGAGAAGGGATTCATGCGGGCCTACTCGTCTGATATTAACGGCAATGAAATTACTACAGCATTTCACAACGCCAATTATCCCGTTTTTGAAGTGGCTTCGTTTTTTAACCGCATCCCCTCCAAAGAAAATATACAGGCACTAGCCCCTTGTAAGGGCTGGGTTATTACCTACGACAAATTAAATATGCTTTTCCATGCCCTGCCCGAATTCAGGGATTTTGGAAGAGCGATATTGGTGAAAGGTTTTGCCGCTTTGAAACTAAGAATGCTTTCCCTGATCACCGAAACGGCGGAACAACGCTATGCAGCACTGCTCCAATCCAACCCCGAAATTTTTGAGCATGCGCCGTTAAAATACATAGCTTCCTATCTTGGCATTACAGACACCTCTTTAAGCCGCATCCGTAAAGAAAGGATGAGACACTAAAGAACAAAGCCTCTTGCTTCTACCGGTCAAACGGTTTCTTACCAAATGGCAAGTGATTCTTTGTTCTCTTGTTTTTCCTTTGTGGGGTAAATATTTTCCATCATGAAACAGTTGCCTTTATTCATCCCGATAATCTTTGCACTTACCACCCTCGCCGCCGTTTTAATTTTTTACCATGCCTCCGGCAAAAACAAAAAAGTTTTATTTGTATTGTTTGCCTGGCTTTTGCTGCAAATGGCACTGGGGCTGAGCGGATTTTTTACCATCACCTATACATGGCCGCCACGATTTCTTTTACTGGTACTGCCACCGCTGTTTGTAGTGATCCTGCTTTTTTCAACACCTAGGGGAAAATCTTTTATTGATCGTTTCAATATAAAAACACTCATCATTTTGCACCTGGTTCGCATAGCGGTGGAATTTATTTTGTTCCTGTTGTTTCTATACAAAGCCATGCCCCAACTCATGACCTTTGAAGGAAGGAACCTGGATGTTCTTTCGGGGCTTACAGCACCACTCATCTACTATTATGCATTTGTAAAGAAAAGCCTGGGCGCAAGAACACTACTTGCATGGAACGTTGTCTGTCTTGCCATTTTGTCCTTTACTGTTGTGAATGCTGTTCTATCAGCACCTACGCCATTTCAACAATTTGGTTTTGATCAACCGAATATCGCTGTTCTTTATTTTCCCTTTGTCTGGTTGCCGGGCACTGTAGTACCCCTGATTTATTTTTCACACTTGGCTTCCATACGCCGGCTACTAAAAGAAATAAAAGCAAAAACTCCTTCCGGTTTTGTTGCAGCAGGATAAGCCATGTTGCATACAGGGTGTTGATGATTAAATACAAGAAAAATTCAAAACAGATCAATAAGCCAGTCCTCTATTCGACGAAACACTTTCGATCCAAGCCTTCACGGCCGGAACATCCTTATCCATTTTTTTGGCAAGCCTTTCCAGCATTTCCTTTTCATGTCCAGGTTCATATTCCAGATCCTCGCCTGACAAATCTGTATTGATCTCTTTGAGCATTTCTTTTACTTCCTCCCAGGGAGCCTCTAATTTCAGTGTGTAATTATCCATGTATTTTTCAAAACAATATTTAAGCCATTTGTCATCAAAGCCCAGCCTTAAATTTCTTTTATTCCTATCGTGTATGGTAAAGGAGCCCGGCAATACTACCAGCTTGTTTTGTCGTTTCTTTGCTTATTCAATAAAAAAATATGCAAACGAAACCATTAGGAAGCCAAGGCCTTCGGGCCTCTCAAATTGGATTGGGCTGCATGGGCATGAGTGATTTTTACGGCAAGCGTAACGATGAAGAATCCATCCAGGTTATACATCGTGCATATGAATTAGGCATAAACTTTTTTGATACAGCCGATATGTATGGCCCCTTCACCAACGAGATGCTGGTGGGTAAGGCCATCAAAGATTTCAGAAAGAACGTTACCCTGGCCACAAAATTTGGAATTGTACGGGATCCGTCTGATCCGACGAAACGCGGCGTGAACGGCAAACCTGAATACGTGCAATCCTCCTGTGAAGGAAGCCTTAAGCGCTTGGGGGTCGACGTTATTGACCTGTATTATCTGCACCGCAAAGATCCGGATACCCCCATTGAAGAAACGGTGGGTGCTATGGCCAAACTAGTGCAGCAGGGGAAGGTACGTGGTATAGGTTTGAGCGAGGTGAACGAAGATACCCTGCGTAAAGCACATGCCGTGTATCCGCTTTCGGCATTGCAAACGGAATACTCCTTGTGGTCAAGAGACCCGGAAGACGGCGTTTTACAAGCTTGCCGGGAATTAGGAATTGCCTTCGTGGCTTACAGCCCTTTAGGCCGGGGTTTTCTTACAGGTCAAATAAAGAAGTTTGAAGACCTTGAGCCCGATGATTACCGGCGTTTTTCCCCGCGTTTCCAGGGAGAAAACTTTACCAGGAATTTGCAGCTGGTCAAAAAGATCGAAGAACTGGCCCAATCAAAAGGCTGCACTGCGGCCCAACTGGCCCTTGCCTGGGTTTTGGCCCAAGGTGATTCTATTTTTCCCATTCCCGGCACCAAGCAGGTTAAATATTTAGAAGAAAATGTGGGAGCAGTCAATGTGCAGTTAACCAGGGAAGACCTTGAAGAAATTGAAGCCATTGCGCCTAAAGGCGCTGCTTCCGGTTTGCGGTACCCTGAAGCAGCAATGCATTCTGTAGGAAGATAGGAGCTTCTGTTGATGGCCTAAATGATCACAGGCCTTAAACCGCACCTGCTGATTAACCCGTATGTTTCAACTTAAAAAATAAATATGCCTCAAACAAAAATTGCATTGGTAACAGGCGGCAGCCGCGGCCTTGGAAAAGATATAGCCCTCAGCATTGCAGAAAAAGGCGTGGATGTAATACTTACTTACCGGAACAATGAAGCCGATGCCAGCAATACAGTAGCCCGGATACAAGCACTTGGCCGCCAGGCAGCAGCCTTGCATCTTGATATGAACGATCTTTCCTCACTCGACCGATTTATCAGGCAAGTTACCGGGGTATTGCAATCAACCTGGAACACTACAACTTTTGATTACTTAGTGAACAATGCAGGGATGGGTGCTACTATTCCCTTTGAACAGGTCACCGAAGCTGTTTTCGATGAATTTTTGAATGTGCATTTCAAAGGCGTTTATTTCCTGACGCAGAAATGTATACCCCTACTGAACGCCGGCGGGAGGATCATCAATATTTCAACCGGCACTACGCGGTTCAGCAATCCCGGATATTCTGTCTACGCGTCCATGAAAGGAGCCATTGAAGTTTTTACCAAATACCTGGCAAAGGAATTGGGAGCCAAAAGCATTGGCGCCAATGTAGTAGCACCCGGCCCCATAGAAACCGATTTTAATAATGCAGCCATACGCAGCAATCCGCAGATGAAAGAAAGGTTAAGTTCCCTTTCACCGCTCGGCCGTGTAGGCAATGCCAATGACATTGGCGGAGTGGTTGCTTTTTTATGTACTGATGAAGCCCGTTGGATCAATGGGCAACGAATTGAAGTAAGTGGCGGCATTAATATCTAATTCCCTTACTATAAAAAAGGAAGTGAACAGGGTTATAGTATTCCTGCCGGCTTTTAACAAAACGATCCCCAATGTTTTTTGTTTACATAAAAAGCGATGATCGCAAATGAATTGCCTTACGTTAAAGCAACACGCCTGGCTTAGCAAGGCATCTTGCTAAATTGCCATCATTTGTTCCGGCTACCTTCTCCCCTGTTCGCATCCCCTCTTTTGCCGCTACGGTCTCTTTGACCGCCCTGGCTGGCCCCTGCGGTTTGCCTTGTGCCCTGCCGGTTTCCTTGTGAGCTCTCCTTTTCCCTTTTATTGCCCTGGCCGCCTTTGGTATTGTCCGGCTGGCGGCTGCGGTTCTTGTTATTGTCTGCCATGATTTGAATTTTAAAGTTTACAATACAAGAGCTGCATAAAAAAGAATGCCACCGGCAACTCCTTCCGCACATATAAAAAAAGCCTTGCTTATCCTTCCAAAAAAACCATTGCACTTATAAATCATGGCCCTATTACCAACTTCACTACCTTTAGATTCACTTCCTGTAATCTATTACCTCTCTATTGGTACTCTACCCAAACTATAATCCTTCCTTGTCAGCTCTTTCTTAACCTCAAACCATTTAGTATGAAAAAGATCTTTCACTCTTTCCTTTTAATGCTTCCTGTTTTTGGCATCAGCATTACAGCATTGACGCAGCAAAAAGATTCCGGCCTCCTTGTTTCCACATCTTCCAACGAAGCGAAATCCTTTTTTAGCCAAGGCCTAAAACTCAGTGATCTTGGCGAAGGCAGGAAAGCCAGGAGAGCTTTTGAAAAAGCCATTGAACAGGATCCCAAGCTGGCAATAGCATATATCTACCTGGCCAACTATGCCCTTTCACCCCAGGAGTTTGCCGACGACCTGAAAAAGGCTAAAGAAAACCTTGCCGGCGCCAGCGATTGGGAAAAACTGTTTTACGATTACACAGCCACTTTTTTAAATGATGATGTGAATGCAAGAGTGGCCACCGCAGAAAAAATGACAGCGATGTTCCCGGAGATGGCCCGTGGCTATGTTTACCTGGGAGATGCCAATGCGGCACAGAAAGATTTTGCCCGGGCCCGGCAGAATTATGAAAAAGCCGTTTCTACAGAACCTACCTGGCCCACGGGCTATATAGCTCTTACAAATTCTTATTTATTTGAAGAACCAAAGGATTTTAAAAAAGCCGAAGAGAGCGCCAACAAGCTGATCACATTAGAACCAACAGCTTCAGGCTATATTTTATTGGGCGATGTGTACCGTGCACAAAACGATCTGACCAAGGCCCGCGACACCTATGCCAAAGCCATTCAACTGGATGCAGAATCCCCCAATGCTTTTTACAAAAGAGGACATGCCCACACCTACCTGGGAGAATATGAAAAGGCCCGTGCCGATTATGAACAGGCGGGCAAACTCGATGACATGCCCACATTTGCGCAGCAAACAATTGCCTTCACTTACCTGTATCAGAACCAACCGGAAAAAGCATTGCAAATGCTGATGGATGATGCCGGGAAAATCAGTGGCACAGATCCAAAAATGAATACGGCAAAATATCAATTGCTTAACTCCGCCGCACAAATTGCTTTTCATATCAACAACGCACAAAAACTTCAAAGCATTGTGGAATCATTACAACCACTTTCCGAAGATATTGGTAATAGCGTGGGCACAGAAGAAGCCAAACTACAGCAAAAAAGCAACATGCTTTATTGGAACGGAATACTGAAAGCCATGAACAAAGATTACATGAATGCCATGGCCAGGGCCGATGAAATGAAAAACACCCTGGAGCCAATTCAAAACCCCGGCAAGCTGGAAGGGTACGAAGGTTTGATGGGTTACATCAGCTACCAGCAAAAAGATTATAAAAAAGCAGTAGATCATTTTGAAAAAACCAATATGCTGGATATGTATAACAAATACTGGCTGGCGAAAGCTTACGAAGCGGCAGGCAAAAAAGATAAAGCCTCGGCAATTTATAAAGAGATCAGTAATTATAATTTCAACAACATTGGCTATGCGCTGGTAAGAAACGAAGTGAAGAAAAAAATGTAATGACTTTACGCATCTTTAAAACGTTAAACGGTTCCGGTATTGTACCGGAACCGTTTTTTTATCACACAACTACCACTCACCACCCACAAATGCCTTTTGTGAGTGATGAGTAGTGAATGGTGAGGGGAAGGCTCTCTTATACGGCTATCAGGATGATAGTTGATGGTTAATAGTTGATAGATCATAGAAGGGAAAGGCCCGCTTCGTTGTCTCACGCCTGACGTCTCACGTTTCACGATTACTGTTTCGCATTACTCAACACTGACCACTTACCACTCACGCTACCGGAAAGCAAGAGAGGAAAATCTATTTATCTCACATCATGTTCCGCTGGATGAGAGCCATTCGCATTGAGTTTTTTGTAAATGATGGAAGAAAGTTTCGTTATCTTCTTTCGCTGGGCCGCCACCTTTCTCCACGAAACACCGTGCAACAACCGTTGCTGCAACTGGCGGGATTGCTCCTCGTATATTTCTTTCAACGCCTCAATATCCATGGCCCACAAGTTCATAGAAAAGATTTTTGTACCTAATAAAGTTCAAAAACTGGGCCTTTTTATTTACGACAATCCCACAAGCAAACCCATCCAATGAAATAAAAGGCCCTTTCATTACTTACACAGGCAGTTGCAAAATCCCTTTTCATTTTGAAAAACTTCCATTAGTTGTTATTTTACACCCGAAACTGAAAATCCAAACCCCATGAAAAAGGCAATTTGCTTTTTTATTCTGGCTGCCTGCAGGCTTCATGCAACAGCACAACCATCGAACGATACCTCCGGCACTCTGGTAGCGCAAAAAGAAAACATCATAAAGGAAGGTACCATCATCAAAATCGAAAATCTTGGCTGGAAGATCAATTCTGAATTGCCGGAATTACGCCCCACCATTTCTGCCGATGGCAATCACCTATTTTTCATTTGCGAAAATCACCCGCTCAATACAAAATATAATTCGGTGCGCAACTCGCAGGACATCTGGTATGCCTCCCGTGATACATTTGGCAAATGGAGCGAAGCCAAACACATGGGCTATCCGCTCAATACCTATAATTACAACGCTGTGTACTGGATCTCGCCCGACAACAACCGCATCCTCCTGCGCAATGCTTTCATCAACGGCGATTATTATGGCAATGGCGTGAGTATGAGTTACCTGCAGGCCAATGGCCGGTGGAGTCCGCCCGAAATGCTGAAGATCAAAAACTATCACAAATACGATAACGGACGGCAAAACGGCGCTACCATGGCCCATGACGGGCAAACCCTTTTACTCTACATGAGTGAAAAAACCGGCGGCTACAACAACGATATTTATGTTTGTTTCCTGGAACCGAACGGTACCTGGACCGAACCCAAAAGCCTTGGAAAAAAGATCAACCTGCCCGACTACGATGAAATGACGCCTTACCTCGCATCCGACGGTGAAACACTTTATTTCAGCAGCAACCGCCCCGGCGGTATAGGCGACAATGATATCTGGATGACCAAGCGTCTCGACAAGACCTGGACCAAATGGAGCGACCCGGTAAACCTGGGCGCCCCCATCAATACACCGGAGTGGGATGCCTTCTTTACCCTTGATGCCGGTGGCGAATATGCCTATATGACCAGCAGCCAGGCAGGCGGCTATGGTGAAAGCGATATTGTACGGGTGAAATTATTGGAAAAAGAAAAACCCGATCCTGTGGTGTTGGTCAGCGGCAATGTGTATAACAAGAAGACCAATGAGCCGCTAAGTGCTGACCTCGTGTATGAAACTCTGCCCGAAGGCACCGTGGTGGGTAATGGAGTATCAAATTCACAGGACGGCGCCTTTAAAATGGTGCTGCCTTACGATAAGAATTATACCCTTCGTGCTACGGCCGATAAATTCTTTGCGCAAAGTGAAAACCTGAATCTTGATTCGCTGGTAAAAGCCGGTTACCTGGAAATCCATAAAGACCTTTACTTAGTGCCTATAGAAATTGGCCAGGTAGTGCGGTTGAATAATGTGTTCTTTGATTTTGACAAATGGGATCTAAGACCAGAATCGTTCCTGGAGCTAAACCGTGTGGTAAAACTGCTGAAAGAGAACCCGGCCATTGTAATAGAAATGAGTGCCCACACCGACAGCTATGGCTCCGATGACTATAACTTTAAGTTGAGTGATAACCGTGCCCGTTCGGTGATGGAATTTATTTTGGCAAAAGGTATAGATCCTTCCCGCATTACGTCTAAAGGTTATGGTGAGACCAAACCGGTAGCACCAAATGACACGCCTGAAAACCGGCAGTTGAACCGGAGGGTGGAGTTTACGATCCTGAAGAATTAAACGGCAGTGAAGCGAAGCCATCTGCCCTGGCAATATCATTATAAATTTAAAGCCCCGTTCGTGCGGGGCTTTTTTATGTCCTGAGCTGGATTGCAATTATGCTGCTTCTGTTGTGTCGCACTCTTGTACACTTTGTTCTTTATGCAGCATTTTAGAAATGCACTACGGCAATTTGTCGTCTTTATGGTGACCACCACAGACCCCTCGTGCCTCGGGATGACAAACAATCAGTCATTATTTTTTTCAATCATCTCAATTATTGTTGGTTGTTCGTCCTGCCAAAGCGCTGTCAAAAAAACCATCGTGAAACGTGAAACGTGAGACAGCAGCTGTCTTTTCCCTTTGTATTATCCATGAGCTATCACCTATGATCCTGAATGAATCACCATGCATAAAACCAAGAGCCACCTTTCGGCAGCTCTTGGTCGTAAGATGTAAAAGTAGTCTAATTTTCTTACCCTGATGAATAACCTTATTTTACCAGCCAGGCCAGCTTCACTACTTCAGGCTCTTTCATTCGCTCGGCTATGCGGTGGTAGCGGTCAGCAAGAGTGGCCAGGTATTCCTGTGCACGGGCTGCGTAATCACTAAGGCCCGTAAGCGATTCAACCTTCCAGAGGTCGGTCAAATGTTTTATGATAGAGGCATAATCAAGGGTTGTATAAATACCCAGCTTTTGGGTGATGGCCGAAAAGCGGGTAAAAAGATTATCGCTTTTAGCATTGTCCATAAGAATAGCAGGCATTACAATCTGCTTTTTCATCATTTTTTCAAAGGCCAGCAGGGCGCCGTCAGGGTCAATCTCAAATATGCGGGCCATAAAAGATTTATAGGCCTTTTCATGTCGTCCTTCATCGCCGGCGATGGTCTTGCAAATGCGTGATAAAACTTCATCCCCATTTTTGTCGGCCAGTTTGCCTGTATTCACATGCGAGATGCGGGTAGCTCTTTCCTGGAAAGAAGTATAAATCATAGCCTGGTAGGGATCGCCTTCTGTTTTAGGATCAAAGCCATTCGATATCAGATTGTGAATGGTGATCTCCACTTGTTTCATATCGGCGCGGCCAGAGAGATAGAGGTATTTATTCAACAAATCGCCATGACGGTTTTCCTCAGCCGTCCACGACCTGGACCACCGCACCCATCCCTTGTCACTGGCAATATTGCCTTCTTCATTCACTCCCTTGATAAGGTTAAAAAAAGTTTGATATGTCGGCAACGCTTCTTCGGTGATCATGTTCCCCACCAGCGATGTAATCACATCACCCGGCAAGGCTGCGGCCCGCTGCCGGAGATCCGTTATCCTTTCCAATGCATCCTCACTGCTCATGTCGGGCAAAAAATCAGAGGGCTGCCAGCAGGTTTGCGGATCTACAAGAATGGTGTCCACAGCCGATCCAGCCATTGCCTCCATACTGCTAATAACTTCCATATTCTTTTCCAGCTCGTTCATACCTGGTCTATAATGTACCATAGGTTATTTTAAAGTGTTGTTTTGTTATTGAAAATTCAAAGGTGTGTTCACGGCAATAATAATGCCTGCTGAAGTACATCTTTACTGCTTTCTCCCGGTTTTATTCATGACTACTTTTGAAAGCTCACTTACTGAAGCATTTTTACTGTGTAATGGAGAAACCGGCATAATCGGCAAAGGTATCTTAGTTGAAGCCAATGTTTTCACATTTTCTAATTTATATTCGAAGATCATCTATTCACAATCCCACTTGAACAGCTGTAATTATATCTCTGCTTACAAGGGCCATTTCCAAACCCCTAATACTGGTTAAAAAACCGAATAAACAATGAACCGGACAATAGTAATTTTAACAATTAAAAAAAATATTTTCGGTATTGTCCAATTCCTGCAGTTTCATTTGTTATTGATGTGAGTTAAACCATTCAATCATTTAAATCTTAAACAAAATGGAAGAATTCATTTTAATTTTCAGACATGAAGATGGCAAGAAGGTGGCTTCCCCGGAACAAATGGAAATATGGATGAAACAAACCATGGACTGGATCGGTGGCATTGCCGCCCAAAACAAATTCAGCAGTGGTACGGGCCTGCCTTTTGAAGATGCCCGCGTAGTAAGACCCAACAATGTAGTTACCAATGGACCCTTTGGTGATATTAAAGAAACCATTGGCGGATTCATCATTGTAAAAGCAAATTCTGTTGAGGAAGCGGTTGAATTTGCAAAGGGCAGTCCTGTGCTGCAGGGTGAAGGCAATAGTGTGGAAGTACGAAAAATTGCCCGCCAGGATGGACTTCACTAAAAGCTTACAGCCTCTGTAGTTTTACAGGGGCTTTCTTCTGTATGGAGCAACAAGCCTTAATACCGCACTTATTCAGAACGGAATTCAGAAAGATAACGTCTGTGCTTTGTAAGCTGTTTGGTATCGAGCATATGGAAGCGGCAGAGGATATTGCCAGCGAGACTTTTTTATCAGCACTGGAAACATGGACCTTTAACGGAATTCCTGAAAACCCCAGAGCCTGGCTTTACTCCGTTGCTAAAAACAAAGCCAGGAACCACATCCGCCGCCATCATATTTTTACCGGAAAAATTGCCCGGCAGGTCAGGCATTCGCTGGCAGAAGAAGAGGAAATTGAAATTGATTTGTCAGACAAAAATACCACCGACAGCCAACTGCAAATGTTATTTGCCATTTGCCACCCTTCCATTTCCACAGAGGCACAAATAGGTTTATCCCTGCGCATTCTTTGCGGGTTTGGCATTGATGAAATTGCCAATGCGTTTTTAACCAATAAAGAAACCATCAACAAGCGGCTTTTCAGGGCTAAAGAAAAATTGCGGCTGGAAAAAGTACCCATTGAACTTCCTTCTGAAACAGAAATTAATGCCCGGCTGGAAACTGTGTTAACAACGTTGTACCTGCTTTTCAACGAAGGCTATTATTCTGAAAGCAAGGAAGCGGTATTGCGTGAAGACCTTTGTTTGGAAGCCATGCGCTTAACCTTTTTACTTCTTGAAAACGAACAAACGGCCCAGCCCAATGTAAAAGCTTTACTCTCCCTTATGTGTTTTCATTCTTCACGGTTTGCAGCAAGAAAAAACGAAAATGGAGAAATGATTTTATACCAGGACCAGGACGAAACATTATGGAATCAGGAATTGATAAAAAAAGGTATTTATTTCCTGCACCAGGCTGCGCAGGGAAATAAAATCTCCAGATACCATATAGAAGCAAGTATTGCGTGGTGGCATACCATTAAGGCGGACACGCCGGAAAAGTGGTCTGCCGTTTTACAACTCTATAATCAATTGCTGCAAATGGAATATTCACCCATTGCGGCCCTTAACAGAACGTATGCCCTTTCAAAAGTAAAGGGAAAAGAAACCGCCATTACTGAAGCGGAAAATCTTAACCTTAAGGATAATCATTTCTATTTTACCTTACTGGGCGAACTTTATACAGACATCAATAACAACAAAGCGAAAATTAATTTTCAAACAGCTATTTCGCTGGCAAAAACACAGGCAGACAAACAAACCATTCAAGCCAAAATTGACAACTTAACCAACACTGAAAGAACAGAAAAATGAATGGCAGCCGGACACAAAACATAACGACGCAGGCGAAAGCAAACCGTTGGATCATATAAGAAACGTCTATTTTTATATCTTCATCCATCGAACGCATAGATGGTCCGAAACTCTTTAACAATCCTTTTCATGAGAGCAGCCCTGTTCACAATACCGTTCCTTTTTCTCGTGGCTTTTGCCTCCTGCAGTAAAACCTGTTTTTGCACCATGGCTACCCTGTACCCGGCCTATGTTGCATTTAATCCCGGTGAAACGGATACCATTATTCTTCGCCGCTATGATAGGAATTCAAATTTTGACCGTCTCCTGGATACGGCCATCATTACAGATCAAGATGCCGTCTTTAATTTCAGCCAGGACACTCTTTCCATTCGCTCAGACGCAGAGGCCCTGACACTCCGGAGTTTTTACAATTATGTTCTTTACCTCCCGGCTCTCAACAGAAGCGACAGCATTCATCACATCTTCGAAGCCCGTGATACCCAGGAAGGCAGTTCTAACCTCGAGTGCAACTGCATCAACCGCATCCTTTCCTACCAGTTAAACAGCGATACTGTGCAGGTTGTTGATCCTGCTTCGCCCCATGTGTATATTAACCAGTAGTGGTGACGTAAGGTCACCCCTTAACATTTTTTTAGCCGTCATGCAGGCATAAACAGCCCATAAACCTGACGTAAGGGAAGCAAAAAGACTATTGCACACAGTTTGCACTAAGCAAGCTCACAAACCCTGCGCCCGTCCGGTGTGTTAAGAAAAACAAAACATCAAACGGACAGGTAAAAGCAGAATTTTAAAAAAAACAAACATGAGCACAAAAAATTTATTGATCGTATCGGGCGGCCATCTTTCAGCTAAAGATCTGGAGGGATGGAAAGGCTTTGAAACCACCTTTGCCGAAACCGATGAAAGAGCCATAGAACTAGCCAACCGCCAGCCTTTTCACATGGCTGTCATTGATTGTACTTCCCGTGAAGTAAATATCAAAAAATTATCAGCCGTACTGCCGCTGCTGCAGGAGGAAATGAAAGTGTTGTACTATGAAGGTGAGTCGCTGAATGCATTAAAAAATAAAATGGCGGCTTTTTTTACGCAGCAAAGAAATAAAAGGATCAAACGATTCCTTGTACTGGACGCCACGGCCATGAGTACAGACTGGCATCTGCCAGCCTTTTCTGCCAATTGATGGCAACGCAGCTCGAATTGATAACGCAAAAACAAAAAAGAACATGAAGATTCAAAAAGAAATAGCACCGATCATGCCTTCTAAGGAAATGGTGACCGGCGAACCGTCTGCCCCCATACAACTGGTCATGTTTGGTGATTATGAAAGCGAGGCCTGTGCCAGGGCCAACGAAGTGGTCCTAAAACTTTTAAAGGACTATGAAGGTCATATGAATTTTGCATTCCGCCATTTTCCGCTTACCCGCATACACCAAAAAGCACATAAGGCAGCAGAAGCCGCTATTGGCGCCGGGCAGGAAGGAAAGTTCTGGGAAATGCACCAACATCTTTTTCACCATCGCCAAAGCCTTGGTGTTATCAGCCTGAAATCCTATGCGCGGGAAGTAGGTGTGCAGGATAAAAAATTTTTAGATCACCTGATCAACAGCCATTATGGGTGGAACGTGCAGGATGACCTGAGAGAAGGCTTATCCCTTGGCGTTACGGATATACCTGCCTTTTTTATCAATGGCGTTCGTTTTGAAAAAGAACCTACCTACAAAAACTTTTCAGCTTACTTCACTGAACTTTTGGAACAGGTTTCCTCCCGTACGAAGATGAAAAAAAGGGCTTAGCAAGTTTGGCGGGCAGCCAGTTATGTGTACGTATTTGCTGAATGCTTTACTAATTCACAGGGAAATAAATTTCAAATAGTGTCCCAACATTTACTTCACTGCTGGCTTTTATAAATCCGTCGTGATTCTGAATTATTTTTTTGCAAATGGTCAATCCTATCCCTGTTCCGCTGTGTTTACCGTCCGTATGCACCCTTTGAAACAACTGGAACACTTTATCGGCATAGCTTTGTTCAAAGCCCAGTCCATTGTCACGGAAAAGGATCTTGTAGTACTGCTTGCTTTTTTTATGAAGGTTCAGCTGCACATCTTTTTTATCAACAAGAGAGCCTTCAATATGTATGCGGGGCGCTTCATCCTCTTTCCGGTATTTCAAAGAATTGGTGATCAGGTTTTCAAAAAGTTGCTTTATCTGGAAGGGCAGCCCTTTTACAACAGGGAGTTTTCCTGTTTTTATTTGTGCCCTATGCTCCTGAATTTCTTCAGCCAGGTTTTCTTCCACCACTTTTACAATGCTATTCAGATCAACCTCTTCAAACGCTATGGCCGGTTCAGTCGTATGTGAGTACAGAAGCAGGTCGTCAAGCAAATTCTGCATGCGCTTTACTGCATATTGAATCCTGGTGAAATGCAGCATATTTTTCTCCGTCAGGGTTTGGGTTTCACTTTCTGCAATCATGTTGGTATAGGTAGATATTTTGCGCAAAGGCTCCTTCAGGTCGTGGCTTGCTATGTATGTAAAAGAATCAAGCTCTTTGTTATACATCTCCAGTTCGTAATTTTTTTGCCTAAGCTTTCCGTTCAGATGGCGAAGCCTTGTTAACAGACTTTTAGTCCTGCTTAACTGCTTCATGGTTTTATCATAAAAAAAGATAAGGATACCCAGGGCTGAAACAATCAACAGGAACGCATACAGAGGTGCCAGGAAACTATGTTTTTGTTTTACCTGTTCTTTTTTCTTCAGAAGGTTTTCTTCTATGCGTTTGATGACGCTGACATAATAACGAATGCTATCCATGGAAGCTTTCCCTTTCAACAGGTGCATCTTTTTGGTATCGGGATTAATGCCGGGCAGATTGTATTGGTCAATAACGGTTTCAAAAGATCTGTACCGCACTTCCACCAGAGTAGCCAATGCATTCAGGCTTTTTTGCCGTTCAGGATCATCATTCACCAGGGAACGAAGTTCACCCAGGAGCTTTACAGATCTTTCATATGCTCCCATGTAAGGCTCAAGAAATAAAGAATCGCTGGTAAGCAAAAACCCCTGCTGGGCCGTTTCCGCATCTTTTAAAATAGATAGCGTTTGCTCCAATTTAAGGTTCACAACATTGGCCTGGTTAATCTGGTTGTACGATCGTATCAGGTCTTTCACCTGCAGGTACAAAACATAGGATAAAAGCAGGAGAAGGAAGGATGTGGTAATAAAAATCAGTCGGGCTAGCCTGGCGGAAATTTGCATTGGTGGTGGTTTTCCTTACATAAATGAATTTGTTATCAGCTAAAAGATGGCCGGGTTAAAGAATTCTATAGGTCAGTTTGTTTTGAATCTTTTACTATCAAATTTTAATCCAAAATTGAAAACAGTAATGAATATCAAATCTCCATTATTTCCGGGTACCTATTCAGAGCATTGATATAAAGAGAATATTACCGGAACAATTACCATAACAAAGTGAAACAAAAACAACAGGCATAAACGTAAAGCAGGATAGAAAAGAATCACAGAAATCCTATTTTTATTCAAACGATTCACTATGCCCTCATCCTTTATTGCCGGTATTGGCATGTATGTTCCCAAAAATGTTTTTACCAATAACGATCTTACCCGCTACATGGATACCAGCGATGCCTGGATACAGGAACGTACCGGCATCAGGGAGCGGCGGTTTGCCAACCGCACCGGCGAAACCACGGCCACTATGGGCATTGAAGCAGCCAAGATAGCTATGGAAAGGGCCGGTGTGACGGCAGCCGATATTGACTTCATCGTGTTTGCCACTCTTTCGCCTGATTATTATTTTCCCGGCTGCGGGGTATTGGTGCAAAGGGCTTTGGGAATGAAAGAAATTGGTGCCCTTGATGTTCGCAACCAGTGCAGCGGTTTTCTTTATGCCCTCAGCGTGGCCGACCAGTTCATTAAAACCGGCATGTATAAAAACATCCTTGTCATTGGCAGTGAAAAACATTCGTTTGGTCTTGACATGAGTACAAGAGGCCGCAATGTCTCCGTGATCTTTGGCGATGGCGCCGGCGCCGTGGTGTTACAACCCACCGAAGAAAAAGGCCGGGGCCTGCTTAGTACGCATTTGCACAGCGATGGCTCGGAGGCGGAAGTGCTGGCAATGTACAACCCCGGCACACATGCCAATTACTGGAAGGAAGGACTGGCCGATTTTGATGAAGCGGAAGTAGCGCAGATGTTTATGAGCCATGCAATGATTGACAAAGCGCAATTGTTTCCAAACATGGACGGGCAAACGGTTTTTAAAAAAGCGGTGGTTAAGTTCCCTGAAGTGATCGCGGAAGCCTTAGACAAAAACGGATATCGCCCCTCTGACCTGAAACTGCTGGTTCCCCACCAGGCCAATTTGCGCATCAGCCAGTTTATACAGCAAAAACTGGGTTTAAGAGATGAACAGGTGTATAACAATATTCAACGCTATGGAAACACCACAGCTGCTTCGGTTCCTATCGCCCTTTGTGAAGCCTGGCAGGAAGGCAGGATTGAAAAAGGCGATCTGGTTTGCCTGGCGGCCTTTGGCAGTGGCTTTACCTGGGCCAGCGCCTTGCTGACATGGTAACTGAGGCTAAGCTGGTTTCAGGTTTATAAAATCTCACCGTAATGGTCAATAGAAAATTACAAATTTGACGGGAGTTTGGGATGAACACAGAGGCTTTTTGATTTGAAACATTGACCATAAAACATTAGTTTGCAAGTATGGAATTCATTGCTATTGTATTGGAAGCAGGCACTACCTTTTTGATAGAGCTGCTTTTCTCCGATAAAAACTAACCGGTTTTTTATTGAATCGTTATTGACTTGCAGAAGTGCTTTTTGCGCCGGCTGTCTTTTTTTCCTCAAACCTCTTATCCGGAACAACCCACATGGCTGCTACCAGTGTATAGATTCCAAAACCGATCCAGGGATGAAGAAAGCTGAGGGCAATCCCCGACATATAAATAAGCATGGATATTTTTCCTTTGCGGTCATTGCCCAGCGACCGGGCAAAAGCCGATTCCTTTCCATGAATGCCAATAAGGCAATGCGCCAAAATATAATAAGCAATCGCAGCCATTAACAAGACCATTCCATATAGGGCCACAGGCCAGGTTGCAAAGTGGTTCTCTCCCATCCAGGCCGTTACAAAGGGAATCAGGGAAAGCCAGAACAACAAATGCGCATTTGCCCATAATACCGCACCGTTAACCTTTTGCACCACGTGCATCATGTGATGATGATTGTTCCAGTAAATACCAATATAAATAAAGCTGAGAACATAACTGATAAATACAGGGATCAGCGGCTTCAAAGAATCGAGAGTAACGCCATGCGGCACTTTCAATTCCAAAACCATGATGGTAATGATAATGGCCAGTACGCCATCGCTAAATGCTTCTAACCTGGTTTTCCCCATAATGCTTGTTTATACCGGTTTAATGGTATTCATAATGATCTGTTCTTTAAAAACATTACTACGGCTTTTTCTTTTTCACGTCAATAAACTTTTGTGTTTCCTCTTTATAAATACTTATAAAATGCGAACGGATCAGGGAGGCCACCGGGACATCATGCTCCGGCAAAAAAAGTGCAATGGCCCTGGAAGGTTGCGCAGGCATGTGGCAGTCAATGCAGTTCTTTTCTATATAGCTGACCAGTGTCGGGTTGATGGTGCAGAAGTTCTGGTGTTCTTTATTATGACAACTCATGCAGCGTTGTGAAAACAAAGCCACCTTGCCTCTTTCATTTGTGTGCGGACTATGACAGGTATTGCAGGTCATGGTAGCACTCAGCCTGAAACATTTACTGGCTCTCAGCAATCCATACTGGTTGCCATGTACATCAAAATTGCCCGCAGCGGCATTAGCGGCGCTCAGTGTGTCCATTTCAAAAAAATAAGACAATGTATCACCGGCTGCAAAGGAAAAAGGAGGTTGTGTTCTTTTCATGTTGCCGGCATGGCAAACCGCACACAGATCCAATTGCTGTTGCCGCGAAAGGCGGGCAGGATTAACAATAAATTTCCCTGTGGTTTCCTTAGGATTTTGTGTTTGGTAGTCGACGTGCCGTGCAGCAGGACCGTGGCATTTTTCGCAATCCACTCCTAAAATGATGCGGTTGCGATCAAACTGCTCTCTCACCTTATCATCGCCGGGAAGTTTACCGGCATAGGTAGTGTGGCACTCTAGGCATCGTGATGTAATCGGCCGGTCTGCCATTACCTTGCCCGGAAAGCCAGGACTATTGGCCCATTGGCCTGCAGCGGTAAAATAAGTAATGGGCATTTGAAAAAGCCAGTTGTCCTTCCAGTAGGCAAATGATTGCCCCTTGGCACCGGAACCAATCACCATGTCGAAAGGAAGAATCATTTTCTCTTCGCCCTGGTAATAAACCACCTGGTATAGTCCGCTGTCTCTTTTTTCCATAGCTACGGCAAGAGCAGGATTATATTGATAAATATTTTTGCCTTTTTGAAAACTGCCTTTGATATATTTTTCAAGTGCCGGGTGCGAAGTATTGTAATGCGCTGTTCGAAGATGGCTTTCATAAACATCTTTGTGACAGCCCGCACATTTTTCAGAGCCGGCAAATTGCTGGTAAGAAACCGTTGGAACGTTTATTTCTTTAACCCCTGTTTCGGTTTGCCGGTCCGCAGCCATCTTCTCGTTTTCCTGGTTGACGCATTTGGTGAACACAAAAAAAAGAGAAGCTATGATCAACAGCACCATTGCAGAGCGCCTGAATCGAATAATACCTTTCATGTGGGATTGTTACGATTGTAAATTAAGCAAAGTCCCTCACAGAAATTTCTGCTAAAAAATTATCCTTCCGCCGCCAATCAAAAATTCCTTTCCCATCTTTGCAAAAAAATTGAATACGGATGGAAGTGAAAGCTGTGATCTTTGATCTGGACGGAACGTTGATAGATAATAATGCCTATCACCTGCAATCATGGATAAAATATCTAAAAAATAAGAACCGCGAAATTTCGGAAGAAGAATATAAAGCCAATGTAAATGGCCGCACCAATAAAGATGTGATCGAATACATTTACCAGCGCAAAATGGAAGATGCGGAAGCCATGGTGTACGCCCATGAAAAGGAAGCCATTTACCGTGAATTGTACCAGCCCCACATTACGCCTGTTGCCGGTCTTTTGCCTTTACTCCAAAAGCTGAAAAACCTCCGCATTCCGATGGCCATTGCCACATCGGGCATACAGGTGAATATTGATTTTATGTTCGCCAATATTCCGATGCGGGAGTATTTTGATGTAATTGTAAATTCTGCTCACATCAGCAAGGGAAAACCCGATCCCGAGATCTATATTAAAACGGCTGAACTTTTGAATGTAACTCCCGAAAATTGCCTGGTGTTTGAAGATGCAGTAGTGGGCATTAACTCGGCAAAAGCTGCCGGCATGAAAGTAATTGGTGTGTTAACTACCCATAGTGCAGCAGAACTGGCAGGCGCCGATATCCTGATCAGGGATTATACGGAACTGTTAAATGACGCTAACAATTTCAAGGAAATAATTCAAGGGTTATAGGCCCCGCAAGGGTCTCTTTCCATTTTACACCATTTCCTCATTTGGAAACGGAACGCTTGTCCTTAAGGCCGCTTATCCTGCAGGATGAGAATGAGATTTTTTTGTGTTTGATGAAACCAGTGAAGTTTAATGACTCCATTTGCTACTGGAATCTTTTCCGCGGAGAAGAAAGAGTGAAAATTGGTTTTGAACTGCTGCCCAACATCGGAACAAAGGGTATCTGCAAGGGGCTATGGGAAAAGTAATCCGCCGCCCGGATTTGAAATGATGCAATTGAAAACACTAGAAGCATGGTCAAGCAGATAATTGTATCGGAATAAAAATCCTGGAAAAGAATAACTTTAAAGAGGAGGAGATGCCGAAACCGGGATGCAGCAGAGAAAAAGCAGGCATGGCCGTCTATTCCCCAACCAGTACATTTTAAGCAAATTCTGTCAACAATGAATAAGGTAATTTTATTTGGCAGCACAGGAAACCTGGGCAAAAAAAATTGGCGAAGCATTAGCACAAGCCGGTTATGACCTGACAGCTGTAGTTCGAAACGAGGAAAAAAGAAAAGACCTGGCAGGAATTACAGGCAAATGTTTGATAGCCGATGTTACCGATCCGGTTTCTTTAAAAGATTGTTGTCATGGTTTTGACATTGTCATTTCTGCCTGAGGCAAATCGGTTTCGCCCAACGATAAAAGCAAACCTTCTTTTGAAGACATAGATTTGAAAGCCAATTCCTGGATACTTGCAGAAGCATTGAAACAGCAATATCAAAAAATTTGTGTACGTTTCTGCATTCGGAGCAGAGCAATATACCCACTTAACATGTTTTAATGTGCACTACAGGTTTGGAGAAAAGCTGAAGGCTTCCGGCATAGACTATTTTATTATCAAACCGCCGGCTCTGTTTAGCTCTTATATTGACCTGATGACGATGGCAAAAAAAGGACAACTCATCAACATGGGGAAGGGAGAAAAACGAACCAATCCGATTTATGAAGGAGACCTTGCCAAAATTTACGTAACAGCCATTGCTCAACCCAGTACGACCATTGCCGCAGAAGGCAAAGAAATCCTTAACCGAAGAGAGATCAATCAAATCATACAAGACCTGGTAAATCCGGGTAAAAAGTCAGAACCATACCTATAGGATTGGTAAAAGCTATGTTGCCTGTTATTAAACTGGTTGACAGAAATACCTACGACAAATTTGCCTTCTTTGTTGAAGTAATGCAACACGACATAATTGCACCTCCGGTTGGACAAATGAAAATCAGCGAGTATATAAAACACAAACTGCAAAAGAACGAACCTGCCATGGCTAATTAATGCCTATAAAAGCCCGGGATAACAGGCATAGCCTTTTAAAGATCAGTCGGTTTAACAATCTGGCTTCACCTCTGCCGTTACTAAACTCAAAAGGACCATTCGTCCGTCTTAACCTTTTTTAAAATCAGTTCTCCGTTATTTTCCTACCAACCTTTACCGATGCTATAATTTTCCTTGCTCCTATTTCCTAATTTTATAGAACTGATATTTCTTATCCTACAAAAAAGGCTCATGGAATTTATAGATTACTACAAAATTTTAGGGGTTGGCAAGAATGCAAGCACTGAGGATATAAAAAAAGCTTATCGCAAACTGGCAAGAAAACACCACCCCGATCTTAATCCCAACGACAAAGAAGCACACAAAAAATTCCAGCAGATCAATGAAGCCAATGAAGTTTTAAGCGATCCTGAAAAAAGAAAAAAATACGACCAGTATGGAAAGGACTGGCAGCATGCCGATCAGTTTGAACAAGCCCGCCGTCAACAAAGGCAATATGCAAACACAAGCACAGGCGATCAAAGTTTTACGGAAGACTTTGGCGGCGACGATTTCTCTGATTTCTTTGCATCCATGTTTGGCGGCGGCACAAAAAGAAGCAGGCAACGAGGATTTAAGGGACAGGATTATGAAGCTGAACTGCACTTAAGTTTGCGGGAGGCGGCTACTACACATCAGCAAACCCTTACGGTAAATGGCAAAAACATCCGCATCACCATTTATGCCGGTGTGGAGAATGAACAAAAAATAAAACTGAAAGGACATGGCGGTCCGGGCGTCAACGGCGGCCCTGATGGCGACCTGTATATTACTTTTAAAATTGCGGATGATCCCAAATTCAAACGCTCCGGCAATGATTTGCACACCACACAGGACCTCGACCTTTACATCGCCGTATTAGGCGGAGAAACCACCATTGAAACCCTGGACGGGAAAGTAAAGCTGAAAGTGCCGCCCGAAACACAAAACGGAACCAAAGTACGGTTAAGAGGCAAGGGTTTCCCGGTGTATAAACAGGAAGGAAAATATGGCGACCTGTATGTAACCTACCAAGTGAAAATACCCACCCATTTATCTGAGAAAGAAAAAGAATTATTTACCCAGCTCTCCAAATTAAAATAATTCCTATGGCAGGAGAAAACCTGATACCGGCAAGCGAATTTTGTTCGCATCACAACATTGAAGTTTCCTTCATTCAATCGCTGCAGGAATATGGATTAATACAGGTAACTACCATTAAAGGCAGCGGCTTTATTGAAGAGGAGCAGTTGGAGAACTTGGAAAAAATGGTGCGCCTGCATTACGATCTCCAGATCAACCTCGAAGGCCTTGACGCCATACATCACCTTTTAGAACAAATGAAAGGTTTGCAGCATGAAATGACCTCGCTTAAAAACCGGCTGCGCCTGTATGAGCAGGTATAACACAGCATTAGGGATGCGGCAAAAAACCTCCTGCCCGGGCAGGGGCAAAGGCATGGAAATATCTGTCTAAAAAGTTATCTTCATTCTATGCCATCAAAGCGCTACAGTTTCAAAAAGCCAGAACTGTTCTTTATTATAACACTGCCTTATGTTATGGTAGCCAACCTTATGCTTTTTGGCAGTTGCGTTTATTCATCCCTGTCACTCTTTTTAAAAAGCCTTACCTATACCGGCATTTACATGCTGCTCATTCATTTTCTTTTTGTTTCCGCGGCCCAATTGATACGTAACCGCCTTGCTGCCAACAGTGAACTGTTGCGCCGTATTGCCGTGATGCTCCCGGTATTTTATGTATTGAACATGATTGTGATTGCAGGCCTCATGGTAGTTCACAAAGACTTTCGCCTGGTGAACTGTCCTGTAAATCCTGCCATGTATTGGTGGACAGTTTTGTTCGGATGCATCGTTAGTACAGTGACCATCTTCATCATAGAAGGACTGTCCAACTGGGAAAGATGGAAAGGCTCGCTGGCCGAAACAGAAAAATTAAGAAATGCCTATCAACGAAGCAGGCTGCTGGGATTAAAAGGGCAGATCAACCCGCATTTTTTATTCAACTGCTTTAATACACTTTCCGGTTTGATACATGAAGATGAGAATAATGCGGAACGGTTTTTAGAGGAAATGACAAGAGTGCACCGTTACCTGTTGCGCAGCGGCGAAGAGTTGCTGGTACCTGTAGCCGATGAAATAAAGTTTGCCACCTCTTATCTATATTTGACCAAGACCCGCTTTGGTGCGGCCATTGATGCTTCGGTAAACATAGGCGAGCAGGCTTTCCAAAAACTGGTGCCGCCCTTAAGCATGCACGTGATACTGGAGAACATTATTTATACCAACGCCCTCAACAAATCCAACCCGTTAACCATAGATATCTGCGATGGAAACAACGACGAAATCTATATCCGTCACAGCGTTCATGAAAAAGCCATTTCGGTAAGTTTTGAAGAAGACGAAGGACTGGATAATTTATTGACCAAATACAAATTGCTGAACGCCCCTCCGGTAGTGATCAATGAAAAAACCACCGAAAGACTGATCATACTCCCCATGCTTCAAAAAAAGAATACTGCATGAAACTGTCAAAACCTCCAAAGGCCTACGTAATCGGTTTCTGGCTTTCCATGCCTTTTATTACGCTGGCCTTGTGCTATATTTTATACCATGAAAGGTTGTTCCAAGAATGGCAGGTAGCGGCTGTTGCCTTTCCGATCATTTATTTCATTGGTTATTTTTCGTGGCGCAGCCATGTAGAATACGACGCTTACCTGCGTAAAAGATTTCCTTTACTGGAGCAAACAAAAAAAAGAGTGTTGTATAAGCTGGCTATCAACCTGCTGATCATGACGCCTTCCGTTCTCCTCATCTTTTTCGTTTTCCACTGGTTTCATATTCTGGGTTACAGCATTCAGGAAAACGATCTGAAATATGGCTACCTGGTAGGCCTTTCCATCAACATTATTTTCGAAACCTTGTGGGAGGTGCTGTACCTGGTGGACAAATACAAGGAATCAGCTTATGAAAGGGAACTTTTGGAACGCATGCAACTGATGCAGGAATTTGAAAACCTGAAGCAAAAAGTAAATCCGCATTTTTTATTTAATTGTTTCAATACGCTTTTGGCGCTTATTCACGAAGACAAACACCAGGCAGAGATCTTTTTAGATGAATTAAGTAAGGTGTACCGTTATCTTTTGCGCACCAATGAAAACGCAGTAAGTACGGTAGAACAGGAAACCAGCTTCATCCAGTCGTATTCCAGTTTATTAAAAACACGCCACGGCGAAGGATTCCAGTTACAGCTCCACATTGATCCTGCCTTTAACAACTACGAACTGCCAGCCCTCAGCCTGCAAATGCTGGTGGAAAACGCGGTGAAGCATAATATCATCAGCAAAACCAAACCCGTGGTGGTAAGTATTTATTCTACCGAAGAGGCTAACCTGGTGGTACAAAACACACTGGCCAAACGGGTGCACAAATCAGAATCAACCGGTATAGGACTTTCCAACATCAAAGAGAAATACAAGCTGCTGAACCGCCACGATGTAGTAGTGCAGGAAACATCCGACAGCTTCGTAGTGTCCCTACCCCTGTTGCAGGCGCAGTCAGAGGCCAGAATGTATGAGGGAAGCAGGTGAAGTCTAATACAAACCGGCTGTCAAGGCAGCAATCGGAGCCGTGAGATAGCAGGGGTGAGGCGGCAGCGGCCATTTCCTTCTGTCATCCAGCAACTATCATCTATCCTCTTGATAACCGTTTGGTATATTACTTTCCAAAAGCGCAGTATCCCCCGTCCTTACGGACACAAATTGTTTGAAATTCTTAGATGATAGTTTGATTGCTGTTACCTGCAGGCCTATTGAAGGAATACCTTTGTGGCATTTATATAACATGAAGCATTCCGGTACAACTAAAAAATTCCATCTCATTCTCATCCTGGGCCTGCTCACCGCCATCGGTCCCTTTTCCATTGACATGTACCTGCCGGCCTTCCCGGAGATTGCCAAAAACCTGCAAACATCTGTAGCACAGGTCATGTTGTCGCTATCCAGCTTTTTTATCGGCATTTCTGTTGGACAGTTGATCTACGGTCCCCTGCTGGAACGGTTTGGCAGGAAAAAGCCTTTGTACGCCGGGCTTTGCATTTACCTGTTGGCCTCGGTCGGTTGTGCCATGGCTACATCGGTAAATGCACTGATCCTGTTCAGGCTCCTGCAGGCTTTAGGCGGTTGTGCCGGCATGGTGACAGCCCGGGCCATCGTGCGGGATTTATTTGCAGTAAAGGAAAATGCCAAAATATTTTCTCTGCTGATGCTGGTGGTGGCCGTTTCGCCCATCATTGCACCTACGGCGGGTGGTTATATCACCGCTGCGTTTGGCTGGCGCTATGTTTTTGCAACGCTCATTTTTGTAAACCTCGTCATTCTCGCCGGCGTTTATTTTTTATTGCCTGAAAGCAAAAAGCCTGATCCCCATTTTTCGCTAAAGGCAGACGCCATCCTCAAAAGCTTTGGGAGCATTCTCCGCCACCCCCAGTTTTACACCTATGCGTTGACGGGGGCCGTAGCCTACGGTGGTCTTTGCGCTTATGTAAGCGGGTCGCCCAACGTGTTTATGGAAGTGTTCCGGGTGAATGAAAAGCAGTATGGATGGATCTTTGCGCTGATTGCTGTAGGCATCATCAGTGCCAGCCAGGTCAATACCTTTGCCTTAAAAAAATATTCCAGTGAACAGATCATTAAGGTTGCAACGCTTAGCCAGAGCCTGATCGGGATTATGCTGGCCGGCCTCACCTTTTTTGGCTGGAGCGAACTATACCTTACCATTTTTCTCATCTTTCTTTTCTTGTGTTGCCAGGGTTTTATTTTTCCCAATGCTTCAGCCCTTTCTTTAGCGGCGTTTGGCCACAATGCAGGTAGCGCTTCGGCACTGATGGGTGCCGTTCAAATGGGCATAGGCGCAGGCGCATCGGCCTTGGTAAGTCTTTTGCAAAATGGCACGGCATTACCTATGGCTGGCGTTATGGCCGGTTGCTCCATCTCCGCATTTTCGGTTTTCCTTTTGGGTAGAAAGCTCATTGTGCAAAGAGCCAACCGGGAAGCGGTTGAGGAAGAAGAAGTAGAAATGATCAGCACTCTATAAAAAGATTCATACAAGGGCGAAGCCGTAACAGGGAAAACTAAACGCAAAAACTTAACAGGGGCCTTATGAGGGTTTTACCATGCGCACTGACAAGTTTTAGTCACGTCAAAAGCGTTTAATCATGAACAATAACATTCAAGGAAAGGTCATTGTGATCACCGGGGCCAGCAGCGGGCTTGGTGAAGCAGCCGCAAGACATCTATCTGCCCAAGGCGCCATTGTTGTGTTAGGCGCCCGCCGTGCGGATCGCATTCGATCACTGGAAGGCGAATTAAACAACAAGGGTGGTAAAGCGCTGGCTTTAGCTACCGATGTTACTAAACACGAACAAGTAAAAGCATTGGTTGATGCAGCCGTGCAAACCTATGGACGCATTGATGTACTCATCAACAATGCAGGGCTCATGCCCCAATCGCCACTGGACCGTTTGAGGCTGGACGAATGGAGCCAGATGATTGATGTAAACATCAAAGGTGTATTATACGGTATTGCTGCAGCGCTGCCGTATATGCAGCAACAAAAATCGGGGCATATCATCAATGTGTCCTCTGTAGCGGGCCATAAGGTTCGTGCCGGTGGCGCGGTTTATGCAGCCACCAAACATGCGGTGCGGGTCATATCCGAAGGCTTACGGCAGGAAGTGAAGCCCTACAACCTTCGTACAACCATCATTTCGCCCGGTGCGGTGGATACCGAACTGCCAAACACCATCAGTGAACCGGATGTTGCCAGGGGTATGCAGCAGTATTATAAGGACTACGCCATTCCTGCCGATTCGTTTGCACGAGCCGTAGCCTTTGCTATCAGCCAGTCGGAGGAAGTAGACATCAATGAAATTTTATACAGACCAACAAAGCAGGAATTTTAAGCGGGCAATGTTTAGCACTCCAAAAAAGTAAAACATGTTAATATGGAAATCAAAAGAATCGGTTCGCAGCCTTCCGGCAAAGGACCCGCCGACTGGTTTACAGGTACGGTGCGCCTCGATCCCTTGTTCCAGGCATCTGCTCCTGCACGTGTAGCCGGTGCCAGTGTAACATTTGAGCCTGGTGCCCGAACGGCTTGGCACACCCACCCGCTGGGACAGACCATCATTGTCACCTTCGGATGTGGCCTGGCGCAACGGGAAGGCGGCCCCATTGAAGAGATTCATCCCGGCGATGTGATTTGGTTTCCGCCGGGTGAGAAGCATTGGCACGGAGCTGCCCCAACAACCGCGATGACCCACATCGCTATTCAGGAACAGCTCGATGGTAAGGCAGTTGACTGGATGGAAAAAGTAACCGACGAAGAATACAACCGCTTCAAATAAGCCCCACTTATTTCACCAATAAAGCATGCGCATGAAACCTGTATTTTTAACCATCACGATTAGTATTTTCTCCTTGTTGGATGTAACGGCGCAAGTCCCCAATAAACAATCCAAACAAAACCGCACCGACACAAGCAGAATAGAAAGAACCGAAAAAAAGTACCAGGAGTTGTTTGGTCAACGAATACTGGCCAGCAAAACAGATCCCGAGTTAATGAACATCCTGCAACGACTCATATTTGGTGACGTATTTTACACGGGAAACCTGGATGATAAAACAAGAGAACTCATCACCATAACCGCTCTGACCACCAATCAAACCTTGCCTCAATTAAAAGTCCACACAATTGCAGCCTTAAACATTGGCGTTTCGCCTGTTGAGATCAGGGAAGTGGCTTATCAATGCGCTCCTTTCATTGGCTTCCCAAAAGTATTAAATGCCCTGGATACCATAAACAACGTTTTTGAAAGCAGGGGTGTTCAACTGCCTTTGGAAGGCAAAGCAACGGTTGAAGGGAATCAACGATTTGAAAAAGGGAAAGAAAAACAATTACCGCTTTATGGAGACGGGATGAAACAAGCGATGAAAGACTTGCCCGGTGGTTTCAATGACGTCATCCCCGTTATGTTAACAGAGTCCTGTTTTGGCGATTTCTATACAAGGGGCGGCCTGGATATTAAAACAAGAGAACTCATGATCTTTTGCGCTTTGGCAACACTGGGAGGAACAGAACGGCAAATGGCTTCCCATGCGGTGGGCAACCTGAAGGTGGGAAACAGTAAGGAAACGCTGATTTCAGCTATGGTTCAATGTTATCCTTACATTGGTTTTCCACGGATCTCAAATGCCATTAACGTTATAAAAGAGGCAAAAGCGGAATAAGGCTGTGGATAAAATAAACTGCGCAAAAAGCAAAATCGATTCTTCATTTAAAATTTAAAAAATAAACACCATGCAAAAAAGAAAGTTAGGAAACAGTGGTCTGGAAGTCTCTGCACTTGGATTGGGTTGTATGGGTATGAGCTGGTCCTACGGGCCACCCAAAGACAAACAGGAGATGATCGCTCTTCTCCGGGCCGCCGTGGAACGGGGCGTTACTTTTTTTGATACCGCTGAAGTGTATGGCCCACTGGTAAACGAAGAGCTGGTGGGTGAGGCCCTTGCACCATTTCGAGGGCAGGTAGTGATCGCTACCAAATTTGGCTGGGCGCCGGGCCCCAACGACACCGACAGGTGGTCGGTCTTAAACAGTCGGCCCGGGCACATCAAACAGGTAGTGGAAGGCTCACTCAAAAGACTGAAGGTAGACGCCATCGATCTGTACTACCAGCACCGTGTCGATCCAAATGTACCCATCGAAGAGGTGGCGGGAGTTGTGAAAGACCTGGTCGCGGAAGGAAAGGTGAAGCATTTTGGACTTTCCGAAGCGGGCGCAAAAACCATTCGCCGGGCACATGCCGTGCAACCGGTGACAGCCCTGCAAAGCGAATACTCGCTTTGGACAAGAACTCCTCAAAAAGAGATAATACCAACACTGGAAGAACTCGGGATCGGCTTTGTTCCTTTTAGCCCGTTGGGCAAGGGATTCCTCACTGGAAAGATCGACGAAAGCACCCAACTCGCTCCTTCAGATTTTCGCAACACGGTCCCCCGTTTTAGCCCCGAGAACCGGAAAGCAAACCAGGTCCTGGTTGACCTGCTTAACCACATTGCTGGACAAAAGAACGCAACGCCGGCGCAGATTGCATTGGCCTGGTTGCTGGCACAAAAGCCCTGGATCGTTCCAATCCCCGGCACAACGAAGCTGGATCGCCTGGAGGAAAATTTAGGAGCCGTGAATCTTGAACTTACGGCTGCCGATCTCCGTGAAATTGAAGAAGCGGCCTCAAAGATCACGATTCAAGGTGCCCGCTATCCTGAAAGCGCAGAGCGAATGACAGGCTTGTAAATCATTACGGGGATAGCCTTACACAAGTTTCTTTCCCGATAAGTCTTTCGCAAGGGGTATGTTCAACTATAAGCAATGCTGTGGGGGAAGAAAATGCAGACTATAACACCTAACGTTCAAATTTGTCTGGGGATGGATAATAAACCTGCTAGCAATATCTGTTTTGTATGGTGAGTGCGTCCATACAACAGCCTCTTACCCTGGAACCAGCAAAAAGCGCTAGAAAACAGTCCTCTTTCCCTGAAAGAACATTATTTTTCTTAACCAAACCCTAAACCCTTCCTTGCCTGCCGGCCGGCAGCGGCCATATTCCATCGCAAAGCCCTACATTTACGGTTAAAATTTTTTTCACCGATGAGAAGCTTACTCCTGCTCCTTTTTTTTCTGCCTCTTCTAACTATTGCACAAAAGAAAAAGATCACTCTTGAAGACATTTACAAAAAAGCCACCTTTCGTGGTGAACCTGTTCCCGGCTTTGCACAGGAAGACAACAGCGGTCTTTTTGATGCCGCCGCCATTGCAGATGCCAGCGGCAAAAAAATAGAGACAAAAGATTACACCGTCAGCGCCGATAAGAAACGCATCCTTTTTTTCAATGGACGTGAATCCATCTACCGCCGTTCTTCCAAATCAACCGTATATGTGTACGACGTGGCGGCAAAAAAAGCCGTTCTGCTAAACGAAGGAAAGGTATTGCACCCTACCTTCTCTCCCGACGGAACAAAAATCGCCTACGTATTTGACAACAACCTTTACATGTATGATATAGCTTCCGCCAAAACCACCTCCATCACCACCGATGGCAAATGGAACTATATCATCAATGGGAACTGCGACTGGGTGTATGAAGAAGAGTTTGGATTTACAAAAGCGTTTGAATGGAGCCCCAACGGCACCTACATTGCCTACTATAAGTTTGACGAAAGCAAAGTAAAGGAATACGAGTTCACCGTGTTCGATAATTCCTACAACAAACAATACACGTATAAATATCCGAAAGCCGGAGAAGAAAACTCCAAAGTGGATATTCATATTTACAATGTGGCCAATGGCCAGGATGTAAAGGCCCAATTCCTGCAGGGCGATATTTATATTCCCCGCATTAAATGGACACAGCAGGATGATAAGCTGGTGGTATACTGGATGAACCGTCACCAGGACGACCTGAAATTATTGCTGACCAATGCAGCTACCGGTGAACTGCAAACCATGTACGAAGAAAAAAACAAGTATTATATTGATATTGATGACAACTGGTGGTTTTTGAAGGATGGAAAAAATTTCATCTTCACCAGCGAAATGAACGGCTATACGCAAATCTATTCGTACAGCATAGATGGCAAAAGAAAAGTGCAGATCAGCAAAATGAAATACGATGTGGCTGATGTGAATGGCGTGGATGAAGCCAACAAGGTGGTTTATTATACCCTGGCCTATCCTACTCCCATGGACCGCAACTTGTTTGCTTCTGATTTTGACGGCAAGAAAACATGGATGCTGACAAAGGGCACAGGCTGGCACCGTATAGAGATGAACAAAGACTTTACACAGTTCTACGATTATTATTCCAACATCAATACACCACAAACGGTTACGCTGTACAACATTACAAAAGATAAAAAAGGGGTAACGGCTGTGCAGAATAAGGTAGTGAACGAGAGTGCCAAATTAAAATCGGTGCTGGACCAATACGACCTGGGAGCCGTTGGTTTTATTCGTGTGCCCAACTCTAAAGGCGATACCCTGAACGGCTGGATGCTGAAGCCTTCCAACTTCGATGCCGGTAAAAAATACCCTGTGCTGTTTTGCAATTACGGCGGTCCCGGCTCGCAACAGGTAACCAACCGTTTCGGCGCTGTTAGTATGTGGCACCAGATGCTGGCTGAGAACGGCTTTATTGTAGTAAGCATTGACAATACCGGCACCGGCCTGCGCGGAGAGGAATTTAAAAAGAAAACCTACCTGCAGTTAGGCAAATATGAAATTGAAGACCAGATAGACGCTGCCAAATATTTAGGTTCGCTTCCCTACATTGACAAGAACCGGATCGGGCATTGGGGATGGAGCTACGGCGGCTTTATGAGTTCGCTGGCCATTACCAAAGGCGCTGATGTATTTAAGGCAGCGGTGGCAGTAGCACCGGTTACTTCCTGGAGGTTCTATGATAATATTTACACCGAACGTTACATGCGTACGCCGCAGGAAAACCCTAAAGGTTATGACGACAATTCTCCTATCAACTTCACCGATAAAATAAAAGGAAAGTATTTGCTCATTCATGGCACTGCCGATGATAATGTGCATTTTCAAAACAGCGTGGAAATGGTGAAGGCACTGGTGAAAAGCAATATTGATTTTGAAAGTGCTTATTATCCTAACAAGAATCACGGAATTTCAGGAGCTCCAGACAATACTTCCTATCATCTATGGAGCAAAATGACCAAATGGATCTATGAGAACCTGAGAGACAACAACGCACCGGTTGGGGGTAGTAATGCCACCAGTACATTTTAAAATATTTTTAGTAGGCGATAAAAGAGGCTTCTTCAGGGAGCCTCTTTTCATTTATCCTCCAATGTAGGCCTGTATTCCTTTAAACAAAGGAAGGAGCAATAAGAGGTCGTTGGCTCCCTTCCCTTTCTATCCTGTTTTTTATTGTGTTTGTCATCTCTCTGCATGATATTACACAAGTTGTATTTTTACAGAACAACCTTTAATCAATGAGCAAGAGTGTATTCATGCTGGAGGACGATTCCGACGATCGGTTCTTAACCAGTAAAACCCTGGAAGAAATCGGCGTGACTGTGCCCGTTCACTTTTTCACAGGCAGTAACGATCTTTTTGCAGCGCTTTCCACCGGTCATAAACCCTCTCTAATTTTAGTAGATTATAACGCCACACCTGAAGACGGCCTACAGGTTCTTAAAAAATTAAAAGGACATGCCTTATACAAGGATGTACCGGTAGTTATTTTAAGCGACAACGATTTCTCTTTTTATAGAAGTGAATGTTATGCCAACGGCGCCAGCTCCTTCGTAAAAAAGCCCACTTCACTGGAAGGCACCAAACAAAAGATCAGCGACTTTTTTAAATACTGGCTGGAAGTAGCGGAGGTGTGAGATACCGGATATCAGGTATTCCATCTGTTAAAAATAAAAGGCTTTGCCATTGGCAAGACCCCACAATATCGCCAATGACAATTGGCCCTACAATATTCCTCTTTATCTTCATCAACTTATTATGAAAAAAATTGCCGTTGCCATTACGGGTGCCAGTGGATCTATTTATGCAAAATTGTTGCTGCAAAAGCTTGCGCAGTTAAAAGACCAACTGACTGAACTCTCCATCGTGATGACCGATAATGCCCGCCTGGTATGGCAAACAGAGCTGGACGATGAAAGCCACAGCAGCTTTGAAGCCAGGTATTTTTCCACCAAAGATTTTAAAGCACCCTTTGCTTCCGGTTCGGCAAAATATGATGCCCTCCTTATCGTTCCCTGCTCCATGGGAACGTTAGGCAGAATTGCAGGCGGCGTTTCCGATGACCTTATCTCACGAGCCGCGGATGTAATGCTTAAGGAAAGAAAAACACTGATCTGCGTTGTTCGTGATACGCCTTACAATCTTATTCATATACGCAATATGGAAACGGTAACACTGGCGGGTGGTATTATTTGTCCTGCCTCTCCTTCCTTCTACAGTAAACCACAAAGTATAGAAGAGGCAGCACAAACCGTTGTTGATCGGGTGATTGACCTGGCAGGGTTAAAAAATGAAAGCTTTCGCTGGGGCCAAGGGGAATAGAGTTTATGGCTTACCGTTTATAGGTAATGGTTAGTGCCTCATTGAACGATAGACCATAAAGAATTTGACTGTTAATTATTAAAAGCTCCTCCTGCGTTAATCCAATCAACAATTTTTTGCCTGTCTGCTGCAGATAAGGCAGGATTAGGCGGCTGGGGCATTTGACTGGGTGTTCCGGCCTGGTCAACAGCCCTTGTTTTGATAGCGGCTTTATTTGTGACGATATTACAATCCACGGTCCAGTTCATACCTCCGTTCTGCACAGAGTTGTTATGGCAGCTTACACAATTGGCCTGTAGAATGCTGCGTACGGCAGTAAATAAAGGCCCTGCAGCAGCAGCATTTACTGTAACGGCTTTTGACTGCGTACACCCGTTGGCATCTTTCACAACTACTGTCTGGCTACCTGCCGGCACGTTTGTAAAACTATTGGAAGCCTGGAAGGTTCCGTTATTTATGCTATAGGTCAATCCTGTACTGCCGGTAGCATTCACTGTAACGGTTGCACCAGGACCACCACAGGGAACGGCCGTTGTAGCCGTAGCGTCAATAACGATATTTACCCCTGTGCAGGCCGTTTCGGCAACAACCGTAAAACTTTTTGACCCGCTGCACCCGTTACTGTTTTTGGCAGTAATGGTATAATTGCCGGGTGCCAAGCTGCTGAAGGTTCCGGAAGACTGGAAGGCACCATTATTTAAACTATAGGTAAAGCCGCTTCCTCCCGTTGCAGAGGCGGCAATGCTTCCATTGTTCTGGCCGGAAGCAGCATTTGTTATGGTACCGCTGACGGTAACGGTAACACCGGCGCAAGGATCAGGTGGTGGATTAGAATTACTGCTACTCTTGCTACAAGAGATATAGATACAGGCAATCAGAAAAATAGAGCAAAATAATAAAACTGTCTTCCTCATAATGTTGTTTTGAATAACACTATCATACGGAACAAAACATCCGCTGGTTGCCTGAGGTATAAAAATTCAGGAGCAGGTCCTTCAGGAAAAGCCTTCAGGTGGAAGTGATTCGGACATTTTGAGGAAAAAATAGCAGAGGCAAAGCTGAATACTGCCTTGCCGGAAAGGCATTCCTTAAACAACATAAAAAAAGCTGTCCTGAATAGAGGACAGCCTTTTTAAAACCCCGGAGGTTTTTGAAACCTGCGGGGTTTATCTTCCGGATTTTATTATGCCTTACCAAACTGCTTGCGGATCAAATTCAAAGCACTACCAGCTTTAAACCATTCGATCTGCTGCTCGTTGTAGGTATGATTCAGTTTTACTTTGTCGGTCTTGCCATCGGCATGTGTCAATACAAGGGTAAGTTGTTTGCCCGGGGCAAAATCAGTTACACCTGTAATGTCAATCACATCATCCTCCTGCACCTTATCATAATCTTCCTTATTGGCAAAGGTAAGTGCCAGCATTCCCTGTTTTTTCAAATTGGTTTCATGAATGCGGGCAAAGCTTTTTACAATAATAGCCCTTACACCCAAATGACGGGGCTCCATAGCTGCATGTTCGCGGGAAGAGCCTTCCCCATAGTTCTCATCACCCACTACCACAGAACCAATATTAGCAGCCTTGTAGGCTCTTTGCGTAGCCGGCACAGGACCGTATTCGCCGGTCAGCTGGTTCTTTACACTGTCTGTTTGGTTATTAAAATAATTAACAGCCCCGATCAGCATGTTATTAGAGATGTTATCCAGGTGGCCGCGGTATTTCAACCAGGGACCAGCCATGGAGATATGATCAGTAGTACATTTTCCTTTTGCCTTGATCAGCAGTTTTAAACCTGTAAGGTCTTTGCCATCCCACGCCGGGAAAGGACTTAGTAACTGCAGGCGCTGGGAAGCGGGGCTTACTACCACTTCCACCTCGGTACCGCTGGGCGCCGGGGCCTGGTAACCCGGATCATCAACCGAAAACCCTTTTGGAGGCAATTCGTATCCTTTGGGTTCATCGAGCATCACTTCCTCACCTTTCTCATTTACCAGTTTATCTTTCAGGGGGTTGAAGGAAAGGCGTCCGGCAATGGCATAAGCCGTAACAATTTCAGGACTGGCCACAAAAGCATGTGTGGAGGCCAGGCCATCGTTACGCTTAGCAAAGTTCCTGTTGAAGGAAGTAACAATGGTGTTCTTTCTTGCCGGATCGTCGATATGACGGGCCCATTGTCCAATACAGGGACCGCAGGCGTTGGCTAAAATAACACCGCCAATTTCATCAAAGGTGCCCAGGTAACCATCCTTTTCTATGGTATAGCGTACCAGCTCTGAACCAGGCGTTACGGTAAACTCGCTCCTTGTTTTCAGGCCTTTGGTTTTTGCCTGTGCAGCAATGGAGGCCGAACGGCTGATATCTTCGTAAGAAGAATTGGTGCAGGAACCGATCAATGCCACTTCAATAGCATCGGGCCAGCCATTAGCGGCCACGGCTTCTGCCATTTTGGAGATCGGCGTAGCCAGGTCGGGAGTGAACGGACCATTGACATGGGGTTCCAGTTCGCTCAGATTAATTTCAATTAACTGGTCGTAATATTTTGCAGGATTGGCATACACTTCAGCATCAGGACGCAAATGCTCTTTCACATGATCAGCAAGTTCGGCTACAGATGCACGTTCGGTGGCCCTTAGATAGGCAGCCATTTTATCGTCATAGGCAAAAACCGAACAGGTAGCACCGATCTCGGCACCCATGTTACAAATAGTGGCCTTACCGGTGCAGCTTAAGCTGTCGGCACCTTCGCCAAAATATTCTACTACAGCACCGGTACCACCTTTTACGGTAAGAATGCCGGCTACTTTTAAAATAATGTCTTTTGCGGATGTCCAGCCATTCATTTTACCTGTCAGCTTCACGCCAATCAGTTTGGGCATTTTTAATTCCCAGGGAAGACCGGCCATTACATCTACTGCATCGGCGCCGCCCACACCAATGGCGATCATACCGAGACCACCAGCATTGGGTGTATGTGAATCGGTACCAATCATCATGCCACCGGGAAACGCATAGTTCTCCAGCACTACCTGGTGAATGATGCCAGCGCCAGGCTTCCAGAAACCGATGCCATATTTATTGGAAATAGAAGAAAGAAAATCGTACACTTCCCTGTTGGTATCAATAGCCGTATTCAGATCCGCCTCCGCACCCAGCTTTGCCTGTATCAGGTGATCACAGTGCACGGTAGAAGGCACCGCTACCCTGTCGCGTCCGCAGGTATCAAACTGCAGCAGGGCCATTTGGGCGGTAGCATCCTGCATAGCCACACGATCGGGGGCAAAGTCAACATAGTCTTTACCTCTTTCGTAGGTTTTTGTAGCAGGCTTAAAAGAGTGGGAATAAAGGACTTTTTCGGCTAATGTCATAGGACGGCCCAGTAAATTGCGGGCTGTTTGAACTTTTGTGGGTAATTCAGTGTAAACTTTCTTTATCAGATCCAGATCAAAAAGCATAGTTAGATATTTAGAAGTAGGTACAATACGGGAATTGCTTTGTTTCCCGTTTAAAAGTGGTGCAAAGTTACTTAAAACCGCGTTAAGAAAAGCCATATTGATGAGCGGTATATCGACAAAAATTTTAAATTAGCAGAATGAAGCGGTTCAAAAATTTTATTGAATGGCAGGCCTTTGGGGTTTGCGCTGCCATTGGTAACAGGCTGGGGATCGCCACTTCCCGCATCCGCATGTGGTTCATGTATATTTCTTTTCTTACCCTCGGCTCTCCTATTATTGTTTACATGGTGCTGGCTTTCTGGATGAATATGAAACGTTACATCCTGGCAGCACGGAGAAACCCGTTGCGCTATTTATAGTTGAGCAAGCGGCAACGCCTTATTGCTAAAACAACAGTAAATAGAACTCGTCCCTGCCTCAAACAAGGTACCCCTGCTTGAATGTACTTTACAATTAGTTCACCTTTTATCCTGACTGTAATCTTACGATGATTACATGGTAAAAGTCCGGATAGGCCTTTTTTTATATTCATGGCAAAAAGGTGACGGAATCAGATCACCGTGCTTTTGATAATGTTCGTTCTTATAAGATGGAAAAAGAAATATTCTACACGACTAGGCAAGAATGAAAGCGGGCTTACCGGTAAAAGGTTCGCAAAGAAAAAAATATTGAAGGATCAAGCAGACAAGGTGATTTGCCAGCCGCCAGAAAAGGAATTCAGGTCACATTTTTGCCTGCAGCCAAGATTACCAGGCCGCTTCAAAAGTTTCATTGCCAAAACTGTGATTATTCCATTTCCAACTTTATATTTGCCATTGCCTCTTATTTTCTGCAACGGTGGCCAACACTTTTAAGATCTCTTTCATTACCTGTTGCAGAATCGTCACAGTCAACTTAGTTCATTTCGTCCGGCATCAGCATTTGATCATTGTTCAGAGCAAGGTTATTAGTAAATATTTATTAGTTCAACTATTAAAATCAATACTATGAAGCTTTCTGATTTTATCTTGTTAAATGAAGCGGAAAAGAAGTTAACCGTCCTTCACGAAGGGGTTTTAATTGGCAAAAGACATAATTATAACTACATGGTTTTCCTGTTTCAATTGGAAAGCTATTATGTGGAAACCTATTGCAATGTGGAAAGCAAGGCCATTGAAGAATACCGGATTTTTGGCAACAGCACGCCGTTAAATCCTTACCTGGACGCCATCTCACTTGATGATTTGCTAAATTAGGACGACTATAGCACTGCGCAATTCCAAATTCAGCGAGGACTCAGAATAACCTTGTGATAGTTTTAGGACTCTATATCCAAATAAAGCCTATCTTCACCGGGTTAATTTGAGCCTCGCATTAGTATTCATTAATTAGTCTGCTTAGCAATCTGCATCTTAGTTAGTTTCTCACTCTCTGCCGTTCTCAAATATTTTTTAATTTTTTATTTTTAAGATCATGAACATTTATGTTTCCAACTTAAGCTTCAACGTACAGGATGAAGACTTAAGAGAATTTTTTGCTCCTTATGGAGAAGTAAGCTCGGCCAAAATCATCAATGACAGGGAAACCGGAAGATCCCGCGGTTTTGGATTTGTAGAAATGGCTGATGAAGCCGCTTCTAAAAAAGCCATTGCCGAACTGGATGGCGCCACTGTTGAAAACAGAACCATTAAGGTAATGGAAGCCAAGCCCAAAGAAGACAGGCCGGCCCGTAGTAACAATGGTTACAACAACGGAAACAGCTATAATAAAAACAGATATTAATCTACTTCCCGAATAAAAAGGCCCGGCATACCCGGGCCTTTTTTTATTTCTTTTATCAACCACTGGTCCTGATTTTCCTATGCCCCTAAGGTAGTTTTGCTCCCCCAATGCTTTCAATTGAATGCACACAGGCTGAAATATCAAGCCCACCACTCACCTCCTGTTGCTGCAATGCAAGGAATTAATATATTGTAACGGCAACTACTTTCGTTACGCACAACTAAAACGTTATTTTTCAAAATGATTGAAAACGTAAAGATTTTACAAACCGAAATCCTTTCCGATAATTGGTATACTCTTAGAAAGATCACTTATGAATACCTGAAAAAAAATGGCAGCAGGCAAATACAATCCAGAGAGGCCTATGACAGAGGCAATGGCACCACCATTTTATTGTATAACAAAGAACAAAAGACCGTTATTCTTACAAGACAATTCAGACTGCCAACATTTGTCAATGGCAATGCATCCGGCATGCTGATAGAAGCTTGCGCCGGCTTGCTGGACAAAGACAATCCTGAGGATTGTATAAGACGTGAAACCGAAGAAGAAACCGGCTATAAAATCGCCCATGTACAGAAAATATTTGAAGCCTATATGTCGCTAGGCTCGGTAACCGAAATCTTATACTTCTTTATTGCTGAATATTCGAAAGCTATGAAAGTAAATGATGGCGGAGGTATTGACCATGAGGAGGAAAACATTGAAGTTTTAGAAATCCCTATTCAAAAGGCAATGGAGATGATTGACAAGGGTGAGATCAAAGATGGCAAAACCATTATGCTGCTTCAATATGTAAAACTTCACAACATACTGTAGTTTCTATTAAGCAAGTATCATAAGAGCAGCCCAAAAGCAGTAAACTATCAATGATCTCCCGCATTGCCGGCAGTTGTTTGCTTTTTTCCTGTCTTATCCAGGGCAGATCTCAATCCATGGGCTAGCTGTTCTGCATTGCCAATGCCCCAGTAGTGAAGAAAGAAGATTCTGGGCTGTTCATGCACCATGTGATTATGCACGGCCACTACCTCTATTCCGTTTTCAACCAGTGCTTTAATAACAGGTGCCACCTCGTCTGTAAGCATGGTAAAATCGCCGGCCACAGCTGCTTTTTCAGGTGTTCCCTGGAAAGCCGCCCACGTATTAAATCCTAAAAAAGTGGACACCGGTATGCCATGTTCCTCCAAACTTACGTCAGGTCTTCCAATAGTGTACTTGTAAACACCTTTGTTCATTTCACCGGTATAACCCAATATGCGGTCCAGCTTTTTGGTATCCAAACTATTGGGAACCGCTCCATTGGAAGCCGTTCCTTCAGCCGGATCGCCACCTCTTGTTTCCTTAATCTTATCCAGCACCGCCTTTGCTTTTTCAGCCACCTGGTCCGTTGGTCCTGCGCCTCCTACATGCATATACATGATATTGGGTTGATTCCGTACAAAATGGTTGTGGATTGCCGTAATAGTGAGCCCCTGCCTGATAATTTCCTGCTGCACGGGTTTCAGATCCTTTTCTGTTACCACTAAATCGCCCATCATCATTACTCCCTCTTTTGATGGAGTAAAGGCCACCCAGGTACCCAGGCCCATGGCCGGTATGATCTTAAAACCATCCGCCGTCATACTTACATCATTTTGAGGGATGGTGATTTTATATTCCCCCTTATTGTATTTCCCTTTGATGCCTATAGTGTTTTCAATAACACTGGTATCAACGCCATTGTAGGGCATTTGCATGGCGGTATCATTTTTTACCTTCGTCTTATTCTCTTTCACTTTCCTGTTTTGCTGTGCGGATGATGGAAGGCTTAAACATAAAGCCATTGAAAAAATAACAGGCAGCCAGGCTATTTTATGGTAATTCATATTTGAAGATTGAGAATGCTAAACCAAAATTATTCTTTTAGTAGTTCAGATCAAGTCCATTTTTTCCTGAACATTGTTGAAAGAAGGATTAAGGCTAGATAAGAAGTGGATTTTTAATAAGACCTTATCCAAACCGCTGCCAGTGAAACAATCGTGAGACAGCGGCTTATTTTCCTTCTGTCATCTATCATCTACCATCTGCCATCTTGATCTTCTCATTTCAGCTTTTCTAAAAAAACTTTTATCTGATTACAGCCTCTTTGGAATGCCCTACCACTTCTTTTGCCCGTTGCAAAGCAAGGTCAAAATCATCCGTCACATACCGTTTGCCGATTTGAAATAACAACCTGGATTTTCTGAATTCTTCCAAAACCTGCGGTTGGATGCCACTGATGATTAATTGCATTTTATCATTCCGGCACATGCGCAGCACATCTTTTATCGTATGAATGCCGGTGGCATCAATCACGGGTACGTTGCGCATACGCACAATTAATACTTTGGGTTTCTTTTCAATCACCCTGATGGCATCTTTAAACTTGTATGCGGCGCCGAAAAACAAAGGGCCCGATAGTTCAAACACTTCCACACCTGCCGGTATCTTATACCGGTTAATAGATTTGTCATCGTCACCATTACCCCTGCCTTCTTTTAAAAAAGGGCTCACATGGCTTACCTGTATCATTTTACGCATGAACAGGAAGGCAGCCAACACCATCCCTATTTCAATGGCAATGGTAAGATCGAATAAAACGGTTAATAAAAACGTGGTGATCAGCACAGTGGCATCGCTGCGGCTTCCTTTAGCAATGGCTATAAAGGTTTCATATTCGCTCATGTTGTAGGCCACAATCACCAGTATCCCGGCCAGGCAACCCATAGGGATCAATGTTGCCCATTTACCCACCAGCAACATGATGACCAGCAAGGTAAAGGCATGCACTATGCCCGCTACCGGTGTTCGGCCGCCATTTTTAATATTGGTAGCGGTACGGGCAATGGCGCCTGTGGCAGGTATGCCTCCAAAAAGAGCAGAGGCCATGTTAGCGCCGCCCTGCGCTACCAGTTCCATATTGCTTTTGTGATTGCCGCCAATCATGCCATCGGCTACCACCGCAGAAAGCAGGCTTTCAATGCCACCCAGGATGGCGATGGTAAAGGCAGGCTGAACAGAGGCTTTAATGACCCCCCAGTCCAGGTGCGGCACAGAAGGCAATGGCAGGGAAGACGGAATGCTGCCAAAGCGGCTGCCAATAGTTTCTACGGGCAAATGAAAAAACTGTACCGCAACAGTTGCTAACAGGATAGCCACCAAAGAACCCGGCACAACATGCGTGACCTTTGAAAAAAAGGTAACGATCAAAATGGTACCCAGTCCAATGGTCACGGCATACCAACTGATGGTTGAGAAGTGATGGAAATAAGCCTGCCATTTACCAATAAAATCGGCTGGAACAGCGCCCATGTCAAGGCCAAAGAAATCTTTCATCTGGGAAGAGAAGATGATCACGGCTATTCCTGTAGTGAAACCAACGATGAGCGGGTAAGGAATGAATTTGATGACGCTTCCAAAACGGGCAAAACCCATTAGCATCAGCATAATACCGGCCAGGAAAGTAGCAATGATCAAACCATTCACGCCATATTGCTGCACAATGCCATAAACAATGACAATAAATGCACCGGTTGGTCCACCAATTTGCACACGGCTTCCGCCAAAAGCCGATATAACAAAACCTGCGATAATGGCTGTGTACAAGCCTTTTTCAGGAGAAACCCCCGAAGCAATGGCAAAGGCAATGGCGAGGGGAAGAGCAACAATGCCTACAATAATTCCGGCAATAATATCTTTTGCAAACTGTTGCCTGCTATAGCTTTGAAGTGTATCTACTAATTTGGGTTTAAACATGGGATCTTCGTTAAGAAGCCGTGCTTAAAGAAGTATCGTTTAGTTCTTTAAGATACACCTTCGCAGTTATAATATTGGCATACTGGTCATAACCCAGGGTCGATTCATTCAGGTCTTTTAAATCGGCTAAGGTGGTGACGATATATTTATCAAGGTCCTTCGGAGAAATGTTTTGCGCCTTCAGTTTAACAATGCTTTCATTGATCCGCTCTTTTACTTCCAGAAATGTGGAAGCCATTAAAATATCATTCACCAGGTTGCTTCTGTATATTTTCATTACTACTGACATGCAAAAATTATTTTAAGATCATTATTTTATTTACTGAACTTTTTTTGTTTACAGCCGGAGACTGGTCCTGGTTATTGTCCTTCCAGCGGCCACTCCAACCTTTGTTTCATACATATATCCAGCCTTGCTAGGATCCCTTCTTTAATCATACTTAATCCAGAACTTGAGCAAGCCTTCAAAATGCGTTTTTACCACGTAATAGCAGGGCGGTATTTCTTCTTCAAGACTGTGAAAGGTGGCTATCCTGGTACCATCCGGCATTTGTTCCAGCTGCTTGTATAAATAACGGTTATAGTATGTGTATAAAGAAGAGGAATATTCAATGGTATGATCAATCTTTTCCGTTCCTTCGAGGTTTTCATAAAAAGAATTGAAAAAATAAAAGTGATTGTATTGACCCAGGTCGAGTTGTGTAAAATTTCCATGGATAAAAAAAACATTGGCCAGGCCCAGTTCGTGTTTGGCCTGCAGGGCATAATCAGTCAACTCTTTTCTTTGCTCGATGCCATGAAATAAACCGTTGGGCCTATAGTAGGCAGCCGATAAACAAAACGTGCCTACACCGCTGCCAATATCCAACACCTTAGCGCCGCTCTCGGGCACCAAAAATTCTGAGGCATACTTTGCCACTTCCAGGGGCGTCCAGTGCCTGCGAGCTCTTTTTTGAATATGAACCGGAAACAAATGATGAAACCGGGCATCATCGGTAAACCAATCGTGCAGGTGATTTCTTTGCATTATTTTTTGCATAGCATTACTATCTTAATGCCGCACGCAGGCGGTATTGCTCAGAGATCAACAAATCTTTACGGTCGTAAGGAGAAGCCGGAACAACCAAGGCAATCCATCCATTACTTTCGGGTTGCTGCAACACCAGTTCATGGTTGCCGCCAAGGATCACATCATTAATTTGCACTATTTTTCCATCAACAGGCATATGAACGTCTATTTTGTAATCTTCATAAAGCAAAGAAGCGATGACATCTCCGCTTTTTAGCAGGTCTTTCGTATCGGCAACCACAACCTCCTGGATTTGTTTTATTCCTTTTAGTTTGAAGGAGCAAAGACCTACATAAGCAACTGATCCCTGGAAGTCGATCCATTCATGATCGGTTGTATAATAAAGATCTCTTTTAACAGCAGCCGGTTTTGGTGCATTTGATGTTTGCATAATGCAAAGCTACACAGCAGTGTAAGGCGCTGCGGTAAACCTTATCACTCTAAAAAGTAACTTTTATCACTTTTTAAAAGCTAGTTTTGTAAAACCTATGAGCTTAAAAGGAATCTTTCCGCTTGATAAATGGGGCTTTAATAATACTTCTGTTCTTACTGAATTGTCCACTGCTGAACTGGAAATGCTCAGGACCAACATGAGCGAGCAGGTGTACAGTAAAGGAGAAATTATTTTCAGGGAAGGTGCTTCTCCCTCAGGCATCTTTTACATACGGAAAGGCATGGCTAAAAAATATAAAGTAGATAAAGAAGGCAAGGAACAAATTATTTACGTAGCCAACACCGGGGAATTAATTGGCTATCACGCCCTGCTTGCCGGGGAACGTTACCCTGACAGCGCAGCTACTTTGGAAGAAAGCCGGATCGCCTTTATACCCAAGGAAGATTTTCTCCAGGTTTTAGAATCATCCAAAACACTGTCGCAGTGGCTTCTAAAAACATTAAGCCATGAGTTTTCCGTGTTTGCCAACAGTGTTGCTCTTTTTGCACAAAAAAATGTACGGGAGCGGCTGGCCATGCAACTGATATTGATGCGTGAAAAATATAAACAGGATTTTTCGCCGGGCATGGCCGTAGAGATCAATCTTTCCCGGGAAGATCTTGCAAGCCTGGTAGGCACGGCCAGGGAAAATATTGTGCGGATGCTTAAAGATTTTAAACAGGAAGGAATACTGACAACAAAAGGCAGAAAGATAATTATAACCGATGTACAAAAACTATTGGTTGCTGCCAATTATTAGAGAACGGAAATGATAAACGTCTGCCTATAATTTCGTACGCGGCCTACTATCAATTACGCTACAGGAAGATCATTGCTGAGGCGCTATTACAGCTACAGAAAACCGCCAGTGCCAAATCAGTAATGGCAAATACAATAATTTTGAAATTGATTGTTATGCAAAGGACCTGCCTGCGGTTCAGGCATGAGTTTTATATATACAACCGTAAACCTGCTTTAAGAATGGCCATGCGATTCATTTAACTTTAAAGAAAAAACTATGGAAGGGCAAGCAATAAAAAAAGTAATTGTGGTGGGTGGAGGTTTTGCAGGTATCAATTTGATAAAGAAATTATCCGGGGATAAACGTTTTCATATAACCCTGGTGGACAAAAACAATTATCATTTTTTCCCGCCCCTCCTCTACCAGGTCTCTACAGCTTTTATTGAGCCCTCCAATATCAGTTACCCTTTCCGGAGACTATTCCAGGAAAAACCAAACCTGCGTTTTCATATGGGTACCCTATTGAAAGTGAACAGGGAAAATCATACCATTGAAACGGAGAATGGCGTCCTTCCCTACGATTACCTGGTTTTAGCGATCGGCACTGAATCCAACTTCTTTGGAATAGAGAATGTAAAGCAGCGGTCCCTGCCCATGAAAACAATTGATGATGCACTTAACCTTCGCAATTACCTGCTACTGACCATGGAAAAAGCAGTAAGAACAAACGACAGCAAGGAACGGGATAAGTTGCTCAACATTGTGATTGCCGGCGGCGGGCCTACGGGTGTGGAATTGGCTGGTATGTTGGCGGAACTGGGACATAATGTTGCCGCTAAAGAATATCCTGAAATTAAAAACCTGCAGGGCCATATTCATTTGATTGACGCTGCGCCTGTGCTGCTGGGCCCCATGAGCAAAAAAGCCCAGGAAGAAGCCACGGAAGTATTGAGCAAACTCGGCGTAAAAATAAAACTGAATGTAGCCGTAAAAGATTATGTTGACGGAAATGTATTACTGGCCAATGGCGAAACCATTCCAACCAATGTACTAATATGGACCTCCGGTGTAACCGCCAAGGAAGTACCTGGCCTGCCTGCAGAAGTAATTGCCCGTGGCAGAAGAATACAGGTGGATGCCTACAACAGGGTGCAGGGTACTCAAAATATTTTTGCTATTGGTGATATTTGTTTGCAAACCACTGATAAAAATTTTCCAAAAGGACATCCCCAAGTGGCGCAGGTTGCCATACAACAAGGAAAAGTGCTGGCAGAAAACTTAAAGCGTTTACAAAATAATCAACCCTTGCAGGCCTTTGCCTATAACGACAAGGGCACCATGGCCATTATCTCCAAATACAAAGCAGTGGCCGACCTGCCCAAACTTTTCTTCAAAGGGTTCTTTGCCTGGCTGGTTTGGTTGTTCATTCACATTATACCGCTTGTAGGATTTAGAAACAAAATGAAATTGGCCTTTAGCTGGCTCTGGTCCTTTTTGACCAATGATCCTACTTTGCGGCTCATCATCAGGCCCAGGAAAGAAGACACGAAATAAATGGTTGGCTTGTAAGGTATAAGGCAATTCAAAAGAGTTGTGTTTTTTCTGTATGGAAAAATTTGTTTCTGCACGCCTAATTTCAGCACCAAACGGCTATCAGGATGATAGATGACAGTTGGGAGATGACAGAGGATAAAAAGGCCGCTCTCACGTCTGCGGTCTCACAGCTCATGATTCCTTCCGACAGGTATTTTGTATCAGCACTCTCTCTTTCTTCTATTAGAAAAAACAATAAAAACAAACAGTGCATTGACATGCATCAAGTACAAGCCTTGATTTTTGTCAATGCTATTTCTTACCACTTCTCAATGGCCCAGAGCCCGATGCCGGGTAGCTTTGCACTATCAATTAAAACAAAACAACGCATCATTACCTCCAAAATATTGTTACGCATTGCAAAGAATAATGGAGTGGTTTTCGTAAGCAAAGGATGACAAAGCAGTGCGTAACTTTTTTTTAAACCAAGAATCATGGAGTTAGGATTATACACATTTGCCGACGTGCAGCCTGACAATGTTCCGGGAAAAGCATTGAATACGCATCAGCGCATTAAAGACCTGATGGATGAAATTAAACTGGCCGATGAAGTGGGTCTTGATGTATTTGGAGTGGGAGAACATCACCGTCCTGATTATGCCGTTTCTTCTCCTGCTACCCTCCTGGCGGCCGCTGCTGTCAGTACAAAAAACATCAAACTTACCAGTGCCGTAACCGTATTAAGTTCAGATGACCCGGTGCGGATATTCCAGCAATTTGCCACGGTGGACCAGCTATCAGGCGGACGGGCTGAGATCATGGTAGGCCGGGGATCATTTATCGAATCATTTCCTTTATTTGGATACAGCCTGGAAGATTACGATGCTTTATTTTCGGAAAAGCTCGATCTGCTGTTGAAGCTGAACGAAAGAGAAAAAATTACCTGGACGGGAAAACACACTCCTTCTATTCATAACCTTGGTGTTTATCCCCGCCCCTATCAATCTTCTTTGCCTGTATGGCTGGCTGTTGGCGGCACACCTTCTTCAGCAGTGAGGGCAGGCGTGCTGGGCTTGCCATTGGCAGTGGCAATTATAGGTGGCCTTCCGGAGAAGTTTGTTCCTTTTGTCAACCTGTACCGCGATAGTGCCAGGAAGGCAGGAAACGATCCGCAACAACTTTCTTTAAGCATAAACTCGCATGTGTATGTTGGCGAAACAGCACAGCAGGCAGCCAACGATTTTTTCCCTTCCTATGCAGCCATGATGCAGCGCCTGGGCCGTGAACGGGGATGGCCACCCATGACCCGTGAACAATTCGATTACCTGCGTTCAGAGAAAGGCTCACTGGTAGTGGGAAGTCCCCAACAAGTAATTGATAAGATACTATATGAATACGAGTTGTTTCAGAACACCCGCTTCTTGGCACAAATGAGTTTGGGGGATATGCCACATCAAAAGATCATGCAATCCATTGAATTGTTTGGAACCAAAGTAGCACCCGTGATCCGGAAAGAAATTGATCCATTACGACAAACAAAAAAAATTACAGAAACAAATGAAAAAACTATTTAGCACCAACCACAGCTTAAAAAACTTTGATCTTGTTATTTTATTGGGAAGAGTGGCTATTGCTTCCTTAATGCTTGTACATGGCTTACCTAAGCTTGCCATGATTTTGTCCGGTGAGCCCATACAGTTTCCAGGTGTCTTGGGAATGAGTCCTGCGTTTTCACTTGCCCTTACTGTTTTTGCAGAGGTCTTTTGTTCGTTACTGATACTGGTAGGTTTTGGCACCCGCATAGCTACCATTCCACTCATCATTACTATGCTGGTTGCTGCATTTTATATTCTCGCAGCCGGTCCTTTCGCCAAGCAGGAGTTAGCTATCCATTATTTACTGGCTTATGTATTGCTGTTAATTACAGGCAGCGGCAGGTATTCCCTTGACTATTTACTGCAGCGCAAACCAGTGATGAAGCCTGCCTATGCTGAAGTTAAAAACAGATGATCCTACGATAACTATTCGATAACGATTTACCGGTAATTCATTTACTCACTCTTAATCTTTTTCAAATGAAAATTGCATTGATAGGCGCTACGGGGTTTGTGGGTGCTGCCATATTAAAAGAAGCGTTGAACAGGGGGCACCAGGTAACAGCCATCGTTCGCCATCCGGAAAAACTTCCCGTTGCCAGCAACAATCTTTTAGCGGTGAAAAAAGATGTAATGGATACAGATGGTTTAGCGGAAGCCCTCAAGGGAAATGACCTGGTGATCAGTGCGTACAATTCCGGATGGACCAACCCAAATATTTATAACGAATTTTTGCAAGGTGCGCAGTCCATCCAGGAAGCTGTAAAAAAATCAGGCGTGAAACGTTTGATCGTGTCAGGGGGAGCCGGCAGTCTATTCGTAGCACCCAATGTTCAGCTGATTGATACACCACAGTTCCCTGCCGATTGGAAAGCAGGCGCATCTGCCGCCCGGGATTATCTGAATATTTTACAAAAAGAAGGCCAGCTGGAGTGGGCCTTTTTAAGTCCGGCAATAGAAATGCATCAGGGCACATCGGGCAAAAGAACAGGTCATTACAGAGCCGGTTCAGACAATCCTGTGTTTGATGAAAACAACAGAAGTGTTATATCGGTGGAAGACCTGGCAGTAGCTATTATGGATGAAGCCGAAAAGCCCAAACACATCCGGCAAAGATTTACAGTAGCTTATTAACCACACAGCTATCAGCAGTCAGAAATCAGACGTGAAACCAGATAGAAACGCTTCCTACCCTACCGCAATGAAGGAGCGGATAAAAGAGGTAAAGGCATCCTGGAAATAGCTGGAACAGATGGTGGTAAACAAGGATAAAAGTGTCATGAACAAACGGTAAAGAAGGAGCACTCAACTACATGGCCGCAGATTAAAAAAAGTGCAATTGAAAGACATCCTTCGGGGTTGATATGAGCATAAATAAACGAAGGACCGTGTCGCCTCGATATCTTATTTAAAGACATCCAATTAAGTATGCGTGTCTACCTTGGTGGAAACCTCAATATTATTACTGGTGGGTTCGAATACAATTATTACAAGAATAAATGAAACAGTTGCCATTATTAATCAGGTTAATAGGCGGAAGAACATCTATAAATAATCAAAAGGTGAAACAAAGAGTGGATGAAAACATTCTTATTCACTCTCTGGTTCATCTTTTTTTCTAAAGTACAGTAAGCAGATTCCAAATTCTTTTTAAATGAAAGTTGAATGTTTACTAGACAACTCTTAGATCCTGATAAGTAGGATCAATTATGCATTCTAATTATAACTTAAAAAATGGCCTCCTTCTTTTTAAACTCGCTTTCCAAAATTAATATGCAGCATGTCTTTTTCGAATCCTGAAATTCCCAATGCTATTCTGAGCCATATGCAGGAAGCTGACAATTGCGGGGCAAGCGTTTTTATTATCGACCCATCACTGATGAAATTTATTGATTGTAATGATAAGGCAATTGAATCATTGGGCTTTACAAGGGAGGAATTGTTACAAATAGGGATGCAGGACATCGACGCAACATTCACCCGGGAGATGATAGCCGCTGCGTATGAAAGCATTCGGAATAGCAAGGAGAAGCAAGCCACCGTACCAAGCAGATTCAGGAAGAAAAATGGTACAACCTTCGGCGTGGAAGTTTATTTGAAGGCATTTGAAGAATATGGAAAACCTTATATCATTGCTTCGGCCACCAAGGCAAGCGTCATCGAAAAGGCAAAAGAAGAACTTCAGTTTCACTCCGTGCTTTTCAGTCACATCACCGATGCGGTGGTTTCTTTGGATAAAAATCTTTGCATCACCAGTTGGAACAAATATGCGGCTGCCATTTTTGGCTGGGCGGAACACGAGGTGCTGGACGTTCCATACCGCACGTTGATGCAGCCTTTTTATCCCGGCATTTCGGAAGAAGTGGAACGGCGGCTCTATCACCAGGAAGGAGAATGGAGAGGGAATGTCATTTTTTCCCGGAAAAACGGCGAACGTTTTCCTTGCAACGTGTCCTATGGATTATTAAAGGATGGAGATGGAAAGGTGAACGGTTCGGTTGCAGTTATCAGAGACAGGACAGAGCAGGAAAAAAAGGAAAAGCAGCTTTTATACCTGGCGGAACTGGTGAATAAAACGAACGACGCCATCATCTCGATTAATATGACTTCTCTGATCATCAGCTGGAACAAAGGAGCGGAGATTATCTATGGGTATACAGCCGGGGAAGCAATAGGGAAAGACCTGGCTGTTTTGCTGGGGTGGGAAAATGCAGGGACACGCCTTGCTGAAATCAAGCACAAACCCGGCCAAAAGGACTATTGGCAGGGCGAGGAAAGGCATTATCACAAAACCGGGACAGAGGTTTATGCGCTGGTGTCGGTTTCATTGATCGAGGATGAGCAGAATGCGGTGACAGGTTACGTAATTGTCGGAAAAGATATTTCGCAACGGAAGCAGCTGGAAAACAAGCTTCAGCACCTGAACCAGGAACTGGAGCAAAGAGTGCAACGAAAAGCGCAGGAACTCACCCATGTTTTTGAAAGAGTGACGGATGCTTTCATTGCCTACGATAAAAATTGGAACTATACGTATCTGAATAAAAAGGCCGGCGAGGTCCTCGGCCGCTCCCCGGAACAATTGATCGGGAAAAACATCTGGACTGAATTTCCCGAAAAACTTGGGGAGCCTTTTTACCGCCTGTTTTTTGACGTCATGGAAGTGCAGGAGCCCAGGCGGATAGAAGCCTGGAATCAGCATTACCATGCGTGGTTCGAAGGCTTATTATATCCTTCCCCCGACGGCCTGTCTGTGTATTTGCAAAATATCACCGATAAGAAGGGAGCCGAGCAATCATTGGAAGAAGCCAGGAAACGATATGAGCGCATCATGGAAACCGTGCAGGAAGGAATCTGGCATATAGACGAGAATACCCTGACGACTTATGTGAACCCTTACCTTGCCTCTCTGCTTGGCTATGCGCCGGAGGACATGATCGGGAAAAGTGCGCTTGATTTTATCAGTCCACAGGATAGAAACAAAGCATTACAGAATCTCGAGGAACGGAAAAAAGGTATTTCAAAACAGCACGAGCTCAGTTTTTATAACCGGGAGGGGCAGGTGATTCACACACTTATACAATCGACACCCGTTTATAACGACCATCACTATGCAGGTTCCATTTCCACGCTGCTCGATATTACACAAAAAAAGAAGGCAGAAGAAGAACTTCGACTGTCGGAGCAGAAATACCGGATCATTTTCGAGAACAATCCTCTGCCCATGTTTATGCTGGAATATCCGAAACGGAATTTTGTGGCGGTGAACAATGCTTTCATCGAAAAATTCGGATACAGCAAAGCGGAGTTGGAAAAAATGAACATGAGGCAATTGAGAAGGCCTGAAGAAGTGTATAAGTCCGATGAAGTTGAGCGGGTCCTGGCAGAAAATAAACAAATCAGGGAGCGTATGTTCTTGCGAAAGAAAGATGGCGGAGATCTGTTGTTTGATGTACAGGCCTCTGAAATTATCTTCGAAGGCAAGACAGTTTACCTTGCCTCCACCCGTGATATAACAGAACTGGCGAAAGCGGAAGAAGCCCTTTTGCAAACAAATAAACAACTTAGGGAACTGACGATCCATCTTCAGGATATCAGGGAAGAAGAAAGGAAACACATCTCCCGTGAGATTCACGATGAACTGGGACAACATTTGACCGCCTTGAAACTGGACCTTTCATGGATTGCCAAGAAAATGACGACCCAGGAGGAGGCCATCGTCACCAAGATCAAATCATCACTGGATGTTATTAACGGCACCATACAGACGGTGAGGAGACTCGCAACAGAATTGCGGCCGGCCATGCTTGATGAATTGGGGTTAGCCGAAGCCTGTAAGTGGCAAACCAACGAATTTTCCAAACGAACCGGCATAGAGGTGGATTTTGAAACCAATGTGGATGAATATGTATTTCCACCGGATATTTCTATCAGCTTTTTCCGCATATTGCAGGAATCGCTAACCAATATTGCCCGACATGCAGAAGCAGGCCATGTGGAATGCAAACTGCGTTTGGCTGATCGTTTCCTGTTGTTGCAAATTTGCGACAATGGAAAGGGCTTTCATCCCGACAATGGTGGTGATAAAAAGCCGCTTGGCTTGCTGGGAATAAAGGAAAGGGTTGAAATGCTTCATGGGGAATATCATCTTTCCAGTGAGCCTATGAAAGGAACAAAATTGACGGTAAGCGTTCCTTTGAACATTTAATAACTATCATTTTTTTATGCGGATCTTAATTGCAGACGATCATTCAATTGTCCGACGAGGCCTGAAAGATATTTTACGGGACGAATTTCCGTTTGCGGAAATTACAGAAGTGGGTGATGCAGCAGCCTTGATGCTAAAGATCTTCAGGGAAAGCTGGGACATTGTCATCAGCGACCTTTCCATGCCCGGAAGAACTGCTCTGGATGTTTTGCCAGAGATCAGGCAACAGGCACCGAAATTGCCGGTTTTGATCCTGAGTATCTACCCTGAAGAGCAATATGCGATCCGGGTTTTAAAAGCTGGCGCCGCAGGGTACCTGAACAAAGACCTGGCTCCCGACGAACTGATTAATGCCGTTCGCCACGTGCTCAGTGGACGGAAATATATTACATCATCTGTTGCGGAGAAACTGGCTGATTTTGACGATCGCCACAAGCCTGCACATGAGCAGCTCTCGGACCGGGAATTTGAAGTGATGAAATTGCTTGCTGCCGGAAAATCAGTTTCGGAGATCGGCGCCCTGTTTCATTTGGGTGCAACAACAATCAGTACCTACCGCACAAGAATTTTAAAGAAGTTGCGCATGAAAACGAATGCGGACCTCATTCAATACGCTATCGCACACCAGTTGATCTAATTGGTGTATGGATATTCAGTCATTGTCCTTGCTTTTGTTGCTGATGACCAATCCACGCACGGCCATTCGCACCGCCTCATTGTTTCTTGTTAGCACCACTGCTACGTAAAAACATTTACCGCTTCTAATCGTTTTTTGGTTGCTTTGTAGAATAACAATGACAGCAACAAGCGTGTTTCCGCCACAGGTCTTTAGGTGTTTGCACTATCCATCTTGTAAGTAGAATGAATTTCTTTTGTAACCTCGAACGGAAAAGGAGTAGCAAGTCTTTTTCGCATCTCACCCTTTGCTAGCATAAACCAGGCAACCTCTCTGAAAGACGGATTTTTTTCAGAGTCTATAAACGACCAGCAGTTCACGATTCCTAATAAAATCTCACAATGCCTTTTTTGGGGCAACGTAAAAGTAACGGATTGTGGCAGCTGCAGAAATTGAACTGGATAAATGACACAGCATCAAAATCAAACCGGCCCTATCAATGGAGGAATCCATATAGATGAAGCATCCGAAGATCTTTCGGCCTTATTGCTAGAGTTTAAAGATTACGCCATCATCCGCATTGATCCCTCAGGATATATCCAGAGCTGGAACCTCGGTGCCGAACATATTTATGGTTATACCTATCCGAAAATCATTGGTCAACACATCGCCGTATTTTATGGTGCAAAGGATTCCGGGAAAGAAACCGCCGTCTACTCCTCTTTAAAAACAGCACTGGCGGCAGGGAGGTATGAAGAAGAGGGATGGCGATTTAACAAGGAAGGAAAGCCTTTTTTTGCCAATAGCATCATAACGGCACTGTATAATCCAGACCGCAGCTTAAAGGGTTTTGCCAAAGTAACCCGCAACATTACCCAGCAAAAAATGCTGGAAGCAGAGAACAAACTTCTGCACGAGCAACTGGAAGAAAAAGTAAGGCTGCGTACCCGCGAGCTGGAAATTGTCAACAAAGAACTGGAGGCTTTTTCCTACTCCGTTTCGCATGATCTGAGAACGCCTCTGCGTGCTATCAGCGGGTATTCCATGATGTTGAAAGAAGATTATGGATCAAAGCTGGATGCGGAAGGCAACCGGATCATGGATGCCATTCTTTCGAATACAAAAATGATGGGGCAGTTAATCGATGACCTGCTGACGTTTTCCAAAATGGCAAGGCTGGAAACCATCTATGTATCCATTGACATGAACCGATTGGTGCAACGCTGCCTGGAGGACTTAACCAACGAACAATCTGGCCATGTCATTACCGTTGCTGCACTTCCTGCTTGTAGCGGGGATGCCACTATGCTCAGACAGGCTTGGTTTAACCTGCTGGGGAATGCGATAAAATATTCATCCAAAAAAGAAAAACCACAAATAGAAATTGGCGCTATAGACGATCCAGGGTTTCATGTGTATTATGTAAAAGACAACGGGGCCGGCTTTGATATGAAATACGCCAACAAATTGTTTGGCGTATTTCAGCGCCTTCACCGGCAGGATGAATTTGAAGGTACAGGTCTTGGGCTTGCCCTGGTTAAACGGATCATAAGCAAACATGGCGGAGAGATTTGGGCAGACGCTTCTCCGAACAAGGGTGCCACATTTTATTTCAGTGTCCCAAAAAACAATCAATGAAAAATCATTTCAACGAAGTAGAGATCCTGTTAGTGGAAGATAACCTTAGCGATGCGGAGCTGATTACCCGGGCACTTCGCAAAGTGAACCTGGCCAATCATCTGATCCACGTAAAAGATGGAGAAGAAGCCCTGGAATTCATTTTTGCAACAGGAGCCTTTTCCGGACGCGAAAAGAAATACATACCCAGGGTGATCCTGCTCGATATCAAAATGCCAAAAGTGGACGGCATCGAGGTACTGCGGCAAATCAAGGCAAACAGCGAAACGAAACGCATACCCGTGGTGATCATGACGTCTTCAAAAGAAGAGCAGGATATCATTCGTAGCTATGAGTTGGGTGTGAACAGCTTTGTCGTGAAGCCGGTAGAGTTCAACGATTTCGCGAAGGCAGTTAGTGAACTGGGCTTGTACTGGATACTTATCAACCAGCCGCCCGCCGAATAGAAAAACATCATCCGAAGTAAAATGAATTCAAAATATAAGATTCTTCATCTTGAAGATGTACAAAGCGATGCCGAGCTGGTTGCCAGGGAATTAAAAAAGAGCATTGATTTCGATCACCTGGTTATTGACTCGGAAAAAGCTTATTTGAATGCACTGGAACAATTCTGCCCCGATGTGATCCTTTGTGATCATTCCCTTCCTTCTTTCAATTCGCTGGAAGCACTAAAGATCGTTAAGCGGAAAAAGCTGCACATTCCTTTTATCCTGATCACGGCCACGATGTCGGAAGAGGTAGCAGCCAGTGTGGTAAGAGAAGGAGCCGATGATTATATTTTAAAAGACCGGCTGAAGCGCTTACCCAATGCTGTTTTAAATGCCATCGATAAGTACCGGCACGAAAAGGAACGAAAGGCACTCATTGATGAAGTGCATCAAAAAGAAGCGCTGGCCACAAAAGGTTCACAGGAATTATCCACCAAACTTTTGCTGGCCACACAGGTAGCAGGTATCGGGATATGGGAGTATAGTTTACAAAATCGCAAATTCGTGGCCGACGATTTACTGTTTTCTCATTACGGTATTACTGCTTCCGATTTTGATGGCAGTTACCAGGAGTGGATGCAATTCATTCATCCGGATGATAAAGAAAGAGTTCACCGGGAATTTCAAAACGCTTTGACAACCACTGAAGATTTTGATACGGTATTCCGGATTGTCCGGCACGACCAGTCGGTTCATTATATTAAAGCGGTGGCGCTTGTTGAAAAAAATGCCAGGGGAATCCCTGTTCGTTTAATTGGCACCAATCAGGACATCACCGCCAGCAAGGAAGCGGAAAAGGTTGTTCTGGAAAATGAAGCAAAATACCGTTCCATATTTGAGAACAGCCTGGATGCTATTTTATTGACGGTAGCAGACGGCTATATCCTGGCTGCCAATCCGGCTGCTTGTGCCATTTTCAAGATGACCGAGCAACAAATCTTCGAAAAAGGCCGGTTTGGAATTGTCGACCTAACGGATCCAAGATTGCCTATCTTGCTCGAGGAGCGGCAGCGTACAGGCAAGGCAAAGGGTGAGACCACCTTCGTCCGGGGTGATGGCAGTAAATTTCCGGGTGAAGTTTCTTCTGTTGTTTTTACAGATGCTCATGGCGCAGCCAGAACATCGATGGTGATCCGTGACATCTCTAAGAGAAAGAAAGCGGAAGAAAAACAACTCCTCACTTCCCAATCCTTACAGCATGCATTGGGTGAGCTTAAAACGATCATGGATTCCTCAATTGATGTCATCTGCGCCACCGACGCCGAAGGAAGATTTATTAATGTAAGTGCCGCTGCAGAAACCATCTGGGGCTATAAGCCCGAAGAACTGATCGGCAAGAAATACATCGAACTGACCGCGGAAGAAGACAAAGAAGCCACCATCGCTATAGCAGAGAAGATTTTGAGCGGCATACCCGTTACGATGTTTGAAAACAGGTTCATCCACAAAAACGGAAGCGTCGTTCCCCTTCTTTGGTCTGCAAGGTGGGATGACAAAGAGCAACTGATGTTCAGTCTTGCCAAAGATGCCACAGAGAAAAAAGCAATGGAAAAAGCGT
>CBHTSW010000017.1:0-93867 GCA_966095395.1 uncultured bacterium | reverse complement strand
CCAACACCAACGCCAACACCTTCAGGGTCAGTTAGCCCAAACATTACCTATCGCGAAACCTTTGATGGGTCAAGCATATGGCCGGGCGGCTTGGGTAACGAGTGGAACGATCCTTACAGTTTTAGCGTAGTGACCTCGCCGGCGCGGGAGGGTGCAAAAGCTGGCCGCTTTGAACTCCGCGACGGGGACGCTGATGACCTGGCCCGTTCCGAAGTGCGTTGGCCTTCCTCCTACAATGGAACGGATCGTTGGTTTTCGTTTTGGGTGTACTGGCCAAGCAACGGGCAAGCAACGGACTCAAAACCAGAGATTTTCCATCAAACACACCAGACAGGAAAGACTTCACCTCCCATGTCAATGGTGATCAAAAACGGTAAAATGTGGGCCGAGATTAATGGACAGGTATTTTCCGGTGTGTTGGGGCAAGGTAGTGGTACCATTACCACCGACCTGGGCGCCGTACCGAAAGACCAGTGGGTGAAGTTTGTAATCCACTACAAATTTTCGTACAACACGGACGGCAAATGGCAGATATGGAAAAACGGACAGCAGATATATAATTACTCCGGTAAGACCATCTATCCGCCAGCTATTACCAGCAGCCTGCCATCCTTTAAGCTTGGCATTTACAAATGGCCCTGGGCCGGCACCGGCAGCAGCGACGTGAAGACGCGTATTATGTACGTGGATGATGTGCGCATCGGTAACGAAAAATGTACGTACAACGACCTATAAAAAGGAAAAACGAAAATCCTTTAGTTTTAAGAAGAGGAGGATTTGGTTTGAAACCTAAAAATGAAAAAGCCGGGAATAACTCCCGGCTTTTTCATTTTTAATCCTGTCAAAGTCGTACCTTATATAAAAGGCTTTGTACTATATGTATATCGAAATGTTCTTATGGTAAGGCATAAAAGAAGATGATGACCTCCGCTCCATATTTACTCTTGACATGCTTGTTTCTTATCAACGTTGAAAAAAATGCGTTTGGCCAACATGGTAAAGGGCATAATAAAACCATGTTACTTGAATCTACTTTTGAACACGGCAAAAAATTTACTGAGTGGTCAATGGAGGTTTGCCGTCCGGATGCCATTACCTTAAGCAAAAAGGTTTCCAGGAAAGGCCGTTACGCGGCAAGGGTTGAGTTTGCCAAGACCGATCCCCAACTTTACAACGGCTTTGTGAGGGCCGAGTTAAAACAAAAATTTCCATCCGATCCGACCGGTGAACTCTGGTATGGGTTCAGTCACTGCCTTGCAGACTGGGTATGCGACTCCTATGCAGAAGTGGTGGCCCAATGGCATGAAATTCCGGACTTTGACCTGGGGGAAAGCTGGCGTTCTCCGCCCATATCTTTAGAAATCAGAGATCACAGGTACACAGTCAAAGTTTTGTGGGCTTCCAACCCAGTAAATACCAATCAAACCAAAGATGGTGAACTATTTTATGATATAGGCCCGGTGAAATCGAATGTTTGGGTGGATTGGGTCTTTCATATCAAATTCCGGTACGATTCTACCGGAGTACTTGAAGTTTGGAAAAACAAAAAAAAAGTATTGACGCGGAAAGGACCCAACTCCTATAACGACAAACACTGGCCTTATTTCAAACTTGGTATTTATAAATGGTCATGGGCCGGTGGAGGAAGTAATTCACCAGAAAGTCAAAGGGTATTATTCCTGGATGAAGTGAGAGTGGGTAACCGGTACTCTGGTCTTAAACAGGTTTCTCCCAAATAAAAAATCGTATTTGTCTATTTACCTCATGTTTGTCCGGTCTGCCGTTGCAAAATTAGTTGAGCTGCATTTCAAAAGATAAAAGGAGAAAAGCGGTAGTATTGACGTTTCTTTCATAAAAACCGTCTTGCATTTGGAAAGCAAAATCATGGAGCGCTTCAGCACCGAAAAACTTCAGGAACGTTACGATCTTCTGGCGTCGAAAGACAAAGACCTTCAGCGGATCATAAAGGAGTTTGGATACCCGCCTTTATGGATCCGGTCCAATACATTTGAAACCTTAGTGCTGACTATTTTAGAACAACAGGTGTCTTTGGCTTCTGCCTATGCCGCCTATAAAAAGTTGAAAGAAGAACTTAAGACCATTACACCACAAAATCTTTTAAAATTATCCGAAGAAGAACTGCGCCGTTGTTATTTCAGCAGGCAAAAAATTAGTTATACAAGAGAATTGGCTCATGCGATTATTTCCAAAAAAATAAGCCTGGAAAAATTTCATGAAATGGAAGATGACCAGGTGCGGCAAGAATTAAAAAAATTAAAAGGCATTGGGGACTGGACCGTTGATATTTATTTGCTTCATGCTTTACAGAGAAGTGATGTTTTTCCCACAGGCGATCTTGCCCTGGTAAATGCTGTTAAAATGGTGAAGGGATCAAATGCCATAACAAGGGAGGAAATTTTGCAAATGGCCGAAGCCTGGAAGCCCTATCGTTCCATTGCTACCATGCTTTTGTGGCATTACTATATCAAAAAGAAAAATATAAAGCTGCTGCATGAACGCTGTCTAAACCAGGATTTTTAAGATTAAAGGATTCACAGGAAATAAAAAGAGCCTTCAAATAGTTGAAGACTCTTGCTTTATAGGAATGTTTTCATCTCCGCATTAATCTTTAAAATCCACCCCGAGCCCGGTTCAGGCATTACATATACAAGCCGCCGTCCACACTCAGTACTTGCCCAGTAACATAAGCACTCAAATCAGACGCCAGGAACAGGGTAACATTGGCAATATCTGCTGCGCTGCCGAACCGGCCTAAAGGAATTCCTGCTTTGTATTTATCCGCCTGTTCACCTTCTTTTAAATAACCTGTCATATCAGTTTCTACAAAACCCGGCGCAATGGCATTGCAGCGGATGTTGCGGCTTCCTAGTTCTTTTGCTACCGATTTAGTAAAGCCAATAATACCGGCTTTGGATGCCGCATAACTTCCCTGTCCGGCGTTGCCCATCAGGCCTATCACGGAACTCATATTTACGATGCTTCCGCTTTTTGCTTTCATCATCGGACGAATTACCTGCTTGGTCATGTTGAATACACTCTTCAAATTAATATCCATCACATCATCCCATTGCTCCGGCGTCATGCGAAGCAATAAATTATCTTTTGATATGCCGGCATTGTTCACACAGATATCGATCGAGCCAAACTCCTTCACCACATCGTTTACAAAAGATTCACACTGTGCGAAATCTCCGGCATTGCTGCGGTAGGCTTTTGCTTTTACGCCCAGGTCAGTTAATTTTTCCTCCAGTGTTTTTGCTTTTTCTGCACTGCTTTCGCTTACATAAGTAAAGGCTACGGCGGCTCCCTGTTCTGCAAATTTTAAAGCGATGCCTTCGCCAATGCCTCTTGCGGCACCGGTTACAATGGCTACCTTTCCTTCCAATAATTTCATGCGTTAATTTTTGTAGTGAGCAAATGTACTTCTATTCAACTTTTGTTGTGTCACTCACTTCTGCGTTCTGGTTGCCGGGCAGCATTTTAATCAAATCCGAATGAACTGTTTTATTTCTTCAATTGTATCGCGTTCATTGGATAAGCGTGGCACCTTGTGTTGCCCGCCCAATTTCCCTTTGCTGCTCAACCAGTTGGTAAACGTATCGTGGGGAACTGCTTTTATCAAAGGCATGCGCAGTGCAATATCTTTATGCCGTTTGGCTTCGTAATCACTATTGATGGTTTTTAAGGCACGGTCTAATTCGTAGGTAAACTCCTGCAGGTTGTGCGGCTCTTTTTCAAATTCTATCAGCCATTCATGGGCGCCGTTTTCCGTTTCAGAAAAATAAACCGGTGCTGCGGAATAATCTTTGACCACCGATCCTGTTCTTTCGCTGGCAATGGCAATGGCTTTATCGGTATTGTCAATAATGATCTCTTCGCCAAAAGCATTGATGTAATGTTTCAGCCGGCCCGACACTTTTATGCGGTGCGGTTCCAAAGAAGTAAACTGGATGGTATCACCAATGAGATAGCGCCACAGTCCGCCATTGGTCGTAATGACCAGTGCGTAATTTACACCCAGGGCCACTTCATTTAACTGTATGGTTTTTGGATGCTCTTTCCCGTATTCACTAATGGGCATGAACTCATAAAAAACCCCATGATCGCACATCAGCAGCATGCCTTCACCGGTTACATCATCCTGCGCGGCAAAAAATCCCTCCGAGGCATTGTACATCTCCAGGTAATTGATAGGGGCGCCAATCAGTTTTTCAAACTGTTGTTTATAAGGAACAAAGCTCACACCTCCGTGCATGTACAATTCAAGGCTGGGCCAGACTTCCTTAATGGTTTGTTTGCCGGTGAGCTCCAAAATCCTTTTTAGTAAAACAATCAGCCAGGTAGGTACGCCGGCCATGGAGGTGACATTTTCTGTAATGGTGGATTGGGCCAGTTTTTCAATTTTGCTCTCCCATTCATCCATAAGGATAATGGAAATATCAGGTGTCCTGATCCAATTAGACCAGAAGGGGGAGTTTTGTACAATGACGGCACTAAGGTCGCCATAGTGTACTTCTTCGTTTACACTGTTAATTTGATGGCTGCCACCAATGACCAGTCCTTTGCCGGTGAGCAGGTCGCTTTCGGGATGCGAGGCATAATAAAAGCTTAGCACATCTTTGGATGCCCTGTAGTGATTATCCTGCAGGCTTTCTTCACTTACAGGAATGAACTTACTCTTGTTACTGGTGGTGCCACTGCTTTTGGCAAACCAACTAACGGGTGTATTCCACAGCACATTTTCTTCGCCCAGCATCATGCGTTCGATGTAGGGCTTCAGGCTTTCGTAATCCTGAATGGGCACCGCCGATTTATAATCCTGCAAGGATTGCAAATGCGAAAAATTATACCGGCGGCCAAACTCTGTGTACTGGCCGGCAGCAATCAGGTCCTGCCAGACGCTGAATTGCGTAGTCGCCGCATCATTCATCCATTGTTCAATAGACCAGAGGCGCCAGCGGGCAAAACGTGATATGGCAGGGCTAAGCAATTTCATGTGAAGTGGGCAAAATACGAAAGAACAGGCATTTGAAATGAAAAGGGTCTGTGAAGATTTGAAGTGTAAAATGTTTCGCTCAGTACAAAGACGTTCTTATTCGGCGTCTGACCGTATAAACAAGGCTAATAGTTTACAATTAAAGGCTATCAGGCAATGCGTCCGGATTGATCTCCTGCAGCAAATAATCTTTTCTCTTCAACTCAAAATTCCGTCCCAGATACAACTTCTTCACCTGGTCGTCTTCGGCCAATTCTTCGGCTGAGCCATGCTTGAATATCTTGCCCTCAATCAAAAGATACGCTCTGTCGCAAATGGAAAGTGTTTCAGTTACGTTGTGATCGGTAATCAGGATACCGATATTCTTGAATTTTAATTTAGCTACAATGGCTTGTATGTCTTCCACGGCAATGGGATCAATACCTGCAAAAGGTTCATCGAGTAAAATAAATTTGGGGTCCACAGCCAGTGCTCTTGCAATCTCGGTCCGTCGCCGCTCGCCACCGCTCAGTACATCTCCATTGCTTTTTCTTACATGCTGCAGGCGAAATTCATCAAGCAAAGATTCCAGCTTTTCTTTTTGCTCCCGCTTGGGAAGTTTTGTCATTTCCAACACGGCCTTTATATTATCTTCCACACTCAGTTTCCGGAATATAGAAGGCTCTTGGGGTAAATAGCCAATCCCCATCTGCGCTCTTTTATACATGGCCTGCGGCGTGATGTCGAGGTCGTCTAAAAACACCTCGCCTTCATCGGGTTTAATCAATCCAACCACCATATAGAAGGTTGTGGTTTTACCGGCGCCATTGGGTCCTAATAAACCTACAATCTCTCCCTGCCCAACCTCAATGGAAACATGGTTCACCACCGTACGGGCCCCATAGCGTTTTACCAAATCATTTGTATGTATACGTATGCTCAAAACCGAGTTTTCGGTAAAAATAAATGAATAAGAGTTTGGCAACCGTTAAAACAAGTGAAAAGCGTCGAAAGGCTGACCTGTTGAGAAGTTGGCAAGGCCGTGAACCTAAGACAATCCTTTCCTGGTAGGGAAACAAGTTTATAAAAAGATGCTTTTAGCTTTCAACTTGTCACCCCGCTAACGTATTAACTTACCTCAACTTTAACTAAGTTTGCGCCACTTTATGAAAGTTACCGATCATATCAGTGAAGGAAAAGGAACCCAGGTTTCTTTTGAGATACTGCCTCCCTTAAAAGGCAAAGGCATTAATGCTTTGTGGGAACATTTAGATCCCTTAATGCAGTTCAAACCCTCGTTTATTAATGTTACGTACCATCGCAGCGAAAGCATGTTCAAACGAAAGGCCGATGGCACTTTTGATAAAGTAGAAGTAAGAAAAAGGCCCGGTACCGTAGGTATTTGTGCTGCCATACAGTATCGCTATAAGGTAGATGCGGTGGCTCACCTCATTTGCGGTGGTTTTAGCCGGCAGGAAACAGAAGACGCCCTGATCGATTTAAACTTTTTGGGTGTGGACAATGTATTGGTATTGCGTGGCGATGCGCCAAAGAATGAAACGTTTTTTGAACCGGAGCCCGGGGGGCATCGTTATGCTATTGAACTGCTGAAGCAGGTAACCAATATGAACAATGGCATCTACCTGGAAGAGGATTTAAAGAACGCTGTAAAAACGAATTTTTGCATTGGCGTAGCCGGATATCCTGAAAAGCATTTTGAAGCGCCGAACATGCAAACCGACCTGCAGTACCTGAAAGCTAAAGTGGAAGCCGGCGCGGAGTACATCACCACACAAATGTTCTTTGATAACAAAAAATATTTTCAGTTTGTAGAGTGCTGCCGTAAGGCAGGCATTATGGTACCTGTTATTCCCGGATTGAAACCCATTACCACCAAAAAACAACTGACAGTTATACCCAGAACTTTTCATGTAGACATTCCGGAAACGCTTTCCAATGAAATATCCAAATGCAAAACCGATGCGGATGTTGAGATGGTGGGAACCGAATGGCTCCTGCAGCAATCCAAAGAATTGAAAGCCGCCGGTGTGCCTGTGCTGCATTATTATACGCTGGGCAAGCCAGTCGTTATTTCCAATGTGGTAAAAGGGCTGTTGTAAGGTGCTGCAGGTGGGTTGTTACCGTCTTTCAGTTTCGTTCATTATTGATTATTACTACTTGATTATTGGTTTTATTACCCTAAGACGCTTCTGATAATCAGGAATCAATAATTAATAATGCTCGGTAAAGAATGACCGTAACGCAGGACACCAGTTGCATTAAAACTGTTTTTTCTTTTTCAATTCAGCCACCGCTTTTTCATTGACCTGCACCGGATATTTTTTCTTCAGCTCTTCCAGCCAGGTTTTCTCCAGTTCATTTTGGTAATCGGTGATCACCAGGCCCTTTGCATCGGCAAAACTGCGGGGTTCTGATTGGGGATAGTATTTAATGATGTAAGCAAACGAAGCTGTGTTGTCTTCTTTATTCACCAAAGGAGCTGTTATGGTTCCTTCCTTCCAGGCGAGCTTTGTTGGATTAGGAATTTGCGTTAACTCAAAGCGTGAAGAATCAGCCGCTATCTTTTCGCTCATATCATGAACCAGTGGCTGCCAGTCGGCGGGAGATTTTTTTAAATCCTCTATAAAAGACCGGGCAGTTGCGTCATCGCTGGCGTAAAAAATAACGGCATCAGCGCTTTGCGCCCAGTTATATTTTGTTTTGTTTTTTTGATAATACGCCAGCAGGGCTGCGCTATCGGTTTGCGCCGGTCCCCATACTTGCCGTTGCATAATTTCGAAAAATAAATTGCCGTCTTTAAATTCATTGATTTGCTGGCGGAATTCTTCATTGTAATCTTCCAGGTGGGCCTGGTAATACGCCAGGGCACTGGCTTCTACAAATTCATCCCACACCTGCGCATATGGTTTTATACCACTGCCATCCGGTTTGTACCGAAAGGTTTGTGCGTACGTGATCCAGTCACTAACCCTAACGTCCTTCTCCTTGAAGGAAAAAAGAGGAGAGGTGCTGGTTAAATGCAAGGCTGTTTTCGGTAGCTGGCTGTTTAATGCACTATCCGAGTAAGCCCATAAATCCGCATTGTTGAACGCTGCTTTTTTGTACGCGGCGTCTTTCAGAATTTTTTTAGTCAGCAAAGATCTGGTGGTATTGGCCCTGTCGCTTTGCTCTACCTTTTCACGAAGCTGCGCCAGTACTTTTTCATTCCTTGTATGTGGCACCGGTAGTCTGCCGAGCCGTTTTACAATATGATAGCCATGAGAGGTGAGAAAGGGCTTGCTGACAGCCCCATCTTTTGATAAGGCAAAAGCCGTTTTTTCAAAAACCGCATCATACTGTCCTGCACCAAATTCCTGCATCTGTCCGTTGGCTGCTGCAGAAACCATATCATTACTGAATTGTGCGGCCAGTTTCCCAAAGTCATCGCCTTTTAAAATACGGTTGTATAAAGAGTCGGCTAATTTTTTTACAGCCTCTTTCGCCGGTGCATCTGCGCCCGGCGGAATGGCCAGCAATATTTCTGAGGCTTTCATGGTGCCGATGGCTTTTCTTTCCCCCAGGTTTTTAAAAATATGAAAGCCTGCCTTTGATTTATAAACAGCAGATGTTTTCCCCGCCGGCGTGGCATAGGCCAGGTTTTCCAATTCATACGGCAGGATAAAAACAGTGATGTAACCCAAATCGCCGCCATTTGTTTTGGCAGAAGGGTCGTCGGAATATTTTTTAGCTATTTCAGAAAAAGACCTTCCTTTTTTGAGTTCTGCTTCTACCGCCGCTAATTTTTTTCCGGCTTCGGCGGTATCAACACCTAAGCGTGACGCAATAAAAATTTGCGCCAGGTGAATGTCTATTTGTGAGCGGACAAAAGCTTCCTCCACCATTTTATTCATGCCCTCCTTATCGGTTAGGTAAGCAGGCAGTATTTGCTGGCGAAGTCCTTCCAGGTCGGCCACCATTTGCGCCAGCGTATCAAAGCCTTTGGCCTTTGCTTCGGCAATTTTTAACCGCGAGTTGATATAGAGATCAAGGTATTCTAAAAAAGCAGCTTCCGTTTTTACACCGGTGTTGTTTTTTTGATAGGCGTTTAGAAACTCGTTTACAGAAACCGAATCTTTACCATAATGAAATAAAGTTTGTGCCGGTGCCGAAAAACTGGCCAGCACAAGGGAAGCAGCAATTAGTTTTTTCATAGACCCTTTACTATTTTTTAAGCTTGTATTGCAGAATTTCATCTACCTGCTCGAAGCTTACTTTTTTGGCAATGATGCGTTTGTCTTTATCAAGCAGGTACAAAGTAGGAAAACTTTGCACATCATACAACTGTGAGTAACCGGGAATATTGGCGCTGGTTCTCGCTTTGTCATCTTCTTTGGAATAATACACATGCACCCAGTCCTTCAGGTTGTTTTTTTGAATAAAGGAGGTCCAGTCGTTTCTGGTTCCATCCGTTTCTTTGGCGAGGGCAAATATTTTTAAGCCATAATCCTTCCATTTATTCCGGTACAGGCTGTCAAGTTTTGGCAATACTTCCTTACAATGGCCGCAGGTAGGATCCCAAATTGCCACCAAAACAAAAGGGGCTTCCACGCCATATAAATTCTTTTTCTGCCCAAGACTGTCGGGAAGTTCGATTTCTGCAGCCGGTGAGCCCATGATGTTTGCCATCAGGCTGTACGCCCTGTCGGTAATTACCTTGCGACCCTGGGCGGTGAGCCAGGGATAATCTTTTTGTGCAAAATATTTTTCAAAAAGGTGAACAAAGACGGCGTCTTCCCACATGTATTTTTGGTTAAGGTACCGGTTCACAAATTTCAACAGCATAAAGCGCTGCATCTCGTCATTCACATTGGCATAGCTCATCATCCAGTCCAGCTCTTTAATAACCGAATCGGCAGAGGGATAGACTAATTGCGCAAAATATTTATCCACTTTTGATTCGAAAAAAGGGGTGCGGGTCAGGCGGTCATCCATCAGGTTCACGTCATCCCAATAGTGTTTTTTAAAATAGTGGTACGCAAAAAGCGAATCGGTTTTGGCCGCCGGGTCATCCTTCGGCACTTCGGGTTCCTTCATGGATTTTAATAACACGGCCAACAGGCTGGCCGGTTCTTTTGAAAGAATAGCGTAACGATAGGTTTTGATCTTGTTATTCAGCTCCTCTATTTGATTGGTCAGCCGGATGGAGTCATTTTTTGCAGCCCCCTTTCGTTGTGTATACAAGGCATCCAGTGCTCTTCCATTGGTGGTCATATAGTCCTGGTAGGCTTTGAAGGCCACATTTTCAGGCGCGTTGATAAAGCTGATCTTTTGAATATTGCTGGTGTCAGCAAGTATAGAAAAATGTTGGTTCTTGTCTATAAGAATTTCAAAATGGCGAGCCCTGTCGGGATAACCAATCAAATAAATACCACCGCCTAATTTTTTGTCTCCCTTAAAAACGCCTTCGCTTTTCTCGTTCAGTTTAACCGAATCAACAATGGGCAACTGTTTGCCATAATAATGACCCAGGTAGATATATTGGTTTTTGAATGGCTTCAGGGTTACTTTTATTTCATATCCTTTTTGGGCAAAAAGGCTTAAGGAAAGAAAGACGAAGAAGGTAGTGGCAGTAAATTTCATGGTTTTTGTCTATCTCGTAAAAATATTTAAAAAGAGGGCAAAGATGGTTAAAGAGTTGCAAAGAGAGTTTGTGCTTTGTAGTCTATAGTTGTTTCCTATACTCAGTCAGGCCGGTCTTGTCTTGTTCTTCTGAAAATTGAAGCGCATATGGCCGCACAAAAGCCTTCAAACAAGAAAGCATAAATAAAAATCAGAAACAAGTTCTGTTAGAAGCTCCTTAAACCACAAACCACAAACTATAAACTACAAACTATACTTTACTTTTACACCCGTGAGAAAGAAAAAAAATATTGTATTAGAAGAAGTACTGGTGGAGAATTATGCGGCTGAGGGCAAATCGCTGGCAAGGCGGGATGGCAAAGTGGTTTTTATTGAAAATGTAGTTCCCGGCGATGTGGTAGATGTCCGTCTTTTAAAAAATAAAAAAGACTGGGCTGAAGGTTATCCCATTGCGTTCAAATCGTATTCAAAGGAAAGGGTCGAGCCTTTTTGCCAGCATTTTGGTGTGTGCGGTGGTTGCCAGTGGCAAATGCTGCCGTATCAAAAACAACTTCAGTATAAGCACCAGCAGGTGTTTGACAACCTTACAAGGATCGGAAAAATTTCGCTTCCCGAGTTTCTGCCCATTGTTGGTGCTGATGAGGATAAATTTTACCGCAACAAGCTGGAATACACCTTCAGCACCAAGGAATACCTGCCGGACGGGTCCTTCGATAAAGCTGACCGGGAGCGAAGCTTCCGCAATGTGCTGGGCTTTCATGCCAAAGGCTTTTTCGATAAAATAGTGAACATTGAAAAATGCTGGTTGCAAGCCGAGCCAACCAATGAGCTGCGCAATGCCATCCGTGCCTTTGCCTGGGAACAGGGCTATAGCTTTTACGATTTCCGGGAGCACAAAGGACTTCTCCGCAATTTGCAGATGCGCATTTGTACCACCAGTGAAGTAATGGTAAATGTGGTATTTGGCGAAGACCATGAAAAGAAAAGAAAGGCCCTCCTTCAGTTTATTGACCAGCAGTTTCCGCAGATCACCACTTTGCTTTACACGGTTAATGTAAAATGGAATGATTCGCTGCACGACCAGGAACCCATTATTTATAAAGGCAAAGGATATGTAATAGAAAGGCTGGAAGATTTTAGTTTTAAGATAGGACCGAAATCTTTTTTTCAAACCAATACCAAGCAGGGCGAAAAGCTGTACCAGATCACCCGTGACTTTGCAGAGCTCAACGGTTCGCAGGTTTTGTATGACCTTTATTGCGGCACAGGAAGTATTGGCATTTTTTGCAGTAAGGGGGCCAAAAAAATTATTGGGGTGGAAATGATTGAAGCCGCTGTTCTGGATGCCAAGGAAAACGCAGCCCTGAATGCGATTGATCATGCCGCTTTTTTTAGTGGCGATGTGATTGATGTTTGCGATGATGCTTTTTTTGCAAAGCATGGCAGTCCGGATGTGATTATCACCGATCCGCCCCGCGCGGGCATGCATGAAAAGCTGGTTCGGAAAATTTTAGAAATGGAAGCGCCAACAGTGGTATATGTAAGCTGCAACCCGGCCACGCAGGCAAGAGACCTGGCCCTGCTGGATGAAAAATACAAGGTTACCAGGGTACAGCCGGTAGACATGTTTCCTCATACCCATCATATTGAAAACGTAGTTCAGTTAAAAAGAAAATAGAACAGATGAGTAATTTCAAATTTACCAGACCGGATAATTTTCCTCCGATAGTAAAAAATCTTCTTATTATAAATGTGTTGGTGTTTTTGGCGCAGGTTTCCGTTGGAAAGCAATGGGACCTGACAGAAAGGATTTCCTTGTACCCCATCATGTCCGATCAGCTTAAGCAGATCGTTATGAACTCTCCCAGCCTGCAGCCTTATTTTGGTTTTCAGCCTTACCAGATAGCCACCCATATGTTTGCGCATTCGCCGCAAACGATCTTTCATATTGTGTTTAATATGTTTGGCCTGTGGATGTTCGGAAGAATACTGGAAAATGTGTGGGGTGGAAAACGGTTTTTACTTTTTTACCTGATTTGCGGAGTGGGTGCTGCCGCCCTTCAGCTGTTGATTTCATCGTGGAGGTGCGAACAATTGCTTCATGCTTTTCAAACCAATAATGTTGAGCAGATTCAAAGCCTGGCGGGAGCTGTAAGTCCGGCCCTTGGCGCATCCGGTGCAATAATGGGTATCTTTGCGGCGTTCGGATATTTATTTCCCAACACGGAATTATATATCATGTTCATTCCGGTTCCGGTGAAAGCCAAGTGGGCTATGCTGGGACTGGCGGCCATAGATTTATTTGGTGGGGTGGCCAATATCAGCGGCGATAATGTGGCTCATTTTGCACACCTTGGCGGAGCGCTTACAGGATTTATTTTGGTTCTTATTTGGAATAAAACAAACCGCCGTAAATTTTATTAGTGGCAAAAAAATTGCAGATTGATTTGTTATCATCATGAGTTATTATCAACAACAAAACAGGCATCGTCTTTCTATAGGGCAGGATGGTAATACGCTGACCATGCTTATTGCCATTAACCTGGTGGTTTTTGTGGTATTGGCATTTATAAAAGTGATCTATTATTTCAGCAGTGGTGATGCCGGTGTTGGTGCTTTTAATAAAGAGATTTTTCAGTGGGTAGCCCTTCCGGCTGATATGGGAACTTTTGTAACCCGTCCATGGACCCTGTTCACCCACATGTTTGTTCACAGTACAGACTCTATATGGCATATACTGGCCAATATGCTTTGGCTCTGGGCTTTTGGTTATATCTTCCAGGACCTGACAGGCAACCGCAAACTGGTGCCGGTGTTTTTGTATGGTGCATTTGCCGGGGCGTTGGCCTACATACTGGCTTATAATTTTATTACGCCTTTAAAAGCAGCGCTTCCCTATTCCTTTGCTTCAGGGGCCTCGGCAGGGATTATGGCCATTGCCATTGCTACTACTACCATGGCTCCGGGTTACCGGATTTTTCCGATGCTGAATGGGGGCATTCCTTTATGGGTGATAACCATACTCTATCTGATTATAGATTTGGCTACTATTCCTTACAACAATCCGGGTGGACATATTGCTCATCTTGCCGGTGCCGCTATGGGATTTTTATTTGTCCGTATGTTACAACAGGGCAGGGACTGGAGTGGCTGGATGAATAATTTTTTTGATTGGGTCAATAATCTTTTCAACCCCGATAAACCTAAAAAAGGTAAAGTAGTTAAGTCGCAACTGTTTTATAAGGCCAGGGTGCAACCTTTCAAAAAAACACCTTTGGTAACGCAGCAAAAAGTAGATGAAATCCTGGAAAAGATCCACCAAAAAGGATATGGTGCGCTTACCGAAGACGAGAAAGAAGTATTGAAACGGGCCAGCAAGGAAGACATTTAAGTACACGCAAATTACCTCTTACACGAACCGGCATTTCTCTTAATATCAATAGTTGGCTTGCCGGTTTAAACATATCCTTAAGCAAATCCCGCAATTACCATTCGCATATTTCGTTTTACTTCGTGTAATTCATGTTTTAAATTCGTGTAATTCGGATTAACTGATGGCCACCTACAAACGCTTTACCAAAGTCCTGTTTTTAGTTTTAAATATTGGCGCTGCTATTATTTTTTTATTGGGTTGTATAGCTCCCTATCTCCATCCGCAAAAGTGGTGGTTCATCTCCCTAATCGGTCTGGGTTTTGGTTTCTTGATTGTAACCCTGCTTTCCTTTATTTTCTTCTGGCTGGTGTTCAGGCCAAAATTCATTTTTATTTCTGTTGTTGCCTTGCTTATTGGATGGAAGCCCATCACTGTTTTTTTTGCCTTTCACAATCCGGATCGGTTCGACTACGAAAAGCCAAAAGATGTGCTGCGGGTCGTGCATTGGAATGTAGGACGCTTTACCGAGTGGAAAAGAAATAACAACCCGGGAAGCAAGATCCGGCTGAAGATGATGGATCTTATTAAGGAGCAAAACGCCGATGTGCTTTGCCTGCAGGAGTTCTTTCATTCAAAAGACAGCGTGTATTATGATAACCTGGATTATATAAAAAAAGAACTGGAATATCCCTATTACTATTTTTCCTGGGACAACGATGGCTATAAACAATGGACGGGGCAAATCATTTTTTCCCGCTTTCCTATCATTGACAGCAGCATGGCCCGCTATCCGGCACCCAGTTCACCCGAATCGCTGATCTACACGGATATTTTATTTAATAAAGACACGGTCAGGCTATACACCACGCACCTGCAATCGGTGCAGTTTCAAAAAAAGGATTTTGAAAGTATTGAAAGGATTAAGAAAACGGATGATGGAATGGTAGCAGATTCCAGGAACATTTTTTCCAAACTAAAAAGAGGCGTGGTACGGCGGTCCTTACAGGCTGACATGCTAAAAGAAAAGATCGCAGAATCCCCGCATCCCTATATTTTAACCGGCGATTTTAATGATGTGCCTAATTCCTACACCTATTTCACCGTCAAAAATAAAGACCTTCAGGATGCTTTCCTGCAAACCGGGCTTGGCGTAGGCCGCACGTATTCGTATATAGCACCTACACTTCGCATTGATTATATTTTTACTACAGAGGATTTCAAAATCCGCCAGTTTAACCGTATCATCAAAAACTATTCAGACCATTATATGCTGGTAACGGACGTGCAACTGAAGAAACCAAACCATTAATGGCTGCTTTTCCCTTTCGATCCATATTTCTCTTTTTGAAAAATGTGAAAAAACCCGCCGCTTGCAGCTTATAGCAGGAAGCTTATTATATTTGCCATACGATGATCGTAATGGTACACCATATTTGTTGTTGTTGCTGCTGCTAAGCATTTCTTATAATCCTCAAAGGTCTTACGATCATTAACCCCTTAGTATGAGTAATCTGAAAGTTTATAATTCCTACATAAGAGAGAAAGAAGAATTTGTTTCCCTTGTTCCGGGTCATGTGGGCATGTATGTGTGCGGCCCAACGGTTAGCGGTGAAAGCCACATGGGGCATGCCCGGCCCTATATTACGTTTGATGTAATTTACCGTTACCTGATGCATTTGGGTTACAAGGTGCGTTATGTCCGCAACATCACCGATGCCGGGCACTTTGAAGAAGAAGGCCGCGAGGCGGAAGACAAAATTTCAAAAAAAGCCGTTATCGAGAAGCTGGAGCCCATGGAACTGGTGCAGAAATACACTAACCTCTTTCATTGGGCCATGGCAAAGTTCAACAACTTACCTCCCAGCATAGAACCTACTGCTACCGGCCACATCGTGGAGCAGATTGGTATGATAGAGGAAATTTTAAAAGCAGGCTATGCCTACGAAGTGAATGGCAGTGTGTATTTTGATGTAAAGAAATATGCAGAGGGGCATGAATACGGAAAGCTCAGTGGCCGGGTCATAGACGATCTTTTGGAAACGACCAGAGACCTGGAAGGCCAGGCTGAAAAAAGAGAAAAGGCGGATTTTGCCTTGTGGAAAGCCGCCCCGCCGGAGCATATTATGCGGTGGAAAAGTCCCTGGGGCGAAGGTTTCCCCGGCTGGCATATTGAGTGCTCGGCCATGGCTACAAAATACCTGGGGGCGCAGTTTGATATTCATGGCGGCGGTATGGACCTTCAGTTCCCGCACCATGAAAGTGAAATTGCCCAAAGCACCATCTGCAATCATAAGACCCCGGTTCGTTATTGGATCCACAATAATATGATCACCATTAACGGACGCAAAATGGGCAAAAGCTATAACAATGTGATAAAACTAACGGAATTGTTTAGCGGCGACCATCCCTTACTGGAGAAAGCCTACACGCCCATGACCATCCGCTTTTTTATTCTGCAAACGCATTACAGAAGCACACTGGATTTTAGCAATGAGGCGCTGATAGCCGCGGAGAAAGGATTAAAGCGGTTGATGGAAGCGTATGAATGGTTGAAGGGCTTGCAGGTGGATACGTTCACCTGTTCACAGGTTGATAACACGTTGAATGAAAAAGTAGTAAGGTTACTGAATGAGTTTGATGAATTTATGAATGATGATTTCAGTACCGCAAAGGTGCTGGCCAACATGTTTGAGCTGGTGCCCGTGATCAATTCATTGAAAGATAAATCTATTGCTTTTGAGGCTTTGCCTGTTCATACCTTAGAGTTGTTGCAAACCAAAATGAAACTGTATGTAGAAGACATCTTAGGATTGCAAAGTGAAACAGCAGCCGAAGCAGACAAATTAAAAGGGGTGATGCAGGTGTTGATAAGTTTGCGCAAGGAAGCCCGTGCTAAAAAAGACTGGGCTACGTCTGATAAGATCCGCAATCAATTAACCGAAATTGGTATTCAGCTGAAAGACGATAAGGATGGAAATATGAGCTGGAATGTGGTGTGAGTGGATGGGTAGATGTTGTTGAAAGGTTGACTGGATTGAAATTCTTACCCGTCAATCTTTCAACGGATCAACCGGGTACTTTTTCTGCTCTCAACATTTCCCTTTTGCCTTTGGGTCCCGGTAGTTTTGTAACCGTAAATCCGGCCGCTATCATGGCACGGCGCACGTCTCCTTTGGCGCAATAGGTAACTAACACTCCGCCTGGTGCCAGCAGGTCAAACAATTTTTGAAAAACTTCAATGGTCCATAGTTCCGGTTGAGCGGTGGGTGCAAAAGCATCGTAGTAAATCAGATCAAAGATTTGGCGGGAAGAAAAGTTGGTAAGGTCCGTTTTTACTTTTTTTAATGTAAAAAAATCGTTGATCATTACCGCTTCGTCCCATGAACACGTATGCAGCTCAGTGAATAACGGATGGTTTTGTAAGGCTTGGGTGTAATTCAATGCCATGGCTTTTTCCGGGGAAACGGGGTATCGTTCAACAGCCGTATACTGAATTTTCCTTTGCTGCTTTTGAGCCTCCATAGCTGAAAGAAAAGCATTCAGGCCGGTGCCGAATCCCATTTCAAAAAGGTTGATGGAGAGAGTAGTTGATTGGGTGATGAGGTAGCGTAAGCCGGCTTCAATAAATACATGCATCGACTCCTGTATGGCGCCGTGCCTCGAGTGATACGTCACATTTAAGCTGGGAATAGCAACGGTATGTGAGCCATCAGCCGTAATAATAATTTCCCTTTTCATTTCCGTTTGTAAAGTTCTGTTTTCAGTTTCTACTTCTGCGGCTAACTTCGTACGCAGCACTTTTAAATTTATGTCATACACAACCCATCTTTCCAAGGATAAAAAGCTGGCAAAACTCATCAACGGGCAGGAACCTTTTCAACTTAAGTTCCATAAAAACATTTGCCTTCGCCTGTGTGCTTCTATAATGAGCCAGCAGCTCTCTACTAAAGTTGCCAAAGTTATTTATCATCGCTTTCTTGATGTATATGGTGGTGAGGAGCCCACCCCCGAGCAAATCGTGGCTACACCTTTTGACACGTTAAGAGCTATCGGATTAAGTCATGCCAAAACCCGGTATGTGCTGAATGTAGCCCAGTTTGCCATTGACCATAAACTGGATGATAAAAAGCTCAAAAAGATGAAGGATGAAGATGTTATTTCCCTTCTGACCCAAATAAAAGGTGTAGGGAAATGGACAGTGGAAATGTTACTCATGTTTACCCTGGGCCGGGAAGATATTTTTTCCGTGGATGACTATGGCATTCAGGTGGCTATGAAAAATGTTTACAAGCTGGATAGTAGCAATAAAAAAGAATTTAAAGAAAAAATGCTGAAAATTTCGGGCAAGTGGACACCATACCGAACCTATGCCTGCCTTCATTTGTGGCATTGGAAAGATAATGTACCGGCCTCCTAAGTTTTTATAAGTACTTGCATTTCTCAAAAACTGCTTCTACTTTAGCGCTTCGTTCCACCTTCCTATGGATGAATAATCAAAACCGGTTATTCTTTTACCAGCAATCTACATCCCTTGGAAATCCGTTAATCTTTATTTTATAATTAAAACGGACCCCAAATGAAAACTTTAAAGCTAAGCAGCATTGCTTTTGCATTCCTCTGTCTTATTAGTTCCTGCACAAAAGACAGTTCTTTATTATCTTCTCAAAGCAACGATCAAACTGCACTCAGTGCCCGGCAAACGCTTCTTGGCCAAGGCGGTAAGCTCGGCGGACCAGCAAATGAGAATCCTCCCGGCAATGACAAGGTAGTCCCTGAGATGACCGTTTCCTTTAACCCCGATCCGGCTATCTTGGGTGAAACCGTGACAGTAACAGGATCTTTTGTCCAGGATGGAAGCACTCCGGACTGCGGTGCCATACAATTAATGATGTCTACAGATGGTACCACCTGGACAAACGTGGGGCAGGAAAAAAATGTTTCAGCCTCTGCGCAGGAAGTAAGCTATGCCTTTACACCAACCATCTCCGGTGATAAGGCTTACCAGTTCAAGCTGCATTATATCGCCTCCGGACCTAATTGCAAAGCGTATGACCAAGGCTGGTCAAGTGTTTTCTATCTGGATGTAAAAGCTTGTCAAGGATTAAACCTGACAAGAGAGTTGGTAAATGTGGCTCCGGTTTCGGCAGGCTTGTATGAGTTTACAGTTGCGTACACAGTTACTACCTGCGGAATGGAATTCGACAAGCTTAAATTACAGGGAGGCTTAACCAATGCTACTTCCATTGTAGGGACTACTCCTGATGATGATGCTGCAAAAGGCATTGATTATGAGAACTGGGTTCCGGGTGGTTCAAAAAACTGGATCCAAAGATGGGAGGAAACATCAACCGGTGGTCTTTTGCCTACGCACGAAAGAGTATACACCGTTAAGTTTACCAAGGCTTATTCTGGTTCCGGACCCATTGAACTTACCGGTGCCTGGAGCGTAACCCTTACCAAAGGCGGAGCAGAAGTGGGCCGCAAAGAGTGTGCACAGATCAGTATTCCATAAATTTTTGCTTCAAAAAGAAGTTGTAATTCAAGAAAACGTAGCGTCTTAATGAATATTCCGGATTAAAGAACTATATTTAAGGAGCAGTTTTTTTCTCATATAAGCAGTTTCGTTTTCTAAAAGCCGTTTCCAAAGGAAGCGGCTTTTATTTTGTAGTTGTATAAACCGCCGGAGTTTTTGTTAGGCTTAGTAATAGGCATTTTGTTCCACACTTATCACCATGGCGTTTCGCTGTTTTAATTTTTAGAAAAGCTAAAAGATGGGACATAGGCCCAAAAGAGGTGTTGTTGAACAATATCATCCACAGATTGCGGCGTATTTTCCTATCTTCTCTGTTAAAGTTAATTCTGGCATACTATTCTGATATTACTACTAAAATGATGTTGTATGAAGCATGCATGGGAAAAAATGATTTTAAGTTTGAATGACCCGCAGGAGGCCTCTTATACCCGTAACACCATTTTTATGGTGCTTTTATTCTTAACCTTTTTTGGGGCCAGTTTTTATGTGATGATTGACAGCCTGATGAGTTAATTTATCCTCTATATATCTTGGGTAAGCTATCCTGTGTTTTGACTTGTGGAAAAGGAACAGAATGGATAGCTTATCTTTTTATACAGTGCCCGATCTTTTCCTGCCATTGTAAAAGTCCGCATCCCCCAAACAATTGTAGGCAGACCGTATTTAATTTATTTCCCTCTTATAAGTAATTTTTCTCATTAACTTTTTTTTGGAAATCAAGGGGCCCTGTCCCTGAAACCCTTGTTTTTCAAGCCTTTATTGCACAGAAAAAATGTTTTGCCATCATAGAACTGCTGCCAACTTACTTTGCTTCGGCCTTCTCCCCGGTATAATTTTGTTCCTAAATAGAGAAATTCATGATCGCACCAGACTTTAAATGTTGCTTGTGATTTCGATTGGCTATATGAATAGGCAATTACGTAAATAACACCTATTCAATATGAAAAAGCAAATGATTCATCTGACAAAAATTAGTGCCTTACGTTCTCTTTTTTGCATGTTTTTAGCAAGTGTTCTTTTTGTTTCCCCTGTACAGGCTCAGCAAGCTAGCGAAGAGTCTAAGCCTACGATTACCTACTTGGGGAAAATTGAAAATCAGCCTTTGTTACAAGTAGAATTTGAAAACAGGGAGGAGAAGCCTTACTTCATTACGATTCATGATTCTCATGGCGTACAGTTGTATGCAAGTGAGTTCACTGAAAGGAAGTTCTCCAAAAAATTCCGCATAGCACTGGATGAGCCCAGCGATCTTAAATTAAAGATCACTTTATCTTCTGGAAAGCAAAGAGAAACTCAAATAGTTGAACTCAATACCACCTCCTACATAAAAGAGGAGTTTTTGGTAAGCAAATTATAGGGCTGTGGCTTAACTATAATCTTTCGCAGATAGCAAATCATCTTAAAAAGTCCGCTGTAATAGCGGACTTTTTATTTTAAGAAGATGAAAAAGGGAATGGTCTTATATTTGTGTACTAGATACACATTATTAATGCATGGCACCTGGTGCGGCTACAGGTGGTAAACGCTTCCTTTCTTATCTTATGAATAAAACCAATAACCGGTCTGCGGCTGATATTTATAAAAAAACGTATGGCAGATCTTAGTTTAACATATCAACGGCCCCTTAGGGTATACAGGATAGCTGTCAGCACATTGTTCTTTTTGCAGGGCATCTGTTTTGCCAGTTGGGCTTCCCGCATACCCAGTATCCAGCAAAAGCTCCATCTTTCCGATGCGGTATTGGGATTGATCCTTTTTGCCTTGCCGTTGGGTTCTATCATAGCTTTACCTTTTTCAGGCTGGCTAGTGAACAGGTTTGGAAGCAAACGGGTGGCTACAAATGCAATAGTATTCTATGGTGTTTTCCTGGTTATATTAGGTTTGGCCCCCAGCGTTCCCCTGTTGTTGGCTGCCCTTATTCTTTTTGGTATGGCGGGCAATACAGCCAATATTGCCATCAATACGCAGGCAGTTGGGGTTGAAGCCCGTTATTCACGCACTATCATGGCTTCCTTTCATGGTCTGTGGAGCCTAGCGGGCTTTACTGCAGCTGGCATCGGGTCATTCATGATGGGTAAGGATATTATTCCTTTTCATCATTTTATTTTTATTGCTGCTTTCGTTGTGCTTGGATTGGCGGCCTCCTTTCACTACCTGCTCCCCGATGAACAAAAAAGTGTTGTAAAGAGTAAACTCCTTGTAAGACCCGATAAGACGCTGGTAAAGCTTGGTCTTATTGCTTTTTGCTGTATGATGTGTGAAGGCGCCATGTTCGACTGGAGCGGCATTTATTTTCAGAAAGTGGTAAAAGCGGAAAAGGGCTGGATAGGTGCAGGTTATACTGCTTTTATGTGCACTATGGCCGGAGGCCGCTTTTTAGCAGACCGGGTAACGCAGAGAGTGGGTTTTAAAAAAACCATTCAGCTCAGTGGCCTTTTGATCATTACAGGTTTGAGCCTGGCAGTTATCTTTCCTTTTCTTGGTACTGCTATAGCCGGATTTTTGCTCGTAGGTCTGGGTGTGTCTTCGGTTGTTCCATTGGTTTACAGCGAAGCGGGCAAATCAAAAACTTTAAGTGCCGGAACCGCACTGGCGGCCGTATCCAGTATCGGGTTTCTAGGTTTTTTGATCGGTCCGCCCCTCATAGGGGTGATCGCCGGATTCTTTAGCCTGCGTTTATCTTTTGCCCTGATCGGCATTATTGGTTTTGCTGTATTATTTATGGTGCGAACAGTAAAACAAACGCAGTGAACGCTGATTACTAAAATAGCGATACGAAAAATAAGATCTCTATCAGCTGAGGAGATTTACATAGTAAACGGACATAAAAATTTAAATGATGGATACTCCTATAAATATCGGCCTTATTCATGGTGGAAGCAAAAGGCAGGTCATTGAGTTTGCAGGTAAGACTGTAACCAATGCAGTGGTTCGTAAAATATTTGTTTCAGAAGGCAATGATTCTTCTTTTCTCAAAGAGGAATATCCTGGTGCAGAAATCGTTCATGAAAAAGAGGCTATTCTACAGGACAAGAATATAGATCTTGTGATTGTTTATAAAACGAGCACCGATCATTTGGATGTGATTGGAAAAGCGTTGAAAACCGGAAAACAGGTACAGGTTTTTGAGTAATTATGATCTCACACCCAGGCGATTTGGTACTGGTCTCCGTTCGCATTGAAAGTGACGGAAATTAGTATTTTTACGCTTTTTTGTGCGTAAAATACGTAGTAGGTTTGCGGAATATCCGAGCCCATGTGTACAATAACCTATTATAAAATGGGGAGACAGTGGTTTTTAGACCTTCCCGATTATACCGGCCATCCAGATGACCTGGAGCGGTTTGGTTCTTTTCATGAATTTTTGGAGTTAGCTGCCCGCGGAGAAACAACCCTTGCTTTTGAGATGGGTATTGAGCCTTTTGAAGGCGCCGCAGCGCTGACTTTTACAGGGTCCAGCGGGGATCAATCCGGCGCATATTACCATTTATCTTTTTTTGAAGGTCAGCCTGTAGATCTGGAGCTTTGGTATAACAAAGTGATTTATAGCTTTTACAAGGAACTACCGCCCCGGTTCTTTATTAAACGGGCGAAGCTGTTTTAGCTTGCTTATTAGCAGTCAATGAAGTTTTGAAAAATGATAATGGTCAATGTAAGGTTCGCTGCATTCATGCTTCCGGAAATTCTTCCATTCTTTTTCCCTTGTTTAATTCAGCAAGATTTAAAAGGCTTAGTTGCGGCTCCTTTTTGTGAATGACTGCAGCCAACTCGGTTACAAGGCGGCGGTGGCTCTTGAGATCTTCCCAGTTTTCACCATTCAACAGCCTTGCCTTAAGGGTATTTATTTCTTTGTTATAGAGATCCAGCAATGCTACCAGATCCAGGTGAATCAATTCGCTTTGCATTCGTTTAGTATGATGGTATTCGGTCAAGGTGCTGGCCAGCAAAAACTATTCCGTTTACTTACAAATTATGATTCCGTATACTTCAGGAAGTATACATCTTATAAAAAGAAGGGCATCATGACAAGGAAAGCAATCTAAAAATTTTTGATACGCTTAAAAAGCGGCGAATGCCCAGAAATTTCAAGTTGAGTAAAAGTTTTTTGCTGATGTGCCAGTATTCTTTTCTTACTTTGGCCCCATGTCCGATTTTACCCTATCCCTTACCGCCGATGGCATTCCGTACCAGTTTGCCTTTACCCATATTAAAAATCCTGGTGCCGAAAAATATTTTGTAAGTGCCCAGCCTGTTGATGCCGAAATGGTTTGTTTTGAAATGAAAAAAAATTATGCAGGCGATTGGAAGGCCTTGGAGCCACTGCCCGCCTGGGTCAGGGAATGGGAAACTACCCTTTCAGAATTTATCAGGCACAAAACCAGTTAACGTTTGAAGCGTATTTAAAGGCCTCGTAGCAAGTGCTCACGAAGAAGCCCCCGGTTTATATCTCCTTTATAAAAGGAAAGATAAAGCTGTATGCTAAGAATTTTCCGCCATTTTGGGGCCCTTGATGATTCAAGGGCCTCCTGCTTCCTTATTTTGCACCATTCCATGGCTGTTTGCCGAATAGCATTACCGCATGGGCAAGCGTGCGATCCGCCTGTAGCCGGACGTACCGCAACCAAAGTCAAACGTTTGCACAAAAGCCGGGTTTACAAAAATTCAACTCATCCATAAATAACCTGCCTGTCTGCGGTTATATTTGCCGCTCCAAATCATTCTTATGAACGAAAAATTTGTTGAGCGGATTCGTAAAGAAGTAGAAGACATAAAAACCTCTGGTTTATATAAAACCGAAAGAATTATAGCCTCTCCCCAGGGAGCAGAAATTACAGTAAACGGCAGGCAGGTATTGAACTTTTGTGCCAATAATTACCTGGGCCTGTCCTCTCATCCAAAGACTTTGGAAGCAGCCCATACCTATTTGAACAGCCGCGGTTATGGCATGAGCAGCGTACGTTTTATTTGTGGTACGCAGGATGTTCATAAAGAACTGGAAGCAAAACTGGCCAGCTTTTTAGGAACCGAGGATACCATTTTGTATGTAGCGGCTTTCGATGCCAACGGTGGTGTGTTCGAGCCCTTGTTTAACGAGCAGGACGCCATTATTTCTGATGCGCTGAACCATGCTTCTATTATTGACGGTGTTCGTTTGTGCAAGGCACAGCGCTACCGGTACGAGCACAATAATATGGACGACCTGGAGGCAAAGCTGAAAGAAGCGGCTCACCTGCGCAGCCGTATTATAGTTACCGATGGTGTGTTCAGTATGGATGGTACCATTGCCCAGCTGGATGTAATCTGTGATTTGGCGGATAAATATGATGCGATCGTAATGGTGGATGAAAGCCACGCCTCGGGTTTTATGGGTAAAACCGGCCGCGGCACGCATGAATATAAAGGCGTGATGGGGAGAATTGATATCATAACCGGAACGCTTGGCAAGGCCCTGGGCGGTGCATCGGGTGGATTTACCAGCGGCAGAAAAGAAATCATCGACATTCTTCGCCAGCGCAGCCGCCCTTACCTTTTCTCCAATACATTGGCGCCTGCCATTACCGGTGCCAGCATTGCTGTACTTGACCTGTTGAGCGAAACAACCGAGTTGAGAGATAAACTGGAGCGCAACACCAAATACTTCCGCGGCAAAATGACGGAAGCCGGTTTTGATATTAAGCCCGGTGAGCATCCTATTGTACCGATTATGTTATATGATTCTGTGCTGGCAGCCACGTTTGCCGATGCCTTGCTGGAAGAAGGTATTTATGTAATTGGATTTTTCTTCCCTGTTGTTCCAAAAGGGCAGGCCAGGATAAGGGTGCAAATCAGTGCAGCCCATGAACAACAACATTTAGACAGGGCGATTCAGGCCTTTACCAGGATTGGTAATGAGTTGGGCGTGATTAAATAATAGGTAATCAAAAAAATAAATGATCAAGGCCTTCTTCAATTTGAAGAAGGCCTTGATCATTTTTAAAGGAAATTATTAAGAAGATTTTTTCCCGATTCTCTCAGCAGTTTCTCTCACTGCTTCCGGTTCAAAATTCCTGGCAGATACCACAACCAGGATGCGGTCATTTGCCAGGTAGGTGAGGGTGGTGAGTTTATTTTTTTTCTCATAGTGTTCTATGGCCTTGGCCCCCATAAAATCTATGGTTTTGGTATAGCCCTCTTCATTTTCCTGTTGGTCTTTCATTTTGTTGACAAGGACCGTTTTGTATTTTTCGGCACCCGCCTCACCGGCGCAATCGTAAACGGTAACCCTCATGTCGGTTTTGCTGTTTTTTTCATAATCGGCATGGGCCACTGCATACCCCATATCGCTGCTCATGGTGAGGTTGCTGCGTTTACTGCCATTTAACTGGGAGGGAAGCCATGCGGATAACTCGTCAAGCCCAATGGGTGAGAGGGTTGTTAGCTCCTCCATTTTTTGAACCAAAGGATCCACCGGAGCCGCCACACTCTTTACTTTGGCATCGTTTGCTGTCTCATCTTTTTGCGTGATTTTTGGTTCGCTATTACAAGCCGCAAAAAACACAGAAGCAGACAGAATAATGAGTAGACTTTTTTTCATATGCTTATTGTTTGATATTTTACGGGGATAGCTGGTTGGCTAAATTTAGAGCTAATAACCGGTAAAAGCAATAAATTGAGTTGAATTACGTTTTTTAAGCCCGATGCTCCTTTTTTACCCCATTTTCTTCTGAACAACCGGATTTTTTTACAACTAAAAACACGTACGTATGAAGCGGATCCTTATTGTTTTTAGCGTCCTGGCGATAGGAATGGCAACCCTTTCCTCCTGTGCTGCTACAAACAGAGATTGCCAGGGAGTTAAGCATACCCGGTTAAAAAACGGCATTTATCTTTAAGCCCTGTTTACACTAACTTATTCAGCAATATCAGCCGATATTGCTTTTTTATTTTAATGATTTCGCATGAGATTTTGTTTCTTATTTACAGCTTTAGTAATGGTAAGCCTGGCGTTTTCACAGGATTTCCCCGGAAATTTCATGGGCCATTGGGAAGGGGAACTGCACTGGTATAAAACCGGCAAAAAACAACCGCAAACCGTAAAAATGCAGCTGATGGTTCAGCCGGCCGATACCGCCGGGCACTATAACTGGCAATTAATTTATGGCAGTAAAAGCGAAGACAGTCGTCCCTATATTTTAAAACCTGTAGATACAGCCCAAGGGCATTGGGTAATAGATGAAAGAAACGGAATTGTGCTGGATCAGTACTGGACCGGCAACCGGTTTAGCGGTGCTTTCACCGTACAGGGGTCTACTATTATAAACAGCTATTGGCTGGAAGGAGATCAGCTTATGATCGAGTTTTTTAGTATCAGTGTACCATCTATTAATAGCAGCGGTGGCGCCAGTGATGACGTTCCGGCTGTGGAAAGTTATGCGATAAAGAGTTTTCAAAAAGCGGTTTTGGGAAGGGTGGGCGGTTTGAAAAATTGACAGACAGTAAACAGGAAAATAAAGAACTTAAAAAGGCGGGTGCCTGCCCACTTGTTAAGGTGGTCTGCTTTTCTGTGCTTCGCAGTTACCTTTGCCCAAATTTTGAAAATTAAAATGAGATTTTTAGTAAGTATCCTGGTTATCCTTGGTTTTATAAGCTGTTCTCCCAATAATGTAGACATAGATAATTCACTGGGTAAATATTTCAAGGAAAATAATGCGGAAGGCTGTTTTGCCTTGTTAAATAACAGTACGGGGCAGTTTACCATTTACAACCTGGAGCGGTACCGTGACAGTGCTTATCTGCCTGCTTCTACTTTTAAAATTGTAAACTCTTTAATTGGGTTGCAAACAGGCGTCATTACCAACGACAGTATGGTGATAAAATGGGATGGTAAGGTTCGTTCTATTCCTGCCTGGAATAAAGACCTCAGCATGTACGAAGCCTTCCGGGTTTCTGCCGTTCCTTACTACCAGGAAGTAGCCAGAAGAATCGGAAAGGATACGATGCAGCAATGGCTGGATACCCTTTCGTATGGAACGAAAAAGATCACGACAAGAATTGATACGTTTTGGCTGGATCACTCTTTAAAAATTACGCCTGATGAGGAACTGGGGCTTGTAAAGAAATTATATTTTGACCAGCTTCCTTTTAATAAGCTAAACCAAGAAACAGTAAGAAGGGCCATGCTTTTTGAAGACAAGCCTGAGTACAAACTGAGTTATAAAACCGGCTGGGGCTTTTGGGACAGCACGCACAAAAAACACATAGGTTGGATGGTAGGTTGGATTGAAGAGAACCGGCATCCGTATTTTTTTGTTTTGAACCTGGAATCGCCTGACAAAGATTTTGACATGGTCGGCGTGCGAATGAAGATTTTAAAAGGTATTTTGGCAGATCTTGGGTTTATGAAGGGAAATAAATAGAGCAGCGGCAAGTCACAAGCTTCAGGCACTGGTAAGAAAGGTAAACTTGTGCTTGTAGCTATTCGCTGGTAACCGTATTTTAGCATACTCTTTGCCTTAAACTGAAAAACCAAATTTTTTGAATCTTCAATTTCAATATCCGCAAGCGTTTTACCTGCTGGCCTTGGTGCCCTTCTTCATACTGCTTTTTACTTTTTACCAGTTATGGAAAAGTAAAAAAGTAAAACAAACAGGAGACCCAAAACTTGTAAAAGCCTTATTTAAAAATCACTCTTCGGTAAAATCCATCATTAAATTTTCCCTGCTGGCACTGGTGTTTACGGCTGGTTGTGTTGCCGTAGCCAATCCCCGCAAGCGGGATGAATCTTCAGCCGAAGCCCGAAAGGGAATTGACCTGGTGATTGCCCTGGATGTGAGCAACAGCATGCTGGCCACGGATATGGCACCCAACCGGCTGGCGAGGGCCAAGCAATTTATTTCAAAACTTATAGACAATTTAAAAGACGACAGGATTGGCCTGGTGGTTTTTGCAGGCAATGGTTATTTGCAAATGCCCCTGACCTTCGATCAATCTGCGGCACGGCTATATGTTTCTACTGCCAGTCCAAATGCAATTAATGTACAGGGCACCAGCATCGGCGATGCTTTGCAAAAGGCAGATGTGGCTTTTGGTGAGGAATCGGACAGGTTCCGTTCCGTGGTGTTAATAACCGATGGTGAAACGCATGATGAAGATGCCCTGGACAAGGCAAAAGAACTGGCCGGGAAAGGCGTTATGATCAATACGGTGGGAATTGGCTCGGTACAAGGCTCCACTATTACAGACACGGCAACAGCAAGTCCCAAAACGGATGAGACGGGCCATGTCATATTATCTAAACTGAACGAGCCGTTATTGCAACAAATAGCAGCTACTACCAATGGTACATATGTTCATTTGGAAAGTGCCGATGCCGCCGTGAAAGAGGTTTTGGCCCAATATGCGCAAATTGAAAAGAAGGCACTTGGCGACACGTCTTCCTTTACCTACAAAACATTTTATGCCTGGCTTGTGGCGCCTATGCTGCTGTTATTGCTGATCGAGCTGTTTATTCCGGATCGTAAAAAGCTTACCTCATGAAAAGGATCTTGTTTTTACAAATAGTATTTGTTTCATTGTTTGTGCAGGCGCAAAATGTAAACAGCCATCTCAGTAAGGGAAATCAATACTATAAGCAAACACAGTTTGATCTGGCGGAAGCCGAGTACCGCAAGGCTTTGCAAATGGATCCTGTCAATCCTACGGCACAATACAATCTTGCCAATGCTTTGCAAAAGCAAAAGAAATACGATGAAGCCGTGCAGGTGCTGGAAAAATTGTATGGCTCCGGCGCTAATACGAATTTAAGATCGGCTGCAGCCTATAACCAGGGAGTGGCACATACCAAACAAAAAGCTTTGGAAGCCAGTATTGAATCCTATAAAAAAGCCTTGCGGTTGAATCCTGATGACAAAGAAGCAAGAGAAAATTTGCAAAAGGCCCTTTCGGAACTAAAGAAAAAACAGGACGAGGAGCAAAAGGAGCAGAAAAAATCGCAATCCAATATGAGCCAGAAAGAAGCTGAGCAGAAATTAAACCTGCTGCAGCAAAAAGAAAAACAATTACAGGAGCGGCTTCAAAATCAAAATAAGCAGAAGGGCGATAAACAGGCGCAGGATTGGTGAGGTTAAGGCAGTGTAGTGTTTTGGCCACTTGTGGCGTTTTTTCCATTAGTAATGAAATAACAAATCTTGCACAGGCGGTTGATTAACTTTGCAGTGCTGTGAAATATTTCACTGAAGTTTAATTTCATATTCGTCTCATGTTTTATTGCGAAAGCCTTACAGAATATAAACGTCTTGCTACCAAAGAAGTAAAGGTGGGTGATCTGTTGCTGGGTAATTTCCATCCCATCCGGGTACAAACCATGACTACCACCGATACGATGGACACCCTGGCCACGGTAGAACAAACCATTCGTTGTATTGAAGCAGGCGCAGAGCTGGTTAGAATTACGGCTCCCTCTAAAAAAGAAGCAGAGAATTTAGGCAACATAAAAAATGAATTACGCAAAAGAGGTTATACGACTCCTTTGGTAGCCGATATTCACTTTACACCCAACGCAGCAGAAATCGCCGCACGGATTGTAGAGAAAGTTCGGGTGAACCCGGGCAATTATGTGGATAAGAAAAGATTTGAACGGATTGCCTACACAGACGCCGATTATGTGGAGGAAATTGAAAGGATAACCAACCGGTTTACTCCGCTGGTAAAAATTTGCAGGGAATACGGTACAGCCATGCGCATTGGCACTAACCATGGGTCGCTGAGCGATCGCATTATGAGCCGTTATGGCGATACTCCGATGGGCATGGTGGAAAGCGCTATGGAATTTTTACGCATTGCCCGGGGCGAGAGTTATCACAATATTGTGCTGAGTATGAAGAGCAGCAATCCGCAGGTGATGGTGCAGGCCTATCGTCTCTTGGTAAAAAGCATGTTTGACGAGTTTGGTGAATGCTATCCTTTACACTTGGGTGTAACCGAAGCCGGCGATGGCGAAGACGGTAGGATCAAAAGCGCTGTGGGCATTGGTACTTTGCTGGAAGATGGATTGGGCGACACGATCCGCGTTTCCCTAACGGAAGACCCCGAGTTGGAGATTCCGGTATGCAGGGATATTGTGAAACGTTATGAAGAAAGGTCAGCAGCTATCAGCCATCAGAAATCACAGGTCGGTAAAATGGAAAGGCTGCCATATAATCCATTCGAGTACAGGCGCAGGGAAACATTTTCGGTAAATAATATGGGTGGCCATCAGGTACCTGTGGTTATTGCTGATTTAAGCAAACGGCCAACCATTACGCGGGAAGACCTTCAAAGCATTGGATACAGCTACGATGAGGTAAGGGATAAATGGAGCATTGCGGACACGGCAGCCGATTATGTTTTTACAGGTCATACCATTTTAGACTTTGCTTTGCCCGGAACACTAAAAGTGATTGCGTATCCGGCCACCTGGCTGCTGGCAGAGGATAAAGAAAAATATTTTCCCATTTTTGACGATAGTGGGTTTGCCGCCTCAGAATTTAAAAGCAACAGGATCAACTTTGTAATGGTTGATTGTTTTAATGAAACCGGGGATGTTTCAAATCTGGCGGGTACGCAATACCTGGATAAAATAGCAAACGATCCAAGCGTTGTGTTGTGTGTAAGCAGCACCAATAAAAACGCTATGCAATCGGTACGGCGCATGCTTATTGAGCTGATGGACAGGGATATTAAAAACCCCGTGGTTATTATTGTTGACAGCCAATGGCAAAGGGCAGATGAGCACCTGGTTCATTATGCAACAGAAGCGGGTGCCTTGTTGTTGGATGGCATGGGGGATGGGGTGTGTTTTGGAATGAGTAGTGAAAGTTATAAAGCAGCGGTCAACAATCAGCAATCGGTAAAAGTGGCTAGTTCAGGCAGAAATTATTTGCAATCGCAATCGGTAGAACAATTCATTAATAACACAGCCTTCAGCATATTGCAGGCTACCCGGGCCAGAATATCCAAAACAGAATATATCAGTTGCCCTTCCTGCGGCCGAACCTTGTTTGACCTGCAGGAAACTACAGCAAAAATCCGTTCGGTAACCAATCATTTAAAAGGTGTAAAGATTGCCATTATGGGGTGTATTGTAAATGGCCCCGGCGAAATGGCCGATGCCGATTTTGGCTACGTAGGCAGCGGTCCCGGAAAAATTACTTTATACAAAGGCAAGGAGATCGTGAAAAGAAATGTGCCCAGCGCTATTGCGGTAGAAGAACTGGTCGATCTTTTAAAAGAGGCAGAAGTGTGGATAGAACCACCACAACTGCATAAAATATAACCCAACGCATGATGAAAAAAGTTGCTTCTCTTTTCATTGCTGTAGCGGCCTTAACGCTTACCGGCTGTCTGGATACAGTAGAACAGTTAACCATTGCCAAGGATGGTACCGGGGTGTATAAAAGTACCATGGATATGAGCTCTATGTTCGATATGATAGAAATGATGGCGGCCATGGACACTTCAGCCAACAGCCAATTAAAAAAAATAGCAGAGAAAGACATAGACAGTGTGCTGAACATGCGTTCCATGATTGATACGGCTTCTAATTTAACCGAAGAACAACGAAAACTTTTTCAAAATGCTACCATGAGCATTACCATGAAGCAAAAGGATAAAGTATTTAAAATGGGAATGACGTATCCTTTTAAAAAACTGGAAGAGGTTCAAAAGATCATGGAACTGAATGAAACCGGTAAAGGCGTGGGCTTATTTGGTAAAAGTGGCAATGACAATGCTGTCTTACCGGGAATGGATGACAAGGGTGGCTTTCCATTAGTGGGCAATTATTATGACATGCGTCTTAAGCAGGGATTGATTGAACGAAAACTAAATGAAGTAAAGCTGGAGACCTTAAAGAATGATGACAAGTTAAAGGAGATGAAGAACTCTGAAGATATGATGAGTGCCATTACCTATACTACCATCATACACTTGCCAAAGCCGGCCCGTAAGGCCGAAGGCGAAAAAGTGCAGCTTTCCGCAGATAAAAAAACGGTTACCATCAAGTCGTCACTCATGGATCTTTTTGAAAATCCGAAAGCCTTAAACTTTCGCATCGAATATTAATTGTTCCTGTATTTTTTCTAAAAGGGTTGTGCGGGCAACTCTTTTTATTTTGCCCTAATTTGCAGCATGCAAACAGATTTTTTGGTAATAGGTTCCGGTATAGCAGGATTAACCTACGCATTGAAGATTTCGCAGCATTTTCCCGACAGGCAAATAACGATCATTACAAAAGCGGCGGCTGATGAAACCAATACCAAATATGCACAAGGCGGTGTGGCCGTGGTAAATGACCTGGAGAATGACAGCTTTGAAAAACATATTGAAGACACCCTTATAGCCGGTGATGGATTGTGCAACAAAAAAGTAGTGGAAATTGTAGTAAAGGAAGGGCCTGCAAGGGTACAGGAACTCATTGACTGGGGCGCCCAGTTCGATAAGGATGCGGAAGGCGATTTTAAATTGGGAAGAGAGGGTGGTCACTCCGAGTTTCGCATTTTGCACCATAAAGATGTTACGGGTAAGGAAATGGAACGGGCCCTGCTGGCAGCTATTGATAAAGCACCGAACATTCAGTTTATAAAACATTGTTTTGTTATAGACGTTATTACCCAGCATCATTTAGGTTATCTGGTCACCAAGTCCAATCCTGATATTTGCTGCTATGGCGTATATGTATTGAATGCAAAAAGCAACCGCATTGAAAAAATACTTTCCAAAATAACCTTGCTGGCAACCGGCGGCAACGGACAGGTGTACCGCACCACCACCAATCCTTCTATTGCTACAGGCGATGGAGTCGCCATGGTGTACAGGGCCAAAGGAAGAATTGAAAATATGGAGTTCATCCAGTTTCATCCAACAGCTTTGTATGAAGCCGGTAAAAAGGGGCAGGCATTTTTAATAACCGAAGCCGTTCGCGGCGATGGTGGTATACTGCGCAACAGTAAGGGCGAAGCGTTTATGGAGCGCTATGACGACAGAAAAGATTTGGCGCCCCGTGATATTGTGGCGCGGGCCATTGATAATGAAATGAAGATAACAGGTACCGAGCATGTGTTTTTAGATTGCCGTCACATGGACATCGAAAAATTCAGGGAACACTTCCCTAACATCTATGAAAAATGTTTGTCTGTTGGCATTGATGTGACAAAAAACATGATACCTGTGGCGCCGGCCGCCCATTACAGCTGCGGTGGTATTAAAACAGATGAATGGGGCCGAAGCTCTATAAAATATTTATACGCCTGTGGCGAATGTTCCAGTACCGGTTTGCATGGCGCCAATCGCTTAGCCAGTAATTCTTTGCTGGAAGCAATGGTGTTTGCCCACCGCTGTTACGAAGACAGTGTGCTTGCTATCGAACAAATAAAAGAGTTACCTCCTATACCAGACTGGAATGCAGGGGGAACCTCAGAGCCCAAAGAAATGATCCTTATCACACAAAGTTTAAAGGAACTGCAGCAGGTGATGAGTGATTACGTGGGAATCGTCCGGAATAATATTCGCTTGCAAAGGGCCATGAAAAGAATTGATCTGCTGTTTGATGAAACCGAAGGGTTGTACCAAACAACAACCGTTTCGCCGCAGTTATTGGAGCTGCGGAACATGATCACTGTTGGATACCTGGTTACAAAAGGGGCCAGCTTTAGGAAAGAAAGCAGGGGGTTGCACTACAATACAGATTATCCTTTCAAGGCAGACCTTGTTCAAAACATTGTCCTTTAGGGAAGAATGCACGCAGAAAGGTTAACGTTCTTTAGAGCCTCCAGCTTTTATCTTTGCCTTTTATGTATTATTTCGCTTACGGACTATTATATTTCCTGTCTCTTTTTCCATTAAGAATTTTGTACCTGTTCTCGGATGCTTTCTATTTCATTATTTACTATGTAGCAGGTTACAGAAAACAAGTGGTAATGCAGAATCTTGCTATTGCCTTTCCTCACAAAACAAAGGCCGAGCAAAAAGCCATTGCCAGGAAGTTCTATAGAAACCTGACCGATTTTTTTGCCGAGACGGTAAAGTTGTTTAGTGCCGGCGATCGTTTTTTAAAGGAGCGGTTTACCGCGGATTATTCTGTATTTGATAAAATTAAACAGCAAGGAGAAAAATGCCAGGTGCATTTAGGCCACAATTTTAATTGGGAATTGGGATACCTTGCTGCGGTACCTAATATCCCGTTTAAGTCACTGGGCGTTTACATGCCTTTGAGTAATAAAACATTCGAACGGATTTTTATAAAATTGCGAAACCGGAGCGGAGGCTATTTATTGCCGGCAACCAATATGCGCAAAGGGCTGTTGCCTTTCCGTCATGAATCGTATGCTTTGTTATTAGTGGCCGATCAAAGCCCGCCCTTTCCTCAAAATGGTATTTGGGTCAACTTTTTTGGCAGGCCTACGCCTTTCGTGCGGGGGCCGGAGAACGGAGCCAGGGGTGGCAATCTACCTGTAATCTTTTGCCATATAACCAAACTGAAAAGAGGTTACTATAAAGGGTGTTTTGAATTGGCAGAAGAAAATCCGGCTGCCCTGGCAAAAGGAGAGCTCACAAAAAAATATGCCCGTTTTTTAGAAGAGAAAATGAAAGAACAACCCGAGAACTGGTTGTGGAGTCATAAACGTTGGAAGTGGGACTGGAAGCCCGAGTACGGAAAAGTGTATCAATAAAAAAAGCAGGCACATCGTACCTGCTTTTTTATATAAGAAGAATCAATTCAGAATGCTCTTCTCTTTATCTGTTTTTATCTTTTCCTGCTCTTTTATTTTATTCCATCCGCCCACAACATTTCTAAGGTTGTGAATGCCCTGGCGTTTTAACAAGGAAGCCGCAATGACACTTCTATAACCGCCCTGGCAATGCACATATACATTTTGATCTTCTTCCAGTGCTGCCATATTCAAGGGATCCGTCAAATCATTTAAAGGAATGTTCAGGGCATCTTTCACATGGCCATCGGCAAATTCGGTTGGTTTCCTTACATCCAGCACCACCAGGTTTTCGTCAAAGGGAATATCCATAGCCAATTCATCGGCTTCCACATTAATAACCATATCTATGTCTTCCCCGGCCGCTTTCCAGGCCTCGAAACCACCCTCTACGTATCCTGTTACTTTGCTAAAGCCAACCCTCGCCAAACGAATAATTGTTTCCCGTTCTTTACCCGGCTCACTCACTAAGATCATTGGTTTGTCAAACGGCAACAAACTCCCGGCCCATTCGGCAAAACGGCCTTCTAATCCAATAAAAACAGAACCGGGAATAAAGCCCTGTGTAAATACCTCCGCGTGACGGGTATCTAAAAGCAGTGCATCTTTTTCAACAGCCTTCTTTACCTCTTCCATGCTTAGCGGTTGTAAGCCTTGCGCTAGCAAAGCATCCAGGTTTTCATACCCTTCCTTGTTGATTTTTGCATTAATAGGAAAATATTGCGGTGGGGCGGGAAGACCTTCAGTAACCGATTGTATGAATGCTGCTTTATTCGGTGCCCGTAGGGCATAATTGGTTTGTTTTTCTTCACCAATAGTGCTGTGCGTATTGGGACCCAGATTTTTGCCACAGGAACTGCCCGGGCCATGCGCCGGGTAAACAATCACGTCATCGGCTAAGGGAACAATTTTGCTTTGTAAACTTTCATACATCATGCCTGCTAAATCCTGCGTGGTGAGCTCGGCGCCTTTCTGGGCCAGGTCCGGGCGGCCCACGTCACCTACAAATAAAGTGTCGCCGGTGAATATGCAGTGGTCTTTTCCATTCTCATCTTTTAACAAAAAACAGGTGGACTCTAATGTGTGGCCCGGCGTATGCAAAATTTCAAGGCTGACTTTTCCAAGGGTAAATTTTTCTCCATCCTTTGCTACATGTACGTCAAACTTCGTTTCTGTTTTCGGCCCATAAACAATAATGGCACCGGTAGCTTTGGCAAGGTCTATATGGCCGCTGACAAAGTCTGCATGAAAATGCGTTTCAAATATGTATTTTATGGTGGCTTTTCTTTCACTGGCCAGTTGCAGATACGCATCAATATCCCGCAGCGGGTCTATTACGGCCGCCTCCCCATTGCTTTCAATATAATAAGCGGCTTCGCTTATACAACCTGTATATAGTTGTTTTATAAACATAAAATTCCTTTGATGGCAAAAATACTTCTTTTGCCTTCAAAGGAATTGCGATAAAAAGCCGTTGCTTATTTTAACAGATCATGCACAATGCTATGCACCTGATCCAGTCTACTGTAGTTCACAGAATAAAAAATGAACTTCCCATCTCGAAGAGTGTTTACATAACCTGCTTTTCGTAAAATAGCCAGGTGCTGCGAGGCAACTGATTGTTCCAACCTAAGCTTTACGTAAATCTCCGTAACGGTCATTTTGCCATTCTGATGAATCAGTTTTAAAATTTGCTGACGAAGCTTGTGATTAATAGCCCGTAAAATAAGCGCTGCCTTCTTAAGCTGAATGACATCAATTTTCAACTCCGAAGAAGGAGCTACAGCAGTTTCAAAAATTTCGTTATTCATAGACATTCTCTCTTGTTCAGTTATCACAAATTTATAAATACCTAACGCTAATGCAAATCAAATTGGTATAAATCAATAATATTTGTCACGAACCTTTAACAGAAGGGGTGTAAAACTCTTTACCATAAAAGGGTTCCGTGTAAGCTAAGTTGGAAAAATTGTTTTGTTTAAAAAGGCTGAAACTCAAGGCTGACATGTGTTTTGCGGTTGCTTCGATAATTTTGAAGTGCGCATTTACGTGTGAGGAAATTTCATTATACTTATTGCTTCCGTTGCCAAAAAAAGTTACAGAATGGTGACTTAAAATATCTTGAAAAGACTGTTCATCTACAATTAAATTGATTGGCGACAAGATTTCTTCAAGGTTCTGATCATAGACAGCGGTAAAAACTTCCATTCTTCTGGCATCAATCATGGGGCACAATAACCCGGTTGGCTGGCCTTGAGCAGCAGCCGCCATCATTTTTAATGTACTGACGCTAAGTAAAGGTTTTTGCAGGGAGTAGCACAATCCCTTGGCGGCCGCCATCCCCACACGCAGGCCGGTGTAAGAGCCGGGACCGGCACTGATGGCTATGGCATTTAATTGTTGTAATGATATACCCGTTTCTTCAACCAATTCTTTAATAGCAGTATGCAACCACGCAGCATGATCTTTTTGTGTGGGATTGATCTTAAAGCCTAAGGGCTGATTGTTATGGGCGAGGCAAACCGAGGCTGTGGTAACAGCAGTATCAATGTTCAAAATATAACTCACCGGGGCAAGTTACTATTTGAATAAATTCAATTTGTAAAAGAATCGTGTCTCTTTGCTGGCAGAATGTTTAAAATCATCTAACCGGAGGCCTTGCATCATCTTTGGTAGTGCGGATAAGGCTTATACCTGTAAAAAAGAAAATCGCTCCTAAAACGCCATAAACAATCAATGCTTTAATTTGCCGCTCTGCTCCGCTGGCATTCATAAAAATGGTTGCGAAATAAATAAGGCCTGCAATTCCCAGAATGGTAAGAATAACGCCAAACACTCTCTTTAAGTTCATAATAACCGTTTAGGATGACTGTGCAAAAAAATTGCCAGGCCATATTCGGGGTGCGTAAGTGTTCGAAAGGCTGAGGCGGGTGGTTAGTTTTTTAAATAGGCTACCACATCGGCCGCGGCCAGTTTTAATCCTAATTGCTGGTTTTCGTTAAGTGGGATAAGAATAGCCGGGGCATTATTGCTTTGTGTAGTTTTTGCAAAAATTCCCTTCAGCGGACCGGAAGTAAAAAATATTCTTTGGGCGGTTACGCTAAACCTGTACTCACCGGCTTCATTGCTGGACGTTATTTTGTAATGGCCTTCATCAAGCAATACAATATCTCCCTTGTCCCACTTACCATTGTTTTTGATAATGCTTTCATACTTGCCCGCCGGCAAATGGTTGACATTTTGGGCTTTTGCGCCAGGCACAGCAAACGAGAAAAGAGCAAAAAGTAAAATTAATTTCATAGGTGATAGTTTGCGGTTTTCAAGGAGTAAGATACAAATTAAAGACCGCAATACAATCGTAACCTAACGATACCAAACCTGAAAAACTACGTGGTTAAAGGGGTGGTTATTCAAATTGTTTGTAAAGTGTGTATAATATTTTACGGTCTTCCTCTGTTAAAACAGCGCTGGTATCAATTTGCTCGTATTTTCTTTTAAAAGTTTTAATAACGGCAATGGAGTCTCTGGTATCATAACCGATAAGGCGTAAGGCCAGAAGGTGATTAAAATCCGGTGGAAGGATAACGCCGGTGGTATCTCTCCACCAAACACCGTATCCGCTGTCTGCTAACTTTTTCCACGGAAAATTTACGTTGGGGTCGTTTTTGCGGGTAGGCGCAATATCGGCGTGCCCAATAAAATTGGCGGTGGGAATAGCATAACTTTTCTTTAGGGAGCCAAGCAGGGTCAGCAAGCTGTTAATCTGTTGATCGGTAAAAGGCTCAAAACCATTATTATCGATTTCAATACCTAAGGATGAGGAGTTAATATCGGTATTGCTTCCCCATTTGGCTGCGCCGCCGTGCCAGGCACGCAAGTAATTGTTGAGCATGTGGTGTATGGTGCCATCCTTGCAAATCACGTAGTGGGCACTCACCTGCGTGCGGGGCAGGGTAAATGTTTTTAAGGTTTGTTCGCAACTATTTTGGGCTGTATGATGAATGATCACAAAATTGGGTTTGCGCATGTTAAAATTAGTAGTACCCACCCACGCCCCGTTTGCTATGGAATCTTTAAGCGGAGCTTGTTTAATGATTTTTGAAAACTGCTTTGCCTGTGCTTTATAAAGCCTGTTGGTCCCGGCATAAGGGCTGCGGTGGCAACTAAAATAAATAAGGGAAGAAAGTAAAAAGACTGTAAAAACGAGCTTTGAAATGTTCATGGTTGGTTTGTAAAGGCTGAAAATACAGAAGAATTAGGTTTTGATGGTTTGGTTTTTGTGAGTTCCTTTTTCGAAAAGCTGATTATCAAACTTTTAAAATAAAGATTATGGCAAAAAATGTTCAGGGTAAGAAAGTGGCGATTCTTACTGAAAATGGTTTTGAAGAAATAGAACTGACAAGCCCCATGAACGCCCTGGAGCAAGCTGGTGCAACGGTGCATATCATATCGCCGCAAAAAGATAAGGTAAAGGCCTGGGACCATGATCATTGGAGCCTTGAATTACCGGTAGATAAAAATTTAAGCGAGGCCAACCCTGAAGACTATGATATGCTCTTGCTTCCCGGTGGCGTATTAAATCCCGATACACTGCGGTTGAATAAAGAAGCTGTTTCTTTTGCACAACATTTTCTGGAACAGGGCAAGCCGCTGGCGGCTATTTGTCATGGCCCGCAAACGTTAATTGAAACGGGTATGCTGGACGGAAGAACGATGACCTCTTATCCTTCTGTAAAAACAGATTTGATAAATGCGGGTGTTAATTGGGAAGATAAGGAAGTGGTAGTGGATAATGGTTTAGTAACCAGTCGCAGTCCCAAAGACCTGGAAGCGTTTAATAAAAAAACGATCGAAGAATTAGCCGAAGGCAAGCATGCCACTACCGGACAGTTTACGCATCACGACAAAAACTTTTAAAAATAAAAGCCTCCCATCAGGGAGGCCTTTTGATTAACAACTAAACCACCAACAAAGCGTTTAATCAAAAAGAGGTAAGGGCGGAGGAAGAATAAAGGTGTTAATAAGCTGGCAGTGCATAGCGGCGTCTTTTTTTAAAAGGGCCAGCCTGTCCACTTTGAAAGAAGCATGGAAACTCCTTTGTGCGTATTCCTTTATTGCCTTGTTGTACAGATGTTCCGGCAAGCCGCCTGCAATGGTTATATGTGGTTTGGTTACCAAATGCAGCGGCGGACAATCATTCGATTGAATAAACCCATCTATTATTTTCAAGGCGTTGGCTAATTTTTTAAATGGCTGGGGGTCCTGCACTCTTACATAGATAGTATGAGGTGGAAAACCACTGAAATTATTCAGCGTGGTGTTAAAAGCAGGATGCAGGTTGCAAATGTTTTGTATCCATCTGATGATGATTTCTTCCATCGCTTCTTTCATTAGAAAGTTAGCAATAGCAATGTGCGGGTGTGATGGAGCCGCCAAGGGGTAGCCATGACCGTTTGTAAAAAGAACCTTTTCAGAAGTTACGCTTTCCTGCACCTGTGCATCAGGGTGAGCAACCAACAGGTATTCCCACAAATCATGATCGGTTTTAAAGCTGGCCGAACTGTGTATCCTTTCCATAAGCTTGTTTTGTTATTTTTCAGATAAGATATTTAGCATAAATTTACTAAAAATTTTAGTCAAACTACTACTTATGGATAACAATATTTTTTACTCACCTGATTACAAGGGCTCGAAAGACTATGCACAATGGGAAGTGCCTACCGCCAACGCTACCGGATTTGGTGCTGCGGCAGATGATTATGCTGAAAGAGGAATTGATTTGAATGAGCAGCTTATAAAAAACAAACCGGCTACCTTTTTCATGCGGGTAAACAGTGACGCCATGACCGGCGCCGGTATTTTTAAAGGTGATGTAGTGATTGTGGACCGGTCCCTGGAAGCAAAGAACGGAAAGATCATTATTGCTGTAGTGGATGGCGAAATGCTGATCCGTAAACTGGAGATCAACAACGGGAAGAAACGATTACTGGCCGTAACCAACAGGCTATCTTCCATTGATGTGGATGACGCAAGATTTTCGAGTTGGGGCGTAGTGACGTATGTAATTCATAGTGTATAAAACAACTCTGAGGTAACCAGTAAACTAAAAAGAAATTAGTGAAAGCCATTGTTGATTGCAACAGTTTTTATTGTTCCTGTGAAAGGCTTTTTAAACCCTGCCTGGATCAAAAACCTGTTGTGGTCTTAAGCAACAACGATGGTTGTATTATTTCCCGAACCGATGAAGCCAGGGCATTGGGGATAGGTAGGGCCGGACCTTATTTTAAAGTCAGACAAATTATGGAGCAAAACGGCGTGGCTGTTTTTTCCTCTAACTATAACTTGTACGGGGATTTGAGCTGGAGAGTAATGAAAACACTAAAGGAGCTGGTTGGCGAGAGCAATGTAGAAGTCTATTCCGTGGATGAAGCATTCTTAAATCTGGAAGAGTTTGCCAACGGCGATTTCGGTCGCATGGGAATGGAAATCAGAAAAACAGTGGAGCAATGGACGGGTATTAAAGTGTCTGTTGGGGTGGCCCCAACAAAAACGCTGGCAAAACTGGCGAACTACATGGCCAAAAAGGACAAGCGCCTTACAGATTGCCTAACGGTTTTAGATACGCAGGAAAAAATAATTGCCGCATTAAAAATTACGGATGTAAAAGAGTTGTGGGGGGTGGGCCGGCAATATGCAGATAAACTCAAAAGCTTTGGAATTTATACGGCCTGGGATTTATACAATATGTCTGAAGAATGGGTGCGCAGGAGCCTGGGTGGAGTGACCGGCGTCCGGTTGATTAAGGAATTGCACGGAGAAGAATCCATTTTCATGGAAAAAGAGTTGGTACATAAAAAAATGATTGCCACTACAAGGATGTTCGGTACACCGGTTACCGGCTTAAACGACATCAAAGAAGCCGTTGCTACCTACACCTCCCGGGCGGCTGAAAAACTGCGCCGCCAGCAAAGTGCCGCTAGTATTATTAATGTTTTTGTAGTGCCCAAAGAGGAATCCAAAACGGGCCGCTTCCGCCAGGGGCCAAGCATTGGCGCACACACTATTTTGCCAATGCCCACCGTATTAACACAAGACCTCATTAAATCCGCTCTGTGCATGGTAGAACGTATTTATGAGGAAGGAAGGTCTTATAAAAAGGCCGGTGTGATATTAAGCGGTTTGGTTCCCGACAGTTCCCTTCAAGCGAATTTATTTGAACTGCCCTCTAAAAACATGGGCCGCTTTTTAATGGAAATGATGGACAACATCAACTTCAGCATGCGTGATGATATGGTCAAGTTTGCTTCTTCCGGAACCAGGCGAAATTGGAAAATGCGGCAGGAGTTTCATTCACCCCGGTACACCACACGCTGGGAAGAACTCTATGAAGTGAATTGATGGGTGGCTTGCCATTTGTATGCGTATTGACAAAAAACCAATATGCCCGAAGGTCCTTCGCTTGTTATAGCCAAAGAAGAAATGCAATTATTTAAAAGCAAGAAGGTTCTTGCCGTTTCCGGCAACTCAAAGATTGACAAAGACCGCATGCTTCATAAAAAACTGGTAGATATTAAAACCTGGGGCAAGCATTTGCTTTTGTGTTTTGATGGCTTTACCGTCCGTATTCATTTCCTGATGTTTGGAAAATACCTGGTCAACGATACAAAAGAGGCGGCGCCACGGTTGCATTTGGAGTTTGCCAATGGTGAGTTGAATTTTTATACCTGCGCTGTAAAAATGATTGAAGAACCATTGGACGAAGTGTATGACTGGAAGGCTGATGTACTGAGCGATGCCTGGGACCCTAAAGCTGCCAAACAAAAGTTGAAAGCTATTCCGGATACGCTGGTAACAGATGCGCTATTAGACCAAACTATTTTTTCCGGCGTGGGCAATATCATTAAAAACGAAGTTCTTTACCGCATTAAGGTTCATCCAAAAACTAAAGTCGGAGATCTGCCTCCTAAAAAACAAACCGAATTGATTAAGGAGGCCCGCCAGTACAGTTTCGATTTTTTGAAATGGAAAAAGGAATATACACTTCGCCAGCATTGGTTGGCCCACACAAAAAGCGTTTGCCAGAGGGATGGCGATAAGATCGTTAAAGAATATTTAGGCAAAACAAACCGCCGTACTTTCTTTTGCAATAGCTGCCAGGTTCTGTATGAATAAGGTGTTTGGAATTATAGCCGGTTATTTGAAATCCCCATAACCCGCCAGGCTTAAAAAATGATAAGAATTACAGTTGAGAGTAAGGCGTAGCAAAGCATCACAGCCTCATAAACGGTAGGAATAAAAGACGTATTTTTAAAAGCCAGGTTTGTAAAATTTACACAGCCTTTTTCATCGTTTTCTCTTCTTCCACTACAATCAGGTTTTTATTTTTCAGCCGTACAAAATCATCCATTAAAAGAAATAATTCCTGGTTGCCGATGGTAAGAAATATAACACCCTGGTGGCCGCCTGTTTTCATGTAATATTCTGCTTCCCTGTTATGAATGCGAATGGTTTCTTCATCGGTCAGGTCAATGGTTTCAATACTGGTAACCTGCATGACCGTATTTTCAGTTATCGGAACTTCGATAATGCTTCCTTCATTGGCTACGGGCATGTAAATGAGGTCTTCGCTTGTTTGCGTCATTCCTTCTTTTGCTTCTTCATACATGATCGTTACATGCACACTGCCAATAACGACGTCTTCAATGGTTACGGCGGGGTTTAATATTTCTTCCGGTTCGTTGTAGTGAATAACGCCGGCCTGCCTGGCTTCTTCCATAATTTCCACCAAGTTGTCGGCATAGGCAAAAGCTGCTCTCCTGGCTTCCAAAAGGTTTTGGGAACTGAAAAATTTTTCGTTGTGAATCTTTTTGTCGCTTGTCCACATTCTAACAATATATCCTTTAATGGTGCTCATGTAAAAAAGTTGTAACACAGCTAAGTCAAATTTTCTGCCACTTTAGTTTCATAAGCAGGATCAACAATTAGCCGTGGTTTGCATCCCGAAATCCTATTTCCAAACCTTTCAGGGAATGGACAAACAGATGTTGTACAGTATTTTCCTCAGAATAAGCTTTACAAAAGCTGTTTTAACCTTGCATATTGAAGCAGGATAATGGCTTTTACATCTTTGATCTCTCCGTTATCCAATAGCCGCAAGGCTTCATCAAAGCCCAATTCTTTTACTTTTATATCTTCTTTTTCTTCTTTCAAACCACCACCCTCGGAAACCTTTTGCTCTTTTTTGTACTCGGCTGCATACAGGTGCAATAACTCGGTTAAGGCGCCTGCCGAAGTATAGGCTTCATAAATCTTTTGCACATTAGTAACGGCATAACCCGTTTCTTCTTTTATTTCCCGCTTCATGGTATCATCAGGTTTTTCGCCTTTGTCCACCAACCCTGCACAAGCTTCCAGCAATAACCCGGAGGGGTTGCCATTTAAATAGGTGGGCAGGCGGAACTGTTGGGTAAGAATAACCGTGCGTTGTTCTTTATTATACAACAACGCCGTTGCTGCATTGCTGCGTTCATACACTTCCTTCTCCTGGCTTTGCCAACTGCCATCTTCTTTTTGCAGGTCGAAATGAACCTTTTTTAAAGTGTATTTCGATTGATAGAGTATTTCTGTTTTGGTGATTTTAACGCCAGCCATAATGATGGTTTTAAAAAGGGTGAGCAGCCAACTTTACAAGATCAAAAAAACCTTTCCGTCTGTTTCTTCAAGCCGATACGTTTCAATATTTTCTTTTGCGGGTCCTGCTTTTACAACCCCGGTTTCCACATCAAAATGCGAACCATGCCAGGGACAATGAACCGTACTGCAGATCATCACGCCATCAGCCAATGAGCCGCCGCGGTGTGTGCAATGGTCGCTGAAGGCCACAAACCCTTTCTCGGTTTTACCAATGACAATGCGTTTCTTGTTTACATGCACCAGCTTCATCCCGTTTAGCTTTAATTCATTGCTCAGGGCCACTTGTATTCTTCCGTTCGAAGCGTCTACATACGCTTCTTTCCATTTTCCTGCTTCAGCATACCGGTGGTCCACGCCAATCTGGTTTCTGTGCACCAGCGTGCCGCCCATCCAGCCTGCTATGGATAAAAGAACGATGCCTGCCGCTTCTATGGCCAGCACAATAGCGGGGGTGGCCTTTTCTGTTTGCCGGTAATAAACTGCAAAAGCAAACAGGCCAACATTAACAAGGTTAATAACGGCATGTTGGGTAGCTCGTTTTTTTGCAGAGCTTTTGGGGGGAACGGTATAGAAATAATCCACCGCCCCGGGTATGGCGGCCATAAGGGCACCCGCAATGCCCGCAATGGCCAGATAGTAGCCGGTTTGCCAAAAACTATCGTTGCCGGTTAGCAGGGATAATAAATCAAACACCAGCGTACCAATAAAAAATGCAATAGGAAAGGCAACCACAATGGGATGCAGGGGATGCGATTTGAGATGAGCTTTACTTTTCATCGTTCCACATTTGTGGTATCACCATCAAAAAGCTTACCTCTGCTATTTTTACAAACGAAAGCACCACCCGATCGGGAAGTGCTTTCGCGACCATCAAAAATTCATTTCATCGGCACTGGGCCCGTAGCTTCCGGGGATGGGTATGTTCAGCAGGCGCAGGTAAACACCCAACTGTGCCCGGTGGTGTATCATCTGGCCGAGAGTCATGCGGATCACTTCATATTTGGTAGAAACACTGTACACCTGGTCGCCATTACGAAGCGTCCAATTGGGCAGCAATTGGTCTTCTGTAGCAACAGTTAAAGAGCTTCGGCCATCGGCCAGGGATTTATCAAAATACTCCAGCAGTTCCTTTGTATTGTTTATTACAACGGGCTGGTAGGGATTGTTGGCAAAGTCCAGCTCATCGGTTGCCAGTGTCATCGTAACCCAGCCGGGAAGCTCCGCCACATGGGTAGCCAGGGCTTGTAGGGTCATGCTTTTTTCATGGGGTTTCCAGCCGAGTTTATCGGTGGGTACTCTTTCCAGCATTTTGCGGGTGGTGACTGCTTCTTTTTCCAGTTCCTGTGATAACAATTGAATCATGTTCATCATCTTGATTTTGATACAAAGAAACCGGCAGCCACTGTCAACCCTATGGCAGTGTAAAAAAGAAAGGCGAAATTTTTTTAGTAATTCACGGGAAGCAACTGCATATAATCGTTGAGGGCTATGTGATCCTTTTTGCTAAAAGGGTGCCCGGTATTTTTTAGCTGGAGGATACGGGCTACCTTAAAATCGCGGTAATCGTTTCGTAAACGACACCAGCCTATCATATGCCAGCTAAAGGCATAGAACACCAGCCCTATAGGTTCTATCCTCCGCTGGCTCACTTCCTCTTTGTTATTTTGATAGCCAATTTCTACGCTCGTTTTAGAAGAAATGGCTTCCTGGATGGCAGATAAATATTCAAAATCATTTTTTATCCGCTCCGGCAGTTGAAACCGCATGTGCCTGGTCAGCGTTTCCAGCTTTTCTTTTTGCGCTGTACGCAACACCGCTTTTATTTTATTCAAGGCAGCCGAATAATTTGCCTGAATTGATTTATCGGCAAATCCATACACCATGGTTTCCATCAGCAGCAGGGCCGCCGCCTGTTCCGAGGTAAAGGAAACCGGCGGCAGAAAATAGCCCGGAACAATAAAATAACCTTTGTGTTGTTCAAAACTAACAGGGATGCCCTGCTCGTTCAGTGCTTTTATATCGCGGTAAACCGTGCGTACACTAATGGTAAACTTATCGGCAATTGCTTCAGCCGGCACGTATTTTTTTGATTGAAGAAACGTGAGTATTCCAAACAGCCGGTCAATCCTGTTCATAGCACGGGAGAATGTAGTGATAAGAGAAGCTTGTGAAATTCAAATATAGGCGAAGTTTAACTGGAGCGGATACGGACCGGTCTTTTAGGCATTTTGTTTTTTGCAGAAGTACAATCCAGACGGCTGCAACGGCCTCCTGCTTTGTTGGTTCCCCTTTTTCTTCTCTTATCCACATTACTAAAAACTATAGCAATTCAGGGCTACCTTTGAACCCTATGTCCTTACAGCAAGAAAAACTACTGCAAAAGTTTCAGGAAGAATATAACAAGCTCAACAGCCAGCAGAAACAGGCGGTTGATAAGATTTACGGCCCTGTCATGGTGGTGGCGGGCCCGGGTACAGGTAAAACCCAAATATTGAGCGTTCGCATCGGAAAGATTTTGCTGGAAACCGACGTGTTGCCTTCCAACATTCTTTGCCTTACTTATACAGACGCCGGGGTGTTGGCCATGCGCAAGCGCTTGCTCGCCATGATCGGTCCCGATGCCTACAGTGTGCACATTCATTCCTTTCACTCGTTCTGCAATATGGTGATCCAGCAGAACATGCACCTTTTCCATAAAAAAGAATTGCAACCCATTAACGAACTGGAGCAGGTGCAGTGCCTCATTCAGCTCATTGATTCTTTTGATAACGACAATCCGCTTAAGCGGTTTAAGACCGATGCATATTTCGAAGCCAGCTATTTGAAAGATTTGTTTGGTACCATGAAACGTGAAGGCTGGACAACAGCGTTCCTTTTGCAAAGGATTGAAGAATATATCGAGAACGTCATTCCGGAAACCTTTGCCCATAAAACAAAGCTGAAGAAAGGCATTATGGAATTAACCATAGAAGGAAGAAAGGAAATCGAAAGAATGCAAAAGCTGAAAGCAGCCGTACAAGCCTTTCCGCTTTACCAGCAAATACTGAAAGAAAAACAACGCTATGATTTTGATGACATGATCAATTGGGTCATCGGTGTTTTTGAAACCAATGCCGATGTGCTGGCGGGTTACCAGGAGCAATACCAGTTTTTTTTAGTGGATGAATACCAGGATACCAGCGGAGCCCAAAATAAATTAGTGGAGTTGCTGGTAAGCTATTGGCAGGAGGAGAGCCCTAACCTTTTTGTGGTAGGGGATGATGACCAAAGTATCTACCGCTTTCAGGGCGCCAACATGGAGAACATGATGCAACTGGCTAAAAAGTATGAGAAAGATTTATTGAGGGTCGTGCTTACTCAAAACTACCGCAGCGTACAGCCTATATTGGATGCAGCGCATTCGCTCATTCAAAACAATATGCAGCGGTTGGTGAATGAATACAAGGACTTAAAAAAGATATTGACCGCTGCTAATACGGCCCACAAAGACCTGAACATCGCTCCCGTCATCCGCAGTGTAAATAATGAATTTGAAGAAAATATACTGGTGGCAGAAGAAATCAGGCAATTGGTCGCCGAAGGAACAGAGCCGGGAAGAATTGCGGTGATCTATAAAGAACACCGGACGGGCGAAGAACTGCAGAAATTTTTGCAACTGCAGGAAGTTCCCTATTACACAAGAAAGTCGTTAAACCTGCTGAAGGAACCGTTCATAAAGAAAATACTGGCTTACCTGAAATATGTAATGGCGGAAAAGGAAACTCCATTCAGCGGAGAATCGGTGCTTTTTGAAATTTTGCACCACAATTTTCACAGCATTTCTTCGCTGAAAACAGCTACTATCTGCAATGAATTAAACAATAATAAGCGAACCAAAAAAGAACCTGTTTTCATAAGGGATTATTTAGGCCGCCTGGCTGTCAAAAACAGTCAAAAATTATTTTCCGGAGATGAAACCATAGATAAACTGGTAAAACTTCATCAAACGCTGGAGCAGTTGATCAGCGACAGTGAAAACCTGCCCTTGCTGAAATGGCTTGAGAAGCTGTTCAATGATGCAGATATAATTTCTTACATCATGCAGCAACCCGACAAAGCGTGGCTGATGAAATTACTCAATGGCTTTTTTGATTTTGTGCAGGATGAATGCCGCCGTAATCCCGACCTTACCCTTGAAGACCTGCTAAAACAAATACACCTGCTGGAAGAAAACGGTATTGCCATTCCCCTGGTACAAACCAGCGGCAATGAAAAAGGCGTGAACCTGCTTACCTGTCATGGCAGCAAGGGCCTGGAATATGAATATGTGTTTTTCATGGGGTGCTACTCTGGTTTATGGGAAGGAAAAAGAAAATTCAGCCAGGGGTATAAATTGCCGCCCAACGTGTTCACCAAAGAAACACCTGAAGAAAAAGAAGAAGAGCTGCGCCGGTTGTTTTTTGTAGCGGCTACAAGGGCAGAAAAACATTTGTACATTTCTTTCCCTTTGTTTACCAATGAAGGAAAAGCCCTGGAACCTTCCCGTTTTATTGCCGAAATGAATTCGCTGGATTTGAAAGTAGAGCCGGTAACCATTGACGAAGAAGTAAGGCTTAAATATTCTTCACTGCGGTATGGATTGATACAACAACCCGAGTTGAAAAAGGCAGAAAAAGATTTTACTGACCAGTTGCTGGCCAATTTTAAAATGAATGTAACGGCACTGAACAATTATTTGGAGTGCCCCATCAAGTTTTATTACAACAACCTGATCCGCATTCCGGCTGCTGTTAGTGAAAGTGCACAATTTGGAAGCAGCATGCACGACGCCCTGAACTTTTATTACAATAAAATGATGGAAGCCGACCGGGTGTATCCGCCCAAAGAAATTTTGATCAGCCGCTTTCAATGGCATATTCATTACAACCGTGAAGTGTTTACGCCTGAAAGCCTGGCCCGGTTCACTGATTATGGTTCACAATGCTTGTCTGATTTTTATGATGCCTTTTTTGCCGGTGCCTCCGGTGAATTTGTGCGGACAGAGATCCCGATGGAAGCCGTGGTCAAGACCATTCCTTTAAAAGGCTTTGCCGATAAAATTCAGTATTGGGGAAATGAAGTCATGATCACCGATTTTAAAACCGGCAGCCTGGAAAAATCAAATCGCAGGTGGGAGTTTTCGGAACCGGGTCATCCGCAAAAACCGGAAGGCGGTAATTACTGGCGCCAGGCCGTATTCTATAAAATTCTGTTTGACCGCCAGCCGGCCAAAAATAAGGAGCTGCGTGGTATTGAATTTTTATTCATCGAACCCAATGATAAAAAGGAATTTGACCGCAGGAAAATCCTGATCCATCCCGATCATGAACAAATTGTGCTGGAACAGATTACACATACATGGGAAAAGATCCAGGCGCATGATTTTTACACCGGTTGCGGCAAGCCTGATTGCCACTGGTGCAATTTTGTAAAAGAGCACAAACTTTATGTTACCATGCATGAATTAAAAGAAGAAGAGGAAAATGTGGCGGAGTTCAGGGTAATGTAATGAGCTTTTAAATTTAAAGATTTAGCGGATTATTAGGAAGGAACTATGATGCATTCATTTGAAAGGCTTTATGTTTGCCCCCTGATGAAATCGGTTTTTTCATTTACGTTACTTCTTTTTTTTATTTCCGTTGCTACTCTTTTTGGTGGTTCCTGCGCTAATATTATTCCGCCCAGCGGGGGGCCAAGAGATTCGATTCCGCCACAATTATTAAATGCCACGCCACCGGATTCTACGCTGAATTTCAGGGGCGAAAAGGTGACGTTCACTTTCGATGAATACATTGACCTGCAGGATGTGCAAAACAACCTTTTGTTCACGCCATTATTTGAAAACAATCCCAGGGTAGATGCTAAAGGAAAAACCATTACAGTAAATTTTCGCGATACATTGGATCCCAACACCACCTATATCTTAAATTTCGGCAATGCCATTAAAGATTATAGTGAAGGCAATGTGCTGAAAAATTTTGTGTACACTTTTTCTACCGGCCCGGTGCTGGATTCTTTGCAACTAAGAGGCAAGGTGATACTGGCCCAAACCGGAAAGGTGGATTCTACCATCGTAGTGGTGTTGCATAAAGACCTAAAGGATTCAGCGGTCATGAACCAGCGGCCGCAGTATGTATCCCGGCTGGATAACAATGGCCATTTTCATTTTAAAAATCTCCCGGCCGGCACTTTTGCCATATATGCTATTGGTGACGCGGGCATGAGTCGGCGCTATCAGAATAAAACCCAGTTGTTTGCTTTTTTGGATAGCTCCATTAAGGTGGGGGTGGCAGATTCTTCTTTAACGATGTACGCCTATAAAGAAACCCAACCGGCTGTTACGCCAGCTGCCGGCGCCCAACCTAAAACCAGGGCTGAAAACCGCCTCATATTTACAACCAATCTTACCAACGACCGGCAAGACCTGAATAAAGATCTTATCCTTAGTTTTTCCACTCCCTTAAAAAGGTTTGACTCTTCTAAAATGCTGCTCTTTACCGATAGCGTTTTCAACCCGGCAAACTATAGGGCCGCACTGGATTCATCCCGCAAAGAGCTGCGCCTGCAAACCGCCTGGAAAGAAGGCACCAGCTACCACCTGATCATGGACAAGGATTTTGCCGCCGACACGGCTGGCCGCCGCTTGTTAAAGACCGATACGTTGTCCTTTATTACGGGTACGGCTGCGGATTACGGTAATATCAGCATTCGCCTGAAAAATGTAGACCTCTCTAAAAAACCGGTGCTGCTGTTTGTACAAAACGAACAGGTCGTTTTTTCTGCCCCTGTCCCCAATGGCAGTTTCAGTCAAAATCGCTTTGCTCCCGGTGATTATGAGCTGCGTATTTTGTATGACACCAATGGCAATGGAAAATGGGATCCGGGACAATTTTTTGGAACAAAAAGGCAACCTGAACTAGTAAAGCCTATCGCCGAGAAAATAACGGTGAAACCCGCTTGGGACAACCAATATGAGCGGTCTTTATAAGCCATTTTTAACAGCCTTTGCCTCGTAATTTTTGTACATTTGCCCTCTTATGCAATTCTCTTCATCCCTGCTTGAAAATGCGGTCAACGAGTTTGCCAAACTGCCCGGTATTGGTAAAAAAACAGCCCTTCGTTTGGTGCTTCATTTGTTGAAAGAAGACGCCGAGGAAGTACAGCATTTTAGCGATGTGGTGAGCCGTATGCGTACAGAGATCAAATTCTGCCAGCGCTGCCATAATGTAGCCGATGCCGATATCTGCTCTATCTGTGCCAACAGTTTGCGGAAACAGGATATGATCTGCGTGGTGGAGAATATCAGGGATGTCATTGCCCTGGAAAGCACCCAGCAGTTCAGCGGTACCTACCATGTTTTAGGCGGCGTTATCTCCCCGCTGGATGGAGTAGGGCCCAACCAGTTGAACATCGAAACCCTTATTCACCGGGTACAAAAAGAAGAAACAGCCGAGTTGATTTTCGCCCTTAGTCCTACCATACAGGGCGATACCACCATTTACTACATTCAAAAGAAACTGCCGGCCACCACTAAGGTTACTACCATTGCCCGCGGTATTTCCTTTGGCGGCGAACTGGAATATGCCGATGAAATGACCCTGGCCCGAAGCTTGCAAAACAGGCTGCCCATAGACAGTTATGTTTCCAGCAGGTAAGGCTGGTAAGAAGTTTTGCCGTTTATAGCTTTTAATTTTTTACTTTTGCTTATTGCAGGCGGATTTGTTTATTGTTCGGCCTCATTCTTTGCTATGCTGGGCGTGTCGAAGCATGGCAAAGGGAACAGAACTAATAAACGTTGAAACTCACTCTTAGTTTTCCTCGTTTATTAGTGTTCTCGATGTTATGCCGGGCTTGTTCCCTTAAAAAATACATGATGGGACCAGCGGCAGAACGTTAATACGCTGTTGTTGTGTCACTCACTTGTATGTTTCGAACAATGTTCAGCAAATCCTCTGCTCAAAAATTTTTGCTATGAGCGACATTCGTGAATTATTAAAACACCGCATTCTCATTATTGATGGCGCCATGGGTACCATGATCCAGCGCTATAAATTAGCAGAAGAAGATTACCGGGGCGAACGGTTTAAGAACTGGGCTTCGGATGTAAAAGGCAATAACGACCTGCTCTGCCTCACACAGCCCCACATCATCCGTGAGATACACGGACATTACCTGGAGGCCGGCGCGGATATTATTGAAACCAACACCTTCAATGCCCAAAAAATTTCCCTGGCCGATTATGGCATGCAGGCGCTGGCGTATGAAATAAACGTAGCGGCAGCTAAAATTGCAAAGGAAGCCTGTGCCCTGGTGGGTTCCGGTGAGCAAAAATTTGTAGCCGGCGCACTAGGCCCGTTAAACAAAACCTTATCGCTTTCACCGGATGTCAATAATCCGGGTTACCGTGCCTTAACTTTTGATGAGGCCGTAGAAGCCTATTATGAACAGGTAAAAGGCCTGGTGGATGGCGGTGTTGATCTGCTGTTGATCGAAACCATTTTTGACACATTAAATGCAAAGGCGGCCATTTTCGCTATTAAAAAATATTTCAGGGACACCAACCAGAAAGAACTGCCCATCATGATCAGTGGCACCATTACGGATGCCAGCGGAAGAACCTTAAGCGGTCAAACCCTGGAAGCGTTTTATGCCTCCATTCGCCATGCCAAGCCCTTAAGTGTGGGGTTGAATTGTGCCTTAGGGGCAAAGGAAATGCGGCCGCATATTGAGGAGTTAAGCCAGTTGGCAGAATGTTATACCTCTGCGTATCCCAATGCCGGCTTGCCAAACGCCATGGGAGAATACGATGAACATCCCGAAGACACGGCCCATTTTCTGGAAGACTGGGCCAAAGAAGGTTTTGTAAACATCGTGGGTGGCTGCTGCGGCACTACGCCGGACCATATCCGCCATATTGCCGAACATGTAAAAAATATACAGCCAAGACAATTGCCGGTTAAAGAAAGTGAATTGAGCGGTGCTGAAGCCTCTTAAAACCAGTCTTGCTAAGAAGGCATTAAATTTTAACGGGCTCCGTAGGAGCCCGGCCCTGGTAGTAATCAGAAAACAAGAAAGTAAATACGGCTCCGCAGGAGCCGAACAAGAATAAATGCCAAATACCAATACACAAATACCTATTCATTTTGTGTTGGCTGTTAAAAACAGGCAAGCGCTGATACAGGAGGCGATTCGTAACCGTGTAGAAAAATATATAAACGGCATTGTTCAAAATTTCCAACATAGGGTTTTGGCGGTTTACTGCCTGCCGGATCATGCGCATTTATTCGTTGGATTCAGACCCAATCGATCTTTGTCAGATTTAATGCGGGAAGTGAAATCGAAGTCTTCCGAATTTATTAATAAGGAAAGGCGAACAAAAGCAAAGTTCAACTGGCAGGAAGGTTATGGTGCTTTCTCTTATTCGCCTTCTCATGTTCACAATGTGATTGAGTACGTTTTAACCAGGCAGAACAGCATAAAAAGAAAACGTTTAAGGACGAGTAGGTGGAGTTGCTTAACAAATTTGAAATTCCATACGAAGAACAATATTTATTTAACTGGATAGAGACAGGTTCGACTCCTGCGGAGCCGTATTAAATAAACCCAATTCTACCAAGGTTAAGCTCCCAGGAGCCAATAAAAAGAGAGATCACTCTTAAAGGAGGTAATAAAAACATGAATGAACAAACTGTCATCAAACCATATCTAAAGCTTTCCGGCTTAGAGCCGTTAACCATTCGCCCGGAATCAAATTTTGTGAACGTAGGTGAACGCACCAACGTAACGGGGTCTAAAAAATTTGCAAGGCTTGTTCGTGAAAATAAATATGAAGAGGCCCTGAGTGTGGCAAGGCAGCAGGTGGAGAATGGCGCACAAATTTTAGATGTGAACATGGATGATGCCTTGTTGGATGGGGTGAAGGCCATGACCACATTTCTGAATCTTTTGCAAGCCGAACCCGATATTGCCAAAATTCCCATCATGATCGACTCCTCGAAGTTTGAGATCATTGAAGCAGGATTAAAATGCGTGCAGGGGAAATGTGTTGTCAATTCCATTTCTATGAAGGAAGGGGTTGATAAGTTCATTGAGCAGGCATTCATTTGCCAGGCGTATGGTGCTGCAGTTGTCGTCATGGCTTTTGATGAACAGGGACAGGCCGATACCCTGGAGAGACGGATCTCCATTTGTGAGAAGGCGTATGAAATTCTAACCGAAGTAGTGGGCTTCGAACCCCAGGACATCATTTTTGACCCTAACATTTTTGCCATTGCTACCGGCATTGAAGAACACAACAACTACGCAGTGGATTTTATTGAAGCCACAAAGATCATCAAGCAAAAAATGCCGTTGGTGAAAGTCAGTGGCGGCGTGAGCAATGTGTCCTTTTCGTTCCGGGGCAACGACCATGTAAGAGAAGCCATCCATGCTGTTTTTTTATACCACGCCATCAAGGCAGGCATGGATATGGGCATTGTGAATGCGGGCCAGCTGGTAGTGTATGATGAAATAGAACCGCAGTTAAAAGAATTGTGCGAAGATGTGATTTTAAACCGCAGACCCGATGCAACGGAAAGACTGGTAACGTTTGCCGAATCGGTAAAGGCAAAAGGAAAAGAAGGCGATGTAAAAGACGAAGCCTGGAGAAACACTTCGGTAGAAGAACGGTTGAAACATGCGCTGGTAAATGGCATAACAGATTATATTGACCAGGACACAGAAGAAGCAAGGCTCAAGTATCCAAGGCCGCTGGATGTGATTGAAGGTCCTTTAATGGCAGGTATGGATGTGGTGGGTGACCTGTTCGGAAGCGGTAAAATGTTTTTGCCGCAGGTGGTGAAAAGTGCAAGGGTAATGAAGAAATCGGTGGCTATTTTAACGCCCTACATCGAAGCGGAAAAAGAAGAAAGATTAAAGGCGCACTTAGCAGCCGGTACCAAGGCAGAGGAAACCGCCGGCGCCGCCAGAGTGCTGATGGCAACTGTAAAAGGTGATGTGCATGACATTGGAAAAAATATCGTCGGTGTCGTGTTGGGATGTAATGGGTATGATGTCATTGACCTGGGCGTAATGGTGCCGGCCGACAAAATTTTAGAAACGGCCATCAAAGAAAAGGTAGATGTAATTGGCCTAAGCGGGTTGATCACGCCTTCCCTGGATGAGATGGTGCATGTGGCCCGGGAGATGAAACGCCGTAACATGACGCAGCCTCTTTTGATTGGAGGCGCCACGACTTCCCGTACACACACGGCCGTCCGCATTGCGCCTGAATACGATAACGGGGTGGTGCATGTATTGGATGCCTCACGAAGCGTAACGGTTGTGAGTAATTTGCTGAACAAGGAGGGGAAGGATGGTTTTCTGCAACAAACAGGGGAGGAATATGGCAAACTGCGCACCCAGTTTTTGAACAAGCAGAAACAAAAAGTACTGATCCCCTATGAAGAAGCGGTGGCCCTAAAGGAAACTATTGATTGGGAGAATTACCACCCTGTAAAGCCGGCTGTTGAAGGGGTAAAGGTTTTAAAAGATTTTGATCTGGCAACAATTGCAAAATACATTGACTGGGGGCCATTCTTTATAGGCTGGGAAATGCCGGGCCACTTCCCCGATGTGCTGAGTGATCAAGCGTATGGAAAAGAAGCCACCCGTTTGTACAACGATGCACAAAAACTGGTAGAAAAAATTGTTGCTGAAAAATGGTTCAGCGCAGATGGGGTAATTGGTTTTTGGCCAGCCACTTCAAACAACCGGGATACCATTACGCTGCAAACACATAGCGGTGAAGTGCATCTGGAATCGCTCCGCCAGCAAAGCAAAAAAGCAGCCGGGCAACCAAGTTATTCGTTGAGTGATTTTGTTTCTCCGAACGGAAATGACTTTATGGGTGCTTTTGCCGTAACCATTAAAGGAGCCCGCCAGCATATTGACCGCTTTGCAGCCGAGTACGATGAATTCAACAAGATCATGGTGCAGATATTAGCCGACCGTTTTGTGGAAGCGTTTGCCGAATGTTTGCATGCGCAGGTACGAAGAGAACACTGGGGCTATGCAAAAGACGAAACGCTGACGAATGCGGAATTGATCAAAGAGCAATACAAAGGCATTCGCCCGGCGCCGGGTTACCCCGCCTGCCCCGATCATACCGAAAAATGGAAATTGTTTTCCCTGCTCAAGGCGACAGAAAACATCGGCATTGCATTAACGGAAAGCCTGGCCATGGATCCGCCGGCATCGGTTTGCGGCTGGTATTTTGCCCATCCCCAAAGCCATTATTTTGGATTGGGAAAAATTGGAAAAGATCAGCTGGAAGATTATGCGAAGCGAAAAGGCATGTCTGTAGAAGAAGCCGAAAAATGGTTGCGGCCCGTGCTGGAATGATCAGGGCTCCAAAAAATCCTAACACAAACTTTACCTGCGGTTCACTTGCCGGTTAAATTGGTATGCTTTTTTTAGCATACCAATTATGAAGGGTTTGGGAATTTGCCTGGTATTGATCACACTGAGTGTATCCGTTAGCAACACCCAACGATCAGTCCATTCTTTAAATCCGCAGAACAAACTTTTCATTATTACACTGGATGGTTTCAGGTGGGAAGAAATTTTCAATGGCGCCGATTCCTCATTGATCCATGATAAAGAAGCTACTTTTGGTTCATCCACTATCAAGGCTTTGTACTGGGATACGAATGGGGAAGAAAGAAGAAAAAAATTACTTCCTTTTTTCTGGAACGTCATTGCAAAACAAGGACAGTTACACGGCAACCGTTTGTACAACAATAAGGTCAATGTTTCCAACCCGTATGCTCTTTCCTATCCGGGTTACAGCGAACTGCTGACCGGGGGAGTCGATCTTACCATTCACGACAATTCCAAAAAGAAAAATAAAAACCGCAACCTGCTTGAAATGCTAAATACCTCAGAGGAGTATGCCGGCAAGGTGGCAGCTTTTACCTCGTGGGACGTTTTTCCTTTTATTTTAAATAAAGAGGAAGGCAGCTTTTACCTGAATAGCGGCCTGGAAAATGTAAAAAGTAAAAACCTGTCTGCTAGTGAAAAGTTATTGAACACCTTGCAATCAAAAGTGATAGAGGAAAAAAAGCCAACAAGGTATGATGAGCTAACCTATATAGCCTGTAAGGAATATGTTGAAAAAAATAAACCCTCGGTTGTTTTTCTAAGTTTTAGCGGCACCGATGATGCCGGGCACAATAAACGCTACGACAAATATCTGCAGGAAGCCAACAATGCCGACCGTATGATTGGCGAATTATGGAGCCTGGTTCAATCCATGCCGGAATATGCGGGTCAAACCACCTTTCTGATCACAACCGACCACGGCAGGGGAAGAAAAAAAAGCAACTGGAACGAACATGGATTTTTTGTTCCAGCCTCGTCGCAAACATGGTTTGCTTTAATGGGAAACAGCATTGTACCCGCCGGAGAAATGAAACTGGAAAACCAGGTCTATCAAAAGGAATTGAAAAACCTGATAACAGAACTGCTGGCTAAAAAGGATAACCGGCAAATGGCCAATCGAAAACTTCCATAGTTACATTTCCCGGGAATTCCCTTCTGTAAAATCACTGCCCCAGCCATTTAGCAGAGACTGCTTTATAGTCCCTTTGCGGCATAGTTTTTTCGCTGTTTATTAATTGATTTCGATTGCTAAAAATTATGCATGATGAGAAATGATAAAAAGAAACCGGGAAAAAGAGCGGAGAACACTGCTCCAAAAAATGAGAACCGGCACCGTGAATTTGAAACGCCAAGCCAGCAAAGAAACAGGGATGGCGTGGGAAGAGGACCCAGTGGTTCAGATGGAAGTCCGGTTCGCGGCAGAGGAAGCAACCACTAATTAATTTGTCGGAAGACAGTCATCTTAAAAAGAAAATCATGTCACAAAAATCAAACGAGCGCAAAAGCGACAAAAGGAATGAGGAGATTGAAAACACAATTGGGGCCGGCAAAGCCGAGCAAGATGCCAATGCCGACCGGGGCGGTACAACCGACATGGACAGTACCATCAGAAAAACACACAGCACCGGTTCAGGTTCAGGAATCGCTACCAAAAGAGAAGTATCAGGCAGTGATTTTGATGGCCAGGTAATGGATCAGTAATCGTTTTTTGAATGTTTAAACTAAGGCAGAGCCTGCATTTTCAGTTGTTGACTTAGTTCTACAAACAAGAGAAAACAGTCTATAATTTTTTTTAGCCTTTCAATCTGTACAAGATTTTAAACTTAAAAAAATCAGGCATAAAGTTTTTATAGGTAAAGGCAGGTCTCAATTTTTTGACTTTAAAAATTACAGTTATGGCAGAAAACAGAAATCAAAATCAAGATCAGGACAGAAGCTCAAACCAAGGTTCTCAGTCTGGTATGGGCGGCTCACAATCGGGCCGGACCGGAAGCTCTGGTTCTCAAAGCGGTTCTGAGCGTGGTTCCGGTGGATTAGGCGGTCAAAGTCAAGGCACTAGCGGTGGCTCACAGTCAGGCACTAGCGGAGGTTCTCAGTCTGGTATGGGCGGCTCACAATCGGGCCGGACCGGAAGCTCTGGTTCTCAATCTGGCCAGGGAATGGAAGGTGGCGATCAGGGCCGTGGCGGCAGTACAGGAACCGGTAACACAGGCCGTAGCGGAAGCAGTGGCGACACGGGCTCCCGCAGCGGACAAGGTGGTATGTAATACCTGGTCATTTGTAAATGATTCTTGCTAGAATTTAAATCATTAAGCCCTGAACAGGGCTTAATGATTTTATAGACTATAAAAAAAATAGAAGTATGAAAAACGAGGATAAAAACAGGCATGGCCGTCCCGAAGCCTACCCAAGGCCCACTCAAACAGATTCGCAATTAAAAAACCAACCCGAATTTATAGACCAGCAACCAAATGATTTTAAGGATAAATCAATCAGTGATATTCCGGTTCACCACCAGGAAAAGCAAAGTAACGATGCCGGTGAGGGTGTAAGACCGGAAGAGGAATAAGATATTGAAGGCTGAAGTGCTGCTATTGAACTTTGGTTGTGTCCTTGTACGCCTTCTCCGCTGTTCAGCTTTTTCTTTCACGCAGCGGCCGCAACGATACAGCGGCGCCGCGGGAAATTATGATGAATAGAATGGTTGCTGCAAAAGAGTGCGCCGCAACAGAAGTTCAATGGTAGCCATGTCGCTTTGTACATAAACCCACGATGTCTTCAGCTATTGATACATTCTTTCTACCGCATCCTTGTACTTTTCCATGACCACCTTTCTTTTTAAAGAAAGTTTTGGCGTCATTTCACCGGTGTCTATGGTCCATTCATGGGGCAGCAGCTCAAATTTCTTTACCTGTTCAATATGGTTGAAGTATTTGTTGAAGCTTTCAATTAGATCTTTATATAGTACAATCACTTTTGGCTGCCGGATCATTTCTTCATTGGAAAGATCAGGTAAATGGTGTTTCTGACACCAGTCGCGAAGGTTGCTGAAAGCCGGGACGATCAAGGCTCCCACAAACTTTTTTTCGGCACCGACCAGCATTACCTGTTCAATAAAAGGCGATTCCTTCAATTTGTTTTCAACGGGCAAAGGGGCTACATATTTGCCGCCGCTGGTTTTGAACAATTCCTTTTTACGATCGGTGATCTTCAGAAATTTATGGTTCACCATGGTGCCAATATCACCCGTGGCGTACCAGCCATCTTTGATTGCCTCGGCAGTAAGATCGGGACGTTTGTAATACCCCATCATAATATTTGGCCCTTTGCATAAAATTTCGCCGTCTTCAGCAATTTTCACTTCTACATTATTAATTAACGGCCCTACCGTTCCAAACATCCGGTCCGACTCTGGCTGAAAGCGGTTAACGGCAATCACAGGGGAGGTTTCTGTTAAACCATACCCTTCCATTATGACGATTTTTGCCGCTGTAAAAATGCGGATCAGCCGCACCTGGCAGGCAGCGCCGCCGGTAACAATGCATTTAATGTTATTGCCCAGGGCTTCTCTCCATTTGCTGAAAATAATTTTATTGGCGAGGCTTAATTGTAGATTGTACCAAAGTCCCTGGTGCTGATTGATCTCAAATTTTTCAGCAAGACCATGTGCCCAGAAAAATAACTTTCTTTTTACTCCCGTTAACTCGTTGCCCTTTAGCATGATCTTGTCATGCACTTTTTCCAACAGCCGCGGCACCGTGGTAAACATATTTGGCTGCACTTCTTTTAAGTTCTCTCCAATGCCTTCAAGGCTCTCAGCATAATAAATAGAGGTATTCCTGAAAAGATAGAGGTAGGTAACCATCCGCTCAAAAATATGGTTCAGCGGTAAAAAGCTTAATGCTTTCATGTTTTCGCCGGGAGGGAAACATCCCATGCAGGCCATAACATTGGAAAGAAGGTTTCGGTGGGAAAGCATCACTCCTTTGGGGGTACCTGTCGTACCGGAGGTATAGATAATAGTAAAAAGATCTTCTATTGTAATTTTTTCGGAAAGGGTGGTGAGTTGCTGGTACTGCTCTTGTTTGCCGAGGGATAAAAGTTCTTTCCAGTGCCTGGCTCCCTCCACATGTTCGAAGCTATAGATATCCCTGATGGAGGCTGTTTTGCTGCGCACGTTCTGCACTTTATGAAACAAGTCTTCATCATTGACAAACACGGCTTTTACCTGGGCATCGTTCAGTACAAATTCAAGATCGCTAATATGAATAGTAGGATAGAGAGGAACCAATATGGCTCCCAATTGCTGCACAGCCAGATCAAGAAACATCCATTCGGGGCAGTTTTTGGCCAGTATGGCAATTTTATCACGGCCTTCCACCGACATATCTCCGCCGCTGTATCCTTGCGCTAACAAGCCGGCACTTAATTGATCTACAATGTCCTTTACTTCGGCCGTACTGTATTTGCGCCATTGGCCTGCTTCTTTAGCCGCAAATGTTGCTTCGTTTCCGCCGTTTTTCAACTGTTCTGCAAGGCAATCAAATAACCTGTGGGGTTGGTTCATGTCAGTCCGTTTTCAAAAGAACAAATTAACTAATTCGGATGAAATAGTGAACGGAGTTTTTAAGCGGGCGGCCAGTGGTGAGTCGTACGTGGGTGAAGAAGGGTTGGTGTGTTCTGTTTCAATTCGTTGTTGAGACGTTTGGTGATCTCTTATAAAGTTCAAGCCCTTCAAAAGTTGAAGGGCTTGAAAGACGTATACATTTCTGGATTGGTAATGACTGTGATCACTGATATTACATCTGCTGGTAGTGCTGTCCTTCCGGCATTTTAAATACCCGTCCTTTCTGGAAAGTAGCAAATTTTGTATAAGCCTCGGCATTGGTTTTTGTCCATTGATCAAAAGCAGAAAGGTTTTCCACAGTGCCAAACAGCCATTGATTGTAGGCTTCAAACATGCCTTCGCGAATAAGCTGCTGTTGGTAATCAAACAACCTGTATGGAAACTTGGAAGCATAGTTTTTATTCCAGTCTAAAATAAACCGGGTGCGGATCATGTTTAGGGTTTCGGTGTTAATGCCTTTGTTCACCAGCGATGCCTGTTGGTTAAAGGTTTGTAATACAGCGTTGGCAAAAGGACTATTTTTTACCTGGTCCTTGCCATTGTCAATATTGTTGAACAATTTTTCTTTATAAGCTTGTAACAAAAGTTTTTTCATTTCCGTAGCCCTCTCGGTGAGATATTCCATGTTTACGAAAATTTCACCATAGATAAGCGTCCATATTTTATCTTTTGTATAGTAATAGTACAGCGCCGCGTTGTAATAATTGCCGGCAAAAGAAGGAGCTACTTCAATTCCTTTTTCCCATTGTTTGATGGCGTCATAATCTTTTTTAGACCAAAGCAACTCGCCATACTCGCTGTACAAAGGACCGCTTTTGGGAAATTTCTTCAGCCCTTTTTTATACATCTTATCGGCTTCTTTTACTTCTTCCAGCGCTTTGTAAACATTACCGCCTATCTGGTACACAGCTACGTCAGCATCATCACGGTCAAGCATGGGTTTTACCGTTTCCAGGGCTCTTGTATAATCTCTTTTGTAATAAAAAGCCATGGCCAGGTCTTTTTGAAGATCCAGGTTTTTAGGATCGCCCTGCAGGGCCCTGTTCAAAACCAAAATAGCATTATCCCAGTCACCGGAACGCATAAAAGTGCGGGCCGTTTCCTGGGGCGTGGTTTCCTGCTGGGCAAAAGAATTAACACATGCAATAACAGAAAACAGGAATAGAAAATACTTCTTCATACCTCAAAGTAAAAATTAAAAAGAGACGTTACCTAACGCCTCTTCGCAAAATAACAAATTGTTTTAGGTTGAGGTTAAGGTTTTGGGTGAATCCATTTCGAAGCCTGCTAACGTACTTAGTCAACTATCAACGATTCCCCTTCTCAACCTCAATCTTCGCCTTAGCCTCAAATACAATGGGTCAGCAAGCCGTCACGCAGTTTGGGTTCAAACCAGGTGCTTTTGGGTGGCATTACATTTCCACTATCGGCAATGTCAAATAGCTGTTGAATGCTCACAGGGTGCAAACTGAATGCCACTTTCATCTCCCCGCTGCTTACTCTTTTCTCCAGCTCAGCCAAACCCCGTATACCACCTACAAAATCAATGCGTGTATCCGTTCTTGGATCCTTGATCGCTAAAATTTTATCCAGAATATTTTCCTGCAGAATCGTTACATCCAGCACCCCAATAGGATCGTTCTTATAACTGCCTTCTTTTGCTGTTAGCTTGTACCATTGACTGTCCAGGTGCATTCCAAACTCATGCAGTTTTTTGGGAGAAACTTCTGCATCGCTTTTTTCAACAATAAAATTCTCTTTCAGTTTTTCCAGGAAATTCTCTTCGCTCAGGCCATTGAGGTCCTTGGCTACCCGGTTATAATCTAAAATAGCCAGCTGATTGGCAGGGAAGATCGTGGTAAGAAAATATTGCGCCTCTTCACTGTCGGGCAATGCCTGGCTTACTTTGGCGGCCGAAGCGGCACGGTGGTGACCATCGGCAATATAAGTAAAAGGAATTTTTTCTTTGAAAAGATGGGTGATCACATCAATGGTGGCTACGGCATTCACCACCCAGATCGTATGCGTAACACCATCGCCTGCCGAAAAATTATATTCCGCATTGTTGTGTTTTTTCCAGTGCTCAAAAACATCATCCAGCTCTTTGATGTCTTTGCAGGTTAAAAATACATTCCCGGTTTGTGCCCGGGTAGTGCGGATATGATTAATACGGTCTTGTTCTTTTTCCGGCCTCGTGAACTCATGCTTTTTTATAACGTCATTGAAATAATCCTGAACCGATGAAACACAAACCAACCCGGTTTGCGTACGGCCCTTCCAGCCTAATTCATAAATATAATAACAGGGCTCTTCTTCAAAGAACAAAACACGACGTTCAATTAAATGCTCCAGGTTTTCCTTTGCTTTCTGATAGACAGCTTCGCTGTGAACGTCGCTATCCACAGGCAAATCGATTTCTGATTTGGTTACATGAAGAAAAGATAACAGGTTGTCTTTTGCTTCTTTTCTTGCTTCTTCTGAGTTCAATACATCGTAAGGCCGGGAGGCCACCTGCGCCGCATATTCGTTATGCGGACGGAGTGCTCTAAAGGGTTTGATAATCGCCATTCATTATGATTTAGTTTGGGCAAAATAGCTCATCAGGTCGGTAAATGCTTTTACACTTTCGTAAGGCAGGGCATTATACATAGAAACCCTGAAACCGCCGGTAGTTCTGTGGCCTTTTATGCCGATCATGCCTTCTTTTTCGCACAAGCCAATAAATTCCTTTTCTATATCTGCGTTATCTGCCACAAAAACAGCGTTCATTTTACTTCGGTCCTCTTTGGCTACCGTGCCTTTAAAAACAGCAAGGGCATCCAGCGTATCGTAAAACAATTGGGCCTTGGCATTGTTTCGCTTTTCTGCTTCTGCTACACCGCCAATATTTTTTAACCAGCGCAGGGTAAGCATGCACACATAAATGGCAAACACCGGTGGCGTGTTCAGCAAAGAACCGGCTTCAATATGGTTGCGGTAATCCATCATGGTTGGTAAGGCCCTTTGCACTTTGCCCAAACATCTTTTATTTACCACCACCACGTTTACACCGGCAGCGCCAATGTTTTTTTGTGCACCGGCATAAATCAGATCAAATTGGTTGAAATCTATTTGGCGGCTTAAAATATCGCTGCTCATGTCGGCAACCAGCGGCACATTTTTATTATAAAACAAAGAAAGATCCTGCCATTGCGTACCGTAAACCGTATTGTTGCTGGTAAGATGTAAATAAACCGACGAAGGATCTACATCAAAGTGTTTGGGAAGAAAAGTATAATTGGCTTCTTTTGAACTGCAAACCACCTCCACATTTCCAAACAGCTTTGCTTCTTTGATGGCTTTGGTGCCCCAAATGCCGGTATTGGTATAGGCAGCCGTGGCTTTTTCATCCAGCAAATTCATTGGCACCTGGAAGAACTGCGTGGAAGCTCCGCCGTGCAGAAACAACACTTCATGCTCCGCATCCAGTTGCATCAGTTCTTTCAACGTATGAACGGCTTCATCCATCACGGCCTGGAACAATTTGGTGCGGTGCCCGATCTCTAAAATGGAAAGGCCTGTATTATTGAAATTGAGCAGGGCGCGGCTGGCTTCTTCAAATACTTCTTGGGGAAGAATAGAAGGGCCCGCGCCGAAATTGTGAACTCCCGCTGTCCCCTTAAAAGGGAGCCTTGGGTCTGCAGTTTCTTTATTTTGTGTTTGCATTGTTTATATAGTTGGAGTTGCAAATTTAGGTTGTTAATAAAGATGAATGGATGGAGAATAAATTGAATATCGAAAAAGGAACAAGGAATATCGAATGAAAAAGGAAAGGGAGAAGGTTCAATGAGCAACGTGCAATGCTCAATATTCAATGGAGAGGAACCTGTAGCCTAGTCGGTTCCTTTCTTTGATCATTGACCATTGCTTTACCATCCGGCATCCCTGTTCGATAGGGATGTTTATTCTTCTTTCCCCCTTTCATTTCACCGTTTCGCCAGGCTTGGTTTACTTGTTCAAATTCTTTTAAAAAGCAGGATCTTTTTGATGCAATACGATTTCTCCATTAACAAGGGCCGCTAATGCAAAATGTTGCTTTCCAGGAACCCTGATCTCTTACTTTGAAGCCGAATAAAAATCGTACGCCTCTCTACGACCTTGTTTTCTCATCCTCCACGCTGGTCACCCCGCCGCTAATGGCAAACTTCATGGCTTCCGAAGACCCGATATGTGTTACTGGTTTTACACGGTTCCTTGGTAAAAGATACACATTGCCCGCGATCGAATACGACATGGGGATATAAACCGCTACATAATCACTCAGTCCAAAATCCGCAGCGTCTTCATGGGTGATAAAACCAATCCGCCACACATCATTATCATCAATATTGGCTAAAACAGGTTTATTGAATTTTTTCTTTTCACCGGCAAAGGCTTCAAAAAAATCTTTTACCGAAGAATAGATAAAACGGATGCCTGGTGTTTTCATTAACACGCTGTCAAAAAGGTTGAACAACCGGTTCTTGATAAAATAGGAACTAAGATATCCAATCAGGCAAATGGCTGCTATAATGATCAGGAAGCCCAAACCATAGTTTTGAATATAGATCCGGCCGGTCTCATCCTTTGCTGTAAAAATGGGCAAGAGGCTGTCAATAGAAGAAACAATCCAGTACACGGCATAAGCGGTTATCGCCAAAGGCGCAATCACCAGCAGGCCCTGCAAAAAATATTGAAAAAGCTTGCTAAACCGGAAGCCTTCTTCTGTTGGTAAAGTGTCATTCATAAAAACAAAGGTAATCCTACAGTTCATCCCTAAAAATCTGCAGTTCATAAAAAAAATGGGGTGGAAACTCTGGTTACATAAAAAGTTTCCATAGTTTTGGCGCCGATTTATGGAACCTAAAGAACGCATATTAAAAAAAGCCGATGAACTGTTTAACCGCTATGGTATCCGTTCGGTATCAATGGATGACATCGCCGCACAACTGGGCATGTCAAAGAAAACGCTTTACCAGTATTATGCCGATAAGGATGAACTGGTGACCGGGGTGTTTACGGCTATTATGGAAGAGAATAAAGGCGGCTGCCTCAAAGAGCGGGCGGTTTCGGAAAACGCACTGCACGAGGTTTCCCTATCCTTCGAAAGGGTGCAGGACATGTTTGCCAACATGAACCCTGCCGTGCTGTTCGATATGGAAAAATATCATCCTGCCTGCTTTAAAAAGTTCAGGGATTTCAAGAACGGCTTTTTGTACCAGATGATCAAAAGCAATATTGAAAGAGGCATAGCCGAAGGTCTTTATCGTCCGGAGATAGATATTGACATCGTGGCCCGATACCGCATTCACAGCATCATGCTGGCGTTCAACCCGGAGGTTTTTCCTGCCAACCGTACAAATCTTGTACACATTGAGCAGGAATTGCTGGAAGTCTTTCTTAATGGCATTGCCACCCCAAAGGGACAAAAACTGATTCAGAAATATAAAGCTCAACGAACCAAAAAATAAACAGATGAAAAACAAGGTGCTATTCAGTTGGATGTTTTTATTAATGGCAGGATTTGCGCAAGCCCAGCAGAGGCATGAGATCACGGTGAAGGAAGCGGTGGACCTGGCTTATAACAATGTAGTGGAATTAAAGAATGCAGAAATTGATTACCAGATACAGGTAGCAAAGAACCGTGAGATCCTGGGGCAGGCGTTTCCGCAGCTTACGGGAAATGCCGGCGCCAATCACTATTTAAAAGTGCCGAATTTCTTATTTCCCGATGCTACGTCCACGGCCATTTATTCTATTTTAAAAAGCGAAGGTGTAAGCGGCAACAACGGGCCTATTACCTCTATTCCCGAACCAAAGCTGGCCGAGGTTAGTTTTCAGCAGCCCTGGAACTTGAATGCCGGCGTAACCCTTACACAATTGCTATTTCAACCCGATGTTTTTGTGGCCTTGCAGGCGAGACAAACGGCCCTGGATTACTCGCAGGCGCTGGTAGAACAAGCAAAGGAAAAGATCAAAGACTCGGCTTACAAACGGTACTATGCCATCTTGATTGCAGAAAAGCAATTGCATTTTATTGATGAAAGCATGCTGCGTTTGCAAAAATTATATCATGACGATTCCATCATGTATAAAAACGGTTTTGCAGAAAAACTGGACCTGGACAAGGTGCAGGTCCAGATCAATAATTTAAGCACCACCAGAAGCATGGTAGCCAACGCCGTTGAAATTGGCTATGCTGCCATGAAGTTTGCTATTGGTATTTCTCAAAACGATACCATCGTGCTAAAGGATGATCTGACGACCGCTTCTTTGAAGGATAATATTTTGGTCGAAGGATTTAAATATGAAGACAGGGCCGAAATACGAACCCTGAACCAATTGCAGAAGCTGCAGAATTTAGATGTAAAAAGAAACAAGCTCGGTTATATTCCCACCGTGGCCGCACAAGCCAACTATACGGTGAATGGCATGGGGCCAAAGTTCTTTACTTCCGGGCAAACTTATTGGTTTAACAGTTCTTTTGTGGGGCTGAATGTGAATATTCCCATTTTCGATGGCCTCCAGCGCAAATACAAAGTGCAGCAATCCAGGTTGAACGTGCAAAAAGTGGAAAACACGATCACCAATGTAAAACAGGCTATTGACTTTGAACAAAAAGTGACCTACAGCAGTTTGAAAAATGCTTTGTTCAGTTTAGATGTGCAGGAAAGAAACATGCAGCTGGCCGAAAAAGTGTACAACGCCACCAAGCTCAAATTTGAACAGGGCCTGGGCAGCAGCTTCGAAGTGTTGCAGGCTGATACGGATATGCAACAGGCACAATCCAATTATTTCAACGCTTTGTACAATGCCATTGTCGCTAAAATAAGTTATCAATATTCACTTGGAAAACTTCAATAATGAACCAACACACTCACCATAATAAAATTTATTTCATGAAACGAAATCTGGTAGGATTCATTGTAATAGCCATGCTTGCTGCTTCCTGTGGCAATACACAAAAGGATGCCAAAGGAACACTGAATGATCAAAAGGCCGAGCTGCAGAAACTAAAAGCCGAGCAAAAAAAACTGAACGGGCAAATTGCGCAACTGGAAAACGAAATAAAAAAGGCTGATCCCACAGCTATTGCCACATCGGCCAGGCTGGTAACGGTAATGCCATTGACCACACAAGACTTTACGCATTATATAGAATTACAGGGCCGGGTGGATGCACAAAATATTTCTTACGTAGCACCGCCAAACGGGCAGGGTGGTATTGTAAAAGCACTGTACATAACACAGGGACAAGCTGTGAAAAAGGGACAGGTACTGGCCCGGCTTGATGACCAGTTGATTCGCCAGCAGGTGGAACCGCTGCGTGTGCAACTGGCCACCGCCGAAGATACCTACCGCAGAACAAAGAGCTTATTTGACCAGGGCATTGGCACCTACCAAAGTGTGTTGAATGCAAAAACGCAAATGGAAAGCCTGGAAAAACAAATTGGCATCATACAGCGCCAGGCCGCATTAATGACGGTCACGGCACCTTCTTCCGGCGTTGCCGATGTGGTAAGTGTAAGAGTGGGTGAGGCCTTTGTTGGCGCTACGGCCGCCGGCCCGCAGATCCGGATTGTAAATACCAGCAATCTGAAAATTGTAGCCAGCGTTCCTGAAAATTACCTGGGTCGTGTGGGCGTGGGCAGTAAGCTTGAAATTGTGTTGCCCGAACAAAATAACCGAACCATTACTGCTGTAGTCAGCGTGGTGCAAAAAGTTATTGACCCCAACACCCGTTCGTTCAACATCGAAGCAAAAATTCCGTCCGATGCCAGTTTGAAGCCCAACCAAATTGCACAAATAAAAATACTGGATTACAAGGCGAACGATGTGGTTGCCGTTCCCTTAAACACCGTGCAGACAGATGAAAACGGCAAGTATGTATATGTCATGGAAAAGAGCGGCGATAAAATGGTGGCAAGAAAGAAAATGGTGATCGTGGGCGAATCCTATTCTCAACTGATCGAAATAAAATCGGGTTTGGCTGCCGGGGATCAATTGATAACTGAAGGTTACCAGAATTTGTATGAAGGACAGGTGATTACCACTAGCGTGAAGTAGTTCAGGCGTGAGCGATCAGCCATCAGCTACCGGAAGATTACTGAAGCGGTAGTTGATCCTGGTTTCAGATAACGGATGGCTGATCGCCGAACTGGCATTACCGAACGTACAAGAGTGGGACGCAACAGACGATGAACAGAAATACACAAGCTGACTAAAAAATAATTTATGAAAATAGTAGAAGGGCTTAGAGATAAGTTCAAGGAATTTAAACCAACCAGCTGGGCGGTAGATAACAAAACCGTTATTTACATCATGGCCATATTAATCTCGCTGTATGGCCTTACCAAGTTCAATACCATGCCCAAGGAGCAGTTCCCCGACATTGTAGTACCCACTATTTCGGTAGTGACCGTGCATGTGGGCAACTCTCCAAAGGATATAGAGAACCTGGTGACACGCCCCATAGAAAAACAAATAAAATCGATCAGCGGGGCTAAAGTGAACAAAGTAAACTCTGTTTCGCAACAGGATTTTTCACTGATCACCGTGGAGTTTGAGACCGATGTGCCAACCGACATTGCCAAACAAAAAGTAAAGGATGCGGTGGATAAGGCCAAAACCGACCTGCCTACGGATCTTACGGCGCAACCCGATGTGCAGGAATTTAATTTTAGCGAGTTTCCCATCATGTATGTAAACATCAGCGGCGATTATGACCCGGTGAAACTGAAACAGTTTGCCGACCGGATGCAGGACCGCTTTGAAGAATTAAAGCAGATCACCAGGGCCGACATTGTGGGTGCCCCCGAACGGGAGATCCAGGTGAATGTAGATCCGTACCGCATGCAGGTAGCCAAGCTTTCTTTTACCGATATTGAAAATGCCATCAGCCGCGAAAACCGCGACATCAGTGGCGGGCAGATTGAAGTGGGTAATATGAAAAGAACGCTCCGGGTGAAAGGACAATTTGTTACAGCGCTGGATATGCAAAACATTGTGGTGAAAAACATCCAGGGCGCCCCCATTTACCTGCGGGATGTAGCCAATGTAATAGACACGGTAAAAGAAAAGGAAAGCTATGCCCGCCTGGATGGTAAGCCGGTAATTACACTTAACATCATAAAACGTTCCGGTGAAAATTTAATTGACGCTGCCGATAACATAAAAGCTACTGTAGCGGATATGAAGGAAAAGCAGGAGTTGCCGCCAAACCTGCGTGTAGAATTTACCGGCGATCAAAGCAAGCAAACCAAAACCTCCTTTGAGGAATTGGTAAATACCATCATTATCGGTTTTATATTGGTGTTGCTCATACTCATGTTTTTCATGGGTGTCACCAATGCCTTCTTTGTGGCCCTGAGTGTACCGTTGAGTGTGTTTGTGGCTTTTATGTTTTTACCCCTGGGTGATATCCTGGTAGGCAGCTCCATCACCCTGAACTTTATTGTACTTTTTGCCTTATTGTTCGGCCTGGGCATTATTGTGGATGACGCCATTGTGGTGATTGAAAACACCCACCGGATTTATAACAACGGCAAAGTGCCCATTGTGCGGTCGGCTAAGGAAGCGGCCGGAGAGGTATGGATACCGGTATTGGCGGGAACCTTGACCACACTGGCTCCCTTCTTTCCCTTGTTATTGTGGAAAGGATTAATCGGTAAGTTCATGATTTACCTGCCTACCATGCTGATCCTGACGCTGGCGGCTTCGCTGATCGTGGCCTTTATTTTCAACCCGGTGTTTGCCGTAAGTTTTATGAAGCCGGAGGGCAAGGAACATGAAATGCCCAAACGTAACCTGTTCCGCAAATGGTGGTTTTGGGCAGCACTTGGTTTTGGTGTGTTGTTCCATTTGGCCGGCTGGCATGGCTTTGCCAACTTCCTCATCTTCATGGCGCTGGTGTCCATCCTGAATGTGTTTGTGTTCAGAGATGTGATCCATGGTTTTCAGCACCGGGTATTGCCCTGGTTAATGAGTCATTACGAGAGCCTTTTAAGGTGGGCTTTGCAGGGAAGAAGACCTGTATGGCTGCTGGTTTCTCTTTTCATTTTATTTCCTGTTTCATTGGGAATGTTGATGGCAAGGCAGCCTGGTGTTACGTTCTTCCCCAGTGGCGACCCGCATTTTATTTACGTGTATTTGAAAATGCCTGTAGGTACCGACATTGAGTACACCGATTCGATAACCCGTGTGCTGGAACACCGGGTGTACAAAGTACTGGAAAAAGAAAAACCCGGCACGGAAGGTTCTATTGTGGAAAGTATTATTTCCAATGTGGCGGTAAGCGCTAACAACCCCAGGGATAATAACCGTAGTGTACAACCGAATTTAGGAAGGATACAGGTATCGTTCGTGGAATTCGACCAACGCCACGGCAAAAGCACCAAGCCTTATCTGGATGCGGTGCGGAAAGCCGTGCAGGGCATTCCCGGGGCAGAGATCACGGTAAACCAGGAAGACGCTGGTCCTCCTACCGATCCCCCGGTGAATGTGGAAGTGATTGGCGACAATTTTGAGTCCATTGCCAAAGTGGCTTATGATCTGAAAAACTTTTTGGATACCAATAGAGTGGAAGGCATTGAGCACCTGAATATGGATGTGGATGTAAACAATCCTGAAATATCCATTACGGTTGACCGTGAAAAAGCAATGATTGAAGGAATTAGTACCGGGCAGGTTGGAATGGAGATCCGCACGGCCGTTTTTGGCAAGGAAGTGAGCAAGCTGAAAGAAGGGGAGGATGAGTATAAAATACAGTTGCGCTATAATGATCTGATCCGCAATAACATCACAGACCTGATGAGCCGGCCCATCACGTTCCGCGATTTTAATACAATGGCCATCAAACAAATTCCGTTGAATGCGATTGCCAAGATTGATTATACCAATACGTCAGGTGGCATTCGTCGCAAGAACCTGAAGCGGACCATCCAGTTGCAATCCAATGTACTGGATGAAACACAAACGGCGCAGATCAATGCCGACCTGGCTGTAAAGCTGGAGGATTTCAGATCGCGGTATAATATTCCTCCTGATGTAACGGTGCGGCAAAGCGGGGTAAGCGAGCAGCAACAGGAAACCATGTCTTTTCTTGGCACCTCCCTCATCTATGCCTTGCTGCTGATCTTTTTGATCCTTGTGATGCAGTTCAATTCCATGAGCAAACCCTTCATCGTGTTGACGGAAATTTTCTTCTCCATCATTGGGGTGTTGATAGGGTATGCGGTGACAGGAATGACCATTGCCACCATCATGCTGGGTGTGGGAATAGTGGGGCTGGCTGGTATTGTGGTGAAGAATGGAATTCTGCTGATTGAATTTACAGATGAACTGCGTGGCCGTGGCCTGCGAACAAGAGAAGCCGCGATCCAGGCCGGTAAGATCCGTATCATCCCTGTGTTGTTGACAGCACTAGCTACAATGCTTGGATTATTACCCCTGGCAGTAGGATTGAATATTGATTTTGAGTCCTTGTTCACTCACCTGGATCCGCACCTTTTCTTCGGGGGCGATAGTGTTGTGTTCTGGGGGCCGCTTAGCTGGACCATTATTTTTGGACTTATCTTCGCTTTCTTTTTAACCCTGGTGATGGTGCCCAGCATGTACCTGATAGCTGAAAGATTAAGAAGGCCCATGAGTAAGTTCTACGGAACAAAATTTGTGGCCCTTTTAGGTTTCCTTGGACCATTGTTCTTCATCTTTGTGGGCATAATGTATGGCGTTAGAAGATTGCAGGGCAAGCCGGTTTGGATGGGACAATTAAAACCAGCACCTTCAAAAAGTACTTTATAATAGTTCGGCTATAGATCAGATAGGATAGAAATTTTTAAGTACGGTAGCGGCCCGTTTACGGGCCGCTTTTTTTATCGCTTATTTCGCTGATTGAAAGGATTTTAGGGAGGTTTAAACCGGTTCGAATTATCCGGACACCAATTCATTGCCGCGGGCCTTTGAAGCCTTCGTGCTTTGTGTTCCAACTCCGGAGCCGCAGGAAAGAAAAGCAGCGATTGCTGTTATTAAAAAGAAAATCTCGGGGGCAACAGCTGACTCTTTCTCATACCCTCATTACCCGCTGGCATTGCCAGGGTGCCTTATCCGGAATGCGCATTGGGATCTCCCAAATCTTTTCCTTCACTTTTCTTTTTACCGGCCAGCACAAAAAATAAAATGACAGCAATTATAATTATGATCATGGCCACAAACGGAACTATCATAACCCTTTTTAAATAAAGGCTGAAAAATCATGCCACCAGGAATGCGCTTGTCCTTATCCGGATCAGCTTTGTACTAACAGCTGAAGAAGAACTGCCGATGCGTTAAGAAGGTGTTTAGCTTGCTTTTCCTTTTCGCTCCCAATGATCTTTGATGAGTTTTCCTTCACGGTCGTATTTTAAGGTCCGGGCATACCGGTCTCCTTTTATAGCGCCGTTTTCTTTGGCCTTGCCCATAAACAATTGAATGGCATTTCCCTCCTTATCCGTTATTAAAACAAGATCATAACTGCGATACCGAAGGCTTACACTGGAAGAAGGTTCAAACTTCTTATTGATTTTCTTCAACAATTCTTCACCAAAACTCATAGATAGTAAGGGTAAGCATATATGTTGCCAAACCAGTACCTGCCATAAAAAAACGTCCCGCCGGCCGGCAGGACGTTTTCTCATTTTGTAAGAATTTATCAGAAAACTTTTTTAGCCTCCACTTTGTTACCGTCAGCGTCCAGCTCCACAATTTCATAACCCAGTTTTTTTACACCATCCACGATCCTTTGCTTGTCGCCAACCAACAGGATATTCATCTTTTCAGGATTCAAAAACTTTTGTGCATAGGCATGCATTTGTTCTTTGGTCATGCCCTGCAGCAGCTTGGATTGTGTTTCCACAAAATTGGCAGGCAGGTTATAGTCCAGTATGCGGCGGATGAATTGTGCTTTTTGCAGGCCGGTTTCATAACGCAGCGCATCGCCCTGGCCAATGGCGTTTTTCATAAAAGCTACTTCCTCATCGGTAGGCCCGTTGGCTACATAATTTTTGATCTCTTTCATTACTTCCACTAAAGCACTGTCGGTAGCACCGGCTTTAATACCCGAACTAAAGGCGTATTCGCCCGAATACTGATCACCCGAAAAACCACCACGGGCTCCATAGGTCCAGCCCTTGTCTTCACGCAGATTTAAATTCAAACGGCTGTTGAAACCTGTACCCAAGGGATAGTTGGCTAAATAGGTTTTAAAGTATTCGCCGGTGGCATCATATTTCAAACCCGTGGCATAACCCACACGGAACTCGGTTTGCGCCCCCTTGGGTACATCTACCAAATACAATTTTGTTTTGTCAACGGCAGGAGACGGATCTGGTTTGGCCAGTACGATCTTCTTCTTCGGCAATTTATTTAAGAAAGCAAGTTTTGGAAGCACCTGGTCTTGTTTGATATCGCCTACCACTACCACTTTGGCATCCACCGATGTCAAATAATTCTTGTAGTAATGCTCAATATCCTGCAAGGTGATGTTCTTAATGGTTTCTTCCGTGCCATCTTCACTAACACCCAAAATATGTTTGGGGCCGTAGTTCACTTTGGCAAATACATCGGTTGCAATCGTAGCTGGTTGGGCTTTTGCCAGTTTAAACGACTGGAGGGCCTGCTTTTGAATGCGGTCAAATGATTCCTGGGTAAACCGGGGGTTGAACAAGCGCTCCTGCAACAGGACCAGGGATTTATCGAAGTTTTTCTTTAAGGACTGAACGGTGTAGGTAACACCATCAATGCCGCTGGTGATGTTGATGGAACTTCCCAGTTTTTGTAATTCCACCGCCAGTTGTTCTGCCGTGTAATTCTTTGTGTCCTCCGTCATCATCTCTGAGTAAAAATTGGCCAGCCCTGCCTTTGACAGGTCATTGGCAGAAGCCAGGTGTCCGCCCGGGATGGTAAGAGAGAAGGTAACGGTGGGGATTTCTGTATTCTCTGCTCCGATTACCTTAGCGCCATTGGGCAATTCTTTCTTCCAGAATTTGGGAACCTTCACGGTTGGATTAGCGCCGCTGGCCGGGATTTTACTGCGGTCGAAATTGTCCTTTGCCTTTGTGTATTTCAATCCGGCATAACCATAATCAGGCGCTGCATATTTTGTAGAATCAATTTTATAATTATCAGCCGCTGCTACCAGGGCTTCCTGGCCTTTGGGCAATACACTCAGTACTACGGCATTCTTTCCTTTGATGTACTTGTTATACGCCGCCATCACATCCTCCCTGGTCAGGGAAGAATACATCTTCAGCAGGTCGGCAATTTTGTTGGGGTTGCCGGTGAAGGTTTGAAACGCCGCCAGTTGCGAAACTTTTCCAGCCACGCTTTGCAGGCCGTTGATCAATTGTGATTCCTGTCCTCCCCTGAACTTGGCCACATCTTCATCGGTTACACCTCTTGCTTCAAACGTATCTAAAGCGGCACGGAATAATTTTTCCATATCTGCTAAACTTTTGCCCTGTGCAGGAATAACCTGGAATGTAAATTCTCCGGCTAATTCAGATAATTGGCTAAAGGCAGAGGCCTGAAAGGCCAGTTGCTTTTTCGTCAGCTGCTGGTACAAAACAGAGTTTCTTCCTTGTCCCAACACCTGGGCCAGACATTGCAGGGCTGCCATGTCTTTGTTATAATTCGGTACCGTTGGATACACAACAGCCAGCATAGGTTGACGGGCATAATTGTCCACATACGAAGCATACCTTGTTCCTTCCAGCTGCACCGCAGGATACGACTGGGCTTTTACTTCCGGACCTTTGGGAATGGATCCAAAATATTTTTCAACCAGTTTGATGGCCTCTGCGGTTTTTATATCGCCGCCCAGGGTAACTACCGCATTGTTTGGCCCGTACCAGCGAAGGAAAAAGTTTTTCAGGTCATTGACATCACTACGGTTCAGGTCTTCCAGGTAGCCAATGGTTAACCAGGAATAAGGATGGCCATAGGGATATAAATTGCGGCTGTAGGTTTCGCCTACCAATCCATATGGACGGTTGTCGTAGTTCTGCCCCCTTTCATTTTTTACCGTAGCCCTTTGGATTTCAAATTTTTGTTGGGTAACCGCATCCAGCAAAAAGCCCATGCGGTCGGCTTCCAGCCACAATGCTTTTTCCAGTTGGTTGCTGGGCACTGTTTCATAATAATTGGTGCGGTCGCGGTTGGTGGAACCGTTCAGGGTGCCACCCGCTTCACTTACAATTTTAAAATGCTGTTCATCGGCCACGTTATCGCTTCCCTGGAACATCATGTGTTCAAAAAAGTGGGCAAAGCCCGATTTGCCGATCTGCTCTCTGGCAGAACCTACGTGGTAGGTAACATCTACATGCACGACCGGATCGCTGTGGTCTTCATGCACCACTACGGTTAAGCCGTTTGGCAGTACATATTTTTCATAAGGGATAACGATCTCATTGCCTGTTTTGGTAATTTTTTCTACCAGCTTAGCTTGTCCAAATGCAGCCATACATAGCAGCATAAAAGAACCGAGCACCAGTAATTTTTGTTTCATAATGTGTTTGTTTAAATTGACAGGAAGGGAAAATAGCTTAAAATACGTTATCCGCCTCAACCATTCGTCAAAAACCAACCATGGACGGAACAGCGCCGGGGCAAAACGCTTAACCCCTGTTATGGTAAAGGAAAACTGTTGCCGCCGGCCACCACAAATCTCAAACCTCAAGCCCCGGACTTCGAATTTGAAACTTGTTAACTTGCCAACTTATTACTTAACCCTACCTTAGAAAAAATTTTCAAAACTATGAATGATTATAGCCAAAGGGCTCATGAAATTGATTACAGAATAATGGGGGAAGAAATGCAATGCGTGGAAATAGAACTGGATCCGGAAGAAACCGCCATTGCCGAAAGCGGCGCTTTTATGATGATGGACGACGGCATTCAGATGCAAACCATTTTTGGGGATGGAACCGGCCAGCAAAAAGGGTTTTTCGGCAAGCTGATGTCGGCGGGTAAGCGGGTGCTGACGGGGGAAAGCCTGTTCATGACCACCTACACCAATATGGGACATGGAAAGAAAAAGGTGTATTTCGCCTCGCCCTATCCTGGTAAGGTCATTCCGCTGGATCTTATTCGCCTGGGCGGAAAAATGATCTGCCAGAAAGATGCTTTTCTCTGTGCCGCCAAAGGCGTAGCGGTAGGCATCGAGTTTCAAAGACGCCTGGGTACCGGTTTGTTTGGCGGCGAAGGTTTTATCATGCAAAAGCTGGAAGGCGATGGAATGGCCTTTGTGCACGCCGGCGGGCATATTATTGAAAGAGAACTGCAACCCGGCGAGGTATTGAAAATCGATACCGGCTGTATTGTGGCCTTCACCCCCAGCTGCGATTATGATATTCAGTTTGTGGGCGGCATCAAGAACACCATTTTTGGGGGTGAAGGGCTGTTCTTTGCGTCTTTGCGTGGTCCCGGACGGGTGTGGATACAAACCCTGCCGGTAAGCCGACTGGCCAGCCGTATTCTGCAATACGGAACCGTAAGCCGTAAAGAAGAAGGGGGCATTATGGGCGGACTGGGTAATGTGCTGGATGGAGATGGATGGTAGAATTCGTTTGTGGTTTGTAGTTTATCGTTTCTGGTTCTTTAGTTCATAAAGTCTTATAAAGATCGAAGCCTCACTCAGTGAGGCTTCGATCTTTGTACTGGGCTGAAGTACTACTACTATTGATCCTTTGTTGCGTCGCACACCTCAGCGTTTGGTAATTTATCGGGCTTTTATAATTCCGATGAAGCACTTTACATAGAGCGATTAAAAACTCGTTTGTTCATTTTTTATCCAACCGCAAGCTTCAACGACAAAAAATCACTTTCCATCTAAAACAGTAAGGGCAGTTATATTGGTTGCATCACCTTCGCACCGCTAATAAAAGCACCAGCCATGTTCAATCTTTTTGATTCCCATTCCATAAAATCTACCATCAAAGTCATTGCCGTTATCATCATGCTGTTTGTGATCGTGAATGTTTTTGCGTAAGAAGTTCATGGTTCATGGTTGATAGATCATATAAGAAACGTTTCCCAGTTGAGGAACGTCCATGAACTATGATCTGTGAACCATGAACTACAACCGTTACCTCCCCGGCTCGTAATCATAGGGCAACTGGTCGGCCAGGTTTTTCCAGCTCCAGTAACCCTGGTTGATCCAGCTTCTCTGGTCCAGAAAATAGCCGTTGGGCTTTATTAAAATTCCATCAACCAGGTCAACATAAGAGATCTGTATTCTTACATCTAAGGGAAGACCGTATTGTTGCAGGTATTCTTTTTCCGGGGCTTTTTTGTTGTAGGTTATGCTTGCCTTGGCAGGAAACCATAATTCCGCATCGGCGGTGGAATCATTATAAAAATAATAACTGCTGTCGTAAGGATTTACCAGGCGGTCGAACTTGGTAAAACTATTGGCGGAAAGAAGGTCCACCGTAAAACCCTCCCGGTTCAACGTACTGTCGTAATAGGCTCTTAAAAAGTGCAGTCTTGAGCCATAATACACTTTCTCACGGGCGGCCTTCCACAGGGCTTGTTGCTCCTGGGTGGTATCCATTTCCGTGTACAGGCAATTGCCCCGGTACGAGTTCAGGTCCGTTTTATAATGGTGCACAAAAGAATCTAGCTCGTAACGGATATTGTAACCAAGAGACCTGTTTTGTACCTGCAAGGGTTCTGTGGCCAGCACCTTCAGGCGGTCGTTTCGTTTGTAATAATAAAATTTCAGCACTTCGGGGTTTTGCAGAATGCAGCTGTCAGCAAATGGTGTCGTACCAATAAAATGATCCAAAAAGAACTGGCCGTATTTCTCCCAGCCATCCGCTACTTCGTTGCTGCTGCGAATAATCACTTCACTCATACTGTTGTCAGCCTTTTGCAGTTCCAGGTTGAACTCACGGTCGGCCACCGCTTCAAAATTGATGGTTCGGCTCACATAACCCATAAAGGAAATAATGATTTCATATCCACCCTTATCCAGGTGCAAACGGAAATTTCCTTCTTTGTCGGTTATCGTTCCTTTGGTGGTGTTTTGTGCAAATACGGAGGCGCCTTCTAAAGGCAGCTTGGTTTCCGCATCAGTGATCTTTCCGGTAACGGTACTTTGCGCAAGGCCAAATAAGCAGGAAAGCAAGGCACAGGTAAGAAAGAGGAGATATGGTTTTTTCATAGCGGTACTAAAATAAAAAAATTAAACTGTTATTTCACCCTTTTGCAAAGCCCGGACATAGTTCACACACGAATTTTTAACAACTGTTTCCAGTGGCGTAAACCGAAATGCGGGAAGTGCTTTTAACAGGGCACTGTTATCAAAGGAAGTTTTACTATGCGCCACCTTGGCAGTTTCACGGGTAAGCAAAGGTTTTTTACCTGTCAGCAATGACTTGACACTTTCCAGCCGCCAGGCTATTTCGCCCATTGCTTTGGTGGCCTCCCGGTGCGGCTGTTTTTTTCCAAAGCCATCCGCCATGCAGTTGAATAATTTTTGAAAAGGCCAGTTTTCGCTGTTAACAATAAATCTTTGTTGTGAAAGATTGGATTGAAGAAGTTGCACGGCTGCTTCGGCTACATCTTCCACACCTACAAAACCGTTTATGCCTTTGGTGTACCAGGAAAATTCCTTGTACGCATTTTTAAAAATAGCACAACTGGATTGGTGCCAGTCGCCATAGCCCAAAATGGTGCTGGGATTGATGATTACCCCGTTCAATCCTTCGGCAAAGGCCCGCCACACATGCATTTCAGCGTGGTGTTTTGAAATGGCGTAGTGTGTATTGTTATGGCTTTCTTCCCATTTTTTTTCTTCGGTAACCAGTTCTGCCTTGGTGGTTCTTCCCAATGCCGCAATGGAGCTTACATGAACCAGGCGTTGAATGTCATTTTCCAGGGCCGCATTTACCACGTTGGCCGTACCTTCCACGTTCACCTGGTACATCTTTTTTCTTTCCGCTTTGGAAAAAGATACAATAGCCGCCGCGTGAATCACACGCTCCACGCCTTCCATGGCCTCCCCCAATGAAACCACATCGAGTATATCACCTTCCACCCACTCCACTTTGTCGAGTATTTCCCGGGGAATAAAAAAAGGAAGTTTGGCCGAACGGCGAATGGCTCTTACAGGAATATTTTTCTCAACGAGATTTTTAATGATGTATGCGCCAAGAAAGCCTGTGCCACCGGTAACGAGAATCATGTACTAGTTAATATTTCAGATTGAAGATTTAATATTTGGCTGTGCAATATTCAATATTACATTTTAAATATTCAATAGTTATAGTAGCCCTTTCCTGTTTTCTTACCCAGCTCTGCTTTTTCCACTTTTTCTTTTTGAATGTAAGAAGGTTTCAATCTTTCAGGCCGGTGTAATTGTTCATACACCGAACAGCTTACAGCATAATTAATATCATTACCAATCAGGTCCATTAATTTGAAAGGACCCATTTTAAAACCCCTGCTTTCCAAAAGGCGGTCAATGGTTTCAAAACCGGCTATGCCTGCTTCGGCCAGGCGCAGCGATTCAATGTAATATGGCCTTGCCACGCGGTTTACAATAAAGCCCGGCGCATCTGTACAAACCACCGGTTCTTTGCCCAGCTTTTTTGTCAGGGCCACAAGTTGTTCTATCACTTTATCAGCGGTCTGTTCGCCTTTTACCACTTCCACCAGTTTCATGACGGGTGCCGGATTGAAAAAATGCAACCCCGCCACTCTTTGCGGGGCTATGATTTCGCTGGCAATACCCGTAACAGAAAGAGAAGACGTATTGGTGGCAAATATGGTTTCAGCCGAATTGATGGCGGCCAGTTGGTTGAAAAGGGAAACTTTTGCTTCCGCTTTTTCAATGATGGCTTCAATCACTACATCAGCAACGCATTCCTGAATATTGAAGGTAAACCGGAGGTGTTGTAAAATATCTTCTTTTTTTTGTGCTGCTATTTTTTGTTTGTCTACTAAAGTTTGCAGGTCGGTGTGAAGTTTATCTTTTGCCTTTAGCAGCACATCTTCATTTACCTCATAAAGAATAGTGGTGAAGCCGCCTGCAGCAGATACCTGTGCAATACCGCTCCCCATAGTTCCTGCGCCGCAAATGCAAATAGTGTTCATCAATTGAGATTAATCAGTAAAATTATGGTACAATAATTTCTAACTTTACAAAGGACCAAAGAAACCAGGATGAAGAAGAAAAATATTTTATGGATTGGATTAGGAGTAGCGCTTGCTACGGCTGCGGCTATTTTTTTTATCAAAAAGAAAAACGAAGACCGGGGCGATAAGCCGCCTAAAAAAGCCCCCCAGCTGGATATTAAAAATCCGGGCGAGCAGTCGGAGTTTACCACAGCGGCCAGCGAGTCTGAGCTGGGCTAATGTTCTGTGAATGAAGCCATGGCAAAAAAAATAAAAACATTGCCCTTGGTGCCCTGGAGGCTGTTGTATACGGTACATTTCAGGTATATATCCCGTAGTAAAGAGTTGGAAAACCTATAGAAGAAGGCACCTAAAAAGCACGTAGAAGACTAAACAAGTGCTTTAAGAATCATGACCATTGAATTCCCGGTTGTGGTGTAATCCCATTTCCAGGTAAGTCGTATGGCATTCTTAAACCCTAAGTCCATACGATCCAACTGAATTGGGTATACAGGTATGATGCAGCAGAAGCCCAAAGCTTGCGACAAAATTAAAAGGGCCCCTGCACTACAGGGAACCCATTTTGCCTTTTTACTTTGACTTTTAATTGGGCGCCGTTGCCGGAAGGTGAAGGAAGGTTGGTTAAAAAAATTTACCTTGAATACTAAAACCGCTGTTATGCCAACCACTGCCGAGGACAATTTTTTCAGAAAAAAGCATACGACTTCTGTTGCTTATTTGGTAGGATTGTTACTGTTCTTCCTCCCGTTTGTAGAGATCAAATGCAATGACATGCCCTTTGCAGAAAATACAGGAATGGGGCTTGCCTTTGGCACGGATTATAAAGTAACAGGCGGCATGGGGCCCTTGCAGAAAAACAAGGAACGCATCAATTCCACAAGCAAGGAAAAAGGCAAATTGTATGTGCTGGCCCTGGCAGCCCTGATGTTAGGGGTGGCAGGCTTGGGTATTTCTTTGTCCAATATGCGGTCTGGCCCTTCGGTCAATATTATTATAGGCGCCATGGCGGCGCTATGCCTGATTATTTTAATGTTCCAGATCAGTGCCGATGTAAAGGGAGAGGCCCGGCCTGGTAAAAGCAGTGATTTTTCGGAAGCGGTGAAGGTCTCGGTACATTATACGTTTTGGTTTTATTTATCGGTGTGCAGCTTTTTGGCCGCCGCTTTCTTTGCGTATAAACACCGGCAGCTTTTGCCTGCGTCCCTGCCGGAACAGGCACCTCAACTCGATCTTCAAAATCCAACCGATCAATCGGAGTTTCCCAGGGCGCCAAGCGAATCTGAGATTGGATAGACAGCCAAAGGGTAAAGGAAAGAATAGCCGGTAGCTGCATAGGATTCCCAAGCGTACAAGAGGGTGACACAACGAAAGGCAAATAGAATTATTGCTGCGGGTAACAAACGGGGTTTGGCGGCAGTACCGGACGTACGGGTTCCAATCGCCCCGTTTTGCATTGAAGAGAATAAGAATTACAAAAGTGAACATCTATTTTTACTGCCGGTATTGCCCTCAAGCCTTCCGTTAGCGGCAGTGTTACCTCTCATTATTAATCCCTTCCTCAATGTCCTTTTTATAGAAGTAGCGATTAGTGGTTTCTAAAACCTTAATAAGGTAAGTGCGGCTATTCAATCCTGCTTTTTCAATCTGCTGCCTTAACCCTATACGTTTTTGTGTCTTAACATCATTTGCAAATTCTAGGAATGTAGTGGAGATTTCCTTAGCTTGTTGTATAGAATCAGGAAACCCTCTTTTTATACTACTAATTGCAGAATCAATTTTACCTGTAGTTAAATAGCAATAAGCTAGTGTAGAATAATTCCAAGGGTTATTTTTTACAGTATCCGTCTTGAGGCATAAATTCATCCAATAAGCTGCCTTTTCATAGTCTCCTTGAAAACAATACGTTCTTGCTGCTTCATACATTGCAGATAAGTTCTTGTTATTGGCTTGATAAGCAGCTAAAAATTTATCAATTGCCACCCGGTTTATTCTTAATGCTTTGAGGGTGTCTTTGCTGGATAATGCATTGTATGTATCATTATACAATAGGAGTCCTTCTTGTACTAATGAGTCAGAAAGTTTTCCGTCCTGAACAGATATACTTTTTTGCCTGCAGGAAAGAATTAAACAAACAATACCAATAAAGAGACAGATTTTCATAATCAGCTTTGCTGGTAACAAAACTATTTTGGTGAACAGTAGCCGGCCGTCTGCACAACCTGGAACCTCAAACCACTACACGGCACTGTCAAACTGCTTTAAGAACCGTTCATCATTTTCGCTGAACAGGCGAATGTCGTTTACATCGTATAACAACAGCGCTGGCCGTTCAATACCCATTCCAAAAGCATAGCCCGTGTATTTATTGCTGTCAATGCCGCAGTTCTCCAGCACTTTAGGATGCACCATGCCACATCCCAAAATTTCCACCCAGCCGGTGTGTTTGCAAATGCGGCAACCTTTGCCTCCGCAGATAAAACAGCTCACGTCCATTTCGGCGCTGGGCTCGGTAAAGGGGAAATAGGAAGGCCGGAAGCGAACCTTGATATCCTTGCCAAACATTTCCTGTACAAAAAAGTAAAGCGTTTGTTTCAGGTCGGCGAAGCTTACGTTTTCGTCAATATACAAGCCTTCTACCTGGTGAAAAAAGCAATGCGAACGGGCACTGATGGTTTCATTGCGGTACACACGTCCGGGGCAAATAATGCGGATGGGCAACTTGCCCTTTTGCATTTCGCGGATCTGCACGTTGCTGGTATGTGTACGCAATAACCAATCGGGATTTTGATGGATGTAAAACGTGTCCTGCATATCGCGTGCCGGATGGTTTTCCGGAAGGTTCAGCGCCGTGAAGTTGTGCCAGTCATCTTCTATTTCAGGTCCGTCGGCCACCGAAAAACCAAGGCGTTGAAAAATGTTCACCATGCGGTTGCGAACCAGTGTGATGGGATGACGGGAGCCTATTTGAATGGCATCGCCGGGTAAAGAAAGATCCATCTCTTCCGTTGCCGGCCGGCCATTGCCGGTTGCCTGTTCTTTGGCCGTTTCAAATTTGGCCTCCGCAAATTGCTTAAAATCGTTCAGCACCTGCCCAAACTCTTTTTTTCTTTCGTTGGGCACATTACGCATTTCACCAAAAAGGCTTTTTACCAGGCCTTTGGTTCCTAAGTATTTGATACGGTATTCCTCCAGTTGCTGAGGATTTGAAATTTCATACCCTTCAATTTCTTTGCGATATCCTTCAATTTGCTTTAACAATCCTTCCATGCGGGCAAAGATAAGAAACGGCAATCGGCAATCAGTAATCGCCGGTGAAGTTAGAAGCGTATCAGGTTACCACAAGATTTTATGTTTGAATTTGACTTTGATCTATAGATCCGTAGCATTGAACGTATCTCCCTGGTTAGGGTCGCCGGTGTCGTAGCCTTTTTTAAACCAATACATACGTTGGGCCGATGTGCCATGGGTAAAAGATTCGGGAACGGCATACCCCTGCGCTTCTTTTTGAAGGCGGTCGTCACCTATGGCGTTGGCCGCATTCATGGCTTCTTCCACATCCCCGCGTTCGAGGTAACCCTTACCCTGAATGTAATGTGCCCAAACGCCGGCATAAAAATCGGCCTGCAGCTCCAATCGGACAGAATATTGATTGTATTCTTCTTCGCTAAGCCGGCTTCTTAACCGTTGGACTTTATCAGAAATGCCCAGCAGATTTTGAACGTGGTGCCCCACCTCGTGGGCCACCACATAAGCCATGGCAAAATCGCCGGGGGCGCCAAAGCGGTCTTTGAGGTCGCTGTAGAAGGAAAGGTCTATATAAAGACGCTGATCAGCCGGGCAATAAAACGGGCCGGTGGCCGAACTGGCGTTGCCGCAGCCCGATTGTGTGGCGCCGTTAAAAAGTACCAGTGTCGGATTTTGATATTGCTTGCCTGCCTTTGAAAATAACTGGGCCCACACATCTTCCGTATCGGCTAAAACTACTTTGACAAAACCGGCCAATTGATCCTGGGCTGCTTTTTCTTCAGCCGACATAGGCTGGTTTTGATGGGGTAAGGGAATTTGCGAAACATCGCCTCCCCCGCCCAGTAAAAGGTTCAAAACCAAAGCAATGACGCCTAAAATACCGCCACCAACGGCTACTTGTCCCCCCGAAATTCCACGGCGGTCATCCACATTAGAACTTTGTCGTCTTCCTTGCCAAAGCATAAACTATAATTTAAATGAAAGGTATAAAAAAACATGCCCGAATAGCGGGAAGCAACCTCTGTAGTGCAGGAAGAGGTAACCGGCAGGCAAACTATACATTGTAAACACTTAATTTGCGGCCCCAATGAATGTCTATGGCTCATCTGTCACGTGTTTTTACAGCTCTTGTGTTGATTGGTTTGGTGTCCTGCTCTTCTACAAAACACCTTTCAAAGGATGATAAAAAGATTGACCTGACCTTTCTGCAGATCAATGATGTGTATGAAATTGCTCCTTTGGCGGGCGGAAAAGAAGGCGGCGTGGCAAGAGTGGCCACTTTAAAAAAGCAGTATCTCCAAAAAAATCCCAATACGTTTCTTGTAATTGCCGGCGATTTTCTAAGTCCTTCGGTTTATAACAGCCTTCAGTATAACGGCAAGGCCATCCGGGGAAAACAAATGGTGGAATCGCTGAATGCTGCAGGATTAGACCTGGCGGTCTTCGGCAACCATGAATTTGATATAAAAGAAAGCGAATTGCTGGACCGCATCAACGAATCTGCTTTTCAATGGGTATCTACCAATACGTTTCACAAGCAAAAGAATGGCATCGAACCGTTTGTAAAAAACGGCGTTCCCTTTCCCAAAACCTATGTAATAAGGCTGCGGGATGCGGACGGCACCATGGCTAAGGTGGGCATCATTACGGCTACCCTTCCTTTTAACCGGGCGGAGTATGTTACCTATACAGACGCATTAGCTTCTGCCAAAGAAGCCTATAGCAGCCTGAAAGATTCTGTTGATGCCGTAGTGGCCCTTACCCATCAAACCCTTGCGGAAGATAAAATACTGGCGGCCCAGATTCCGGGACTGGCCATGGTGCTTGGCGGGCATGAACATGATATGCATTTTGAAAAAGTAGGGAATGTGTACATCACCAAGGCGCATGCCAACGCCAAGTCGGCCTACGCTGTAAACCTGGCCATCAATAAAAAAAAGAAAAAGATAGCTGTAAGCCCCCAACTGGTTTACGTCAATGCAACGATTGCCCTGGACAGTGCTACCAGCGTTGTCGTGCAAAAGTGGACAGAGATTGCTGAAAAAAATTACAGCTCCCTTGGTTTTGAGGCAAGAAAAATAATTCTTGATAGTGCTGCCCCTTTAGATGGCAGAGAGGCCGAGGTAAGAAGCCATCCCACCAATCTTACCAGACTGATAATTTTTGCCATACAGCATGCGGCGCCGCAGGCCGACGTGGTGTTGATGAATTCGGGTTCTATCCGGGTAGATGATATCCTGCAAATGCCGGTTACCGAATATGACATCATTCGTACCCTTCCTTTTGGCGGCGGCATTCGGGAGGCCGATGTGAAGGGAAGCCTGCTTATTAAAACCCTGGAACAGGGCCAGAAGAACAGGGGCATTGGCGGCTTTTTACAGTATAATGAAACCATCCTGAAAGAAGAAGGGATATGGAAATTAAAAGGCGCACCGATTGAAAGCAATAAAATTTATCGTGTGGCCATGAGTGATTTCTTATTCACGGGTAAGGAAGCAAACCTTGCTTTTTTAAATCCGGCTAACCCCGACGTAGTAAAAACATACGAGCCGGCCACTTCAGTAACCGATCCAAGATCGGATATCAGGCTGGCCGTTGTCCGTTATTTAGAACAAAAGCTGTAGGCCTAAAAAAAGAAAAGCCCCGGTCTCTTTCGAGCTAGGGAGCTTTCTTGATAGATTTGGATATATATTGAGTTATCAGATAAATAAAAAAATTGTGCCAGGGTTTATTGCGATGCCTTCGGTGCAGAAGGATAGCCAGGTTTTTTTACCTGAATAAATATCCTCCGGCAGGCTACGATACCCGGCGCCTGGCATATACCATTTGCAGTGCTCACCCAAGCCATTGACCAACCGGCACCTGCAGCCTTTCCCGGACAGCATCAGCTTTCTTATCAAGACACGATCGGGGGTTCAATAATTACCAAAGAGCCGGTTTATAGAAGGCTTTTGAATCTGCGTAAAAATAATCCCGCTTTAGCTGCCCAGCCTTATTCAAAAAGCGGGTTACTTCCCATAATACGCCATGTATGGTTTTGAAAGAGAAAAGAACAGTAAGAGGGTTTTGGGGATAATGAACCTGGGTACAACAACACAAAATTTTACCTGCCAGGACAAGCCATCGGCCAATGAATGGAACAATGTTTTTGCCGCGAATAAAGAACCCGTGGACAAAGGCTTTGGCATTGAACCACGGGGCTATGCAGTTTATGAACTTCCTAAGTAAGATTTGCCCGAACTGCGCTAAACTTGCAAAATGTTTGAATCCATTGCCGATTTTTTGGAGCCCGTTAATTTAAGTGAGATCTCCCACGATTCCGGTTATAAAGAAGGCCAGATAGGCAGGGTGATCAAAGCCTATGAAGAAGAATTTCCCGACCTTGAAGAGGCCCAGATTGTTTTAGTGGGGTGCGGTGAGCAAAGAGGCGGCGCCCTGTTGCATGCCAGCGAAGCCGCTAATGCAATCAGAAGTGAATTTTACAATTTGTATTACTGGCACCAGGATATCAAACTGGCCGATGTGGGAAACATCAAGATCGGCAAGGCCTATACTGACACCTATGCTGCTTTAAAAATAGTGCTGCATGAACTGATGAACGAAGGCAAGATGGTGGTGATTTTAGGCGGTTCGCATGATCTGACACTCGCACAATACCATGCTTTTGCAGATGATAAAATACAGGTAGATGCTGTCGGCGTGGACGCAGCTATCGACATTAATATTGATTCTCCTTTCCGCTGCGATAATTTTTTGATGGAGTTGCTTACAGCAGATCCTAATTACATGCGGCATTACAATCACATTGCGTTCCAAAGCTATTTTGTACACCCCCGCATGCTCGAAACCATGGATAAGCTGCGCTTTGATTGCTTTCGTGTGGGCACGGTAAAGGAACATATTGAGGAAATGGAGCCTGTTATTCGCAATTGCCAGATGTTTTCTTTTGATATTTCTGCCCTGGCTCATGCCTTTGCGCCAGCCAACGCGTTTACGCCAAACGGCCTGAACGGCGAAGAAGCCTGCACCCTGATGCAATATGCCGGGATGAGTTATAACATGCGCAGCATAGGTGTGTATGGGTATCGTCCGGAGAAAGATGTTGACAATTTAACAGCCAAACAAATCAGTCATATGCTTTGGTACCTGATGGATGGAAGAAGCCGTGGCAACAGGGAAGCGTTGATGGATGAAAAAGAATCGTTCAATGAGTTTCATCTTGCTTTTGCAGAAGTGGAAACTACTTTTTTACAAAGCAAAAAAACAGGCCGCTGGTGGATGCAATTACCCGACAAACAATTCATTGCCTGTTCTTATAAAGATTATTTACTGGCGAGCAGTAACGAAATTCCGGAACGTTGGTTGCGGGCCCAGGAAAGGCCGTAAACGGTTTGCCGTTTAGGGTTTGTCGTTTATAGTTGGTCTCTAAAGTTGCGTGTTACCTATTTATGGCAAGACATCGGGTGTTTTCAACAGCAATTGTTTTTTGAATCTTTACATTAGGCTTTCGCTATTTATGGTTCGTTATTGGCCAGTTCCCATTGCAGGTTTTTTCTTGCCTGCTTTTCATATTTGTCAAAGAAGTGTGCCGTCTTAAATATGCTCTCCATTTGAAGAAAATGATCCAGTACGGCTTTTCGGCCCGGGTAGTAAAGATTGTCAGCATACAGCGCATATTCTTTTCTTATCGCCATGGCATATTCTTTATAAGCGCTTTGCTCCTGTCCTAAAATGGAAAGATCGGCATCGGTAAAATAGTTGGAGTCGTTGTTTGTGCAGCGTGCATGTGTTTTAGTACACATGATGTGGGCCTTGCATACATTTATTTTTTCTGCCGGAACATCAATCGTATGTAACCTGTCTTCTGCAATAACCGTACTTCTTTCTTCATTATCTCTTCGTAAAGGATTATACACGATGTCGTGATAAAAAACAGAAAATAATGCAGCGTCCCAATCCTGTATCTGTTCTTTTACAGCATTTAGTTCACGAAGCAAATGTTCTAAATGAGCGAAGTTGTGATAATGTCTTTTGGGATGAGCGTACGTGGTTTCAATTTCGCTCCAAAGTTGTTGGATCAATCTCTCATTTGCTGTGTAGTTGGCAGCCAGTTGGGTAAAGATTGTTTTCATAAGCTATTATTTCTCGTCGTTAGTCCGGAAAGCCCTGCTGATAAAATAAATGACCAGCAAAGCAATTATGATAAACTTAAGCATTCATAAAAATACAAAAGCTTCAAAGAACAAGTAAAGGGAGTTCATCCATTCTTTGAAGCTATGAATTTGTTTATCGTACGGCAATAATGGTGTTTTCGTCGAGCTCAAGATTTTGTTTCACCTTAAATTCACTTACTTTTTTCAAATAGGCCGAAGTTTCTGACCTGGTAAGCATGGTTAAACTATTTTCTTCCTGGAAATAACAGTGCGTGGCAATAAACCGTTTTACATGGCCTCTTGTTTCAGCCGGTAAAAAGGCCTGCAGTTTCCAAAAATTACGGCTACCCGATTTTTTGATCGCAGTATACACCGGGCCTGAGCCGCTGTTGTAGGCGGCTATGACCAGCAACCAGTCGTTAAAGTCCGCATATAAACTTTTCAGGTGCTTCGCTGCCGCCACCGTGCTTTTGTAATAGTGCGTTCGTTCGTCCTGGTTTTTGGTAACCTTTAATCCAAGGTCGCGGGCCGTAGCCGGCATTAACTGCCACGGGCCTTTGGCGCCTGCATGCGAAGTGGCCGAGGCTATTAATTGGGATTCCACTACCGCCAGGTATTTCAATTCAACGGGCAAACCATACCTGTCAAAAATGGGTTCAATGATCTTGAAATAACGTTCGCTTCTTTTTACGGCAAGTTGCAGGGCCTCATCGTTTTTTTTGATGAACTGCTTTGCGTATTTAATAGCTGCAGCATTTAACCGGATGGAAGGAACAACTGCTGCACTGTCCGGACCTTGGTAAACAATAGAGTCCTGGGACTGGCGGAAGCTGGTGTCTTTGTGCACGGTTTCGTGCACGGTGTTTGTCACCGGCAGTTGGTACACACCCGTTTGCGCTTTCGGACTTACGCTGAATGGGGAAACCATAATGAACAAAGCGCCGTGACCAAAAAAACCGGCCTTTACTAATTTTCTTTTCAACATTGTTTCTTTTTAGGGTTAAACAATGCCGACCCGTAAGAACATGGATTAAGAAAGGGGTTTGATCAGTAGAACATTGGTAAGGGTTAGATCTAGAATATGGAGTGGTTTGTCAAGAATCCTGGATGCAGTAACCTCAGGTCTGCCGGGGGACGGACATTCAAGGCTTTTCATTGTGTCCGGAGAACTGGGTTGATGAATTTCTAATCAGCTCCAAATGTAGCCTCCGCTATTCACAACTCATAGCTTTTGGATATATGAAAATTTACGATAGATGTGTAAACAAGTACAAATCAGGAGCCTACCTCTGTAAATTGGCAGGCTGAAAATTCGTCACAACCGTGGCAGATATGATGATTAAATTTATTTTGAAGAATCGTTCTGTTGATCCTGCATAAAAACAGGGCTACGTCCATTCAAACAAAGTTGAGAAGGAGCGCCTTTTAGTGCCGTTGCTGCGCTGACAGAATATTTAGAACCTGGCGTTTAGTTCTTCACCGGTCAAAGCAAAATACAGGTTTTGAAGTTGATGCAGGTGATAAAAATTATTGCTTACCGGCAAACCGTTTAGCGTCGCCCGGCCAAAACATTCTTTGTTGTTCTTGATATAGGCGTAGATCTCATTTTGATGATGGCCAATAACCGGCAGTACCAATTTAAATTCTCTTGCACTGGGTAAAAGTGGATAGTCTTTATTTTCAATAAAGCCGCATTTCTCCAGGAGTTCGGCTTGGAGAACAACAGGAAAAAGATCTTTGCTTTCTCCTTTCGAGAGAAGTTCAAAATGCTGGTAGGTGCACGGAGTGGTAATGATGCGGGTAGCCACTTTTTGCATCAGGTAATTTCCCAATCGTAATTCATTGGCATTGATCATGCGCTAAAGTAGTGAAGGATTGTTTAAACACATTTTGGTATTTTCAACCCTTGTTAAAATTTTTTACCTGCATGAGGAATCCGTTTTTTCCAACCTTGGTAATTGTTTCATCTTTAGTTGCCTGCAGTCCTGCCAAACAATTAAGCCGGTCAGCCAAACAAACTGTATTGAACGATGCCGCCCTGCAAACAGCGCATGTAGGCATCAGTGTTTACGAGCCGGCCACAGGCAGGTACTTGTACAATTACCAGGGCGATAAATATTTTGTACCGGCGAGCAATACCAAGATACCTACCTGCTATGCAGCCATGAAGTATTTAGGCGATAGTTTGGTGGGAGCAAGGCTGTCCGTTGCCGATGATGCAGCTTTAGAAATTTATCCATCAGCCGATCCGACCTTCCTGCACCCGGATTTTGCCTTTCAACCCTTGCTTAAAGAAATAACCCGGTTTAAAACAATCCGGTGGAATTCGACCAACTGGCAATCCAGGCGTTGGGGCAGTGGCTGGTCATGGAACGATTATGATGCCTCCTATATGGCAGAAAGATCTCCATTCCCAATTTATGGAAACGTTATAAAGTTTTTTCTCTCAGGCGATACTTTAAAAAGCACTTCAAAGAATCTTCCCGTACAGTTTCCCATTCCTGATTCAGCTTTTAAGTACAATAATGAAACACATACCCTTGGATCAAAAATGTTTTCCCTTGACAGGGCAATTGATGACAATCGGTTTTATGTAACCCCTTCGCGTAGTTTATTTACCGCTGGCGAATTCCCCTTCAGGGCAGATTTTGGTTTTATTTCAAAGCTTTTAGAAGATACACTTAAGGCAAACAAGGTCTCTACTTTTTCTATAGCGCCAAGTTATACCGTCAATCCCCTAAAAAAGATCATCCATTCCCAGCCTACCGACTCCCTTCTCAAACCGATGATGCACCGCAGCGATAACTTCTTTGCAGAACAATCACTGTTAATGGTGAGCAACGAAAGATTGGGAGTGATGAATGAGGTAAAAATCATTGATACCCTTCTCAAAACCGATTTTAAAGATCTGCCTCAAAAACCCCGTTGGGTGGATGGTTCAGGGTTGAGCCGTTATAATTTATTTACGCCGCAGGATATGGTTGCCATACTCAATAAAATGCAAACGGAGTTTGGTATGGACCGCCTCAAGGAGATTTTCCCGACTGGCAATGAAGGCACGCTGACCAATTATTATAAAGCAGAGGAAGGATACCTCTTTGCCAAAACCGGAACACTTTCCGGCGTGGTAGCCATCAGTGGTTTTTTATATACAAAACAGAACAAACTGTTGATTTTTTCCGTGCTCGTTAATAATCACCAGGCATCCGCTACAGCGGTAAGAAGAGCAGTGGAAAAATTTATTGAAGGGG
>CBHTSW010000016.1:0-103853 GCA_966095395.1 uncultured bacterium | reverse complement strand
GTGACCCCGCAGGGACTCGAACCCTGGGCCCGCTGATTAAGAGTCAGCTGCTCTACCAACTGAGCTACGGAGTCTTAAATCATACAATTAATTACTATACCCTTACCAGTAACCGTACTTATTTTTTGAATATCAAGCGCCTGGTTGCTCCTTGTGTTTAAAGCTGTCATGAACAATATCATTGCAAATATCATGGCATATTTTATCACTGAAAAGGTTACTAATGGCAGAGGACTTGGTTCAGCCGAATCTGTAAGGAGGTGAAAAACAAGTAAAGCCTTGCCATTTGATCTTTCAAACCGGCAGCCGGATCTCATCCATAAACAAGATCCAGGCCCATCAGCCCGGCCATTGAGATCGTATCGGATTCCAACTGGCGGCTGGCCTATCGGTGGGAAGAAGAGTTCTTACGCACCCGAACACAAACCGATCCACGCAGGCTTCTGTGGCAACGGCCGGTCATTTACTTATTTTTCTTTGGCTTGGAGAACAATATGGGGTTTAATGCTCACTCCATGGACGGATAGCAGATTTACCCGGCGTGCTGTGTTATTGTCTTTGGATAGAGCAGCTTGTAATGGGTACCGCTGTACCTAAAGCGTGCATTGCCAATACAAGAGTTTTTTTCCCGCCCGCAGCAGCGCTTTTAGACCCGGTGGTCCTGCAGTGTTTCGAATTTAAAACTGTCAAAATAAGAGCCATCGGCCTATAAATATTGTTTAATTTTAGCCTGCATTTAACCCCTTCCCTTTATTGGCAAACGCATCAAAGAGCTATTTGGCTTTGCTTTATTCCTCAACGCTTACTTAAGAAGAATCCTGCTGCGTGGCTTTCATAACAACGGTTTTATTTTTTAACCTAATAAAATAGAAGTTTATGAAAAAGCACCTACCATTCATGCTGCTTGTTATAGCAGTGCCGTTTTTGATTTTACCCGGATGCAAAAAAAGCGAAAGGCGCACGGATACTACTTTCACACTGACATCCACACACCAGCCAGCTCCTGATACTTTAACCGGATATTTTACCGCGAGCGGCGATCCCACAACGTCAGGCAACTTTACCATGGCTATCCAACTTGTGGGCACAGATTCACTCCATTGCTCACAAACACTTAGTGTGCCCACGGTTGGCGCCATTACAATCACATCTGATTGCTCACTAACAACGAACACAGGAGCCTGGTATATTACCAGTGGCACGGGTTCGTATACCAACCTTCATGGTAATGGATCGTTGATTATGTCCTTTCCTGAAGGTAGCCCGGGCATTGAGGCGTTACATGGTCAAACATGGAGACAATAAATACCTTCGTACGTTTTCATTGCATGCATTTTTGGGGCGAAGTTCCGGGCTTCGCCCTTGTAAGGTAAGATCCGTTACAAGAACTTTATTTCAGGTGGAAAAATCCGCGGTAACCGGGTTCAGCCGGCTGTTCCATTGTGTGTATCAATGCACTGTTATATGTTACCTAACATTCTCTTTGAGTGAACGATAAAACGGTGCAAAAAAGAGGACATTTCGTTGAAGTACCCTGGTTTTTTAACTAAAGGGAAGTTGAGTAAGGTCCCGGACTCCCGGCCCGCAGGTTAAGAGTCGGCCGCTCTGCCAGCTGGGCTACGGAAAGGGGGATAATGCAAATGAATCATTCCATCATTAGGGCATCTTCAGTACTTTGCTTTTTATCCTCCAGTTCTCTTCGTTCGCCAATTTGTTGGCGCCACATGGCGTAATACAGACCCTTCTGCTGCAGCAATTCATGATGTGCTCCTACTTCAACGATTTTTCCTTTTTCCAAAACATAAATCACACCGGCATGCATAATGGTGGACAAGCGATGCGCAATTAGTATCGTGATCTGTTGCCTGTTTTCTGAAATTTCCCTGATGGTATTGGTAATATCTTCTTCGGTTAAGGAATCCAGCGCAGAGGTAGCCTCATCAAAAATGAGCAACCGCGGATGACGCAATAAAGCCCTGGCAATCGAGATACGTTGCTTTTCCCCGCCCGATAGCTTCATGCCACCTTCGCCTAAAATGGTGTCAATTCCTTTGGAAGAACGGCTTAACAAATAATCGCAGGACGCTTTGTGCAGGGCATCCCCTATTTCTTCATCGGTAGCATCCGGTTTTACAAAAAGCAGGTTTTCCTTAATGGTACCGGCAAATAATTGTGTGTCCTGGGTTACAAATCCTATCTGGCGGCGCAGCTCATTGTACCGGATATGAGAAGACGGGTGTTCGTTAAAATAAATTTCGCCTTCTATGGGTTTATATAAGCCAACCAGCAATTTTACCAGGGTGGATTTTCCCGATCCCGAAGGTCCTACAAACGCAATGGTCTCACCTGTTTTTACGCTAAAAGAAATTCCGTCCATGGCATTATGTGCGGCTGTCTTGTGACGGAATACCACATCCTGGAAACGGATCGTTTTTAACTCGCCAATGTCTATCGGATTTTCAGGTCTTTGTTCAATGGGTTTGTGCATCAATTGGTCGAAGTTGGTAACAGACGCTTCTACTTCACGGTAGCTAAGAATCATATTTCCCAGGTCCTGCAGCGGGCCAAAAATAGAAGTAGAGATAAACTGCATGGTGATCAGTTCTCCGGTGGTTAAAACTTTTCTGAAAATGAGCCAAAGCAGGATAAACAAAATGGATTGTTTTAATATGCTGAGGGTAGTGCCTTGCATAAAACTAAGCGTCCGCACTTTTCTCACCTTTACCATTTCCAGCTCAAATATTTTAAAGGTTTGATCCCGCAGTCGTCTTATCTCGGGAAAGGTGAGGCCAAGACTTTTTACCAGTTCTATATTTCGCAGCGATTCGGTAATCACCCCTGACATTTTATTGGTCTCGCGGTTGATGGAGCGCTGCGTGGTTTTGATCTTCTTACTTAGTAATCCGGTAAGGGAACCTAAAACCAAAATACCGATAACAAACACAGGAATGAGCATCCAGTTCTTTGTAATAGAGTACCAGATCAAAAAGCCAATACCGACGATGGACGAAAATAAAATGTTGATGAAAGAGTTGATGAATTGCTGTGTATCTGTTCTTACTTTTTGTAATACGGACAAGGTTTCCCCGCTGCGCTGTTCTTCAAATTCCTGGAAGGATAACCGCAGCGTTTGTTTTAAGCCGTCATTGAAGATTTGCATGCCAAACTTCTGTACAGCCAACCGGGTAAAATATTCCTGGAAAGATTTGGCGATACGGGCCAGCAAGGCCACCGCAATGGCAATACCTAACCACCATAGCACTCCTTTTACCAGTTCATCTTCTGTGCGATGGCCGGGGTGGGTGGCATATTCATCAATGATCTTACCAAAAATAAGCGGGTCAACAAGGCTTAGCAACTGGCTAAGGCCGGCTAATGCAAGAGAAAGCAGGATGAGCCATCGTTGCGGCCTTAAGTACTTCCATAAAATCGCCATATTATTTTCTCAGCAAAAAACAAGCCTTTGCTGAGAAAATCACTGCGCTGCCAAACTATCAGGGATAATCACGGTGCCCGTTGGCTGCTTGATGATTATATCAGAAAGATCCTGTTTAGCTTCCAGGCCCTGGCCGCCATAAATACGATCGCCATTGCGGTAGATCCTTACTTTTTTGTCGGTATAAAACCGTTGCGTGTTCTGGTCCCACCAAAGATCGGGTGTCCACAGCGTATCGCCGTTTACGTTGGCCACCACTACGCTATCCCGCAAATAGGCTTTGTTCAGCGATTCAAAATATTTTCCGTACCGGGCATCCAGGCGGCTTTGTTCTTTGGTAGCACTATCAAAAAAAATCATGCGCAGCGATTTGGGAAACTCCACATAGACGGTGTCGCTGCTGTAGCGAACCATAAGAGGCGCTGTAAGCCGGGAGCGGAGTGTTCCCCCCTGGCTGAATAGGGATTGAATGTCCGTTGCTTCTTCTACCAAAACTTTTTTTTCACGCCATTCATCCAGCGAACGCTGCGAATTCTCGCAGCCAAAAACAAGCAAGCAGCCCCATAAGAAAGCTGCTTGTTTAAAATATTTGTACCAAAAAGATTTATTCATACTTCTTTTTCATAAACCAAACATCGTTAAAGTTAAAGCCTACCGAAAAACGGAAAAGGTTTTCCTTTAAAGCATTGTCATTGTTCCCTCGCTTCAGGTATTCAAATGAAAGATTGACGGCATTGAACTGGTTAAGTGCAAGGCGGCTGGGGCGGATTGGAAGGGCTATGCCGAAAGAGGCACCAAAAGTGGGAAGGTCCTGCTGTACTTTTATATAATCCTGTCCTACCGAAAAACCAAAACGGTAGGAGACCCGGCTAAAATAATTTGTTCCGGGCTTTGGATTAATCTGGCCCCCGGCCTGTATTTTCCAGCTATCCTGTACAGAATCTGTCTGGCCGAAAAAGCGGTATTCACTCCATTTGCCCTGTGTATAATCAAGTCCAAACAAAAATCCCCGGCCATTGTTTTTATAGTTATTATAAACAAAGCCGGCTGTGTAATTGCTGGGATACACAATATCGCCCTTTACATCGTTTTGTTGAAAAACACTGTCTATCTGCAGGGTTTCCCCGGCGGAGCCCAACGTGAAGGTTTGCCGTAAAACATCCCGCGAACCGCTTAAGGTTTGTTTCCAGTTACCGGCTGCACCCAGCTTTACAAATTTTCCGTCCTTCCAATCAATACGGTATTGAATGCCGGCATTGAAAAACAGGCTGCCAAAAGAATATTTGGTGTTATGCTCTGAGGCGAAATAACTTACTGAATCGTTTACCAATGCCCTGCGGGTGCTAAGCTCTTTGTTTCCAAACATATACCCCAGGTTGACACCTGCACTGAAATTTCCAAGGCCAAAACCGGTACCGATAGTGGGTAAAAAGCTGCCGCCGGTGCCGCTGAATTGGGTAATGGCGCTATCAATGGGATTATGCGTAACCGGATCTATTAATCTTTCATGCTGGTTGATCTTGTAGCTGATCCTTGTCAACGGGCGAAGTCCAAAACTGAGTCCCCAGTTTTTCCGTAAAGGAATGCCTAGCTGCAGGTACGAAAAATAGGCATCCGAAGACGTAAATCGTTGTGTCGTATTGGGAGCGATCAGCGAAAGGTTTCCCAGGCTAAGGCCGGCATCAAAAACCACGCGGCCGTATTGTAATTTTTTTGAGTTTTTTTCCTGCAGCGCAAAAAAGGAAGCATACGAAGCCGGGTTGTTGAAATTAACGGAAATGACATCTGAATACCCGGCAGAAATGCCACCCATACCACGGGTAGTAATATTGCTGCTGGGAAACGCATCGCCTAAACCATAACGGGAATACGGAGAATTGCTTTGTGCGGAAACCAAAGTTGCCGATGAAACAAAAAGAACAGAAACGAATGCCTTCAAACCCATTGCCGAACTCTTAAGCATTATTGATTTGGCTAATTGCATACAGACCTTTAAAAATTAAATCAGGGTCTGCAAATATCTTATTTTTCAAATGGGGTTGGAATATTCCAATATCACCCCCGGTTAAAAGCACGTTAAAGTTGCTGAACCTTTCCGAATAGAGATCCACAATACCATCAATTTCTTTGGCCATGCCTAAGACCACGCCTGATTGCAGGTTTGTTTTTGTATCGTAACCGATAAGCGGTATGTTCCAGTCTGCATGTACCAAAGGAAGTTTGGCGGTAAAATGATGCATGGATTTAAAACGCATTTCCATGCCCGGGGAAATAGAGCCTCCCAGGAATTCGTGAAACTGGCTGATAAAATTATAGGTGATGCACGAGCCCAAACCAATAGCAAGGTTGTTTTGGCGGGGGAACAAATACACCGACGCTGCGGCAATGGCCAGCCGGTCTGCACCAACGCTCTCAGGTTTGCCGACCGGGATGGTAAAAGGCAGTTTAGAGGTGTTGCTAAGTTTGTGAAACCGGGTGTGCGCTTCCAACAATGTTTCAATTTGGGCAGCATGATTGATGACAGAGGACAGAATGGACCGGGCAGGCTGGTATTGTTCTATAATTTGCCGGAGATGGTTTTCTCCGTCTTGCTGCAACACGATTACTTCTTTTAATTGATCGTCTTCAAACACTGCTGTTTTCAACCGTGTGTTGCCAAAATCTAAGCAGATAGTTGTCATGGTAAATGATTGGCGTGAATGGAGAATGAACTTTTTTGATCGTGGTCTTTATACCACAGGCATTCCCCTTCACGTTTCGAAGTTAAAGCTTGATAAGTTTTTAAAGTGCCCGTTTAATTTTACTTTCTTTTTTAAAGATTCCATTTCGGCCACCAGGGGAATTACTTTGGTTAAATGCCGCTTTAAATATTCCTGCCGTTGTCTTTCGTGCATCAGGCCAAGCAATTCATATTCTTCCTGCAACGACATGCCTACGTGATGGGCCAGGTCGTAGCTGGTTAATTCCGTATCCGGTTTTTTAAAATCTTTTTTCACTTTCAGCAGCTTGTACAATTCTTTAATACTGTTGACTACGCGGCGCATTACTTCTGCACTTCCCTGTTCATGATTGGGCGGATAGTTAACAATAGCGCCACTGTATAATTTCTCCGGGATTTCCTTGATGATCTCAAGCACCCTGAAAACCTTGTCGCCTTTTGTCTTAATATCCAGCTCTCCGTTTTCATGCACGGTTGTTATTTCGGTGATTTGTACCAGGGTGCCATAATCCTGGATATGAGTGTCGATAACAGAAGGAATGCCGAAGCGTTTTTTTTCCTTATAACATTCTTGGATCAGTTGCTTGTACCGGGGTTCAAATATGTGAAGATTCAGATCCTCACCGGGATATACCACAATGCCAAGTGGAAATATGGGAATGAAATTAGTCATGTAACTGCTCTGCAAATTTGATGCAAAATGGCGAGAACGGAGCAGGCCCCAAGAGAGCTATTCAGCCTTCAAGTTGCACAGTTGGCCTCTTAAATGCTGATCAATCCGAATCATTTGTTTGCCCGGCTCTTCCATAATTCCTGAAGACGTGCATATTTTAAGAAGGTATAAAAAGAGGTCATCCGGGCAGCTATAAACCCTTCCCAGCCATCTAAAAAACCAAACTTAAGGATGTAATAGACCAGGAAATTAACAGAAGGAGAAAGCCGTCTTTTTATCCACGTAGATCTTTTCCCTTTTTCAAAATACTTTTCAGCATTGAGGAGGGCATACCGTACCATTTTAGCACTATAATCCGTCACGTCCTTCATGGTATAATGAAGGACGCTGCCCTTTAGTTTTCTTACTTTTACATCAGGGGGGAAAATCAATTCCTCATGCACCCTTGCTTCGTTCCAGTTTACATAGTTGCGGTTAAATAAACGGATGTGATGATCGCCGCCCCATTCTCCCCATTTTAGATGTTTGTTTCCTAAAAAATTTTTGAACGGAATATCGTACACGGTTTTAGCACTGTCGAAAGAAAGGCTTTTCAATTCCTTTTGTAAAACTTCATCAAGCGATTCGTCTGCATCCAGGCTCAGGATCCAATCGTATTTAGCCAGCCTTACAGCCTTTTGTTTTGTTTTTCCAAAACCCAGCCACTCTCCCTGGTGCAGATGAACATTGTATTGTTTTGCCAGTTCAACCGTACCGTCTGTACTTCCGTTATCATAGATCACAACATCATCGCTGATGCCCTGCGCATTTTTTAGCAGCCGTTCAATAACACTTGCCTCATTTTTACAAACCACTACTATAGAAATTTTTTCATTCATGTGTGCCCGGTTGATTTAACCATTTCCACCACCCTAATAAAATAACGGCATAGATAACACCAAACTGTGCTTCAATGGTCATGTCAAAAAAAACGGAAAACTACTATTGCATTTAAAGAGTACCAAAAGATAGTATGTCTTTTCACTTCTGCAAAAAAGGAACCCATAGAATGATAGTAATACAACTACAACTATTCCCTCACCAACCCGCCGTACACGAGCCTCTCGCTACAGGGTAAATTTTTTTTAAGGCCCCAATCATAGGGGCAAAAAGAACATCTGCTGACAGCTAAATCGGTACGGGAAAAAAAGCAGGCAACCAGCATTAAAGCAAAGCTGGCAAAGCGCTTTTATTTCTCCACCCGCTTTCGTTTGTAATCCCCATATTTTTGTGTTATCCTGTTGCAGTATGGTTCTGCAACAAGCAGGATAAAAACGATATTCATTCATGTGGCAACAACTGCTTAATGATTTACAGAACGGAAATACAAAGGCTTTGGCCCGCAGCATTTCATTGGTGGAAAATGAGCAGCAGGGCTACGAGGAGCTTTTGCAGTCATTACCCCATAATGACACGGCAAAAATCGTAGGTATTACCGGTCCTCCCGGAGCCGGTAAAAGCACCTTGGTGGATGCCTTAATTGGAGCGTTGGTGGAAAAGGGAAAAAAAGTAGCGGTGCTTTGTGTGGATCCTTCGTCTCCTTTTAATTTGGGGGCTGTACTGGGTGATCGCATACGAATGAGCGACTGGTACGTACATCCCCGGGTCTTTATTCGTTCCCTGGCCACCAGGGGCTCGATGGGTGGCCTGCATCCGAAGATCATTGAACTAACAGAGCTGGTCAAAGCCGCCTGTTTTGATTATATTATAATAGAAACGGTAGGTGTAGGACAAAGTGAAATTGAAATAGCAGGGCTGGCCGATACCACCGTGGTGGTGGTAGTGCCCGAAGCAGGCGATGAGATACAAACCATGAAGGCCGGGCTGATGGAAATAGCCGACATTTTTGTAGTGAATAAGAGCGACCGGCCCGATGCAGATGCTTTTGTGAAAAATTTGCGGCTGATGCTGGCGCCGGCCTTTCGGCAACATAATCAGGAAATTCCGATCATTAAAACAATAGCAAGCGCCAAAACAGGAATTGGCGAACTATACAAGGCTATTGAAAAACGCAACAGCCAAAACCTGACGAACGACAGAAAAACATGGTTGCTGGCAGAAAAGGCGTATCACCTCATTCAGCACAAACGGATGAGGCATATTGATAAAAAGCAAATCCGTTTGGAAATAGAGAAAGCCTTTTCGGGCAACTTTAATCTATATCGTTTTGCAAAAACCTATGGCCGTGAGTGAACCGTTAATTTCTATTTGTATTCCTGCTTACAAGCATGTGCGCTTCGTGGAGCTAATTTAAAATAGTGATGGCCGGCCACCTAAAACTGGCTCCATGCACTCAGGGCAAGAGGTTCAAGCGCTATTCTTTTTCTGCATTTTTAAATGCGTGTATGCTTAAAAAAGGAAAACAAAACAGACATTAAATTTGCAGGTTATGGATGTTATGACAGAAAAAATTGCTGCTGTAGTGGTATTGTATAACCCTGGCGAAACCGTGCTTTCAAACATCCATACGTATTACAAATATGTTCAGAAGATCTATATTTATGATAATACTGAAAATCCATTAAAAACAATTGATTGGTCGCCATTTTCCAAAATTGAATTTTATGCTGACGGCCGAAACAAAGGTCTGGCTGAAACACTAAACAGGGCTGCCGAAAAAGCTATAGAGGATGGATATGATTGGCTTTTAACAATGGACCAGGATTCTTACTTTACACAGCAGGCTATAGACAATTATTGCCATTGCTTTTTAACGTTCATCCCAAAAAATAAGACAGCTTTGTTTGGTCCTGTTTTCCATCGCGAAGATCCGGGCCTGCAAGCAGATGGCCAGTGGCAGGAAGTAGATACGTTAATTACCTCAGGGGCGTTACTCAATTTATCGCTCTTTCATAAGATTGGCCGTTTTGATGAAGCCCTCTTTATTGACTCTGTTGATTATGATTACTGCATCAGGGCAAAGCTGGCAGGGTATAGTATCATCCAGTTTTCTTCCGTAGTACTATTGCACGAGCTGGGTTATGTGGTACAAAGGTCATCCATCAAGTCCTTTTTCTTAATCAAGAAACAAAAGCAGTTACACCCGCCTTTGCGCTTCTATTATATGTTCAGAAATTTGCTATATCTGAAGGCAAAGTACCGCAATTTAGATTTACCCGTTTTAAAGAAAATGGAGCATGGCTTAAAAGGGACTATAAGAAGAAACCTTTTTTATGGACGAAATAGCACAACCCTAATTCAGTACCTGTTGCTTGCTTACAGACATTATAAAAATAACAGAATGGGGAAATACATGAGGCGTTAAAGAGCAAACAATTGGCTTCTTTTTCCCGTCAGATACAAGATGAAAAAAAGCTTATCCAATTTTACCCGAAAAAACCAGGCATTACGTAAACAATTTTTTAAACCAGTGAAGGCTTAAGCATAGTTTTGTTGAATCCTTCTTTAATTCATTATGAGCAGACAAGAGAATATTCCCCGGGTTGCCGGCTGGCACATCAAAAGCAAGCATCCGCACTATATTCATTATTATTTTTTAAACCGGGATATCAAAGAGGCCATCAATCAATATGCCAAGGGCAGTTTCCTGGACCTTGGCTGCGGCAATAAGCCTTATGAATCCCTTTACAGGCCGGTAACTACTTTTCAAACGGGCTGCGACATCATTCAAAGCGATAAAAACCGGGTCGATGTCATTTGCCCGGTTACCGACCTGAAATTTGAAGACAACCAGTTTGATTCCATTCTATGCACCCAGGTATTGGAACATGTATTTGAGCATGATAAAATGATGCAGGAAGCAAACCGTGTATTAAAACCCGGAGGCGCCCTTATTCTTACCGTACCGTTTGCCTGGGAGCTGCACGAAGAACCTTATGATTTTTTCCGGTATACCAAACATTCCTTAAGAGAATTGTTGGTAAGCAATGGTTTTGAGATAGAATATATAAAACCGAATGGTGGAAAATGGGCAGCCATCTATCAATTACGAACCAATATGTTGTATCACTCCTTTCGTAAACACCGCACATTGTTTAATAAGCTTAAGAAAATTCTATTTATGGAACTGCGGCTGACGCAATTGCGCAACCATTTTGCCATCTGGCTTGACAAGAAGGACTATGATGATGTTTTTACGCTGAACTATATTGTTGTAGCCCGTAAGCCTTTACCATAATGCCATCCATTTTTTTTCTTTCCCTGATGAACGGAGCTCCCTGGGGCGGCAGCGAGGAAATTTGGTATAAAACCGCCTTGTATTGTGCTGTCAGCGGATGGGAGGTAGGATGCGCCACCTTTGAATGGGAGGACAAGGAACCTCAATTGACTGCGCTTGGTAAAAGCGGGTGTCGCGTTTACCGGATTCCCAATAAGGGAAGGATGAAAAGAAACATTGCCGAAAAGATCCGTTATAAGTTCACTAAACGGGAGCAGGTACGATTTTGCCGGACATTGCCTTTTGACAACTACGACCTGGTGGTTGTGAATTTAGGCGGCTATGAAATTTGCACGAAACAGTGGCAAACATTTTACGACCATCTTCCAAACTATGCATTGGTCTTTCATAATTACAATGAACAGGCTGCCTGGAATAAAAACAAAGCGGGTATTTTAAAAAACTGGGTTTTTCGCTCCGGCAAAAATTTATTTGATGCCAGCAGGATTTGTTCTGTACTCGAAAAGCAATTGAACTTTACCATACCCAATGCAGGTACCATTATAAATCCCATCACTTTTTCTCCGCCCACCCTACCGGTGCCCCTGCCTTCTATAGAAAAGACCTATGTTTTTGTAGTAATGGCGGCCTTAGATGTAAGCCGAAAGGCCCAGGATAATTTGATCACTGCTTTATCTTCATTGCAATGGAAAAAAAGAAACTGGGTTCTTTATTTGTATGGAGAGGGCCGTGATAGGCACCGTCTTGAAACCTTGATCCGGCAGCAACAAGTACAGGACAAAGTCTTCTTAAAAGGGCACTCATCAAATGTTCAAAAGGTTTTAGAAGAGGCGCACCTGGTTTTGCAGATCACGCATATGGATGCCATGCCTATCTCTGTTGTGGAGGCTATGGCCATGAGCCGTCCTTTGGTGGTAAGCAATATCGGTGATATGCCCTTATGGGTTCATGAAAACGAGAATGGATGGGTGAGCAAAAATGCTACTGTAGAAGAGATCGACAAGGTGCTGGAAAGAGCCTGGAGCGAAAGAAGCAACTGGAGTGCGATGGGTAAAAAAAGCTTCTCTGTTTTTAAAGAAAAATATCCCCCTTCTGCAGAACAATATTTTTTAGACCAGCTGAACGCTTAAGCATTTTTATTTTTTCTCCACCACCGGTAGCCCATAATTCCAACAACGGCCAAGGGGGTAAAAGCCAGATAAAGAATACCCATATTCAGGCTTTTTGCCGGCTTTACGCCTAATTGTTGGGCGGTGCGGGTGCAAACAGAACATTGCGCCCGGGCTATGTCGGAACATAAAGCGGTCAGGCTGAAAATTAAAATCGCTATAATCACTATTCTTTTCATGGCCCTGCAAAGGTAGGACTCTCTGTAAAAAGAAATTCCATATCCGGGGAGATATGGAATTTTTAAATTTTAAACAGATTTTTATGAACACCAGGGGTGATACCACCTCCGGATTTTAAAATTTATACAGCTTCTGCGCTCATTCTTTTTTGTACTTTCTTGCGTTCGTCTTCGTCGAGTATGGACTTGCGCATACGAATGCTGTTGGGGGTTACCTCAATGCACTCATCCTGCTGAATGTATTCCATGCATTCTTCCAGCGTCATTTCCCGCTTGGGTTGAATGTTGGTAGCGGCATCACTACCGCTGGCGCGGTGGTTGGTGAGCTTTTTACCTTCATTTGAATTCACTACAATATCCCCGGGCTTGTTGCTTTCACCAATGATCATTCCTTTATACACTTCTTCTCCCGGATCCACAAAAAAGTAGCCCCGGTCCTGCAACTTGTCAAGCGAATAACCCGTGGTGGTTCCGTTGTCCTTAGCAATCAACACACCATTACTGCGGCCGGGAATGGGTCCTTTCCAAGGTTTGTATTCGCTGAAACGGTGGTTCATTACCGCTTCACCGGCTGTATTGGTCAGCATTTGGGTACGTAAGCCCAATAAACCGCGGGAAGGGATATCAAACTCCAAATGCTGCATATCGCCCTTGGTTTCCATTACATGCATTTCGCCTTTTCTGCGTGTAACCAGGTCAATAACTTTTGAAGCGTATTCCTGCGGCACATCCACTACCAGGGTTTCAAAGGGTTCGCATTTTTTGCCATCAATTTCCTTTGTGATTACCTGTGGTTGCCCAATCGTCAACTCGTATCCTTCCCGGCGCATGGTTTCTACCAATACACCAAGGTGCAGAATACCACGGCCATAAACCATAAAGCTATCGGCACTGTCGGTATCATATACTCTTAAGGCAAGATTTTTTTCTGTTTCCTTCATCAGGCGGTCACGCAAATGGCGGGAGGTAACAAACTTTCCATCTTTACCAAAAAACGGCGAGTTGTTAATCCCAAACTGCATATTCATCGTAGGCTCATCCACGCTTATCACCGCTAATGCTTCCTGGTTGTCAACATCAGAAATGGTATCTCCAATATTAAAATCTTCCAAACCCACCACGGCACAAAGGTCACCGGCCACCACTTCGCTTACTTTCTTTTTGCCCATGCCTTCAAATACATACAATTCCCTGATCTTTTGCTTTTTAACTACGCCATCGGCCTGCATTAAAGCAATGTTCTGGTTTTCCTTTATGGTACCGCGGGCCACACTGCCAATGGCAATACGGCCCAGGAAAGAAGAGTAATCCAAAGAAGTGATCTGCATTTGCAAGGTTCCTTCACTTACCGTTGGCGGTGGAACATATTTTAAAATGCCATCCAGCAAGGGGGTAATATCTTCGCATTGCTCCAGTGAATTGTTGAACCAGCCATTTTTTCCCGAACCATAATAGGTAGGAAAATCCAGTTGTTCTTCGGTGGCATCCAGGTTAAAGAAAAGTTCAAACACCGCATCATGCACTTCATCGGGGCGGCAGTTGGGCTTGTCAACTTTATTTATAACAACAATTGGCTTTAAATTCAAATGCAAAGCCTTTTGCAGTACAAAACGTGTTTGCGGCATAGGGCCTTCAAAAGCATCCACTAAAAGAATCACCCCGTCCGCCATTTTTAACACCCGTTCTACCTCGCCACCAAAGTCGGCGTGGCCCGGCGTATCGATCACATTTATTTTAACACCTTTGTATTCAACAGCGGCGTTTTTTGAAAAGATGGTAATGCCTCTTTCCCGTTCCAGGTCATTGCTGTCCATGATGAGTTCGCCGGTTTCCTGGTTATCCCGGAAAACCTTTGTGGCGTGCAAGATTTTGTCAACCAGCGTGGTTTTTCCGTGGTCAACGTGGGCAATGATCGCGATGTTTCTGATATCCATAAGTTGTGTTAGCAGAGTGAGCGTTTAGCTGCAAAACTGGGGAGTTTGGTCCCCGGTGCGTAAAGCCTGCGGCCCGATGCTGCGTTTTTTTTAAGGCGGCGAAGGTACGTCAATTCAGGCGGGCAGCCCAGCAAAAAGGAAGACTTTACAAAAACTTTTTAATGATAGCAACCAGCAAACTGAGAACTAAACTAAGGATGATCATGGTGGTGATGGGGAAATAAAAGCGGGAATGCTCTTTTTCTATGCGGATATCCCCGGGCAGGCGGCCTATCCAATGCAATTTATCATGGAAAAAATAGACGATGATGCCGGCAATAATGATTAAAGCCCCCAAGCCAATCATATACTTTCCCGTGTTGCCATCCATTTTAGCAATTTACAAAGAAGATAGGGTGAATAAGTAGATATATTTGGACATGAAGCTTTTTTATTTGTTTTTAGCCAGCTTTTTTATAAGTCTTTCCACCCTGGCGCAACCCGGTTGGAAGGTCATGCTGAACGGCAAAACCGTTTTAAACACAACCGTAGAGGACGAGGCAAAAAATACAGTAAGGATCAAAAAGGCTGATCTAAAAAAGAAAAAAGGACTTTTCCTTATATATACCGAAGAGACCAAAAAGAATTGGGAACGGGAAATGGTGCTTTTCGATGAAAATGACCGGGAGTTAACCCGCCGGAAGGGAACACAGCTTACAATTTCTAATGCGGCCCTTCAATCTTTTTTCAAAAACTCAAAAAAACTCGGGATATATACATTGGCCTTCCCGGCCGATCCAAAACTAAAGGCCGCGATTCGCATCCGCAGAGTACATTTGTGCACTTTGATCCTGGAATAGTGCATGCAACGACGCTTACTTTATATCGTAAATCCCATATCGGGCACCAAAAGCAAATCTTCTGTAAAAGAGCGTATCAAGGCCAAAACAACGGCGGCAGGTTTTGATTTTGATATTTATCCTTCTGTAGAGAACGGCGATTATTCTTTTTTACACCACGTTATAGAAGAAAAAAAGATCACCGACATTATTATTGCCGGCGGTGACGGCACCGTGAACCAGGTGGTTAATTCGCTTCGGAAATTTAAGGTACAATTTGGGATTATTCCCTGCGGTTCCGGCAATGGGCTGGCCTTTAGCGCAGGTATTCCAAAAAATATAGAAAAGGCCTTGGAGGTTATTTTTAAAGGAAAGGCAAAATGGACCGATGCTTTTACCGTAAATGAAACCTTCGCCTGCATGCTGTGCGGGGTGGGTTTTGATGCACAGGTGGCGCTTGATTTTGCCAACGACCCTAACCGGGGACTTAGTACTTATATCAAACAAACGGTGAAAAATTTTTTTACCGCCAAAGCCTATCCCTTCAAGATCGTTACCAAGGGTAAAGAATTTACAACAGATGCTTTTTTTATCAGCATAGCCAACAGCAACCAGTTCGGTAATAATTTTACAATTGCACCCAAAGCCAGCCTTACGGATGGCTTGCTGGATATTGTGATTATGACCCGGCAAAACAAATTAAGTATGCTGTTCCAGGCCATGAAGCAGGTGGGTGGCTTTAACGAGTTGCAGCATGTGGAAGTGCTGAATGAAAAAAGCAGCGTGCTGTATTTTCAAACGGATGCTATAAAGATTGGAAACCCCAAAAAAGCGCCCATGCATATTGATGGCGACCCGGTGGAAGCAGCAAAAACAATCACCATTCAATTATTGCACCAATCCTTTCGTTTTATCTACCCCTGAACCTAGGAGCTGCATCACTTTGGTAAAGCTTTCCACGTTGTATTTCGAACTCAAAGAAGCATGGATATCCAGCTTCTCTCTTTGGGTTAAGTGAAAGTTTAGCGCGGCCTTGTCTTCTTCTTTTTTGGGTATGTACTGAAAACTGATCTTGTGAATGGGAAAACCGCTGTTGCTTACAAAATAGGTGGCCATGTCGCTCTGGAAATATTCCATCATCTTATACCAGTTGTTCTGCAATAAGAAGAACGGCTTCACCGCATTTTCGGTAAGGTCGTCGTACTCGTAAGGGTGTTCCCAGCCACCGTCCATGCGGTCGCGGATCTGGATTACCAAAACGCCCCTGGTATTTTCTTCGATCCATTTTTGCATGTGCGACAAAAAGCGCAGGGAGGTGGAAACGCCATAATTATCCCGCAGCCCTCCATCCATTACATCAATTACCGGGTTGGACGGAAGCCACACATTGGGCAATACCACCGGGAAGGTGGCATTCATGCGCAGGGTGGTAAGGATGCGCAGGTTGAAAGGATCCTGGTTTTTAAAAAACGTGGTAAAATCAACAGCATCGGGAGTGATGTTTTTATCCAATGAATCCGCCGGCGGCTTCATCATAAAACGCAGGGGTTGGGTGCTGATCAGCATCATTTTGGCATCACGGGTAATCACGTTGTGATAAAACATCAGCGGAATCGTGGCCGCCGATTCATCTGCCACATAATCCTTTAGCTTTTTATTCAATACGCCTCTTGTATTATCGTTCAACGCCAGCTCAAAGGCGTAGCCCCGGTCACGCAGGTACGTATAAGGCCCCATGGTAAATTTTTGCTCCGGGGCAAAAAGATCCCGGGCAATAAACGAAGTAAAGGTGGGATTGAGCAGGTCATCGGCTATATTATCTACATACTCCGGCGATTGCAGGTCCAGGTTTTTATGGTGCAGCCTTTCCCGGTACAACTCCCGGAAATAAGTAGCGCCGATCATTCCCCCGGAGGCACCGGTAATTAAAAAAGTCTTCTTCATGATCTGCCCGCCTGAAATACTATCCAGGTATTGCAGCACATTCATGGTAAAAGTGGCGCTGCGGGTACCGCCGCCACTGGTGGTTATCAATACCATTAAAGGCTTTTCCTCTCCCTGCTTTTGTTTCCACCGGTTAAGAATCATTTCCATATTCTTTTTATCGGCTTCTGTGGCCTGGGGATTACTCAACTGCTCAAGGCTTTGCTGTGTATAGGTTGGGGCTTCTTCCCGGTTGTTGTAGTTTAACCCGTACGCTTTGTTGCGGGGATCAATCCATTCAATTCTGTAAAGGGCATTAATAATGAAGAAAAAAATGATGAGTGCCGGGACACTCCAGCTTTGAAAAAAATACACCAGGGCGCCAATCACGCCAATTAAAATAGCGCAGAACAACGTAATGCTGGCGCCTGCCGGCAGCTGAAAAAATTTGGAATCAAGAAAATAGCCGATCAGGATCAAAAACAAATAAGCCACCAGCAAACTAACGACGGCGGCAAAGTGGTGGCGCTTAAAGACCTTTTCCATCAGTTCGTGGGAGTAGTGGGAAACATCCCTGCAGCGGCGAACGCGGAAGAAAGAATCAAGGAACCATTCTGATTTCAGCAGGGACATATTATTGGCTGCTATGTTCTCGGGCTGCAAATGCGCAAAATAGTTGCGGGCACTGTTAAAAGCAGGTTGCAATTTTTTTAGGATGGTCTTGTCTGCCTGGAAAAAATAAAAAAAGGAAATGGATAAGATCAACAGCAATCCCGCCAGAAAACCGGCCACCAAAAAAATAATCTCCACGTTCGGGATCAGCTCCTTATAGTGGGCATACTGGTAGGCTTTTAGTAAATAAAAGATTAAAAACGTAAGCGGTATGGCAGCATTGTTGATGCAGTATTTTAAAAAAGGATATTGCGTGGCGGCCAAAAACGAAAAATGCCGGCTGAACAAAATAAACGTGGTAATGTTCCAGCACATGATGAATACGCCAATGGCGATGCCCATGATCGCTGTACCTATGGCATTTACATCGCCCAAATATTCAGGGCCAAGGAACAGGGCTTCGGTCCCAAAGCTTTTCATAAAGCTTCCGTTCACCACGCTAAAAAGCAAAAGCCAGAAAACCAGCAACACCTGGTATTTTCTGAAATGCAGGAACAGGAGCTGTACGGGTAGCGAATAAAAAACTCCTCTGGAATAGTCGAAAAAAGAATAACTCGTTTTCAAAGCATCTGTAAAATACTACTAAATCGCCTGAGGGTCAAAGCTGTTTTAAGAATTAGTTTTTTCTTTACGGTTTAAAAGAAATAAAACCATTGTCAGGGAAAGCAGCAGGAGCATGGCTACAAATTGGTGCAGCTGTGCATTCCATTCAAAAATACCCCATTGCTGCGGTACTTTTTTAGGGCTGGTGATTACAGCCACAATGCCTAAAACCACCTGGATGATAACAAACAACAAGGGCAACCATTTAGTGGCGTTGAAGATGCGGCTTTTATTTTCCCTGATGGCTTTTATGCTCCACACCAGGATCAATAGGAAAATCAGGTAGGCCAGGTTGCGGTGAATAAAATGAATGGTAATGGGGTTGTTGACCAGGGCTGAAAGAAAAGAAAAGGATCTTCCCCCATAATGCGACATGTTGGCGGGGAAATAATCGCCGTTGATGTCGGGCCATGTAGGCGCATAGGTAGCTGCTTTTAACCCGGCCATAAAAGCCCCGTAAACCAGCTGCACCACCAGCAACACAATAATGGAAACAATAAATTTTTTTGAAGCGGGATTAAAAATCTTTTGCTGTGGTTTTACCAATAATTTGAGGGCAAACCAAAAGGTGTACACCAGCAGGCCTAACGCCGCCATAAAATGAATGGCTAAGCGGATATGGCTTACATAGAGGTCTTCGTCGTTCAACCCGCTCTTCACCATGATCCATCCAATAAGCCCCTGCAAGCCGCCCAGTAAAAACAAAATGATCATAGGGCGGATCATGTCTTTTGAAAAGCGCTTCTGCACCAGAAAAAGTATAAAGGGAATTAAAAACACAATTCCCAGCAATCTTCCCCATACGCGGTGAAACCATTCCCAGAAAAAGATCGCCTTAAAATCTTCAAGGGTAAAATAAGAATGGAGGTGTTTGAACTGTGCAATTTCCTTGTATTGGTTAAAGGCCTGGTTCCATTGTTGTTCGTTCAATGGAGGGATCGTTCCTAAAAGCGGCTTCCATTCTGTAATCGAGAGACCCGAGTCTGTTAAGCGGGTAATGCCGCCCAAAACAATTTGAACGATAATCATGGCCACTCCAATAAGCAACCAAATGGCCACAGGCCTCGAAGAACGATGCAGATCTTTCATGGCCCGCAAAGGTAACCGCCCTTTCGCAGGATTATTGGTTGGTTAACAGGATTTTTAAAAATGTGCAGGCTTGCGGCCATAACCACCCGATACAAGTTTTGTGTTCAATGGTTCGTAACCGACAGCGGCTGCTTTTTATTACCAGCCTGAATCCTTGGCATAGACTAATGCGCTGCTTTTATATAGCCCCAGCCTTCCTTTTGTTTGGTGATGATCTCGTAAATGCCGTCGGGCACAATAGCCACTCCGGGTAAAAGCTGAGAAGCGTCGATGTTTTGACGTTTCATGGCCATAGCACAAACTTTTACGGCAATGTTTTTGTTCTGGCTTACTTGTTCTATGGCCGGGGCTACTACCGATTTGTCTTTGCGAATCATATCCAGCGACTGGCCGTACAGCACCACTTCCAATTTTGCATCGGGCCTTTCTTTTGAAATTTCATTGAGCCATCGCATCACCATTTTATGATCATTGGTATCCTTACTGGTCAGATCAAACACCACGTTGTAAGGAACGTTTTGCGCCTGCAAAAAAAGGGCTGAAACCAGCAGGCAGACGGACAAAATAAAAGGTTTCATAATCGTTTGGTTTGGGGTACTAAAATTTACGAATTTTTCCTGATAAAACGGGGGGTGAAGACAAGGGCTCTTCAGTAACTAAAATTGTTGCAGGGCAATAGTTTTCGTACCTTAATAAACAGTTCTTTTCCCCTCACCAAAACCATTTAACTATGCGTGACAATGACCTCCAGACGTCCCGCCGCAGCTTTCTGGGCACCCTGGCAACCGGTGCTGCCACTCTCAGTGCGGCTTCTCTTGCCCCCCTTTCCGCAGGAGCAAAAAAGATCACCGAAAAAATTCAGGATGACGATGACCCCGATGCCTGGTTCAAACAAATTAAAGGCAAACACCGGATCGTTTTTGACGCTACCCGACCACACGAGGTATTGCCCTTTGTATGGCCGGCCGTTTTTTTAATGACCAATGAAGCCACTGGCACGCCTTCCAAAGAAAGCAGTGTAGTGGTTATTTTGCGGCACGATGCTATTCCCTACGCTTTCGAGGACAGGCTATGGGCCAAATACAATTTTGCAGAAGTGTTTAAAGCCGGTGAAATAGGCCCCGCTTTTAAAGCTGCTGATTATAAAACGGCGGCCTCTGTTCGTAATCCTTTCTGGAAACCAAAACCGGGTGATTTTCAAGTGCCTGGTTTTGGATCCGTGGCCATAGGCATTAATGATCTGCAGGAAAAAGGGGTTATGTTCTGTGTCTGCAACGCTGCCATAACGGTATATAGTGCAGCCCTGGCCCAGGGCATGAACATGAAACCGGAAGATGTAAAAAAAGATTGGATGGCGGGTTTGTTGCCGGGCATCCAGGTCGTGCCCTCCGGCGTATGGGCCGTAGGCAGGGCGCAGGAACATGGTTGTGCCTATTGCTTTGCAGGATAATAAACAAAGTAGTGAATGCTCAACGGGGTGAATAGATTGAGCATTCACCACCCTTAACCTACTGTGGTTGCTAATTTTTTTTCATGGGAAGAAACGGCCCGTATTTATGCTGCCTTTCCGAAAAGGAATCGGCATAAGGGCCGAAGGGATAATCCACAGGCTTTTTTGCCCTGTTGGGCCAGTCGTACACAAAAAATTTTTGTGGTCTTTGTTTTGAGCTGATATAAGCCGCCACGTCCCAGGCCTTTTCATTGGTTAGTTCCGGATTTAACCAGCTAACACCCAAGGGCATATTGTCTTTAATAAAGCCGGCCAGCCTGGAAAGCTGGTACAGGCCGGCGCTAACAGTAAAGCTGTGTTCTCCCCACAAAGGCGGGTAGATGTAGCCCGAGGAATCCGGTTGCAGCAATCCATCCCCGTTTTCTCCATGACATCGTTGGCAGGTGCTCAGGTAAACCGTTTTTCCTTTTTGCGTATCGGCGGCTCTTGGCAGGTAGGGTAGAACTTCCGTGCCGGCCCCTTTGGGTTTTAAGCCGGTGGCCACATCTTTACCTACCCATTTTAAATAAGCTACCATGGCCCGCATTTCAGCACTTCGGCTATCCAATGCTTTTCCGTTCATGCTTCTTTGCAGGCACTCGTTTACTCTGAATTCCACCGATTCCACCCTGCCGCTCCGGTCCCTGTACTTAGGATAAGTGGAAGACACGGCGGAAAACGGATTGGCAAAATTTTGTGTACCTGCTGCCAGGTGACAGTTTTGACAATTCATATGATTAGAAACATGAACAACGATGCCTTTGGGCCCCAAATATTGTGCGGTATGCACAATCAGTTCCCTGCCATATCGAATCAGATCACCCGTACTGTCGGCAGGTATCTCCTCTTCCCGCGGCGGCAGCCACAGTTCGTTTTCGCGGTAAGTTTGATGAAAACTTTTTAGGTATGTTTTGTCGGAGGCTGTAAGAAGTTGGCTCAAAATCACTATGGTTATAACAATTCCGAGTAAAACAGGAAACCATGATGATCGAAGGAACCGCATGGCTTTTGGGTGTAGGTAAATTTACAAAATCCCTTAGCGGCCTAAAAATTTTTATACGGCGCAACCTGCTTTTATAAAACAGAGTCTTTTATTTTTGAAAAAAATCAATTGCTGCAAGCCTATTACCAGGAAGAGTTATTGGAAGCCGGATGTGATGAAGCCGGCCGTGGTTGCTTAGCCGGACCGGTGTTTGCAGCAGCTGTTATCTTGCCTAAAGATTTTTACCACCCGCTTTTAAACGATTCAAAACAGCTAACCGAAGAACAGCGATACGAGTTGCGGCCTTTCATTGAACAGCATGCTTTAGCGTATGCGGTAGCCGATCTGTGCAATAATCAAATTGATAAGCTCAATATTTTAAAAGCTTCGTTTAAAAGCATGCATATTGCCATTAAACAGTTAACACCTCAGCCCCAATTATTATTGATTGACGGCAACCGGTTTACTCCTTTTAAAAAAATTCCGCATAAATGCATTATTCAGGGTGATGGCATTTATGCTTCTATTGCTGCTGCCAGTATTTTGGCAAAAACCTGCCGGGATGATTATATGAAGGCACTTCATGCTAAATTTCCCCAATACAATTGGGTGCAAAACAAAGGCTACGCTACCAAGGAGCACCAGGCTGCTTTAGATAAATACGGACCCTGCAAATACCATCGTAAGTCCTTCAGGCTGGACTATAGCAGGCCCGTTCTTTTTGAAGAGCCCGGTTTTTAATTAAACCCGTGCAGCGTTTTACCGTCCTATAGCTGTCTTTTTCATGTGCTGCATCACTTAAATGATCTGCCGTAAAAGAATGGTTGAAGGTTAACAGGCACCGCTAGTAATGGCGGTGCTTTTGTTTGATGGCCCCTTTCCAATGATTTAGGTGATATCTAAAGTTCCCACTGACCTGCCCCTTCCCTGACCACTTCTGCTTCCCCGCTGGTAAAATCAATAATGGTAGAAGGGGTCATGCTGCCAATACCTCCATCAATTACGACATCCACCCTTTTTTCAAAACGGTCGTGAATAATATCAGGATCGGTGTATTCCTCCACGTATTCGCCGGGCAGGGAAGCACTTAAAATAGGATTGCCCAATTCTTTTACAATACAGCGTGCAATTATATTATCGGGCACACGGATGCCTACCGTATCTTTTTTTGTTTTTAGGATTTTTGGTACTTCCTTGCTGGCTTCCAAAATAAAGGTATAAGGACCGGGAAGGTGTTGTTTCAGGGTTCTGTAAACGGATGTGGTTAACTGTTTGGCATAATGGCTTAGGTCACTCAGATCGTAACAAACAAAAGATAAATTGGCTTTTTGTGGCTGCACGCCCTTTATCTGGCAAATGCGTTCTATGGCTTTGTGCTGGAAAATATCGCAGCCAAGTCCATAAATGGTATCCGTGGGGTAAATAATGATGCCCCCGTTTTTTAAAATACCAACCACCTGCCTGATCAAACGTTCCTGTGGATTCTGGGGATGAATATGAATCAGCATATAAAGCCTGTTTGTTTATCTCTTAAAATCATTTCATTTAACTGCAAAAGAATAGCCAGATCTAAGTATACGGGACAATTTGATGTAAGTGATGCTCCAGGTGCTTTACGTAATCCTCTATTAGCCATTGAAGGGATACAGGCGCCGGCTCACCGGTATTACATTTTCGTTCCAGGTTTTCTTCAGGAATATGTTGAAGAATATGAAGCAGGTGTTTGTTGTAAAGGGTCCAGAATTGAATGAGCTGCTCACTGCTCATCTCATTGTAATGGCTAAGTGCGTTCCATTTATTTTGATCATAAAAGATAGTGGGTACTTCCTCAAACTGCACCCGTATAAACCGTTGATGATTGTTGGCAGCGCTGTCAATAAGGTGCCCCAGAATTTCCTTCTTACTCCATTTTTCCGGTTTTGGTTTACAGGAAAAATCCTCTTCCGAAGTTTTGTACAAAAGCGACGGAATCACATCGCACAAGTAGTGAAGACGTTGAAGGAAAGAATGGTTCATACCTTGCTATTTTAAGGAAGCGAAATTTCTTTTGTCGAAACGTTACTGATGGACGTAATAAAGGTACCTATAAAAAATGCCGCTCAACTGCGGCATTAAATTATGATTCTCCCTGCTAAAAATCACACAATTTCCCAAACCTCATTTCCCCTCAGCAGCCTGTCAAGGTCAGCAGGTTTTTTATCTTTTGCTATTTGGATTTGCTGCTTCAGCATATCCTCATAAGTGGGCCGGATGGATTGGTAAAACACACCAAAAGGCCGCGGCAAATGGTTCTCCTGTTTCGGATCATCGAACATGCGGGTTAATATCTGCGCCTTGTAAATGTCATTTTCATCATGAACCCAAAGCTCGTCAGCGCTGTGGCCTTCGTTCAGGTTTACTACCACAGGCGTAAATCCATCCAGCTTGATTCCCTTGTCCTTGTTGGCACCAAAGAACAGGGGTTGCCCGTTTTCCAAAAACAAAGCTTCGTCGGCCTTGGTTCCCTTCTCGGTAAAAATTTCAAAAGCACCATCATTAAAGATGTTACAGTTTTGATAGATCTCCAGGAAAGAAGCCCCATGGTGTGCATGGGCCCTTAGCAGCATGCTTTGCAAATGCTTTGGATCCCTGTCCATACTGCGGGCAATAAACGTGGCATCAGCTCCTATCGCCAAAGCCAGGGGGTTGAAAGGATGGTCAATGCTGCCAACGGGTGTGGACTTGGTAACCTTGTTTTCTTCCGAGGTGGGAGAATACTGGCCTTTTGTCAAACCATAGATCTGGTTATTGAACAAAAGGATATTCACATCAAAATTGCGGCGCAGCAAATGAATGGTGTGATTGCCGCCAATGCTTAGTCCATCCCCGTCACCTGTCACAATCCATACGCTCAGGTCGGGGCGGGAAGCTTTTAAACCGCTGGCAATGGCAGTGGCTCTTCCATGGATCGAATGCATTCCGTAAACGTTCATATAGTAGGGAAAGCGGGACGAGCAGCCAATACCGGAAATAATAGCAATGTTTTCACGGGGAATGCCCAATGTGGGCATCACCTTTTGTACTTGTGCTAAAATGGAATAATCCCCGCAACCAGGGCACCAGCGCACTTCCTGGTCGGTTGCAAAATCTTTTGGAGTGAGGGTTATAGTATTTGCCGTAAGTGTTTCAGACATTTTTCATTTTTCATTTTGAATTTACTAATTCTTCCCAATATTCAGCAGCACGCCTCGTATGCGGTATCACAATGGTTCCGCCAACAATATTGGCCACGGCAAAGATCTCATACATCTGTTCTGTGGTTACGCCTAATTCATGGGACTTACCTAAGTGGTACTTGATGCAATCATCGCAACGCAACACCATGCTGGCCACCAGACCTAACATCTCTTTTGTTTTTTTGTCCAGGGCGCCGTCTTCGTATGTATTAGTGTCCAGGTTCCAGAGCCGTTTCATCACAAGGTTATTCTTACTAAGGATCACCTCGTTCATCCTTTCCCTGTAGTCATTAAATTCCTTTATCAGATCAGCCATTCTCTCCATTTTGGGTTCTGCAAAAGTAACGATAGAATAATTGACAATCATTGTTTGAACGTTAAGGCGGGATTTTTGTATAAATTCATTGAAAATTTTAACGCTTTATGAAAAAAACGTTCCTTGTAACGCTGGCATTTGCCGGCATGATCGCTCTTTCACTTGCTTTTACTAAACAGGAGGACCCGCTTTATAAGAACTTAAAAGTCCTTCCTAAACACACCAATAAAGAGCAGCTGGATAGTGTGATGCACCATTTTACAGCTTCTTTAAACGTGAAATGTAATTTTTGCCACGTGCGGAACGAGGAGACGAAAAAAATGGATTTTGTTTCTGATGACAATAAACACAAACTGGTGGCCCGCGATATGATGAAGATGATGGATAAGATCAACGATAAATATTTTGATGTGACAGGTTCTAAAAAAAATAAACTGGATGCCCGGCTGATGGTAACCTGTTATACCTGTCATCATGGAAATACGGACCCCGTTACCATCCCGCCCAAAAAAGAAGAAAGGCCGCAAGCCGATTCTACACGCCGTAATCTAAAATAGGTATGGAGGCACGTTTTGATTTTGGAATGATCGGTATTGGCGTAATGGGAAGCAACCTGCTTCTCAATATGGCTGATAACGGCTATGCCGTCATTGGCTTTGACCTGAAACAGGAAAGAGCCGATAAACTGGAAGCCGCCGCCAGGCCGGGTACTACCGTTAAGGGTACTACCGATATCACGCAGATGGTGGCGGCTTTAAAAAAGCCCCGCAAAATCATGATGCTGGTACCGGCAGGTAAGCCGGTTGATGATGTGATTGCCAATTGGCTCCCCCACCTGGAAAAAGATGATATTCTTATTGATGGAGGTAATTCCTATTATAAAGACACCAACAAACGCATCAGTTACCTGCAGGATAAAGGGATCCATTTTTTTGGAATGGGCGTCTCCGGCGGGGAGGCAGGCGCCCGGTTTGGTCCCAGCATGATGCCGGGCGGCGATAAAGAAGCCTACCAATACTTAAAACCCATCCTGGAAGCCATTGCTGCCAAAGCCGATGGCGTGCCTTGTGTGGCGTACATGGGAAATAACGCCGCCGGCCATTATGTAAAAATGGTGCACAATGGCATTGAATATGCCATGATGCAAATGATCAGTGAAGTGTATGACGTTTTACACCGGGGCGGCGGGTTGAGTAACCAGGAACTGCACAGTATTTTTTCCCAATGGAATAAGGACCAGTTGGAATCTTTTTTAATAGAGATCACAGCAGAAATTTTTAAAACCGGTGATAACGAAACAAAAAATCCCAACGACTTTTTAATTGATAAGATACTTGACCAGGCCGGATCGAAAGGTACGGGCAAGTGGACCTCGCAGGAAGCCATGGACCTGCCGGTTGCCATTCCAACCATTGACATGGCTGTGTCCATGAGGGATCTTTCGGTGTACAAAGAACAAAGAACAAAGGCCGCTCAGCTTTTTCAGCAACAAATTGTTACTCATGAGGCCAACACGGAGTTTATTTCTGAGCTGGAAAATGCTCTGGCTTTTTGCTTTGTCATGGCGTACACACAGGGACTGAGCATGCTGGCCAAAGCCTCAGATGAACTGGCAATGAATATTCCTCTGCCCTCTGTTATCCAGGTTTGGAAGTCCGGTTGCATCATCCGCTCTGCCCTGTTGGGAAATTTTACAAAAGCATTTAAAAAAGATCCCAAACTTCCCAACCTGCTTTTAGATACAGACATAGCAGCTTTGGTGAAAAGCAGGGAAGAAAGCATTCGCCGGGTTGTGGCGGCTGCCGTACAATCAAAAATACCAGTGGCCGGCTTAAGCAGTGCGCTGGCTTATTTCGATGCCTATTTAAGTCAACGCCTTCCCACTAATTTAATTCAGGCGCAAAGAGATTATTTCGGTGCCCACACCTATCAGCGTATAGATAAAGAAGGCGTGTTCCATACGGAATGGCAGGCGGATGAACAGTAATCCGGTGATCCTGCTAAAAGCCTTTGTCTGAATGCTGTAAATCGTAAGCGGTAAACTTTATAAACCATGCAAGAAAATCCAAGACAACCTACTGTCATTTTCATTTTTGGTGGCAGTGGCGATCTTACGTATCGCAAGTTGATGCCGGCTTTATACAATCTTTATTTAGACAAATATTTGCCCGAACAGTTTTTGATTGTTGGCCTTGGCAGAACCGATTTCACCAATAACACCTTTCGCCACCACACCAAAAAGGGCATTGAAGAACATTCACGAAGGCCCGGTTGTATTCAAATTGCATGGAAAGAATTTTCAGCGCACATAGAGTACATGAAAGCCGACCTGGAGAACGACCGCACCTACAAAACCATAGCTTCCCGGGTCAAAAAAACAGAAGCGGCATGGAAGGCCAAAGTCACCACCATTTATTATCTGTCGGTAGCGCCGCAACTGGCGCCAACCATTGCCGAAAAATTGCACAAGGCAAAGCTCACCTCCAATGCCTCCCGCTCACGAATGGTATTTGAAAAACCCTTTGGGCACGATTTGAAAAGCGCTACAGAACTGAATGCCCGGCTTGGCCATTTATTTAAAGAAGAGCAGATCTACCGCATCGATCATTACCTGGGTAAGGAAACCGTACAAAATATTCTGGCCCTGCGTTTTGCCAACGGGTTATTTGAGCCCATATGGAACTGCAAATATATTGACCACGTACAAATAACCGCGGCGGAAGAACTTGGTGTAGAGGACCGCGGTAATTATTATGAACACTCCGGCGCATTAAAAGATATGGTCCAAAATCATATCCTGCAGTTGCTTTGTATGATAGCCATGGAAGCTCCCGTGTCTTTTAATGCCGATGAGATCCGCAATAAAAAGGTGGATGTACTGATGGCCATCCGTAAATGGGAAAAAGACGAAGTACATAAAAATGCTGTTCGCGGCCAGTATGGCAGCGGATGGATGCAGGGCAAGCAAATGAAGGCGTACCGTGAAGAAAAAAACGTATCCCCCCAATCTTTTGTAGAAACATTTGCGGCCGTAAAATTTTACGTGGACAACTGGCGATGGAAAGACGTTCCATTTTACGTTCGTACGGGCAAGGCCATGCAATCCAAAATGACCATTATCTCCATACAGTTCAAACCGGCGCCGCAATATGCATTTCCCCCGGAGGCTGGAGAAACATGGCGGCCAAACCGGTTAACCATCAGCATACAACCCAGCATGGATATACGGCTTCGTTTTCAGGCTAAACAACCAGGCCCGCACATGGTATTGCAGCCGGTGGACATGACCTTTAGTTATACGGAAGCCTATGGCGATAACCAGCCCGAGGCGTATGAAACCCTGCTGGATGATGTGATTGAAGGCAATGCCACACTTTTTATGCGAGCCGACCAAGTGGAAGCCGCCTGGAAGATTATTGAACCGATCTCAGAAACCTGGCAAGCACGGCAGCCTGTTGATTTTCCCAACTATGCTCCCGGCTCCTGGGGGCCCGAAGATTCGGAAGCCCTCATTGCCAAAGACGAACATAATTGGATCACCGTGCCGGAAAAGAAATAAAAACTGTTGGTAATTTATAGTTTGTGGTTTATGGTTTTTTAAACCAGTCTTTCATTTTTTTTTGGTTCGTAATTCCTTTTTTAAGTGGCTATTTTTTTGCTGCCGGCTTTCGTTCCCTGAGGGAACGTTCTTAGCGTCGCACTCTTGTGCTGTAACCATTCTATTCGTCCTCATTTCCCGCAGCGAACGCAACGGAGCCACGACGCTGCGCTACCGTACCGCTGCGATCGTGGCGGGAAATAAAAGTTGCCTGGCGAACAAGGCGTACAGGGGCGTGACACAACCAAAGCCCATAGCAGCAAGGCAGCTAAGTACAAAAAATAAAATCACGGGAATAAGAAAAATTTAAATGGCGAATTGAATCATCGCTCTAAACAACTACAAACCACAAACTATAAACTACAAACTTCTCTCGGTCTTTTTGCTGCCTACCTGAAAAGCCGTATTTTTTCGGCATGAAATGGTTTTTTGTGGTCCTTCTTGGATTGGTATCATGTAATGAACAAAGGAGTCAGCCATCTGTACGCCCAACACTGCTTCCAAAAGATTCAAACCTGTTGAAAACAGATAGCCTCAATCCTTATGCGCCTGTTGATGTGTCACCCATGGACATGAGTTATTTTCCAGTAGATTACCCGGTGCAGAAAATGTCTGAGAAAACAAATAAGCCGCCTGTGGCGAGGGTTATTTACAGCCGTCCGCACCGCCAGGGAAGAAGGATATTTGGTTCGCTGCTGAAATACGGAGAGCCCTGGCGCCTGGGAGCAAACGAAGCAACAGAAATAGAATTCTTTCAGCCGGTAACCATTCAAAATAAAAAAGTAACGAAAGGGAAGTATGTGATTTATACCATTCCTTACCAGGATAAATGGACCATTGTTCTGAATACCAATTTAAACACATGGGGATTGAGGCCTAACCCCAAGGACGATGTGTTTACGTTTGATATTCCTATTCAAATTACCAACCAGCCGGTTGAATATTTCAGCATGGTGTTTCAGCAGACCGGTAGCGGCGCCGACCTGGTAATGGCCTGGGATACGGTTGTGGCACGTTTGCCAATTCAATTTTAGAAAGCATATACATGTGTGGTATTGCAGGAGTCGTTTCAAAAAATTCAGTGCTGGTCTCCCAGCAGCGCATTGAAAAAGCAACAACTGCTTTAACCCATCGCGGCCCGGAAAGTGAAGGGTATTTTATAAATCCTCAACAAACCGTTGCGTTGGGGCACCGAAGGTTATGCATTCTTGATTTAAGCAGCAGGGCTGCGCAACCCATGTACTATCTAAACCGCTATTACATTATTCATAATGGTGAATTGTACAACCATGTTGAATTGCGACAGGAGCTAAAAAACAAAGGCTATCCTTTTTACTCAGCCTCCGACACCGAAGTGATTGTGGCTGCTTTTGATGCTTTTGGAAAGAATTGCCTGCAACGCTTTGACGGCGCTTTTGCCTTTGCCATTTGGGACGAAACAGAGCAAGAACTTTTTGCGGCAAGGGACCGGTTTGGTGAAAAGCCTTTCTTCTTTTTTTATGATAGAAGCCAACTGGCTTTTGCTTCAGAAATGAAAGCCCTGTGGAATATGGGAATTGAAAAAGAAGTCAATAAGGCCCTGCTGTATAATTTCCTTTCTATTGATTATACCGGCAATCCTGCAAACCCCGGCGAAACTTTTTTTGAGAACATACAGAAATTGCCGGCCGCCGGTTTTCTTTCTTATTCCCTGTTGAAACAGGAATTAACCATAGAAAAATACTGGCAGGTGTATCCGGAAGTTAATGCCAGGATCTCCGAAGCAGCAGCCATTGAACAATTCAAAGAGCTTCTTACCCAATCCATTCATAAGCGTTTGCGAAGTGATGTACCCATTGGTACCAGCCTGAGTGGGGGCCTGGACAGTTCGGCTGTAGTGGCTTTTTGCGATAAGCAAACCAGCACCAGCTATTCGCATAAATGTTTTACCGCTTCCTTTCCCGGTTTTGAAAAGGATGAATTGGTGTATGCACAACGGGTGGCAAAGCAGTTTGGCCTGGATCATCACGTTACTGAAATAAAAGAGGGGGATATGGTTGCCCTCATGCAAAAGCTGATGGCCCACCAGCAGGAGCCTATTGCTTCGGCAAGTGCTTTGGCGCAATACAAGGTTTTTGAACAGGCAAAACAAAATGGAGTAACGGTTTTACTGGATGGACAGGGAGCTGATGAAGTGTTGGCGGGCTATCGCAAATACTACAAATGGTATTGGCAGGAATTGTACCGCCAAAAAAAATTGAACAAGAGCCATGAATTAAAAGCCGCACAGGCTTTGGGTGTAGAGGAATCATTTGGGTGGCAAAATAAGATCGCCGCTTTGTTTCCTGACCTGGCGGCAAGCCTGTTGCAAACCCGCAAGGCAAAACAAGCCTTTCGTCACCCGGATTTAAACAGGGATTTTGCCTTTGCTCATAAAAGAGAGCTCTATTACAGCACACCGGCCCGCTTTGATCTCAACAGTGCTTTATACTTCAACACATTTGTAAACGGGTTAGAAGAATTGTTGCGCCTGGCGGATAGAAACAGCATGGCCCATTCGGTGGAAGTGCGGCTTCCTTTTTTGAGCCATCACCTGGTAGCGTTTTTATTTACGCTACCCCCGCATTTCAAAATCCATGGGGGCTGGACAAAATGGATGCTTAGAAAATCAGTTGACGATGTTTTGCCAAAAGAAATAACATGGCGCAAAGACAAAGTGGGTTTTGAGCCGCCGCAAAAAAAATGGATGGCGAATGCGGACGTGCAAGTGGAAATACAAAAAGCAAAGGAAGTATTGGTTCACCAACAAATTTTAAACCCTTCCGTACTCCGCAAAAAAATTCAGCCACATGATGCTCATGTAGCTGAAAACAAAGACTGGAAATACTGGAGCGCTGCGTTTTTATTCCAATAAGGCTTTATGCTTTTTTCAACTTCTTTTCGGTGAACATATTTCCATACGCATCGGATTGTACATGCGTCCAGGTTTTTGCGTCCTCTAATATGATGTAGTAAATAACATCACTTTCGGTAGTAAGCTCCGTAACACCGAACACTTTTTTACCATCGTATTTTTTGGTGAGCTTGGCCTGGATAAATATGGGCAGGTTTTGCGCATAATAGTAACGGATGCTCTTCACCACGTTCCCTTCCTGGTCGTACATAACCCGGTAGGTGATATTGTTCTGGTTGAAATTAGCTTCGTAGTTATTGTCAACATCCTGCCAGCTTACTTCTTTTACCTGCTTGAACGTTTTACTAAAAGCATCCAGCACTTTTTGGTTAGGATCAGCTGCAAACGATGCAGACACAAACAAGATGGATGCTGCGGCAATGGCGATTATTTTTTTCATGGTTGAGAGGTTTTGATTGAAAGAATACTGTGAAGGTAAATTGTACGAAACATTTCGTCAAGCACTTCTACGCCAGCGGCAAACGTATTTTTTGAACTGCCAAACGAAGCCATTGCCGTTTTTTCCGAATTGCTAAAAAACAGTGTTGAAAGGTAAATTTCCTGCTATGGAGTGTGTTTTTGCTTGTTACATTTTGCCGGTTAAGCTATTGTTAAACTGGAAATAAGGCGGATGAACGGGAAAAAGGAGCCTACCTGAAGATGAATCTTATTCTCCATCTTTGCACTTCTTAAAATTAACTATATGAAGCTTGGAACAAAATTCATACATGCAGGTGTTGAGCCCGATCCTACTACGGGTGCTATCATGACGCCCATCTATCAAACCTCCACGTATGTGCAGGAAGGACCTGCCCAGAATAAAGGCTATGAATATGCAAGAAGTCAAAATCCCACCCGTACGGCACTGGAGGCAGCTTTTGCGGCTATTGAAAACGGTAAGCATGGCCTGGCGTTTAGCAGTGGGGTCGCCGCAACCGATGCGGTTGTTAAACTGTTGCAACCCGGTGACGAAGTGATAACAGGTAATGATCTGTATGGAGGAACCTACCGCTTGTTTACGAAGATTTTTGAAAAGTTCGGTATCAAATTTCATTACGTAAACATGCATGATGCAGCTTCTATTCGCCGGTATGTAAACAGCAATACCAGGCTTATATGGGTCGAAACGCCAACCAATCCTTTACTGAATATTGTTGATATTGCTGCGGTGGCCGCTATTGCAAAAGAAGCAAAGGCCCTGCTGTGTGTTGACAATACTTTCGCCACACCGTATTTGCAAAATCCATTAGACCTTGGTGCTGACATTGTCATGCATTCAGCCACTAAATACCTGGGAGGGCATAGTGATGTAATACAAGGTTGTTTAATGATGAATGACACGGCGCTAAGAGATCAGTTATACTTTATACAAAAAAGCTGCGGTGCGGTGCCTGGCCCCCAGGATTGTTTTTTAGTGCTGAGAGGTATTAAAACCCTGCACGTTCGTATGCAACGCCATTGTGAGAACGGAGAAAAGGTGGCCCGCTTCCTGCGCAGTCATCCTAAAGTGGGTAAGGTGTACTGGTGCGGTTTTGAAGATCATCCCAATTATGAAGTGGCCAAAAAGCAAATGCGTGGTTTTGGCGGTATGATGAGCTTTGAATTAAAAGATGACAGTACGGAGGCGGCTAAAAAAGTGCTCACTTCAACGAAAGTGTTTGCACTGGCGGAAAGTTTGGGTGGGGTGGAATCGCTGATCAACCATCCGGCTACCATGACACATGCCTCCATACCCAGGGAAGAAAGATTAAAAAACGGGCTGACCGATTCTTTGATCCGTTTAAGTGTAGGCATTGAAGATGTAGAGGACCTGATGGAAGATCTGAAGCAGGCTATTGGTTAATCATGAACAAACGATTTTTTATTACAGTACTGGGTCTTTGCCTGTTTGTGGCAGGCTTTGCGCAAACAAAGCTTTGCCTCATTCCAACACTTCACGGATGGCATAAGACCAATCATCTGTACACTTATGATTCGCTGAAAGCGACCATAGCAAGATTGCATCCTGATGTAATTGCGGTGGAGATAAGAGCCGAAGATGTAGCTTCCGATACGGCCTATTTAAAAAAGAACTATCCGTATGAAATGTGGATGATGCGGTATTGGTTTTCTTCCGCTGCTATGGAAGGATTTGACTGGTTGGGACGTGAACTGGAAGGAAAGCCCATTCCGGAACGCTACTGGCAGGATCAATTCCGGATAAAGGCTTTGGAGCGTTTGCTGGACACCGACAGCGTTTATACCTCCAGGTTGAGCCGCTGCCGGTCTTACACGGAAGAGAGGATGAAAATTCTTAAAGGCAATTCACTTAAAAATATACTGCGGAGCAGCGATGCGATTTTAACCAAAGTGTATTATGACTGCCTGAACCTGCAATTGCAGGGAAGTGATTTTGCCGAGCTTACAGATTTTTATACTGAAAGAAATAAAAGGATGCAGGAAAGGCTTGGTGCGCTTCTAAAAAAGTATCCTGGTAAAACCATTGTCGTTCTTACCGGCGATGATCATTACCCCTATTTGCTGGAGTATCTGCGAAAGCAAAACATTGTTTTGGTCAGGCCTTACTAAAGCTTTTCTTTTTGTGAATAACCAACTAAAAGACTTCCTGGATAAAAAGGTTGATGAATACAATCAGCCTTCTTTCATTGCACCGGATCCCATTTGCATTCCGCACCGCTTCAGTAAAAAACAGGACATCGAGATCGCCGGATTTTTTGCCTCCATTTTTGCCTGGGGCAACCGCACCATCATCATCAATAAAACCAAAGAGCTGATGCAACTGATGGACCATGCGCCCCATGATTTTTGTCTTCATCCTACACCCCAAGGCTTAAAAGCATTAATGGCATTTAAGCACCGCACCTTCAATGTGACTGATCTTTTATATTTCATTGAGTGGCTGCATCATCACTATTCCAAAAACGAATCGTTGGAAACGGCTTTTAGCCAATGGATGCAGCCGGGTGATGCGAACATTGAAAAAGCATTGGTGGGTTTTCAGCACTATTTTTTTTCCTTGCCCGATGCACCATCCAGAACCAAAAAGCATATTGCCACACCGCAAAGAGGTTCTACCTGTAAACGCCTGAATATGTTTTTGCGCTGGATGGTAAGAAGCGATGACAAGGGCGTTGATTTTGGCATCTGGAAAAATATTTCCCCTGCACAATTAATCTGCCCCATTGATGTGCATGTGGCAAGGGTGGCTAAACGCTTTGACCTTATCGGCCGCAGGCAGGTGGATTGGTTAACCGCATTGGAGCTGACAGAGCAGTTAAAGCAATTTGATCCCCAAGACCCGGCCAAATATGATTTTGCCTTGTTTGGGCTTGGAGTGGTGGAGAAGTTTTAAGAGGCGGGCGGCCCCCTCAAACTCCCCCGGGGGATTGGCAGCCGCACAGCCCTCAGGTCACAATCATTCTTATAAAGAAAAACGCTCAACGTTTAAGGTTGAGCGTTTTTCGTATGGTTCAATACGCTAGCCGGGTGCTCTAGATCCCCCACCGGGGGAGTTAGGGGGGCAGTTGTTAAAACAAAAACAGCCTGTCTTTTCCACCTACTTTCTTAGGTGCCCCCATGTTGCGGATATTATACGTAAAGGAAAGGGATGCAAAGCGTTTCAGCACGTTGGTTTCATTGTCAACGATCTGGTTTTGCGTAGTGTACCGGTACAATCCGTTGTTGCGGTCCAGCAGGTCAAATACCCCCAGTTTCAACAGGCCGACATCGCCTTTCAGCATCATTAAGGTAACAGCTGCGTTCCACAAAATATTTTCCTTTGGCAATCCCGGCGCTACCTGGTCGGTGTGGCGGTAGGCAATATTGGTTTCCCAAATCAGTTTTTTAGGCCAGCGCAGGATCAGTTCCCCTTCCATAGAATGCGTCACGGCTTTTATGTTTTTAAAAGAAGGATCGGTGTAAGTGGTGCGGCTGATGCCTGGGCTGTATTGCGGACGAAATTCCAGCACATCGTTCCAGTTAAGGCCCATCGTAAAATTGGGCCCGAAGTTGTAATTGGTGGCCGTACTTACGTTTTTGTTCACCATTAATTTTTTTCTGTCGAAATTGAAATAAGGACTGATGCGGAAATTAAAAATGAATTTCTGTTTGTTCTTGTATTCCTTTCCAAAACCAACACCTGCATAAAAATTAATACTTCCATCTGCATTTACAGGCACCACCGATTGTACACCATTGGCATCTACGGTGCGGCTCATGATCACATCGTTATCCGTAAAACTTCCGTTGATGTAAAAATTATAACTGGCGCCACTGCCCTGGAAGAAATTAAAATTGCTGATGTAAAACTGCCTGCGCATGGCCGGTTTTAAGTACGGATTGCCATAGCGGATATAAAACGGATTGGTGCTATCCGGCACCGGAATTAAAAAACTTGCAGAAGGCGCCGCCACGTTTTGGTTGTAATTGGCCGATAGCTGTTTCCAGTTAAAAGAAAAATTGGGCAGCACATTAAACAAGCTGCTGTTGATAGGTTGTGCAATATTGCGGAACTCGTTATGAATATTCTGCCACAAACCATTGATGCCGGCTGTGATCGTTACTTTTTTGATCCTGTACGATAAGGCGAGGTTGGAATTAAAACGGTTTTGCGTCCGCTCAAAGCCACTGCTTTTGGCTTCATTCAACACGTCGTATTTCGAATTGGCGCCATCGTAAATGCCGATGTCCTGTTTGTCTTTTAAAAACTCGTAACGGTTATTAAACCGCAGCGTCAGGGCTTTGGAAAGTGGTTCAGCAAAGTTGGCACTGGTGTTTATCGATAAGGTGGGAACTTCCTGTCTTCTTAACTGGTCGAAGAACCGGTCTTCGTAATAAGGATAGTAGTATTGGTAATCCGACTCGGTTATATAGCGCTGCAAATTTTTTGTATAGTTCAGGAAGTGTGCTATGTTTAATGTTCTTCCTTTTTTGGCTTTGAAGCGGCGTGTAAGCGACAGGTTGTGGTTGTAATTGTTGCTATAAGTAGTGTTGAACTGATCGCCCAGGCCTGTGCTCACCTGGCCCGTTTTGCTGTTGTCCACTTTAATCTTGGCCTGTACATTTTCATCTGTACCGGAGTAAGCGTAATTGGACCGGAAGTTAATATCGGTCAGAGAGTCCGGTTTTAAATTGGCGCCGGCGCCAACATTGTGCGTAAACGCCAGGCGGGCAGCGTTTGTATTAGTTAGTGTATTTACCGTAGTGTCGTTGATGAACTGCTGTGTATTGTTGTTTTGCAATACATTGTTTTTTGTGTTGCCAAAAAAGTATTGCAGGAAGAAGGATTTTTTCCTGCTGGGGGCATGGTTTAAGTTAAACCCGGCGCCGCTGGCCCGGGCAATGCCGGCATCTATACCGCCAAAGGAAATTCCATTCAGGGCAAAGCCGGTTTGGCCACCCCTGTTGGTAACCATTATAGAATTAAAACCACTACGGTTAAATCCACCCAGGTCCTGCACTTCTTTCATCGAAAAGCCGCTGCGATTCACATTATTGCTAAAGCCCAAAACGCTTAGCTGCATCGTATCGCGGTAAATGTTGGCGATACCACCCACCTCATAGCGGTCCTTTGTTCCGGCGCCGCCGTATAGTTTTCCGAACCAGCCTTTTTTTACGCCTTTTTTCAAGGTCAGGTTGATTACTTGTCCTATGTTGGTCAGATCGCCATCCGAATTGCGGGCCGCTTCATCTTTATCGTCCGTTACCTGAATTTTATCAATCACGTTGGCCGGCAGATTGCGGGTGGCCATCTTAGGGTCATCGCCAAAAAACGATTTGCCATCCACCATGATGCGGTTGACCCTTCTGCCATTGGCCGTAATATTTCCATCCTTGTCCACCTGTATGCCTGGTAATTTTTTCAGAAGATCCTCCACCAGTGAGGTAGGGAGGGTTTTAAAAGAAGAAGCATTAAATTCAATCGTATCCCTTCTTACGGTAACGGGTGGACGTTCAGCAATGACTAACACTTCATCCAAAGTTTTGGAGCTGGAATTCAGTGTAACATTTCCCAAGTCAACTGCCGTTTCATCAGCTAAGGTAAATTCCTTTCGAAACGCATCATATCCCGAATAAGAAATCACCACCCTTAGGGCCAAATTCAAAGGTAGTCCCGGCACTTTGAACGCACCTTCGGGGCTACTCAGGCGATACGTAATTAACGTGGTGTCACTGGCCTTGAAAACCGTAACGGTTGCCAGGCCTAAAGGATTTTTAGAAAGGGAATCCACCAGCTTGCCCATTATGGTTCCCTGGGCAGATAGCTGAGTTTGCAGAAAAAACAAAAAAATGCAAAGAGCAATTATTCTCATACAGCAATGGTTAATTTAGGCAATTATACGATATGGTTCGTAGATGGTTTGGTTTATTTCGGATTAACGGCTAATAGTAAGGATAAACTTAAGACATTTGCTTGTTAAGACTTTTGTAATTACTATGGTGCCGCAACAAATAGATCCCCTATTGCAACAGCTAACGGTTGAAACATCTTTTGATAAAAAAGAAGAAATCAAACAACAACTGAGAGACTGTGTTAATTTTTTATTGCTACACGATTTTGCCAGGCTGGTGCAAACCCTTTACCGGGCAGATGTGAATGAAGCCAGGTTAAAACAACTTTTACTGGAACACCCTCAAACCGATGCCGCTGTTTTAATAGCTGATCTTTTGCTGGAACGGCAGGAGCAAAAACGAAAAACAAAAAGTTCTTTTCCCTACAACGATACTATTGCTGAAGATGAAAAGTGGTGAAACAGGGTTTGAAAAAGATCCTTGTTCGAACCGAAGACATAAGTTGTCCCACTGCCCGCAGCCTCTTTTGACGCTCACTTTATTGCTATGTAGCTTCACTGTCTGAAAGCAACCCTTTAACACCGGATGCCGTTCACTCTCACACACTCTCTCTTTGGGCATTATTTTTTTAGAAAATAAAAAAAGCGATTTTATGAAACGAGATGGTGCCACCACCAGCCTTTGGCAGGATAAAATGCAAACCTATATCCCTAAGGCTCAGCATATTCCCAAACAGGTTTTTGATGTGGTGATTGCAGGAGCCGGCGTTACCGGAATAACGACGGGCCTTCAGTTACAGAAGGCCGGGAAGAAATGTTTAATTGCAGAGGCCCATACGGTCTGTTTTGGAACAACGGGCGGCACCACGGCGCATTTAAATACCTTTTTCGATACCTCTTATCATCAAATACAAAAAGATTTTGGGGAAGATGCTATACACTTAGTGGCCAGTGCCACCGGTAAGGCTTTAGACCTATACCGGTCTAATATAGAAGAATACTCCATTAATTGTGGGTACAAACAAAAGGATGGATACCTCTATTCAAGGGATGATAAACAAACTGAACAATTAGATCAGATTTTTGAAGCGTCCAAACAAGCAGGAGTGGATGTGAGCTATTCGGATCGTATTCCCATACCGGTTGAATTTGAAAAAGCAATTGTTTATCGAGATCAGGCACAGGTACATCCCAGCCGGTATGTGCATGCACTGGCCAACGCTTTTGAACAAGCCGGTGGTGTGCTTCTCGAAAATTGCGGTGTGGAAGATGTGGCAGAAAAAGAAGGCGGCGTGGTCGTGCAAACCAGTTGTGGCGTAGTGGAAGCCAGTTACCTGATTTATGCAACACACATTCCCCCGGGCATTAATCTTTTACATTTCAGGTGCGCCCCTTACCGTAGTTATGCGATGGCTGTAAAGTTTACAGGTGATATGTATCCTGATGGTTTGTCGTATGATATGTATGATCCCTATCATTACTACCGTACACAGGAAATAGATGGAGAAAACTATTTTATTGTGGGAGGAGAAGATCATAAAACAGGACATGAAGAAAATACAGAGGCGTGCTTTAACCGCCTGGAGGCGCATGCCCGCAATTATTTTCCTGTTGACAGGGTTGTCTTCAAATGGTCGTCGCAATACTTTGAACCAAGCGATGGATTGGCCTATATTGGTTTATTGCCGGGCAGCTCCGGAAATATTTTGGTGGCAACCGGTTATGGCGGCAATGGCATGACCTACAGCCATATTGCGGCGCCCTTGTTAACGGATCTGATCCTAAAAAAAGAAAATGCTTACGCGGCCTTGTTCAATCCCAATCGGGTAAAACCAATGGCAGGCCTTGCCTCTTTTGTAAAGGAGAATGCTGATGTGGTAGCGCAGTTTATTGGAAAAAGAATTTCTGCCGGCAAAATACACGAGCTCTCAGACCTGGCACACGGTGAAGCAAGGCTGGTAAAATATGAAGGCGATACGCTGGCGATTTATAAAGATGAAGGAGGACAGCTGCATGCTTTAAATCCTGTATGTACGCATGCTAAATGCGTGGTGGACTGGAACAGTGCAGAGAAAACCTGGGACTGTCCCTGTCACGGGGCCCGTTATTCCATACACGGCGAGGTGCTAACCGGGCCGGCCCGCAAAGGTTTAGAGGTGGTAGAGTTGGTTGATCTTATCGAAAAATAAATTATCGCTATCCACTACAAAGCATCAGAGCCAGCCCACTGTTTTGCTATAAAATTTTAGAGCCTTTGTAAAGACACGTAGCGAAAGGCCCGGGTGCATGGCGCAATCCATTCAGAAGCCATAAAAATTCTTTCGGAAAAAGTAGGCTTCTGAAACAGGGTTTTGGAATATTCTTTTCTTCTTTTACTTACAGGGTTGTAAATAAAAAAATTAATGTAATTTGTACTTGCACAGTACCCCTCAATTTCTTTTGATACAAGCCTTCATCGAATTTAAAAAACTGAAATGGATCAGCACAAACCGTTTATAATAGTGGTGGATGACGACGACGAGGACCGTTATCTTTTACATACTTCTTTTGCAGAAATGGGATTAGACGATAATGTAAAATTTTTCGGCGATGCCCTGCAATTCATAAAATATACTGAGCTGATCAGCAGCCTCAATGTGAAACCTTCTTTGATCATTTTGGATTATAAAATGCCTTACATGAACGGGAAGGCCGTGGTCAATTATTTAAAATCAAATTCTTTTTTCAAAGAAGTCCCTGTCGTTATTCTTTCCGGCACCGTCTCGGAAGAAATAAAAGCCAAACTGTTTGATCTTGGCGTGACCGCCTGCTATAAAAAAGGCGACAATGACCAGGAGCTAACGCAGGATTTAAAAGAGGTCGTGAAGTTTGCTATAGTGGAAAGTAAATAAGATGCCGTTTGTATACTTACAGGGCATCCTTCTGTTTTAGTAAGGGAAGCCCTGAATCAGGTGGTTTGCAATACAATTTTATTACGGCCCGCATTGTTTTTGATCCTGTCCCGTAAAGGTTTTTCTACCACTTTATAAAATACAGCAGACGTTACTACCAGCATGAAACAATACAGGTAAAAAACTATTGTATAGTTTGTCAGGCCCAGCCTTGTAAATATTTCGTAGCAAAACAGGTACACCGGAACCTGTAAAATATAAATGCCGTAACTGATTTCTCCTAAAAACTGCAATGCTTTGGAAGAGCCAATAGTAGAAAAGAACCCCTTACTCAGGGACAACAGTATAAGGAAAGGCACAATAAAAATGGCTAAAAGCCCATTGTGAAAACTTACAGGCAAGTTGGCGTTAACAAGAAAAAGCATCATTAGAGCCAGCAGCAGTATGAAAATGTCAGGGTTTTTAAATCTCAGGTTCCTGTTTCTTATAACAAAAAGCCCTGCCATGTTTCCCACTAAAAATTCATTCAAATGCATTAAGGGGAAATAAAAAAGAGCATTGGCCCTGTTGGAAGGAAAATCTCTGTAAAAAGAAGAATGAAGGATTGCATTAAAAAAAAGCTGGCTTAAAAACCAAATGGCAATGATCACAATCAGAAGTTTGTTGAAACTATATCTCAGGTATAACCTGTTGAACAGCCACGGAAATAAAAGATAGAAAAACAATTCTACAGAAATGGACCAGCCCGGGTAATTCAGCTGCAATGCAGAAGGCGGATACCAGGCCTGCAGGCCGGGCAAACTTAAAAGCAGGGCAACAGGGCTGGTATGTAAGGATCTTAAAGCATAATAGCATACGACAAGCAGGAGTGCTATGAAATAAACAGGATAAATTCTTGCGATCCTGCTTTTGTAATAAGCCATTGGTGTAACGGGCGATGGATCTTTCCTGTAATAGGCAATCATCATGACAAAGCCGGAAAGAATATAGAAATAGCTTACGCCCAGGTTTGCATGATGAACAAGCGAGGTTAAATGCTGGTCGTTAAAGGGCGGCACCACACGTCCAAAATGGTAAACCACGATAGCCATAGCTGCCACAAATCTGGTAAACGTTAGCTGGTCAATTCTCATAGCAATGCTCTATACTGCTATATTAAGAAGAATCTTCAAAAGATACTATGGCCGGGTTGACTATAAAAATTATCGGATGAGTTGTAGAAGCATTTTAAGCAACAAGTCGTTTCACTGCTTTAAATCAGACATCATGGCAAAGTCTAAAATGAAAAGACCAGCTTAAAGGTATGAATAGGCGTGAAAAAATAAAGCTACTCACAGGGTTCAGCAGTGCCAAGAAAAATAGTTGCCAGAGCTTTTTTATATTGAAAACAGCTATTATATTAGAGTTCTGCTATCACTTGTCTGTTGTCTAATATCTGTGTAATTACCTACTGTAATACTGTATTTACCACTTTTTTTAGCGATAGCTCACATTGTACAGTTAAAACCAAAACTACAGCTATATGGATTTCAAAGATCAAATCAAACAACTTGGTGATAGGGTTGCCAAAATGAAAGAGAAGATTCTCACAGAAGAAGCTACAAAGAATGCTTTCATCATGCCTTTTATTCAATGCCTCGGCTACGATGTTTTTAATCCTTTGGAAGTGGTACCGGAATTTATTGCAGACATAGGAATAAAGAAAGGTGAAAAGGTTGACTATGCCATTTTAAAAGATGATAAGCCGATTATGTTAATAGAGTGCAAGCATTGGTCGTCTGACCTGGACCCCCACAACAGTCAACTTTTTAGATACTTCCATACCACTGCAGCTAAATTCGGTTTGCTAACAAACGGGATTGTGTATCGATGGTATACGGATTTGATAGAATCTAACAAGATGGATGAAAAACCATTTTTTGAATTCCGTATTGATGATATAAAAGAAGCTCAGGTAGAAAAGCTAAAAGAATTTCATAAGAGTTATTTCAATCTGGACAGCATTATTAATACGGCGAGCGAATTAAAGTTCATGTCAGAATTAAGAAACTTGATTGTTGGAGAGATCAGCGAACCCACAGATGAATTTACCCGCTACTTTGCTAAAGCTGTTTATCCTTCAATTGTTACACCCAAGGTTTTAGAATTATTCCGGGGCCTGGTAAAAAGGTCCTTTCACCAGTATGTCAATGATGCTATAAATGAAAGGCTGAAATCTGCGCTGGCAACCGACCAGCAAAAGCAGGCTGAAATTGACAAGGAGGAATTGACAGCCACCAATGCTGCAGTAGATGAAAACAAGGTGCAAACAACTGCTGAAGAAATGGAAGGCTTTTATATTGTCAGGGCCATTGTATGCAGTAAAGTAAAAGTGAACCGGGTGTTCCACCGGGATCAGCAATCCTACTTTGGAATTCTACTAGATGACAATAACAGAAAACCTATATGCAGGCTACACTATAATTCGAAAAAGAAACTTGTGTCTTTCTTTGATAACGGAAAAGAGGAAAGGGTTGAAATAAAAACCAATAGTGAGCTTTATGAATATTCTTCCAGAATGATCAAGGTGTTAGACCTGTATGAAAAACCTGTAGCTCAGACCACCGAAAACTAAAACTAATATGAAATACTTATTGGTTCTACTCCTTTTCCTGCCCACCCTTTGTTTTTCACAAAATGATAGTACCGCGCCACGAACAAAACTTGAAGCGAACGCCATAAAAGTGGGTACTATTATTAAAAAGAAATATGACGATTTGTACGAGTTCAAAGCAAAGGGATTTGCCCTATATAATCTAGGAGGAAACGGAAATTTGAATTGCAAGATTTTGACTTTAAAAGATGTTGCATCAGGTGCCACGTTGAAAGGCCTTTATTTATCAACAGTATATTCTGGTCCCCTAAGCCAGACCTATACCGGCTATATAGATGCAGATGAAATTAATGGATTGATTAAGTTTTTAGATTTTTTAAACGCAAATAAAGAAAGCCAGGAAGAGGAGGGGACAGAATACCAGTATACCTGCAATGACGTGCGGTTTGTGGCTTTTAATGAAAAAGATAAGAGGAAGGGCATTGTTTGGAATTATCGTGTTAGGGTAGATAAGTATTATAGCGGGTCTAGTGTTGGTATGACCATAAATGACTTAAATGAACTAGCTCAAAAATTAAAAGAAAATATTTCAAGATTTTAATTTAGAACACCGAAATAATACAAAGGCTCTGATAAAAAAAATTAGAGCTTAACTTTTTTATTAAATGTTTCTTATGGCAGGCATCTCGACAAAAATGGAAAACGGGGTGATATATGTAGAGTATCAGGAAAAAGGCTATACAAGGGATCCAAACCATAAATATCTGGCATATAATTCTAAACCTTTAGAGGGTTATATACCAATGGCAGGATATGAAATTTGCAGGAGTTATGCCGGTACGGAGTTGACGTAGAAGCCGTCAAAGCCATACTTGAAAGGGCAGAAAGCGGCTTCGTGCAATATGATGATCAAATGAAAAAAGAACTCGTAGTGATGCCTGCGGAGGTTGGAGCCCATTAAGCCTATTTCCTGGGGATACAAGCCCTTTATAAAAACTAAAACCTCACGATATGAGAAAGCTATTAATTGCTGCTTTTATTACGCTTTTATCCTGCGGGAAAAGTGATTCAGGCTCTTCTACAAGTTCGGGCTCCGCTTCAGGTGATAGACGTTGCGGTGCATACAATGGGCATCAACTTTATAAAGGATCCCAAGGCGGTTGTTATTACATCAACAGTAATAACAACAAAACCTACGTGGATGCAAGTAAGTGTACGGGCTGTTAATATAATTTTATGCAAGAATCAAATTCATGGGATTATAAAAGAGTTTTTCAAGCAATATTAAGGACCGATAATTTTCCGAAGTACTTGTATGACATAGCGGCAATTATAGTTGAAAATGGTCTTGATAAAAAAAGCGTATTGGCCTCACTTGCTAACAATGGAATTGAGGATGTTACACCGATAAAAGAAGATCTGCTCGATTTATTGCTTGCCTATTTAAATGTGATTTTAGAAGATCATTATATAAGCGAGAAAGAGTATTTGGATTTTGGACTATTAAAGATCCTTTTTAAAATCAGGGAAGGAGATTTCTATAGTAAGCGGTTTAACCAAGTTAAAGAAATCTTATTAGAGCAGGTATCAATCCTGTGGGAAGAAAATAATATGACTCCAGGGGAAGCATTGTTAAAAGTAAACCTGCAGGATATGTTCTCCCTAAGCTATGATCAGTTTTCAGAATTTGAAAAAATAATTTCAGGACAGGAAATCAGGCGATCTGTAAAATTTTTTCCCAAGATGGGTATTAATAGGGAGAGCACTACATAAATCAAACACCTGCAACAGCTTTTAAAATACTTGGCTTCGTTGAAAACCAAAATACTACTTATATGTTCCAGACAACCGAAGAAAAAATATTCATTGCCTTAGCCGGTATAGCTGTCGGCTGTTACATTCTTTACCGAGTAATTAAAGTGGCAGTCTATCACGGTACCTGGGAAATGAGAGAGCTTTTAAAAAGTCAAATTAGAATACAGGAAAAAGAGTTGAAAAAACAAGGCTACAATGAAGCCGAAATAGCAACCATTTTGATAAAAGAATAATGAGTTTACATGAAATCATTACCAATTTTATTATTCCTATGCTGTCCTGCAGTAAGAATAGGAATAATTGGGGTATGAAACCTAAGAGAAAGTTGAGATCTAAATTATAATAGTAATTATGGAATATTCAATTGAATTAACTGGTTTACAGAAGAAAGGATTTGTAAGGGCTGAAGAAAGCACTTTATTAATAAACGATTTTATTGAATCTGAGAAATACCCTGTCATAAGGTATGAAGTGCAATTTCAGAACGAAAAAATTGTTCTTTATAAACTTGTATCAACAAAAGATTGGTTTTTTATGCCTATCAATAATCACGTTCCAGAGTATCTGATTAAACACACTATGGACGCAATTGATAAATACGAGAAAGATAATAACCAAAAGTTCTAGCGTGGCTGTCTGGAATGATAACTTTTAGCATTCCAAATAGGAGGAACTTAGAATTATTCTGTTTGGGTTTGTCGCTTTTATATACATGCATATATTCAACTGGGTAGCGTTTATTCTTGATGTTGTGTCTAATGTTATCCAGAATTGCATAAATTTATCTTGCTATATGTTTTAAGCATTTTATGATAGAAAATGAACTATATGAATACTTAAAAGAACGTTTTCCTAAGGAAAATGATGCTTGTGAATGGAAGGCTTTTTCAAATTTAACTCATAGCATTTCTGGGCATAAGGGAGATGATGTTGTGTCATATGTGTCAGCAATTGCAAATATGGAAGGAGGACATCTTATATTAGGAGTGGAAGATAAAACCTTGAAGATCCTGGGAATAGATAATTTTCACGGTTATACACCTGAAAATCTGCCTCATCGCTTGATGGGAAATTGTACTCATTTAAGTAGTGAAGGTTTAAAAGTCGAGGAATACACGGCATCGGATACGAATAAAACGGTATGGGTTTTAAATATCCCCAAACATTTACCAAGAAAACCAGTGATAGCTCATAAAGTTTGTTGGCAAAGAAGCGGCGATAATTTAATAGAGTTAACTGTCGAAAGAGAAAAAGTAATCTTGAATGAGACTCTTTATGTTAATGAAGATTGGAGTGCAGGAGTTTGCCAAGGAGCAACAATAAACGATTTGGATCCTGAGTCTATTATAGTTGCAAGAAACAATTTCAAGGTTAAAAACCCTAGGCTAAATACTGAAGTAGATTCTTGGGATGACGTAACTTTTTTAAATAAAGCAAAAATTACTATTAATAATAAAATAACTAGAACGGCAATAATATTATTAGGTAAGGAAGAATCTGAACATTATATATCTCCAGCAGTTACAAGAATTACTTGGCTATTAAAAGACATAGCAAATGTTGAAAAAGATTATGAGCACTTTTGCTGTCCTTTTATTCTTTCAGCAAATAAAGTTTTTGCCAAAATAAGGAATCTAAAATACAGATACATTAAAATGGATGGGTTATTCCCTGAGGAAGTTGATCAATATGACCCTTTTAGTATTAGAGAGGCCTTAAATAATTGTATTGCTCACCAAGATTACACTAAAGGAGGAAGAATTAATATTATAGAATTAGATGATCAATTAATCTTTACAAATTCTGGTGATTTCCTGCCTGGTAGTATTGAAAAAGTTATAGAGAGTGATATCCCTCCAAGCTTTTATAGGAATACATTTTTGTCTCAGGCAATGGTTAATCTGAATATGATTGATACGGTTGGAAGTGGAATTAAACGAATATTTAGACTACAGCGTGCTAGGTTTTTTCCTATGCCTGATTTTGATCTTAGTGGCGAACAAGTAAAGGCAACAATCACGGGTAAGGTTTTAGATATAGAATATGCTAGGACACTAGCCAAACATCCTGATTTATCTTTAGATGAAATTATTATGCTTGATAAAGTTCAAAAGCATAAGCCTCTTACCCCAGAAGAAGCACATCATTTAAAGTCAAAAGGCCTTATAGAAGGTAAAAGACCACATTATTTTATTTCTGCCAAAGTCGCGAAGTCAGCTGGACAGAAAGCCGTATACTCGAAAAATAGAGCTTTCGATAAACAGTATTATTTAGATTTAATAATTAAATCCTTAAGGGAATTTGGAACTTTAGAGAGAAGAGATATAGATGAGTTATTAATTGATAAGTTGTCTGATATTTATGATTTGAAACAGAAAAAAAATAAGATTACTAATCTTTTATCTGAATTAAGGTTGCAAGGGAAAATTTTAAATATTGGAACTGATTTTAAATCAAAATGGATTCTTGTTGAAGAATCTGTAGAGGATGGTCCATTCTAAAAGAGATAAAAAAGAATTTAAAAGAGATCGCCTCTTTTAAAAAGACCAATTTCTCATAACACCTTGATTTTCAAAGAAAGTATAGTACATAATGCTCTTTTAAATGTGCTTTTCCAGCTAGTTAATAAAAGACTTAAAGGTTTACTAAAGGAGCGAAATAATTAAAGTTGAAAATAACATGCCTTTTATAGTTAAGATTAAATGAAATATTGAACCTGAACTTCTTCTAATAAACTATGTATGTAATTGTTACTGAGAAGGTTTAAGGCATTGGGATTTATGGAATATAAGAGATTAGTTTGAGTCTTTTAATCTTAATTTATTAACCAATTAACTACCCCTTTTAACTGCTTATGACTACTACCATAATATTGCTATTCATTATTGCAGTTATAGGATTTAATATTTGGAACCTCTTTAGTTTAAGAACATTATTAAAAAAACCTCTTAGAAATGATCAATTGAATGATAAAAATTATTGGGAATTAAAATATAAGATGCAATACATGATCACAATCTTTTCTGTGATTTTGGCTGTTGCAACTTATCTTGGGTTTAATACGCTTGAAGATGCCAAGGAAACTGTTAGAAAGGGCTTTCAATCAAAATTAGATTCAATTGAAAACAAAATGAAGGCTATAGATAGTAAGATCAATTCTTCGACGTCTAACTTTGATTCAAAGATATCTACAAATGACTCTTCTTTAAGGACCTTAGCCGATATGCTCTATGGTGTAAAAAGTAAAACTAATTTAGTTCAAAGCTCCCTTTCTGAATCGTCAAATCAACTTGACACATTCAGGAAAAGGTTTAATGAGTTGGTCCAGAAGAATATTTATATCTCATTTACCGATTATACAGAAAAGGATGCGACTACGGATGACGCAAGTAAGACAGTTATGTTTTCGGAGTTGAAAACAACATTCGGTGATAAGCTTCCTACGTTTTCTAAGCCTCCTCTAATTATAGCTACTTCGAACGAAGGTGTAATGTTTCAGGTAAGTAAAGTAACTACTACTTCTTTTAAACTTAATGCTTTTGTTACGCCTGGAGACATGAAAACTACTATTGTAACTTTATTTATACAGCAAATACAATAGTCTAAATTAAGGCCAGGAGAACGTAAGAAATTGTTTCCCCTATCACTGACATTTCCCCTTCGTTGGTGCTTTTTTCAAATTAACTTTATAGTGGACCTCGGCCCTTGTTTATTCGCAATAAGAGTAGAAGCCTCTCTTTTGTAGGGGCTTTTACTCTTAATCAATCTGCTTAGGTGACGGACCCCGAGATATATTAATAAGGAAAGTTGTATATATTCTACCATGCCCTCGATCTCCATCAAACAAGGCTTTAAAACATACTACTTAACTTGGGAGATCATTCACCAGGATAAACGGTGCATGCGCATTAAGGTAACGCCGTTGGCCAATCCGGATAAGTATATTATCCTGAAGAACAACGAACCTTTGATCCGCGGCAAGTACAAACTAAAAAGCAGGCGCATAGATTGGAAACTAGTAGAAGGTGACATGAGAAAGAGTGCAATGGAAATGATCATAGAAGCAATTACGAATCCATCTTCTCCCAAATAATTTACAATTCAGCCCTGACTTGTATTTTGAGTATTTAATTCTTTAGGCTTCTCCGAATTAGGCTAACCACATCTGATTTTCTGTAATAAGGCAACCCTCCCAATTTTCCGCAAGGCTTAACTCCGTTATCTTTCAGTGCATCTTTTACTGACTGCATTTTGTAGCCGGTTGTTTTAGCCAAATCAAAAGCCGAAATCATTTCATTCCACTCTGTATTAGCTTTGAAGGCTTCTTTGTGCTCGTTGAGTTGCTTTAGTATAGAACTTTCTTTCATGGGTTTATTCAATTTGAATACAAGTATGCATAATGTAGATTCCGGAACCATGTTTCACTCCCGTTCCGTTTTTTATTGGTTCTTCGTCACTTTTGGTGCACTTGACAGAGCTGATCATTATTGCGCTGATCTTTTCATTTAGTACTCTTGGGTAAATACTTGCCAAATGCTTTCCAAAAGCCTAGCTTTTGAGAATAAGGACCCTTTTACTATCATTTCAGTGGAAAAACATGACTGGATGGTTACTTTACACATCAAAAGCAAACAAAGGAGGAGTCGCTGCCCGGTTTGCAGGTCTTACAGCAAATCTATTCACAGCCACTACCAGCGCACATTTAAAGATTTGCCAGCATTTAATAACCAGGTCGTTCTTCAAGTTGAAGTAAGGAGGTTTTATTGCCTTAATAAAAAATGTAAGCGAAAAATATTCACCGAACGATTCAAGAAGCACTTTGCTCCTCACTGCAGGATCAGCGGTCGATTGGAGGAAAAGCTTTTAAAAGTGGCATTAATCATGGGGGGTAATCCCGGTGAGAAGCTCCTGCAGACTTTAAATATTAAAAGAAGCAGTTCCTCCCTTATTCGCCTTATTCACAAGCAAAAGCTTCATCCGGTGGAAAAAATTTCTTGTGCCGGCATTGATGACTGGGCAAATAAAAAAAGACACACCTATGGCTCCTGCATTGTGGACTTGGAAAAACATAAATTGGTCGAACTACTAAAGGACCGTGAGTCCATTACAGTTGAAAATTGGCTCCAAAAACATCCGGAAGTGAGTGTCATTAGCCGGGACAGGTTTTTAAATTTTAGCAAAGCAATTAGGGATGGAGCTCCGCAGGCTTTGCAGGTCGGAGACCGCTGGCATCTCCTTAAAAACTTAGGGGACGCCCTAGCAAAACTTTTGGAACGGAACCAGCAGTACTTAAAGCACCGACAACGCCCACGCAGAAACCGGCGTTCTTTGAGACGGTCCTATAATAACCAAGCTGAAAGAAGTGAGCCAACTAAGAATTATAAACACAGAATCTGGCAGATGGAACAGGTAAAACTATTGCACAAAGAAGGTGTGGGCTTAAAGGCAACCGCCCGAACATTACAAATAGCCATAGCGACTGTTCGCAAATATCTTGTTTTGCATGAACCACCTCCCAGAACAGGATCCCACATACAAGTCAATATTCGCCTGTTTGACCAGTATATACGAGAAAGAATATTACAAGAACCGAATATTCAGATTTTGAGGCTCTTTAAAGAAATTAAACAAAGAGGTTATAGCGGCGGCCGCACGATGGCCTACGAACACTTGCAAAAGTACCTCTATGGAAGAGAGGCCACCCAGGGACCCAAAACCGTCTACAGCTATTTTTTACCATCCAGGATCCGAATGCTATTGGTTAAAAAATTAGAGGATATCCCAAAGAAGGAACAAAAAATACTGAAATGGTTGTGTAAACATTGCCCGCAGATTGAAGTAGCTTATAGATTGTCAAGGCAGTTTAGAGAAATGATTGAAGCCAGGAATGCAAACTCATTGAAAGAATGGATCAATCGGGTTGTAGAAAGCGCTATTCCAGAACTTGCCAGCTTTGCCAGAGGTATTTTAAGTGATTTTGAAGCAACTAAAAATGCACTGTGTTTACCATGGAGTAATGGTCAGGTGGAAGGGCATATAAATAAATTAAAAACCGTTAAGCGACAAATGTATGGCCGGGCCAGCTTTGCTCTATTACGAAAAAGACTGCTCCTGGACAGTAGCTAACCTTGCACCAAAAGTGACGAAGAACCAACAATCAACGGAATAAACACATAATCCGCAAAAAGCGCAACAACCGCAAAGCGCAAAAGAAAGGATGGCTTAAACAGTTCACTGAAGAGTTTTAGCCTAAATTATTCTGAAACGGTCCCCTATACGGTTCCCTTTTCAAGAGGGTAAAAATTAAAAAAGCCCGTAAGTTGTTCAATAACAGACGCTTACGAGCTTAAAACACACATGAAAAATGCTGTAGGGGGAGGAGTCGAACCTCCACGGGGCAGTTAGCGAAAAAGCAAAGATTTAGTGGTCAACCCTGGTCGGCCTTACCTGAGTAACGTCGGCTCTACTTTTTGTTTATCCTGTGCTCCCCACCCCCGAGACAAGGGGGCATGTCTGCCTAAGGTTTCATCACCCCACAGTATAAATGAACAAGAATCCAGTACGGGTTGGATTGTCCCTCCCGTGGCTGCCTTCTTATTCTGTTTCAATGAACTTTGAGAAGTCAAAAATAGAACGCCTTTTATAATATTCAATCAATAAGTAAAAAGTTTAGATTCTGTTTAATATATTGCAGTATCATTAAATAATATCAAAATTAAATCCCCAAAATGCCCGACGTTTTGAATATTGACAAATTGGATCTGCAGATCATTCAGCAACTCATGCACGATGCCGGCGTTTCCTATGCGGAAATGGGTAAAAAATTGTTTGTTTCGGCAGGCACCATTCATGTCCGCATCAAAAAACTACAGGATGCCGGTATCATCAACGGAATGAAATTTCATGTTGACCTGAAAAAACTGGGCTATGATGTGATTGCCTTTATTGGTATTTACCTGGAAAAAAGTTCGTTGTATGACACGGTGGCAAAGGATCTGAAAAAAATACCGGAGATCGTTCGCATGAACTATACAACAGGCAACTACAGCATTTTTGCCGAAGTGGTTTGCAAGGATATAGGTCAGCTACGGACAATTTTACACGACGAACTGCAAAAAATAAAGGGCATTGAACGTACAGAAACATTTATTTCTTTGGAAGAAAGCCTGAACAGGAATGTAAAAGTCATTGCAGAAAACTGACAGCAGCATTTGAAAAGCTGCTTAACGAACAGGAAGTACAGGTGACTGACACAACGGAAGCCCAATAGTAGTAGTAGTCCCGTCGCCAAGCACATAAAGAAATCGGCTATACAGGGCTGTTATAGAGTTTGTTATTAAATTTTCCCTCTTACATTCAATGCATCTCTCAGGCCGTTTCCCAACAGGTTGAACGCCAGTACCAGCAACATGATGGCAAAGCCCGGAGCCAATGCCAGCATAGGATTTTGCGTGATAATGAAATTGTAATTTTCCTTGATCATAAGCCCCCAGCTGGGTTGCGGGGGCTGCACGCCCACACCTAAAAAGCTCAACCCTGCTTCAATAACTATGGCGGAGGCAAAATTGGACGCTGCAATGACCAAAATAGGGCCGAGGATGTTTGGTAAAATATGGCGGGCAATGATCCGGGAGTCGGAGAATCCCAAAACCTTTCCGGCTTCCACATACTGCAACTCTTTTGCGGCCATCACCTGTCCGCGAACCAGCCTTGCTACATTTACCCACATGGTTAATCCTACGGCAATGAATACCTGCCAGAAACCCTTGCCTAACAATAAAGTAATGGCAAAGACCAATAACAAGGTCGGAATGCTCCAGATGACGTTGATCAGCCACATGATGGCTTCATCTGCTTTGCCCCTGAAATAGCCTGCAATGGCGCCAAGTGTAATGCCCACGGTAAGGGAGATGAGTACGGTAATCAACCCCACGCTAAGGCTCACCCGTGTTCCAATAATTAACCGGCTTAAAATATCGCGGCCGTATTTATCGGTGCCCACATAAAATGTTTGGGTGATGACCGGGTTATCTGCCACCTGGGTTTTATGAAAGGCCATGCGTTCACTTACCCCTTCATCAATAAATTTTTGAATGATGACGCTGTCGCCCTTTTGTTGCCATGAACTGACAGGCAGGTAATCATATTTGTCCGGCTTTCCGGATACCAGCCTTGTAAAAAAGTTGGATGCGGGTTGCTGTTCTTTTTTTACGAGCAAAAAAGATCTTTGATAACCCGGCTTTTCGCCGCCGATCTCCAAAATAATCCGGTTGGCAAAGGGAGAAGGGTCGGATGCCAGGAAATATCCAAACAGGGCAATGAAAATGGCGATTACGATCATCACCAATCCTGCCATAGCGCCTTTGTTCTTCTTCAGCCGTTTCCATGAAGCCTGCCAAAATGATTGCTGGTTATAATTCACCGGTGGAAGATAAAATTTATTTTGTTGTTCTTTCTTTCCATTCATATTTCCCAAACTGGCTTAGGGCGCCAACAAGCACCGTATACAAAATATGTATGGGTTGAAAGAAAAGAAAATAGCGCATAAGTTTTTGTTCTTTATAGAATTGGGCAACAGCGGCCACAAACCGCCATTCAACAGCCGTTTTAAGCAGCAGGTATCCCAGCGTGTAAAACCAGTAAACGGGATTAAAAAAAGAAGCGATAAGTAAAATGAAAAAAAGACAATTGAATGCATACACAAAGGCCAGAACCGCTATGATTCTGTAATCATCATATACCAGGGTTTTGCTGGCCCATCTTTTACGCTGCATGAAAAAGGTTTTCCAGGTCAGCATAGGTTCGGTGGTAACAACGGCGTTTTTGTTTTTCAGGTAAAAAACTTTACCAGGATTTTGCTTATGGATCTTATGCATCAGGAGCATATCATCGCCGGTGGCCACTTTGTCAATTCCTTCAAAGCCCTTTACATCTGCAAAAGCTTGTTTTTTATACGCCAGGTTGGCACCGTTGCACATGATGTGAAAATGATTTCCCGCACTGGCGGCCGTAATGCCCTGCAGTACTAAAAAATCAATTGCCTGAAAGCGCTGTAAGGTGGTGTGGTCGTGGGTAAACTTTACCGGTGCTACAATAAAAGACGCACCGGTGGATGTATAAAAGCCGTTGATGATGCCGAGCCAGTCGGCAGGAACGATGCAGTCGGCATCTGTACTCAGAATCAATTCTCCCTTTGCCAGGTTTATGCCTGCTTCAATGGCTTTCTTTTTGGACGAAGTCTCCTTTGAAACATTGGGTTGAATAAGGGAAAGATTAGACAAGGGGAATTGCTTTACTACAGCAGCCGTCGTGTCTGTTGAAAAATCATCCACTACAATAATTTCAAAAAGATCCCTGGGATAAGTTTGCTCCTCCAGGGCTTTTAAAAGGTTGCCAATCTGGTTTTCCTCGTTTCGTGCGGCAATAATGACGGAGATAAAACTGTACTTGTTATTTCCAGGCGGTATAAATTCTGATAGCGATTGCCAACCACGCTTGTAGTAAAAAAGCAGAAGCGCATAAACAATAAAGAAAATTATGACCATCCAATCAAGAATCATTAGTGGCAAATCTAGTCTGCGCAGCGAATATTCAGACCTTGTGTCAAACAAAAAGTTATGGAAGCTTTTGGAAGGCTTTCGTGTCCATGGCGTCGGGGCTTTCTATCCTAAGAAAATAGGGCCCGGCTGCTAACCTGGAAACCGGGATCGTCAAACGTACCGAAGGAGACGCTATGGTATAGCGTAGTTGGTCAACCACCCCGCCCAATAAATTAATGATCCTTACCGTCACCGCCTGCGTTTTATCGCTAAGCAGTGTTACCTGTATAGCAGAGGAGCCGGCATAAATCTTATCAATGGAAAAAGGCTTATTGTTGTAAATACTTAACACCCCTGAATAGCTTACCCTGTTCGATTCAACAATTTTCAGGCGATAAAAATTTTGCCCGGATAAAAGATGCTTGTCGGTCCAGGAATAATTTGTTCCCTGGCCTGTTCCTTTTGCCTCTATATGGATTATTGTTTCAAATGTTTGACCGTCAGCACCACGCTGCAGTTCAAAGAAAGTGTTTGCTTGCTCATGTCGTGTTTGCCAGGTTAGTACAGCCGTTTTATTTTGGAATTGTACCTGGAAGGTAACCAGTGATGAAGGAAGGGGCGCATTGGCAACAAAAATATTTTTAGTTTGTACGCTTTGAAATAAAAGGCGATGGCCAAACTCATTTACGTGTACACCATCTCCGGAATTTACCTCCGCTCTCAAATTATATTGATCGTCATTGGTTACCAGGTCATCCCAAAAGTTGATAGCATACCTGCCAAAATGGTTATTGACGGAGTCAACTAACTGTCGCAATATGCGTCGTTTTGCAAAATCAAACTGGTTCCTGGGCTGTGTAGTAGAAATGTATGTTTTAACACCGGCTGAATTAGCATATTGATATAAATAGCGAAGGTTGTCCATGTATTCCTTAGCCGTATAACTACTCCCGATATCGTTTGTTGGGAAATTAATAATGATAACAGCCGGGGAAAAGTTTAAAGCTTTGGATATATTGTGCTCCGGGTCTGGAAACGGCCGGCCGGGAGGTGGTGCATATCCGGTTGGCAGGGCCGAATACGTAGTGGTGCCGCCCACAGCCAGGTTGATTACTATCGTGTCCGGGTTTCCTGCAGATACATTTTTTCGGTATTCTAACTGAAGCCTGCCTACCCATGAAGAATCATATACAGAAGCACCCGTTCCTGCCGCCGTAGAAGAACCCAAAACCACCACCCTTTCCTGTGCATGTAAAATACCGAAGAGCAGTGGTGCCGTTATCAATAAGGCAGAGAGTAAAGCTCTTTTCATAAACCTGTTTTAAGTGCATTAGCAGGTCCATTAATTTCAGCAGGCAATACAAGTTAAAGAATTAAAATTATTTTAAATAGATAAGGAACAATTAATTTGTTTTTCTGGACAGAGCTCGTTAAATTTACTTAGTTGCATAAACAACTATATGCCAAACAACCAATTTAAAAAAGGGGAACTCTATAGCTTCATTACAGGTAAGGCCTCCACCGCCATTGCCAGAAGATTGCAGAAGAAGTTCAATACTTCCGGCGTGAACCTGACCATTGAGCAATGGAGCGTTCTCTATCATTTATGGAAACAGGATGGAGCCAGCCAACAGGAGTTATGCAACGCTACCTTTAGAGACAAGCCAAGCATCACCCGCCTGGTTGATAACCTGGAGAAATTAAACCTGGTAAAAAGGGTTTCAGACGACAAAGACAGGCGGATCAATAAAATTTTTTTAACCAGGACAGCGCAAAAACTACAGGAAGAAACCATGCAGCTGGCTGAGGAAACATTAAATGAAGCGCTGAGTGGTGTGCCCGCCGACCAGGTGGAAATGTGCAAAGAAGTTTTGCAAAAAGTGTATGACAATTTGAATAATTAAACCATCAGTTATCGCACTGTTGGAACCGATCTGAATCTTAAACCTTAAACTCTTATAATATGGAAGCAGTAACCAATAAGGCATTAAAGGGCGGAGAATGGCTGGTAAAGGAAAGGGATCCTGCCGCCACATTTATACCGGAAGATTTTTCTGAGGAACAGCGAATGATCCGCGATATGTGCAACCAATACCTTGATACGGAAGTAATGCCCATCCTGGAAAGGATTGATAGTATGGAACCGGGCCTTATGCGTTCACTGGTACAAAAAGCCGGTGAGCAGGGTTTGCTGGCCACTTCGTTCCCTGAAGAATATGGCGGCCTGGGAAAAGATTTTGTTACTTCTACGATCGTCAATGAATATCTTGGCGCCGGCCACTCTTTTTCTGTAGCTATTTCGGCACATACGGGTATTGGCACGTTGCCTATTTTGTATTTCGGAACAGCCGAGCAAAAACAGAAATACATTCCAAAATTAATAAGCGGCGAATGGACCGGCGCCTATGGTTTAACAGAGCCCAATAGCGGTAGTGATGCCCTTGGTGCTAAAACAACGGCCCGCTTGAGTGAAGACGGTAAATACTATATTTTAAACGGGCAAAAATGCTGGATCACCAATGGTGGTTTTGCTGATGTATATACCGTTTTTGCAAAAGTGGATGGCGATAAATTTACCGGCTTTATTGTAGAAAGAGGATATGAAGGGTTTACGCAAGGGCCTGAAGAACATAAGATGGGTATTAAGGGCTCTTCTACCGTTCAACTTTACTTCCAGGATTGCAGGGTGCCGGTGGAAAATGTATTGGGAGAGATTGGCAAGGGACATAAGATTGCTTTTAATATTTTAAACATCGGCCGTTTGAAACTTTGTGCGGCAACGCTTGGGGGTGCCAAAAGAGCCATCACAAATTCTGTTGAATATGCAGTGACAAGAGAACAGTTTAAAACCGCCATTGCCAATTTCGGCGCCATTAAACACAAGCTGGCTGAAATGGCCATTCAAACCTTTGCCTGTGAAAGTGCCCTATACCGCACGGCCAAAATGATCGACGACAAAGAGCATGAGTTGCTGCAGAGCGGTAAGCCCTTTAATGAAGCCCTATTGGGTGCTGCGGAAGAATATGCCATTGAATGTGCCATTTTAAAAGTGCATGGAAGTGAAACCCTGGATTTTGTAGTAGATGAAGGCGTGCAAATCCATGGAGGAAATGGATTCAGTGCCGAATACGATATTTCAAGGGCCTACCGGGATAGCCGTATTAACCGCATTTACGAAGGAACAAATGAGATCAATCGTTTGCTTACTGTGGATATGACGCTGAAACGTGCCATGCAGGGACGGCTGAATATTATGGGGGCCGCCATGAAGGTATCGCAGGAGTTGATGAGTATCCCGGATTTTGGAAGCGAAGAGGAAACGCCTTTTGCAGCGGAAAGAAAACTGGTAAACGATTTCAAAAAAACAGTTTTGCTAACGGCCGGTGCCGCTGCCCAAAAACTTATGATGCAGTTGGAAAAAGAACAGGAAGTTTTGATGTGCATTGCAGATATGGCGATTGATGCATTTGTTGCCGAAAGCCTGTTGTTGCGCGTGGTAAAATTAAAGGGGCAGGGCCACAGCGATTCGATTTACCACGATATTTTGAATTGCTACCTTTACGATGCAGCCGACCGCATTCATAAAAACGGTAAAGATGCGGTTAATGCATTTGCCGAAGGCGATGAGCAGCGGATGATACTAATGGGAATCAAACGTTTTACCAAGGCGCAGCCTTTCAACAGTAAAGAAGCAAGAAGAAGAATTGCGGACAGATTGATCAGTGACAGAAGATATCCGTTTTAAAGATAAGTCCTAACAAGTTGGCAGGGCATATGTAGGCACCTTAGCCTTGTCAACTTGTCAAGGCTTCACTCTTTATCCATTTCCAAAAAATACAGCCAGCTCACGCCTTGTGTTTTTAACCGCCTGCAATTCTCTCATTCTTTGCCGGGTCAGGTGAAGGCCTATGGTCATTACCACAGAGGAAACTAAACTTGTAATATAGTAGATCAAAAAGACGTCCGCCACGGCCGGTGTCTTTAAAATATAATAGAAATAATAAACGAGGCCATAACATCCATAGGCAAACAAAATAGAAACCAGCATTAAGGTTCTTCCTGCATTCTTGCCAAATTCAACAGTGATTTTGATGTGGCGGATAAATAAATAAAAAGTATAAACAAGTATCAGGATAAGTCCCGGCCCCATGATGTACACCACCGCTTTGGGGTTTAGCCCGAATAAAAAGGCAATCACCAGTTCATAGGCAATAAAAACAGCCAGGATAATATAAATGGTGCGCTGCTTTTGTTTTATGGGGCAGAAGAATAAAAGTGCCATTAACATCAACGGAACATCAAGATAATTGTTGATCACTCCAAACCCCTTTTCAAAAGAAGCCGGAAGAGAAATCATTCCTTCCGCCATGAGGTTGTATAGAGCTGTTATCAAATAAGAAACTAATAAGGCTGCCAGGCTCCGGTCTTGATATAGTTTGTAATAAACTATGGCAACAGCCGGTAAAAAGAATGAGAGGGTAGCGGCAACACCAAGGATGGTATTCCAGTTCATAAGGATAGGATTTTAGGATTTCACACACAAAGCATACAGCTGCTTCTTACAAGGGCTAATTTATGTTCCTAATTCATAAAATCATAACATTAAAATAAAATGGAGTACTACCACTAAAAACATTTGGGACAATTACGAAAGTGCTTCGCGTAGTTTTGTGTTAATTTGCTTTTATGAAAACGGTTACCATCCTTTTGTTCCTTTTTTCTTCCTATGCAATTCAGGCTCAAAGTAGTTTTCAGGGCCGCACCACCGGCCCGCTTCCCTACCTTAAATATGGCTTGGGCGACGATCGTTTAGGAGGAGCCAAGATGACCTACCTGGACACCAATGTTTTGATCAACGTGATTGACAGTGTTGACCGTGATTATAAGGTCCGGCTTTCCAACAACCATGTAGCCTATCTTCCGAAGCAAAACTTCCGCAGGGATGATTCGGTGAAACAACAGGCCTCGTACCTTACTTCAAGCTGGCGGGTTTGGGGCGATTCGGTGTATGATTATGTTTCTGTGGCCTTAACCGAAAAGCTGCCCTATCGCAGTGTGCAACAAATGGATCCTTCCCGGATCGTAGTGGATATTTTTGGTGCCACCAGCAATACAAACTGGATTACACAGTTAAAAACGGTAAAGGAAATTAAAAATGTATGGCATGAGCAAATACAGGATGATGTATTTCGCATTTACATAGAGCTGAAACACAAGCAGCACTGGGGCCATGCGCTGTTTTATAAAAACAATGCTTTACAAATAAGAATTAAGCAACAACCTGCCCGCTTAACAGTAAAAGGTTTAAAAATTGCCATTGATGCGGGACATGGCGGTACCAACTCGGGGGCAAAAGGACTTACTACCGGTATTAGTGAAAAAGAATACACGCTGAAGATGGCCCGGCAGCTGGAAAAATATTTAAGAAAGAAAAAAGCAAACGTTTATATGACACGGTCCGCAGACGAAGACCTGGGTATGAACGAAAGGATCCTGTCCTTACAGGAGCAACAACCGGACATTCTTATCAGCATTCATTTAAATTCTTCCGGAAATAAGACTGTAAAAGGAGTCAGCACGTACTACCGGTACATTGGTTTCCGTCCGCTTACCCAATCGGTTTTAGACCGCATGCTGGAATTAAAACTGAATAATTTCGGGAATGTCGGTGCATTTAATTTTTCCCTGAGCGGCCCCACCGAATATCCCAATTGCCTGGTGGAGGTGGCTTTTTTAAGCAATGCAGAAGACGAGCAACGTATTTTGAACGAATCCTTTCATAAAGACGTGGCCAAAAAGATTTATCAGGGAATCAATGATTGGTTGAAAAGCCTGAAATGATCAGCCTATAAACCATTCGGCATAAAACCAAACGGCAACTGCGGCAAATAAAAGAGAATCGAAACGGTCTAAAAAACCACCGTGGCCGGGCATAAGAGCGCCGCTGTCTTTTACCCCTGCCATGCGTTTCAGTTTGCTTTCAAAGAGGTCGCCAAACGTTCCGGTGATGGCTGCCAGCCCGGACATGATAGCCGCATCTGTAACATCCATGCGTTGCGTAAAATGCGCTACCAAACTAATGGCCGTAATGGTAAGTATAACACCGCCTGCCGTGCCTTCCCATGTTTTTTTCGGCGATATTTTGGACAGTGGTGTTTTACCGATAAGGGACCCTACAATGTAGGCCATGGTATCGTTGATCCACAAGGAAAAAATGATCAGCAAAGGAATGGTCATGGCTAATGGATAGGACGCCTCTTCCCATTTTGTTCGCAGGTCTGTCAATAAAGCCAGCGGAAGCGATATATACAATAAGCCAAAAAGAGAAAAGAAAATATTTTTGAGGAAGATCGGCTTCGATTCCCAAAACATAATTACCGGCAAAAGAACCATGAACGCAATACCTATCCAAAACCCAAGTTGGGTAAGAATGACGGAGCCTATTGCCAGGGTGTCGTTGGTAAAGAAAAGCATGATGCACCACCCGGCAATCATGATCCCATAGCGGTGCGGGGCACTGATCTTTTGATAGTCGGGATTGAAGCGGCCTACCAGTTTTTGGTATTCTGTCCAGGCGCTGAAATGCACAATGGAAAATAAAACAAAAAAAGACCACCGGTTGTACAACAGGCCGGCCATCATGATTACTACAAATACAATGGCGGTAAGAGCTCTTGTTCGGAATGTTTGCCAGTTAAATGCCATGCGCTGAATATTCAATTAACAAATTAAAAACGAAACGGATCCCCGGGCGGGTTGTCATCTTTATACACCGCGGCATAACTTGTTTTGGTTTTCTTTTTCATCTGCCAAACAATGGCAAAGGTCACTGCTGCGCTGGCCAGGGCCATGATGCTAAGTTGTGCCGGATCAACAATGGTGGCATTCGTGTCCTTTATCATTTCGGGGTTGACATAGACCATTACAATGATCAAGGCATCATAAACAAAATGCGCCAGGATCGCCGTCCACAAACTTCCGCTGTACCAGTACAGGGCACCTAATAAAATGCCGAGGAACAACCGGGGTAAAAATCCAAAAAACTGAAAATGAAAGCCGGAAAAAAGTATGGCAGTCAGAATGATGCCCGCCCAGGGGTTTTTGGTAAGCTTGATGAAAAGGCGCTGTAAGACACCTCTGAAAAAAAGCTCTTCACCCACACCGGCAAATACGGAAATAAAAATCAGGTTCAGGAATAATTCTTTCGGTGTATGCTTGCTCAGCATAAACTGGATTTGCTTGGCCGCTTCTTCTTCCATGCTTTTCATCCATTTTTGGGCATCGCCGCCCACGATCATTTTTTGATTTAAAACACCCGTGTACTCTACAAATGGTATCGAAACCAAAAGAGCGGCAACTCCTAAAACCCAGTAAAGGCTTTTATGCGGGGATCTTAACCCAAGATATTGAGCCGGTTGGGGATCGGAGAAATAACCAAACAATAAACTGGGAATGACAAATAAACCTAAAAATTGAATTAGCAACATGCCCCGTATAAAAAGGATCATGTTCGGATTGGTGCTGTCCCATTTGTTTATATCCTGTAATTGTAAAAGGCTGATGCCGGTTATATTGGAAAGTACAGCCACTCCAACAAGGCTTAAAACCATAAAAATTCCAAAGGCCATTCCTATAAACAACAGCAATTGTATTCCTATTGGCCTCGATTTAAGATATGTTTGCATAAGTCCTTGCTTTCTGAATTGTAAATTTGCCCCGCTTTTGCGGCTCTGCAAGATAAGTCCTGATAAATAATACAGATTGGTAAAAATTGCTAACATATCGCTCCCTGCTTTTCCATTGCTTTTAGCACCTATGGAAGATGTAAGCGACCCGCCCTTTCGTGCCGTATGCAAAGCCAACGGCGCCGATTTGATGTACACAGAATTTATTAGCAGCGAAGGATTGATCCGGGATGCCATTAAAAGCCGGCAAAAGCTGGACATATTTGATAGCGAACGCCCGGTGGGCATTCAGATCTTTGGCGGCGATGAAGAAGCCATGGCCCTGAGTGCTAAAATTGTGGATGCGGTGAACCCCGATCTGCTCGACATCAACTTTGGTTGTCCTGTAAAAAAAGTGGTGACAAAGGGAGCCGGTGCTGCCGTATTGAAAGACATTGACCTGATGGTGCGGCTTACCAAAGCGGTGGTCAATTCTACTTCGCTGCCGGTTACCGTAAAAACAAGATTGGGCTGGGACGATAACAGCATTAACATAGAAGAAGTAGCCGAACGGCTGCAGGACGTGGGCATAAAAGCACTGGCCATTCACGGAAGAACAAGATGCCAGCTATACAAGGGCAGCGCCGATTGGACGCACATCGCCAAAGTGAAAAATAATCCCCGCATTCAAATTCCCATTTTTGGTAATGGCGATATTGACTCGCCGGAAAAAGCACTGCAATTTAAAAACAGGTACGGAGTGGATGGCCTCATGATTGGCCGTGCCGCTATTGGTTATCCCTGGATCTTTAACGAGATCAAACATTTTTTGAAAACAGGTGAGCATCTGGCGCCGCCTTCCATTCAACAAAGGGTCGAGGTCATCCAACAACATTTGCACCGCTCGGTGGAATGGAAGGGTATAAAGGCCGGCATCAATGAAATGCGCAGGCACTATACTAATTATTTAAGAGGCTTGCCCAACATCAAAGATTTTCGTTTCAAACTGGTAACCATTTCAGAAGTGGAACAAATTGATGAGGTGTTGCAGGAAATCATAAAGTATTACGATGGCTACGAATTTGCTCCCCGCAAAATTGACATGGATGCTATGGCGTATAGCTGTGACTGAGGCCAGAACAACATTTCTTTACCTAAGAAGTTCTTAACAGGTGCTATCCAGCGGCTGTTCAGATGACAGGTGGTGGAGGATGGATGGCAGAAGGAAAGAGGCCGCTGCCCCTGTCTCACCTCTGCCGTCCCACGATTATTTCCCTTTATAAAACCTCGGCTAATAACAACACCTGCCAGGCCTCGGCTACTTTTCCTTCGTCCAAAAACCTGGCAGCATACCGGTGCACCTCTTTTTCCATTTCATCGGGATTTACAGAATAATATTGCACAATGTTTTTTAAATGCTCGTCATCAAAGGATGGTTCTACTACAGGCATTTCATGTACATTGGCTAACTGGCCCAAATGATTCCCGGTCAATATTTTACTGAGACGAATGCTTTGCGGAAGCGCATCAATGCCAATGCCCAGTTTTACATTGGGCTTGGGGACCATAAATAAATTTTCCTTCGACACCTTACAATACCAGTCGCCGCCCAGCCTGGCCACCAGTTCCAACCGGGTTTGATCCATTTTTTTATCTTCTGTAAGCAGGGCGTCGTCCAGGTGTAAACGCAATACCTCGCATATTATTAAATTGCCTGCGCCCCCTTCTTCTCCCAGGGATTTTACTTCCAGCACCCTGCATTCCAGTTTGGCCCTGCTTTCTTTTACCATCGGGGGGGTTACCAGGCTGGCCGGCTCTTTGGTGAACCCGGCTTTGAGGAATTCATCCACTTCTTTTGGAAACTCGCAACTGGCCAAAGAAGTTTGTTGTACCATATCGTAGGTGACCATGTTGATCACAACTTCGGGTACTTCAAGTATATTTTGCAGCGTGTGTTTGGTGGTATTGTCCCTTAGTCTTCTTGCCGGCGAAAAAATAACAATGGGCGGATGGGAAGAGAACATATTGAAAAAACTAAAAGGGCTCAGGTTGACATTACCCTCTTTATCTATGGTGGAAGCAAAGCAAATGGGCCGTGGGCCAATGACATGCTGCAAATAATATTGTTTCTCTGCAGGCGTTAATTCTTTTAGGTCAAACATCATAGGCAGCAAATTTCACGCATCCGGTCCATAATTTTTAAGTGGCACCGGCAGCCGCCTGACAAAAAACATTCATTTCACGTCAGGCTTTAAATATTTTTAGAAAAATTATTGATTGATGAGATATACATTCCTGCTTGCAGCCATTGTTTTTTTGGCATCCTGCAACAATGCAGACCCACAAGTGGTGTCCTTCGGGGCTAGCGAAAAGGGAAATGAGGCGTTAGCAAAACTGTTTGACAGGTACTGGGAAGACAGGATGCATCTATACCCTTTGGAAGCCACACAGACCGGTGATCATCGCTACAATGATCAGCTGACCATTTTATTCACCGATTCTTTTAAAGACACACTGCGTCGTTTTTATAGCAACTATCTTGACAGCATCAATAGCTACCGCCGTAATGAGCTGGATGAAAATGACCGCATCAGTTATGATGTTTTCAAAAATGAGATGGAAATGCAGTTAGAAGGCTTGCAGCTTCACACCAATTATATGCCTTTTAACCAGTTTTGGGGTTTCCCTTTGGACATGGGCCAATTGGGCTCGGGCCAGGGAAACCAGCCATTCCATACGGTGCAGGATTACAAAAACTGGATGAGCCGTGCCAGGCTCTTTTCGGCCTGGGCTGATTCGGCTATGGTGTATTTTAAAAAAGGAATGGACGCCCATATGGTACTGCCCAAAGCGTTGGTAGTAAAAATGATCCCGCAAATGAAAGACCTTGCCAATGACGACACGTCCAAAAGCGTATTCTTTGGCCCGTTACGAAAATTACCTTCCGGTTTTTCGCAGGTGGAAAAAGATTCCGTGGCAAAGGAGCTGACGGCAATCATTAAAACACAAGTGTTGCCTTCCTATCAAAAATTAGCAGCCTTTCTGCAAAATGAATATCTGCCGAAGGCCCGCAATACAACAGGAATCAGTGCTCTTCCGCAAGGAGCGAAAACCTATACCTATTTTGTTCGCTTTTGGACGACGACTAATAAACCAGCCGATGAAATTTACCATACAGGGTTAGCAGAAGTAAAACGGATCAGCTTGGAGATGGAACGCATTAAGGACAGCATGGGTTTTAAGGGCGATCTGAACGCTTTTTTTGAACACCTGCGAACCGATAAAAAGTTGATGCCTTATAAAACACCCGGCGAGGTGTTGGAGGCTTTCCGGTCCATTCTGCAACGCATTGAACCCCGCCTGAAAACGATGTTTGGCCGCACGCCGAAAACGCCGTTTGAAATCCGCCAGACAGAAGCCTTCCGGGCAGCATCGGCCAGCGCCGAATACCAGCAGGGAACCGCCGACGCAAGCCGGCCGGGAATCTTCTACATCCCCATTATAGATGCTGCCAAATTCAATATTACTTCCGGCATGGAATCTTTATTTCTTCACGAAGCCATCCCGGGACACCACTACCAGATTTCCTTGCAGCAGGAGAATGAAAGCCTGCCCAAATTCCGCCGTTATGCCTGGTATGGTGCCTACGGGGAAGGGTGGGCCTTGTATTGCGAATCTTTAGGAAAAGAATTGGGGCTGTATACTGATCCGTACCAGTACCTGGGCGCGTTGGGAGACGAAATTCACAGGGCCATCCGTTTGGTAGTGGATGTAGGTATGCACGCAAAAGGAATGACCAGGGAAGAAGCCATCCGGTACATGATGGATAACGAAGCGATCAGCCTGGCGGGCGCCACAGCCGAAATAGAACGCTATATGGCTATTCCGGGCCAAGCGCTGTCGTACAAAGTAGGAGCGTTAAAGATTCGTGAGCTAAGAAATAAATACGAAAAGCAATTAGGGCCTGGGTTTAGGCTTTCCGATTTTCATGATGAATTTTTAAAAGATGGCGCCATGCCATTGGATCTTGCAGAACAAAAGATGGATGCCTGGGCCCAAAAAAAGGAAGGTAAATAATTCAACTGGCCGTTCAGCAAGTGCTTACCTCCGTAAACCTGTTCCCGAAATCTTGGGGGTTATTAATAAAAAATCCGCGAAACCAGCTCCAATTCGGCTAATCCGCGGAAAAAAGAAAGGGGCCCCGAACCAAGGCCCCTTTTACAAGCCACCATCCTCTTCCACCTAAGAGGTCGTTTATGATAGAGACGCAAGGCGTCTTTACAAGTCTGAAAAAATGGTTAAGGGTGAATCAAATAACTTCATCCTTATATGTACAAACTTGATACCAATTCGTATTGTGCTTAAAAAAGCGTCAAATTCCCCATAAATGAAAGAATAATGTTGAATATTTACGCCAACTTCCACATTACTATAAGAATTGTAACCACCATATAAAGAACTAGGGATTTCGTTTTTCCAGGGTTCGCAACAGCTGCCTTAACAAATAATAAATTTTAATGCCAAAAACAGGGAAGTTTTCACGGAGTTTTACGTTCCTGTCAAAATCGGCGGGTTAAAATTTACCTTTGGCAGCCATGATCATTGCGGTAAACACAAGGTTTTTAGTAAAGGACAGGCTGGAAGGAATGGGTGATTTTACCCGGGAAGTGTTTAAACGACTGGCCAAACGCTACCCGCAACACCAGTTTTATTTTTTATTCGACCAGCCCTACAGCAGAGATTTTATTTTTCCTGAAAATATTCATCCCCTGGTGGTGTCGCCTCCCGCCCGCCACCCCATTTTGTGGAAATATTGGTTTGATATAAAACTGCCCCTTGTATTAAAAAAGATTAAAGCTGATGTGTTTGTTTCTTTAGATGGCTTTTGTTCCCTCACCACTAAAATTCCCCAATGCCTTATGGTGCATGACCTGGGGTTTTTGCATCAGCCCGAAGCCTATAAAAAAAGCCAGTACCGGTTTTACAAACGCTTTACACCGAAATTCTTAAAGAAGGCGAAAGCCATTGCAACCCTTTCTCAATTTTCCAAAGAAGATATTGTACACCAATATAAAATAGATCCGCAGAAAATAAGTGTGGTGTACCATGCTGTTAAAGAAGTATTTCGCCCAACTTCTTTTGACCAACAGGTATGGACAAGAGAAAAGTATACGGAACAGAAAGCTTTTTTTCTTTATGCAGGAGCGATGGAACCCCGCAAAAACCTGGTAAATCTTTTAAAAGCCTTTTCTGTTTTTAAAAAACGCCAGCAAAGTGAAATGAAACTGGTGCTGTGCGGAAGTCTGGCCCCGGAAAATGAGGAATTCCTGCCATTGCTAAAAACCTACAAGTACCGGGACGATGTGGTATTGGCCAATCAGGTAAGCGAAGAAGAAGTGGTGCAACTCATGGGAGCGGCTTATGCCCTGGTGTACCCTTCCCTTTTCGAGGGTTTTGGCCTGCCTGTTTTGGAAGCCATGAAATGCGGTGTGCCTGTACTTACTTCTGTCCACACCTCCATGCAGGAGATGGGCGAAGACGGCGCCTTGTATTTCCGTCCAGACGACCACACGGATATGGCTGATAAACTAATGCTCATTTACAAAGATGAAAATTTACGAAGCAGTTTAATTGCAAAAGGAAAGGTGATCGCGGCAAAGTATACCTGGGAAAGAACAGCAGGCCTGGTGTGGGAAAGCATTGTAAAAGCAACAGAAAAAAGCTGACAGGTTTCAGAAGGCAACAATCCTTTCACACATTGCCTATTGCCACATTTGCACATTGATTTACCTTCGTGCCTCAAATTTTAAAGATGGCAAAATCAAGTATAGTGATTGATGTGGAACTGGATGAAGGCCGTGTTCCCAGTAACATTGAATGGAAAGCAACCGAAAGTACCATTGAAAAGCCGCAGCAAGCAAAGGCCTTTATGCTTTCCCTTTGGGATGGCGCTGACAAAACCGCTCTGCGTATTGATCTGTGGACCCAAAAAATGATGGTGGATGAAATGGCTGATTTTTACTACCAGACCTTAATGACCATGGCCGATACATTTGACAGGGCTACCCGAAATACAGAATTGGTGACCGATATGAAGAACTTTGCCAAACTGTTTTACGATAAGTTTCAGCAACAACAGATGAAGGAGAACAAGCTGCAACAGTAGTTCGATTGATAATTGCCAATGGTTAATGGTCAATTGTCAATGGACAAGCAGGAGGTACCTGAAGGCTGGCTTTTATCTGGACCGGATGGCTTCAGTAAACTATAGTAATCATTCATCGTGCTGCGAAGAGTAGCAATGGAGCAAAGAAAAAATGACGAATGAATTAAATGGTGAGCCGTGTACGACAACTATAAACCACAAACCATAAACTATAAACTAATTTTGATATGAACCTTGAACAAAAGATCATGGCCGAAATGAAAGACGCCATGAAAGCAAAAGATGAGGCCACGTTAAGAGGATTAAGAGCTATTAAGGCAGAGATCATCAAGGCTAAGACAGAACCCGGCGCTGCCGGCGAGGTTTCTGAAGAAAAGGAGCTGGCCCTGCTTCAAAAAATGATGAAGCAGCGAAAAGATTCCCTGGAAATTTATCAGCAGCAAAGCCGCACAGATCTTGCGCAAAAAGAACAGGAAGAAATTGCGGTGATCGAAAAGTTCCTGCCTAAACAATTAAGCGGCGAAGAATTAAAAGCCGAATTACAACAAATTATTGCGGAAACCGGGGCTTCTTCTCCCGCCGATATGGGCAAAGTGATGGGAGCCGCTACAAAAAAACTAGCCGGCCGCGCCGATGGAAAAGCCATTTCAGCAACCGTGAAAGAATTATTGGCAAAATAATACGGCCACATGCTGATAGACATTGTTGCAGTTGCCTTGTTGCTGCTTTCCATTTACAAAGGTTTTCGTCATGGATTGATCGTTGCTGTATTTTCTTTCCTGGCATTTATTGTGGGCCTGGCGGCTGCATTGAAGCTGTCGGCCACGGTGGCAGAATACATTGGTAACAATGTTAACATATCACAGCGGTGGCTTCCGGTCATTGCCTTTTTTGTTGTTTTTATTATTGTCGCCTTGCTCATACGCCTGGGGGCAAAAATGCTGGAAGGCGTAGTACAGGTTGCTATGCTTGGATGGCTGAACAGGTTAGGGGGGATATTTTTCTACATTTTGATTTATTTTTTCATTTTTAGCGTTGTGTTGTTTTACGCACAACAGCTGCAACTTATAAAACCGGAAACAACGCAGGCATCAGCAACCTATCCTTTTATTCAACCCATAGGGCCAAAGATCATGAGTGGATTGGGAGCGGTTATCCCGATTTTTCGCGATATGTTTGACCAGCTCCTGCAGTTCTTTCAAAACGTTTCCGGTAAAAGCAACCCGGCACAATATTCCTTTTTGTATTAAAGGTGAAGACTTAATGGTTTGAAGTAAAACGTTTATTTTAGCAAAAATTAGAACAATAAGCCGATGCAGTATTCGATTAAAGAGCAAGGCAAGTTTAAGTACATAGAAGAAGGTGAAGGCGAACCGCTGGTGTTATTGCATGGATTGTTTGGTGCCCTGAGTAATTTCAAAGACCTCATCGAACATTTTCGCAAGCAATACAAGGTAGTAGTGCCCATGCTGCCCCTGTTTGATCTGGATATTTTGCACACAACTGTTGGCGGTTTAGCCAAGTATGTTTCTAAATTCCTGGAAACAAAAGATCTAAAAAATGTACACCTCTTAGGTAATTCTTTAGGCGGGCACGTGGGACTTGTTTACGTACTCAAACATCCCGAACGGATAAAATCGCTGATCCTTACAGGAAGCTCCGGGTTATTTGAAAACGCCATGGGCGACACCTATCCGCGCCGTGGAGATTACGACTACATACAAAAGAAAACAGAAGTTACCTTTTACGATCCTAAAATGGCCACCAAAGAACTGGTAGATGAAGTTTTTGAAATTACCCGCAATCGTTTGAAGGTCATTAAAATTATTGCTTTGGCTAAAAGTGCCATCCGCAATAATTTAGGTGAAGAGCTCAATAATATTCAGCAGCCTACCTTATTGGTCTGGGGTAACAACGATACCATCACGCCGCCCTTTGTGGCACGGGAATTTCACAGGCTTATACCAAATAGTGAGCTTCATTTCATTGACCAGTGCGGCCACGCCCCCATGATGGAACGGCCTGCGGAGTTCAATGTGATTTTAGATAAATTTTTGAAAAAGCTGGGTCAGCCTGCAACAGTTGCATAAGGCCGGTTGTCTTTATAATGAAACCGTTAGCTATGTTAACCCGTGAACTCATATCGAACTCTATACCTTATCTCCATAAAGAAGATACAGTTTATCATGCGCTTCAGCTAATGAACGACTACCATGTAGCGCATTTGCCTGTAGTGGAAAATGACAGCTATCTTGGTATCATCAGTGAAGAGCAATTATTGCAAAGCGATGATCAAAATACCCTGGATGAACTGGCTATTACGGATGGTACCACTTCGGTACAGGCCAATGACCATTTTTTAAAAGCCATTCAAACAGCCGTGCTTAATAAATTAAGCGTTGTGCCTGTAGTGGAAGAAAAGCAATTGCTGGGTATTGTTACCTACAACGATCTGTTGCGTAATGCTTCCAACTTTATGAGCCTTAACGAGCCTGGTGCCTTGATTGTGCTGGAGATGGATAACAAGAATTATTCATTTAATGAGATCAACCGCATCGTGGAATCAAACGATGCGCAAATTACGCAGCTGAATACATTTACAGACCCGGAAACAGGCATTAGCCAGATCACGATCAGGATAAGCAAACTGGAGGTTTCGGATATCATCAGCACCTTTCAGCGATTTGAGTACAATGTGAAATATTATTTTGGAGAAGAGCTTTTTGAAAATGAGCTCCGCACCAATTACGATAACCTGATGAATTACCTTAAAATCTAATTCTTTCAGTATTTATAAAGGAATTGTTTTTATACTTGCTTTCTCTTCCTGCTTAGGTTAAAACAATATATATTTACATGCACACGTTACGACCCGGTAAGTTCAATAGCCTGTGAACTTGTAAAATTTTCACCACAAAAAATATGTTTTGAAGGTAGCCATTTACAGCAGGGTGCTGGATTCTACCCAGCAGCAATACATACAATCGTTTTTTGATGAACTTTATAAGGAAGGCATTGTGCCGGTTATTTTCCAGCCTTTCTTTAACGAGATCAAACCGCATTTTTCCCTGCCCGAAACTTCTGAAACATTTTCAAGTCATGAAGAGCTGACCAATGAAATAGATTTTGTCATCAGTCTTGGCGGAGACGGCACGCTGCTGGACACCGTAACGCTGGTCAGGGATAAAAATATTCCTGTGGTGGGTATCAACTTTGGCCGTCTTGGATTTTTGGCAAGCATAGGCCGCGAAGAACTGACCGATGCCGTAAAAGCACTGGCGCGGCGCTCCTATATTATTGACAGGAGAACCCTGATCCATCTGGATTCCAACATTCCTTTATTTAATGATGTGCCTTATGCCCTGAATGAATTTGCCATTCACAAGCGGGATACATCACCCATGGTTAAGATCCATACCTACCTGAACGGGGAGTTATTAAATACCTATTGGGCCGATGGCCTTATACTGGCCACCCCAACAGGGTCTACAGGGTATTCATTGAGCTGCGCCGGCCCGGTTGTGTTTCCCGATGCCTGCAGTCTGGTACTGACCCCCATTGCCCCGCATAATTTAAACGTTCGCCCTATTGTTATTCCGGACAATACGATCATTTCTTTTGAAGTGGAAAGCCGTGCGGATTATATTATCTGTGCCCTGGACTCGAGGCGGGAGATTGTAGATAAAAATGTGTTGCTGGCGGTTCGTAAAGAAAATTTTATGCTCAACCTGGTGCGGTTAAACGAAAATAATTTCCTTCAAACCCTGCGTAACAAGCTTTCCTGGGGTTTGGATAAGCGGAATTAAATTCGGGTCAATCATACCAAATAAATCAATTTTGCGTTAGAAATCGGACCTAAATCTTATTTTGCAGTTATGAGAAAATTACTGGCCGTTGTTATTTTTTCCTTGCCCTTAGCCCTTTTTGCCCAAAACTCTGTGGTGCAGGAAGGAGAATTTGGATTTGGCATTGGTGCCGCCCATTATTTTGGCGATTTGAATACCCGTGCAAAACTGAACCGCCCCAAGCTGGCCGCCGGTATTTTCTTCCGTAAAAATTTTGGAAATTATATAGCCCTGCGTGTGGCCGGAAACTTTGCGCAACTGGGTTATTCCGATGTTTACAATACGCATAATGAATTCATGCGCCGCCGCAACCTCAGTTTCAACACCAATGTTTGGGAATTGGGTTTGCAGGGCGATTTCAATTTTTTCCGTTTTATGCCCGGCGACCCTGATTTCAGGTTTACACCTTATATAACCTTTGGCGTTAGTGCTTTTAATTATGATCCTTATGCCTACTTGAACGGGCAGAAATACAATCTTCGCCAGTTAGGCACAGAAGGCCAGTACGATACAACATTCAAAGACCGGAAACCATACGGCTCCATGGCTTTTGCGATTCCCTTCGGCGTAGGAGTGAAATATGCCATCAATGACCGGATCAATATTGGTTTTGAAATAGTGCACCGCTTTACCCGGACAGACTACCTCGATGATGTAAGCAAAACCTATGTGGATCCTTCTGCCTTCCCTCCTAACCCGGATGGAACCCCCAACCCGGCCTACCTGCTTTCCGACCGGTCGTATGAAACCGGGGACCGCATTGGTGTGAAGGGAAGACAAAGGGGAAACAGCCAGAACAAGGACCAGTTTGTAACCGCTATGTTCTATGTAAGCCTGAACCTCCAGGGATACAGGTGCCCCTCGGCCGATTAAAAAACTTTAGATTGCCTGAAAAAAATAAATGAGCACAGAGAGGTATCTGTGCTTTTATTTTTAATAACCTTCCGTTCCATGATTATTTTTGCAATGGCACAACTTATGAACCCTTAAACTTGCAGTACGCCGGAACCCCTTCGGGTAGGTAACCGGATAAGCTGATAATTAACATTAATGTCTGAACTTTTAGAACAAATAGATAAAAACCGCCTGCCCCGCCATATAGCCATCATTATGGACGGCAATGGCCGCTGGGCAAAGGAGCAGGGGCAGGACCGGCTTTTCGGCCATTATCATGGCGTGGAAAGCGTTCGCAATATTGTAGAAGGCTGTGCGGAATTAGGAATAGAGTACCTTACCCTGTATGCTTTTTCTACGGAAAACTGGGATCGTCCGCAGTACGAAGTAATCGGTTTGATGGAACTGCTGGTAACCACCATCCGTAATGAAGTAGAAAGCCTCAATAAAAACAACATTCGCTTGCATGTGATCGGTGATATGAACATGCTGCCTGAATATGCCCGGAAAGAATTGAACGAGGCCTTGGAGATCACAGGCCATAACAAAGGCCTTAATCTTATCATGGCGTTAAGCTACAGCGGCAGGTGGGAGCTTTTGAACGCGGTAAAAAACATAGCCTGGGAAGTAAAAAAAGGGCTGTTGAATGTGGAACAGATCGATCATCAAACATTAGAACAATATTTGTGCACCAGCGGTTTTCCCGATCCGGAGTTAATGATACGAACTAGCGGCGAATACCGCATAAGCAATTTTCTGCTTTACCAGTTAGCGTATGCGGAACTCTACTTTACCAATGTGCGCTGGCCCGATTTCAGAAAACAGAATTTGTACGAAGCGTTGCTTGATTACCAAAACCGGGAACGAAGATTTGGAAAGACCAGTGAACAGGTAGTGCAAAGTCAATAAACCATGAACCCTGGTCAATAGCGGTGGCCAACTTGGCACAATCTGTTTTGAGCGCAGTTTCCCGGGTTCACACTTTTAGTAATAAGAAATAAATGACCGTATAAAAGACTCTTCTATGAACCCTAAAACCTAGGCTATTAAAGCTTTCTTTTAACAAAACCGATTGAAATTTACCGTTAATTTGCCTGCCAAACTGCGATTTTTACTAATTGCATTACTGACTGAACTTTTTATATGCAACGATATTTATCCGGAATCTTCTCTTTATTTTTCTGTGCTTTCATAGCTGTTACATCGCATTCTCAGGATACAACAGTAACCGCTGTGGATCCTGATCTTCTGGCCCTGCAAAATGCAAGAGTACCAAAAGAATACACCATAAATTCAGTCAAAGTAACCGGTCTTACCACGCTTGATACGGCCATCGTTTTGTCTATTTCGGGAATACAGCGGGGCGATAAAGTAATGTTGCCCGGCGGCGATGTTTTTTCAAAAGCAATTGCCAACCTGTGGCGCCAGCGTTTTTTCAGCAATGTTCAGATCTTTATTACAGCCGTTAACGGCGATAGAATCGATCTGGAAGTGAATGTGCAGGAAAGGCCAAAGCTGGGTAATTTCAAATTCATCGGTATTAAAAAATCTGAAGCCGAAGAGTTGCAGGGAAAAGCCGGTTTGGTAAAGCAAACCATTATTACCGAAAATACCCGCCGCAACGCCATTGAAGCCATAAAAAAGTTTTATACAGAAAAAGGCTACATGAATGTTCAGGTACGTGTGGAAGAAAAGCCTGATCCTAATTTTGTTAACTCCAACTCCCTGACCTTTTACATTGATAAGAACAATAAGGTAAAAGTCAATGAGGTGAATTTCTTTGGAAATGAAACGGTGAACGACCTGCGTTTGAAAAAGCAGTTGAAGGGAACCAAGGAAAAAAGCAAGTTTACCCTGCACCCGGTGAAAACACCAAGCCCTTTTGGTGAGAACGAGTCGCTGACCTTTGGCGAATATGTAAAAGATTATGGTTTCCTTTCGCTTTCAAAAACAAAAACCTTACTGGATCCCTATTTTCGTTTCAAATTATTCAGCAGTGCCAAGTTTGACCGGAAGAAATTTGAAGAAGATCTGCAAAGCGTAGTGGACTACTACAACTCTTTGGGGTATCGTGATGCGCAGGTGGTGGATACGGCCCTGTATTACAATGCAGACGGTAACCTGCAGGTAGATGTTAAAGTAAACGAAGGAAATAAATATTATTTCGGCGATATTACCTGGAGAGGAAATACCAAATATTCTGATTCGGTGTTAACGGCCATCCTGGGGATTCAAAAAGGAGATGTTTATAACCTGGATATCCTGAACAAGCGTGTTGGCAAGCAGCTCACCATGGAAGGCGGCGATATCGGAAGCTTATACCAGGACGAGGGTTATTTATTCTTCCGCGCCGACCCGGTGGAAACATCGGTTTATAACGATACCATTAATTACGAGATCCGTATTGTGGAAGGCCCGCAGGCGCGATATAAAAACATTACCATCAGCGGTAACGAAAAAACAAAAGACCATGTGATCCGCCGCGAACTAAGGACCCTGCCGGGTGAATTATTCAGCCGTACCGATTTGATCCGTTCGCAAAGAGAACTGAGCAACCTTCAATATTTCAACCAGGAAAAAATTAATCCAAACGTGGTGCCCGACCAGTCTGACGGCACCGTGGATATTAACTGGGAGCTGGAAGAAAAATCATCCGACCAGTTGGAGCTTTCCGCCGGCTGGGGTGGCGGTGTTGGTTTAACAGGAACACTGGGGGTTACGTTCAACAACTTCTCACTCAATAATATTTTCAAAAAAGAAGCATGGGATCCCTTGCCGCAGGGCGATGGACAGAAATTAAGCTTGCGCTACCAGTCCAACGGACGTGCCTACAACTCCTATAATTTTTCGTTTACCGAACCATGGCTGGGAGGTAAAAAACGCAACTCGTTGACTTTTGCCCTTTATCGCAGCAAATTCTCCAATGCCTATGATTATATGACCGGCCAGTTTGATAAGGCCAGGTCCGATACCAATTATTTAAAAACATTTGGTTTGTCGCTGTCTTTGGGTAAGCAATTAAAATGGCCTGATGACTTTTTCAGCCTTGTCTATTCTTTGAATTATACAAAGTATAGCATGCGCAATTATCCCATTTTCTCCGGGTTTGATAATGGTACATCCAACAACATCAGTTTCAAACTGGCCTTGCAGCGCTCCTCCGTTTATGATCCTACCTTCCCCAGAAGCGGGTCCAACTTTGTGGCCAGTGTGCAGTTAACGCCACCCTATTCTTTACTCAATCCTGATTTGGTTACCTCCGGTAATCCGTATAAAAACCCCGAGTACCATAAGTGGCGCTTTACCTCAGAATGGTTTGTGCCTATTGGTAAACCAACCGGCGCGGATAAAAACCGCCAGTTCGTATTAAAGCTGGCCGCCAAGTTTGGCTTTATGGGCCGCTATAACAGTAAACTTGAGGTATCGCCATTTGAGCGTTTCCAGCTGGGCGGCGATGGCCTGACCAACAGTTATGGATTGTTGGGATACGATGTTATTTCTTTGCGTGGTTACCCGGTGTTTGAAACGTCTGACCCTTCTGTAAATAACCCGGATCAAACCAGTACCAATAAGTTCTTTACCATATTCAATAAATATTCGCTGGAACTGCGTTATCCTTTGGTTACCAATCCGGGCAGCACTATTTATGGATTAACGTTCTTTGATGCGGCCAACGGCTGGTATGGATTTAAAGATTATAACCCCTTCCGCCTGCGCCGTAGTGTGGGTGTGGGTATGCGTTTCTTCCTGCCGATGTTTGGCTTGCTTGGGTTCGACTATGGGGTAGGCCTGGATCGTTTGCAGCCCGGAACGAACCGGTTCAAGAATGCCACAAGATTTACCTTCATGCTTGGATTTGAGCCGGAATAAGTAGCACAGATTGCACAGAGATTAACAGAATGATCCCAGAGATTTTAATAACTTGATTGCTCAGATAAAACAACGAATATGAAAAAGTTCTTTCTTCTTGCAATTTGCAGCTTGTCACTTGTGGCTTTTTCCCATGCCCAGCGCTATGCGGTTATTGATACAAAATATATTCTGGACAAAATGCCGGAATACAAAACAGCGCAAAAAAGCCTGGATGATATAGCCGCTGGCTGGCAAAAAGAAATTGACGGCATGCAGCAGGAACTGGACAGGATGTATAAAGATTTTGATGCAGAACAAGTAATGCTGAGCGACGAACTGAAAAAGAAAAGGGAAGACCAGCTTTTTGTAAAGGAAAAAACATTGAGGGACCTGCAGCGCCAGCGCTTTGGTTTTGAAGGCGATCTTTTTAAAAAAAGACAGGAATTGATAAAACCGGTACAGGACAAGGTTTATAACGCTGTGCAAAAATTAGCCGTGCAAAGAGGATACGATTTCATACTGGATAAAAGTGAGGGAATTACGGTTATATTTGCCGACCCCAAACTGGAAAAAAGCGACGATGTGCTGAAAGAGTTGGGAGTGAAATAAAAAAAATATTTGCAAAAACGCCTTTTCATATACAACCATAATTATTAAAAACGAATCATAACTAAACATCACAAAACAATCTCATGAACAAGATCAAAATCTTTTTAGTTGCAGCGGTTATTGTAACAATGGCAGGCAGTGCTGCCGCACAAAAAACAGGTTATATCAGGGTAGATGATGTAGTACGTTTAATGCCGGAAACCGCCAAACTACAAGCTGCTTTGGAAGCCTATCAAAAAGATTCTTTACAGCCTCGTTTCAATTATACTTTAGCGGAGTTTCAACGCAAGGACAGCATTGTTAATGGAAAAGATTCTTTGAAAACACCAGCCGCCGCCCGTGCTAAAATGCGTGAAGAAATGCAGCAGGACATGTACGAATTGCAAAACTGGCAGCAACTTTCCAATCAATTAGTGCAAAATAAGCAAGACCAATTATTAGAGCCTATTTATACAAAAGCCATTGGTGCGGTACAAACCGTGGCTAAAGAAAATGGCTATGCCTATGTATATACAAAAGACGCTTTACTGGTAGCGCCTCCGGCAGACGATTTACTTCCGCTGGTGGCTAAAAAGCTGAATCTCACCATTCCGGGCGCTCCTAAAGCAAGTGCGGCAACCACGCCGGGTAAAAAACAATAAGATTTCCGACCTCAGAGAAATAGGTGTCCCGCTTTCAAAAGAAGCGGGATTTTTTTTGACCGCAGATGAACGGGTTTTTGGTCTTGGATTGACCGGATTGCTTTTGAAATGATAGGCTTTCTGTGTGGCCCTTCTATCATCTGTCATCCATCATCTATCTTCGTACTTCCAACTTACCTCTCTATGGGTCCTATTGGTGTTTTTGATTCGGGATACGGCGGCTTAACGGTGTTGCGGGAATTTGTAAAGACCCTGCCGCAATATGATTATTTGTACCTGGGCGATAATGCCCGTTCGCCCTATGGAACAAGGAGTTTTGAAACTGTTTACCGCTACACCTTGCAAAGCGTGGAATGGTTGCTGCATCAAAACTGTCCGCTGATCATCCTGGCGTGTAATACGGCTTCTGCCAAGGCACTTAGAACCATTCAGCAAAAAGATCTGCAGCGGCTGAATCCCCGTGCAAGAATATTAGGTGTTATTCGTCCTACTACAGAGATCATTGGTAAGCATACAAAAACCAACAGCATTGGCATATTGGCCACTAACGGAACCGTGCAATCGCAATCGTATTTAATAGAAATAGAAAAATTTTTTCCTGCGCTGAAGATTGAACAGGAGGCCTGCAACATGTGGGTGCCCCTGGTGGAAAACAACGAGCACACATCAGAAGGGGCGGATTATTTTGTGCAGAAGCATATCCATAATATCCTATCAAAGAACAAGGAGATCGATACGCTTTTGCTGGCCTGCACCCACTATCCTTTGCTGAAAGAAAAAATCGAAAGGCATTTGCCGCCGCATGTAAAGCTTTTATCGCAGGGAGAAATTGTAGCGGAAAGTCTGAAAGATTACCTGCACCGCCACCCGGAGATGGAAGCAAAAATTTCCAAACAGGGCAAAAGAGCGTTTTACACAACCGATTCACCCGAAGATTTTGACAACAAGGCTACGGTGTTTTTTGGGGAGAAAGTGGAGGCAAGGCATGTGGATTTGTGAGGATCGTTTCGATTTTTATCTAAAATGATATTGGTCGGATAGCCGCAACCAAAATTTAGCCGGTGACATTCTTTGCCACTTTGCAGAGAAAACTTCAAAGTCCAAAGCATATTTCTCTTTAACCTTTTGCTTCCGCTGTGCTTCAAAGAATTACTGAACGCACAGGAGGGGCGACGCCAGCCAGGCCCAATAGATATACGTAGCCGGGGTCCGGATACCCCATTTTAACAGCTTTTGCCCAAATTTCTTTTGCGGGGCCTCTCTATATCTGGATTTTCTGCCCTACTTTTGCCGTCCTTTCACAAAACCAACGGGTGTGGTGACCTGTGGGTAAACTGAAACCAGTCCTGTTCTCCCGGGACCATTTCGTAAACGTGAAAAAAAAGAATTAAAATGAAACGTACATTTCAACCGCATCGCCGCCGCCGTAAAACTGTTCATGGTTTCCGCAAACGCATGCAAACCGCTAATGGAAGAAAAGTATTGGCCAGCCGTCGTGCAAAAGGACGTCATAAGCTGACTATTAGCGACGAGAAAAAATTAAAATAGGCCCTTTGAGCCCTTTTGAAGGGTGCATAGGATCCGCCTTTAACGTATAGCCCCTGTTTATGGGGCTTTTTGTTATTTTACAAACATGGCAAAGCCTTTTAGTTTGGGTAAAAAAGAAAAGCTGAAAAGCCGCAAGCAAATAGAAACCCTGTTTGCCGAAGGAAAGAGCTTTGCCGTATTTCCCATACGAGTGACCTATAGTTTTTCTCCTGCCAAGGGCGAACCCCTGGCACAAATAGGGGTTACGGTCAGTAAACGCCATTTTAAAAAGGCGGTGGACAGAAACCGCATTAAACGACTGCTGCGGGAAGGGTACCGCCTTCAAAAAGCAGAATGGGTGGAGGCCGTAAAGCAAAACAACCTGCAGGCCTTTTTGTTTTTTATGTACACCGATAAGACGATAGCCTCTTTTGACGTTATAAAAGCCGCCATGGGCCAATGTTTAAAAAAACTGGAAAAAAGAGCAAGCTCTGCTAATGAAACCACTACTTAAAATATTAGCGCTTCCCTTTATTGCACTCATTAAAATTTACCAGTGGGTGATATCGCCGTGGCTGGGCCCAAAATGCCGGTTCACGCCTACCTGCTCGCACTATGCCGTGGAGGCTTTTCAAAAGCATGGCGTTTTTAAAGGATTTTGGCTTACCATCAAACGTGTCAGCCGCTGTCATCCCTGGGGAGGGCATGGTTATGATCCCGTGCCGTGAGTGGGGGATAAGTTGATGGGTTGGGAAGCTGATGATAGGGTGCTTGCAAAAGAAAAAGAGCCTCAATTGAGACTCTTTAAAATCGGTGCTGACTTGCCAACGATTGAACTTGTCAACTATTTCGCTGCCTTTTCAAAATGTTCACTCACCTTATTCCAGTTAATGACATTCCAAATGGCTTTCAGGTAATCAGGACGTTTGTTCTGGTATTTAAGGTAATAGGCATGTTCCCATACATCAATTCCCAAAACAGGAGTGCCTTTTACTTCGGCTACGTCCATCAGGGGATTGTCCTGGTTGGGCGTGGAGCTTATTTCCAGTTTGCCGTCTTTTACAATCAGCCAGGCCCAGCCACTTCCAAAGCGGCCAGCGCCGGCAGCATTCAGCTTTTCTTTTAAGCCATCCAGCGAGCCAAAGGTTTGGTTAATGGCATCGGCTAATCTTCCTGTAGGTTGTCCGCCGGCGTTAGGTCCTAAAATTTCCCAGAAAAAACTATGGTTCCAGTGGCCGCCGCCATTGTTGCGAACCGCAGGGGACATGCTTCCGGCATTGCGGATCAATTCTTCCAAGCTTTTATTTTCATGTTCACTGCCGGCTATCGCTTTATTCAGGTTATCTACGTAAGCCTGGTGGTGTTTGTCGTGGTGTATTTGCATGGTTTGGGCATCAATATGAGGTTCCAATGCATCAAATGCATACGGTAAAGGGGGAAGGGTAAAAGCCATAACAATTGAATTTAAAATTTAAGATTAAGATTTGTCTATCGTTTCCTTAGAAGACACAAATTTAGAAAGGATAAGTGGATTGGAGCCGCGAAATAATTTTATTATCTGGAACAGGAATCGTTGAAGCCCATGCGTTTTTGCGGAAAACAAGGAGTCATTTGTGCAAAAAACTTTTCATTTTTTGGATTATACGCATATTTCCGCGTACTTTTTGCAGTATATTGCAGAGACGTGAGTGTGCTTTTTCTCTGGATGTACGGACTGGTAACTGCTTAAAACCCCCAAACATAAACTCGTAAATAGTGCTTTATGAAGAAATCACTGCTATTGGCATGGATACAGTTCCACGCTATGCCATTTTTAATATCTAATCAAAGCCGCCACGCCTGGGGAGCGGTTGGTAAAATACCGCTGCACACATCACTTATTTAAACCCATTGCCATTTTTTCTTTAATTAAAAAAATTAATTGTTATGAGAAGACCCTTACTGTTTCTCTGTAGTGTACTATTCTCGTTATTTGCTTTTGCCCAATCGCAGAACGTAACGGGAGTGGTCAGTGCATCGGACGGCGCACCCTTGTCTGCCAGTGTGCTGATAAAAGGAACCACACGTGGTACCAGCGCCGATGCGCAAGGAAAGTATTCCATTCAAAACATACCGCAGAATGCCATACTGGTGTTTTCATCAGTAGGATACAAAACCTTGGAAGTTGCGGTAAATGGAAGCCATGTTGTCAACGCCACACTTCAGCCGGATGCCCAGGCACTGGACGAAGTCATTGCCGTGGCTTACGGAACTACCAAGAAAGGTACTTTCACCGGTTCCGCTTCGGTGGTCAATGAAAGCCAGATCAAAGAACAGCCTACGACTTCTTTTCAAAATGCCCTCATCGGGAAAGCGCCGGGTGTACAGGTTACTGCTTCCTCAGGCCAGGCCGGTTCCACACCCAGCATTCGCATCCGTGGCATTGGCTCTATGAATGCGTCGAACGAACCTCTGTACGTAATTGATGGTGTGCCGGTAACATCGGGCAATTCAGGCCAGATGAGTGATTATATTTATTCTACCAACAACGTGATGAATACGCTCAACCCGGCGGATATTGCTTCCATTACTATTTTAAAGGACGCTGCTGCCTCTTCGTTGTATGGTTCAAGGGCGGCTAACGGTGTAGTGATGATCACTACCAAGCAGGGAAGGGCAGGCAAGCCAAAAATCAATTTGCGTTCTTCCATTGGTTTTACACCGTCATGGGCAACCGACAATTATGAAACAGCCGATGTGCAGGCACAGGTAAATATGCTGTACCAGATTTTTCACGACTACCGTACTTCCAACGGCAGAACAGAAGCATTTGCCAACTCGGACGCACTGAGCCGGCTGAATTCGAAATTCAATAAACACGGCTATCGCTTCGAAACGGCCGGCCCGGGCCGTTATGAGAATGTGATGATCAAAGGAATGACCGATGGCATCGAAAACCGTGAAGGAAAATATTTTGATTGGGAAGATGCCTTGTTCAGAACCGGCGTTTATCAAACAAACGACCTTTCGGTCAGCGGTGGTGATCAGAATACAAAGTATTATTCATCGCTTTCCTATACCAAAGACAACAGCCGCATAAAAGTGAATGATTTTGACCGCATTTCCGGCCGCGTGAACCTCTCTCAGGGCATTGGTAAGTACGTTGATTTTATATCCAATCTTAATATTGCCAAAACCACCAAGTCGGGTTATAACGATACCAGGAATACCGGGGGTAACTATTTTATGCAAACCCGCAATTTATTGTGGCCGCTCTACTGGCCTACCGATTATAAAACAGGTCAGCCTTTTACCGCCCGTTTAGGAAGCCTTGCTTATAATGGCCTGTACTACGATAATGAATGGGAAAATAAAACTTCGGATTTCCGGATGCTGGCCAATGAGTCTATTGTGGCTCATATCCTTCCATCGCTGGATCTGAAGACTGTATTCTCATACGATAATGTACAAACGAAGGATCATATCTATTACAGTGCCAAACATTTCAATGGGACTGCTGTCAATGGAAGCGTCTCCGAAATGAGTACCAACTCAACCAGGTGGGTGTCATCTACCACCTTGAACTACAAAAAGAATTTTGGTTTGCATGGTATAGATGTACTGGCAGGTTATGAGGCTGAAAAAAACAACACCGATTTTCAACGGGCAACCGGCACCGACCTGCCTTCCAGTGCCTTGCATACGGTGGCCACCGCAGGTAAGTTGGATGCCAGCGCTTATTCCTGGGGCAATACCATGAACTCCATATTGTCAAGGGTGGAATATAATTATGATCAGAAGTATTTTGCTTCAGCATCGTACCGCCGTGATGGATCATCCAAACTGGGACCCGAAACCCGCTGGGGTAATTTCTGGTCTATTGCGGGTTCCTGGAGGATCGACAGGGAATCATTTATGAGCCAGGCAACCTACATCAGTAACCTGCGTGTAAGGGCTTCTTACGGGATTAACGGCACCTTGCCTTCAAATAATTATGGCTGGCGTCCGCTGGCAGGGTATGGCGACAAGTACATGACGCAGGCAGGAGGTAGTATTGGTTCCCTTGCTGATAGGAATTTGAGGTGGGAAACCAATTATGTTACCAACATAGGCTTAGACTTTGGCCTGTTTGGACAGCGGCTCTATGGTACTATTGAGTATTTTAACCGCGATTCAAGAGACCTGTTGCAGAATGTGCCGATTTCCAGGGTTACGGGTTTTTCATCCACACTTAGAAATATTGGTGAGATGAATAACCGCGGATTGGAGTTAAGTTTGGGTGGCGACATCATCCGCAAAAAGAAATTGAGATGGAGTGTGAATGCAAATGCATCTTTCATCAAATCCAAAGTCACCAAATTGTATAAAAATGAAGGAGAAGAAAAAGGCCAGGACATCATTTGGTATGACCCCACCGGCGGCGACGACAGGGCACAATATATTTACAGGGAAGGTGAATCAACCTATTCATTTTATGGCTATGAGTGGGCCGGTGTGGACCCCGCAAACGGGAAAAACCGCTGGTACGTAAATGATCCGGCCGACAAATCCGCAGGCGACTTTGATTTGAACGGCAAAGGAGCCACCTATGACTGGAGCAAGGCCAACTATGTGATCTTAGGAAGCGCCCTGCCAAAAGTGTATGGCGGCCTCAGCACCGACCTGCAATATGGTAACCTTACCCTTGGCGTCAACTTTATCTACAAGCTGGGAGGCTATCTTTATGACGGCGCCTTCAAGGATATGGCGGACGATGGTTATTACTGGGAGCGCATCCGCTCGGAGGTTTATTATGAAAATATGTGGACCGATGCCAACCCCAATGGCACCCTGCCCAAACTGGATGGAAATGACCTGACGGATCCGCAGAAATTCAGCAACCGTCAGATGCACAGCGCCAGCTTTTTAAGATTAAAAAATCTTTCGCTGGGATATAGTTTGCCGCATACACTGATTAACAGAATCGGTCTTTCCAGCGCAAGAGTGTATGTGAATGGTACCAACCTGCTAACCTTCTCCAAATACAAAATTGCCGATCCTGAAGTGAACAACTATGGTACAAGAGGATGGGAAACGCCTTATGGCAAAACATACACTGTTGGTATTGAATTAAGTTTCTAAACCTCTAAAGATTTTAAAATGAGAAAGTACACTATATTTTTTGCAGCGCTTCTGCTTTTAGGATTCACCTCGTGTAAAAAAGAATTCCTGGATGTGAAACCGACCAATTCAGGAGATGCTAATACGGCTATACAAACGGCTGCCGACGCCAAGGTGATGATCAATGGCCTTATGAGTAAAATGACCAGCTCCGCCTATTATGGAAGAAATTTTATGTTATATGGCGATGTAAAAGGCGGCGACCTGACCATTTTTTCCCAGGGTAGGGGACTGGACGCCCTGTACACGTTCAATCATTCCAAATCCTCCAACAACTACTCTGGTTTTTGGAACCAGATCTATCATTGCATTTTACAGGCGAATAACATCATAACAAACATTGACCGGCTGAAAGCTGCCGGAACCACGGAGAACTTCGACAGTTACAAAGGACAGGCCCTTACCGCAAGAGCCCTCCTGTATTTTGACCTGGTGCGTTTGTACGGCAAGCCTTATTCGCAGGATAAGGCATCCTATGGTGTGCCCAACGTCACAGAACCGCTGGAAGCAACGGCACAGCCGCTGCGTGCCACCGTAGCAGAGAACTATACTCAAATTTTAAAGGATTTAAAAGAGGCCGAGCCGCTGCTTTCGAAGGCAAAATCGAACGGCTACTTAAATTACTATGGCAATAAAGCCATACAGGCCAGGGTTTATCTGAATATGGAAAATTATGCCGAAGCCCTAAGTGCTGCGGAAGCCATCATTACCAGCAACGTCTATAAGTTGTACGCCAATGCCGAGTGGGTAAATTCATGGAAAGCACAATTTGGTTCTGAATCAATTTTCGAATTGGGAATGTTTCCAAACGAGAACGACTTAACCACTGCTTCCTTAGGTTTTTATCTGCGCCGTAAAGGACATGGTGGCGGTTCAGTTTTAGGCTGGTTTATGGCAAGCGATTATTTCCTGGACCGGTTAAAGCAGGATCCAAATGATGTAAGGTGGGGTGTTATGAGTAACGACGAAAGCAGTACCACCCACCTGGGCGCCAGTTACAAGTACAGTGGGAGCATCACACTGGAAGGCGATGATAAGGTTAAGAACTCGTCTACTGCTGTAAACATTAAGGTGATCCGCCTTTCAGAAATTTATTTGATTGCTGCTGAAGCAGCCTACCATATTAACAAGGACCTGGCGGTTACCTATCTGAACCAAATCCGGAAGCGTTCTCCAAATCTGGCGCCGGCTACAGCTGCTACCATTACCATGGATATGATCATGGACGAAAGAAGTAAAGAGCTGTTTACAGAAGGTCAGCGCTTTTTTGATATGTTGCGTTTGAACCTGCCTATTACATTCAACGATGAATTTGGAGGCATAACGGTTCCTCATCGCCCCAAAACCATTGACCGAACTTTCCAAAAAGTAATTCTGCCCATTCCGCAGGATGAAATCAATGCCAACCCGGGTTTGGAAGCACAGCAAAACTCCGGCTATTAATTAGTAAACAATTCAGATAAAAGCCTGACCGTACATGCGGTCAGGCTTTTCTTATTTGAAATCCTGGCGGCTGACGTCCCTGCAGGGAAAGAATGTTCCTTCTTTTATGGAGGTTACTCAAAAATTCCGGGTGGATCAATCATGTAATCAACGATCACATCTCACCTAAGCGCCGTTACGCAGTAGCTCTTAGTTTTTTATTCGGTGCAGTTTCCTTTCTTTTTCGGTAAATACTTCCATGATTCCTCTTGCCTGCATATCATTTTTGATGGTTACCGCATACCATCCAATCGAGCCGTCAAATTTTGTTTTCTCTTGTTTAAAACAATCCTTAATGCCTTCAACGATCTGGGTGTACGTAAGAGGCTGGCTTTTTTCGAGCGTTTGAAAGATGGCCCTGGAAAAAAGATCGTAAATCGTTTTATCGATTTTTATTTTGCCGCCCGTGTTGGGGTTGAGGCATTCCACTTTTTGAGAAAGAATTTTGATGGCCATAGCTTATCTTTTTTGCCGGAAAAACGACTTCATTAAATTTGCGCACTCTTCTGCTAACACACCTTTTATCAATTCTGTTTTCGGGTGAAAGGGAGACCTTTCTTTAGTTATATGAAGGTAGCCATTCTTTTCATCGGTAGCGCCGTAAACCACCCGGCCGATCTTACTCCAATACAAGGCCCCGGCGCACATTAAACAGGGTTCTACGGTAACATATAAGGTGGCTTCCGGCAGATACTTGCTTCCTAAATAATTAAAAGCCGATGTCAGTGCAATGATCTCGGCATGTGCTGTCGGGTCATTTAACTTCTCTACCTGGTTGTATCCCCTTGCAATGATTTTATGGTTCAAAACCACGATGGCACCTACCGGTACTTCATCTTCTTCGAACGCCTTTTGGGCCTGCGCAAGGGCTTGTTTCATGTAATAGGCATCATCCATTGAAGCGAAGATAAGTTTTCTGTACCCAGCTGTATGGCTGCTGTCACGGTTCCTGGTAAATCTTGACAACGCAGTTCATGCAGCGAACGCAACGATACAGCTGCGTAACGTCGTTGCTCCTTAGCGTTCGCTGCATGAAACAAAAAGTTGAATGAAAGATACAGTGTACAAGCACTGGCCCGCCGGTAGGCAAGCCATACAACAGAAGCTAATGGTTGTACAGGGGCTATTTTATAAAGTAGAATTCTTTCTCCTAATCTGAATAAATTTGATTTCAAAACAGTTGAGGGATGTAAATTGCCGGTATGGGGTTTTCGCTTCGATATGCTACAAAAGAAGATGAGGTATTGATCGCTGATATCAGCCGCCAAACCTTCTATGAAACCTTTGCAGCCGATAACACAACGGAGAATATGGAAAAATTTATGCGGGAGCAATTTACCCGGGGAAAGCTGATGCTGGAAGTGGGAAGTCCTGAAAATATTTTTTTGATAGCCTACCACAACAAAGACATTGCAGGCTATGTCAAGCTTCGCGATGCAGGGGTGCCAAGATCTTTAGGCAGTAAGAACGCCTTGGAAATTGCACGTCTTTACGCCATGAAGCACATGATAGGAAAAGGCGCCGGCAGGGTTTTGATGCAGGCCAGCATTGATATAGCGAAAGAAAAAAACAAAGAGGTGTTATGGCTGGGCGTATGGGAAAAAAACCAAAGAGCTATTGACTTTTATACCAAATGGGGTTTTGAAAAATTTGAGGAAACCCATTTTCTTTTGGGAGATGATTTGCAAAGAGACTGGCTGATGCGGAAACGATTATAAGGTACCCGGGGCTGAAAACAGAACATCATCGGGCAACCTGCCGGTGCGGTGATGTTTTCAAATAAATTAGCAGCGCAATAAACAAAACCCCTGCCGGCAGGGGCTTTGTTTATTAACAACAGGTGCTTTGCATGCGCTAGCCTTTTTTATTTTCTTTATATCGCTTGTCTGGCGTTCCATTCTTTTTCAGATGGGTGGTAGTTGTTGTTTGTGTTTTAGCAGCAGCTTTGTTGGCTTTATAGCGCATATCGGGTGTTCCATTTTTTTTAACCATACCCTTGGTTGTTGCAGGGGTGGTAGTTGTCGTAGTGGTGGTGGAGGTTGTAACCGGACTTTGTTGTGTTTCTGCCTTCGTTGATTTTTTCTGAGTATGCTTTGCGGTAACTGCCACTTTGGGTTTTTCTTTGGCAGGAGCTGCTGTCTGTGCAAAGCCGCAAACGCTCAATCCGATTATAGCTACCAGAGCCATGAGTAGTCTTTTCATGATTGTAAGTTTAATGATGAATAATTGAATACAAGGTTAATCGCAAAAAGTATTCTTGTCGTGCTTTTCAGGACCCGTTAACATGCCATTAACCGGGTCGCGCCTTATCAGGCTCTGGCGTATCTTTCCTGTTGGCAGCACCTTTTGTTTGTACTTTCTCAATACCTTCAATTCTCATTTTAAAAAATTAAACTATTAGCTATGGAATACAGGAGAATGGGAAAGGCAGGCCTGCAGTTAAGTGTATTGTCGTATGGCAGTTGGGTAACCTTTCACAAACAAATTGATGATACGATTGCCGATGAATTAATGGGCATTGCTTACGACAATGGCATCAATTTTTTTGATAACGCAGAAGCCTATGCGCTTGGCGAAAGCGAACGACTGATGGGAAGGGTTTTAAAAAAGAAAGGCTGGGACCGCACCTCCTACGTGGTAAGCAGCAAGGCATTTTTTGGATCGAGGGGCAAACAGAACAAACCCAACCAAACCGGTTTGAGCCGCAAACATTTGGTGGAAGCCTGTCACGAAGCTTTGCAGCGTTTGCAGGTGGAGTATCTCGATATTTATTTCTGCCATCGTCCGGACCGCACCGTTCCTATTGAAGAAGTGGTGTGGACCATGAACATACTGATGCAGCAAGGCAAGATCTTGTACTGGGGCACCAGCGAATGGAGCGGTGTGGAGATCATGGAAGCCCACCGCGTGGCAGCACAGTACAAACTAATTGGCCCCTGTGTGGAGCAGCCGCAATATAATTTGCTGGAACGAAACAGGATGGAAGGTGATTTCCCAATGATCTTTGAAACGGTAGGCATGGGAACTACTATCTGGAGCCCATTGGCATCAGGACTTTTAACCGGCAAATACAACAATGGCATACCGGAGAACAGCCGCTTTGCACTGGAAGGCTTTGACTGGCTGAAAGACCGCTGGATGGTGGAAGATAAAGTAACCAAAGTGCGCCAGCTAGGCCAAATAGCAAAAGAACTGGACACGCCGCAATCCACACTGGCCATTGCCTGGTGCCTTAAAAATCCCCATGTGACTACCGCCATACTGGGTGCTACTAAAAAAGAACAGTTGGTTGAAAATCTAAAGGCACTGGATGTGCTGCCCAGGCTAACTCCTGAAATTATGCAGCGCATTGAGGGCATTATGCAAACAAAACCCAAACCCGTCCTTTCTTAAAGGAAAAAACCGATTGCTTATGACTTTAAAAAACAAAACCGTTTTGATTACCGGCGGAAGCCGCGGCATTGGAAAGGCCATTGCCTTGCGGCTAGCCAGGGAAGGCGCCAACATTGCCATTGCCGCCAAAACCACAGAGCCGCATCCCAGGCTGGAAGGCACCATTTATACGGCCGCAAAGGAGATAGAAGACACAGGCGTGAAAGCCCTTCCCCTTCAATGCGATATACGTTATGAAGAACAGATAAAGGCGGCGGTGGATGAAACGGTAAGAACGTTTGGCGGCATCGACATCCTTATCAATAATGCCAGCGCCATTAACCTCATGCCCACGGAGCAAACCGAACCCAAACGATTTGACCTGATGCACGGCATCCAGGTAAGAGGCACCTTTTTTATGTGCAGGGCCTGTATCCCGCATTTGAAAAAATCAACCAACGCCCATATTTTAAACCTGTCACCTCCGCTCAATTTAAATCCCAAATGGTTTGCCCAGCACCTGGCGTATACGATGAGCAAATACGGTATGAGTATGATCGTTTTGGGACTGGCAGAAGAACTAAAAGAGCATAAGGTAGCAGCCAATGCCTTATGGCCCAAAACCACCATTGCCACAGCGGCGGTTCAAAATTTATTGGGGGGCGATGTGCTGATGCAAATGAGCCGCACCCCTGAAATAGTAGCAGATGCCGCTTATTATATTCTATCAAAACCATCGACAGTGTGCACCGGTAATTTTTTTATTGATGAAGAGCTGCTGGAAAAAGAAGGCATCACCGATTTGAAAAAATATGCAGTGAACCCCGAGCAGCCGTTGATGAAGGATATTTTTTTGGATTAAAACCAGCTTACCCCCCGGGGGGTAAAACCTCAGGGGGTGGTAGCGAGGTTAGACGATCTTGTAATTATTATGATCGAAAGGCCTTTTGCCGGTGAGCTTTTCAATAAAGTTTTTGAACTTTTCCTTAGGTTTTAATTGATTATGCGACAGGTCGTAGTCGAACTTCCAGTTCATGCGGTCAATGCGGGGCTGCATGACCTTGGGATGGGTGCCTGTAAATTTTTCCAGGGCATCGGTTTCTGCTGTATAATCAAAAGGGGTTTCATACACTTTTTGCGGCTGCCAGTTTTCTCCGCCCCAAAGCCTGCTAAAATCGTATTGCTTTTGGTACATGGCCTGCGGTTCCCTCACCCAGCCATAGTGGTGTACATACGCATTTAAGGGCTTTACTCTTAGCTTTTCATTAGCGCCTTTCCGGAAGCCCTGCGCATCGCGGTAGGAGAAAATATTTTTATCATTTTTAATGATCCGTATTTCTTTTTTATACCATTTTGATGAGTTGCCTACATAATCAAAGGAGCCGTAAAAATGCCGGTATTTAAATAAAAGCCCGTCCACATCCCTGTGGTTCTTCCAGTCGTGCATGGCTTTGCGAATTTCTTCGTACCCGTCTTCATGCACGACTTCATCGCCCTGAATATAAAAGCACCAGTCTGTGTCAGCTCCTATGGCTTTAAATGCTTTGTCAGTTTCCACTGCCAGTACACGGCCGCCTTCACGCAGGCTGTCATCCCAAACGGTATCAAGAATTTTTATTTTCTGCGGATCAACAGAAGCAACCAGCTCTCTTGTGTTATCTTCCGAAGCACCCACAGCCACTACCACTTCATCGCACAGCGGAAGAATGGATTGCAATGCTTCTGCTATGGGGTATTGGTACTTGACTGCATTCCTGATAAAAGAAAAGCCGGTTACTTTCATGTGTGGAATTTGACGTTGTATGTGGTAAGTTGTTAGCAGTAGCCATCAACAACGTAGAACTTACAACGTATAACTTATAACGTATCACTTGCCTCTTCGTTCGCTTCCACCACCCATTTTTCTGGCCGCATTTGCGGGAAAAGCAATACGTCCTGGATGGAAGGCTGATTGGTTAGCAGCATGCACAGCCGGTCAATTCCAAAGCCAATGCCCGAAGTGGGGGGCATGCCGTATTCCAGTGCACGGAGAAAATCATAATCAATATACATGGCTTCCTCATCGCCGCGCTCCATCAGTTTTGCCTGCTCTTCAAAGCGTTCTCTTTGGTCAATGGGGTCATTTAATTCACTATAGGCATTGGCAATTTCCTTTCCATTGACCATCAGTTCAAAACGTTCCACGAGGCCTGCTTTGCTGCGGTGTTTTTTGGTCAGCGGGCTCATTTCCACCGGGTAATCAATAATGAAGGTGGGCTGCACGTAATGATGTTCGCAGCGTTCGCCAAAAATTTCATCGATCATTTTGCCCCTGCCCATGGTTTCATCCACTTCCAAATGAAGTTTTTTGCAAACTTCCCGCAGGGCAGTTTCGTCCATACCGTTTACATCAAAGCCCGTATGCTCTTTAATCGCATCGTAAATGCTGATGCGTTTGAAAGGGGCTGCAAAAGAAATCGTTTTATCGCCAACCGTCACTTCTGTGGTGCCGCAAACATCAACCGCTGCTTTTTCCAGCAGGCGTTCCGTTACGTTCATCATCCACAAATAGTCTTTGTAGGCCGTATAAAATTCCAGGACGGTGAATTCGGGATTGTGTGTCCTGTCCATGCCTTCATTTCGGAAGTTGCGGCTGAATTCATACACCCAGTCAAATCCTCCCACGATCAAACGCTTGAGGTATAATTCATTGGCAATACGCAAGTAAAAAGGCACGTCCAGGGCATTGTGATGCGTAACAAAGGGCCGGGCCGCTGCACCGCCCGGAATGCTTTGCAGCACAGGTGTATCCACTTCCAAAGCGCCATGCTCATTTAAAAACTCACGGATGGAATTAATAAGCCTGGTGCGTTTTATAAAGGTTTCCTTAATAGACGGATTGATCACCAGGTCAGCATAGCGCTGGCGGTATTTGAACTCAGGGTCGGTAACGGCGTCAAAAACCTGCCCTTCCACTTCTTTTACTATAGGCAATGGCCGTAAAGATTTGGCAAGAAAGGTCAGCTCCTTGACATGCACCGAAATCTCTCCCATTTTGGTACGGAACACAAAACCTTTAACGCCAACAAAATCGCCGATGTCCAACAGTTTTTTCCAAACCTGGTCATACATGGAGGTATCGCCGTCCCTGGCCAGGTCATCTTTCCGTACATAGATCTGGATGCGGCCCTGCGCATCCTGCAGTTCGGCAAAGGAGGCCTTGCCCATATCCCGTACACTCATAATCCGCCCCGCCAGGCATACATCTGCCAGGTCTTCTTTCTTCTCATCCGAAAAAGAACTTTTAATGACAGCCGAATAGGTATTTACGGGGTATAAAGCAGCGGGATAAGGATCTACTCCTAATTTTTGAAGTTCTGCCAGTTTTTCCCTGCGAACAATTTCCTGTTCTGATAAATGTTGTGTTTGCATTTTCACCACGGTTTCAAAGTGGTGCAAATGTACTGATAGGACGGCGAATAACGCTGCTGCCTGCCGGGAGGAAGGGCTAAACCAACAAATAAGGATTGCCTTGCGGACGTCCTGGTTTTGGATTCCGTAGCAAATTCTGGCTCTGCCTTTGTTTTTTTGTGGCTGAAATACCATGCCCTCAAAAAGAAAAAAATCTACCTTAATCAGCACCGTTAGCAAGGGCAGGAACCCGCCGGTTTAAATGACGTCCGGAAAATTGCTGGCCGCAGGAAAAACCAGGAAGCGTAATTTGCTGATTATTATGCTGCTGCATTTCTGGCAGCAAATTTGAAAACAAGGAATAAATATGAATTCAATGAAAAACTATGTTCTTGCTTTTGCCCTCACTTTGGGGCTTGTATCCTGTGACACGCTTTCGAACCTGCCCGTATCAGTCCCTGTTACACAAACCGAAGCCGCACAGGGAATCCGCGAAGCCCTTGACCAGGGTGTTGGAAGAGGCATTTCGCTGCTCAATAAGCAGGATGGCTTTTTTGGCAACCAGGCATATAAATTGCTTTTGCCGCCCGATGCACAAAAAATTGAAAACACTTTACGCCAGGTAGGAATGGGTTCTTTGGTGGACAGGGCTATTTTACAAATTAACCGGGCCGCCGAAGATGCCGTAGGGTATGCCCGTCCCATTTTTGTGGATGCCATTAAACAAATGACCATCACCGATGCGATAAACATTGTAAAAGGTCCCAAAGATGCCGCCACCCAATATTTCCGCGACAAAACAACCAATAAGCTGATCGCTGCTTTTTCTCCTGTTATCAAAGGTTCGCTGGATAAGTTTAGTGCTACCAAATATTATACGGATGTTATTAACACCTACAACAATTTTCCAACGACGCTTAATAAATTAAATCCTGATCTGCCTTCCTACGTGGTAGAAAAAGCGGTTACTGCCCTGTTTGATCAAATAGCACAGGAAGAAGCGAATATTCGTGAAAATCCGGTAGCCCGTACTACCGACATTTTGAAAAAAGTGTTTGGCAGCAGGTTGTAAAATTTTTTTTGAAATCCGGGTAACCAGTATGTTTTGAAGCCGCTAAAACGGATCGGGCATGCTGGTTTTTCGTTTCTTGCGCAGCTTGTTTAGGCTATCCTGAAATAAACCTGCAGGACAATTCTCCCTTATGCCGCCATTAAGGTGTGTAGTAGAAAGAGCACCACCCATGCAGGGGGCTAAAATCACCCAAACTTATTGATTGATGGCCCTGAAAACTTCCTTGCTCAAAGGAGAAACAGAAGGATCAAAAACATGCGTAAGGGTGCCTGCTTCATTTATAAGGTATTTTGAAAAATTCCAGTTAGGTTCTTTTTCATTCCAGCCATTTTTACCTTTCTGAGTCAGCCATTGAAAAACAGGGTGCTGGCTGGCAGATTTTACAACCGTAACTTTTTTAGCCAGTGGGAAGCTGATGCCAAAGTTCACCTGGCAAAACTGCGCTATTTCCGCATCTGTTCCTTTTTCCTGTTCTTTGAAATCATTGGCAGGGAAACCAATGATTTCCAGGTTCTCTTTTTTCTCTTCGTATAATTTTTGAAGTTCCGCATACTGATTGGTATAGCCACAATTGCTGGCCGTGTTTACCAGTAACACTTTTTTTCCCTTTAATGAAGTAAAGTTGATGTAGCGGCCATTGTTTAGCTGTGCCTGCAGATCATAAAAAGGAACCGGTGGTGGAACGTTTTCAGTATTCGTTACTTGTAACCCGCTTCCTTTAAGCTTTCCAAATTTTATTAATAAGGGATAAGCTGCCTTCAATATTTTTTGCCGTATGGTCATTTATTGTAAATACTGCAAAAATAATCACAAACAAATCCTTACTTTAAGCAGATGTGCTCCTCAGCCTTAATAACTTTTTCCAAACCATTTATAACCCCCGGTAACTTCCGCCAGGGCCATCATTATGATAGCTTTTCCGGGCTCTGTTATGGATATCTCTGATCTTTTTATCTTTTTCCGGGTGGTTGTTTCTTTCAGTATGCTCTTCCCTGGTATTTACGGATGTGTTTTCAGATTGTCTGCCCTCCGAAGCACGGCCTTGTCTTTCCTCTGCGGCATCTTTATTTTTCATAGCAAACATTTTAACTCATACAACAAGACATGCAAAAACAATGCTACCTGCTACGAATGGATTATTAAATAATGAGCGGAGATACGCACATAAAAATCAAAGGAATTTGTTTGCCCGGATGGAAATTCGATGAGGATAATTCAGCTTTGGCCCGATCTGTTTTTTTAATAAAAACTGTTAGGCTAAAACAAGGATAATGAGATTTTGGCGGGCGCCGGAACCAGGCGTGTTTGCTTTGTTTTAGCCCGGGGCTTGACCGGTAAAGGCTGATGGGCCGATTCGGGGGGCAGATGCCGGGTAATACCCGGTGAAACTTTTCGATTCTCTGTGGCTTCTTCCTAATTTTGCTCTTCAATTTAACTAATGAAAATTCACAAAGAAGGTTTTTCCACCATTTTGATCAGTACCATTATAACGGCAGTGATCGTTGCGCTGACCGTGATTTTAATTATGCCCCGTTACCCTATCCTTGGATGGATCATTGCCGTGGCTGTAGTTGGGTTATTAGTTTTTATTCTTTCCTTTTTTAGAATTCCAAACCGTACCTATACAGAAGGTGAAGACATGATCGTCGCTCCCTGCGATGGAACGGTTGTGGTTATTGAAGAAGTAGAAGCGGATGAGTATTTTAAGGATAAACGCCTGCAGATATCCATCTTCATGAGCCCGTTGAACGTGCATGTGAACAGAAATCCGGTAAGCGGGGAAGTGGTGTATAGCCAATACCATCCCGGTAAATATTTAGTGGCCTGGCATCCTAAATCATCAACTGATAATGAAAGGCATTCTGTGGTTTACAGGCAGCATGGCAAGGAAATGCTGGTTAAACAAATTGCGGGGGCACTGGCCAAGCGCATTGTAAACTATTTAAAGCCCGGGGACAAGGTGCTTCAGGGTGCGGAGATGGGCTTTATTAAATTCGGTTCACGGGTCGATCTTTTATTGCCGCTGGATACTAATGTTGAGGTTAAGATCAATCAAAAAGTAAAAGGTGGCGTTACCGTTTTGGGAAAATGGTAGGTTGTCCTTTCAACGAGGTCTTCCATCATAAAAACAATTCGTTCCATTCGTATAATTCGTGTTCAGTAATTCGTGTAATTTCTCTAACTTAAAGGAACAATACCACGTTCATGAAAAAGAAATTACTTGTTGCCGGTGTTGCTTTGCTGACCACTGCTGCTGTTACGGCTACAGTGCTTCATACGAACAACAAAAAACCAACGAAAAAAGAGACAAGCAAATGCGTCATGAAAAAGACCCATTGCAGCAAGGCGGCTAATGTGGCCTGCTATTAAAGGAAAGTCCCGCTGCTGGCGGGACCTTTTTTATCGCTGTTATTTCAGGCCAATAAAAGAGCACCTGCGTTCCCTTCAGGCTTTCATTTCACCCGGCAGGCACTGCCCAGGCAACAAACTTTTTTTTCCTGCGCTGCGTCTTAAAACAGGGCTTCCAGCTCCTTTAAAGCTCTTACGGTATAAGTAGGTTTTATGTCCTGTGGGGCATCGTTATAATTTACATGTACCTGGTCCATGCCTGCATTCCTGGCGCCGGCAATATCCACTTCCAGGCTATCCCCAATCATAATACTTTCTGTTACGCTGGCCTTTGCTTTTGCCATGGCAAAAGCAAAGATCTCTTTCTGGGGTTTCAGGCTGTTGGACCCCTCGGAGGTAATGATCTCTTTGAAGAAAACATTCAAACCGCTGTACTTTAATTTGCTGTGTTGTGTTTCTTCAAACCCGTTTGTAATCAGGTGCAATTGATAGCCTTTATTCGTTAAATACTGCAATACCTCTTTGGTGTCAGGAAAAAGAATCGTCCTTGCCGGCAAAAGCTGTAAAAAAAGTTCGTTTAACTGCCTGGCCAGGGCCTCATCTGCAATTTTAAAATCCAGTAAGGTAAGCCACATGCGTTTCAGGCGCAGTTCTTCCTGCTTAATGTACCCGTTGCGATAGCGGGCCCAGAGCTTTTCATTATGCTGCAAATAATTTTTGTGGAAGAGTTCAAAGTCGTGAACGCCTTTACTTACCAGGTCCAGGTCAATATGCAACTGTTCCAGGGTGGCCCTGGCGTTGGCATCAAAATCCCAGAGTGTGTGGTCTAAATCAAAAAAAAGGTGTTTGTATTTCATGTAAGCTTGTAGAAATAGAGAATTAGATTTGTAAAGAAAGATTTCAAAAATACTGAACAAAATGAATGCAGTAATTACCGGGGCGTCAAGAGGAATAGGAAAAGCTATAGCACAGATCTTTGCCCTGCATGGCTATGATCTTTTTTTATGTTCAAAGAGTGAAACCAACCTCGATCAAACCATAGAAGAATTAAAGACGCAATTCCCTGCTATCCGTATTGATGGAAAACCCCTGGATGTGGGTAAAAAGACCCAGGCTGTTTTGTTTGCCGAATGGGTTTTAAATAATACCTCGTCGGTAGATGTGCTGGTAAATAATGCAGGCAGCTTTGTGCAGGGAAACGTTTGTGACGAGGCGGATGGTGCGCTGCAACAGATGCTGGATGTGAACCTGTTTAGTGCCTATTATATTACCAGAACATTATTACCTGCCATGAAAGCCGAAAGAAGCGGTCACATTTTCAACCTTTGCTCCATAGCCAGTTTGGCAGCCTATCCCGGCGGGGGCGCCTATAGTATCAGCAAATACGCTTTGCTGGGCTTTACCAAAAACCTCCGGTATGAATTACAGGAGCATGGCATTAAAGTAACGGCTGTTATTCCGGGTGCTGTTTACACGGATTCGTGGAAAGGGAGTGGCATTTCAGAACAAAGAATTATGCAGGCAGCAGATATTGCCAGGCTGGTATATGCCGCTGCGCAACTTTCCCCGCAGGCCGTCGTAGAAGAAATAGTGGTACGTCCGCAACTAGGCGACCTGTAACCATTAATACGACTCCTTTTCCATTGATCAATTTGGAAAAACGGGGAAACATTCACCCACTATATTCGTTAGCCATGAAGATTGTTGGGACTATTTTGATTTTTCTGATCTCGTGCCGCTGCTGGTCGCAGCAGATAGAGGTGATTGTACCCACGCAACCTGTAGTCGTGGGTACCGCCTTCCAGGTGCAGTATGTTATTACCGAGCCGGGAGAATTTGTTGGGGCCACTACCCCCACGTTTGATAGTTGCCGTTTGATCAGCGGACCCAATATTTACAAAGGCAACACGGTTATAAATGGAAAATTACAGGCCATCCAAAATATTGCGTATACACTGGTGCCTACCACAACCGGTGTATTAAGAATTGGGGGCATAAAGGTTAGTTTTAAAAATGGCCCTGATAAACAAAGTGCCGATGCCGGAATAACCGTAACGCCTCAGCCCAAGGCAAGCTTTAATGTACGTTCCAGTTATACCGACGTGGCTTTATATGCGCCTTCCTCTAAAAAAGACCGGGAACAATTAATTAATGAAAATCTGTTTATTAAAACGCAAGTCAATAAAAAAAGCTGTTATGTAGGTGAACCCGTAGTGGCCACTTTTAAATTATACTCCCGGCTGCAATCTTCTTCTGAAGCTGAAAGGTCTCCCGCCTTTTATGGATTTAGCGTGGTTGATATTTTAAATATTAATGAAGCCCATACGGCGGTGGAAACGGTAAACGGTAAAATTTTCAATACCTCTATTTTGCGCCAGGTGCAATTATACCCGGTGCAGCCGGGCCACTTCACTATTGATGAAATGTATGTGCGAAATGAAATAGACTTTGAGGACAGCATAACGCATTTCAAAACCAAAGTGGAGAAAGAGATTGTTACAGAACCCATCGCCATCACGGTTAAACCCCTGCCTGCCACAAAGCCGGAAGATTTTACAGGAGCGGTTGGAAAATTTTCCATTAAGGCGCATTTGGAAAAAAAAGTGGTGCCTGCCAACGGACAAGGAAAACTGATCGTGGCGGTTAAGGGAAACGGAAACTTTATCCAGTTTGGTCCACCGGCTATGCGCTGGCAAAAAGGAATAGAGCCTTTTGAGCCTGCCGTAAAAGACCATTTAAACAAAAACACCGCCCCTATTGAAGGCGAGAGAATCTATGAATTTGGATTTGCCGTTGACGCTACGGGCCGTTATATCATGCCTCCTGTTTCTTTTTCCTATTTTGATGTGACGGCCGGTGGGTTTAAACGACTGGCTACTGATAGCCTGGAATTCCACGTGACAGAAGCGATGGCAACAGTGGCTCCCGGTTCTATTGAAAGACAGGTGTCTTTTCCTTACATATGGCTGGTGCTTTTGCTGGTTATAGTGAGTATGGCCCTGTTCGTTTTTTTCAAATTTAAAAAGCGAACGGTAAAACGAAAACAAAAAGAAAGTGTCCCGGCCTCAACCGAACCAAATTATGTGCAACAGGTTGCTTCCTTAAATTTAAATGAGCTTACCGTAAGAGAAACCTGCGTTGAAATTCAATCTATACTTTCTTCTTTTTCCAAAACCCATGCTTCCTTGCTTTCGGCGGAACAAAACAAAGAACTACAGTCTGTTTTACAGCAGTGTCAATTGGTGATCTATTCACATATTGATAACGGCAGTAAAAAAGAAGAGATTTTAGCCACAACGATGCATGTTTTGAAAGCTTTTAAATAACCTTGGGTTTCTTTATTAGCTTCCACCTTTGATGCCTGATGGCGGATAGCTCACTTCTCACAAATCATCACTCCGCATATTTATACCCCACGCCTCTTACCGAATGAAAATGTTTTGGATTGCGGCTGTCTGTTTCAAAATACTTGCGGAAGTTTAAAATAAAATTATCAATGGTTCTTGTAGTAGGGTATACGTTGTAGCCCCAAACTGATTGCAGTATTTTCTCCCTGGGTACTACTTCATTTTTATTCTCGATCAGCAGTTTCAACAGCATGGCTTCTTTTTTACTTAGCTGGAGTTTTTCGCCGCGGGCGGTTATGGCTTCCTGGGCTTTAAAATCAATCGTATGCCCGCCAAAACTATAGGTATCGCCAATGGTTGATTTTTCCTGGAGCTGCTTGTTTTTCCGGATGAGCTTTTGCACCCGTAACAAGAGCTCTTCTAAATTAAAAGGTTTGGTAAGATAATCATCAGCTCCTTTTTTTAAGCCCATCACACGGTCTTCGCTGCTGCCTTTGGCGCTTAATATCAAAATGGGAACTTCTGTATTGGTTAGCCGTATGTTCTGTGTAATGCTGAAGCCATCAATTTCAGGTATCATCACATCCATAATGATCAGGTCGAAATATTCATTTTGAACAGCCTTCATGGCATGGCTGCCATCGTAAGCCGATGTGACCTGGTAGCCCTCCAGTTCCAAATTCATTTTCAGGGCTTCGTGTAAGTTCTCTTCATCTTCCACTAATAATATGGACGGTTTTGCGTTCGTCATTCTGTTATATTTATGCGGGCAACTGAACTATAAATTTGCTGCCTTGCGGTTGATTATCTTTCAGGCGAATGGTGCCATTGTGGTCAGCTACAATTTTCTTACACAAATATAAACCTAACCCGGTGCCTTGTGTTTTTCGGGTTTGCTCGCTGCCGATGCGGTAAAATTTTTCAAACACTTTTTTCTTTTCCTGATCAGGAATGCCTTCTCCTTCGTCATTTACTTCCAGGTCTATCATACCGTTGGACCGGGATAATGTCAATTCGATCGGTTTTTCTTTGGGTGAATATTTATTTGCATTCTCCAGCAGGTTGCTTACCAAAAGTTTTAAAAGAAGTGGGTCCCCGGAAATTTCCACTTCCTCCTGTATGTTGGTTTGCAAATTACGGTCGGGGTAGCGGTTGCTGAACTGGTGCACCACATCGGTGGTCAGGTCGGAGAAATTGATCTCTTCTTTAGAAACCTTATAGGAGTTCCCATCCAATTGGGAGGAAATCAAAATATTATTGATCAGGTTATCCAAACGAAGGGTTTCCTGCAGCGTCATTTGCAGCAGTTTGTTTTTCCGGGTATCATCCAGATTGTATTTCAACAGGGTTTCCAGGTTGAGCCGGGAAACTGAAATAGGTGTTTTTAACTCATGCGTTACGGCCATTACAAAATTCTGCTGTTGCCTCTGCACTTTAAACTGGCGACGCACCGAACGATAAATAAAAACAGCACCCACAAGGATGAGTAATAAAAAGGTTGTTCCCTCACCCACATATTTTGAGATATTCCGGTTTCGTTCGTCCTGTATTTCGTGTAATTGTTGCTGGTAGCCTGCGGGGTCTTGAACCTGCAGGGCGCTGAGATGACTTTTCTTTAATGCATAAATGTCTTCGTTTTGGTGCACTAACGAAAGTGCCCACCACAGCAGGGCTGCAATGATGTACACCAGCAGCACCCAATATACAATGGTAGCTAACTGGAGTTTTCGTTTGTTGGAATCAGCCATGTTATCCCGGTTTCTTTTCCAGCCTGAGGCCCACATCCATTACATGTTGCAACGGGTCTTCACGCATAATTTGCTCCAGGGTAAAAATGTATTCACCCGGCTTTCTGAAAAAAAGTTTTTGGTTTTGCGGCGTAAGGGCTATGCGGTGTTCGTAAAGATCATCCATAGCACTGCCCAGCCATCCTTTTTCCTTTGACGCCAGGGGCAGTTCGTACTGAACCTTCTGCACGGAATCGCCGGGCGCCTGCGTATATAAATTCACCCAGATGTTGTTGTAATTATATTGATCGTTATGCCTGAGAATAATGTAAACCTGGTAGGGGGAAGTGGTGTCCTTTATCGTGAATTTGAACTGGGGTTTAAAACCGCTACTCCATTCATGCCGTGGGATGGGAACGGACCTCTCGTAAAGATCAATGGTTTGGCAAGAGGCGAAAAAAAACAAACAAGCGGCCAGACAGTAGTAAAGAGGACTTTGATGTTTAAATAACATACTGCAAATCTAAAATCAGTTTTTAATACCCGGGTTTATTCTACGGAACCTTATCTTTTTATAAAACATTTAATACCTGTTCTTTGGCTTTTTCAAGCTCATCTTTCATCAGTACTACACATTTTTGAATGGTGGAATCATACGCCTTGGCACCGGTAGTATTGATCTCTCTTCCTATTTCCTGTAAAATAAATGAGAGTTTTTTGCCTTTGAAGTCTTCTGATTCGTGCAGGACAGCTACAAAATAATCGCAGTGATTTCTTAACCGTACCTGCTCTTCGCTGATGTCGATTTTTTCTATGTAATAGATGAGTTCCTGTTCCAGCCGGTTGGTGTCATAATTATCTTTTCCTACATGATCTTCGAGGAGCCGGGTAATGCCTTCTTTTATTTTTTGCTGGCGCAAAGGCTCTAGTTTTTCAACCTGTTCCTGTTGTTTCAAAATATTATCAATGCGCAACTGCAGGTCTTTTTGCAACACCTTTCCTTCTTCTACGCGGTGATAATTCAAATCGTCGATGGCTGCCTGAATAACGGTAGCAAACTTTTTCCACTCTTCGTCGGTCAATGTTTCACTGGTGGGGGTAATTACTTCGGGTAACTTGATGAGCGTGGATAAGATGCCTTCCGTATCCAATCCCAGTTCCTTTGATAAGGCTTCCAGTGGTTTGTAATAAGACTTTGCCAGGTCTGTATTAATGGTAACAGGCTTGGCGTTACCTGTTTCTTTTAAATTGATACTGCAGTCAACCGTGCCCCGGCCTAAGTTCTCTGAAAGAATTTTCCGGATGTCGAATTCAAAGGGTTTTAAAAAGGCCGGCATTTTTAACTGCAGGTCAAATTGTTTTCCATTGAGCGACTTGATGTCCACTAAAAAAGTTTTATCACCCACAGCTTGCTCTGCTCTTCCGAAACCGGTCATTGATTTTAACATGTAAGAATTTTTAAAGAAGAAAGTAAAGTTATTTTAACATGAGTTCAGAATAAAAGTTTTTCGAAAGGCCCTTCATCATGGCTTCAACACCGCTTGTTTTCATGCTATCTTCTAATGGGAAAGCGTGATGTTTTTTATTTCCTACCCTGCTTATTTTAATTGAAAATACGCATCTATCCGGTATTGTAGCTACTACAAACAAAAAGCCCCGCGGTGAGCGGAGCTAATATGTAGATGGGTTAGTAAGTACGGGAATAAAATTCCCAACACAATATTA
>CBHTSW010000015.1:0-110727 GCA_966095395.1 uncultured bacterium | reverse complement strand
CGATCACCATAAAATCTTTTCCGCCTACCATGTAATGTTCAAACGCATGACAATGACCGGAGAGAAACAACTGGCTTTTTTTTGATGCCAGGAAAGAAGGAACAAACCGCTGCTGCACGGCTTTTGAAGAGCCTACAATTTTACTGTTGGTATAGGGCGAATGATGACAGGTAGTAATAATGAACTGAATAGCAGGATCAGCATCCAGCCTTTCGAGGGTTCTTTTGTACCAGGCCGTCTGCTGTTCGTCTTCTTCCCGGGTAAGCTTTTTAAAATTGGAGTTTAGTAAAACAATCGCTACGGAATCTTTGATCTCCACATAACCGGTACGCACATGGTTGGGAAAACGGCTTTGAAATTTTTGCTGGCCCTTCTTTGCTTGGCCCATCACCTCGTGATTTCCCAAAATGGCATTCACTTCAATGCCCTTACTGCGCAGGTTTTGCAGGTACGCATCCATTGGTTTCCACTGGCGGTTGCTGTATCCCAAATTCACGACATCGCCCAACAAAAACAAGGAGCCCGGACGTCGGTTTTCAATTTCTGTAAATAATTTTTTTGTGGCGGCGCGGTTGTGATGCGCCTTTAACAGGAGGGTTTCCACCCACATAGGAGCCTGTGTATCGGAAGCAAAAGCGATCAGGGTGCTATCGTTAGCTGGCGCAGGTTGTGTTTGACTTTTCGCAAATAAAGTACAAAGCGTAAAGCAGGCGACAACAATGAGTTTTTGATGCATATGGGATAATGGTTACTGTTGTTTAAAATTCACACCATGAATACCAAAGGACTCATTGATGGCAGGCCAACGGCTATATAGTTTTCAGAGCTCCGGAATGAAAAAGAAACGGGAAAATTTATGCTCATTTCATCAGCGAAGAATGCCTGCCTGGATAGTGTGCCGTTTGTAACAAATACCCTTCTTCTTTTCCTTGTCAGGGATCAAAATTCTGCTATTTTTTGCTATGAAAACCTTAAATGGGCAGGATAAAGGTTAAGATTAATAAAAGGTTGCTCATTGCTTTGAATAATAATAGTAGGCAACCAAAGAAGGATGATTGGAAACGATCCCATCGTAATCCCCCTCGTTCATAAATTCATTGATCTGTTTGTCGCCATCGATGGTCCACACAAAAACCCTGCGGCCTGTAGCCTGCATTTTTTGCACATCTTCTTTTTGCAACCCTTCTGTCCACATAGGTGCCCAGATCCTGGCATTCATAGCCGTTGCATATTCCGGGTCCAGCTCACAAAGGGAAGGAATGGCTTGATAACCTGAAAGGGTTTTGAATTCTTTAAACAGTTCTTCGCTATTGATGCCAACAGTGATTTCCACTTTGCGCCCAAGAGCAGCGGCCGCTTCCATTGCTTTGGCTTGCAGTCCTTTTATCTTTTGGAGATAACCGGTGTCTTTTACATCCAGCCATACATAGCATAAATCTGTTTGGTGAATGATGGTATCCAGCGCCTCTTCAAGGGTGGGTATTTTTTCTCCATTTTTTAAGTGTACTTGCGAAGCCAGCTCTGCATAGCTGTATTCTTTCAATTCTCCCCTGATTCCAGTTTTATGGGTAAGGCGGTCATTGATCCGTTCATCATGGTAAAGAACCAGCACCCCATCACGGGTTTGCTGCACATCTATTTCCACCCCTGTGGCGCCCAGCCGCGAGGCCAGTTGAATCAGTTCCACCGAATTTTCCGAGGCAGGCAAAAGATCCCCGTTGCGGCCTCCGCCTCTGTGTGCTATAATCTCAAGTGGTGTTTTATTATACAGCGGCCGCACATATTTCAAACGGATTTTTTTTGTGGGCTCATCGTTCCCTTTTCCATAGGTCCCCCCGATGATGATTTCTTTATTTACTTTTTGCCCCTGCCCTCCTTGTGCAGCTCCATTTGTTTTCTGAATAATGAATCTGGCCCTGCCGGTTTCCCTGTTCATTGCCTTTCGCCAGTAACCATTTAATAAAATAGAGTCGTTTACCTCTTTTCCGCGACAAACGAAGTAGGTGGCGTCTTCTTCACAAAAAATAGACAGGTAGTGAATCGTATCCCTGCCGGTTAGGGAAGTGCTCCATTTCAACACGGCCTGCTTCCCAAAATCATTATCCTCTTCAATGGCATAGACGCCTTCCAACCCCTCGCGGGCCTGGGGACGCAAAGGGCTGCCAGCAGAAGTATCAAAAAGATCCCACGCCATGTCCGGTACAGGTGGTTTTAAAATTCTATGACAGGAGGCCATAAAAAAATAAGACAGGAGTTTGAGAATGCTTCTTATCATGCGGTAATTACACTGCTTGTTTGTAAACTAGCAGGCTATTTTTAGTTAAACCGTGTATGATAAAAAGATTATGCCGTGCAAACCATCAGAACAGAAAGCACCAATTACCATCGTAAAAATTTCCACACCAATTGCAACTGAAGACAAATCGAGCCATCCCTTGATTCGGCAGCATCCAGCCATTTCACTTCTGTTCCCAATCCAACATTTTTGGAAAGCGGATGAATGTAGGAAGCCGCCGCCATCCAACCCACACTTAGTTTTTTTGAAGCCGTTTTTCCGGCATAATCCAGCTTTGTACGGGTAAAATAAACGCCGGACCCGGCAAATACATTAATGTGTTTGGTGATGGCCATGGTCCATTCCAGCAAAAGCGGCGTAGCATTCAAAACCACCTTGCCCCTGTTGCCTGCAGAATCTTTTATGGTGTAAGAAAGAAAAGTCATGGACCCTGTTTCCAATCCTACTTTTAATAAATGATCGGGATGCCACATGAGCCTGATGGTGGACACCGGGTTAATGTTGGAGATATTGGGGTGCAGATAAGCCAACTTTCCGGCATAAGAAGGATAATAACCAAACCCTCCGCTTACATACGCAACCAGCGAATAATCTCCGCGGCCGGCAGGTTGTGAGGTAAATTCTTCCTGGGCCCCCGTTCTTACACTTACGAAAAGCAAGAGGCAGAGCCAAATATTTTTATTGTTTAGCATAATAGTAATAGGCTACAATAGAAGGATAATTAGACAGAATGCCATCAAAGGCGCCCTGTTGCATAAATTCATAAACGTTGGCCGGAATATCAAGCGTCCATACAAAAGCCCGTCTGCCCTGCGCATGCATTTGCTGCACTTCTTCGCTTTGTAATCCCAGGGTCCATCGCGGGGCCCAGATGCGGGCGTTTGTTTTTGCGACGTCTTCAAGCGTCAGTTCGCAAACAGAAGGGATGTTTTGATAGCCTGGCAGCTTTAAAAAATTATTCACCACGTCCTCATCCGGAAGACCAATATCTATTTCAAGCATACGGCCAATAGCCGCTGCCTTTTGCTGGTACTCCAGTTGAAGAGCCCTCAGCATCTGCATGGAACCCGAAAACTTTGTATCCAACCACACATACTGCAAGGGCGTTTGATAGACAATCGTTTCCAGTGCCTGTACCAAAGTGGGAATTCTTTCTCCATTTTTTAAACGGACCAGCGTACTCAATTGCGCATAGCTGTAGTTTTCAATAGGCCCCAGCAATCCGTTTTTTTGTATCAGCCTTTCATTCAGGGTAGCGTCATGATAAATTATCGGTACGCCATCACTCGTAAGCCTTACATCTACTTCTATACCGGTGGCTCCAAACCTTGAGGCGAGCCTGATCATTTCCACGGAATTCTCGGAAGCAGGCAACAGATCGGCGGTACTGCCGCCTCCGCGGTGCGCTACAATTTCAAGCGGCCGGGCTTTATAAAGCGGCCGGGTATATTTTAACCGTATGGGCCGGTCGGGCACATTTTCTCCGGTGCCAAAACTTCCTTCCATAATGATGCTATCGCTACCATTGAACGGCGTATTTTCCAATAAATGCACGGCACCGTTTGTTTTGCTGATCGTTAATCTCGCCTTGCCGGTTTCGGTATTCTGCATTTTGCGCCAATAGCCGTTCAATAAAACAGACGTATCCAGCCTTTTGCCTTCCAGTATAAAATAAGCTACCTGTTTTTCACAAAAAAGGGAAAGGTGATAAACTGTATCCGCTCCGGTGGCCGTATAGGTCCATTTGGCGGCTGTGGCCGGACCGAATACATCCCCACCTATCGAAATAGTATAGACGCCTTCCATCTTTTGACGGGTAGAAGTATTTAATGACCCTGCGGCAGGAGATTCAAAAAGATCCCAGGAGGTATTGGGCACCGGTGCTTCAAAGTTTCTTTTACAAGAGACAAGAGCAGCAAGGACTATGGGAATAAAATATTTTATCATAGAACAAGGCCAACGATTATCTGTGGAAAAAAAAGATTGCGGTCAAAGGGTTCAAAGAGGGTCCAGGTTTGCCAAAAGAAATTGCTATAGACAGCCCTGAAGCCGAGGCTCAGGCTTTTTTTTCCATAAAATGGCTGTTCTAAAACCACGCTGTAGGCCGAACCGCTGAAAAGCCTGTAATCGGTTGTCACCTTTGTATCGCCTGCATAAGTCTTAATCCCCAGGTTCATAATTGCTTCCGCCCTTAGGGTAAGTAGAACGGCTTTATTGAAACGGTACCCAAAAGAAAGGTTGGGATAGGTTTGCCATCCGCTGCCCCTTGTTTCCAATCCTTGGGTGCTGATAAAGCCAAACCAATAAGCAATATCGGCGCCTGCAGCCGCCGATGTTCTTTTACTAAGTGGTGTAGCCCAGCGGGGGCCTAAAGAAATGATGTTTTGTACTGCCTGGAAATTTATTCTTCCGTCCAGGAACGTTTTATCACCCAGCCTGCGCAGCACATGAAAATCACCGGCGGGTACGCGAAAGTGGATTTCTTCAGTGATCTCATAAGGCATCGTAGTTACGGTAAAGCCGAGCGACGTTTGCCATGTTTTATTCATGGGATAGGGAAAGTACATCCGCTTTTGTTGCTGAATGGGAATATCCTGTGCACAGGCATAAGCACAAATGAAGAATGTAAAAAATAAGATCCCGTTTCCTTTCCCTGTTTTTGCTTTTGCATTCATCCTGAAAAAGATTGTATCCTCTGTTTAGTTACAGTTGCGTGTAACTGTTAGTTATACTGAATGGCTCAAAAAATATTGGAGAAAGAGGTTTTTACAAAATGAATAGGAATGGATGATCCTGCTCTTAAATGAATTATACAATAAATGGGCCGTGATACGAAACAAGACATATCATTCAAAAGTGATGCACGAAGGAAAAAAAATAAACCCCTGTAGAAACAGGGGTCGCAACCAAAACTAACTGCTTATGAGAAAAATTTCTGCTTTATGTAGAACACAAAATTACTCCCTGCATTATTAAATTGTTGTTAGTGCTTTGTTAGTATATTACTAATCTTCCTCTTGAGCTTAATCATTAATTTTAATATAAATGCAAAATCATTGACAGCAATCAATTATTCACTTTCGAAAACTTGTTTGCAATTAGCATTTATTTCTCACCGATAAGTTCTGTACATTTACCAAAATAAATATCCTGTATGAAACTTTTTGTAGCAGGCCTTCCATACGATTTGTACGATGATGAATTGATGGAAATCTTCGAAAAATTTGGCACCATTGCTTCTGCCAAAGTTACCATTGACAAAGAAACAGGTAAAAGCCGCGGATTTGGTTTTGTAGATATGCCGAATGAGGATGAGGCCAAGGAAGCCATTGAACATTTGAATGATATTTCCCTTGGCAAAAAACCCCTGGTAGTAAAACAAGCTGATGAAAGAAACGCCGGCTCGGGAGGCCAGGGTGGTGGTTATGGCGGTGGAAACCGTGGTGGTTACCGCGGAGGCAGCAGCGGAGGTGGCGGATATAACAAAAGAGATGATAACAGGGGTGGCCGCCGTTATTAATTCTCTACTCTTTCCCGATACGATATAATTGTCAGGGTTGCTTATAAGGAGTTTTTTTATACTCCTTTAGTTTGTCGTTTATATAATAGATCACTTCTTCGTTTGAAGGATGTGCTCTCAGCCATTCATAATCCGGCGTGAAGCGGTACATAAAAATACGCAAGGAATCGCCTTTAAAGCCCGTATAAGTGGCTACCAATTGTGGCGAATACCTGTAATTTACATACGCCACCTGTTCGTTTTTTTCAAACAGCGCTTCTTCTTTTTTCTTATTGCGGTATTTCTTTTTAGTGAACCTGTCTAAATTCAAGATAACACCAAAACCTGAAGTCCGGCTGGAAGAAACAGCGTTTAAGGTTTGTCCTCTCATTTGTTCAAATACACCTCTTCTTTCAATACTGTCCACCTGGTATCTGCTATACTGCGATCGTACCGTTACATTAGCCAGCATATGATCAAGGGGCGCCAGGTAAACCGTAAGTGTATCTCCAAAAAGAATGGAATAGCGAATGGTATCATAACGATAGGAAGGAGCTACCGCATACAAAAGATCGTTGGGCGCCGCTTTTATACGAAAGAAACCTTTGGCATCTGTCTCCACTTTTTTATTATCCGATGCATTGGAAATGATTCCTTTGGCAATAGGGAAATGCGTGGTGCTGTCCCGAAGATACCCACTGATCCAAGCTTGCTGGCCCTTTACATTTAAAGCAACAAAAAACAGAAAGACTATTGTGTAGCAAAGCTTAAGCATAGCAGCGGGTTAGGCTACTAAAATTAAATTAAGTAAGGCATGAAATTGGTTAAGGCGAGGTTAATAGATTTTGTCATGAGAAAACAAAACCAATCTTGTCCATAGCAACGATCAAAGACTTTTTATTGGATCAAAAAATGATCCGGGGAATTGGCAATGCTTACGCCGATGAAATTTTATGGGACGCCGGCATTTCTCCTTTTTCGGTCTGTAACAAAATTCCGGATGAAAAAATAAAAAGGTTGTCTGCATCTGTTCATTCGGTGTTGCAGGATGCAGAAAAGCAAATTAAAAAATCCAATCCCGATATCATCAGCGGGGAGGCAAGAGATTTTTTAAACGTCCACAATGCAAAGAAGACGCACAGCCCACGGGCGGAGTATCCATAATAAAATGGCAAGCTCCAGGATTACCTATTATACAGATGAACAGGAACTGTTTGAATAAGCAAAAGGCATCGTTTCCCTTCTTTTTTCATCAAAGAAATTGCTTCCTGCCTTTTTGCATCAATAACATTAGCGCTATTAACAAAAAATGCTACTATTTTAGATATATTGCAGGTACATCTTCTCATAAGTAAATCTTATAAACTTATTGTATGAAACTATGGATCGCCTTAGGGTTTCTCCTTGCCTGTGAAACCACCCTTGCCCAGTCAGCAAAAAACACCATTGCTATCATTCCGGAACCCGTTTCGGTGAAAGCAACAAGTGGCCAGTTTTTGCTGCCTCAAAATGTAGTAATTCAAACGACCGCCTCACAGGAATTGAAACAACCTATCCAGGTGTTGCAGGATCGTTTGTCAAAAGCTGCCGGCAGAAAAGTTACGGTAAGCAATGCTTCCCCCACGGCTGCCATCAGGTTAGAATTGAATAAAACAGCCGACAACAGTATTGGCAATGAAGGATACAAACTTTCCGTTACATCCAAAAATATTGTGATCAGGGCCAACAAACCTGCGGGAATGTTTTATGGTGTACAAACCCTGTTACAACTTCTGCCCAAGGAAATTGAAAGCGCCACAGTGGTGAATAATGTTCAGTGGACGGTGCCTGCGGTGGAGATCACCGACTATCCGCGTTTTGTATGGCGGGGATTGATGTTTGATGTAGCCCGTCATTTCTTCACTAAAAAAGAAGTGATGCAATTCATTGATGATATGGTGCGCTATAAATACAACATCCTGCACCTGCACTTAACCGATGATGAAGGTTGGCGCCTGGAAATTAAAGGCCTGCCCAAGTTAACCGAAGTGGGTGCGTGGAATGTAAAAAAGGAAGGCTATTTTGGAACCTTTTCCGCTCCGGAACCCAACGAGCCCCGCGACTTTGGCGGCTTTTATACGCAAAATGATATAAAAGAAATCGTGGCTTATGCCAAAGAGAGATTTGTAGATATTTTGCCCGAGATCGATGTACCCGGACACAGCCTGGCCGCAGTGGTTTCCTATCCCGAACTTTCCTGCACGCCCGAGGCAAAGAATTATGTGGTGAGATCAGGTGAGCCCATCATGGATTGGTCCCGCGGCGCACCACCCATTGCTTTGGTTGATAATACACTTTGCCCTGCCAACGAAAAAGTATATGCGTTCCTGGATAAAGTGATGACGCAGGTGGCAGAACTTTTTCCGTTTGAATATATACATGTTGGAGGCGACGAAACACCGCAAAACTTCTGGGAGAAAACACCTGCCATTCAGGAGCTGGCAAAAAGAGAGGGGTTAAAAAATATGCACGAAGTGCAGGGCTATTTTGAAAGAAGGCTGGAAAAAATTGTATTGTCGAAAGGAAAAAAATTCATGGGTTGGGATGAGATCATTGAAGGCGGATTGGCGCCCAGTGCAGCGGTGATGAGCTGGCGGGGGATGAAAGGTGGCATTGAAGCAGCGAAAGCCGGTCACGAAGTAGTAATGAGCCCCACCACCTATGCCTATATTGACTATATGCAGGCCGACCCCATTATTGAACCCCGCATTTATGCTTCTTTGCGATTGAATAAAACGTACGAGTTTGAGCCTTTGCCGGAAGGTGTGGACCCCAAATATATCAAAGGCGGACAAGCCAACCTATGGACAGAGCAGATCTATAATTATCGTACGGTTCAATACATGACCTGGCCACGGGGACTGGCGATTGCAGAATCCGTATGGTCGCCCAAGGAAAAGAAAAACTGGAACAACTTTTTTAACAGGGCCGAAAAACATTTTGAACGATTTGACATAGCCGAAAGAAAATATGCCCGCGGTGTATATGATCCCATTTTTGAAGTGAGCAGGACTGCGGATAAGAAATTGAAGATTGAATTAAGTACAGAAGTAGAAGGACTGGACATTCATTACAGCTTTGACAACTCCTTCCCCGACCGCTTTTATCCAAAATATACCACTGCCTTGGTGCCTCCCAAGGATGCCGTAATGCTGAAAGTAATTACGTACAAGGATGAAAAACCTGTAGGCCGGATGATTGCCATGCCGATAGAGGAATTGAACAAAAGGGCAGATAAGAAAAAATAAACCTTTATAGAAAAACATAAAAAAAGCAGGTGCAAACCTGCTTTTTTTATTGGCGAAACTTGTGCATAATTATGTGCTGAACCGGTGAAAAAGAACCAGGTGGAAAATTTGGAGGGGGATGTTGCCATAAGCTATCTTCAATTTAGAATTGAAAAACGCAGAAATCCCTAAAAAGATACTGCAGCAATCAGTTCAAAAGCATCGGGTTAGTAAGTAGTACAAGCTTCGGCAAGTATCAAAAACAAACCGGGTGCTTTTTTTTGGCCACCCGTTCAGCTATAAATAAAAAAGCAGCAGGATGAACTTGCTGCTTTACTTTTTTTTACCTAAAAGAACTCAGAAGAAAAATTGCTCTTTTATAATCTTTCCATCCTTCACTTCGTACACGGCAATTTCATCCATCTTTACACGGCCGGCACCTTTCATAGTTACATCCATTCCCATGGCCACGCTGAAATAGGTACCGCCAACTACGGGTTCACTGCAATAACCACCGTGCATTTCTTCTACCATGTTGTTGAATGCTTCTCCTTTTTGCCTGATCGCATCAAGGCCTTTTGCATTCTTTAATCCGAAGGAAGCGGCATGCGCAGGCTCTATGCTTTCGGCATTCTGCCCATATAGCTCCTCCTGTATGTCCATCCATTTGTTTTCCCGGGTAAGCTGATAAAAACGATTGGCAACTTCCTGTGTGGTCATAATAGCTTCCTGCGTAGGCATAACTTAAAGTTTTTGGGTGAAAAATGAGGATAGAAGTTACGCTATTTAAAAATGCGCCCCTAGTCTATTATGATGAATTAAACCCGTTTTCTTTCAATGGTCGTTGTTTAAACCCCTGAAAAAGAGGCCGTCGTCTTATATTTGTTCACGGAAGCTCGCCGTATGAATGAATCAGCCATGTTTGATGCCTGCCGCAGGGGCGACCTTGAAGAAGTCCGGGCCCTCTGTGCAACAGATCCTGATCTCATTCATCTAACAGACGTTAAAGGTTTTACCCCATTAATTATTGCCGCCTACAATAACCATCCCGACACAACCGAATTTTTATTAGAGAAAGGTGCTGACGCCGATAGCCAGGATAATGCTGGCAATACAGCATTGATGGGAGTCAGTTTCAAGGGCTACACGAATATTGCCGTGCAACTTTTGCAGGCCGGTGCGGATATAAATCTTCGGAACAGTAACGGCGCTCCCGCACTTACGTTTGCCGCCACGTTCGGGCATTTGCGCATTGCAGAACTATTGCTGCAGCACGGAGCTGACACCTCTCTTGCTGATGCCCGCGGAAAAACGCCGTTCGATCATGCCCGCATACAGGAAAACGAAGCCATGATGGAACTGATACAACGCTATAGCCAACCCTGAAACCCCGGAGGCTATCCTTTAGCTTTCCTTTCGTAAAAATCTTTTAACAAATTGCGGCAAAACTTCTGTGCTTTTCTTTGGTCTGTCGTTGGTTCACTCTTTTAAATAAAGATTATGAAAAAAATACTTTTACCTCTGTTATTTGCTTTTGTACTGCCCGCTTCTTTTTCCTGCAGCACCTTGAGATATACGCTCAATGAAGCAGACGCTGCGGCTGCCATACGGCAGTTGTTGGAAATAGGTACAAAAGAGGGTTCTTTAACCGGTGCGTTCAGTAAAGAAACGGTTATGTCCACTCTTTTCCCCGAATCGCTCAGAAAAACCTTAAACACTTTAAACCAGTTAGGGCTAACCAACGAGATTGACCGTTTTACCACCACGCTGGGTACGGCTGCCGAAAAAACAGCCACGGCTTCTGTGCCTATTTTCCTAAGCGGAATTAACAACATGAAATTTACAGATGCCGTAAGCATCGTAAGGAATGGAGGCACATCTGCCACCGATTATTTAAGAAGCTCAATAGGCGACACACTGCGCCGCTCCATAACACCCGTAATGAAAGCAGCCTTGAGTGAATATAAACTCAATGAGCAGTGGGAAAAAATAATAAAACCTGCACAGGCATTAGCAGGCAACAAACTCAATTTAGACCTCGCGAATTTAATGGCCGGACTGGTAAGTGAAAAAATGTTCCAGAAAATTGAAGAGAAAGAAAAACAGGTACGTACCAATGCCTCTGCACGTACAACAACCCTGTTGCAGAAAGTGTTTTCCGGAAACGGGGGCTAATAAAAATGTTTAAACAAGGGCTTGTTCAAGCCGGCTTTTGGGTGGCACAAACAAGAAAAGCAATGCCTGATAGCCTGCATTTCAGAGGCCGCCTTGTCTTATCATTTCATGTGTTTTGTTAAGAGAAACGATGAAAATCGTTTAACATTTACGCCTCATCACTGGCACGGTGTTAGCAAAATAAAGGATATGAATAAATTTTTACCATTTAAAATGAAAACCATGAAAAAATTATTATTCGTCTTACCTATTATAGTAGCGATCCTGGTGGTAGCTTGTAACAGCAAGCCCAAAACGAACGCTGAAGATATAGCCAGAAAAGTAGCTGACTCGATTCGTTTAGCCGCCGATACAGCAGGATTGGCTCAGTTCCAGGCCTGGAAGGCTCAAAATGAACTTACAGATCAAAACATGAGCGGACAAACCGCCCTGGCCGCTGCGCCAGCCGTTACCAGAAGTTCCTCTTCCGTACGCAGAAGTAGCTCTTCTTCAAGAAACAGCGGCGGCTCGATGAGCTCAGGCTCTTCCAATACAGCAAAGGCATCCCAGAAAAAGGGCTGGAGCAAGGCCGCTAAAGGTGCTGTAATTGGCGGTGTGGCCGGGGGTGCTGCGGGTGCTATTATCAACAAACGTAACCGGGTAGTGGGTGGTGTAGTAGGTGGCGTGTTAGGCGCTGGTGTTGGCTATGGTATTGGACGCAGCATGGATAAAAAGGACGGACGTTATTAGGTACTGCTTTGAATGGCTGCATGGACCGTTATAAAAGTCAAAATTCAAAAATAAAAGCGACACTTACAGGGTAAGGCTTTTTTTGAATATTGACTTTTTACTTTTAAGTTTTGCCCAAAGCTTATTTTCTCATCGTAAAGGAGTGGTTTGCAGCAGACCGTAATTTAATTAACTAAAAGAGTCGCAATTTTCTAAAATCGTTATAACTTTAATAGCAGTTTTCTACACGCGACATCTACCCCACCAAAACACACGAGTCCTTACTCTTTCTCAGGCACAACATTGCAGACATAATTCTTAATCTTAAAACAATGCTCATGAGAAAGTTCATTATTGGCCTGTTGGTTATGCCTTGTATGGCCATGGCCCAGGAAAAAACAGTTGTTTCTGTTACCCGCGTCTTTCCCAAACAAGACAAGGTGCAAACTTTTGAAAAAGCCCTCGCGGCACATGCACAGAAATACCATAAAGGAGATTTCAGCTGGCGGGTGTTCACGATCGAATCGGGGCCGGATGCCGGTGGATACCATATTACAGAAGGGCCTGCCAGTTGGGATGGCATTGATAAAAGAGGTGATTTAGGCGCTGCGCATACGGCTGATTGGAATACGACCATTGCTCCTTTGTTGACAGACAGAGGCTCCCAAAGCTACTCAGTGTACCGTGCCGATCTAAGTTCTGTGAAGATGACAGATTATAGCGATAAGATTGCCATTACCCACGTTTATCCAAAACCGGGCTATCAGACGGAAATGGAAGAGGCTATTAAAAAACTAAAAGCCGTGTGGGATACAAGCGGCCAGTCTGTCGCCGTATATGAAAGCAGTTCTTCAGGGGAACCGCAGTGGGCCATCGTGACCCGTTACAAAGAGGGCCTAAAGGAAAGGGAAAGGGGTTTTCGCCCGCCAATGAAAGAAAGATATGAAAAGGTCAATGGCGATGGTTCCTGGGCTGCCTACCAGCAGGCTCTCCGGACCATGGTGGATCATTCCTGGTCAGAATTATTATTTTATAAAGCGGAAGTAAGCTCGAAGTAATACAAAGGGAAACGGCCAGATAATATCTGGCCGTTTTCTTAAACCCTGAAACGTATTAGCAATTACTATACGTGTTATACTTTCTTTAATAAAAAGCTATTGTGCACCTTATAAGTTCCCTGCTTTCTTCTTTTTAAAAAAACCTCTCAGCAAAAAATTGTGTTGCAACGCTTCCATGTTCTCATCCAGCTTCTGCGTGCTTGTTTCCAGGTTTTTGATCACTGCTTTTAAGCTTTCGGCGCTTTGAGCATCGTTCAGCAATACGCCGGCCGGCGTAGCGGAATTGGTCAAGGATGCGTTCACATTTTTGGTGGTAGTGTTTAAGGTGCTGATCACCTCATTGGCCGTTTTTGTCAAGCCTTCAATTTGCGACACGCCGGAGCGCAGCTTGCTAAAGATGACCGTATCGGTAATAAGGTCGTTGGTTAAGGAACCTTTTTGCTGCAGCCTGGCCGTGTAATCAGACATATTCCTGGTGAGTTCCTCTGTTTGACTCATGGTTCTTTTTAAGGTCGCCATTGTAGTTTCCAGTGACGTGGCAATGGATTCATCGTTCAAAAGCTTACCTATCGTTCCCTGTCCGCTTGCCAGCTTTTGGCTTACGGTTTTAAAATCGTTGGTAATATCCAGCAGGTTTTTATTATTGGCTTGTAATGTGTTCATCATTTCCTCCATATTCAAGGCACTATCAGCCATTAACACATCGCCTTCAGCAATTACAGGAGCTGCTGGTGTTCCCCCGGCCAGCACAATGATCCGGTTCCCGATCAATCCATCGGTTCCCACTTTTGCCTTCACATCTTTGCGTATATATTTTTGGGAGCTTTGCTCAATTCCCATGGTTACTTCCACCTGCCCTGCCGGTGTAAATTTTATTTTTTTGATGGTGCCGATCTTTACCCCGGCAAACCAGACATTGCTTCCCTCCTGCAGGCCGTTAATGTCAGTAAAAATGGCCTTTGCTTCAATCATATCACTGAAGGTTTTGCGCTGGCCACCCAGAGTTAATACACCAATGATGAATATTACCAGGGCAACGAATATGAATACGCCTACCGCAAAAGCTCTTGTATTTTTAGTAGATCTCATGGTTATTGTATAAAGTTATAATCATAAAAGCTTTGAATGCGCTCATCTTTTGTTTCAAAAATGGTATCAAAATCGCCCTGCTTCACAAACCTGCCATCCAGCAGCATAGCTACCCGGTCACCGGTCTCACGGGCACAGGTGAGATCATGTGTAATGATGATGGAACTGGTATGAAACCGCTGCTGAACGTTATTAATTAAACTGTTGATCTCACCGCTGGTTATAGGATCCAGGCCAGCCGTAGGCTCATCATAAAGCATGATCTGGGGATTCAAAATTAGTGTACGGGCAACGCCAATACGTTTTTTCTGTCCGCCTGAAAGCTCAGCCGGCATTTGGTCGATAGCCTGCAAAAGACCAACGGCGTCCAATACCGTTTCTATGGCCGCCATCCTTTGCCTCCGGTTCAGGCTTTTGTTATTGCGCACCAATGGAAATTCCAGGTTTTCCCGTACCGTCATGCTATCATACAAAGCACTGTTTTGAAAGGAGAAACCCAGTTGCAAGCGCAGTTCCCTCAGCTCTTTTTCATTCAATGTTTCTACTTCTCTGCCCAATACGTTTACCTGGCCGGCATCGGGTTTCAGCAAACCCGCAATGATCTTAATGAGAACGGATTTTCCTGTGCCGGAACGGCCCAGCACCACCACGTTCTCGCCTTTAAACACATCGAGGTCAATTCCCTGCAATACATGGTTATCGCCAAACGATTTGTAGAGACCCCGGATGGAGATGACGGCGTTGTTCCTATCAATATGTCCAGAATGTTTTTTCATTATTTATCGCAGCCAGTTTACGATCTGGATGATTACCATTTCTTCAATAAAAATTAAAAACATGGATATTACCACAGCAAGATTGGCGGATTTACCCACGCCCTGAGTACCCTGGGTGGTTGTATATCCTTTAAAACAACCGGTTATGCTGATGGTAAATCCAAACACAATAGACCGGAATATGGAAGAACCATAATCCAGGAAAGTGATTTTTTCAAAAGCCTTTTGGAAAAAAGTAACCAGGCTGGTTTGCTCATTGGCATGAATGTCAATATAGGAGCCCATTAAACCCACAAAGGCGGAATACATCATCAGCATAGGCAGCATGAAAGAAGCTGCCAGCACGCGGCTTACCACTAAATATTTAAACGCATTGACACCGGAAACATCCATGGCATCAATTTGCTCGGTCACTTTCATGGAACCCAATTCGGCACCGATGCTGGAACCTACTTTACCGGCACAAATAAGCGCTGTTACCAGGGGCGCCAACGATTTCACAACGGCAATACCGACCAGCGAGGGCAGCCAGGATGTGGCTCCAAACTCCGCTAGCGGCGGGCGGGATTGCTTGGTAAACACCAGGCCCGTGATCAATCCGGTAACGGTAATTAAAGCCAGGGATTTTACCCCGATGTCGTAACACTGCCGAAGGATTTCATTGCCTTCATAGGGAGTGCGGAATAACTCCCTGAAAAAACGGCCCATAAACCTGAACGCATCAGTGATACTGATAAAAAACTGGTCTATTTTTTTTGAAATAACATATTCCATGGGTGATACGAAGCCTCCAGCCTGATGGCCTTTTGAAATAAGCGGCAAATATAAGAAGATGGACATTGAGGTCTTTATTAAATGTTTTCAGAAAAATCACGGGAAAGTGCTAAACCTGGAGTTAGGCATGGCTATTTGTAAAAACCGATAAACGTGCTTCCCTCTCCCTGGGCTTAAATAAAAACATATCAATCTTTAGTGGTAATCAGGGCCTTTAATAAACTGTATCCATCTTACCTAACTTCATTACATGCCGGCAGGTGAGTGAAAAACCTCTCATCTCATATAGTAAATGCAGCTTCCCATTTTACCGGGTTTCTGTTGATGAATTGCACTATTTAAAAGTCCTGAAGCTAAAATTGTTGATCAGGATGGGCGGGTTAATAGCCGTTCCCATTTTTTTACGATATCCATTATTCGCTTCTTTCCATTAGAAGCTGTAAAAACGGCATAGGCACACCCGGCAGACGTTCCTTTATCAATTGTCATCATCTGTGTCCTTTGTAACAACTTTACCTTTTACGTTCGGTCTGGTTAAATGGGATGATGACCAGGCTAGTTCTCCTGGTTTTGACCTGTTTTGATATCCTGCTCTGCAGGCTTTTCTTCATTCTTTTTCTTTTTCCTGAACAGCCCTTTAAATAAGCCCGTTTTTTTCTTTTCTGCCGGCTCCCCTGTTACAATTGCCCGGGGTTCCGGTTCTATTATTCCGGTTTTAAGTTCTTCGGGCGGCGTGTCAATAGACGAAGAGGTATCATCTTTTGGATGCGATGGCACCCGCACCCTTTGTATAGCAGTAGCCGGCAAGGCTGTTGTATTCAGCCGCTTTTTGGGCTTGAAAGAAATCACTGGCTTTTGCTTTTGCACCACTGGACTTATGGCGGTGTCTTTTGCACTTTCTTCATGCATGGCCACCACAGGCAGGGGAGCAGGTATGGCTATAACCTTGGCCGCATGACTGTCAAGGCTGACTGCTTTTGTAACCAGAGCCGGCGGATGGCTTAGGTGGTTGGTTCGTGCATTAAAAAATTTTCCGCCGCCATAAACACCGGCCGCCACCATAAGTACTACCATAACTCCCGACATCAACTCGAAAGCAGGGGATTCTTTTTTTCTGTGATCAACAAACTCTATGCGCTGTTGCGCCATGGCTCTTAATGCATCAACAGAAAGATCGTCTTCCACGGCAAGCTTTCGTATAATATATTTTTGAGGAAACGATAAAACTCTTTGCCTTAGCTCTTCTGCTCTTTGTTCAAGTTCATCCATTGATGATGAGTCTGGTTGCCGAAGCATCAGAGTGTTTTCTGTACGCACGTTATCATTCAAAAATTCCTTTAATTCCGGCACCTCTGAAGGAAAAGACCAGGCTTGGCTGCCGCCCTGCACCCAAATAAGGTCCGTCCCCTGCAATTGTTGTTGCAATAATTCATCAATTGTATAAGGTCCCGTTTGATGATTCTTGCGTAAAAGCAAATACACCCTTTGCATAACTCGCACATTTTCGTTCACAGGAAAGGCAAATACCGTAAATCATAGGCAACAGAAAACATTTATCGCAATAGATGCAGCGCTAATAACATGCCTGATATTAGGAGAATTCTAAACAAAACCAAGCCTTGTACAAAGGTAAAGAAAGGGTTTTATCGTGGCCATCCACGGAAAACTATAATGGAGTGAATACGGCTGTTCTCCTACCAAACCGCTTTCAAGTCGGCAGAGAAACGATCGTGAAACGTGAGACAAGTGTGAAATATAAAGGAAGTGTGGCTACACCTTTCACGCCTGACATCTGATGGCTGACGGCTGTTTCGTCCGGAAACAAAGCGTTTGTAAAACCATTTCCCGAATCCTGTATTAGAAATAACAAAAAAATTCCAGACAACTCATCCTTTTATTTTCTCAAATGATGGCAAAACTGACAACCGGCCTCAAAGCAACACTGCATCTTTATATTATCAATTGAAGGGTATGGAAAAGTACAGTATAGAAACAGAACGGTTATACCTGCATCCCCTAACCTATGGGCAGCTGAAATTATACCTGCAAAATGATGGTTCGCTGGAAAAAGAGCTAGGTATTGAGCGGAAGCATAGAGAAATTCACCCGGAGCTAAAGGAAGCATTGGAAGATACCCTGTTGCCGTCAGTGGCTAACAATGTTAACTATCATTTCTTCACGCTCTGGACCATGATCAGTAAAGAACACAACTGCATGATTGGAGATTTGTGCTTTAAGGGGGCGCCGTGCGAGGACGGCAGCGTAGAGATCGGGTATGGTATTTATCCTGCCTTTGAAAAAAAGGGATTTATAACAGAAGCCGTGGAAGTGTTATGCCATTGGGCCCTGAAAGAAAAATATGTACGCTCGGTAAAGGCAGAAACCAACAAAGAAAATATTGCTTCCCAAAAAGTATTGCAGAAAAATGGTTTTGTGTTTATGGGTGAAAAAGATGGAAGGTTGCAGTGGCAGCTAAAAGCCACTACGTTTGCTTCTGCCTGACAATGTTATTTTAAAAAACGGTTTTCCAAAACAACAGCACCCATTAACGACTTTGCGTTATAGGCAGCGTAACAGTAAAAATCGCTCCTTCGTTCACCACACCTTTTGCCGAAATAGTTCCGTTATGCCTTTGTACAATTTTTTGGCATAACGACAATCCCAGTCCTGTGCCCTCATACTTATCTTTTGCATTCAACCGGGCAAAGGTTTTAAAAATTTTCCCCGCATGCTCCTGCTCAAAGCCAATACCATTGTCGGTTAATACAATCCGGACATATTCCTTTCCGGGCGTTAACGAGCTTTCTGCATGGCCGGCTTTTATTTTTTCCCCGGAAATCCGGATAATTGGCGCGACATCTTTTTTTGAAAACTTTAAGGAGTTGTTGATAAGATTATAAAACAGCTGGTTGATCAGGATAGCAGAACCTTCAATTCGTGGCAGGTCCTGGTAATGAAGGCTGGCGTTTTTTTGCTGAATGATCAATTCCAGATCGCTGCTTACATGCTGCAATAATTCATCCAATTCTATGCTCTCTATTATTTGTTCTGTTGCACCCAGCATGGAGTAACCTAATACTCCATCGATCATGCTGGACATACGGGTAGCAGCCGCGTCCATTTTTTCTAAAAATAACTTTGCCTTCTCCGGGAGAATGCTTTCAAATTCATCGCTTAAGCGGCTGCCATAGGTTTTTATCTTACGCAATGGTTCTTTTAAATCATGACTGGCCACATGGGCAAACTGCTGCAGGTCTTCGTTTGAACGTCTTAATTCTTCGGTTTGTTTCTGAAGGGCACTATTCAGCCGGTTAAGTTCTGTGGTTCGTTCTTTTACCTGTTGCTCCAGCAAAACAGAAATGTTTTTAAAGTGCTGAATATCGGTAGAAGCGCCAATCCATTTCAGAACATTTCCGTACTGATCTTTTAGGGGTTGAATATTACCAAAGAACCACCGGTAGTCGCCGGAAAGTTTATCCTTCAACCTGTATTCGCAATAAAACGGGTGGTTATCTTTCAGCGCCTGTTGCCATTTGTCAGCGATGGGTTTTATATCATCGGGGTGCATCATTTTCAACCGGTCCTTCAAGCCTTCCTCTGTTGTTTGTCCTGTGATTTTAAACCATTGATCATTGAGGTACTCAAGTTTGCCTTCCTTTCCGCTGATCCACACGATTTGTGGAATGGTGTTCGTAAGCAGGCGAAACCGCTCCTCACTTTCTTTTAACAACTGCGCTGCCTTATATTGTTCTGTGATGTCTTTGTTTACAGCCACGCCACCAATATGTTTACCATTGCCATCTGTTACTTTAGCAACGGAAGCCATGATGGAAATGGTTTCGCCATCTTTCCTATTTTGGAAAACTTCTCCCTGCCATTGTCCCTTACTATTAAACTCCGCCAGCCAGTTTTGTTCGTCTTCAGCAGAAAGAAATTTTGTTTGTAAAAGTTCCCTGGAAGACTTCCCTAGTACTTCTTCTTTTTTCCAGCCATAAATTTTTTCAGCTCCCGTGTTCCAATTGATGATACAATGATCAATGTCCGTTCCCACTACCGCATCGGCAATATTTTGGGTAAGAGTGGCCAGGTATTTCAGCTTTTTTTCAACTTCTTTTTGTTCGGTAACGTCCTGCATGATACCAATCAACCGTTGGGTTTTTCCATCCTTACCATTAATCACCCTGCCGATGGATCGTATCCAGCACCATTGCCGGGTGCCCTTTTTAAATACGCGGTATTCCATGGCAAACGATCCTTCCTCACCCCGATCAATAGCCGCCTGCATGGAATGTTCAACGATGTGCAGATCGTCGGGGTGAATGGTTTCCCGGTGCATTTGAAAATGATTATCAATGTCGGAATCTAGCCCCCGTATCTCCCTGGCAACGTCAGATAAGAAAAACGTTTTGGTTGCCGGATTAAAATCCCAGGTGCCTATTTGAGTTGCTTCCAATGCGGTACGCCACCGCTCTTCTGCTTCTTTAATTTTTTCCTCCACTAATTTTTGTTCGTGAATATCGGTGGCGGTACCGAACCAGTTTACGACTTCGCCTTTTTCATTTTTCTGTGGAAAAGCACGGCTTAAATACCAGCGGTAAGAACCGTCTTTCATTTGCAGGCGGTGCTCTTTTTGGTAAATGCCACAGGCCTTTACAGCCTCTGTCCAGGCTTTGGTTGTTGGCTCCTGGTCTTCGGGGTGTAAAAGCCCTTCCCAGCTCCACGCACCATTTGTCTGTTTTTGAGCGCCGGCAAACTCACCCACCCTATTGCTGTAATAAACAACCTCTCCGCTTGCTTTTGCTATCCATACCAATTGCGGCATGGCATCGGCTAATAAACTTAATGGTTTAAGACTTGCGTCAAAAAAATGCCCGGGTAAAAAAGGTTCTGCCAGTGGAATGAAAGAGGAGCTCATAAACAATCGAAACAATAAAGTTTTAGTTCTTTTAAAAGCAGGCATAACAGCTGCTTTTATCCATCTACGAAACTATAACAACCAGCGCCAGTAAACCCAAGTTTTTCGATAAAGGCACTGCTAACCCCGGTTAATCCATTCTTTGCCAAATGTTCATGCCCCCAATTCATCCCTTCATTTTCACAAATCAGGCAATATGACGTTGCTCCCGGTTTTAGGCTGATTCATCTTTACAGCCTAAATACAACGTCATGCAACAAAGGATACTGAAACTACTGTTACTTCAACTTCGCATTACCGGGGCCTTGCTGGCAGCAACTCTATTTACAGCCTTAATAATGTCGTTTACCGCAAAAAAAATACTTACCGATGTATGGCAGCAACTGGGCATCAGTAAGGAAAAGGGCCTTAGGAATATCGAGGAAAGCTTTATGAATGGCTATTTCCATTACTATGGTGCAGAAAAAGCAAAAACCATTTTAAGCGGCAATCGTGCCGCCATTGCCAAAGACCTCATGACCTATACGCGGCAACAAATAAGCAGTGAAACATTTAAGAAACAATATGAACTGGAGCGTAAAAACGCAAAGCCTGCAGCATACGCTACCCAACTGAAAACCAAAGAAGAGATACGCAAAGAAAAAATTGAAGAAACAGAAAAATCCATCAGGGAAACGGAGGCCAATTTTAAAACCATGAAGCCCGATATGGTAAAGGCGCTTCAACCGATGATGGAAATGCTGAAGAATAATTTAAAAGATTATAAAGATCCCAACAGCAGTATGATCGAACTTTTTTATCAAAGCGAAGTATTGGGTAAAGAAAGCAATGAAAGATCGTATGAAGAAAGTTTGAAGAATTGGGAAAAAGAATACCCCGCTGACTACAGGGAATTTGTAAAACGCCGGCTGCAAAAATTTGTGGATCTGGCTAAAACTGTTGATTTTTCTGCCGAATTGAAGGTGGTGAACGGAAAGAAGAAATTTGTTAACCCAACCTATGAAGCCAAGCCTTACGATTGGAAGCAAATTTACCGTGCAGGTAAAGAAGTAATAGAACCCGCCATAGCTTTTGCGCAACAATGGATCCAGGAATTAAATTAGGGCTTCATCCAAACCATAACCAGGTGCAGGCAGCTTCAGAAATGGAGCTGCTTTTGTTTAGAAGCCAGCTCACAAATGCCTTTTGTGAATGGGGAGCGAAAAAGTGCTCTTTCTCACCACAAGTACACCACCTGTAGAAGTAGTTTCCTACACCGCATGGCTGTTATAGGCTTTTGCAACAGCGTTCAACGACTGGCGGATGACGCACGGGTATACTTTGTTCGCTATGCTGCATATAGCAACCGGCCATTAAACGACAGGAGGAGTACCGGGTTTTTGTTAAATGAAAAAGCCGGGCAAATACCCGGCTGACTATGTTAGAAACCATTTATTATTTCTTAGGCTCAAACAAATTATCAATCAGCTGCTGGTTGAAATGCTTAACAGGATCCCCTGTAACATTATGATATACGGCACTGATAAAGATGGTTTGTGCTGCACTGATGACAGCCAATACCAACAACGCACCCAGCACGGCCAGTATCACACCCGCCAGGGGATGTATTAAAGCGCCAATAATAAACAAAGGCAGGCCTACCACAATCAGTGCTACGATCTGCACCAGTCCAAAACTAAAACCGGCACCAATTCTTTCGCCCCATTTTTCCTTCATCAGTTGCGATGAACGTTTAAAAGCTTCCAGCGGACCTGCATTTTCATAAGCAATAACAGGAACAACAAAAAAAGTAGCAATACTCCAAACCACACCAATCAGCCCGATAATCAGCTTTCCGAGCCAGCCTGCATTTTCTGCTATCAATTGCAGGATAGTGCCTACCGTTGCGGCAAACATAGACCAGGCAAATATGACTCCAATACGGCTCATACTGAAACGCAAGCCTTTTTCAATGGTAACCTCTTCACCATGAAAATACAAACGGCTGCAATGAACCAAAGCCGTGTTGAAGAACACCACAACAAAATAATTGACCAGGTAATACAGGAACACATACAAAATACTTGTGGTCTCACCCGGTTCATGTACAGCATCCACATCCCAACCGGCGGCCGCCAGTACAACCGTTACAAAAGAGCCCAGGATTAATAATAATGAGATGCCGGAAAGTATGGGGAAGACGATCAGTTGCTTGTTTTCTTTTAATACCTTAAAACTGTTCATGGAAATCTTCCACCCGGCAGATAAACGATCAAAAAAACTCATAAGAATAAGGTTTGGTTTTCATAAATATACTATTTGATTGGAAAAATGCAAGACTGTGCACTACTAACAAATGTTCCACAAGGACCTTTATCACTTCCAATCCCATACCACTACCTCCCATTCATCCAGTGCATCCCGGTGGGTGTAAATGGTTTCAAACCCAACCTTTTGATGTGCTTTTAATGAGCGATAATTACGGGTTGAAATTTCTGTCAGGATAAAATCATATTCACTGCCATACAGTTCTTTGTGTTTCTGGTAAAGTGCCTTTACAAGTCCTTTGCCCCGGTACTCTTTTGCTATGCAAATTTGCCCCATGCAATAAAAATGAAAGGAAGAAAGCGGGCTGTTTTTGTAATATACCTCTTCAAGGTTCTGAAACATTTCTTTCAAATCGGGATGAAAAGAACGGGCTTCTTTTAAGGTGGTTAATGCATAAGCTACTACGCTGCCGGCCTCCTTGGCAATGATGCTGGGCGCCAGCAAATGCATCTGCTCCAGCAGTTCAACACAATACAGCCAGGTAACAAAGCCCTCTTCTATTTGTTCTTCAACACCCAGGTTTTGTTTCAGATTCGCCTGGTTAATCCTGAATATTTGCTCCAGCTCATTTGCATTTTTAACAGTGGTAACTTCTAACATAAAAGCAAGTTATGATTTCCAACAGGCAGTTGGACACCGGAAAAGAAACAGATAAAAAGAAAAATACATAGGCTATTATATTATTTTACCTTTGCGGCATGAATTCAGAAGAAATAGAAAAATTCCTCAACACAAAAACAGCTAAAGGCGACGGATACGTAAAGATTGATTTCAAAAAGAGAGATACGATCTATGGGTTATTTGTGAGAGATAATGATTTCAGCGATCTGAAATCAAAAAACTTCTGGCGCATTGTTACCCGTACGCATTTTGATGAGTATAACAAGTCGAAGAATATAAACCTGGCTAAGATCTTTAATGGCGCCGAGTTTTCGAGGCTGAGTTTATTGGCTGATGATTTTAGTTAATTGCCGTTTCCACCTTTGGTCGTTATAGCTGATGCAATTGTATTGAAGTAAGATACTTTCTCCTTTGGCTTGTTATATTTCCCGGGCGGGCATAGGGTGCCAGGGGTGCTGATTAAACCCGGGCAGCTGGAGCCATTGAGCTGATCAATTTTAAGGAAGGCAGGCCGGTAAATTGTGAAATAGCCGCTCATTTGTTTTGCCAAACAACGAGGTTTGGGCAGACAAAACTGCTTATCTATAAGGCCAAGCCTTTTTCATGAAATGTAGTCTAACGAAAACGGGATGGCTTTTAATATCACAACTCCCTTATACTGCTTCAATACAACAAATTCATATTGTTTACATCTGCAGGAGCAATTTGTTTTTCCTTTTCAGATATGAGTTTCAGTTCATAAAAATCTGTCCGGCGGTCTTTCAGGTTACGAACACTTCCATATGAATGGAGCTCCGCAAGAAGGGAAAGATCAACATCCGCAATGAGTATCATCTCGGTATTGGGTGTGGCTTCGCTTTTTACACCATTGGATGGGAAAGCAAAATCGCAGGGTGTAAATACGGAAGATTGTGAATATTGAATATCCATATTCTCCACCTTAGGTAAATTACCCACGCTGCCCGTTATCGCCACATAACATTCATTCTCTATTGCTCTTGCCTGGGCACAGCATCGAACCCGCATGTAAGCGTTTTGTGTATCCGTTAAAAAGGGTACAAATAAAATTTGCATACCCTGCTCTGCCAGCAATCGTGAAAGTTCCGGAAACTCTACATCATAACAAATAAGGATTCCCACTTTCCCGGAATCGGTATCGTATACCTGTAAGTTATCACCGCCCCTTATTCCCCAATGACTGGTTTCATCCGGCGTGATATGTATCTTTTCATAATTATCCACCTTTCCATTACGATGACATAGGAAGCCAACGTTTTTCAAGCGCTGTTCCTCCATACTGGGAAGGCTTCCGGTTATAATGTTAACATTATAACTAATGGCCATTTGCATGAAGCGTTCTTTTATTTCCGGTGTATATTCAGCCAGCTTGCGCATAGCCTCCGCTTCATTCAAATCATTGAACCTGGAAAGAAGCGGGCCGTTAAACAATTCGGGCAACAGCGCAAAGTCGCTCTTGTAATTGGAAACGGCGTCAATAAAGAATTCTATCTGGCTGAACAATTCATCAATATCTCTGTAGGGCCTCATTTGCCATTGAATCAATCCCAACCGCACATAACTGGATGGCGTAAACGATTTACGGTTCTGTGCCGAATAATATACATTATCCCATTGCAGCAAAATGGCGTATTCCTTGCTCTGATCATCTTCCGGCATGTATCCTTTCAATATTTTTTTAACATGGAAATCATTGGAAAGCTGAAAGGTCAGTACCGGGTCGTATATCTCCTTGTTTCTAACTTTCTGAATGTATTCTTTAGGCGTTAGCTTGTCAGCGTACTCATGATAACCCGGGATCCGTCCGCCAAAAACAATGGCTTTCAAATTCAAATGCTCACACAGTTCTTTACGGGCATCGTACAATCTTCTGCCAAGCCGGAGTCCACGATAATCGGGATGTATAAAAATTTCAATCCCATACAGGACGTCTCCTTTGGGGTCATGTGTATTGAAGGTATAATGGCCCGTGATTTCCCTGTAGGTATGCTCATCTTCAAAGCGGTCATAATCAACAATAAGAGAAAGTGCACAACCCACTACCTGGTCATTTACTTTTACCACTATTTGTCCTTCAGGAAAACGGTTGATCAGGCGTTGAATGGATTCTATGCCCCAATAACTTCCCTGCCAGCCTTTATAAGACGCTTTCATAGCGGCCAGCAGTTGCTGATAATCTTCTATAGACAGTTTTGTCAATTCTAATTGCTCTATCATATAAACGATTTATGGTTTATATGATACAACTATTGTTCCGGGTGTGGGTTTAGTATCAGGATGTTCTTTTGTGAATGGGGCCTGCTCTCTGTTGTACTATTTTATTCCCAGCCGGCATGGACCTTATCCTTTAATTTTACCTTAAACCCAGCGATGTGGCCCTGTTAAAACGGTATTAAAAAGCCGATGAGATTAACCTGATCCCAGGTCCGTTCTTAACCTTGTTCAGATGTTAACTTTGCAAACAGGGAAACAATACGCAGCGACATGAACCGAATCGATATAATTGACTACAAAAAAGAGCACCAGCCCTTTTTTGAACATTTCAATCGTGACTGGATTGAAAAATATTTCTGGCTGGAGGATGTTGACAAATATGTTTTACAGCATCCCGAAGAAGCTATCCTGCACAAAGGCGGTGCCATACTAATGGCTACTTACAATGGCGTAGTAGCAGGAACCGTAGCTTTGAAAAAAATAAATGAGGAAGTGTATGAGTTCACTAAAATGGCTGTGGACCATTCGTTCAGGCGAAAGGGCATTGCAGAAGCGCTCAGCCGTGCTGCTTTTGACAAAGCAAAACAATCAGGCGCTTCAAAAATTATTTTATATTCCAACCGGATCTTATTGCCAGCCATTACCATGTATCAAAAATTAGGCTTTAAAGAAGTACCGGTTGAAAAAAATGTGTACAAGCGTTCTGATATAAAAATGGAAATTAACCTGCAGGATTTAAAAATTACTGCATAAATCTCCCGGCAGACATTATAACTAACACAAAAATTAAAGTATATGGAAGCAGTTCGTGCCATCAGCATTACACAGACAACAGCCTCAAATTTAAAAACGGTGGACTGGGAAAACCTGGAGTTCGGAAAATACGTATCCGACCACATGTTTATTTGCACCTATAAAAACGGAGATTGGGAGAAGGCACAGATCGTTCCGTTTCAGAATTTGTCTCTTGCGCCCACTACCCTGGCCCTGCATTACGGGCAAAGTATTTTTGAAGGCATGAAGGCCTTCCGCATGCAGGACGGCAACATTACTATTTTCAGAATAGACAAACATCACGAACGCCTGAACAAATCTTTAGCCAGAATGTGCATGCCCCCTGTACCCTTCGACCTGTTTCATTCAGCCTTGCAGGAACTGGTTCGGGTAGATAAGGATTGGGTGCCTTCTTCTGAAAACGCAGCCCTTTACCTGCGGCCTTTGGTTTTTGCCAGTGAAGCAAGGTTTGGGGTAAAAGTTTCGGATGAATATAAATTTTTAATTGTAAGCGGGCCTGCACAAATGTTGCATCAGGAACCCATAAATGTAAAAGTAGAACGCCAGTTTATTCGTGCAGCTAAAGGTGGTACCGGTTATGCAAAATGTGCCGGTAATTATGGCGGGGCTTTCTATCCTACCCAAAAAGCCAGGGAAGAAGGATTTGACCAGGTGATATGGACCGATGCTTTTGAGCATGAATATTTTGAAGAATCAGGCACCATGAATCTGATGTTTGTCATGGAGGGAAAGTTGATCACACCACCTTTGTCCGATTCAATTTTAGACGGTGTTACCAGGGACTCTTTATTGCAAATCGCACAACAACTTGGAATAACCGTTGAAGAAAGGCCTATTGGTATCACAGAATTTAAAAAAGCGTTTGCCGCAGGCACCGTAACCGAAGCCTTTGGCGCGGGTACGGCCGCGGTCATAGCTCCCATAGCCGCTATCAGCATTGATGGAGAATCGTACCCCTTGCCTGCTGTTACCAATCAAAGCCTGCATTCGAAATTAAAACACGAACTTGAAGCCATCAGGTCGGGGAAGAAAGCAGATTTGTGGAAATGGAATAGTGTGATCTGATCCTATCCTGTATTGGCTATCGGTTTTTTGCTGCAGAGAATGATACCTTCATCTTTGCAGCAAAAAACATGGCTACCATTTATCACATCACTTCGCAGGCACAGTGGGATCGGGCAAAGCAAACCGGGTTCTACGCAGCACCTTCCTTACAAACAGAAGGTTTTATCCATTGCAGTAAAGCCGAACAGGTGCAGGGTGTATTCCAGCGTTATTTTACAGGGAAGCATACGCTTGTAAAACTAACCATTGACACCAATAAATTAGCGGCCCCCTTGCGATATGAATTGTCGCCTTCTCTCAATGAGGAATTTCCTCATGTTTATGGCGCCATTAACCGCGATGCGGTCATAAAGACGGAAGAGATAAGCGGTGAATAATTAGCCTTTCTCAAATAACCACCACAAGCGGCGGCGGGGTTTAATTTTATAGTTGGTTGTAATGTATTTCCTGATGTGTTCCATAGCTTCATTTACATCATCTGTCAGCAACACCAGGTCCGTATCTTCTTTTGAAATGGTTCCCTTTTCGGCCATGTCCTCAATGGCTTCCATCAATTCCTTGTAGTATTCCTTGCCAAACATTACTATGGGAAAGCCGGTAATGCTTTTGGTTTGCACCAATGTCAGGGTTTCAAAAAATTCATCCATCGTGCCAAAGCCCCCGGGCATAATAATAAAGGCGTAAGAGTATTTAATGAGCATGGTCTTGCGAGTGAAGAAATATTCAAACGTCATGCTCTTATGCAGGTACTGGTTCGAGCTTTGCTCAAAAGGCAGCTTTATATTGCAACCGACCGACATGCCACCATTTTCAAAAGCGCCGCGGTTGGCAGCTTCCATAATTCCCGGGCCGCCGCCGGTAATTGTTGTAAATCCTGCTTGTGCAATGCGTTTTCCAAATTCTCTTGCGCAGATATAGTATTCATTATCTTCCTTGTAACGTGCCGATCCAAAAACCGTTATACAGGGGCCTACAAAATGCAGTGCACGAATAGCCTTTATCAATTCCCAAAAAACTTTCCAGGCAAACTTTAATTCATAACTACGGCTTTTAGGGCCGTCCAGGTACACGTGTTCTTTAGGCGGTATAATCGGGTCGTACTTTTCTTTCTTTGAAGGCTTTACTGTTTGCTGTTCCATTACAAATAAAATAGGGATATTAAAAATATAGGATTTTATGCAGCCGGCTCTGGTACTGCTATCAGCGCCTGTTGTGTCACCACCTTGTCCTGCAACCATTCTATGCTGCAAGTTTATGACCTTAACTTTAAAACAAAACAGCAATAACGAGCCATTAACAAGGAATAGTGTTCTTCTCTACATTTGTCGTATGAAAATCATCAGCTACAATGTCAATGGTATAAGAGCCGCCATCAAAAAAGGATTTATTGATTGGTTGAAAACCCATCCTGCCGATGTGATCTGCATACAGGAAAACAAAGCACAGCAAAATGATCTGGATGCTAAGTTATTCAACGAGTTAGGTTATCATGATCATTGGTTCTGTGCACAGAAAAAAGGCTATAGTGGTGTTACCGTGTTTACCAAAATTCCACCCGACAATATTAAATGCGGCACCGGCCACCGGGTGAGTGATGATGAAGGAAGAGTGATACATCTTGATTTTGGAAACGTCCGGCTGATAAATGCCTATTTTCCATCGGGCACATCAGGCGATGAACGCCAAACCTATAAATACCAATGGCTGGATGAATTTTTTGATTATGTGCAGGATTTACGTAAAACACATCCCAATATCATTCTCTGTGGTGACTACAATATTGCCCATAAGGAAATTGATATCCATAATCCCTCTGGTAATAAAAACACTTCCGGCTTTCTTCCGCAGGAAAGAGCCTGGCTGGATAAATTTTACAGCAATGGCTGGATCGACACCTTCCGTGAGTTTCACCCGGAACCACACCGCTATAGCTGGTGGAGCCAGCGCTTTCCTTCGGTACGACTGGCAAATAAAGGCTGGAGAATAGATTACATCAGCGTTACAGACCCGTTGAAGCCTTATATAAAAGACGCGGAAATTTTCCCCGATGTAAAACACAGCGATCATTGTCCTATTTATTTGGAAATGGATGCCCCTATCTCCTAAAGGGCAGGTGATAACGTGACCCATGAGAATGCATGAAAAAAAATGTTTGCGGGAAGTATAGGGATCAGACATGGAAAAGAAAGAATCAAAATCAACAGTACAGTACGTGCAATTAAAGAAAAGCTTGTATGAACAAAGTCAACAATGACCTGCCTCTCCCCTTTAGGGGGACAGGGGGCATTATCTACAACGTCACTATAAAAGTAGCACAGCCAATTGCCGACGCCTGGCTACAATGGCTCTTACGCGAACACATACCCGACGTTTTAAAAACAAAGTGTTTTACTGATTACAAAGTCGTTCGCTTATTAGACGTTGATGATACCGAAGGACCTACCTACGCCATACAGTATTATGCTGATTCGAAAGCAGATTATAATCGTTATATTGAACTTCACGCTGAAGAAATGCGCAAAAGATCGTTTGATGCATGGGGTGATCAGTTCATTGCTTTCAGAAGTGTAATGCAGGTTGTGCAATAGATGTGAAAAACTAATTCCGGAAAATTTAGCCTTATTGCATTAATTGTTTATTAACCTGAAACCCTTACCCTGCCTGCATTTCAAGCGTTATTCACTGAAACCCTTTACAGGCAAGGGTTTCAGCACCAAAGCCGAATTAAAGCATGTTATAACCACTACGTAAAATCCCTCAAAACCCTTGCGCAATAAGGTTTTTAGCCGAAAAACAAATTTTTAAAAATGATGAAAATTATTTTGTTGGATAGAAAAACCGTCTATTTTTGTTGCACTCAAAACTTTTAAAAAATCGACTATGAACAAAGCTGAATTGATCGCTAAGCTTGCCGATGATGCAGGCGTTACTAAAACCCAGGCTAATGCTGCTTTAGATTCTTTTGTTGAAGCGGTAACTAAAACACTGAAAGGCGGTGGTAAAGTTACTTTAGTAGGTTTCGGAACATTTTCTGTTTCTAAACGTGCTGCTCGCAACGGCCGCAATCCTCAAACCGGTGAAGTAATTAAAATCAAAGCCAGAAAGGTTGCCCGCTTCAAAGCTGGTAAAGAGCTTTCTGCCAAATTATAATTACTGCACAAATGCATTAGGGCCTTTCCGGTTGCCGGGAAGGCTTTCTATTTATCAGATGTACAACGGCTAATTTTTACGACATTTGCAAAACAAAAAATACAATCATGGGAAGAGGTGATAAAAAAACAAAAAAAGGAAAAATTTTTAAAGGGTCTTTTGGTAAAGCAAGACCTGCCAGCGAAAAAAAGATCACAGGCACACAACCTGCCCCCAAAAAGGAAGGTTAATGGTTGAGGAGTTGGTTGGTTGATTTTGTAGCAGGTAACTTAATTAACCAATCAACCTATTTAACACGGTTACGGAGCCAGCCGTTCAATTTTCCAGTTTCCATTCTCCTGCAACGTATATTGTATCCGGTCGTGCAAACGGCTGGGACGGCCCTGCCAGAATTCAATGATCACCGGCTGTACTATGTAGCCTCCCCAATGTGGCGGCCGCTGTATTCCCTGTTCTTCCCTAAATTGAGACGCGACTTCCAGGTAATGATTGTCAAGCCAGTTCCTGCTTTCAATAACCTGGCTTTGCGGTGAAGCCCAGGCACCCAGCCGGCTACCAATGGGACGGGAATGGAAATACTCGTCGCTATCCTTTTCACTGAGCTTTTTTACAATCCCTACAATCCGCACCTGCCGTTCCAATTCTTTCCAAAAAAATACAAGGCATGCCTTGGGATTCTCCTCCAACTGCATCCCCTTATAGCTCTTATAATTGGTAAAAAAAACAAAACCGCTTTGATCAAAACCCTTTAGCAAAACAATCCGTGCAGAAGGCACGCCATCACTGGAAGCGGTGGCCAGCGTCATAGCATTGGGTTCCACAATTTCACTTGCCAATGCCTGTTGCCACCACTTATCAAATTGTACAAGGGGATCAGGAGCAACATCCGTTTCCAATAAACTTTGGGAAGAATAATCCTGGCGCAGATCGGCAATGGAAGGATTCATACGACTAATTGTTGCGCAAAGGTAACGGCAACCCTATTTACTCACCTGTTTCTTTAGCAAATAATCCCTTTCTTCTGCAATCATATCCAACATACTTTCCAATTCGCCCATGCGGCGCAATTCGGTCTGTAATTTTTTATTGGTGTCCGATACGGTTTGCAGATCCGTATTCAGGTCCTGCAGAAACAGTACTTTTTTCTGCAATTGTTGTCTTAGCAGATTGGACTCTGCTAATTTATCTTCCAGCATGTTCAGCTGTTGCTGAAGGCGTTGATTTTCCAAAAATGCTTCCTCTAACTTCTCTGTTTTTCTTTGGAGATCTTTGTGTACCTGTTCGTAAGATTGTCTTGTGTCTTCAAGCTCAAGAGCAAGGTTGTTGGCCCTGTTGGCCTGCTTTTCCAGCGTTGCCATTTTTGCCTGCAACAGGTCAAACTCCTGGTACACTTCTTCAATTTTAGCGGCCATTCGTTCAGACAGGGAAGCCTGTTGTCTTACTTCTTCTAACTCGTCTTCTTTTTTACCTAACTGTACTTCCAGTGTTTTTATTTCATCGTGCAAATGCTTGTTTTGCATTTGCAGTTCTTCACGTCCTTCATTTTCTATTTCTTCTACCTGGCGCAAAAAACTGCTCAATAATTTTTGCTGCTGCAAAACAGTTTCCTTTAAACTATCGATAGAGTCTTCTTTGGGAATAGCCTTGCTTTTAACAACTACCGGTTCTGCAGGTATATAACTGGCTTTTATTTGTTTTTTCTCTTCCTGAACTGTTTCGATCTGCCTTTCGGGCTTTACTGCCGGTGCCGCACCATAAAATCCAGGGCGCAGGGTTACTTTTTGATTGGTTTTTTCCAGGGTTTGCTTTAGAGACCTTTGGCTAACAATAAAAAAATAAATGGCGCAACCTAATATAATAGCCCCGCCAAGGAGTACAGCAATTTCGAACAGGCTGAGAGTAATTAAGGGGAACATGCAGTTAGACCAGTAAGTTTTCAACGACAAACTACTGCTTTTTTCTCAAATCCAAAAAGCAGAAGCATAAAACTTATACCGTAACCAGGGTGCCTACTTTCTCCCCCGTAACAACCCTACGTAAATTTCCGGGTTTGTTCATATCAAACACCACAATCGGCAATTCATTTTCCATGCAAAGCGTGAAGGCAGTCATATCCATCACATTCAATTTACGGGTAATGCATTCCTGGAAAGTAATCGTGCTGAACTTTGTAGCAGCAGGATCCTTTTCAGGGTCTGCGGTGTAAATTCCATCTACCCTTGTGCCCTTCATAATTACGTCGGCCTTTATTTCTATGGCCCTGAGGGAGCCTGCGGTATCCGTAGTAAAATAAGGATTGCCCGTGCCGGCGCCGAAGATCACCACTCTTCCTTTTTCTACGTGACGGATGGCCCTGCGGCGAATATAAGGTTCGGCTATCTGCTCCATTTTTATAGCGCTTTGCAAACGGGTATAAACCCCCACTTTTTCCAGGGCGGCCTGCAAAGCCATTCCATTGATCACCGTGGCCAGCATGCCCATATAATCGCCATGAGCCCTTTCAATGCCCGTTTCTGCTTCGTTCATGCCGCGGTAAATGTTACCGCCGCCAATAACAATGGCTACCTGTACCCCCAAATCCACTATTGATTTTATATCCTGTGCATATTGGGCCAGCACATCGTTATCAAATCCAAAACTTTTATCACCCATTAAAGACTCGCCGGAAAGTTTGAGAAGAATACGTTTGTATTTCGGAAGCATAGTGTCGATTTATAAGCGCTGCGAAGATAGAGGATTGATTTTTTATGGAGCCGGCTTTTACCATACTATTTAAGTTTTCTACACTCCCCAACTGGTTCATTTAACCTTTTACAGCATGCACGGTATATAGAATAAATAAAAATGGCAGCTCTAAGGCTGCCATTTTTAGGAAAACATCTTTGCCGGGTTATTGAAGGATCAATAATTGGTTAAATGCTTTGTTATCCATCCTAAACCGCACACTGTATACCCCTTTGGCTAAACCTGCCGGCAAAGAAAGGCTTCTGGTGACAGAGCCTCCTTCATGATGAATCATCTTAGTGTAAACCAATTGCCCTGCATGATTATACAATTCCAATGCATAGGTGCCCCTGTTCATATCGTTCATCTGTAGCGTGATGGCTTGTTGAAAAACAGGATTTGGATAAATGGCAACAGCGGAATGTTTTCCTGCCAGATCCACTTTTACAATAAGGCTGTACTTGGGTGCTGCATTCTGATCGATTAAACGGAGGCGGTAAAAGTTAGCACCGCTATTGGGGGCGACATCCCCGAATATGTATTTATAAAGCTGCATACTGTTTACAGCCCTCACCTCTCCTACCTTTGTGAAGTTTACTCCATTGTTGCTCCTTTCCACTTCGTACCTGACCATATCACTTTCCATGCTCACATTCCATGATACTTCAATGCCGGAACCTTTTGGGGTTGCCTTTAGTTCATACAGTGTTACCGGCAAGGGAAACATATTCAGGGCAGTGATCGTGGCATCAGCGCCAGGACCTGTATCCGGATCATCGCTAACAAAGCTGAGGAAATTACTGCCGCTGACGGTTCCCTGGTTGGACACTTGTGCGCCGGCACCGGCGTTGATAGTGACATCGTAATAAATAACCACGCTGTCATTGGGGTGGATGGTGCCGACAGTGAGAGGACTAAGCTGAGAAAAAACAGCATTGCTCAATCCGAAAAACAAAGCAGTAAGAATAAATTTCTTAAGCTGTGATGCATATTTCATATAAATACAATTATTTATTAAACATCATTTAAAAATTAGGCAAAGAACAGGCGCCCGTTACTGTAATCGAACCTGTAGAAATAACAGTTCCTGTATTCCCACCTTGATTCAGGTTATAGGTTAAACCACTATTATTGGTTACTTCGAAAATTCTTGAACCGTCCTCTAAAAAATTATTTCTTAAATCCAGGCACATAGCTGCACCAGAACCTGCTAGTGTTTCAGCCCGAAAGCGTCCGGTAGTAGCACCATTAGGATTGCCAATGGTATTATTCACAATTGTAGCATAAATTGAGGCGGCGCCTGTGGATGCTCCTGAGCGGATGTGCAATGCAGAATTAGAAGCTGTTGTACCACCAACTATATTGTTATTAAGCATTTGCAGCTTCAGTACACTGCTGGCTTGTGCTTCTATTTCAACCCCGCGTCTGGAAGAAGGTGTACCAACTGGATTCGCCGTGGTGCCTATCGTATTTCCTTGCACCAATACATTTACATCATTGGCTGACGTTCTTGTTGAAATCAGGAGGCCTTGCTTGGCAATGTTAGTTATCGTATTGTTCAGTATTTGTATTCTATGATGAATGCCGGGAACACTATTATCAATTACTATTCTTATACCTACGTAGCCATTTGTACCTGCAACTCCATCATAAGCATACGTGGGTCCTGCCCCACTTCGAATATTACTAATGGTATTACCTGAGATAATAGTATTAGTAGTGGCTGAACCAAGCTTGCCGGATCCTGTTGTATTAATATTAATAACTCCAACAATTGCTGGAGCCAAACCTATTTTATCAAAGGTGTTATTTGAAATATTAGGAATTAAAATGGCATTTTGACCTACCCCCATTTCCAAATCAGTTAACCCATTGGAAGGTGCATCTCTAAACTGCGTGTTAGAAACATTGAACGTTACATTAGCTGTAGAACCAGCATCGTCCCCGGCTCCTACAACAATCCCGGAACCGAAAAGGTTGGTATACTTACTTAAAAACGCATCTGTTGTATTATTGTCCAGCACATTAAATGTGATTACAGAACTGCCCATGGCAGAAAGGGAAACGGCGGTCGTTCCATCCATTTTGTTTTGAAAAGTGGTAGCATCCAAAGTAATTGTGGCGTTCGTGCTCGTATTGACGGTTCTGAATGCATACGCACCCGGTACAGTTTGATTTTGATAATCAAAAAAACATTTCTCCAGCAAGTTAGTCCCAGTCATATTTGTTGCAACAAATCCGCTGGAGGAAACTACATTGGCAGGCAAAAAGCGCATGAACTTTAACTGAATATTACCGGCAGAAGTTACAGAGACACCATTTGCGGTAGTTGCCTGCAAGGTTCCCCCTGAATGGGCAGTGGAGCCGCTCCCGGTAACAATCAAACCACCATTGGCACCAGTAGTGTTTAACACAATGCCGTTTGCAGCGCCATTTACAGAAATGCTTTGAAAATTCAAATGGCTAGCACCAATAGTCGTATTTACCACGTTTAATGCCGTACCGGTCGTTGTTGTAATCGTATTACCGGTTCCGGCCACACTAATTGTTCCGCCACCAGTTGCATTAAAACCAGTGCCGCCTGTAGTAGTAATAGTTAAATTATTCCCACTGAAATTAATGGTGGCCCCTGTATTGTTTGCAAGGTTGATTGCATTCCCCGTTGAAGTGCTTAGTGCCTTTAAACCTGTACCATCAATTTTGATAATACCACCGGTTTCACCATTTATGAAAATACCACTAACACCATTATTATCTTTTTTAAATGATCCGCTGTACGTAACATCCGCCGTACTTGCATTTATTTTAATGACTTCATTGACTGGATTGGTAATAGCTACGGCATTTGTAAAATTAAACTTACCAGCAGAGCCATTCAAAATATCCACTCCTGCATCTCCGCCATTTAATGTAGTTGTTCCATTAAAATTATAGGCGCCATCTGCATTGTCAAATTGCAGTCCAGTACCGTTGGTCGCATTTAATGTTCCTGTATTGAAAGTAATTGTTCCTGTTGCATGGCCGCCATTGATGCTTACCATAGCCGCATTGTTGCTTTGGGTAATACTTCCGCTGAAAGTGACAGAGGCAGTTCCACCGCTTATTACAAATGAAGAGGAAGTTGTACCTGTGATATTTCCTGCACCAATCGTTAAGGAGCCGGTACATGTAGTTAATGATACGGCGGTAGAAGAACTTGATGTTGTTACATTATCTATAATGGCAGGGGAGCCGAAGGCCCCATTGGTCAGTGCCAAACCTTGGCCAGTTCCGTTCTTACTTACCTCGGAGATAATAAGTGTTCCAAAACCATTACCACTGATGCCGGAACCTGTAGTAGCACCTAGCGTAAAACCCCGCAATGTATTTCCCAAACCCAAATTCACTGCGTTAGTGGCTGCAACAGTTGTGGTGAGTGTAGCAACAAATGGATCCGCATTCATAGGTGGAAATGCTGTGCTATAAAATGGATTGGGAATTAAGCCTGTAATTACAGAAAGAGATGTTGTGGCATCCTGGCCTATCAAACGCTGTCCGTTTAATAGTGTCAATGAACCTGTGTAGGCAGTGGCACTCTCATAAACAAAAATGTTATCATTTGCCCCAGGATTATTTGATATTCCATTATTTACTGCCTGGAAGGCTGCAATACTATTGAAAGGAGAAGAAACCCTTCCATCACCCCCTGCAGGTGCATTATTATTGATAAACCAAACCATGCCGCCCACCGTAAGTGTTACCGTTGCTGTGCTTTTAGAAGCAAATCCATTATCAATAGTATATACAAAATTATCATTGCCTTCGAAACCTGCCGGCGGATTATAAGTAAAGCTTCCGTCAGCGTTCACGGTTAAATTACCTCCCTGTGCGGTTGTGATGGCGGCTGCAACGTTGGCTGCGCTACCATTCACTGCCGTTATCTTCAATAACGATCCTGCATCATTTGATAGGATACCGGAACCGGCACCCGGGTTAATGGAAACATTGCCAATCACATTATAATTATCTGCAACAGCATTGGGCGCTGTACCAACAGCTACTGTTACCACAGCATCGTTATCGGGAAGGTTGCCCGTACTGGCTACATAAGAAAATTGATCATTACCAATAAATCCTGCGGGAGGTGTATAACTAAAGGTTCCGTCCGCATTTATCAGTACACTGCCGCCATTATCTGAAGCACCCGTACTTCCGGCAGTTGTTGTTCCGCCATTCTTTGTTGAACCAAAAGAAACAACAGTTGGAGAAGGCAGACCAAAATCATTGGAAAGAACATTGCCACCGGAAATTGCCGTATTGAATGCGGTGGAGAAATTATCATCTTTTGCCAGGGCAGATGTCTTAATAGAGCCGGACACCAATGTAGTATTCGATGGCGCGGGGATATTAATCTCCACATTGTTGGCATCCCCGGTTCCGATATTTTTTATAACAGTAGCGTAGCGGATTACATCTCCTTCACTAAATTGATTTTTTACACCATTATCTACCTGGAGTATATCTCTTAATTGTGCAATAAGCGCAGGGGTGGCCGCACCTGCAAAAACAGAAACATCATCAAGGCCTAAACCCTGTGCATTGATATTACCTGTATTGGTGAATGTCCAACGAAAAAAAATGTCCCCATTAGCCGGAATATTCAATCCGTTTATGGTTACCGTTTTATATACGGTTTGTGGTGAGGCAAATGTTCCAGCATGGGCGCCTGAAGAAAAGGTCGCTGTACTTATATCTCCTGGTGGTTGTGGGGTAAAGCTCACACCATCTGTTGATGTGGAAAAAGCCACAGAAGCCGAAGCTGTGTTCACCACGTACCTCTCCACAGCAAAAGCAATGGTAAGCGAGTTAACTGTAGCCCCCGTGTTGTTCTGATAATAAGCTGTTATGGCATTGGGACTGCTGTAACCTGCATCGGTCATAAACCCGATTGCCCTGTCTGTGTTACCGGCAGTAGCCCAGTTGTACCGGCCGCCTGTTGATGGTAGTCCACTATTGGCTGCATGGGTAGTCGAAGTAGCATTAGAACCATCTGTCCAGCCCGTAACATTACCCGCCGATGACATCTTCCAGTTATCAGGCAACGCTACCGTAGCGCCTGTGCCAATGGAATTGAAATCTTGTGTAACGATGGTATTGGAAGGAATCGAAGTTTGCCCGTGTAAGGCAGAATACAACAAAATTGTGCTTATTGCGCACAATAGTCGCAAGGAACGGATCATAATCACTAGTTTTGGATTTAAACCATTTGAAAGGCCGCAAGGTAAGTAAGTTGCAGTAGACTTGTCTGTAAAATAACTATGGATCAAACGCGCCTGGGAAATAATAAACTTTATTTGCTCTTCATTTCATTATTACACTTACTTTTCATTTTGTGTTTTATTCCCTCGTTAAGATTTATGCCCGTTTGGCGATAAAGGTTTATTGTCGCAGAATCGTTATTAACAAGCCCGGAATTTTAAAAGCAAAAGGGCCCTTGCTATTGGCTGCCAATCATCCGAATTCTTTTTTGGATGGCATCATCCTTACTACCTTATTTGACGAACCGGTACATTCGCTGGCCCGTGGCGATGCTTTTAAACATAGATGGATCAACAAACTACTACGACGCATGCGGCTTTTGCCGGTTTACCGCACCAGCGAAGGGGTAGAAAACCTGGAACATAACTACACCACTTTTGCAGCCTGCCAGAAAACGTTTAAAGAGAGGGGCATTGTGCTTATTTTCAGCGAAGGGAGGTGTGAGAACGAATGGCACCTGCGGCCGTTGAAAAAGGGAACCGCCAGGTTAGCCATTTCTTCCTGGCAAAAAAATATTCCGCTGAACGTGGTTCCGGTAGCCTTTAACTACAGTTCATTTAAAAGCTTTGGGAAAGAAGTGCATTTATTTTTTGGGGAACCGATTGAAGCCAAAACAATTGACATGAAAGCACCACATGGAAAGCAGCTTCTGGACTTTAATACTTTGCTGAATGACCAGTTGAAGCCATTAGTTTATGAAATTGATGAACACGATAAATCAAAACTGAAAAAAATTTTTTCTATAAAAAAAGATGCCTGGCTTTATTTTTTGCTGGTACCTGCCGCTATGGGTTTTGTTTTGCATGCACCACTTTACTATTTAAGCAAGCAACTCACTGAAATCCGTTACCAATATAGCGGCCATTATGATTCCGTAATGACCAGCCTCATACTGCTAAGTTACCCGATCTATCTTTTACTATTTGTTACAGGAGCCTGGCTTATACAGCCAGTATGGGGAATGATGCTGTTCGTTTTCATGCCTTTAACAGCCTGGGCAGCGGTGCAGGTAAAATATCAGTTGGAATGGTAAAGCCATTGGATACGCTTATTTTGAGAAATCAACGTTACCATTACCCCCATAAGCAAGTGAAAAGTTTCGAATTTCCTCGGAAGTGCCGCTCTTGTAAGTATATGCAGTAAAATTATTGTTCGATAACGTTCTGTATAAAAGATCTTCCCATAATGATAATCCTTTTAATGGATTTGGTCTATCATCATAACCTCCCAATGTTTCCTCACTGGTATAAAATACAAATCCGTCATCCCGCGATTTTTTAACCCCTTTTATATTTTGAAGGTTTCCAGAGCTATCAAAAAAGTAATCTCTTTCTATAGTATTCCATTTAAAAAACTGTACCGTTCTCTTCAATTTTCTCCGTTCATCATAGAAATAGCAGATCGTATCAGCATTGTTGTTAACAGTCAAGTCATCGAAGGTTATCTTTTTTGTTACAAGTCCGTTTTCTACTGTAATGATTCTTTTAAACAGACGCACCCTTACGCCTTCAATATTAACCTTTGATGTTAAAACAATATTGTTTGGAGAAAGATATTCCACTGTATCGTAAATCCCTGTAACATACCTCCCTGTACTTCCACCCGAAAAAAATAAATATCCTCCAGCTCTTTTTGCTGGCCTGTTATCTGCAAAATCAAAAATGGCTGTACCGCCTACTGCCGAGCTGCTTACATGTTCCTCCTTGGTAAATAAATATTTCCCTTCAATTTCATCGATTTTTGCAAAATCAAATTTCAATTGGCCTTCTGAAGATTTTTTACAAGCGCCAAGTAGTACAAAAACAAAAAAATAGGCAACTGAATGTTCTACTCATACTTAAATTGAATTTGTAAAGTATAAATCTAATGTCAGAACCAAAAAAAAGCGACTTGATTTTTCAAGTCGCTTTTTCATATCGTTTCGTTATTAATTATCCTAACGCTACTCTTTTAAATTCCGTCACCTTCACATCAGCGCCAATGCTTTTCAAGTAATCACCTACCGATTTGCTGTTGTCTTTTACAAAAGCCTGAGCGGTTAAAGTGCTTTCTTTAAAGAAGGCATTTAATTTACCTTCTGCAATTTTTGCTATCATTTCTTCGGGCTTGCCGGCCATTTTAGGATCGGCTTTCATTTGCTCCATCACTATGGATCTTTCTCTTTCCACTACCTCGGCAGGCACGGAAGCTGCATCAACAGCAACAGGGTTCATGGCTGCAATTTGCATCGCAATGTCTTTACCTGCGGTTTCATCTACCTCTTTATTGAAGCCTACCAACACACCCATGCGGTAAGCACCGTGAATGTAAGAAGCTACATAAGGCGCCTCTACTCTTTCAAAACGGGCAACGCCAATTTTTTCACCAATAGAAGCCAATTTGTCATTGATCAAATCAGAAACCTTAGAGCCATTTACCGTTACTTCATTTAATTCTTCTGCGCTTTTAACATTATTGGCTACCGCTGCATCGGCAATGCTTTGGGCAAAAGCAACAAAGTCTGCATTCTTGGAAACGAAATCGGTTTCGCAAGAGATGGTGACAACAAAACCGGTTTTGTTATCAGCCGTTGTTTTAGCAATCACCACACCTTCCTTGGCCTCACGGTCGCTGCGCTTGGCGGCTACTTTCTGGCCTTGCTTGCGCAACCAGTCAATGGCGGCTTCAAAGTCACCGTTGGTTTCTGTCAATGCTTTACGGCAATCCATCATACCGGCGCCAGTGGCCTGGCGAAGTTTATTTATATCCTGAGCTGTAATTGTTACAGTTGACATAGTTATTAATTTGATAATGAGATAATATGCTAATGTGCTAATTCTAATGGCTTATTAGAATTATTGAACGTTGAAGAGTGCGACGCAACGGAAGCTACATGGTAGCGTCTCTCCCTTGGTAACACCATCATTCAACTTATTAAAAGAACTGGCAGAGTGATCGAACTGATTGTGGCTAACCATTAGCCTATTAGCACATCAGCTCAGTAGCACACTAAACTTACCTTCTGCCACCACCAGGTCCGCGGCTGCCACCACCGGCACCACCAGGAGTGCGGCGACGCTGACCACCACCACCGGCGCCAGGACCACGACCGGCACCACCGCCTTGTCCGCCACGGCCACCACGACCACGGCCGCCTTCAGCTTGTGCTTCGGCTTCTAAACGGGCTGCTCTTTTTTCGTTTTCTGCATCGGTTGCTGAATCGTCACCTTCTTCATCCTTAGCGGCCTGACGTTCAGCCAAACCTTCTGCAATAGCAGCTGTGATGTAGTTGGTAATGATAGCAATTGATTTGGTAGCATCATCGTTGGCAGGAATAAAGAAATCAACCTTGTTTGGATCGCAGTTGGTATCCACGACACCAAATGTGGAGATGCCAAGGCGTTTGGCTTCGGCCAAAGCAATGTGCTCATGACCAATATCAACAATGAACAAAGCCGCAGGCACACGACCCAACTGGGCAATACCACCTAATACTTTTTCCATTTTTTCTTTATCGCGGCTTAAGGTCAAACGCTCTTTTTTAGTGATAGAGTCAAAGGAACCGTCGCCCAGCATTTTTTCAATGCTCTGCATTTTCTTCACACTCTTACGAACGGTATTGAAGTTGGTAAGCATACCACCTAACCAACGCTCTGTTACATAAGGCATGTTTACACGCTGTGCACATTCGGTAACGATGTCTTTCGCCTGTTTTTTCGTACCAACGAAAAGGATTTTTTTACCGCTGCGGGCAATTTGTTTGAGGGCAGCTGCCGTTTCCTGCAGGCCTTCAACTGTTTTATTAAGATCAATGATGTGAATACCTTTCTTCTCGGCGAAGATGTAAGGCAACATCTTAGGATTCCACTTCTTCTTCAGGTGACCGAAATGTACACCTGCTTCAAGGAGTTGTTGCTGTAACGAAGTGTTTTGTTCCATTTGAATTATTGTTGAATGTTTTGAATATTTTTTAAGCTGTCAGCCTTCAGCTTTCAGCTATCAGCCCCTACGAAAGACGGAAGGCTGAGAGCTGATTGCTGATAGCTAATTCATTAACGTTTAGAGAACTGGTAACTTCTACGGGCTTTCTTCTTACCGAACTTCTTACGTTCAACCGAACGTGGGTCACGTTTCAGCAAGCCGGCTGCTTTTAAGGCAGGACGGAACTCAGGGTTCAATTCTACCAATACACGGGCAATACCCAGCATGGCAGCTTCGGCCTGGCCTTTTACACCACCACCGGCAGCATTGATCTTAACATCAAATTTGTCAGCAGCTTCAATGGTTTGAAGGGGTCTGATTACTTGGTTTTGCAGGTAAACCAACGGGAAATACGTTTTAAAATCTTTATCGTTTACAGTGATAGCGCCAGTGCCACGAGAGATGAATACCCTGGTAACAGCTTCTTTACGGCGGCCAACACTATTTTTTTGCTTTTCCATTTATTATAAGCTTTGAGCTTTCAGCTTTCGGCTGTCAGCTGAGGGCTGACGGCTGAGGGGCTGACGGCATGTTTTAGAATTTTAATTCCTTTGGTTGTTGTGCTGTGTGCGGATGCTGATCGCCGGCGTACACAAACAATTTTTTGTACATCTGGCGGCCTAAGCGGTTTTTTGGCAGCATGCCTTTTACAGCTCTTTCAATGATCACTTCAGGACGGCGCTTCAACAAGTCTTTGGCCACTTCTTCTCTACGGCCACCAGGATGCCCTGTATAACGGTCGTAAATTTTCTCGTCCATTTTGTTTCCGGTCAGTTTTACTTTTTCTACGTTGGTAACGATCACAAAATCGCCACAGTCAACGTGAGGGGTGTAATATGCCTTGTTTTTACCGCGAAGGATCGCAGCAATACGAGAGCACATACGTCCCACGGTTTGATTGGTACCGTCCACAACATACCAGTTACGTTGTACGGTAGCCGCATTCGCATGTTTAGTTGTAAAATGTAATTTACTCATGATTTGAAATTTGGTGTTACGACCATCCTCGTAACGCTTTTAAAATTTGAGGCGCGAAGATAGGAGGAGGAAGGCATCCAAACCAAGAACTTAGGCCATTAATTTTACAGGCACCTTCATAACTCATTGAAAAACAATAAAATTTTTGACAAGTTTTTGAGGTTATTAACCAAAAGGCGCATGAAATGCGGGATTTTTTTGTAAACCCCGCTGCAGGACCGCTATGGAGAGCGATGGTTGCGACGCCCTGTTCAGGGGTTTGCCCTTTACTGATCAGTATAATTAGACGGTAAACAATTTCTCTTTTAATTTGGGGCATGGATGCAATACAACCTCTTGGCCGCACGTCCTTTGGCAACCCTGCCCATGCAGGAAATGTTTTATCCAAAGAAGACGCTTTACAATTAGTAAACGATTGGGTAGAAAACGAACGGCTCCGGCTGCACATGAAACAAGTGGCGGCTGTCATGAAAGCCTGGGCCCTGCAAAGAGAACATCTTTCCGAAAAAGAAGCGCATAAATGGTGGCTGGCAGGTTTGCTTCATGACGCCGATTGGGAAAAGCACCCCAACGACCACTGCCGCATAATTATTGAAGAGCTGGAAAAAAGAAATATTGATCCTTCCATTATTCAATGCATTGCCTCACATGGCCCAAAACATTTTGGCGTGGAGCCCCAAAGCACGATGGATAAAATGATCTATGCCTTTGATGAACTTTCAGGTTTTGTTCACGCGGCGGCCCTGGTACGCCCCACGAGATATGAGGGAATGGATGTAAAAAGTATTCAAAAAAAATTAAAGACACCTTCTTTTGCAGCACAGGTAAGCCGGGATGATATTGCAGATGCCATGGCACGGATCAACACACCACTGGAAGAGATCATTGATTTTATTATTAACCATCAGAAAGAGGTTGGCTAAAGCGTTCATTGCAGATCCGGGTTTTTCTTTTGACATCTAAATAAGATCACTCCTTCGTTCTTGCAGTTTCCAGCCTGAGCACCGGTTCGTGAATTTTATAGGCTTCTTTTTACCCAGCCAATTTTGCAGGCTTTAGTTTGGCACCTTCCTGGTTACTTTTTTTCAGGCCGGCTTTTAATTTATAGAGTTTTCCCGGCCGGTGCGGCACGTCTTCCTCCATTTCATTAAGATCAACCAGCCAGTTTTTAAGTGTGATTCTTTTCCTGAAATTCCTGCGGTCCAGTTCCTGCCCCAAAATGGCCTGGTACAGGTCCTGCAATTCTCTCAGGGAAAACTTATCAGGCAATAAGTTGAATATCACGGGGTATTCCAGCACTTTCTCCCGCAGGCGCTTGAGGCAGGTGTCCAGTATCATCTTGTGATCAAATGCCATTTTATCTATGTCGGCTACATTATGCCAGTGCAACTCATTGTGCGTTAGGTGAAGCTTATGACTTTTAATATTTACCAGGGAATAATAAGCGGTCGTGACTACGCGGCCGGAAGGGTGCCTGTTGACATTGCCAAAAGTGTACACTTGCTCCAGGTACACATCCCGCAAGCCGGTTCGTTCGTGCAACACACGATAGGATGCACTCTCCAGGTCTTCGCTGGGTTGCACAAGATCGCCCAGCAGGGACCAAAGACCTTCAAACTCTTTAAGGTCTGATTTAATTAAAAGCACCTTCAGCTGTTTTTCCTCGTAGCCAAATATGACACAGTCCACCGAGAGGGCAATATTGAAATATTCCTGGTGACTGATCTTTTCAACTGCCGCGGTTTTCAATTCTGATTGTTGCATAAACTTTTATTGCACGGTTAGAGAATAGTTTGATTTTCTTCCTTCGTTCAGCACTTTAAGCTAAAGATTTCCTTTGGAAATAGAGAGCCCCCTCTCCCAGGCATGCCCCTGTTACCTGTTTGCGGTGGGTTGAAGGGGAACGTAAATTGATAACAACACCTGTGCCTGTATAAATAGCTGTTGCAAGGCCGGTATTTTCTTTAGCCGCATCAGGGGTTGTAATTACATTCCGGGCAGCCTCATCTTTCTTTGAACAGGAACGTATCCAGGTAAGCAATGGGGCCGGCACGATAAGAGGGGCCTTAACATCTGTACCAGATAGCAGCAATCTCTTCATAGCAAATGTTTCGGGCTAAAGATAATGACATGTACCAAAAACATATTGCTGTAAATATCTTTTTAGAATGACGTTTACCAGAGGGGGCTACTGAATCGTACCGCGTGCATCTTAGAATTGAAACGGGCAAAGCGGGTCTGTTTAAATAAACAATTCAGGTAATTGAATTTATTTCATCTGATTCACTCTTGTATTTTTACACCGCATATGACTACCAACCGGATCAAACAATTACAGGATAAAACCGTTATGCTTCTTCAAAAAATAAAAGCGGACGCGGTCAGCACCAAAGACATAGAAGAACTCAGGGAGGTGTTACGTTTCCACGAATACCGCTACTATATTGAAAGCGATCCGCTTATTTCCGACTTTGAATACGACTCTTTGTATAAAAAATTGGAATCGCTGGAAAAAGAAAACCCGGACCTTATTGTTGCCGATTCGCCTACGCAAAGGGTAGCAAAAGGGCTGACCAAGGATTTTCCCACCGTTCTGCATTTGGTACCGATGCTTTCTTTGGACAACTCGTATGATAGCGAGGATTTGATTGATTTTGACAGAAAAGCAAGGGAGCTAACCGGGTTGAGCGAAATTGAATACTGCATTGAACCAAAATTTGACGGAGCCAGCATTTCATTGGTTTACGAAGATGACCAACTGGTCCGTGGTGCCACCCGTGGCGATGGCGTGCAGGGCGATGATATTACACCCAATATCAAGCAAATAAGAACCATTCCCCTATCCGCTAAATTTTCGGATTATGGTTTACAAACCGTAGAAGTAAGAGGCGAGGTCTTAATCAATAAAAATAATTTCAAGGCTTTTAACGATGCCCTGACCGAACAGGGATTGGCGCCGCTTGCCAATCCGCGCAATGCCGCTTCCGGCACGCTCAGGATAAAGGATCCTGTAGAGGTCAGGCGCAGAAAGCTGGAAGCCTTTGTTTATCACCTTAGCTATTATACCTTATTAGACGGCGGCACCGACCTGCACTCCCATTCCCAAACCCTGGAAATGCTTTGGGACCTTGGCTTCAGAAGTCCTGATAAAGAAAAGAAGGTGGTAAAAGGCATTCAGGCAGTAGTTGATTATTGCAGGGATTTTGAAGTCCACCGCGACGACCTTCCTTATGAAATTGACGGAATGGTGATCAAGGTAAACGATTTTAACCTGCAGGACCGCATGGGCATGACGACACACCATCCCCGCTGGGCCATTGCTTATAAATTCAAGGCCCGGCAGGCCACCAGCAAATTGCTTCGGGTGGAATACCAGGTAGGAAGAACCGGCAACATAGGCCCCGTTGCCAAAATAGAACCGGTACACATTGGTGGGGTAACGGTTAGTTCCATTTCGCTTTTTAATGAAGATGTGATCCGTGAAAAAGATATTCGGATTGGCGATACAGTTTTAGTGGAAAGAGCCGGCGATGTGATTCCTTATATTGTTAAGCCGCTTGCCGAACTGAGAAACGGGCATGAAAGGCCGATACAATTTCCTACGCATTGCCCATCCTGCGGCGATGAGTTGTATAAGTCCGTGGATGAAGCCGCCTGGCGTTGTGTTAATATTAATTGCCCGGCGCAGGTGCTGGAAAGGTTAATGCATTTTGCCAGTAAGGATGCTATGGATATACGGGGCCTGGGGGCAGCCATTATAGAAAAATTTTATACCCTTGGCTTACTAACTTCTATTCCACAGATCTACCAGTTGGATTTTGCAGCCATTGGCCAATTGGAAGGTTTTGGCGAAAAGTCAATTAGTAATTTACAGTCCGCCATCAGCAATTCTAAAAAGCAGCCTCTGCACCGGCTGATCTATGCGCTTGGTATTCGTTACGTAGGTGAAACCACGGCGAAAACCCTTGCGCATGCCATAGACCACCTGCTGGACCTGAAAAACTTTGATGAAGAAGCGCTACAAAAATTGGAGGATATAGGCCCCAAGGTTGCCGGTAGCGTCGTGCAATTCTTCAGCAATCAGGATAATATTGAAATGATCCAGGCATTGGAAGCCTTAGGCCTCCAATTAAAAAACCATAAAAAAGAATTTACCGCCGGCGGCCGCCTGGATGGGCAGACCTTCCTTTTCACCGGAACTTTGCACGAGTTAAAACGCAGCCAGGCAGAAGAAATGGTTGAAAAGAACGGGGGCAAAATTGTTTCAGGCGTAAGCAGCAAGCTCAACTACCTGGTAGTGGGCGAAGATGCCGGAAGTAAATTGGAAAAGGCAAAAAAAATCACCAGCATAAAAATTATATCAGAAGCGCAATTCATTAAAATGGTTTCTCCAAAAGAAATTTAATCGCAACTCTTAATTTAAATTAAGATTTCTACCGAGCGGCACGGCTTCTACCAAGCTTCTCTTGCGCTGCGTCCGGCTGCCCGACGGATCACACACTGTTGTACTTTCTATTCTTCTACTGAGCAAAAAAACCCACAGTGGCGATGCCCGGATAAAGCCTCAAACAAGACATTTCATATCCTTGAGATCGGGGCATGTCTCTTTAAAACCTTGCGGCTCTGGGCCAGAAAAGCTGATGAGAATTGTTACAGTTGAAGAGTGCGATCCGCCAAAACTCGGAAGCAGCGCAAGGAACGATTACAAAAGCCGGCAACATAAAATGCAGTTTTTTGTTTCTTTGCAATTGAAATGCGCATACGCTTTCCAGCAATTAGGTTGCGGCACAGAATTTTCTTATCTTATTTTGCCCCTGTTCCGGACCGTTAGGAAAACTCAGGCGCTGTAAAACAAAAAATTATGATCAAAAAATTACCTGGTGAAGTATGGAAGCCGTTGATGTTTAAAGGCAGTAAAGACCTTCGGAATCATTATGCGGTGTCATCATTAGGACGGATAGCCAGCTATAAAGAAGACGTAGCGAAAGATGGCAAACTATTAAATGGCTCGCTCACTACGGGCTACCGCACGTTAAACCTTCACAGGCCCGGCCATAAGGGCACCCTTTATATTCACCGCGAATTAGCCAAACTGTTTTTAAAGCGGCCGTCCACCAAGTACAGGTATGTTATTCACAAAAATCACAACAAACTGGACAATTCTGTAAAGAACCTTGCCTGGGCTACCTTAGATGAAATGATTGAGCACCAGCAATACAGTCCGGCAAAAATTGCCTATAAGAAAAAGCAGGCCAACCGCGAAGTTGGATTAAAACTTACGGCCTCACAGGTGAGAAAGATCAAAGACCAGCTTAACAACAAGAACCGCAGGCTCACCATTAAACAATTAGCCGACAAATATGACGTGAGTGAAATGACCATGTACCGCATTAAAAGCGGGGAAAATTGGGGACGCATCAAGGCAAATTAATACCGTAGCAATATTCTTTAGCTTATCCCCCTCTCTGTTTAACCCATCAACATAGAACTCCACTCAATGGGCTATCTTTATACTATAGTCCTGCGGCCTCGAAAACTGCTTTTTCTTCACTCAAAAAAAGGAGGCTTTTATGATCATTCGTTTCACTTTCTGCAAGTTCCTGCCGGAACGTATTGTAGAAGCAAAAAGGGTTTACAAGGAAGAAGTTATTCCGGTCGTTAAAAAACAAAAAGGCAACATGGGGGTTCGTTTGCTGGAGCCGGTCAATCAAACAGATGACTACATTTCTGTTACGGAATGGAAAACAAAAGCCGATGCTGATGCTTACCACACAAGCGGCGTATATAAAAGCCTGGTTACCAAATTAGAGAGCTTTTTTGTCCAACAACCTGAGTTGAAAACCTATTCTGCAGAGGAGGTTATGGAACCAACCCCTCATATTTTATAAAACCAAATGCAGAAACTAGCAAGACACAAGGCTTATTAAAACCCACAGGGGATTTTTAATTAGAGTTGCAGCGAAACAAAATTTGCTTTGTGTCTTCCTGTAGCCCCGCCTCGGCGGATTGTTTATTTTCGTTGGATGTTAGAACCACAAACCCTCAGATTTCTTTCACAATTAAAAAAGAACAATAACAAGCCCTGGTTTGATGCCCACAGGGCAGCGTATGAAGCTGCCCGTATTGATTTTTCAAACTTCATTCAGCTGGTGATTGATGCTTTGCAGAAGACCGATACCACCATAACCGGTATGACCTCAAGAGAATGCCTTTTCCGCATCAACAGGGATATCCGTTTTTCAAAAGATAAAACACCGTATAAATCCAATTTCGGAGCCAGCATTAAAAGAGCGGGGCGAAAATCAGGTTTCGCCGGTTATTATTTTCATTGCGAACCGGGAAATAGTTTTATCGGTGGCGGACTTTGGATGCCCGACGCCGCCCAGTTAAAAAATGTACGGCAGGAGATTGATTACAATTGGGAGGAGTTCCATCAAATACTCAAGGAGAAACCGTTCAAAAAAACATACAGCGATCTTTATACAGGAGCCGATGTTCGTTTAAGCACGATGCCTAAAGGATATGAAAAGGATCATCCTGCTGCAGGTTATTTAAAACTTAAAAGTTTTATTGCCGAAACCAGGGTGAGTGATGAAGAATTAACCAGGGCTACTTTACATAAAAAGACGGTTATGGCTTTTGAAGCCTTACAACCCCTCCTGGCCTTTATAAACCGTTCTATTGATGTGGGATAAACCCCATGGCAAGGCTTACGCTTCAATTTTGCATATCTACAACAATAAAAAATGTTAAGACGCTATAAATTTCATAGCCCTGTTTTTATCTTGTAGCAACAAAACTGTACGTTATGAAAAAAAATCTACTCCTACCCGTTAGTTTTACGCTTGCAATTGCTTTTACGGCCTGTTCAAGTCACAAATATTATACGTCCTCCACTTTCGAGCAGCAAACCGCACATCACAAAACCATTGCTATTTTACCCGCCGAAATGATCTTTACAGGCACACAGCCCAAGAACCTGTCACCGGAAGACATTGCAGGCATTGAAGAAACCGAAAGCCGCAGCTTTCAACATTCCCTGTACAACAGCATATTGCGTCACGCCAATTCCCGGAAATATTTTACCAGCGTTAGTATCCAGGACATTGGTACCACACAAAAACTACTGGAAGAAAACGGGATCTCTGTCCGGAATTCATGGAAAGAAGATGATAAAAAACTGGCAAAGGTATTGGGCGTGGATGCGGTGGTACGCATGCGCATCCAAAAAAAGCGCTACATGAGCGACCTGGCCTCCATGGGCATTGATATGGGCCGGCAGATATTATATCAAACCGGTGCCGCCGGCAAATTTCCCTTCCCCTATGTATCCAATAAAACCAACGATATCCAGGCTTCCTGCAACGTAGTTAGCAACAATCAAACTTTGTGGAATGATAACTATAAAAGAGGCGCCGACTACAACACCTCTTCAGAAGTAGTGATCGATGCGATCACTGATAACTTTGGAAAGCATTTTCCCTATAAAAAGAGAAATGGTTAATTACCAAACTATACTAAGTGATTGTGAATGTTTTTTGCGTTTGCAATCACTTGTTTCATACGAACCTATTCTTTTTTTCCTTCCAGCATCGGAACAAAAGAAAAATTGGAAAAGGATTCCTGCGAAATCTGATCACTATCAAGCTTTGTAATACGAACCATGCGCTGAGGCGACTCTTTGCCAAGAGGTAAGACCATTTTACCACCCCATTTTAATTGATCCACAAGTTTTGGAGGCACCAACGGCGCGGCGGCGGTGATCAATATCCTGTCAAAAGGGGCAACCTGCGGCAAACCTTCATAGCCGTCACCATAAAAAAGATGCAGATTAGGAAAGCTTTTTATGTAGAGAAACGTACGGTTCTTTTCAAAAAGCTTTTTTTGTCTCTCTATAGAAAAAACTTCGGAAGCCAATAACGCCAGAATGGAGGCCTGGTACGCACTGCCGGTTCCTATTTCCAAAACCCGGTGATCAGGTTGTACATCCAGCAGTTGGGTTTGATAGGCCACTGTATAGGGTTGCGAAATGGTTTGACCTTCTCCAATAGGAAAGGCCCTGTCTTCGTATGCCTTATTTTGCAGATCCGCCGGCATAAACAATTGCCTTGGAATCTTTCCGATAACCTCTAACACACGGTTATCCGTTATTCCTTTATCCCGAAGACCCTGCACCAGTTTTTCCCGGAGCTTTTTGTAAACGAAAATATCTTCATAGTTTTCCATGCTTTTTTTTTGAAAACCGGTATATAGGATACGCCACAAATAATGGGCCTTTATAAGGTATAATTCTATTTATTCTTTGAGAAACTTGGCCGTGGGAATTCATTGCAATCCGCTTTTCATTGTACCTTTCATTTTTACGCTTATGATGAAAAAGTTTTTATTGATTGCATTACTGTTTACAAGTGTAGCAAAGGCCCAGGATGAAACCATAAAGAAACTACGTTCGGACGCTGCCGTCTCTATTAAAAAGGAAAAAGACACGTTAGACAAAGAATGGAGAAGAGGAGGACTGTACAATCTAAACCTATCCCAGGGCTCTTTAACAAACTGGGCTGCCGGCGGAGATGACTTTTCCTTATCGGTGAATTCCATTCTTAACCTTTATGGGTTTTACAAAAAAGGAAAACATAGTTGGGATAATACCCTTGATTTTAATTTTGGCTATATACGCACCAGTAGCCTGGGGAGCCGCAAAAATGATGACCGGCTTGATCTGCTTTCTATATATGGCCATGCTGTTTCTTCCAAATGGAATGTTTCCGGCCTGGTAAACTTTCGCTCGCAACTGTTTAAGGGGTACACCTACAATAATGAAATCAAAGAATTGTCTTCTGCTTTTCTTTCCCCTGGTTATATCCTGACAAGCATTGGTATGGATTTTAAACCCAACGAAGAGTTCTCCCTGTTTCTCTCTCCGGCTTCCGCCAGGTGGGTGATTGTAAAAGATGATTCCTTATCCGCGAAAGGTTTGTACGGAGTAGAGCCCGGAAAACATAGCAAAATGGAATTTGGAGCTTTTGTTTCTGCCAATTATTTAAATGAGATCAGCCAAAGCATAACCTATAAAGGCAGGCTTGATCTTTTTTCAAACTACAGGCATAATCCGGAGAAGATTGATGTGTTTATGACGAATATACTGTCCGTAAAATTATCCAAAGTGCTCTCCGCCACCTGGAATGTGGACCTTATTTACGACGATGATGTAAAACTGTTTGGGAAAGATGGCAAATCGGCCGCTGTGCAGTTAAAATCGCTGGTAGGATTAGGCTTACTTGTAAAATTTTAAACAAAGCCGCTGCCGCTTTATCAGGCCCTGGACAATTGGCCTAACTGTCTTATATAATCATACTGCAGATCTTCATGCATAGTAGTTATAGCCGCCTGTATCTTTTTAAGTTGTGCCTGATATAGGTTATTCAAGGCATTGCTTTTGGTAAAGGCAATGCCTGATTGTTTCAGCTTACGGCAGAAGTAAAGAAGCAGTTCTGCTTCTGCCTGCTTGCTGCCTGTGTAACGAATGTATTTATTGGTGGTTCGTAAAATTTTTCTCAGGCTCTTTTTTGCAAAATAGATGCTGGAAGTATTGATCCCTGAAAAGCTTTCATCCATTTCCTGCTTAACATGGGCAAGGTACTGCTCCATGTCATCGGCTTCAAATAAAAGATAGGTAAGCAGTTCTTTATTTTCTTTTTTGAATCTTGCCAGGCGCAGGCATAAATCTACCAGTTTACCCGGCGATAATTCTTTTAACTCTTGTTTGATCTCATTACTGCTGGCTGCCTTCATAAAGCTAATGTAAACAGAAAAGATTTCCATTTTGACAACAACATGCACATTCCTGTCCAGGCGTGTTCCATTTGGCAATGCTTACCTTTACACGCCTCTATCTTTTTCATAAAACCATAATCATACGAATATGCAAAAAAGAAAACTAGCAAACGGCATTCAGGTAGCACCCCTGGCATTTGGCGGCAATGTATTTGGCTGGACGGTTGATGAAAAAGCTTCTTTTGAATTATTGGATGCCTTTACAGCCGCAGATTTCAATTTAATTGATACGGCCGATACCTATTCGCACTGGAAGCCGGGAAATAAAGGCGGGGAGTCGGAAACGATTATTGGCAACTGGCTGAAAAAAAGAGGTAACCGGGATAAAATTATTATTGCCACTAAAGTGGGCGGAGCAGCTGGCGGAGGCAAAAAAGACCTGAGCAAAAAACATATTCTGCAATCGGCAGAGGATTCTCTGCGCCGTTTGCAAACCGGCCATATTGATCTTTATCAAAGTCATTGGGACGACCTGGACACACCGGTAGAAGAAACCATCGAAGCCTATGCCCAACTGGTAAAACAAGGTAAGGTAAGAGCGATCGGTGCTTCTAACCTGAGTGCAGAACGGTTACTGAAATCCATAGAATTCAGCGAGAAGCACGGTTTGCCCCGTTACGAAACCTTGCAGCCGGAATACAATTTATACGACAGGCAGAAATTTGAACAGGAATATGAATCCATTTGCCTTCAAAAAGGCCTGGGTGTCATTCCCTATTATGCATTGGCCAGCGGTTTTCTTACAGGCAAATACCGTTCGCAGGAAGATGGCAGTAAAAGTGCCCGTGGCGGCGGTGTGGTAAAAAAATATTTGAATGAGCGGGGACTTCGCATTTTGCAGGCCCTGGATGAAGTTGCCAAAAGATACAATACCCATCCTGCAAGTGTTTCTATTGCATGGCTGATCGCAAGGCCCGGCATCACGGCACCCATTGCCAGCGCCACCAGCGTACAGCAGTTAAATGATCTGGTAAAGGCTACACAATTGCAGCTGGACGGTGATGCCATTGATACACTTAATCAAGCAAGCGCTTACTAATACAAAAAGATGAAGAATATTTCCTGCTATTCTTCATCTTTTAAGTCACCTTATTTTCTTGGGTATCTTAATGCGCAGGCCGGGCCGGGCCATATCAGAAGGCCCTTGAATAATTCCGGGGTTAGCTTCTATAATTTCTTCTATGGAAACCCCATATCTCCTGGCTATATCCGCGAACGTATCTTTTTCTTCTACAATATATTCTGCAATAATGCCTCCTGCTGTGCCTGCTGTCACCCTCTCATTATAAGGCGATTCATGTCTGCCGGTGTTTTCTTCCATCGTATTGGTTTAATAGATATAGCCTAAATATTATGCCATTCGTTCCGCCCGGCAACAGCCTTCATGTATTAAACTGATCCGCATCATTGTAAGTACACTTAATTTTTTCTACCTTTTCAAAAAAGAGATTATGCCGCAAAGCCGCAAACGTCATGGTCACCATGAATATCGCAAGCCTGCTGATATTCCTGCCAAGCAAAGAACCAGGGGAAGAATTACCTGGGCCATCCTCCTGGGAGTTTTTGGATTGCTGGTTGGTTATTTCGCCGCAGGCGATAACTACATCGCCCTGGCTATCGGTGCGTTAATAGGCGCTGTCATTGGCTATGCCATTGGTAAAAACATGGAAAAGGAAGCGTCGCACTAATGAAGTGAAATGAAACCTTCGCTAAAGCGCTTCAGTCAATGAAGTGCATTTATACCCGCATCCGGCGCTACAACCATTCTAAAGTTTTGAAAAAAACCGGAGTCGTGTCCACAAATGGAAAGGTTTACCACTAAGAAGTTGAACAAGTAAAGTGGCAGGAGTATAAAACAAAAATCGAAATGGTGGTTCGTCCCCGTGAATTTGTAATGAAATGATCAAGCTTTTTTTTTACGAAGTAATAGAAGTGGATAAACTTTTCTTTCGAAAGATATCGTTTTAAAAAAACAATACCACTGACATCTTGCCAAATAAAATTACCAAACGGGCAAGAGTGCGAGCCGCCTGTAGCCGGACGCAGCGCCATCAAGGCCAAATGCATAAGACAAAAGCTACGTACATAATCACCATCTCTCCCTAATTTTACTGCAATCTTCAAACTATGAGCATTCGCATTTTTATTACCGGTGGCACCTTTGACAAGGAATACAATGAACTGACCGGGCAATTATATTTTAAGGACTCGCAGCTGCCCGAAATGCTGGAACTGGGAAGGAATTTAGTGCCGGTTGAAATAAGAACACTGATGATGGTGGATAGCCTGGAGATGACCGACGATGACCGTGAACTCATTGCGGAACATTGCCTAAAAAGCCCTGAAACAAAAATCATCATTACCCACGGCACCGATACGATGGCGGAAACCGCGCAACTGTTATCGGAAAAAATAAAGGATAAAACCATTGTCCTGACCGGTGCCATGATCCCATACAAATTTGGTTCATCGGATGGACTGTTTAATTTAGGAAGCGCTTTGGCTTTCGTGCAAACCTTGCCGGCTGGAGTGTACGTGGCAATGAATGGCCGTTATTTCAATGCCAGCAATGTCCGTAAAAACAAACAGACCGGCGTTTTTGAAGAATTGAAAAATGCATAAGTATGGAGTTTGGCCGTGTTCCGGAGAGTGCATTAAAAACAATAGACTTTCAGTTACCTGCAGAACCGGCAATGAATGCCACTGTATGGAAAGGCAAAAAAGCTAAGAAGCCCCAGGTATATCTGGGTTGCGCCAAGTGGGGAAGAAAAGAATGGATCGGTAAGATCTATCCAAAAGGAACAAGGGAGGCCAACTTTTTAGATGAATATGTAAAACATTATAACTCCATTGAATTAAATGCCACGCATTATAAATTGTACAAACCGGCTGATATAAAAAAATGGTCGGATAAGGCAAACGGGCGGGATTTTAAATTTTGCCCGAAAGTATATAACGGCATTAGTCATTTTGGTTCGCTGAACGATAAAAAATTTTTGACGGATGTTTTTTTGGAAAGCATTGCAGGCCTGGAGCACCATTTGGGTCCGGTGTTTTTACAGGTCAGTGATAAGTTTGCACCTAAACGCAAGGAAGAATTATATCACTACTTGGAAACCTTGCCGAGAGACGTGCCATTTTTTCTGGAGGTGCGCCACCCCGATTGGTTTTTGAAATCCAATGGGGAAGAATTGTTTGAAGTTTTGAAAAAACTAAAACTGGGCGCTGTCATTACAGATACCGCAGGGCGAAGGGATTGCTGCCACATGCACCTGACCCTTCCAAAAACATTCATACGGTATGTAGGCAACAGCCTGCACCCCACTGATTATACAAGAATGGATGCGTGGGTAAAACGCATAAAATACTGGCTGGACAAAGGATTGCAGGAATTGTATTTTTTCATGCACATGCACGATGAAGCCTTTTCACCTGAATTGACCATTTACCTGGTGGAACAATTAAACAAAACATGTGATCTGGATTTACAAATGCCGCAATTGATTGACGGAGAACAAGGCGGTTTGTCTTAAGCAAGGCTTATAGCTTCTTTAAGAATTTATTAAGTATTAAAGAAGACCCTGGTTCTTTGTTTACGCTTTCTGCCATTACTTTTGAGCCCGATTGCACTTTCACTGAAGTGTATAAACTAATTACTCATTTCTAAACACTTATTGTATGAGACTCCGCCATCTACTTTTATTCAGTCTTCCCCTTCTGGCACTTACTTCCTGTGTCAGTAGAAAACAATTGAAATCGGAACAAGATAAATATGCAAAGCTTAACAGCTTTTATATGCAAGTGCAGGACGATTTGAAAAAATGCCGTGATGAGGAAGCCGAAGCCTCCCGCCGCAAGGCCTTACTGGAAACAGAGATTACAGGCCTGAACAAACAAATCGATTTTTTAAAAGAGAACAACAACACGGTTTTAAACCAGTTAAAAGACCTTTCCGTTATTTCCAGTTCACAAGCGGAGAGCATAAAAAAGTCTTTGGATAACATCGGTGCAAAAGATAATTACATCCAGGGCCTGCAAAGTGCCCTGGCAAGAAAAGACTCTTTGAACATGGCTTTGGTGATGAATTTAAAAGGCGCCTTGAACGATGTAAACGACAGCGATGTGGAAATTAAAGTAGAGAAAGGCGTTGTATTTATTTCTATTTCGGATAAAATGCTTTTTAAAAGCGGCAGCGCTGATGTAACAGATAAGGCTTCGAATGTACTGAGCAAGGTAGCCCAGGTGCTGAACAGCAAGCCGGAAATTGAATTTATGGTGGAAGGCCATACCGACAATGTGGCGATCAAAAACAATTGTGTTACCGACAACTGGGATTTGAGTGTGAAGAGAGCCACCTCCGTAGTTCGTATCCTGCAAAATAAATTTGGTATTGATCCCAAGCGGATGACAGCTGGTGGCCGCGGGGAATATATTCCTCTTCAATCAAACGATACGGCTGAAGGCAAAGCAGCCAACCGTCGCACAAGGATTGTGATTTTACCACAGTTGGATCAGTTCTTCCAGTTGCTGGAAACACCCCAGGGAACGAACCCTTAATATAAGAACGTTTCTTTAGCATGTTTTTTGCCGGGAAGGCAGGAGGACGGCAGGTAATCATCAGATGATACTTGTTTTCTTTCCGTCTTCCCGGCATTATATTTTGTACTGTATTTGACTACCTGTTTCAATGAAATTTGGTGCGTTGCCACAAGAAAGTTTAAGAGGCATTGACCTTTCTTTACCAAAGGAACCTCAAAGCAATGCACTGGTATTGCCGGGGGTAAGAGCAACCCATCCCAAATTTTATATTGGTGCCGCCAGGTGGGGGCATCACAGTTGGGCAGGAAGAATTTATCCCCCCAAAACACCGGCCTCACGTTTTCGTCAATTGTATCCCCGCTATTTCTCGGCAGTTGAATTAAACGCTACGCATTATAAAATTTATGCTTCTGCAGTGATGCAACAGTGGCAGGAAGCGGCCAGGGGAAGGGATTTTAAATTTTGCCCCAAGTTTCCACAGGCCATCAGCCATTACAGCAACTTTAAAAATGCACAAACCCTCACTACCGCTTTTTTAGAAAGTGTATTGGCTTTTGAAAATAACCTGGGACCTATTTTTTTACAACTAAGCGAAAGCTTTTCTCCGGCACAAAAAGACGTTTTGTTCCATTATCTCTCTTCTTTGCCAAAAGATTTGACGTTCTTTTTGGAACTGCGCCATCCGGCATGGTTTATGGATGTGGCGGCGAAAGAAACATTATTCACTAAACTTCGGGAACTGAAAATTGGTGCGGTAATTACCGATACGCCTGGAAGAAGAGACGTAGCGCATATGTATGTAACCCTTCCTAAAATTTTTGTTCGCTTTGTATGCAACAGTTTGCACCCAACTTCCTTTGAGCGGACGAATGAGTGGATACAGCAAATACAAAAATGGATGAACCTTGGCCTGGAGGAAACCTATATTTTTCTGCATCCCGGCGACGATGCAGCCATCCCGGATTTAGCAAGTTATTGGATAGAGGAAATAAAAAAGCATGGTCAATTGAGTTTGCCAAACCCTACTTTCATCCGGAAAACCTTATTTGATTAGAACAAACGCAGCTGCACGCCCCTTGTTCTTTTTGGCGGCTTGGCGTCACCAAAAATTGTTTTGCCGCCATATTTCCAGCTTTCTTCTATTTCCTTTTCGATGACCTGTTGCAACTGATCAGTTGGTGTGAAATTTTTTTCTGTCCTGGCTGCTATTTCATGAAGCTTTTTAAGTGCCTCCGCTTTATCGGTTTGCCCGATTTTTGCTTTGTGCACCGCTTTTTGTAAAGTACTGATCACTTCATCATACGTTTTGGTAGGAACCGGGAAAGGATGCCCGTCCTTTCCGCCATGCGCAAAAGAAAACCGTGCGGGGTCTTTGAACCGTAAAGGCGTACCGTGAATAACCTCGCTCACCAAAGCCAACGATTGAACCGTTCGGGGCCCCACACCTTCCAGTAATAATAATTCTTCAAAATTCCGGGGTTGTGTATCATGTGCCAGCCAAAGTATAGAGCCCAATCTTTTCAGGTTCACATCTTTACTGCGCACCTCATGATGCCGGGGCATTACCAAATGCTGAATTTTCTGCATCATTAATTCAGGCTTTTCTTGTGTAATGTCCAACATACGTTGCCTGGTGCTGCCTGCTTCCAATGCAGTGAGGTTTAATATAGGCCCCTGGTTATGGCCACAAACAGCCGTATGCGGTTCTTCTACAAAGGAACCTACCTGTTGCGAATGCCAGTGATACCGGCGGGCCATGGCATCACCTTCTCTCATGCCCTGTTGCACTACGGTCCAATCACCCTCCTTACTGACAATAAAATTATGAATGTATAATTGGAAGCCATCCTGCACGGCGGTGTTGTCAACCTTGGCACTCAGCTTGCTAAAGCGAACCAATTCATCGCCATTCAAACCCGTTTGCATGCCGACCGATACTAATTCCTTCGGAGCGTCTTTTGAATATTTTCCTTTACCGCCACAGATATAAATGCCCAGATCTTTCGAACAGGGATTAACCGCTCTTTTCAAAGCACCCATCACCGAAGTCGTTATGCCTGAGGAGTGCCAGTCCATACCCATTACCGCACCAAAACTTTGAAACCAGAAAGGATCACTCATGCGGCTCAAAAACCCCTTTGTTCCGTACTCTGTAATAATGGCCTCTGTAATGGCCAAACCCAATTTTGCCATGCGCTGATACAACCATTGGGGAACAGAACCTGTGTGCAGGGGCAGATCCGCAGAACCACTACGCTTCATGGCTTAAAGGTAGTTATTTGACAGCCTTTGCCCCGTCACAAACTGTTAAGAAAAATCAGGCACCGGAACATAAAAATTTTCCTTTTTAGATGCGCAACCCTTACGGCTACATGAAAGGCGACACGTTTGTGTTTTCCACCTTGATGTTTTATGGAAATGTTCGTTTATTTACACTATCAAACGCTACACATGAAAAACTTAACTGCTCTTTTTTTGACGGTATTTATCGTTTTCAACACTGCTTTTTCACAATCTACCACCACCTCTGTCAGTTATAATAAAAAGGATCAAACGGGTTTGATGCTGGAGCTGCCCTATAATGAAGAAGTATCGCAGGGATTTATTGTTACCAATCTGCAACGGACAGGTTATAACCCTGAAACAAAAGGAAGTTTGTTTTGGAAGAATAATAAAATAAACGGCTTTTATACATTTAAAGGCGTAAGACTGAAAGGCGCCGACGGGCCGGTTGATCTTTATTTTAAAGTGGAAAGAAAAAGCCGGAAGCAGGCAGACCAATCCATCATTTATTTGCTGTTAAGCAAAGGCAATGAGTCCTTTATTTCTCCGGATGATGATGAAGATACCTATACTGCCGCTAAAAGATTTCTGAACGGCTTTGTTGAACAATCAGCGGCGTACAAATTAGACCTTGATATTAAAAGCCAGGAAGACGTCGTAAAAGATGCAGAGAAAAAAATGAATAAATTAAAGGACCAGGAAAAAACGCTGAACAGAAAAATCGAAGAGCTGCAAAATGACCTGAAAAAGAACAGGGAGGACCAGAAAAATCAACAAACCACCATTGAAGTGGAGCAATTGAAATTGAGTGATTTGAAGGCGCAAAAATCAGCGTGATCTTTTTGCAAAATTTAGAACTATCCAATGGCAGTTCTAAATTTTAAATGGCCTTTAATAAGAGATCTTTTACTGTCTTCCGGTATGCACTATAGCCTGTACCGGGTAATGGATTCTGCATTTACAATTCATACACTTCATTCTTCAATTCATCATACTCCTTACATTTTACCTCCTGCCTTGCGGCTAACATTGCATCGCCAATCAGTATTCCGTGAACAGAAGCGGGTGAAATAAAACCAAAACCACTACCCTTTCCGGAGCTGGCTATTCTTAACCATACAAACTTTTTTTCCATGAAAAAATTTTTATTCATGGCAGCAGGTGTTGCTGCCCTAACTTTTACAGCCTGTAAAAAAGATGACTCGACAAACAACAACTCCGGAAATGGAGGCTCCGCCAAACTTTTGAAAAAACTGACTAAAACAGAGGACGGCGAAACAACAGTTTACAACTTTACCTACGACGCCAGCAAGCGCTTAACTTCTTACAAAAGCACAGATAATAGCGAGCAAATCCTGTTCACATATGACGGAGCCGGCAACATTACGAAGGTGGAAGAAACCGAAGATGACATCAAAAACGTTTACACCTATACCTACCACAATGGCATTCCGGTTTCAGCAACATTTAAAAGCTGGCAAAAACAGGCAGGCGGGCCGGATGAATTAGTAGAAGATGACATTCTTACCTATACTTTAGAAAACGACCAGGTAACCAACATTCATCTGAATATGACACAATATGCTGAAGAATTGGATTTTAAACTTAGTTATACCAATGGCAACCTTACTAAAGTGGAAACAATAGGCAGCGACATCTATACAGCCACCTTTGTATATGGAAATAAAAAAGCTCCCTTCCCAAAACTTTCCAAATATATTTTGGACCAGGCCGGGTTTTCCATTCAATTCTTTGCTAAAAATGAATTGCTGTCCGCCACCTACGATTTTATGGGAACAGAGTTGGATAAAACAATTACCACTCAATACACCTACGATGGCGCTGGCTTTCCCCTTACTTCAAACGATGGAGAAACACTGCTGCAATTTGAATATGAATAAAAAGACCTTAAATAAAAGAATGGCGGCCGTATAGCCGCCATTCTTTGTCTTTGCTTTTGGGTTCAATGGAAGAAAGGAAACCTTACACAACAAACAAAGCCTTCCTGGTTACTCCAATCCTCCCTCACCACAGGGGTGATTCCTTAATGATTCTCATCCTCCTTTTTCTTTGGCCTTAACTCGTCCTTCGTCACCCAACGCCTCGCTCCTTTTTTATCTACCCAATAATATTTATTACCATCATCAATATAAATCGTCTGCCCCTCAGGACCTTCCCATTCATGGGAGGTTTTATCGGTCACCTTTCCTTTCCCTTTTGTAGCTAATTCGGCGGTTTTATTACCCACTTTTTTAGCGTCTTTCTTTATTGTTTTACCTGCTTTTTTTACTGTACCATCTTCCCTTTTCTCCTGTGCATAAGAAGGAGCCGCCAACCCCAGCAAAGCAGCCACTACAGCAATTCCAAAAAACTTTTTCATGATCTCTACGTTTTAAATTATGAGCTCAATTGCAGTAAAGCCTTATCGAAAACAATGCCAGCACAGAAAAGGGAAGAGTTAAAGAATTACTCACCAAACCTCTTTTCAGTTTATCTATGGCGATTCATTCTAAAATAATAATCCACATTGCCACACATCTCTTCTGTAAGGCATGATTTTTATGAACAAGATGGTACTTCCCGTGCCCATGAAGGCTTTAAATAGCTTATCTATGAAAAAGAGTGGTAAAATCAGAAGCTTTACCTGGCCGGCAGTTATTTTTTTGCTGATGTGTGTGGCCTGCAAAAAGGAAACCAACAGCCCTGATAACGACCCTGTTCCTGCTCCTCCCGCAGGTAACCCTCATGTTCCTGTCTCTATGGTATTATCAGCGATTCACCGTTCTGTCAACGATAAGATAGGGGGATATTACGTAGCTCTTCCTTCCAATTATGGTCAGACCACACAATCCTATCCCCTGTTAGTGTATATGCATGGCGCGGGTCAATTGGGTAATGGCAACAGCGATCTTCCGCTTTTGTTGAAAGACGGCGTGGGACAAGTGATCAACGATAAAAAATTTCCGGGAAGTTTTATGGTCAATGAGCGATCCTACTCTTTCATAGTATTAATGCCCCAGGTCAAAAGTTTTCCGGGGGCCAGGGAGGTTCAGGATTGTATTGAGCTGGCAAAAAAAACATGGAGAATTGATGCCAGCCGAATTTATCTTTCCGGCTTAAGCGCCGGCAGCATGGCCAGTTGCGATTTTGCTGCAGACCACGCTTCTAAAATCGCCGCCCTGGTGCCTATGGCCGGAGTGTCCGGCGATTTTGCCTATACCACTAAATGCCAGAAAATAGTGGCCGCTCACCTGCCTGTTTGGGTGTTCCATTCGCAAGACGATCCGCAGGTAAATGTTTCGCTGGCCAGGGGTTTTGTAGACAAGATGACTTCTTTACAACCTGCCATTCCTCCAAGGCTAACGATATGGCCTAATGGCGGCCATGATGCCTGGACCAGGGCTGTAGATCCTGCCTACAAGGAAAACGGGATGAATATTTATGAATGGATGCTGCAATACCACCGGTAACAGGAACGGGACCCGCCTGTCGCCCATCCAAACTGTAATTAAAGCCGGATGTTTTTACTTCTCATCATATAGTACACCATCCCTCCTACCGGAGGGATCAACATCACCAGTATCATCCAAAACATCCTGCTTTCGGAATTCATGTTCTTATTGGTAAACACATCTATACTGCTCCAAAGCCAGTGAATGCCACCCAAAATAATCCCGGACAGGATAACATAATTTCCTATGCGAAAACCATTACCCTTGAAAACAACGCCCAGAATAAGCAATAAAAAACTTGTAGCCCCAATAATAAAACTGGGGTGCGACATATTTTTTTGGATAGTCATGAAAAGGTATTAGATACACGCAAGTAGACTACCCGCAATAAAAATGCCTACTACAGATGCAGTGGGCTCAACAGTATATTTTAAAAAAGAAAATTCCACCATTATCTATAGTGGAATTTTCTTAACCGGTTATAAATGAACCGAACTTTTTAGTTAGTTCAATAAACCTTTTGCTAACAAATACTCTGCAATTTGTACGGCATTGGTGGCAGCCCCTTTGCGAAGATTGTCGCTAACAATCCACATATTGAGTGTATTGGGTTGCGTTTCATCTCTGCGAAGGCGGCCTACAAACACCTCGTCCTTTTCGTGGGCCCATAAAGGCATGGGATAAATTTGTTTGGAAGGATCATCCTGCACAACAATACCGGGAGCTTCTGCTAACACCTGCTTTAGTTCAGTAAGATCAAAATCTTTTGAAAACTCCACGTTCACGCTTTCACTGTGTCCGCCCATTACGGGTATGCGAACGGTGGTAGACGTCACACGGATCGAGTCATCGCCCATGATCTTTTTGGTTTCATTGACCATTTTCATTTCTTCCTTGGTGTACCCATTGTCAAGAAAAACATCAATCTGAGGCAAAGCGTTCAGGTCAATCTGGTATTTGTATGCCATCTCTCCTTCTTTCCCTTCTCTTTCATTAAACAACTGGTCCACGGCTTTTTTGCCCGTACCGGTCACGCTTTGATAGGTAGACACTACCACTCTTGTAATGCCATATTTTTTATGCAAGGGCTGCAAGGCCACCACCATCTGGATGGTAGAACAGTTCGGGTTGGCGATGATCTTATCATTGGTTGTTAAAACGTCTGCATTTACTTCGGGCACCACCAGGGGCTTATTAGGATCCATTCTCCAGGCAGAAGAATTATCAATTACGGTAATGCCGGCTTCTGCAAACCTGGGAGCCCACTCCAGCGAAGTAGAACCACCAGCAGAAAACAAGGCTACAGAAGGTTTGGCAGCAATGGCATCCTGCATACTTACCACCTTGTATTTTTTTCCCTTAAACTCGACATCCTTACCTACAGATCTTTCGGAGGCAACAGGAATGATTTCATCGACAGGGAAATTACGTTCTGCAAGAATCTGCAACATTTTTGTACCTACAAGGCCGGTGGCGCCAACAACTGCAACTTTCATTGTTTGTTTTATTTAATGGTTTAACTGTTTACTGTGTTTGATTCGCCTTTTGCTAAAGCTGGGGCAGCAAAGAAAAAGGCCTTCCGTTTCGGGAAGGCCTGTAATTATTTTTAAACATACCAGTACATTACACACCTTCCGCTATGGAAAACTGTTTCGTTGTGCACTTTGTATGTTTTATTGTTTTCATTGCGAAGCGAATGTATAGCGAAAAATTTTTACCGCCAAATGCATACCCTCTTTTGACAATAGTTTTTTATATTGGTTGTAATGAGATGGACCAAAGGGCTGCTGCTTCTTTGCTCTCATGGCCTTTCGCCTCCTTCCCTGGCGCAAACGGCGGCCCGACCCTTCGCCGCAAGTGGGTTTACCCAATGCAGAATTCATTGAGATGAAAAACGTGAGCACAAAGGAATGAAATCTCTGCGGCTTAAGGCTATCCGCTTCTTCAGCCACAAGCGGAACTTTCCCCCATTATACTTTACCGGCCGGTAGTGTCCTGACCCTATCTTTTTAACCCCTTTGGAAGAGTGCCGGGCATACCCGGCTTTCCTTCTTTGGCAAACGACGGGACCCTGCTTCCTTTAACCTCAAAGGAAGGGGTCTTGATTGGGATCTGAAAACCTTCACTATAAAAAAAGAGTCTTCACTTGTGTGAAGACTTTTTTTTTCTGTTAACCCGTTGATCCTAAATAAGGGTTCACACCAGCTCAATATCAAAATTCACGAGTTCTCTGAACAGGGCCAGTCGCTTGTCAATATCTTCCTTGGTAATCTCTTTCAACCGTTGTGTCCCAAACTTCTCTACACAAAAACTGGCCATTGCCGAGCCCACAATGATGGCGGTTTTCATATTCTCAAAAGAAACGTCCTTTGTTTTTGCTATATGGCCAATAAAGCCACCGGCAAACGTATCGCCTGCCCCCGTAGGGTCAAATACATCTTCCAAAGGAAGTGCCGGTGCAAAAAATACCTGGTCGCCGTGAAACAGCAAAGCGCCGTGCTCACCTTTTTTTATAATCAGGTATTTGGGGCCCATGGCCATAATTTTTTTGGCTGCTTTTACCAGTGAAAATTCATGACTTAATTGCCTGGCTTCACTATCGTTCACCATTAAAACATCTGTGAGCGTTAACACCTCTTTCAAATCATCCAAAGCTGTTTCCATCCAGAAATTCATGGTATCCAGCACAATCAGTTTGGGACGTTCCCGCAATTGTTCAATCACTGTTTTTTGAAGCTTGGGCATCAGATTACCTAACATCAAAAATTCGGCGCCCTGGTAGCTTTCCGGTATTATCGGGTTGAAATCGGCCAATACATTCAGGTCGGTCACCAGCGTATCACGGGTGTTCATGTCCATATGGTACTTACCCGCCCAGAAAAAGGATTTTTTATCTTTTACCACTTCCACACCTTCCGCTTGCACGCCGCGGCTCTTTAGTTCGGCCATTTCCTCCTGGGGAAAATCGTAACCGACAATAGACACTTGCTGCACCGGCTGCACAAAATTGCTGGCTGCATAAGCCACATAGGTGGCTGATCCACCAATAATTTTATCACTTTTTCCGAAAGGCGTTTCAATAGCATCAAAAGCCATTGTACCCACAACAATTAAAGACATGCAATTTTAGATTTTAGATTTTAGATGGCAGCGCTATCAGATCAACCTGCCATCGCCAATCTGCAATAGAAAGGCGTGCAAACCTAAAGGTTTTTTGGGTTTGAGTCGTCAATTATTTGTGCTGGCCCTTGATTATTATCAGCTTTTTATTTCAGGTAAACTGCATTAAAAAAGCCCTTTTTGAAGGGCTTGCAAAACGTAAAACCGTTATTTTTTAGAACCGAACACCTACAGAAAGTCCGAACCTGATGCCGGGCAGGAAACCGCTGTAATCAGAAGACACCGTTTTCTTGTTTGGATCAACTCTAACTTTCAGGTTGTCACCAATGATGGGCAGATCGCCAATGCTTTCATTGATCTCCTTTTGTGCATCGGCTGCTTCTTGTGCATCCCACGAACCGGTGGAACTTAAATCACGCATCACAACCGTATGTTTTACCGAGTTGGCTTCGGGCCCCAGGAAAAAGAAATCAAATACCACTTTTTGGGCAATCATGAACTGCACGCCCAATTGGGCGCCCAAACCAAAACCAGAATATTTACTGGTGGTAGCAAAGGTGACAGGTTCGCCACCCAGGTCTGTGTCAAGTAAGGTAGCCGCATCATTTTTTACGTACTTCAGGTAAGGCTCAAAATATACGCCTGTCATGGTTTTCTTGCCAAGGTACATCCGGTAACCACCCATTACAGAAAAGGTTTTCATTTCTACATCGCGGTCCTTATCATCCATCTTTACCGAAAGGGTATGACTCATGGGAATGCCCACCGCAAAGGTGACCGATTTTTTCTTTTTAAAATTATACTCGCCCTGCAGGCCTATTTTTCCAAAATAAAGACTGGATGGATTCCATTTAATGGCAGTAGACGGTAAGAGTGCTTCTTTTTCACCTTCGGATTGCGCCCAGGTAATATTAAGCCATAACAAAGAGAATACGATTAAAAGAACTTTTTTCATAACGCTGGTTTTGATTGTGGATGCAAAAATAACGGCGGCGTGCACATATGCAAGTTTTCATGCAAATGAATTGGCTGCTAGAGATGCATACCTATCTTTGATTCTTTGCCGATATTGCTATATGATGCATTTTCATTCCTTAAGAGTACAAAACGTAGAGAAAGAAACCGACGATTGCGTTTCTATAACTTTTGATGTGCCCGAAGAATTAAAAGAGGTTTTTCGGTTCAAACAAGGCCAGACCCTCACCATCAAAAAAATGTTTGGCGGTGAAGAAATCCGCCGCAACTATTCTATTTGCAGCAGCCCCTTTGACAATAAATTACAGGTAGCCGTAAAAAAAGCGGAAGGCGGTTTGTTTTCCACCTTTGCCAATGAGGAATTAAAGGCCGGTGATAGGTTGGAAGTGTTGCCTCCCACGGGGAAATTTTATACCGAGCTTCATCCCGGCCAAAAGAAAAATTACGTAGCCTTTGCGGCCGGCAGCGGTATCACCCCGGTTCTTTCCATCATCAAAACCACCCTGCTTACCGAACCGGAAAGCAGCTTTACTTTGGTGTACGGCAACCGCACCAAAAACTCCATCATTTTTAAAGAAGAACTGGAAGCCCTGAAAGATAAATGCATCGACCGCTTTCGTGTGTATCATATTTTAAGCCGGGAACGATCGGATGCGGAAATCAATTATGGCCGCATTGATGTGGCGAAGCTGGAACGGCTGTTTTCCAAACTCATTGATTTAAAAACCGGTGATGAATTTTTTCTGTGCGGGCCTGAAGAAATGATCTTTTGCATCAAAGGGTATTTAAGCGGACGAGGCGTTGCAGCGGATAAAATACATTTTGAATTGTTTACCGTTCCGGGACAGAAGCAACCGGCCGTCAGCCGTCAGCCATTAGCCATTGAAGAGAACACAGCACCTATCGCAAGAGTGAGTGTGAAACTGGACGGGGTCTTATTTGATTTTGACCTGGGGTACGAAGGCCAAAGCATTTTAGATGCGGCCTTACAGCAAGGTGCTGATCTTCCCTATGCCTGCAAAGGCGGCGTGTGTACTACGTGCAAGGCCAAACTAACCGAAGGCGAAGTGGAAATGGACGTGAACTGGGGACTCGAGCCCGATGAAGTAGCGGCCGGTTATATCTTAACCTGTCAATCACATCCCAAAACAGAAAAGGTAACGGTGGATTTTGATGCGAAATAAGTTGCTCGCAACGGCCGCAGCGAGCAGGCGACGCTGCGCCCCTGCACCTTTGCGTTCGCTGCGGGAAAACAGGCGGGCTCCCTACTTTTTTAATTGAATTAGCAGAAGAGCAGATTAGTGAGCCGCCACATCTTTCTCAGCCTTTACCAGCAACTCTTCAATTGATTTTTTGATCCAGTAAATGGTATTCACAGCCAGCCCTGATGTATGAAAATAAACCTTGCCCTCTGTATCCAGGATTACATGCGTCGGATAAAGCCGCACCCCATAATTACTGGCAATAAATCGCCCATCATTGATAATGGAATAGTTGAAAGGCATTTTTTCTAAAAACCGTTTCAAAGAAGCTTTTTCATCCAGCGCAACCGCTACAAATAACACGTTTTCATTCTTTTTAAAACTGTCAACCAATACATTCAACTCAGGTATTTCCCTGCGGCAGGGACCACAATTGATGAACCAGAAGTTCAGCACAATGATCTTTCCTTTGGCAGATTTCAGATTCACAGCATTTCCTTCTATGTCATTCGCCTCAAATAAATTCAGCTTTTTACCGGTTGTAAAAAAATCACTTTCCCTTGGCTTGGGCAACTTTTCCAGTCTTGCTTCTTTTTCTTTTTGGGACGACCGCACCAGAAAAAAAGCCGTGTTCTTATTTTTTGGATGCTCCGCCTTCAACTCGTAACCACCCTCCCGATACAAAGCCTGCCAAACAGCTGCAGAATAAACCTTACCGGCAGAATCTTTTACAATGGATTGATCGGTTACTTTCGGATTTTGCGCTGCCAGTTGCCGGGTGAAAAAAGAAAGAAGGATAAAAAACAAAACTTTCATGAAGGACAATTTGCCGGTTTAAAGATAGACTTTGACAAACAGTTTTCTAAATCCTGTTATAAAACTTCAGAACGAGGCGGTATGCATAGGCAGTTTATTAACAAAAAACGGAGCGTAGTTTTAGTAAATTTGTTGGTAACGAAAATTGCTATATGTCTGTACAGGATCTTGAAAAAGTATTTAACAGCAAGGTAGATGCGGAAGTTCGCATAGAACCAAAGGACTGGATGCCGGAAAAATACCGGCAAACTCTCATCCGCCAGATCAGCCAGCATGCACACAGCGAAATTGTCGGCATGTTGCCCGAGGGCAACTGGATCAGCCGGGCGCCTTCACTCAAACGCAAACAAATTTTAATTGCCAAGGTGCAGGACGAAGCTGGCCACGGTTTATATCTCTATTCTGCCGCCGAAACACTGGGTATTTCCCGCGATGAAATGATTGAACAACTGCACAGCGGCAAGGCCAAATATTCTTCCATCTTTAATTACCCCACGCTCACCTGGGCCGATATGGGCGCCATAGGGTGGCTGGTAGATGGCGCAGCCATTATGAACCAGGTTCCTCTTTGCCGCACCTCGTACGGGCCCTATAGCCGGGCTATGATCCGTGTATGCAAGGAAGAAAGCTTTCACCAGCGCCAGGGTTTTGAAAGCCTGTTGGTGTTAAGCAAAGGCACAAAAGAACAAAGGGCTATGGTGCAGGACGCCATTGACCGTTGGTGGTGGCCCAGCCTCATGATGTTTGGCCCCCACGACACGGAAAGCCAGCACAGCGAGCAAAGCATGAAGTGGAAGATCAAACGTTTCGGTAACGATGAGCTGCGCCAGCGTTTTGTGGATATGATTGCAGAGCAGGCAAAGCTGCTCAATGTAATGCTGCCTGACCCGGATCTTAAGTGGAACGAACAACGCGGGCATTACGATTTTGGAAAGATCAACTGGGAAGAATTCTGGAACGTGGTAAGTGGCAATGGCCCCTGCAATAAACAGCGCCTCGAGGCAAGAAGAAAAGCATGGGAAGAGGGCGCCTGGGTGAGGGAGGCCGCTAAAGTGCATGCGGAGAAAAGAGTGGCAGGAGGCAAACAGCAGGCAGCTTAAATTCAAAAGTAATAGGTCAAAATGCAATATGGAGCTGCTGATTTTTGGCTTTGGATTTTGACTATGTAAGCCTGGCTTTATTGCTTCTGTTAAGCCTCTGTTGGGTCACTCACTGGTGCCTTCGGTAATGCTATTCAACACAAAAAGACATTCCCCATCTGCCAGATAGGCAATGTTTCAAATACTAACTATGACATTCTTTAAAAAATTCCTCTACGGCGACTACGGAGATAAAGAACAAACCGCAAGTAACAAGGAGGCTTTGCAAAGCGGGGCTTCGCAGCCTGGCTCTCCTCACCCTTTAGGGGGAGGCCAGCAGGAGGGGGCATGGCCTTTATGGGAAGTGTTCATTCGCAGCAAACAAGGACTGGATCATAAACATGTAGGCTCACTTCATGCCGCCGATGCACAAATGGCTGTTGAAAACGCAAGAGACGTTTACACAAGAAGACAGGAAGGCATTAGCATTTGGGTGGTACAAAGCAAATACATCCATGCGTCCAACCCCGACGAAGCCGAAAGCTTTTATGAGCCGGCCAATGATAAGGTGTATCGTCACCCTACATTTTACGATCTGCCGGATGAGGTAAAGCATATGTGATTTTGCCGCTCTCCTCCGCCAAAGGCGGAGAGACGTAGGCCGGAGAGACCTTATTAGATTCAATTAGTTCTTTAATTAGAGTTGATAATGGTGTAGCCGGCAGTAGTACTGCTATCAAGACTTCTGTTGCGCCGCACCCTTTAACTTTCAACAATTCCGTGGAGCATAAAACCCTCCAAAAAAACAAAAGCGAATTAAAATGTCCGAGCATAAAAAAGAAAGTTCAAATCTGCCTCTCCCCTTTAGCGGGGCAGGGGGATTTATTTATACGCTTCACCTGGCCGACAACGCATTGGTACTGGGTCAGCGCAATGCGGAATGGACCGGCCACGGACCCGTACTGGAACAGGACATTGCCATCACCAATATTTCGCTTGACCTGTTGGGACAGGCAAGGAATTTTTACCAGTATGCGGCAACGTTGTACAACAAGTTCAGTGAAGAAGACAAAAAAGAAGTTGACAACTACATTCCACGCCTCTGGAAAGAATACAACCGGGAACTGCAGGAAGACGACCTGGCTTTCCTGCGTGATGAACACCAATACCTTAACCTTCTGATCACTGAATTACCCAAAGGCGACTGGGCGCAAACGGTTTTGCGGCAATTCTTTTTTAGTGCGTTTCAATTTTATTTATACCAGCAACTTCAAAAAAACAGTGATGCACCGCTGGCAGCCATTGCAGAAAAATCCATTAAAGAAACAGCCTATCATTTGCGCTGGAGCAGCGAGTGGGTCATCCGGCTGGGCGATGGAAGCGAAGAAAGCAACAGGAGAATAAAAAATGCACTGGCCGATCAATGGATGTTTACAGGCGAGATGTTCACACCCGCAACTTATGAATTGATGGATGTTGCATCATTAAAAAATGAGTGGTTGAAAAAAACAGAAACCGTCTTTGCAGAAGCCACGCTGGAAATACCTAAACAAAGCTGGATGCAAAGCGGTGGAAAACAAGGAAGACATACCGAACATATGGGTTTCCTGCTTGCGGAAATGCAATACCTGCAAAGAACCTATCCGAATGCTGCCTGGTAATGATCAAAGAACAGGAAATATGGAAAATTCTTGAAGAGGTGAAAGATCCGGAAGTGCCGGTCCTTTCCGTCATTGATTTAGGCATCGTCCGTTCTGTAAAAGCAGGTGAAGACAAAATTGATATTACCATCACACCTACTTACTCCGGTTGTCCGGCCATGGATGTTATTTCGATGGACATCCGCCTGAAGTTAATGGAAAAGGGATATCGCAATGTTTCCATCCGGCAACAGCTTTCGCCTGCGTGGACAACAGACTGGATGAGCGAAGAAGGTAAACAAAAATTAAAAGCTTTTGGCATTGCCCCGCCAAATCCCAAACAACAATTTTGCACCACCGAAATGTTCCGGCAGGAAGCTGTTCAATGCCCCCGTTGTCATTCTTACCATACAGAGTTGATCAGCCAGTTTGGCTCCACGGCCTGCAAGGCTATGTATAGATGCCTTGATTGCAAAGAACCATTTGATTATTTCAAGTGTCATTAATTCAATTGCCGATTTCAGATTTAAGATTTTAGATTTGGCTTGAAAATACCCATCATGTCTTCTATACTTTTTGAAATAAAAGACTCCATTGCCTACATAACGCTCAACCGGCCCGAAAAATACAATGCCTTCAACCGCGAAATGGCTTTGCTGATGCAGGAAAAGTTGGACGAATGCAAAGAGAGCAAAGAAGTACGTTGCGTTTATATTACCGGTGCCGGCAAAGCCTTCAGTTCGGGTCAGGACCTGGAAGAAGTGGTAGACCCCAATGGTCCGAAAGTGGTGAACATTTTATCCGAACATTATAACCCCATCATCAGCCGCATACGGTACCTGGATAAACCCGTGGTAGCAGTCGTAAACGGCGTGGCAGCCGGTGCCGGCGCCAACATCGCCATTGGGTGTGACATAACGCTTGCTGCCCAATCGTCTTTTTTTATCCAGGCCTTTTCCAAAATTGGTTTGATACCCGATACCGGCGGCACTTTTTTTCTTCCCCGGTTAATTGGCTTGCAAAAAGCACTGGCTTTGTCTATGATGGGCGATAAAGTTTCAGCACAGGAAGCGGAACGGATGGGAATGATCTATAAAGTTTTCCCTGATGACAAGTTTAAAGAAGAAGCTTTGAAAATTGCTGTTACCCTGGCACAAATGCCCACCCAGGCTTTGTATTTTATTAAAAAGGCATTGAACCAGTCTTTTATCAGCTCTTTTGAAGAGCAATTGCATGCCGAAGAAACCTACCAGCAGCGGGCCTCGGCCACAGCCGATTTTAAAGAAGGCGTGCAGGCTTTTCTGGAAAAACGAAAACCAAACTTCACGGGAAAATAATTCATGAATACACAAAAGAGCAAAGACCAGTTAGCCGAAGAAGTGGTGACAAAGATGATGCGTGAGGATTTATTTAGCCAATGGCTTAAAATTGAAATACTGGATACAAAGGAAGGTTACAGTAAAATCCGGATGACCCTTCGGGAAGAGATGATCAATGGCTTTGGTGTCATTCATGGCGGCATTGCGTTTGCCTTAGCCGACAGCGCTTTCGCTTTTGCCTGCAACAACCGCAACAATCTTTCCCTGGCGTTGGATACGTCCATCAATTTTACAAAAACCACGATGCCCGGTGATGTATTGACCGCCGAAGCCAAGGAGTTGCATAACGGGAAAAGCACAGGGCTTTATTTAATTACACTTACCAATCAAAATAGTGAGCAGGTGGCTTTATTTAAAGGCACGTGTTTCAGAACAGGCAAAACATTGCTCTAAAATTCTGCCGTGAAAGAACAGCTATTTGCCCTTTTCAATCAGTATCCCAACAGTGCTTTTTTTATCAGCATTGCCTTAAGCATTTTAATTGCTTTGCTGGCAGTGGTTCCAAGTTTTTTTATTACAGCAGCCAACATTTTGTTTTTCGGTTTTTGGAGGGGAACGATCATTTCTTTTTTCGGAGAAGTACTCGGCGCCATCATTAGTTTTTGGCTTTACAGAAAAGGATTTAAAAAGAAAGCACATCACGAATTACAAAAATATCCACGGGTAAAACAATTAATAGAAGCCGAAGGCAAACAGGCTTTCTTATTGATTTTATCCCTTCGTTTATTACTATTCGTTCCTTCGGGCCTGGTAACTTTTGCCGCTTCCATCGGGAAAGTAAGGCCACTCAATTTTTTCCTGGCAAGTTCTATAGGCAAAATTCCTGCGCTGTTAATTGAAGCGTATTCGGTTTACCAGGTTACACTATTCAACTGGCAGGGAAAACTGATCTTACTGCTAACAGCGTTTTTGCTCCTGTTTATTGTAGTAAAAAACAAAACGTCCTGATGCAGATTCATTTGTAACTTTCATCTTACTTCTTAAAACATATAGTATGCAACCAAAGCATTTGCTCCTGGTATTTTTATGTCTTGTATGTAGCAGCACGCTGCTGGCGCAGCCAACGCCTCCCGCCATTAAAAAAGAATCCAAAATCTTTAACGAACATGGCGGCCAGCGGGTTGATGATTATTATTGGCTAAGCAATCCTTCCGATACCAATGTGATCACTCATTTAAAAGCAGAAAATGCTTATGTGGAAGCCTATCTGAAAAATACCGTGGGTTTGCAGAAAAAATTATACGATGAACTGGTAGCAAGGATCCCTCAAAAAGACCAGTCGCTTCCTACCAAACGAAACGGCTACTGGTATTACAGCCGTTTTGAAGAAGGAAAGCAATACCCTTACATAGTACGAAAAAAAGTTGTCACCACGGCACCGGAAGAAATGCTGCTGGATGTTCCCAAACTGGCAGAGAAGCACAAGATCTACCTGGTTCGCGGCACAGACATGGCAAAAGACAACCAGCATTATCTCTATGGGATTGATACAGCCGGCGACAGGCGTTCCATCCTTTATATTAAAAATGTCACCACCGGAACAATCCACCCCGAAACCATTTCCAACACCTCCGGAAACTATGCCTGGTGCAACGACAACAACACCTTTTACTATATACTGAACGATCATACCGTAAGGCCTTATAAGGTAATGCGTCATGTGGTGGGCACCGATCCTTCAACAGACAAGGAAATTTATACGGAGAAAGACAGTACCTACAGCGTGTATATGAGCAAGCCCAAAAACGGACGTTACATTTTCATCCACTCCAACAGCACCAACACCAACGAGGCAAGATATATGGATGCCAATGACCCCCATGCTGTACCTGTTCTGATCCAGGAACGTACAGCTGGTCTGGAATATTCACCCGATTATTTTGAAGGCAATGTTTTTCATATCTATACCAATAAGGATGCAAAGAATTTCAAGTTTGTAACGGCGCCAATTGCCCATCCTTCCGTGTCCGGCTGGAAAGATGTAATACCCGCCAGCGACAAGGCATACCTGGAAAATGTGGAGGTTCTAAAAAACTACTATGTGGTTCAAACCAAGGAAAACGGCCTTACACAAATCAGGTATTACAACAGAAACCATAAACAGTGGAATAAAGTCAACTTCGGGCAGGAAGACTACGTGGCCAACATGTACCTGGCCACTGATGATTATGCAACAGACAGCATCCGCTATTATTTCTCCTCGCTTTCTACTCCCGGCACAGAGTATTTGTATCATTTAAAAACAGGGCAAAAAAAATTATTGAAACAACAACAGGTAGGTGGCGGTTTCAATGCCTCTCTGTATCAGACAGCCCGGGTCTGGTCCACTTCCACCGACGGCACAAAAGTCCCCATATCTATTGTTTACCGGAAAGACAGGTTTAAAAAAGATGGGTCCCATCCTTTGTTCTTGTACGCCTATGGTTCTTACGGCGCCAATTCCGACCCTTATTTTAATGCTTCGGTGATTAGTTTACTGGACAGGGGCTTTTCCTATGCCATTGCGCACATCCGCGGCGGCCAGGAGATGGGCCGTGAGTGGTTTGAGCAGGGAAGAATTCTGCATAAGAAAAACACCTTCACCGATTTTGTAGAGGCCGCGCAATTCCTGGTAAATGAAAAATATACATCGGCCGACAAACTGTTTGCCAATGGCGTAAGTGCCGGCGGCATGCTGATGGGCGCCGTCACCAATATGCGTCCCGATCTTTTTAAAGGCGTGATTGCCGAAGTGCCCTGGATGGATGTGATCACCGATATGTTCAACACCGATCTTCCGCTGACCACATTGGAATACGACCAATGGGGTGATCCAAACAATAAAGAACACTATGAGTATATGCTTAGCTGGTCGCCGCAGGACAATGTAAAACCAAGAAAATACCCGGCCATACTGGCCACCGGCGGACTGAATGACACGCAGGTGCCTTATTTTTCTCCTGCCAAATGGGTAGCCAAAATAAGAGAGAACAACCTGGGCAACAATCCTGTATTGTTTAAAGTAAATATGGGAGCCGGTCATGGTGGTGAGTCGGGGCGTTTTGAACGCCAGAAATTAACCGCACTGAAATATGCTTTTGTATTGAACCAACTGGGCTGGACCGAAGACATCAGCACGCAAAAGTCTTTTTAAGTTCTGCTGCCAGACCTATAAGGTTTTAGAAACCTTATAGGTCTTACTCCATTATCACCGGTGTTTTTAAATCAACAGATGAAACTTTATACATTCATCCAAACAGCCGAACGTCAATAACACCTCTTTTGGCTGAATGATCCCGGGCTTGTTATAAACGTATTCTTTGTACGATGACCGGGGCCACTCTTCTATAAGCTTGCAATAACCATGATGCACCGGGTTTTTATGGATGTAAAAACCGTTGGACAAAACTGCAGGCCTCCTGGTATCCCCACCCTTCTCATATAGTCTATAAACAAACTACCCTTTCTGTTATATACTTTTTTAAACGCTTGGTATAAGTGTTCAGCCACTTTGAAAAACGCTCTATCAGAAAACCAGGAATCTGGTCATTGCAAACCAAATCAGCCTTCTTCTTCTCCTAAAAATGTTCTGATATGACCTCAACAGGTTTTATTCTTACCCTCATATGAAAATGATTGGGCAGCAAACACCAGCCAACTGTTTGTGCTACCGGTGAAAGGTGCTGACCATATTGATCCAGGAGATAACGGTAGTTATCCTGTTCCCCATGGCCCGGTTAAAAATAGGGTACCGTCCTTCGGGCAGTAATTTCGGATGGTCCTTGTGCATTTTAAAAAAATACAAACTCGTTTTGAAATTCCGGAACCTGTAAGATTTTTCAAACCTTACAGGTTTGTTACTTTTACCTATGGCTTTTTATGAATTCAATGGTATAAAACCAGTGGCTCATCCCTCTGCCTTTATACATCCGCAGGCAACGGTCACCGGAAATGTTGTTATAGGTAAAGACGTGTACATCGGGCCGGGTTGTGCCCTGCGGGGCGATTGGGGTAAGATCCTTATTTCGGACGGCTGTAACGTGCAGGAAAATTGCACCGTACACATGTTCCCCGGGGTAACCGTACTGTTAAAAGAGGCAGCGCATATTGGTCATGGTGCGATCATTCATGGAGCCACCATTGGCCGTAATTGTTTGATAGGCATGAATGCCGTGATCATGGATGAAGTGGAACTGGGCGACGAATGCATTGTGGGTGCTTTATCTTTTATCAAACAGGGAGAGAAAATTCCATCGCGTTCTTTGGTGGCAGGCAACCCGGCAAAGATCCTCAAACAGGTGAGCGATGAAATGATGGCCTGGAAAACGGAAGGCACAAAGCTGTACCAGCAACTGCCGGCACAATGTTATAACACCCTAAAACTTTGCGAACCTCTTCGGGAGGAAATATTGCAACAGCCTCTGGTTCAAAGCCATTATCAGCCTTTTAAAAAATCCTGAAACCATTGCCACGAAAAAAATATTTGGGTTATTTTTTTTTGTAATTTAAGAGTCCCAATTAACCGTTTAAATCAACTTTTATGAGAAGAGCTCTACCTTCTGTAATTCTCTTCGCTTGCTCTTTTTTTGCCATCCTACCTGCCAACGCACAAAAAGACCGTTTTGCGTTTGCCATTACTGATCTTTCCAAAGAAGGTGCAGGATGGAACGCCTTACGCCGCCTGGACCTGCAAACAGGTGAATACAGCAATATTATCTTAAATGGTACCGACCAGGATTTTGTTGCTTATGATGCGGTGTCAAAAAAGCCAATCCATTCTGAACCCGATGCCCGCTACGGCAAACTTTTCCAGGCGCCATTTGCCACGGGGGTTGCCGCCGCTGCCTACGACAGGAAACACAACCGCCTTTACTTCACCCCCATGTTCATTGATCAATTGCGCTATATTGATCTAAAGACGATGAAACTGTATTATGTAACCACTGAACCCTTTACCAAACTGGGTAATATGCATAACGACCAGGGCAAGATCATTACCCGCATGGTCATTACACCCGACGGCTATGGTTATGCCATCAGCAATGATGCAAACACATTCATCCGTTTTTCTACCGGTAAAAAACCGGCTATCCAGCAATTAGGGGCTTTGGTGGACGATGCTTCCAATAAGTCAACTTCTATTCATAACAGCTGTAGTTCTTATGGTGGTGATATGATTGCCGACGACAGGGGAAATCTCTTCATTCTTTCGGCCCGTAACCAGGTGTTCCGGGTAAATACGGAAACCAAGGTAGCCACGTATTTGGGAGCTATTAAAAACCTGCCGGCCAACTTCACGGTAAATGGTGCGGTGGTAGATGCGGAGGGTTCGTTATTGGTGAGCAGCGCCGTAGATGGCAGCGCTTATTATGTAGTAAACCCAAAGAGCTGGACCGCTTCTCCTTATGCTGCTGCCAATGGCATCTATCGCAGTTCAGACCTGGCCAACAGTAATTTCCTTTCGTCCAGGAAAACCAATCCGCTTAAACCGGAATTTCAGAATGTACAACTGACAAGAGTAGCTGCAGCTGATAAATTTGCAAAGCTGATCGCCGTATATCCTAACCCTGTTACCAACGACAACATCACCATTCAGTTTAATAAAGTGCCAAATGGCGATTATACCATTGAATTAACCGATGTACTGGGTCGCAGCGTAATGCAAAAAAGAGTAACGGTGAATATGGAAGATCAAACCCAGTCACTCATCATTAGCCGAAGCCATGCTAGAGGAACCTACCTCGTCAAAGTATTTGATAGGGAAAAGCAATCCGTGTTTACCCAAAAAGTTTTGGTTCAGTGATTACCTGAGCCCTCTGACACAAACGCTGGCCCGTAAGCCGGCGTTTTTTTATTATCCCGACCGATTTCACTTCAACGTTGTTTGATCTCCGCTGGTCTTTTTCGAAAGGAATCCCGCTTTGTTTTTATGGCTTGCCGGGTTATCCTTAAAAGAATAACCAAAGTAAAATACATGATTTCGTATGAATGGCTTTAGGGGCAATATCTTTGTACGGTAGCAAAAACAATACCTTTTGGAGAAGAGTAACTTTGTTGACCAGATCCGGGTCTTTTGCAGGAGTGGTCATGGCGGTGCAGGAATTAAACATTTTCGCAGGGATAAACTAACGGCAATGGGAGGGCCTGATGGTGGCGATGGGGGACGCGGGGGTCATATTATCTTAAAGGGCAATCGCAACCTTTGGACCTTGCTGCACCTGCGTTACCATAAAAACGTGCTGGCCGAGAACGGGGAAAACGGAAGTGATAACAACCGTACAGGGCGGAACGGAAAAGACATTGTTCTGGAAGTTCCTTTGGGCACCATTGCCCGGGACGAGGAAACCGGCGAAAAAGAAGTGGAAATACTGCACGACGGGGAAGAAAAGATCTGGCTGCCGGGAGGAAAGGGTGGCTTGGGCAATACCAATTTCAAAACGCCTACCAACCAGGCGCCCGAACATGCACAGCCCGGCTTACCGGGCCAGGAGGGCTGGAAAGTGCTGGAATTGAAAGTGCTGGCCGATGTAGGTCTGGTAGGGTTTCCCAATGCCGGCAAATCAACTTTACTTTCTGTAATGACGGCTGCCAAACCCAAAATTGCCGATTATGCCTTTACCACCATTGTACCCCAACTGGGGATGGTAGAGTACCGCGACGGGAAAAGTTTTTGCATAGCCGACCTGCCCGGCATTATCGAAGGCGCCGCCGAAGGCAAAGGCCTGGGGCACCGCTTCCTCCGGCATATCGAACGCAACTCGGTGTTACTGTTTTTGATACCAGCCGATAGTAAAAATCACAGGGAAGAATTTGACATACTGGTGAATGAACTGGAAGAATACAATCCTGAATTATTGCACAAGCAATTTATCATTGCCATCAGCAAAACGGACATGCTGGATGAGGAATTGAAAGAAGCGATAGGAAAGGAATTACCCGAAGGAATCCCCCACATTTTTATTTCATCGGTTGCGCATAAAAATATTCAGGAACTAAAGGACCTGCTGTGGAAGGTACTAAACACGGAAAGCGTTTAAAAGTGGGAAAACTGACTGTGTTATGGTTCGTTTTTAACCACACCACCTTTAGGTACTAAAAAAAATAAGAAATAGCCAGGTTGGCATGTATGTTCGTCAAGTCATCATTGAACTGCCATTGGTAATTGAAGGATCTTACCCAGTTTACGTTAGCCGCATACAAAAAGCGTTTAGCGCTCCAGTTTTTGTTTACGCCAATGGAAAGGTCAACCCAATGGCCCTGGTAATTTTGTTGGGGTTCAAAGGCATGGTAGTAAAAATCATTATTGTGCACCACCCTTTCAACGGCAAAACCAAATTTATCAAGTCCTTTTAACCAGTTTAAACCCAGGATCTGGCTGCTTCCGCCCGGGCCAATGCCCGCCCCCACTACCTGTCCCTGGTTGGTATAACCATGCCGCACCTGGTAATGTGTGTACCATCCTTCCAAAGCCCTGAGCCTTGCCGTTGGCGGGTTTTGCAAATGCGTCATTTCCATAAATAACTCCACGTCCCGCTTGTTATCCTGTACAAATATTTTTCTCAGTCCCAAAGTATAGGCTCTTGCGTGTTCAGGCTCATAAAGGAGGTCGAAAAAGTTTTGAGAATGATCGTTTCTTCCAAATTCACCATAGACCTCGGCTTGTTCCTTGGGCAATACCAGTCTGAAAAACAGGGAAAGCAACTGGTCTCTGCCAAATTTGTTCTCATCCTGTGCATTGCTTTTGAAAAAAGCGCTTAAGACCGGCAAATAGCCATTCAAAGAAGAAGACACATTCGATTTATATTGATAAAAAACCCTTGAAAAACCTAAATACAATCCTTTTGTCCACTTGGGTTGCCAGGTTATGATCATTCCATTTAAATAGCGGGAACTTTCCGTTTTAGGTTCGTAAAGTGGCTGACCATTAAACGTTCGGGCAGTATCGGGAGGCAACAGGCCGGAATTTTGCAACACACCAGAGATCAATTGCCATTCAAACGAACCGATTTTTGTAACCACCGGAGCCGTTGTATTAAAACTGAGGTGCCCAAACCCGGGCGCATTGTTACTCATGATAAGTGAATTACGGACACCCGGTCCCCACCAAAGATTTTCAGTGGATACACCCAGGGAAAGCCTTTTTAAGTTTAACCGCACACTCGATTGCCCGGGAAAAACCTTTGCATACACTTTATTGCCAAATCTTTCAGGGTTATCTATTCGATTGAGGACAGACAAATAATAGCTTCTCCACATGCTATCGGTATGAGAAGAAGGGAAAGTGGTAAAATTTTGGTTTTGAGCAAACACCAGTTCTGGTTGTAACTGAATCGTCAAAGGCCCCAGTTTAGAGTAAAGGCCAGCAGACAATTGGGCCTGGTATCCCCTGGCTGGTATCATCGAAGCATCATTCCAACCATACGGATGGTGTGAATTGTATTGCTGCTTCAAGGTAATGGGAAGCAGTTGCAGGCTGCCTTTTCCCTTTGCAAATAAAACAGGTTTTTTCAGGCCTGGAAAGGCATTCGCCCGATGATACAGCGAATCGTAAATACTTGCTGTATCGTTATAAACAGGTCTTATGGAAAGGGAAGAAGAAATATCTTTTTCACCGCTTATCTGCAGCCTTCTCCACGCTTCCTCCAAAACCGGCGTGCCCACCGGAAGGGTTTGGGCTGAGGATTTGAAAAATATAAAAAATAAAAGAAAAGTAAAAACGAAAATCGCAACAACTCTCATTAAAATCGGTTTAATCACGGAAAGGATCAGAAAGCGTTTTTCTCTCCTTTGATCATGTTGGTAACAGTTTGCACAATGATCTGCAAATCCAGCCACAGCGACCAGTTTTCAATATACCAAACATCATGCTCTACTCTTTTTTTCATAAGCTGCGGCTCACGGGTTTCGCCCCGGTAACCACTCACCTGCGCCCAACCGGTAATGCCGGGTTTTACCCAATGGCGCATCATGTATTTTTCTACACTATCCTTTGACTCCATATTCAGGGGAACAGGATGTGGCCTTGGGCCTACTACCGACATAGATCCGGCCAACACGTTAAAAAACTGCGGCAATTCATCCAGGTTGGTTTTGCGTAAGAATTTACCGAAAGGGGTTATCCTTGGATCATTTCGCTGAGCCTGTTGATAAGTGCCACGTTCATCCACATCCCTGCTATCGGTCACCATAGAACGAAACTTATAGCAGATAATGGGTTTGTTGTTCAGGCCCCAGCGCTCCTGCTTGAAAAATACCGGCCCCTTAGATCCTAATTTGATCAAAACACTGATAATGGGTATCACCCAGCTTAAAAGAAAAACAATAACAAGCAGGGAGAATACGATATCGAATGTCCTTTTATAAATTTTATTGTCAACAATATCCAAAGGCAGGGAGCGCAGTGTAATCATGGACATATTGCCTAACCGGTCCACCTGCAACTTGCCCTCGCCAAAACTTCCGTAATTGGGAATGATCCGAACTCTTTTACCCTGCTTTTCACCAACAGAAATAATATTTTCGATTTGACTTTTGCTGGTAATGGGAAGTGTTACAATAATATCATCCAGCTCATGCCGGGCAATCACCCTGTCCAGGTCCGTTGTTTTGCCTAAATAATGACCGTTCAAAGAAACATTTTTCTCATCATCTACAAACCCTGTGAGTTGATAGCCAAAATGCTTGTTTTTTACATATTGCTGGTAAAAGTCCATACCCGCCTCCCCGGCTCCCACAATCAATACTTTTCGGGCAAGATTGTTACTATTGTTTATCTTTTTTAGCGCTAGCCTTATGGCCAGTTTTTGAAACGGCATGATAACAATCATCAAAAAGAATTGAAGCAACAATTGCTTTCGGCTAAAAGAATGCTGGTTTAAAAGCTGGGAAAATATAAACGAGGTAAGCAGAATATATAAAACAAAAGACTTGAGGAAAACAACCCATTCAACGGAAAACGGTTTCATGCGAAAATCGCCGTATAGGCCCAGGGTTCGGGCAGAAAACAACCAACAAATTAAAGCGGTTGCAACGATAACAAAATGCAAACCGGAATAAGGATTCTCTGTTTCATCCAAATAACCCGGTATCAGTGTTATTATTAAACCCAGCAACGCCAGGTCGGCAAACATTTTGCCACGGTTCAGCAGTCTTGAATTTCTAAGCATCGTTTTGGTTTTTCCGGCTGGTAATCAAACAGCATGGATCTTATATCCACAGCATTATAAATTTCTATAAGCAGATTACTTGCGTGTTCTTACAGGAAGTCCTTGAGCCACTCAATAAGCAAATCCTGTAAAGACATTGCCGTAATCAGGCGCAAATATATTTTTTAATTTCAATACTTGCAACTAATCATCACACCATTGACAACCGCATTTTTGAAAACGTTGCCTTATAAAAAATTATTTTAGAGGAGTCTACAAATTATATTTTATTAATAAGGGCAAACTCTTATCAAAGCAGGCTAAACTAAGTAGTATGCTTAGCATCAAAAACGTAGCTTGCTTTTTAACTGAAATAATGTAAAAGGAGCAGAGGGTTTTTAAGAAGATGTTTATGAGGATTAAAATGAACTTTCCCTGCGCAGGAAATGGTGGCGGTAAACCTTTTCAATTCCCTCTTTTAAAGAAATGGAGGGCTGTCAACCCAGGTTTTTGAGTTTGGAAACGTCCAGCAATTTACGGGGTGTACCATCTGGTTTGGAAGTGTCGAATATGATGGTTCCCTGATAACCTACAATTTCTTTAATGAGATTGGCCAGTTCTGCAATGCTAATATCTTCGCCCACCCCTATATTGACTAAACCGGGTTCGTTATAATGTTCCATTAAAAAATAGCAGGCATCGGCCAGGTCATCGGCATGCAAGAACTCACGGAGGGGCGTACCCGTTCCCCAAATCACCACCTCCGGGTCTCCCTTTTCTTTGGCCTCATGAAATTTTCGGATGAGGGCTGGCAATACATGCGAATTTTTCAAATCGTAATTATCATTTGGACCATACAAGTTGGCAGGCATCACCGAAATGAAATTGCAGCTATATTGATCACGGTAGGCATCGCACATTTTTATACCGGCAATTTTGGCAATAGCATACGGTTCATTCGTGGGTTCTAAAGGCCCTGTAAGTAAATAATCCTCTTTAAGCGGTTGGGGCGCCAGTTTTGGATAAGTACAGGAAGCACCAAGGAACAGCAATTTCTTAACCCCGTTCATATGCGATTGGTGGAGGATATGGCTTTGTATCATCAGGTTCTCATACAAAAATTCCGCACCGTAAGTGTTATTGGCTACAATACCACCCACTTTGGCCGCAGCAAGGAACACATACTCCGGTTTTTCTTCTTTAAAAAAACGGACAACAGCTAATTGATCCCTCAGGTCCAGTTCCTTTGAAGTACGCAGCACGAAATTGGTGAAACCTTATGTTTCTAATTTTCTCAATAAAGCGCTGCCCACCATGCCACGGTGGCCGGCTATATATATCTTACTGTTTTTTTCCATTTTGAAAAGTACTGGTCCAAGGTCTTTTTCAACACGGTCAGGTTTACTGTTCGTTCAAGGCATTCATTAAGAAAGCCCCGTTATGAGGCTTTCCTAGTTACTTACTATCTTAAAAAATATAACTACACTAAATATAACTACACTTGTTTTTCCTTGGCCATTACATTTTTGTTGATCCACTGGAAGGTCCTAGTCAGTCCTTCTTTCAAAGGTTGGTTGGGAGCCCAGTTTAATTTTTCTTTGATTAATCTGTTATCAGAATTTCTGCCTCTCACGCCCAAAGGACCCGGAATGTGTTTAATGGTTAGGGTCTTGCCTGCAATTTCCATTGTCAGTTCAGCCAATTGATTGATGGTGACCATTTCTTCCGAGCCTATATTAACAGGACCGATAAAATCTGAGTCCATCAATCTTCGTACCGCTTCCAGACATTCGTCGATGTACAGGAACGACCTTGTCTGCAGACCATCGCCCCACACTTCAATGATTCCGTTATCATCTGCCTCTGCGACTTTCCTGCACATGGCAGCAGGCGCCTTTTCCTTTCCGCCGGTCCAGGTTCCTTCCGGTCCAAAAATATTATGAAAGCGGGCCACTCTCACGTTTAATCCGTAATTCCTATGATAGGCGAAATACAATCTTTCACTGAATAACTTCTCCCAGCCATACTCGCTATCCGGGGCGGCCGGATAGGCAGAATCTTCAGAGCATTTTGGATTATTGGGGTCTTCCTGGTTATAAGCGGGATACATGCAGGCAGAAGAAGAATAAAAGAGTTTCTTTACCCCGGCTTTTACAGCCTCGTTAGCTACATTCAAATTTATAGTTGCCGAATTATGCATGACATTGGCATCGTTATCTCCGGAAAAGATGTAACCGGCGCCACCCATGTCTGCTGCCAGTTGGTACACTTCATTAAATGGTTGGTCCAAAACCTGCTTGACAATAACTGGATCAGTTAGATCGCCAATAATAAATTCATCCGCAGGAGACGGAGTGTATTCATTATGTTTCAGATCTACTCCTCTTACCCAATAACCTTCTTTTTTTAATCTTTTTACAAGATGGCCGCCAATAAAGCCTCCGGCACCACAGACTAATGCTTTTTTCATATTACCAATTTACATTATTTAGATTTTCTTACAAAACAGAAACTAGCTATTTCTTTGAAATTATAGTAAATAAACAGGGGAACAATTTCCAAGTACCTCTTAAAAAGTCTTTTCGGCTCTTTTGTCAGACGAAAGAACCACTCCATTCCAATTTTTTGTATCCACGAAGGAGCTTGCTGAACCTTATCCGTATGAAAATCAAAGGCCGCCCCCACAGTGATAATAAAGTGCGTATTTATGTATTGCTTTAAGCGTAGGGCAAATTGTTCCTGTTTTGGGGTGCTTAGCCCAATCCAAACGATGTCTGCCTGGGATTGGTCAATTTTGCTGCCCAGTTCTATCATTTCTTCATTTGTCATTTCCCTGAACGGGGGACAAAATGTTCCGACTATATTATAGTTCCTGAACTTATTTTGACATTGCATTTTTAATTCGCCTGCCACACCTTCTTTTCCGCCGCAGAAAAAATGCTTTACAGGCCTAGAAGCAGATGCGATCATCAGGTCTCTGAAAAAATCCGGACCATAACAACGTTTCATTTGTTTGGCGCCCTTTAATCTTCCGATCCATACTCCGGGCATCCCATCGGGAAGATTTAAATAAAAATTATGGAGCACGGTTTTAAAGGCTGCATTTTTTGTAGCATACACCATTCCATGTGCACCTGTGGCACTGATGCATCGGTTTAATTTTTCCTCGGAACCAATTTTGTCTAAAACGTCATTGATAGCATCACCTATGTCCGAATGATATAAAGGGATATCTAAAACTTTTATCATAATTAATTCCCCCAAAATTTATCTTGTTTTTTTAACCAGCTGACGGTTTCAGCTATGCCTTCTTGCAATGTATACTTTGGTAATCCTAAAACCTTAAACGTTTTTTCCATAGGAGCCGTATTGCTACTGGTCATACTTTTGTACCGACTGGAAGTAATAGGAAACTTGAGCTTGAAGTATCTGAGCGTATCTCCCACTAAAGCAAGTGATTTTACAAAAAACCGTGGAACTACTCTGACCTTTTTGTTGTTCAATGCCAAAGAGAACCCATTGGCCCAGTCATAGAGGTTTATGGGGTGGTCACCAACATAAAACACCTGTTGATGCACCAACTCATCTTCTTTTTTTAAAATCTGAAGTATTTGGTCCACTACATTACCTACGTATCCGTACGATCGTATAACCGGTTGTTCTCCGGGGTGTATATACCGTCCCTGCTTTAAAACATACCAGAACTCAGTAGGATATCGTGGATGCCTTGGGCCCCAGATGTTAGTTGGTCTTATAATTGTCCAGCAGCAATTCAGATTAGCCTGCCTGGTAAGTTTCTCGGAAATGACCTTACTTTCTCCATATACAGTGTGAGGAGCGAAGTCTTCATCGTGTTTTGGTAACCCTTTATACTGATGCACAAACTGGGTAGAAGTAATTACTAGCTTTTTAACCGTTGGACACAATGCTATAGCGGATAAAACATTGGCAGTTCCTTCTGTATTGGTTTTGTAATCCTCTAAGATATTTTCAGGCTCGGTATCTGTTCGGGCTGCCAAATGAATCACATATGTTGGCTGGAATTCCTGAAAACAATTCAACACTTCGGCCAAGTCTAAAATATTAACGTTCCTCCAGATTTTTTCGTGTTCTCCATTTTCGGGACGGGCAATGTCTAAATTCATCAATGCATGTCTGTCATCTTTTAACAGCGTATCGATCAAATAGCCTCCAATGAAACCAGATCCCCCGGTTATCAAAACTTTTTGCATAGAATACTTTCTTTATTAGCGAATGAATTGAAATGCAGACTCAAGCTGGTTCAGGTAGTGGTTTAAGGTATATTTTTCCAAGTACCTTTCTCGGGCATTACGCCCCATTTGCTTTCGCAAGTTTTCATCCAGGATCAAGACCTGGATTTTTTCGGCCAGTTCCTCTTTGTTTCTGACTGGAACGAGAAAGCCTGTTTTATTGGTCACGATGTCAGGAATCCCTCTCCATTCCGAAGAAATTACAGGCAATTCAAACATCATGGCCTCGATCAGTACATTTCCAAAAGATTCACAATCAAAAAAGGTCGGGAAACATAAAAAATCCGCATTGGCAAATTGTTCCCATTTTTCCTCGCCAATTTTAACACCCAGGAAAACAATATGATCCTCTAAATTATATAAAGTAATCATAGCCTTAACCTGCTGTTCATACTCTTTGGAACTGAACTCCCCCATCACAGATAACTGAAAATTTGTAATCTTATTTTGTACCAAAAGATTCAGGGAATCAAGAAGCCAGGTAAAGCCCTTATCCTCCCGCAATACCCCAACAAACAAAATGTTTATTTTATTCCTGTGAATTACAGAAAGCCTCCCAGAATCACCGCTGAGCCCTTTGCAATCCTCAATTCCATTTGGAATATGAAAGATATTTCTTGCAGAAAAAAAAGCCGCATCTGCAGGATTCAATGAGGATAATTGAATCCCGATAGTAGGCTTCCCGTAAATTAATTTGCATAAACCCCGAACGAAGGAAGACTTTTTGCTGATAAATTCAGAGATGCCCGCGGCCCTGAAATGATAAATTGTTTTTGAAAAAAAAGGACGGACTAGTGACAGCAACAATAAATCTCTAATTACAGGTACCTTATTAGGGCCAGCCGGCAAATAATAAAGCACTAATCTCCTGTTTCGAAGCCTATGACCCCAGATCTTGGCTGCGATCTTAAAGACGTGCAAGACTTTCTTCCAGGAGGCTTTTCCTACTTCCAGGAAACTCTCCGAAAATGCCAGGCGGACATGAATTATTTCAATGGAATCAAACTTTGCGTCAATAAGTCTTTTCGTCATTAAAGCCTGTCCGCCATAAGGGGGCGGCGTTTGACCCACCACTAGTATTTTTTTCATCTCTTAATGCTAGACTTAATTGACATACTTTTTAAGCCATAATTCCAAAACTACCAAAAGCCATACTTTCTGATAACACTGGTAGGTTTGAATCGAATCCTGTCTCAGTGAAAAGTAGGCATCCTTAATCTTTCGAACTTCCTCGTAATGAAACAAACCACGTTTTGTCACCGCAGACTCCGAAAGGCAATCCTCTACCAAATCTCTAAGCTTACCCGACTTTAACCAGCTACTGAGCGGGAAAGCAAAACCCATTTTTTTCCTATTCATTATTTCATCCGGCAAATAGGACTTAAAGGCATCCTTTAATATAATCTTGGTGTCCAGATTCTTTAGTTTAAATCTATCCGGTACCGTCAAGGCAAAATCAATTAATTCATGATCTATAAAAGGACATCGGATCTCCAATGAATTAGCCATCCCCATTACGTCTGAGTCTCTAAGCAAAGTATTCTTCAGGTAATTATTAACCTCTGCCAAGGTTATCTGTTGCAAATTGCTTAAAGAATCATCAAAATAGGGTTTTAAAGGATCAGCCCGTTGATTGGGGAAATGAGGATTCTTAGCCATGCGGGATATCTCATTCCACCTATAGATTTCTTTAATAAGGTTATAGCGGTCCGAGGTTGTGGGAAAAGCTCCTAGCATACCCGCAAGCATGCGAACTTTCCAGTTTACCTGTAATGTATTCGGCAACCCAAAAAATACCCGGTCTGCCAATGTCATGCTCTTCACTTTTTTCATACTGACCGAGCGAATTCTGGACAAGGCCTCGGCAAACTTAAAAGTGCTGTATCCAGCAAACAGTTCATCTCCTCCCACACCGCTCAACGCGACCGTTACACCCATCCGGGCCGATTGGGAAACAAAATATGTGTTGATGGCATCCCCGGACGGCTGATCCATATGCCAGATAATTTTTTCAATATTATTGTAAACATCTTCAGAAGAAATTCTTATAGTATTATGTTTAGTTTGATAGCGCTTAACAATCAAATTAGCATAATAGGACTCGTCATAATTCTGGGGCGCGTCTGCATAAGTTATCGAGAAGGTCTTAACATCATTTGAATGATTAGCCATGACGGCTGTAATGATCGATGAGTCGATGCCACCACTTAGAAAAGCCCCCAAAGGAACATCACTGATAAGCCGCTTGGTAATACTTTTCGTTACGAGGTCATGTGTAACCTGTAAGGCATCTGCATAAGAAAGGCTATTATTGATATTGACCCGGGGGCTCCAATACTGCGATTTGGTTAAACTGCCATTTTTTAGAGTAGCGTAATGACCAGGCTCCACTTGGTGCACATTTTTAAAGATGGTCATTGGAGAAGGTATAGCACCATATGCAAGAAATAGCGAAATGGCCTCATAGTTGATTTCCTTATCAAAAAAGGAAAATGCGGTAATTTGCTTTAATTCAGAAAAAAACAACAAGAAATCCTGATTCTGATAATATAGCAAGGGTTTTTTGCCCATACGGTCCCTGGCAGCAAATACCTCCCCCGAAACGTGATCATAAACTATAAAAGCAAACATGCCGTCCAATAATTCAACTACCCCCTTTCCATATTTTATGTATCCATAGAGGATGGCCTCTGTATCTGAGGATGATTTGAAAGTGACACCTTCCTTTACCAGCAACTCCCTTACATGTTTATGATTATATATCTCTCCATTGAAAATGATCCAATACCTGCCCGTTTCATCTGACATTGGTTGGTGTCCATTGTAACTCAAATCAATAATGGATAATCTCCTGAAACCCAGGTAAGCCTTTTCAAATTTCTGAATGCCAAGATCATCTGGACCTCGGTGCGATATAGAATTTAATGCAGAATTAAATTCCTGCTCGACATTTTTACTTAAATCACCAAAAGCACTAAGAATCCCACACATTTAATACTGTTTATATTGTCAAATTCATTTATTAATTCCTCGCCTTAGCATAAATTTCCAAAACCTCCTTAGCCGAATTCCTCCAGGAAAATAAAGATGCCCTATCCTTAGCTCTCTTTTCTAAGTCCATTATACTTTCCTCCCTATCAATAATCCTGGTAATGGATTTTTTTATTTCGTCAATATTAAAAGGATCCACTAAAATGCCTGCATCACCAATAACTTCCGGAAGTGACGATACATTGGATGCAATTACCAGGAGATTATTGTTCATAGCTTCCGTACACGTAAGACTGAAACCTTCATCTGTTGATATGAAAAGCAAACAATCAGCCCTTCGGTAAAGCAGGCTTAATGCATTATAATTCATCCCACCTAATTCAATAAACTTGTCGGAAAGACCCGCTTCCGATATGGTTTTCTTTTGGTCAGCATTCAAATATTCTCCAACCCTTAAAAAATAAATATTTTTGCCCTGTATTTCCTTGCTCAATTCTGTAAACACCTTTATCATGGTATTTATATTTTTTCTCTTCTCATTTGTCCCCACAGACAATATAATAAAACCATCCTGAGGGATCCTATTAGCATAGGCATCCAAATCTCCATTTTCAATACAAGGTTTAACTCCCAGGTAAACCACCTTTATTTTTTCTTCCTTTACCGGCAAATATTTTAGGATAATTTTTTTCAGATGATGGGAATTTGCAATAATCAAATCTGCTTTCGCCATTCCCCTTATTGACAATTTCCACAAAAAATAACTAATAGAAGCAAAATGGGCTCGATTCAATATGTTTTCCCGATCATATAAAGGTGTTAGATCATGGCAGGAAATGATTATAAACTTTTGTGGTCTGAATATGCGCAGGAAGAAAACTAAATATCCATAAGAATGATCTAATATATGGTAAATGGAAATATTCCGTTTTAGAATAATTGTCAAGGGTAAAAAAAGATATTTATACAATAATTTAGATTTTCCCTTTTTCCCATAGTTTGGCTTAAATAAAGAAACCGAATCTGTTAATTTAACTGCATTAGAAAATAATTCTTCAGCATATATATTCATACTATATGATTCGTTGAAGAAATTCCCAATCAAGAGAGCTTGTTTATTACTCGACATTTGGATTTTTATGGATGAGGATGATGTAACCTACTTTTCAACTTATCACAGAACGCATACCCTTAATGTATTTAATGACGTCTAGGTAATTTAGGCCTTGGCACGTGAAGCTTTTACCCAGTCTTCAAAACTATGTTCATAGTTATATAAAAGAATTGAATCCAATTTTGATGAATCAAATACCGTATCTCCCGATTCAATTTTCCTATCCAATAATGACCATTCTTTGAATTCTACCGAAACGGAAAATAGCTCGGCTATTTTTTCCGCAACCTGCAAAATAGATAAGTTATCCCTGCCCCCAATATTGAATATTCCATTATCCGTATGGGCATTAAAGGCGCCTCTAATGATTACATTTACCAAGTCTGTTATATGTGTAAACGTTCGCCGCTGGGAACCATCCCCAAAGATCAATATGTCCTTGTTTTCTTTTGCTTTATTTAAAAATTGACCAATTGTCCCATAGGAAAACTTATCATCTAAAGTATTGGCAAAAGGAACGCAAATCCGGAAAATGGAATACCGAATGCCATAACATTCCTGATATATTTTTAAATAGTTCTCACAAGAAAATTTATTCATCGCATAAACAGTTTTGAATTCCTTTTCGTCTTCCTCCTTAATAGCAATACCTTTTTTGCCTTTGTACACCAGTCTGGTAGAAGGGAAAATAATCTTGCAATGAGGATTGTATATTTTAAGAATATCTAGGAGATTCAGCAAACCGATTTCATTAGTGGTAACAAAACGACTATAGTTCTCTATGCTGTTTATTGTTCCTGTAAGGCCACCGAAAAAAAACACAAATTCGCACTCTTTAATGGTACGTACTAAGGCATCCGTTTTCGTGGAGATGTCCCATTGGAAATAATTTACACCCTTAAAAAAGGATTCATCCTGAATGTCTGTTAATATTAGATTGTCATACCCCAGATTCATAAATTCCTTGGTGAGATGCTTACCAACATAACCATTCGATCCAACAATTAATATTTTGGTGTTCATTGATTAATTATTTATTTAGAAATGCTTTATACATTGCTGATATTATTTTCATCCGGTGAAGAATGTCATCGCCTTCATTCATGCCGCTCTCATCTGCACCCATGATTTTTTTGTAAAACGCCTTGATTGTTTCAAGAAACTGATTGGCAGGTTCAACCATTATTCTATTGTCCTTTTGTCCTTCCTTTTTGAGGATGATCTCACCCACCATATCCTTGGGTCTTGTAAAGGCCCGATCGACTTCTATAATTCCTGCATCCCCCCAAATAGAGAAGCAATTTCTATAATAGAATCCAAAACCGTAGTTGATATGAGCACTGACTTCAGAGGAATCAATTCTTAAAAATCCACGTGCATCAATTGAGGATTTCTCATCACCAACAATATGATAAGACAACTTATCATATTTATTTTGTAATAAATGCAAAGACAAACTAAGGGGATATATCAAATTGTCAAGAATGGCCCCTCCACCCAAGGAAGCGTCGTTTCGAATATCCTTTTCCGGCAAAACAGGAAAGCCAAAAGAGGCATCAATCAAACGGACAGTTCCAATTTCATGATTTCTGATCAATTCAAAAACCTTAACAATTAATGGGTGATACACATAAGTAAGCCCCTCCATGGCGACAAGGTTTCTTGATGCAGCATAACGAATTAGTTCTTCTGCCCTTTCATAAGATTCCACAAAGGGTTTTTCCATCAGTAAATGCTTACCGGCCTGAAGCACTTTTTTCCCCCATTCATAATGCAATCCAGAAGGAAGGGGCACGTAAACAGCTTCAATTTCAGAGTTTTCCAATACTCCCGCATAAGAACTACCAACGCCTCCATATCTGGCGGCCAGCTTTTCAGCCTTATCCTGAGTTCGGGAGCCAATGGCCATTAGCCTGAATTTACCCGACTCCAAAATCGCTGGAATCGTACTCCTTTCCGCTATGGCCGAACAGCCTAAAACGCCGATATTTACTTTTCTTGAATTCATGGTTCATTAAATTGGTGTGATGCAGGCAATCAGGCTGCGGGCTTCAATATTGAAATAGTTATTAAATTTTATAAATTCCTTGGCCTGTCTAAAGGTCATCCAAATAAAGCGTGGATGAACCTTAACCGGAAAGCTGTCGTCCACGATCAAAACCCTGTTCCTGTTCTGCTCCTGGTAAAAGCGGCCGCCTTCTTCAGATTGGAAAGAATCATAGACGATTTTATGATCATGCTTCCCTATAAAATAATCCAAGTAACTGACTGAGTATTCCGGTTTGGTATAACTTCCAGTTATACATTGCACGGTGGGCGCCATTTCATAAATATCAAAATTGCCTGTTTCTACCTTGGCCTGAACTAATAAATGGTAAATGCCATTTATTTTCTTGATGATAAAGCCGATGATGCCATGTTCTCTTTGTTTGATGATTGGTTGTGTCCACTCCTTTACCTCACGGTTACCAATTCGGGAAAGCAAGGCCAGCACTTCAAAATACTTGTTTTCGTTATGCATTATCCCGCTCTTGGTTATTTTCCAGTCGCCAATATTTTTGATATCACATTTCTCAACAATCAGATCCGTATTGGATTTCAAGTTGGTAAACCAACTAATGATTTCCTCATAGCTGTATAAAGAAGCATCATTATTCAATAATGATTTTAATATTTCTTCTTCAACATCGTTAAATGGGTTAAAAAAAAGATTATCCATTTTGGTTTATTATTTTCTTACAAAGTGTAATTGTGTGCATGAAAGAACGGTCCTTGTGTCCATATTGATGATATTATCCTGCCTTAATAACCTCTTAATTTGACCTAAAGTAAGCCAACAGTAATGGTCCAGAAGTTCTATGGAATCATTCTCATCAATTTCAATAATCATATTGCGATTTCTTTTTTTAAGAAACCTTGCACCCTGCTCAGATTGCAGCTGGTCTACGATAATCTTGTTTTGATCTATATTTATAAAATACTCTAAATAAGGCGGTTTCTTACCACCATGAACCTGGGTAAAGTTGCTGCGGGTTGCCTGAACGGTGGGGGACATTTGGATCTTGTTTACATTGCCGGGTTCTATTTTAGCCTGCAAAAGAAAATAGAGAATCCCATATCGTTTTTGACAGATGATTCCAAGTATTCCTACTTCCGGTTGATTGATAATGGGCTGTTTCCATTCTTTTGTTTCATGGTCACTGATCACCCTTACATTGATACCCTCAATACTGAAAAATTTTCCGGATTCATGTCGAATGTTCTGACCATCGTCGAAGTACCAATTTTTCATTTCAGAAAAAGGTATAATGGTATTCTCAAACAACGTAGTTTCATTCAGTTTTGCAAGCCATTGCTGGAAATATAAACTTTCAAAGCCAGGATTGAACTCAGTTGAAGCCGACACCAATAAGTCTAGGCTATTCTCGTCGATATCGGGATATTTTATTTTTAGCTCATACCTATATTTCAATACCTGTAAGCATGCAGTATCCATTGTATTCAATAAGTTTTTTGATGTTTTTATGAAAGAAAAAAGGATTAATATAAACCTTATGCGCTCTTTTAGGCAATTGATTTGGTGTTTCTGGCTGAAACAAATTTGTAATAATATTCTGCGTAAAGACGGGCAACTTGTTTGGTGTCGAACTTTTGAGCAAACTCAGCTGAATTCCGACCCATTACCTCTATATTAGAATTGCTTAACTGAATTATTTTGTTCGCAACATCATGAGGATCTCTTTTTATAAAAAAGCCATTTTCTCCTTCAATGATAAAATCCTCAACACCGTTAACTTTTGTAGCCAATAATGGCAACCTGGCTGCTGCAGCTATCAATGTCACTACAGACCACGCTTCATTGGCTGTTGGGAGAATAAAAAAGTCCGAGAGTCCATAATACTTTTCAAGTTCATGGGTAATATCAATAAAAACAAAGGAGTCCTGAATGCCTTTCTTTAGGCATTGATTTTTATAAAAATCAATGTTGCCTCCACCGATAACAACAATCTTTATCCGGCTTTTTTCCAAAAGACTTATTGCCTCAATTACAAAACCTAATCCCTTTCTTTCCCAATCACCCAGGCCTACTATTATCCCAACAAACTCATCCTCGCCAATTCCCAGTTTTTTGCGCATTTCCGCCCTGAAGGACTTTGCATTTTGATACCGGGCCAAATTAACTCCGTTGGGAATGATTGTTACTTCCGGCACTATTTCATGATAGCGTAAAATATCCGCCTGAAGCCCTTTGGACGGGACAATTACTCCCCTGAGGTATTTATTTTTAACCATTACTTTTTCCATTCTTGCTCCCCAATTCAACAAAACTTTATAATAGGGTTGTCGCCATCCCTTGTATTTTACTACCCCTGTTCGTATTAATAATTTGGCTGCCTCCGCGCAATACTGCATCGTAGCTAAAGTAGCAAAAGGAGTAACAGGTTCTATAGCATGGACAATATCATATTGTTCTGCAAGCTTCAGCCTCTTAAACAAGCGGGCATATAAAAAAAACTGAACAGAATATCGAAATAATAAAGGCTTAATAAGGGGAATGGGGACACGTACAAACTTCACCTTCCCTGTTAGCCGTTTGTCCACCTCCCTTGCAAAAACGGTGAATTCGAATTCATCACTAAGGCAATCAATAACTTCTAATATTTGGGTACCTGCTGGATGTGGCGGTACTAGGGAGGTCGCTAATATTGCAATCTTGATTTTAGCCATAATTAGGTAACTCCTGATTTTTAGAATAACCTTTTTGCTTATTTAACAAGAAACCTGCAAAAAGAAAAACAAAGTATCCCGCTCGACCATATGTAAAGCTTCCACCCAAAAGTGAAGATGCCAGAAAAGAGCCTAATATCATTGCCAAAAATGGCGTATCCGTTTTATTATCAAGCGAGTACTTGATGAGGCTCCAGATTAAAAAAGCAAAGATTAATAACCCAACAATTCCAAAATCTAAAATCAATTCACCAACAAGATCATGCGCAAAAAGATCAGAGGTTGTCGACTCATAGCTTAGCCCCTTATTGGACAAAGTGCTAGCGGCTAGCCCGCTCGATCCGATTCCTTTCCCAAACAAAGTAACATTCTCAGAGGCCTTTTGCCGGCCAATGATCCTGTCAGAATATGTTCCAAGGCTCCCCCAACGTGTCCCCAGATCTGATTGACTGATGCTTATAGCTTCCAATGAAGTGATAACATCCATCAATAAGAATCCAAAAATGTTTAGGGTTGAAACAATTACAATGATAAATGAAGTAAGGATAAATTTTCTTTGGGGGATTTTCCATTCCAGTAACAACCAGATGAAAACACCTAACAACAGAATCACCAATCCACTCCTGTTACCAATTAATATTAATGCAACAAGAATCAATGTCATATTGGTAATAGATAAAAAACTTTTCCTGCCCTTCAACAGGAACAAAAAGACTAAAGTGAAGTGCAAATACAACGGATCAACACTATCATAAAGAGGAATGCCGCGGATAAAGTCTCCTTCGGAAAAATTGGTTACCGAAGATTTTGTATCTATGAAGCTAAGTTCAAAACTGAAAGGCCCGAAAAGAAACTGATATATTTGGTACAAGGCGTGTATTGGCGATGTTTTTATTAATAAAGCCTTTATATCATCCACTTGTCGTGTGTCTAAAAATTGTCCGACAATAATTATGAATAGGGGAAAGTACTGAATAACACCCAGCGAAACTGAAATCCCAACCCCAAACGGAGATATCACCATTGAAATCAACAACATCAAAGTGAAAAGGATCACCCACAAACGAACTTTATCACTTGGCTTCTTTGATTTATTAGGATCCCGAACAGCTCCTAAAATAATGCTTAATAGAAAAATATATTGGGAAACAACTAATATATTATACAACGTATTATCCAGGCCAATGAACAGAATAATTCGCTTAAGGATTCCAAAAAATTGCATGTATCCAAAAAACACTATTAAACCCAGTTTCCAATTCGAAAGCGAATAGAAACTGAAAATTAGTGTCAGCAGGATAACAACAAGAAACACAGGATTCAACATATCACGCCCTCTTAGAGAATATCTTTTTGAAATAGAAAGTGGAAATAATCATCTGAATGACAGATCCTATCGCAATACCAATACCTGCGCCCAAAATCCCAAACTTCCAGATTAAGAAAACACCGACAGTAAGGGTAAAGATTGAATTTGCTACAGAGGATTTAAACAATACGTCGAAACGTTCAGCAATTCTCAAAGAAACACCGATTCCCAGGTCAGCTACCGCCCTTGTTACTAAGGTCAATCCCAAAAAAGGCAGCATCCATAGATAATAAATATAAATACTGTTTTGCCCATATAAGATTTGAATCAAATTATCCTTTAATAGGAAAAGGAATATCAAGTACAGGATTACTACACCTGAAAAGAAAATAGTTAATTTAATGGAAACATTCCTTAAGTAATGCGTGTCCTTATTCATTTCACCTGCAACTCTGGGAATTATTATCAGGCTCAGTGCAGTTATCACTTGCTGCATGGGAAGCAATAAATTATCAATGGCCTTCAATGCAGCTGTTGCCTCCAACCCACTTAAACTTGCCAACAATGGAAAATAGATGGAACTAGAAAGCCATCCCACTATTGAGCTGCCTAATAACCACTTACCTAAATCCCAGTGTTTATGAATTACAACTCTTGTACTGATGACGCTCTTTAACAAAGAAGGAAATCGTACATGTATCAACATTACTATGACCAAAGAAGATATCAGGCTGGCCAACCCAAAAAGGAGAAAAATATTGAAAGTATCCACCTGATTTTCCCTAAAGAGTTTATAATATAGCAGGGACAAAATTACCGTATAAAAGAACGTTCCAATAAGTGCGATACCTGGCTGAAACAACAAATAACAAAATCTGCGAATTAGAAAAAAAGTACAAATAAAAGGCCCTGCAATAGCTAAAGAAATTAAGGGGTAGGAAATTTCATTCTTTGAATAAGAAAAGTATAAAGCAACAAGAAATAACAATATTGACAGGACTATGGATATCAGAGACTGAATAACAATTACCTTTTTGAAATAATTTATTAATTTGTTTTTGTATCGCGTCATTCCAATTATACTTAAGGGCTCCAATATCAATGCCTGGTTGAAACTCAGGAGTAATAGATAAACGGAAAACACTATAGCAAATAAACCGTATTGATCAGGCAGTAAAATGCGGGAAAGGTGAATATTTATAGCAAAATTGCATAAGGATAGTAACCCCTGATCTATTATGCTAAAAGCCGAACCAGAGCCCCATTTCTTAAATATCTTTACAATAGACATCAGATTCCGGTTCCGGTGATCAACAATTTAGCTGAACGTCTTTGACGGTATTTAGCCATTCTACTCAGGAAATAGCTACACGATTTAAACAAAAAAGAATTCAAGATCATGAAGAGATACTTGCGTATTTTACTTTTCAATGGACTCAATTTTTTGTCTGCCCTTTCTATTCTTAAATAAAAACAAAGGGAAGGCACAAATAACAAAGATCAAGGCAGCAGTAATTGGAGAAACAATCGAAAGAAAGAATAAACTTTTTTTGTTATCATCCAATAAATATCCGGGGCTGTCCAGTCTTTGAATAACAGGCGTTTGTTGGGATAAGATCAGTTTACTGGCTTCGAGATTTTTTGTAACTTCTGCATAGAGTGTTGCAAGGACACTTTTGTCACGTGAAGCAATTTCTATGGGTACAATAGCAGATTTTATTCCCGGATTGATATCCAGAGGCTGGTTTGCAGCGACAGCATAAGACTTTCGATTTAAGAGTATCAATAAAGAATCAGAACGATGTTGCAGTTTTGCGATATTATTTTGTGCCGTTCCGGTTTTTAAATTCAGATAAAGGTTGGCGGCCGCCTCTACAAGCCTTTCGGTCATCAGCCTTGCAAAAACACTGTTTGGTGCCGTTACTTGGACCCGAATAATCGATCCCTTTTTATTCAATCTTTCAGCAGATAGTTCATGAACGGTCAAAAATTCGTGAATCTCATTTAATATGCTATCTTGCTTTTGTGGTAGTAATTGACCTTCCTTGCAATTGGCAAAACTGATTTTACTTAATTCCGGATCAGAAGTCCATTTTTTTTTCCATCCGCTAAAATGAAGAAAAAGGTCAGCCAGTGTTTCATCTTGTGGATTTGTATTGTCACCGACTTTGGATAACAATACAGTATAAACCACTTTCTTGGATCGAAGTATATCCAGAATATTATCTCCTGTAAATATACTACCACCACCACTTAAGCTTCCTATATCGAATCCAAATTGGGAAGCAATCCCTGCCAATCCCCCTCCACCAGAAGATTTTTCTTCCAATATGAACGTTGTTACAGCTTCATATTTTGGTTTTTGCACGTAATAATACAATACCCCAAGCCCACAACCGGCAACAGCCGTCAACAGCATCCATAATACTCTTTTACGGAGAAAATGAAAAAAAGACAATAAATGACTTACAATATCATCTAAGGAATAATAATCTTCTTTATTTCCTTCCATTTTCAAAAGTTTTTTCTGTTAATTTTTGATGGATTGCAAAAAGAATGATAACCCGTTAAAATCATCCTTTATCAACAAAACAATACAAAGAAAATCCTAAAATGCATGGCTTCGCCTCCTCAGTCACATGAACCCATTTGCACTGACCAATTAACTAACAATCAATCAATAGAAAAGTCAATAGCTACTGACTTTAAAAATCTGATATCCGATGCTTCAACCAATCGCTTTTATATTCGTTGACAGAAAACCTTTATCACTTACTACACCAATCGCTTCAGGTAAAAATGCAAGAAGGATTTAAATATGAAAATGATTCTTGATCAAACATTTTTGCTCTTAGTTCTCTAATTATGTCTACCTACCTTCTTATCAGGGCAAACGCCGTGATCAACGCCGTTATCGCCGATATAAAAACACCCGCCTTGGCTACATCCAATCCATCTTTCTTCGGTTTCTCCGGCACGAAAATGTTTGCCCCCGGCTCTATCTTCGGATAGCGGTTAAAAATGCCCAGCGTCTTTTTGATCTTGGCCGAGCTGCCGTTGGCATAGATTACAAAAGCCTTGTTCTTCTTGCCCAGCTGTGTTACCCCACCGGCGTCCGATAAATAATCTTTCATGCTCTTGCCCCGCTCATACATGATATCCACCGGCTTGAACACCTGTCCGCTAACACTAACGGTGTTGTTGATACGGGGTACGATCAATTCATCACCCTCCTCCAGCGTAATATCATCCGCACTTCCGGGATGCTTTAAAATATAACCCAGGTCAATCGCCACATCGGTTGTCGTCTTCTCAATCCCAGCGATTGTTACGTCTGATGTGTCATTGTCCACCAACTTGGACTTCGTATCTTTTTCTATAGCCCTGAATAAACGTTTGACCTGTGCCGTATCGGCCACCTCTTTTTTCTTTCTGACCAGTTTGGCCCCGCGAATATTGGCGGTATACAACAGGCCGCCGGAACGCTGGATCAGGGAACTTAACCGCTCTTCGCGGCTTTGCAGGGTGTACACAGCTGGCAGCAATACTTCACCGCTGATCTTTACGCTGATCTGCTTTTTATAATAAGGATCTTCCTTGATGGTCACTATATCAAAAGGCATCAGGGGAACATCGGACGAACTGCTGGAAAGCTCCTTGTTGTCATCGATGCGTATCAGTTCTACGATATTGCTACCGGGTTTGGTAATGTCTATATCCCGCTTGCGGCGTGAAATTTCAATGCCCATTCCGGTGGCATGGTCCGAAAAATTACCGGCCTTTAATATGAGCGATTTCAGGGACAGGTTTTCTTCGTACCGGTAGGTACCGGGCAGGCGTACAGCGCCATTGATGGTCACCGTGGTCGTATCCTTTAAATCAAAAATAGAAGCCACCTGCACGCTGTCTTCTTTTTGCAGCAGAAGCCCCTCTTCGCTTCCTGCAATAATAGGCCTCAGCGCTACCGATATATATTCTTTGGTAAGATCGGGACGCGTACGCACGACTAAGGCTCTTCCTGTAAATACGTCCTCTTTTAAGCCCTGGGCCTTATTGATCAAATGCTTTAAGGTCATGCCTTGTTCCAGGGCATAGGCGCCGGGTTTAAATACCGCCCCGCTGATAATCACCCGGTTCTGGTAGCGGTTGATCAGCGAGTCAATAAAATATTCATCCCCGTTTTTGGGTTTGAAAACAGAAAGCGAATCGCCCGAGACATCGATCACACTTCTCTCCACATCCGAAAACCGTTTGCCGGTAATTCGTTTACGGAAAGCCTTGCTTTTAAAGCCGCCGGCAAATTCTATAGCCTCGTCCAGGTTTTCATCCGGATGCATCTCAAAAATGCCCGGGCGGTTCAACTGGCCCTCCAGCGTAATTAATAAGCTGGCATAGGGAACACGAATTACATCATTGTCTTCTAGGCGAAGGTTACTGCTTTGATCGCCCCGCACTAAAAAATCATAGAGGTCGGCCTTTTGAATCACTTTATTGTTCCGGATTAGTTCGATGTTTCTGAACGATCCGTTTTCTGCCGGTCCGCCACTTACATACAGGGCGTTGAATAAACTGGCCAGTGAAGGCAGTGTATAGGTGCCCGGCCGGTTGATAGCCCCGATCAGGGTTACACGAATACTGCGGATGTTGCCCAGCGATACCTGTAATTTGGTTTGCCCGCTGGAAAGAGAAGGGTAATACCTCGTTAACCGGTTTTTTAACAGGGCAGTAGCAGCTTCAATGTTCAATCCGTTTACATTGACGATCCCGGCATATTTTACATTGATAGTGCCTTCAGGGCTTACCTTCAGTTTCTGCTGCGAAATGTTGACACCATATATATTCAGGATCAATTCATCATCCGGGCCAATAATATAATTCTGGGGCGTGGCCATGCGAAGATCCGGCTCGAAGGTGAGGTTGGTATTGGAAAAAAGTTCAGAGCCAAAAATTTTCGAACGCTTTTTTATACTTTCCAAAGATTCAGAGAAAAGCTTTGAAGAGTTCTTAGGTGTGGTTCGTTTGGTATTGTCCTTTGTGTCTGTAGTACCATCAGTTCCTGATTCCGGGAGGCTTGTATCCAATTGCTGTATGCGCAGTTTGAGTTCCTCCATTTCTGTCTCCGGCAAGCCGCGGCGAAGTAATTCCGCTTCCAGTTGGGCAGGGGTCAAACCATTGGCCTTGGCCTGGTTTAAATATTGTTGCAACTGGCTGTTGGATATTTGCGATGCCTTTACATTACTTAGATCGGAAGGAACTTGCGCACAAACTACAATACTGGCTAAAGAAAGGAAAAGCAGGAAGAATACTCGTAAACAGTTCATACATTATTGGATTTGGACATTTATATTTTACACGGTGGAAAACATAAATATCGTTAAGGACAAAGCTCAGCTATACCTTAATGCCCGCAAATGTATTGGTTTACAATTAAAAACCATATAAGAAATTATAAAAACTTCTTATAAAGTATTCTTAAATCCCATTGTCTTCCTTAGGCTTTTGACAATACTTCTTTACCAATATATTCTTCGAATGATGGTACACGCCAGCCGGGTTCTTCGGTTGGCCATGTGGTATAGGAGTTCTTCCTGCACTGAATCATGCTGCTGGTAAACGAACGCCATTCCTAGTTATTGCACAAATAATTTATAGTCATGAGGAAAACCGCCTACTCGTTACTAAGTAAGAACACCGGAAACATACACAAAGGCTGCAGGAGGTCCCGGCTCCTGGCAAACCCTGCAAGCGATATCAGGTGGTTGCAGGTTTGTAAAATTCTACCGTCAATGTGAATGGTGGACAGGGAATCACAAATTTGATGACGGTTTGGTATGACAAATAACGAAGCCACCATTTAAAACAACGGAACAAAGAGAACAGGAAAATTAATAACAAAAAAATCAATCGGCTATTCCTTAACAGAGTTGCACGCAACCAAAAGCCTCGCCGGCAACTCTGTAAAGTATACACTTCAACGCTCTGCGCTCCTGCCTCTTTTTGGGCGCAGCAGCAATTTTAAGTACGTTTGCCCTCGCCTGTTTCAGGGCATCATAAAAAATTTATATGAACATGAAAAAGATCTTTCTTGCTCTTCTTCTTAGCGTAACAATGGTTTTCAGGGCCGCCGCCGATGAAGGCATGTGGCTGCCTATGTTACTGGGCCAGCAGGTATATAATGATATGGTGAAGAAAGGCCTGAAACTCACCAAAGAACAATTGTATAGTGTGAACAAGGCCTCGCTCAAAGATGCCATCGTGATCTTTGGCGGTGGCTGCACCGGCGAACTGGTAAGTCCGCAGGGCCTGATCTTTACCAACCACCATTGCGGCTACGATGTTATTGCCTCGGCCAGCACGGTGGACCACAATTATTTAAGAGACGGCTTTTATGCCAAAAACCAGGGGGAAGAAATTCCGGGTGGCCGGTTGTCCGTACAATTTTTAGTACGCATAGATGATGTAACCAAGGAAGTGATGGATTCGCTGAAAGGTTTGTCCGGCGCTGAAAGGGCCAGCCGCCAGTCTTCGGTACTGGCTTCTATCAACAAAAGACTATCGGATGCCAATAACAGTATTGAAACAAGGGTAAGCCCGCTTTTCAAAGGCAATCAGTACTTAGCTTTCGTGTATCAGCGCTACAGCGATGTACGGCTGGTAGGCGCACCGCCCGAGTCGGTGGGTAAATTCGGTGGCGACACCGACAACTGGGAATGGCCCCGCCACACCGGCGACTACTCCATCTTCCGGGTATATGCTACCAAAGAGGGCAAGCCTTCGGCCTACAATGCCAACAACGTTCCGCTGAAGCCAAAATGGTATCTGCCGGTTTCACTCAAAGGGGTAAAAGAAGGCGACTTTTCCATGATCTGGGGCTATCCCGGAGGTACCAACCGCTACGAATCTTCTTTGGGCGTGCAGCTATCTACCGACATCAACAACCCAACCCTGGTTAAGCTCCGCGACATGCGCCTCAAGTACATGTTCCAGGAAATGAAAAAAAATGAGGCCACCAAACTGCAACTGGCTTCCGACTATGCCAGCATTGCCAACTACTGGAAATTCTTTGATGGCGAAACAAAACAGTTGCTGAAATATGATGTGTACGGCCAGAAGAAAAAAGCAGAAGAAGCTTTCATAAAATGGGCGGCCAACAAACCGGAGTACCAGAATATTTTCAAAGACCTGGAGGCTGCCTACGCTGCCTGGAGGCCCTATGCCCTGCATAGGCAGTACATTAATGAAGGGATCCTGGGATCACCCCTGCTGGCTTTTGCAACTTCCCTGCAGGGATTGGAAAACACCATGGTAAAACCCGGTGTCTCCTCCGACGATATTAAAAAAGCAGTGGATGCGGCCAACACGGCCCGCAAAAATTTCCTGGAATCCGAGAACAAAGCATCCGATCAGAATATTGTAGGCACGGTGCTGCAGATGTATTACAACGATGTACCCAAAGACCAGCAGCCGCAGGGCCTGTTCACGGCTATCCGGAACGAGTATGGCGACCTGGCGAATGCTTCTACCTACCAGAAATACGCAGAGGCCATCTTTAAAAACACGATGATCTTTGATGATGCCAAATGGAATGCCTTTGTAAGTAATCCCAATGCAAACACCCTTCAGCAGGACCTGGCGTACAACCTGGCCACTACCCTGGTAAGAAACTACACAAGCAAATACCTTCCGCTGTACCAGCAGTTTGTTACCAAAAACAATGATTGGGGACGGGAATATCTGAAAGGCATAATGGAAATGAACCCGAAGAAAGTCATGTATCCCGATGCCACCTTTACCATGCGGGTGAGCTATGGCAAGGTAGATGATTATAAACCCCGTGATGCCGTAAGCTACGATTACGTAACTACCTCTAAAGGCATACTGGAAAAATACAAACCCGGCGACTATGAATTCGACCTTCCGGCAAAAGAACTCGAGTTGATCAAGGCAAAGGATTTTGGCCAATACAAGGATGCCAGGACCAACGACCTGGTGATAAACTTTATCACCACCAACGATATCACAGGTGGCAACTCCGGTTCACCGGTCATCAACGGCAACGGCGAATTGATCGGCCTGGCCTTCGATGGCAACTATGAAGCGCTAAGCCACAAACTGGCCTTTGATAAAGACCTGAACCGCACCATTTGCGTGGATATCCGCTACGTGTTGTGGTGTATTGATAAATTGGGCGGCGCACCGCACATTATAAAAGAGTTGACCTTACGGAAATAATTTCATAACCTTCATTGCGAACACAGCGAAGCAATCTCACAAAGAGATTGCTTCTTTTTTTCCAATAACAATAAAACCAAAAACCCTGTACAATAATTCCGGCTAACCACTCACTATTCACCACTTACTCTTTTATCTTTACCTTTCATGCAATCCAAACGGCTTGAAGAAACTGACTTTCTTTTTTACCGGCTTCCTGTTCGCCAGCACTGCTTTTACACAGGTGGCTTTTAGTGTGGCAACAGATGCTTCCCTGTTACGTAATTTTAGCCCGCAACAAAAGTTCTGGTCTTTTGGCCAGGGAGTAGAAGGCGATTTCCATTTTTCAAAAAAGAACACCGCCTATGCCTGGATCAATTATCACACAAAAGGCAGCTTTCACAACAACTTTATGGCTACAGCGAAATCACCTTCCACTAGTCCTACACAAACATCTTATACCATGACGGGCAAATGGCAGTTCCGCCAGGTGTCCCTGGGATGGAAACGTTACTTCAGGGGTGCCTTCGATGCCGAAGAAGGTTTTAATCTTTATGGAGCAGCGGGTTTTGGACTGCTGTTCTCTAAAATACAGAACGCCATTGTCTCCTTGCCGGATACAAGTTTGTATGAACTTCCTCCCACGCCTGTTACAGGCAGCGGTGAATTCAAACGGCTCACACTGGATCTGGCGGCAGGGGTTGAGTTTCCGGTTGGTCCCGGTATTTTTTTATACAGTGATATAAGAACCTCTGTACCCACTTCCGATTATCCCTCTCCGCTGTTTCATAACAACGAGCACATACCCTTACCCGTTATGCTGAACCTGGGCATGCGTATTTTGTTTGATTAGAAGCCCACTCACCAATACCTTTTGTGAGTGGTGAATGGTGAGTGAAAAAGCTCTCTTACTCACCACTCACGTTTCACCATTCACTATTTTCCCTAATCCATTCCGAAACTTTATTTTTGCGGCCAACTCTTAAAACATCATCATGCAAGGCACTGCCATTCATTCGGTTGAGATCTACAAATTATTCATTCCCCTGAAAGAACCCTTTGTGATTTCGCTTGGCCCCATACACGAGGTGCAAAATGTAGTGATCATCATCCGCACCGAAGATGGCTGCGCAGGTTATGGAGAATGCAGTCCCTACATGACCATCAACGGCGAAAGCATTGACACCTGTTTTATCGTAGCACAGTATTTTGCCAGGGTGCTCAAAGGAAAAAATGCACTGGATATAGCCGCTTGTATGGAAACCATGGATAAAACCATCTATGGCAACACCAGCATCAAAAGCGCATTCGACATAGCCCTGCACGATATTGCGGGGCAACACGCCGGTGTACCAATTTATAAATTACTGGGTGGCGAAAACAACAAGGTTTTGGAAACCGATATGACCGTCAGCATTGGCGATCCCCAAAAAATGAAGGCCGACGCTATCCGGTTTAAAGAGCAGGGCTTTCCAGCCATTAAGGTAAAGCTGGGAGAGAGCCTCGAAAAAGATGTGGCAAGAATAAAAGCCATCAGGGAAGGTATTGGCAACGATCACCCATTGCGCATCGATGCCAACCAGGGATGGCAAACCGCCGATAATGCCATTGCCGTATTAAAAGCCCTAGCTCCCTACAATATTGAGCACTGCGAGGAACCCATTCTGCGCTACCGCTTCATGGAATTACCCAAAGTGGCAGCCGTCTCACCCATTCCCATCATGGCCGATGAAAGCTGTGGCGATGAACACGACGCTGAAAGGCTCATTCAATTAAATGCCTGCCAGATGTTCAACATCAAGCTGGGGAAATCATCGGGGTTTTATAAGGGAATAAAGATCGCTCAACTGGGAGCGCAGGCGGGCCTGCACATGCAGGTAGGCGGTTTTATGGAGTCACGGTTAGGTATGACCGCTGCAGCGCACCTGGCACTAAGCAACGACCATATTCACCACTGCGACTTCGATACGCCGCTGATGTTCACCGAAGATCCCGTAATTGGCGGTATTGTCTATAAGGACAAGGGCATTATTGATTTGCCCGGTACGCCGGGCCTGGGGGCGGTGATTGACGAAAGTTATTTAACCGGGGCAGAGAAGGTGATTATATAACCGTTTCTTCTGCGGGTTGGTACTTTACGGTGCCAACGTACTTCCCCTTATAATACACGCTGCTTTCATCCAGCTTATTCAGGATGCTGAATGCTTTTCTTTCCTTCCAGCTAGGTTTATACCCAAGGAACTGGATGATCATTTCTTCAATAAGCCTGCTTTTCTCCATGGTCATTTTCATTAAAATGTTGGAATCTGACATAGCGAAATGAATTTAAGATTGTTAGGCAGGAACAGATCAAAACAAGTTTACAAGGAGTAGAATTATAGCAAGCTGCGCAGAAAAGTTCAGCTGTTTAAAAATAGATAAAATGAGTTTTGCTTCCTAATTTATTTGAGAACATTTTTGATGCACTTCAATTTGTTTTGGCAGGTAATATAAAGCAGGCAATATAAAAAGGTGGCCGCGGGGCCACCTTGAAGGTTTTTTGTTTCAACTCAGATCAATCCCTGGCATGGAACAATTTACCCGTAATAGTCCGTTCACCTATTTGTAGCCTGTAGATCAGGTTTATTTGTTGGTGAACAGGCAGCTGTAATTCAAATGATTGCTTGCCTGCAACAATGTGACCCTGGTAAACTGTTTTTACCTTTTGCCCTAACAGGTTGAACACTTCCAGTGAGCCTTGTCCGGATACAGGAGAAGTAACCACAAACCTCACTTTATCAGTGAACGGATTGGGATAAGCTGTTACGGAAACATCCTTGACCGGTTCAGCTATTCTGGCGGATGTGGTTGAAGTAACTGCCTGGGTAGTAGAACAATTCGTCGTTACTCTCAGCGTACCAACTGAGCCATTTTGTAAATTATTATTAATAAAGGCTCCAAAATAGTAGTTCACATCAAAATTAGAGGCTTGTGAACCTATCAGGGTTTTGGTATCGTACTTAATAGAAATTACAATTTGACTACCTGCCGTTACACCACTAATAGCAATACTAACTTTAGTCACATTCGCATCACTTGTAGAAACTGCCCTGCCACTGGCGCTGGCAATTTTACCACAGCTTGCATCCCAGGCGATCACCTGGTCTTGATTTACACCAAAGAAATTAAAGTTAGAGCCCGGCCTTTTTTGTAAAATATCTACCGTAAAGGAAGAACTCGGTGCTGTTATAGTAGCATAATAGAAGAACACACCCGGGGTAGCGTTTGAAACATAGGGCTTCCCTTTTAACTTACCAGCCGTAGCACATACAAAAGGCAACTCAGGTGCTCCACCTAAATAGCTGGAACACGTAGTTTGCGTTGGATACATATGACCACCACAAGGTGACACGGTAACGACTCCGCCTGTTGAATAAGCCTGGGAACAAACACCATTTTGAACCAAAGCACGGTAGTACGTGGTTTGCGCAAGGTTGGTGAAGGTTTGAGTCGTTGAAGTGTTAGCGATGTTTGTTTTAGAAGCAAAACTTGGACTTGTAGAAAACTCCCACCTTACAATTGTACCAACGGATCCAGTAAGAGTCAAAGTTCCACCGTTGAAACCTGAGCAAACAGTAGGGCTATTGATCGTACCGCCAACAGAGGCCGCATCGACATTAATGGTATAGGTAGCCGTGGCGCTTGCCGTACCACAGGTGTTGTTGCTGGTCACCGTCAGGGTCAGCGTCACCGCCTTACCGGCATCGCCTGCCGCCGGCGTATAGGTGGGGGTTAGCGTGGTCCCGCCTGCCGTGATCGAACCGGCCCCGTTCTCACTCCACGCAATCGTACCGTTGGCCGCCGTGGCTTCCCCGCTCACCAGCGTATAGGCACTGTTCACACACGTGGTATGTGAACCACCGGCACCGGCCTCGGGCAACGCATCGACATTAATGGTATAGGTAGCCGTGGCGCTTGCCGTACCACAGGTGTTG
>CBHTSW010000014.1:0-111411 GCA_966095395.1 uncultured bacterium | reverse complement strand
CTTTACCGGCCATTCACAAAAACAAAATGATGAATTTGAAGTCCGCTTCGCAGATGTGCATTATTCCAGGCAGAAATTAATAGAGGTGATCTCCGGAAAAAAAGTCGTTTGGCTGGTTACGGACAGCCATTTGAGCTTTCTTAAAGACAAGAGTGAATGGACAGGTACCAAAGTTGGTTTTGAGATTAGGGAACAAGATGCTAAAACGCACGTCCACTTCAGGCATATAGGTTTAGTTCCTGAAATGGAATGTTTCCGCGACTGCTCAAATGGATGGAATCATTATTTGCGTAGCTTGTTAAGCCTGATCACTACAGGCAAAGGACAGCCCCACAAAAAGAAAAGCGAAGTAAAGACCGATAGCCATATCTAATCAATAAAAAAGAAACCATGGATGCTAAAAATTTTACTATAACCATTGTAGTAAACCAATCGCCAGCGGAAGTATTTAATGCCATCAATAACGTTCGCGGATGGTGGTCGGAAGAACTTGAAGGCCGTTCAGAAAAACTGAATGATGAGTTTACCTATCATTACAAAGACGTGCATCGTTGCAAAATGAAATTAATAGAAGTTGACCCGGGCAAAAAAGTAATTTGGCTTGTGCTGGAAAACTATTTTAGTTTCACTAATGACAAAAGCGAATGGACAGGAACGAAAATTATTTTTGATATCACGGATCAGGATGGTAAGACAACGCTCTGCTTTACGCACCAGGGTTTGGTTCCCGAATATGAATGTTACACGGCTTGTGTAAACGGATGGAGCCAATATATACAGAAAAGCCTGCTGAGTTTGATCACTACAGGCAAAGGGCAACCCAATTCAAGCCAAACCGCACATACCATTCATGAAGTAGCCGCACGGTTCAACGAGTTAGCGCAGAAGGAAAAATGGTTCCAGATACAGGACGAACTTTTTGCAGATGATGTAAGAAGCATAGAACCATCCCCTTCGTCCTGGTTCAAAAATGCGGAAGGCAAAACGGCTGTTCGCAAAAAAGGAGAGGACTGGGTGAAACGCATAGAGGCGGTTCATAAAACCCACACAACCGAACCTGTTGTGGGTGGCAATCATTTCGCGGTAGGGAGAGAGGCGGATATTACCGTGCAGGGATTGGGAAGAATACAAATAAACCAGGTTATGCTCTACGAAGTAAAAGACGGCCAGATCATATCCGAGCAATTCTTTTATTAGGAAAACTTTTCTCTGGTCCAAGGCCTTTCTACTTTGCCGGGCACCGTATTTAATTTAAAACGCCAGGCCAATATGCAAACGCCAGGTGAACGGGAAGATGTATATTAGTAATGCCACTACTTCGCTAATCCTTTAAACCTGGTGCGGCGCTTTAATAAACCGGAAAATGCAACTACTGCCAATTGACGTAGAGGAATTCCATAACATAAAATTCAGGGGCAATCCTGAGTGCCTGGAAGTGCTGAATATATATCCGGGCTATTACAAAAAAACAGGTTTTCACAAACCCTGGATCGGGTATTTTGCAAGCTTCGACGGACAGCAGATAGTTGGCGCTTGTGGCTATAAGGGAAAGCCCAAAAAGGGTAAGGTTGAAATTGCGTATGGAACGTTCAAAAACTTCCGGGACAGGGGAGTGGGTACTGAAATTTGCAGGCAGTTGGTGTTGTTAGCCTTGCACACCGACCCCGCTATACGAATAACGGCACGCACCTTACAGGATAGCTATGCCTCGATAAGAATACTGGAAAAAAACGGCTTTGAATGTTCGGGGTTAACCTATGATGAGGAAGACGGTAATGTTTTGGAATGGGAATTCAAGGGCACTACAGCCCTGAAAAATAAAGGCAACAGCATATAAAACCAGCAATTTATTTTTACCCGATGCAGAAACCATGATTAAAGAAAATGTAAAATGGCAAGGATACCCGATCAATTTTTTTGGGCGTTACCCTGTGCATCCGGAGGACGTTCTGCATTAGCGGCAAGTACCTTAAAAAAAAGGGTTATGAAAATGTAGCGCATATGGACGGCGGAATGAATGCCTGGAAAGCGGCAAGCCTGCCCGTTGAACAACTTTAAAACAATCCCTCTGCCTTTACAAAACCAGGCAAAAGTTATTGCCATCGGCTTTAACAAAGGAGAGACCACGATAGAACAATGTTTGCGGCAGCTATTGTAAAAAGTTGGTATAACAGGTTGTCGCATTTTACCCTTTTTATGCCGGGTTCACACTCCAAAGTATAAATGCTGGAAAAATACCTTTGGATTGAATTTTATTTTTAAACTAAAAAACTAAAGCAATGGCAAGTGTAAGCACCTACCTGAATTTCCCCGGCAATACAGAGGAAGCATTCAACTATTACAAAAGTATTTTCGGTGGGGAGTTCCTTGGAGGAGGGATCATGAGATTCAGCGATATTCCCACTTCGCCCGGCCATCCTCCCATGGCGGAAGAAGATAAAAACATGGTGATGCATGTTGAGTTACGCATACTGGACAGTCATACTCTGATGGGAACAGACGCTCCGGAATCCATGGGATTTAAAGTAAATTTTGGCAATAACAGCTATATCAATCTTCAACCCGATACCAGGGCAGAAACCAAACAATTGTTTGATAAATTATCGCAAGGGGGAAAGGTGTCAATGGATCTGCAGGATATGTTTTGGGGAGACTATTTTGGCAGTTGTACCGATAAGTATGGTGTACAATGGATGTTTAACTGCAATGAAAAGAAGTCATAATTATCAAGATAAGTACAAAGCATCCAGGGCTTCAGCCTTCTCCAAGAATTCACTACCGGCCTGAGACGCACAGACTCGGGCCATTATTTATTTCAGGGTTCATTTTCCGGATGGAGTTTATAAAGTTTCCGGACGTTTTAAAACCTCCGGGATATGGACCGTTCGAATGTATAACCTTGAAGAAACACCGGCTTTTTGTAATAAAGTTTCGGCACGCCACCCGCTGCAGTCTTCATGCATAAAACAGGGCTTTCTATACATGCCGGTCCCTGAAAAGACAATTACCAAACGGTTAGAAAAGCCAGGAACTTATTGTTCTTGCCCAAATGACATATGTCGGGTATTTTTAGTGCTGGCAGCCATAACAACATCATAATAAATGAACAAGTTATTTTCAGCTATCATCCTTACCGTTTTATATTCTACCGTATCTGCACAAGATAAAACAGATGAACAAAAAAGGGATCGTGCCTTTTATGCTGCAACCCAAAAATGGTTCACAGCCTGGAAACTGGTAAGCGCCAACATTTATCAGATTGACAACATCAGACCCGTTGAATTTGTTTTTTTTGACGACAAATATGTTTATTCAACCTCCAAAACAACAATACAAAACGGGAAATCTGTAAAAGGGTGTAACCTGGGCAATCTAAACTTGAAGTGGAAAAAATCATTACACAACGACACCCTAACCTTGCCTGACAAATCGATAGTACCTATCGGGCTGATGTCATTTGCCGCAGCCATGCCCAACCAACCCAATACTGCTTTTTTTGTAATGCCCTTGCCTAGCTATTGGCAGAAATCAGGCACAACAAGCAAAGAACTTGGCCTGATCAACTTAATTACCGGTGTTTTTATTCACGAGTTTTCGCATTCCCAGCAAATGCAAAACTTTGGCCGGCAAATAACCGAATTTGAGCAGCAAAATACTTTTGAAGTAGAGTTAAGCGATGATATGATACAGAACATCTTCGGCAGAGACACCAATTACATAAAACTCTATAACAAGGAAGTGGAAACGCTCTATAGATCCACCAGAAATAAAGTAATTGATAAAGTATTAGTAAAGGAAGGTTTAAACATAATGCGTACAAGACAAGAAAGTTTTTTCCGTGGCCAAAATGTAAACTTAAAAAAAATAGATACTTTTTTTCTAACAATGGAAGGACTTGGGCAGTACTCCATGTATCTGTGGCTGATACATCCGAAAGGTGGTAATATTGCTAAAGATGTTGCAATTGAAGGTGTAAGGCGAAAGAAAAAACGGTGGTCGCAAGACGAAGGTTTTGCTTTATTCCTGGTACTTGACAAACTAACAAAACCCAAAGCCTGGGCAAAAGGTATGTTTGGGAATAAAATAGAACCTGTACCGGATTTAATTAATAGAAAATTAAAGGAAGAACCCACCGCCACCACCCCCGCTTTGTAAGTTCATAGCCTCCTTATAGCTTCTGGCCTACTTTCGGCCTACCTACTCCCACTTCAGTTCTTGAAACACGTATTTTACCTTCAGGCCCCGGTATGCCCTTACCCGCAGAAGGGCATCTTCGTCTGCATGGATCTTCCGCTCCCATGCAAAACTTTTTCCCTCATTATCATAGTTTTCCTTCTTTCGCCTTGGCCTTAACTATACCACACGTTAAAACGCTTCATTCAAATTCAGGAAGAATCCCTTGCTGCCAAATTTGCCAAAGGCATAATCCAGGGCCAGGTTGGTGCGTATGGCTTTGTTGAACAACACCCGTAAACCAGCCCCATATCCGGGTTGAAATACCTGGAATAGTTTCGTACCCTGTTCGTCATTGGCCGTTTGAAGATTGAAGAAGGCCACACCGCTGATGAAATTATTTTTTAGTATGGGAAAGCGGAATTCGGTTTCTGTATCATTGAATTGCTTGCCCTTGAAATACTGTACCGTATAGCCTCTCCCGCTCCTGGAATTCCCGTCCCTGCCGGTACCCGGTAATTCCAGGTAGGGTATGGCACCGCTAAGCAGGTAAGAACCCCAGTTCCAAAATGCAAGGACGGTTTCGGGGCTCACTTCCGACAAGCTAAAATACTTCCGGAAATCGGTAGTGCATTGCACGGAATTCTTTGTGCTTCCTATCCATGTTTGATTCACCCGCAGGCCCACATCAAAGTAAAGGCCTTTGTAGGGCCGGTTTGGATTATCACGGGTAATATACTGTACATTAAAAAGGAAACCGTTGGCAGAGTAGCGGTCAGCGGGAAAGCCATGCCGGTTATTGTAAACCCCCGAAGGCGTGGCAAAGCCGCTTGAGTCGTTATTTTCCATTTTGCGCCGGATATCAAAGGATAACCCGGCTCCCACAAAAAGATGATCCTGTACTTCCTTGTACACTTTTTCTCTGAAATTATAAAACTGAGAATGGATGACGTAGGCCTTATGAGCAGGATTGGCCAGCACTTTATCTTTTTCGTCTCCCTTGTCCTTGCCGCTGCCTATACCCAGGCCACGATCGGGTGCCACTGCTTTGGCCGCAATGATACTACCCTGGAGGTTCCAGTCATTACCCAGAGTAAATATGTTGTGGCTGATATAGAAGAAAATGATTCCTTTGGTGGTAATAGAGGCCGATGTGGCGCCAACCGACATGAGGGTGTTCGGATCGCCGCCCAGTTTTTTGCCTCCTACCGCCTTAATGCCTACCTGGAAGCCAATGGTGGGATTAGCATTGATGTTGGGAATAACCGAAATGCCTGAGCCGCTGTTTACCGGTCCGGCTTCCCGCCGGGGATACAGTACCTGGCGTACCAGATCACCAAAATCATATTGTTTGCTGAGGTCATAGGCCGGCGGTATTATTTTTTTGCCTTTAGGGCCCAAAGAATCTGCTTTAAGATCCTCTCCCGGCGGATTAACCTGGCTATAGGCAACGCTTACTATGCAAATACATAAAACCAGCAATACACGTTTCAATAAAGAATATTTTTCCCCCATAGCCCTATGCCGCGTTACCCGGGTATCAATATAAAAACTACATACGTATCAAAGAATTACACAAACAATTACCATACCGCCGGCGGAAAGAGCGATCATAATAATATGCTCAGCCGGAATGCGAGTTCTGCCATACAGATCATAGTTACGTCTGCATAAAGAGGCTTCTACAGTACGAGAACCAACACAGGAAAACCAGATCGGACGTTACGCCAGGAAGCAGACCGAAGGCAGAAGGTGAGAGGATCAGAAAGCAGGCATAAAGAACCGGCTTTTGGAAAGTTTTTTGAACGAAACAGCGGGATGACGCCCCGGGAGTTTAGAAAAGGCTACGGTTTCCCGTAAACGTGAAATTGATACGTTACGATCAGCTGAATACTACTTGAGCCCTGCAACACGCTGCCGGCACTGAGCTAACCCCCAATTCCAAACTCAACCACTGCAAAAACACATCATTATTTAGGAAGTTACTAACAGCTTTGCTTCTTAACTTGCAGTAAAGAGACACGACCATGAAAAAGGGAATATTGTTTTTGTTGCTGATAAGCTCCGTTTTCACTCATGCACAATCGCTGAAAGAAGCCTTGTATAGCGGAAAGCTGAAAAACCAACCCGGCACGGTGATCCATAAAGGAGATGACCTGTCCTCAAAAATGGATACAGCCAGCAAGGCGCCCAACGATTCCGCCCTGGCAAAGGCACGCATCCTTACCGTGGACTCTTCTACAAAAAGCCTGGCCGCTTCAACAGATTCCGCTCTGGCCACCGGCACAGGCAACAATGATAGCCTCTCCGGTTCAACCGATACGGCTGTAGCAGGAGCGGTTGCCAATGCTCCTAAAGAAAATGTGGCGGCTCCCAAGGACAACAACGCTGTATGGAAGGACTATATGAACACCCTGATCGGCACTTTAAAAACCGAAGTCCTTCCTTCCAAAAAGGTGAAACGCGAAACGTATTATATAATGGTTTCTTATGCCATCGGCATCGATGGCGAAGTAGCGATTAATGAGGTGTTGGTAACCCCCGAAAACGAATTCCTGCAACAACAGCTCAAGGACAGGCTTGCCCTGGGCACTCCACATCTGACCCCCGTGGTATCCAGCTCTGGCACTCCACGAAAGACAAACAAGAGGTATAACTTTACGTTGACAAAGGAATGACATGCTTTACCACCCACGATTACAGCCTTTGCAGGAGCCTGCAAACGGGCATCACCACGTTTTATCACAACAACCATTCTGAATTTTACCTGGTGGCATCATTGTGTACATCCCCTGGCAGAGCACTCACAAAAGCCTGGGTAAACGAAGCTAAACCCCTAATGTCATACCAATAACTTTAGCTGCCGTAATCAATGAAGGCTGCCAGCTTTGATGCGATTGCTAAGCAATTGTGTAGTAGCAGGTGCCCGGTCAACCCTTAAGATGAGAAGTAAAGCGAACGATTCCGCTTCATCAAAAATCATTTCTTATTTTCGGCTACTCGTGCAGCCGGCACAAAAAACCGAAAAGGCTAATAACTACTTAATAATAGATACCATTACTACCGCATGAAGAATGTTTTGCCTTCTTTCTCTGTTCTTCTTTTACTTTTTGCAGGCCTGCCTGGCCTTTGCCAGGATACAACCCTGAAACGGTTGCTGGCTCTACCGGATGATACGTTTAAAGTGCAGCAACTGGCCAGCTATACAAAGACCCTGGCACACAAGGATCCGCAGGGATACCGCCAGCTGGCTGGCACTATTTTGAATATCAGCAAACACCTTCGCTATGATCAGGGTATGGCTACCGCTTATTCTTTTTTAGGATACCGTGATATTAATGATGGAAAGTTCCAAAGCTGTATTGTGAATTATAACCAGGCGGTCTTCTATTATAAAAAGAGCAATGATCTTCTTGGCGTAGCTAAAATCCACGGCAACCTGGCAAATGCTTATGATGCATTGGGTAAAACGGATAGCGGGGTCATTTACCGTTTATCTGCCATTGAGATGCTGGAGCGGTCAGGTTTTACCGGCGATCAGGAAGAACTGCGTCTATCCCTGCTTTCCATACAATACTGTAATGTAGCGGCTGAATATGATAACTTTTTAGGGCAAAAAGATAAGGCCCTGAGTTATTACAAAAAGGCGGAAAAACTTGCCCGGCAGGTAAAGGATACTTTAATGCTGGTAACAACCCTGAACGCCATTGGCGTAATCCAGGCCCATAAAGGCCAATCTAAAGAAGCTTACGCCAATGTAAAAGAAGCCAAAAAGCTGGCCGAAGGTACTAATGACAACCTGGTTCTTACCAGGGCCTATGAGAATTACGGAGAGGTGCTTGGCCAACTCAATAAACCGGAAGAAGCGGTACCCTACAGCCAGCTGGCCGTGAAGTATGCTGACCTGGCAGGCAGTGCAGAGGACTTTGTCATTGCTACTTATACGTTAGCAGCCGTATTAAAGAAAAAAGGCGACTACAAAGCACAAATCAGGGCTTTGGAAAAAGGCCTTGAAAAAGCACAGGAAACCAACCAGACAAACTATGCCTATGACATGTCCACAGAACTGGCCGATGCACATTTTAAATTGGGTAATTACAAGTTGGCATTTGGCTATTTAAAAAAGCAAACGTTGCTTGAGGATTCGGTTTTTAAGGAAAAAAACAACAGGATCATTGCGGAGATGGAATCGAAGTACCAGTCGGAGAAAAAGGAAAAGCTTTTATCACAACAGCAATTAAAACTGGCACAGAATGACGTGAAACTGCAGAAAAGCATAAAGTTTAATCTTTATAACATTGGCGCAACCATAATTGCGCTGCTGGCCGCCAGTATTGTGGTGGTACATTATAAGCATAAGCGGCGCCTGCACCAACAGCAACTCCAAACAATGGAACGGGAAAAAGAAGTACAGTTGCTGCATGCACTTGTGCAGGGTGAAGAAAAAGAGCGGGGCCGCATAGCCAGGGATCTTCATGATGGCGTAGCAAGTCTGCTGGCTGCCGTAAAAATGCAATTGACCAGCACAACCATTAACGATCGTGAAAAAACGGATGCAGGATATACCCGGGCTATTGCCTTGCTGGATGAAGCACATCACGAGGTACGCAAAACATCGCACAACCTTATGCCCGAAGTGTTACTGAAATACGGGCTTGACAAAGCACTGCAACGCTATTGTGCTGCTATTAGCAACGATACCTTAACGGTGGAATATCATTCGGTGGGCAAACTGAGGCCTTTTGAAGAACATTTTGAGCTGGCTGTTTACCGCATTATACAGGAACTGTTGGGTAATGTGATTAAACATGCCAAAGCCTCCGTCGCACAGGTGCAGCTTAGCGAACATGCAGGCATGTTACTGGTAGAGGTAGAAGACAACGGTGTTGGTTTTACTTCGGCCGGCAGTCTGACTTCTATCGGCCTCAAAAGCCTTGAAGCAAGAGTACAGGCTTTGAATGGTTCCATCAGTTTTCAGTCAGGAAAAAACGGCCTGACGGTGAACCTGGAATTTGATATTACCACACTGAAAAGAACGGGAACAAGTGAGCAGGAGAGGGTAGTATAGAGAAGTCGTCTGGCAGGAAAGTATCGTAAAAACGACAGGAAAATAAATAACACCATCTTGCCAATACGAAGGACACATTATGGGCCATCTTACGGACGCTATCTTTAATTCAATAGATGAAATGTTTGATCTATGAGTCATACATTACGCTCAAACCACAGATTGAGAAAGTTCTTTTTATCTTCTTGAACAATCTTCATTACAGGTGTTAAGAGAATTTGCCAAAGAAACACCCATACCAGTAATAGAGTTATTCTCACAACGACACCGAGTAGTGCAACATATAGGAAGGATTAAAACCACCAAGACCGTCAAAGAATTATTTGATTTTGTGTTGCCGCTGATGGAGAATGGCAATTTTCCCCGTAATGACCTTATAATTGTTATAAATCGAATGTTTAATCTGCAAAGCCATGATGACGGAGAAGTTCATCTAACCTCAAAATCACAATCATTACTTGAAGATGTGATACGAAAAATCCCAGTACCCCAACACTATACTGCCGACCTGATTTCCAACATAACACAACAGCCTAATTTATATCATAAACTTGAACGACCGAACCTCATTGCAGGTAGCTTTCAAACATTTCATGAAGTGATTAATTCAATATAAAGCTGTCCATAACACAATATTGAAGCTATCTCACCTTGCGTCGCTATCTGCTCAAATTCAGACCCTAAGCGAACCACGGAATCCTCTTGCAGCATAATAAGATTCTGCGCCATTGTGATACAGAAAGACACAGTTGTAGCGGCGATCACAATACAGGGCGCCACCGAGTTTTCTAATATGGGAAGGTGTTTTCACCCAACTGGACGTTTTCGTATCAAAGCTTCCAAGGTCCTGCAACGCCCGGTACTCACCTTCCGTTAAAAGTTCAATGCCCATGGCAACTGCCATATCCATAGCGCTATTTTGCGGTTTATGTTCCTTCCGCGACTCCAGCGCTTCCCGGTCGTAACAAAGACTTCTGCGGCCTTTGGGGCTTTCCGCTGAACAATCATAAAAAATATATTCATCTGTCTTTGTATCATGCCCCACGACACCCGGTTCACCGCCGGTTCTTTCCATTTCATGGAGCGACCACAGTTTATTAGTATTGGCTTCCAGCCTTGCCTGTATTTTAGTCCATTCAAGACCTTTGATGCCGCCATGGCTATTCCTGCTTTTCTTAAAACGGGCTTCCAATATACTGAGTAGTGCCGAACATTGTTCTGATGACAACGCCTTTTGATTTCCTTTTGCCATTATGTGTCATTTATTTGTACGTGCCGGACTATATGCTCGTTTAGCCTTGCTGGTAGTATGCGCCTGTTGCCTAACTGCCGGCAAACGGTGTCCCAAAAATACCGACAGCAAGTTCCAGCCAAATGAGAAAGAGCGCTATCAGAAGGGCTGTACATATGGCAACGCGGTACCCGGTTTTGTTCACCTTCCTTATCACAAGCTCACACAGGAGACCGGTGCCTAGCAACAGGACTCCAGCGACAATAAAATCAAACAAACTCCAGTTCACTTCAGTGGTGAACTGCATGGCTAGAAATGGCACAAGCAATAGAAGCGCTACCGCAAGCACAATGCCGGTAAGTCTTTTGTTTTTGGTAATCATACATATTTTGTTTTGCGTTATAGCTACAAAATTAAAAAAGTACTTTGTATTTCAAAGTAAAGTAGATAAAAAGTTTTTCTTTTCCAACAGGTCTTTCGCTGCAGCGACTGCTACTTAAATAATTTTCGTCCGGCAGATCCGTAGCAATAATTTTTTTCTTTCCGATTCTCCCGGCGCTGGATGGGTGCAAAGCGGAGCCGGAAAGTTCAACAAACGTTTTCTATCGATACACCGCGGGACCAGGGCTAACGCAAAAGCCGGAGTGAGCCCTGGCTGGGAAAAAACAACCTTGTTTCCTTGAGGCATGTCCCTGAAAGCCTAAGCCATACGATTTATAAACGCGTAGGCAAGCTGCTTTACAGCAACAGGGCCGCGATACAGGCTTTGTATTGAACCCGTTCCAGGCAATCGAATCAACAACCACCAGGATGAAGTGACGATCAAGGTTTGTACCTCATGTATTCAATTTAAAAATTTAAAGGTTTTGAGAACTCAACCGCCTCTTTAGTAATTTCCATCATAAAACACACTGACTACTGTCATTCTGCAATTGAACCCTTAGCCGGACCTTGCTTTTCAAGATTTACAATGCCTACTCCCTGAATGCCCCTTACAATCGATTTCGACATAAACAGGTTTGTATGAATATTTCAGTTGCTTCACTCCAAAAAACGGCCATTGAAATACCGGATAGAAGAAGTGGTAATAAACTCCGCAGCAGAACCTTGCGAAAATTCCTTCTCTTCTGTGGCATCCTGGCTTCAGCGTGGTATATTGCCGTTAACATCATTGTGCCCATACAGTATGAAGGCTATAGTTCTTCCTCTCAAACGGTAAGTGAGTTGTCGGCAATAGGCGCTCCCACCAGACAACTATGGGTTGCATTATGCATCCCTTTCACATTGCTTGAGATCGCTTTTGGGTTTGGTGTATTTCTTTCTTCAGGCAAAAACCGGCGCCTGCGCATTGCGGGAGCATTGCTCATCGCCTATGGTTTTATTGGCGCCTTCTGGCCCCCGATGCATCAGCGGGAGGTGCTGGCGGCAGGTGGAAAAACGCTAACCGACACCATGCACATTGTTTTTACCGCGGTAACAGGCCTCGTTATGATGGTTGCCATGGGGTTTGGCACAGCTGCATTGGGAAAGACCTTTCGCCTGTATTCCATTGCAACAATCCTGGTCCTTCTCGGCTTTGGCGCATGGACAAGTTCGTACGCTTCCCGGCTAGAGGCCAACCTGCCTACGCCATGGATGGGTGTTTTGGAACGCATCAACATCTACACCACCATGCTCTGGATTTTGGTGTTGGCTGTTGTGTTGCTACAAAGAGAAAATAAACCTGCAGCCTAAAGGCTGGTACTTCGGCTTGACTATTTTCACCCAAAAAGAAACCCCGATGAAGGTCGTTATACTAATTATTCAAATCATTGCAGGCCTTTCAGGCTGTTTGGCCGCACTCGTGAGCATCCCGCTTTTTTTCAGTTTCCGCTGGCCAGCCGCGGCTATGTGGGGTTTAAAACTATATGCTTCCGCACTATCACCGGGACTTGCCTTTATAGGTTTATTGACCACTATTGTGGGACTGGCAACGGGTTCATTCTTTATCAGTTTAGTTGGAATTTATGTTGCTTTGATCTATGCCGTCCACATTTTTAACATTACCCGCCCGCCGGTTTTTTCCAGCAACTTTGACCAGGCTTTTGGACGGGATTGGGAAAAAAAGATCCCTCCGGAACACCGGGCTTATTTTCTTCCGGGGCGCATAACATTACTATTACCAATTGTGCCAAAATCCAGGATAAAACAAAACATTTGCTTTGCCACTGTGCCCGGCACCGGCCGGCAACTTTTATGTGATATATGGCAACCGCCGGAACACCTGACTTCCTCAGGCGTGGTATTTATTTTTCTGCATGGCAGTGCATTTTATTTTCTTGACAAAGATTGCGGTACCCGCCCGTTTTTCAGTCATTTGGCTGCCCAGGGTCATGTAATTATGGACGTAGCGTACCGGCTTGCTCCGGAAACCGATATGATGGGAATGGTACAAGACGTAAAGCGGGCCATTGTGTGGATGAAAGATCAAGCAGGCCATTACGGTATAGATACAGGCCGGATCATTTTAGGGGGCGGCTCTGCCGGCGGACACCTGGCCCTGCTGGCAGCCTACACCCAGGACAACACGCAGTTTACACCCGGTGAATTAAAAGGAAGTGACATCGGCGTATGTGCCGTAATTTCTATCTATGGCACAAGCGATCTGAAGGCACTGTATTATCACACCAATCAACACCTTACCACCCGTTCCATCCCCGGAAGGTCCCCAAAAGCCGTTCCTGCAAAAATGCCCCGCTGGATGGTAAAATGGATCGGGAAAGACTATCATCGCCTTGGCCTTGACAAGGACCTTAAAAACGTGGGGACTTTAGCTCCTTTATTGGGCGGGCACCCCAATGAGTGCCCGGAACAATACGCATTGTTCTCGCCTGTCACTCATGTTCATCCGGGCTGTCCTCCCACGTTGCTGATACATGGTGAACACGACATCATGGCCCCGGTAAAGAGTACCCGCTATTTATACAACCGTTTGGTGGAGAATAGGATTCCAGCGGTCCTGCACATCTTACCCCAGACCGACCATGCTTTCGACCTGGCGTTTCCCAAAATATCGCCGGGGGCGCATAATGCCATTTATGACGTAGAGCGCTTTATAGCGATAACGGCGTTGCGGAACTAATTATAAAATGGGGCTGCCGGACAGATACGAAACAACACTATTGGCTTAATGTACTAATTTCAAGCTAACAGACCACTATTGCCTCATCATCGGCGGCACCGGAATGTTATATCGAATGTCCGGCCGTGTTTTGTTTAGCACCTGTTTATGAATAAAAAGGAATATACCATAAGAAATGCACAACCCGGTGAATTTGCGGAGATCGGGAAATTAATGATAAGCGTCTATTCCCAACTGGAAGGATTTCCTAAAGAATGGGAACAGCCGGCTTATTATCAAATGCTGGCCAATATTGGAGCATTAACCAATAAGCCGGGGACGGAACTTCTAACAGCCATTTCTTCCAATGATAAAATAATAGGAGGGGTGGTGTTTTTTGGTGACATGCAGTACTACGGATCTGGCGGCAGCGCCCCAAAGGAGAAAAACGCTGCGGGCTTTAGATTGTTAGCCGTTGATCCTGCTGTGAGGGGCCAGGGCATTGGTAGGGAACTGACAAGAGAGTGCATCAGGAAAGCAAAAGACAAAGGTGTTTCACAGGTTATTATTCATAGTACAAAAGCAATGCAAACCGCCTGGAAAATGTATGAAAGCATGGGTTTTAAAAGATCGGAAGACCTGGATTTTCTCCAGGGAGAACTTCCTGTTTTTGGCTTCAGGTTATTGCTTATACCATAAACAATTGTAAGACGTGAGACGGCAGACGTGAGACAGCAGCAGCCGCCTTTTTCCCTTCTGCCATCTATCAACTATCAACTATCATCTGTCACCTGCCATCTGCCATCTTTATAGCCGTTTGGTACTAACGAAACATGCCTATAAATCAATAGTCAGAACACCAGGTTAGATTCTGGCTATTGGGTATTGCTCCAACGTTGGCTTCATTTAAAAAACCATTCCTGGCTTTACATCACTCTTTACCGAGGCTTTTACAAATTTTGCTTTTACCCTGGCCGCTTCCGGTGCCTTGTTTTGTTTTGCAAGCGATTGCTGCAAACCCCATAAAGACCAGACATTTTCATCATTTACTTTCAGATCTTTTTCAAATATGGCTTGCGCCTCCTTCCATTTGCCATTAGCGAGGTAAGCAGCGCCTAAATACTGTTTAGGGCTTAACAACCAATCCCTCGGTTCGTTATAGGTCATTCTACTTTCAATATCCACCGCCTTTTGAAAAGCAGTGATCGCTTCCGTTGTTTTATTTTGTTTCCAACTGATGAAACCTGCCAGCAGATTGTACGCGGTTCTGGCTCCTTCAACTGGAGGAGAGAAGGGCTTAAGAGCAACCGTCAAATCCGGGTTGTTCATTAGGTCTTCTATTTGTTTTTTTTCATTGGCTGCCGCTGCAACATCATTGAGGGCCGCATAAGCCATGCCTTTCCCAAAATGATGCAAAAGGTTTGCATACACATGATGCGGCGCCGGTGCAGGCCTCTGCAAAAGTTGCTCCCATTTACCAAAACGGATGTCGAGGAAAACAGGTGTCGTGTAGAGGTACTGGACAGCAGAACCCATAGGCGCTGCTAGGGAAAGAACAGAGGTATCAATCACCTTTTGTAATTCCCGGGCTGTAGCCGAAGCATATTCATACCTGCCGGATAAAAGAGCGCAATTAACCTGCATATGCAGGTTATGCCACTGGTATAAAAAACTATTCTCTACCACGGCCGGAAAGAGGTTGCTGTATTGTTTGAACATGTTCACTGCAGCCTCGTTCACTTCGGTGCCCTTATTAAATTGTCCCACTCTTAAATAAATATGCGATGGCATGTGAACCATGTGCGACAGGCCTGGTGTTAACCGGCCAAGCCTGCCGGCACTGGGTAAGGCTTTGGCTGCATAAGGCGATGCTTCCAGCACATGAATGTAGTAATGATTGGCGCCAGGATGACCGGGTGCTTTTACCAATAACTTTTCCAGCACGGTTCTTATCCGGGGCGTCCATGGTTTTGCTGTCCCGTCGGTATTCCACAGATCCCAGGGATGTTGCAACATCAGCGCATCGGCATACAAGGCTGCCACATCTGCATTGGAAGAAAATTTTTGATAAGCCTTGTTCATTTCATCAACATAATCCTGGTTCAGCTTTTCTCTTGTTTGTGTTGAATCTTTTGAATAACGAACGGACATGGCACGGATCAACCGTTTTTCAACCGCTGATGCATTTTTGGAAAGGCTCATGGCTTTTTCGGTAGTTTCCAAAGCTTCAGGAGAAGCAGCATAGCCTACATCATTAATATTGGGCCCTAACGCCAGGGCCTGTGCCCACCACACCATAGGATTTTGCGGATCGAGGCGGGCCGCTTTTTTAAAAGAAGCCAGCGCTTCAATGATGTGAAAACCATAGTACATGCTGATGCCCTGGTTGAAATAAAATTGGGCACTGTCATTAGTGGTTGAAATTTTCCAATGGTAGGTTCCGGCACCGGGCATGGGCGGAATGTCTGCACCTTCTAAAAGCAGGTTGAGCCTGTTGCGGTCGGGTGCACAACTGATGCTGCTCTTCTTTTGCTGGACAGGTAAAATCAACAGCCTTGGTTTTTGCAGGAAAGTGTAAGAGACAAAACCAAGTGCAGCAAGAAAGGCGGTCATGGTAAACGTGAACAATTTCATACAGATGATTTTGGTGTGACAAAAAGTTACGAAATAGTTTCTTTCGGCCTTTGGTGTTTTTGCTGGTGCTTAAAAAAACGCTTTGGAGTGGAGAGGGGACCAGGTGAGTGGTGAGAGGTGAGTGGGAAGAGACACTACGAAAGATTAGTTTTCTACAGTTTTCAACCTCACCTACACTATCATGCTACTGCTGGCAGAGTCGTCCTTCCCTTGACAATCATGTTTTTACTAACTCACCCCTACCAACTTACTTCTAATATAAGACGCTTCTTCGCCTCTCCACGTAGAGAGGGGTGGCAGGCCCTCCGAACAGAGGAGCGGTGGTTGGGGTGAGGTTGAAATAAGATAACAATAACGAACCATCGGTTTAACCGCTTCATTTGATCTAAACTAAAAGACAGTTACATATCATATCCACCCGTTTTTCAATTGACAGGGAAACACGTCAAACATCAAACTGCGACAACCGCTGAACAATGAAGGAGCTGTTTCTCCGGTTTTACATTTGACGTTTGATGTTTCACAACTGTGCTGATAGCAGGTTCGAATAAAAAACATAAAGGTGCAGGTGATCAATCCCCTTCCAACAGCTTTTTAGGTGCAAACGCAGGTGGGCGAGATTGTGGGGGAAGGGGAAGCGGCCATACAAAAAGGATAGCGGGGCGGATTTTTCTAACACCAATTAGAAAATGCAAGAGTAAGGGATTGACAATCAACAGTGGTTTTCCAGATGAGCGGCAATTGATAACTTTCACCGATTGAGGGCTGATATATCCATATAACCCTTGGCGCAATCAACCTCTTTTTTGACGTGATTATACCGTATTTATTTTGTCGTTAAGCGGTACGTTTGCACTTACAAATCAATTAAACAACTATGGCTCTAATCAATCCTCACATAAACTTCAACGGAAATGCCGAGGAAGCATTTACCTTTTACAAATCAGTATTTGGCGGAGAGTTTGCAAAAGTTATTCGTTTCAAAGACCTTGCAAGTCCTGAATTCCCGGTAGCGGAAAAAGAAGAAAATAAAATTATGCATATTGCTTTGCCTATCGGTAAAACGAACATGTTAATGGCAAATGATGTTCCGGAAAGTATGGGAAAAACAAACGAAAATGAGAACAGAAGTAAAATTGTAATAATTACCGAGAGTAAAGAAGAAGCAGACAAATTATTTAATGGGCTTTCAGTAGGAGGACAAATAGAAGGGCCTATCGGTGACAGTCCCTGGGGTACCTATTTTGGTTGTTTTAGAGACAAATACGGTATTGAATGGATTGTGGAATTTGACCCAAAATACAACGGAAAAATATAAACGAAAGCAGCGATCGCTTACCAAGGTAGGTGCAAAAGCAGAGCTGACAGAATGCTGATACCCCACCTTCGCAAAGCCCGAAAACGTTGTGTATAATCTTAGGCCCGCATCCCGGAGGTAAATGAACCGATATGGGGACATTAAAACATATCAATGCAGGAGACCTTTGTATTGCTTACGAAGAAAGTGGCGATAAAGATGGAACGCCCATTATATTGCTGCATGGATTTCCATACGACATAAGAGCTTATGATGAAGTGACCAAACATCTGCTGACTGAAAGCTGCCGGATTATCGTGCCCTACTTACGTGGGTTCGGACCCACAAAATTTCTATCTCCTGATACCCTCCGTTCTGGTCAGCAAGCTGCATTAGCAGCTGACTTAATTGCATTAATGGATGTGCTATCTATACAAAAAGCAATTGTGGGCGGGTATGATTGGGGCGGACGGGCTTGTTGTATTGTTTCTGCTCTTTTCCCCCAACGTGTTACCGGGCTTATATCAGTAGCGGGATACAACATTCAAAACATAGCAAAATATGCAGAACCCGCTGCACCGGAAATTGAGATGCTCAATTGGTATCAATTTTACTTCCATAGCGAACGCGGACGTTTGGGATTAACAAAATACCGCAAAGAACTGTGCAGATTATTGTGGACCAACTGGTCGCCAACCTGGAAATTTAATGACGACAGTTTTGAAGCAACAGCCGTTTCATTCAACAATCCCGATTTTGTGGAGGTCGTAGTGCATTCTTACAGACACCGGTATGGATTAGCAAATGGAGATCCTAAATTTGAACCGATAGAACAGCTGCTGCAAAAGCAGCCAGCCATAAAAGTGCCTGCTATAATACTGGACGCAGAAGCCGATGGGGTTGAACCATTTTCGGGAACGGGTAAAGATGCCGGTTATTTTGAAGGCGGTTATGAAAGAAGAGTTGCTAAAGGAATTGGACATAACCTGCCCCAGGAGGCACCTGCCGAATTTGCCAAAGCGATTTTGAAATTTGTTGGGTTATAAGACTTTTTTTCTTTCCGGGAAAAGGGCTAAGGCACCGCGCCCGGAGTAAGTTTCGGCCGGGAAAGGAAAATAAAGCCGGAAGCCTTTCTATAGTTGCTGTTGCCGTTTTTTATGCAGGTATCTTCTAAGCGGAGTATCATACAACACCATCACTAAATAGGCAAAGCCAACCAATAGAAGGGTTCCTGTTATAATGATCAAAGCCAGCTCACTTGTCCCGGGTTTGTTAGCGGTGTAATAATGACCGAATATCCATATGGCTGCATAGTGTGTCATGTACAGGGGATAGGAGATCTTCCCGGAAAATACACAAAGCTTTTTTAGCCCCGCCGATAGCCTGGCACCGGCTCCCAGTGAAACCAGCAAAGGAAAATAGAAGAGCACCACCATTGCTTCTGCCAGCCAGTTCCATTTAAAATAGGGCATGATAAAGGCCAGCAACAATAACACCGCCAGGCCTATAAAACCAAGGCTGTTTTTAATAATCCATTTAGACCGGAATATAAACATCCCTGCCAGGAACGAGTATGAAATACGGGCACAGCCATCCCAAAAGTTTTCACCGGCCCAACCGCCCAACAGGTTTCCTGCACGATAACTAACAAAGCAAAGAGCGGCCGCTGCCAGTATGAGTACTATTGCCAAGTAGCGACGGGCCATCCTGTAAAGTATAAAAGCATAAAAAATGTTGGCCACATATTCCCAAAACAAGGACCAGGAAGGCGCATTGAGACCGAACAGGTTGAAGGCCCGATCTTCCATTACAGGAAGTGGAATTAAAAAAACAGAGCAAACAAACACCAATATAAGTTTGCCGGTGCTGTATAATGCAGCATCATCGGTAAAGGGGTCAAGAAAAAAACCTAATAGGCCCAATACAGAACCTAAAACAACCAAAGGATGCAGCCTTATCAACCTCGCTTTAAAAAATTCAACAACGCCCATTTTTCCCATCCGGTCATCATAAGCGTAGGCAATAACAAACCCGGATAAACAGAAAAAAAAGTCTACGGCCAAAAAACCGTGTCCAATAAAATTCTGGCTAGGGTCGGGATAAACCCATTCCATGAAATGAAAAATCACAATAGCCAGGGCGGCGATTCCTCTTAATCCATCAAGAATTTCAAAATGCTGTTTTGTTTTTAAAATTTCGGGGCTTTTCCTGCTGTCCATTCGTTTATAATAGGGTGAGTGAAAAACAACAGCCGCTCATTTCTTATGGCAACAGCGGCTGGTGCATAATGGCACAATGTTAGTGATTTTATTGTATGCAAAAGCGGTGGCTAAGGTAGCCTTCCCATTACCGCCAGGCCGGTTTTCATACGAGCGGAGAATACAGGAATATAAGAGCACCGGAAGCATTCGTTTTAGCCCAGCTGCTCTTCCAGCTTCATTATTTGTTCAAACAATTCTTCGTACTGCTGATTAACGGCCTGCAATTGCTGTATTACCTGTTTGTAAGCTCCCTCGGTTTCCTTGAATTTATCTGCGTTCGCATAAATATCCGGAGAAGCAAGTTTTGCTTCCAGTTCCTGTTTTTTAGTGTTCAGTTCCGATACCTGCTGCTCTGTTTTTTGAAATTGCTTTTGTTGTTTTTGTAGCTCTTTCTGGAGCGCAGATTTATCAACCGCTGATTTCACGGAAGGAGAAGTAGATTTCGCAGATTGTTCTTTTACAGGAGGCTTTTCGCTGGTGCTTTGAAGTTTATTGCCTGCGTTCTTCTCTTCCGCTTTTGCATTATTTTTTAGTTGCGCATTCCGCACGGCGGTTCTTTCTTTCCACTCCACCCATTCTTCATAACTGCCTTTAAATTCCTTGATCTCTTTATCAACGATCTCCCAGATCTTGTTGGCGGTTTTGGAAATAAAATAACGGTCGTGGCTCACAAGAATAAAGCTTCCCTGGTAGCGGTTCAGGGCATCAATCAACAATTCATTGGAATGCATGTCCAGGTGGTTGGTCGGTTCATCCAGCAACAAAAAATTGGCCTTGCTGATCATGGTCTTTGCCAGGGCCACCCTTGCTTTTTCGCCACCGCTTAATACCTTGATTTTTTTATCTGCATCATCACCGCTGAATAAAAAACAACCCAGCAGGGTCCTTAGTTCCAGTTCTGTTTTTTTGGAACCCGCTTCTTTCATTTCATCCAATATCGTGTTGTTGATATTCAATGCTTCCAACTGGTGCTGTGCATAAAAAGCATCATCCACATTGTGTCCCCACTTGCGTTCGCCTTCAAAAGGCTCGGCGCCTGCAATGATGCGCAAAAGAGTAGACTTTCCTTTTCCGTTAGCACCGATCAAAGCAATCTTATCGCCACGGTCAATCTCTGCTGATGCATTTTCAAGGATCTCAACATTCTTAAAGTGCTTGGAAACGTTTTTTAATTCCACCAACACCCGTCCCGGTGTTTTGTCCACGTTGAAGTTGATCTTGATATTGGGGCGTTCCAGGGTCACATCTTCAATGCGATCCAGCTTGTCCAGTTTTTTCATAATGCTTTGGGCCATGGCCGCCTTACTGGCCTTTGCCCTGAACCGTTCTACCAGGCGTTCGTTCTGGCGTATGTAGTCCTGCTGGTTCTCGTACGCCTTCTGCTGCATTTCTATACGAATGGCTTTTTCTTTCTCGTAGAAATCATAATTGCCGTTGTAGATGTGCAATTCACGCTGGTACAACTCCACGATCTTTTTCACCATGCGGTTCAAAAAATATTTATCGTGGCTCACAATCACTACAGCGCCTTTGTAATGCTGCAAATATTTTTCAAGCCATTCAATGGAAGGAAGGTCTAAGTGGTTGGTCGGTTCATCCAGCAACAAAAGATCGGGCTGCTGCAGGATCATTTTAGCCAGCAACACCCGCATTCTCCATCCACCGCTGAATTCACGGTAAGGTCGTTTCAGATCACTATTGCTAAAGCCCAGGCCCTGCAAGACTTCTTCCGTTCTGTGCTCAATCGTATAACCGCCGGCTTCTTCATATTCGTGAAGTTTTTCACTGTAGGCTTGCAGCAATTCATCAGTAGTGGTGGTTTCCAGTTGTTTGGTGATAATTTCCAGTTCTTTTTCTATGCGCTTGGCCTTATCAAAGGCATGAAGCGCCACTTCCAGAATGGATTCACTGGTATCAAAACTTAAAAGGTCCTGGTGTAAATAGCCAATGCTGGTGGAGCGGCTGCGTTCCACCGTACCTGCCGATGGCGCATATTCTCCTGCAAATAATTTCAGGAGGGTTGACTTGCCCGTTCCATTATAACCAATTAAACCTATGCGTTCGTTGGGGTGAATATGCCATGTAGCATCCTGCACAATCGTTCTTGCACCAAAGTCAAACGTAACATTTTGTAAACCTGCCAGCATAATAATAAATAAAGTTTGCAAAGATAATCGCAGAACGCACAGATCGCTGCTGGATTTCGGCGACAATCCATTCCACTTATCAAATGTTTTGGAAGAATTAACAGAGTTGTACAGCCAATCGGTAAAATCTTATTTAATCAGTAGGCTTCCTGCTTTAGTTTTGCTCAAATTTTTACTATGCGCCATTTAACTGTTCTTCTTGTCATCATTGCCCTTGGCTTTTCCGCCTGCCAAAATTCAGAGCAATCTTCACCGGAACCTCAAAAGGTGGCCGAAAGCAAGCACAGCACAGCCTTCAACCAATCCGTTCAGTCGGCTATGGCAACGTATTATAACCTGACTGAAGCTTTTGTAAACTGGGATTCCCTTGCCGCTTCTTCTTTAGCAAAACAATTAAGCAGTAAGCTGGACAGCCTGCCCCTGGACGAAATAAAAAAAGACAGCACAGCCGCTGCAAAAGCAGTAAGCTATATTGACAGTGCAAAGAAAGATGTAAACGGAATCGTTGCCAGCAACGATATCACGGCAAAAAGACATGCACTGAATGCTCTGACCGATAACCTGTTCCGGTTTTTAAACGATGTACAATACGACCGTGAAAAACTGTACCTGCAGGAATGTCCCATGGCTTTTAATGATGTAGAAGCTGGTCATTGGATAAGCGGGGCCGATTCGATCCGCAATCCGTATTTAGGCCTTCATCATCCCCGCTATGGAAAGGGCATGCTGGAATGTGGCGACAACAAGGAAGTACTCAATTTTACCGGGACAAAATGAATCTGAAAAGCCCTGGCCTTTTTGTATGGTTCCTGCTTACAGCCACAAGGGTGCTTGCGCAGGACAAATACACCGTGAACGGGTATGTAAGAGACAGCATTAGCGGCGAGTCCATCATCTCGGCCACCATCACCATTAATGGCAAGGCAGTCAACAGCAATCCATATGGATTTTACTCCCTTACACTGCTACCGGGAGAATACGATCTCACCGTGTCGCATGTATCGTACATAACTACTTCGTTTAAGATCAGACTGGAGAAAAATATTGAGCAGAATGTTTTTTTGCTGCCAAAATCTTCCGCACTGAACGAGGTGATCGTTTTCAGTAAAAAGAAAGATGCCAATGTGCGGAATGCACAAATGGGCAAGATCGATCTCTCCATTGGACAGATCAGGAGCATTCCCGCCTTTATGGGCGAAGTGGATATTTTAAAAGCCATCCAGCTATTGCCGGGAGTGCAAACAGCAGGAGAGGGCAACTCGGGTTTCTATGTGCGTGGCGGCGGCCCCGATCAAAATTTAATCATACTGGATGATGCCGTGGTGTACAACACAGGTCATTTATTCGGCTTCTTTTCTATTTTTAATTCAGATGCCATTAAAAATACTTCGCTGATAAAAGGCGGCATGCCTCCGCAGTATGGCGGAAGACTGTCTTCTGTATTGGACGTAACCATGAAAGACGGGAACAGCAACCAGTTCCAGGCTGAAGGCGGCATTGGGTTGATCGCTTCACGGTTATCGTTGCAGGGGCCTATCAAAAAAGATAAGGCTTCCTTTATTGTTTCCGCCCGAAGAACGTATATAGATGCCCTTGTAAAACCCTTCATCAGTAAAGAAAGCAATGCTTATGGCTCGGGCTATTATTTCTATGATCTGAATGCGAAGATCAATTATAAATTTTCGGAAAAGGACAGGCTTTTTTTAAGCGGTTATTTTGGACGGGATGTATTTAGTTACCGGGACAAAAAGCTTTCTTTCCGGGCTGATATACCCTGGGGGAATTCCACCGGTACGCTTCGCTGGAATCATGTGTTCAACCGGAAATTGTTTGCCAATACAACAGTCGTTTATAATGATTACAATTTTAATTTCGGTGCGGCGCAAAATAATTTCGAGATCAACCTGGCTTCCGGTATAAAAGATATCACAGCCAAAGTTGATTTTGATTTTTACCCCTCCGGGCAACATAAAATAAAATTCGGTGGTATTTCCACCCATCACAAGTTCATTCCTAATGTTACCTCCGGCCGGCAGGATTCCGTTATCTTCAAACCAAGCAACGATGGTGTGAAATATGCCCTGGAAAATGCTTTGTATGTACAGGACGACTGGGATTTGTCCGATGATCTGAAACTGAATTACGGTTTGCGCTGGAGTCATTTTTCGCAAATAGGTCCCTATACCAAATATGTGAAAGATGCCAACCAGAATAAGCTGGATAGCACCAAATATAAAAACTTTGAAAATGTAAAAGCCTGGTCGGGTTTGGAACCAAGAATAACGTTGCGTTATTCGGTAAGCACCAGCACCTCCTTCAAAGGATCGGTTACACGCAACCTGCAGTTTATTCACCTGGTAAGCAATGCAGGCACTACCTTGCCCACCGACCTTTGGGTACCCAGCACCTTCCGGGTGAAGCCGCAAATCAGCTGGCAATACGCCGGTGGTATTTTCAAAAACTTTAAGAATAATGAATACGAAACTTCCATAGAGCTCTATTATAAAAGAATGCAGAACCAGATTGAATACAAGGAAGGCTATTCACCTTCTTTACGGGATCCGGAAGAAGAATTTGTATTTGGGAAAGGCTGGAGCTATGGTTCGGAATTGTTCATCAATAAAACCCGCGGAAGATTGACAGGGTGGATCGGGTACACCCTGTCGTGGACATGGCGAAAGTTTGCTGACCTGAATGCCGGTGAAAAATACCCGGCCAAATACGACCGGCGAAATGATCTTTCCGTAGTGGGCACCTATGAATTGAACAGCCAATGGAAACTGGGCGGTGTATTTATTTATGCCACCGGCAATGCCACTTCGCTGCCGGAACGTTTTTATGTAATAGACGGGGTGCTTACACAGGAATACAGCGCCATCAATAAATACCGCCTGCCTTCCTATCATCGCCTGGATCTTTCGGCCACCTACACGCCGCAAAAGAAAAATAAAAAGTTCCAAAGCTCCTGGGTATTTAGTGTATACAACCTGTACAACCGTAAGAACCCTTACTTCATTTATTTTGACCAGTCGGGCAGCCCTTACAATGGCACGTTGGCCATACAGGCCAAGCAGGTTTCCCTGTTTCCGGCATTGCCGTCGGTAACGTGGAATTTTAAGTTTTAAAAAACAAACTAATACGGCTTTGAAATAGTGTGTCCGTTACCGGCTATAGTACCTCTTTAGGCCTCTGTTGTACAGCGGCTGACTTTAGGCGGATGGCTTACTTATACATTCTCCAATACCATATAGCGTATCAGTATTTCTCATTATGACCCTCCCGATTGTTTAGTTCACAAGTCCCTCCTTCGCCGAAGTGACAAAGAACCCCATTAGGTGTTTTAACATTGGCTATTGCTGTTGTTTTTTTGCCTCAAAATGCGTGGATACTGAAATCAGCAACGCTTCCTGCTTGTTATCCCACGGAACGAGGGATCTACGGTAGCCACAGTAAAGAATGTTGGCAACAGGAGAGCCTTATCAATAATGCTTTATAAAGAACAAAGCGCTGAAAGGAATGATCCGTCCGTAGCCGGACGCAGCATAAGTAAAGCCTGATGGTAGTTGCGCCGCTGGGTTGCACCCTGCTTCCTTCACACTAAGGCGATTCTTTTATATGGAAACTTTTAACGTTCATAAACGTAAATTCTTTTACCTTCTCCCTCCAAAACCAAATGCACATGCGAAAAATAGTATTCTTTAGTTCCCTGCAACTCTTCGCCTTCTTTGCTTTTGCACAAACAGCTCCCGATGCTTCTGTGATAGAGAAGATCAAAAAAGAGGGGGTGGAGAATTCCAAAGTCATGGACATCGCTTTTCAACTCACTGATGTCAGCGGGCCAAGGTTAACGGCTTCTCCCAACTTTATGAAGGCAGCTAACTGGGCCAAAAATACTTTGACCAGCTGGGGCCTGGTAAACGCCCAATTGGAACCATGGGGCGAATTTGGCAAAGGCTGGCAGCAGGAGCGTTGCTATGTAGCTATGACCAAACCCTATTATGCACCTTTCATTGCTATACCCAGGGCCTGGACCGGAAGTACACCAGGAAATAAAATGATCAACAGCAGCATTGTTTTGATAAAGGCAAAAGATTCTGCGGAGCTTTTGCAATATGCCGGCAAATTGAAAAATAAAGTGGTAATGCTGTGGGTGAATGATGCTTTAAAACCTTCTTTTGAAGCGGATGCAGAACGCTTTGCCGACAGCAGCCTGGCAAAAATGGCCAGTGCGCAACTAAATCAAAATGCAGCACAAAGAGGGCAGCGCCAAATGAGCGATGAAATGCGCCAGCAGTTTATGGCAAGGCAGGCCTTTCAACGCAATCTCACCAATTTATACAACACAGAAAAACCGGCGTTGGTGCTTAGCATCAATGCAAGAGGAACGGATGGGACCGTGTTTGTACAAGGTGGTGGAGATTATAAAAAAGAAGCTGTGGAAGGACCCGCCAACGTGATGTTATCAAGCGATGATTATTTACGGTTGCAGCGCCTGGCAAATGCCGGTATCCCGGTAGAACTGGAAGCTGATGTAAAAACAAAGTTCTTTACCAACGATCTGAAAGGGTATAATGTGATTGCAGAAATTCCGGGCACGGATCCAAAATTAAAAGATGAAGTCGTTATGCTGGGCGGGCATTTGGATTCATGGCAGGGTGCCACCGGCGCCACGGATAATGCCGCCGGATGTGCCGTAATGATGGAAGCCGTTCGCATTTTAAAAACCATGAACATACCACCCCGCCGCACCATACGCATTGCCCTGTGGAGTGGTGAAGAACAAGGTTTGTTTGGCTCACGTAATTATGTGAAAAACCATTTGGGTGATCCCGTCACTATGGAACTAAAACCCGAACAGGCCAAAATTTCGGCCTATTACAATTTGGACAACGGAACGGGCAGGATCCGCGGTGTGTACCTGCAGGGCAATGAAGCCGTCCGTTCTTTATTCACCAGCTGGTTGAAGCCGTTCAACGACATGGGTGCATCCACCATTACCGTCAACAATACCGGCGGCACGGATCATTTGGCTTTTGATGCGGTTGGCATTCCCGGTTTCCAGTTTATCCAGGACCCTGTGGAATACGATACAAGAACACACCATACCAATATGGATACGTATGATCATCTCGTTCCTGAAGATCTGAAACAAGCTTCCATGATCGTGGCAGCATTTGTTTATAACACGGCTATGCAGGATGAAAAATTACCCCGTAAAGAATTACCAAAGGCAAGAGGAGAGAGCAGGGGATTTTAAAGAAGGGCAAGCGGGGAGTGGTGAGTGGCAGGTAGGAATTCGAATCTTTCCCACTTACCATTTACTACTTACCACTTGCCTTTTTAAAACGTCTTCGATACTGTTTCTTTTTCGTAAATAAACCGCACCTGTGCACTGCGTTGTTTATCGGAGGTAAGGAACAAGCGGTATCTTTTTTCAGCAGCCGTAATTATGAGCATAGCCGTATTGGGCGGGATAGAGCCCAGGTTATCAGCGATCATGGTCACTTCCTGTTCGGGATGATCCAGGTCCACTTTTATTTCAAGACTAACCGGTTTCAGTCCCAACTTTTGGTTCGATACCAAAACACGGTTGTCTAACATGACGGTTATTGAATCTCCGTCAATTTCTGCGTTATCATAAAAATCAAGACGGATAATGCCGGTGTCCACTTTGATCTCCTGAATATGGTTGAATTCTGATTTAGCCACACGTTTCAAAACGATTTTTCCGGGTGTGCAGGCAGCGCTTCCATTCATCACCACACCGCCCCAGTCGCCACTCAATGTTTCCTGGTTATCTGTTTTGCTATAGGAAAGCGAAAAATAGCGGATGCAGGGGGTGCAATCAGCAGGGATGTGAAAGGTAGTCACTCTGTGCTCCTCGATGCTGATGGTGTTGGTAGCCGCATTATAAAAACCGCTGTAGCTTTTCTTTACATAGTTTGTTACATCGGAGTAGTGATAACAAAAGCCGGCCACCTGTCCGTTGCTGATGTTCACCTGCAGTTCTACGTTGTAAACGGGAAAACAACCACCCGGCTGTTGGGTCAGTGTACCCTTCCACACACCATTTAGTTGCTGCGAGAAAGCAAATGCATGTATAAAGAATAAAACAGTAGTTAGGGGCAGCTTCACAAACGGAAAATAGTTGTTTTAATCTGCACGGTGTAAAAAATTATATGAATGGCAGTGAAAATGAAAAATGAAAAAGTAAAAACATAAAACTGCCACATTTTTCATTTTTCATTAACCCCCGGTTGATATCGAAACCGCACCATGGCATTTTTTTGCTCTGTGGACGTGATGCTGACCTGGTAACGTTTGTCTCCGTCCTGAACGATCATTAAAGAGGTATTGGGCGGAATGCGTCCCAGGTTTTCAGCCACCATTACTAAGGTGTGTTCCGTATTATTTTCATCCATTTTCAATGTATAGGTAATAGGCGAAGCCGATAATCTTTTGTTGGCTAAAATCAGTTGCCCGTCTAAATAAACGCTGATCGTATCGTCGTCAATCTCGCCATTGTCGTACAACCTGATTTTTATTTCATCGCTGGTTACGGTAAGTGCCTGCACCAGTTCATTTTTTCTTGACCGGGTAACGGTGGGCATGGAGAACCTTGGTTTTTCCGCAGACTTTTCGACAATAATTGGCCCCGTGTTTTTTCGTTGGACCGTATCTGTTTTTGGCGTAGCAGCTACCTCCACTGTTTTTTTAACCGGCGGTTTTGCCGGTTTCTTCGCCACCGGTTTCGCTCCCCCCTTCGTAGCGGGTTTCGTTGTTTTTTTCGGAACTGTTTTTGGAACAAGTTTCGGTTCGGCTTTCGCGACAAGCGTATCGCTGTTTTTAGGTGTTGTATTCCGCAGGAAGGGCTCGACGTAGAAATCAGACGTGGTAACTTTTCTCAAAAAGACCGTGCCGCCACCGCAGTCGCCCCATTTACCATTGTTCTTCGGATTTGTGCGGTCTTCTGTTTTACCCACATAACTGCCTTCCAAAAATTCTTCTCTCCCCGATGTAACGTAAGCGAATTTGTAATTCATCAGGCAGGTGCCCCCATTGCCCAGGTTTCTTACTTCCACCGTTCTTAATTCCTGTATGGTAAAAGAACCATTTTTTACAGCGAAATTGCCTGTCATGGTCGCTTTACCATAAAAACGGGTATCAAGATAGGAGTAGGACACACCGGTTACCGTTTTTGATTTGGCTTGTTCAACCTGGAACTCCAGGCGGTATTGTTCCCCCGATTCAGTAACAAAATAACCACGCCAAATTCCGGTGAGATCCTGGCTCATCGCCAGCATAGGCAAAAGGCCGAAAAGGAAAAAAACAAGAAGTTTGGGCAAAGCTGTTTTCATCTGAAAGCGCAAATTAATTATTAAGGCTGCTTTAAATCTGCCCTCGTAGCAATTCATTTGTTAATTTTGCCGCTCTTTATGAGTGAAGTTATAAATATTACATTACCCGACGGCGCCGTTCGTCCTTATCCGAAAGGCACTACAGCATTGGATGTTGCCAAATCCATTTCTGAAGGGTTGGCAAGAAAGGTACTGGCAGCAGATATCAATGGACAGGTATGGGATGCCACCCGGCCAATTAATGAAGACGTAAAGCTTAAGTTGTTGACGTGGGACGACAACGGTGGTAAAAGCACCTTCTGGCATTCGTCAGCGCACCTTATGGCAGAGGCGATCGAAAGCCTGTTTCCAGGTGCCAAATTCTGGGTAGGTCCCCCGGTTGATAATGGTTTTTATTATGATGTGGACCTGGGCGACCGTTCCATTTCGGAAGAAGACCTGCGCAAGCTGGAAGTGAAAATGGCGGAACTGGCGAAGCAAAACAACAGCTACGTCCGTAAAGAAATTCCAAAGGCGGAAGCTGTACAGTATTTTACAGAGAAAGGTGATGAATACAAACTGGACCTGTTGCAGGGCTTAGAAGATGGCAACATTACCTTTTATACCCAGGGTGGATTTACAGACCTCTGCCGCGGGCCGCATATTCCCTCTACAGGGCCAATAAAAGCCATAAAGCTTACCAACATAGCAGGCGCCTACTGGAAGGGTGATGAAAAGAACAAGCAGCTCACCCGCATTTACGGCGTTACCTTCCCTTCTCAAAAGCAATTGGATGAGTACCTGCACATGCTGGAGGAAGCCAAGAAAAGGGATCACCGCAAACTGGGTAAGGAACTTGGCATTTATACCATGGATGATGATGTGGGCCAGGGATTGATCATGTGGCTACCAAACGGTACCGTAATTATTGAGGAGCTGGAAAAGCTGGCGAAGGAAACCGAATCGGATGCAGGGTATAAAAGAGTGGTTACACCACATATAGCAAAAGAAAGCATGTACCTGACCAGCGGTCACCTGCCTTACTATGCCGACAGTATGTATCCGCCTATGGAACTGGAGGGAGAGAAGTATTACCTCAAGTCCATGAACTGTCCGCACCACCATAAAATATATGCGGCAGAGCCTAAAAGCTATCGTGATCTGCCTTACCGTATAGCTGAATACGGAACCGTTTACAGGTACGAGCAAAGCGGTGAATTATTTGGCCTGATGCGGGTACGCTGCCTGCACATGAACGATGCCCACATCTATTGCACCAAAGAACAATTCAACGAAGAGTTCAGGGCGGTAAATGAAATGTACCTGAAGTATTTCAAAATCTTTGGTATTGATAAATACGTGATGCGCCTGTCGCTACACTCCCCGGATAAACTCGGAGTGAAGTATGTAAACGAACCGGAGCTGTGGAAGGAAACAGAAGCCATGGTACGCAATGTATTACAGGAATCAAACATTCCTTACGTGGAAGTGCAGGATGAAGCGGCTTTTTATGGACCCAAAATTGATGTGCAGATCTACAGTGTCATTGGAAGGGAGTTTACATTGGCCACCAACCAGGTAGATTTCTCCCAGGGCCGCAGTTTTAAACTGGAGTACACCACCCATGATAACCACACAGAAACGCCGTTGATCATTCACCGGGCCCCGCTGGGCACCCACGAACGTTTCATTGGATTTTTGCTGGAGCACTATGCCGGAAAATTACCAACATGGCTGGCGCCATTGCAGGTGAAAATTCTGCCGATCAGCGACAAGTTTATGGACTATGCTAAATCTGTGTTGAATAAATTAAAAAAAGCGGATATTCGTGCAGAGATTGACGACAGGAACGAAAAGATAGGCAAAAAGATACGGGATACGGAACTGATGAAAGTGCCTTATATGCTGGTGGTGGGTGAAAAGGAAGTGAATGAAGATAAAGTGGCCATTAGGCGGCAAGGCAAGGGTGACCTGGGAACCAGGCATGTGGATGAGTTTTTGATGGATCTAGTAAGAGAAGTGAGAGAGCGGAGGGAGGAGTAGCGGATAGCAAGTGGTGATCGGCCATCAGCGTCAGGCTTCAGAAGAACAAGCTGATTGCTGAGAGCTGACAGCCGATAGCTTTACAGCAGTACAAGAGTGCGACACAAGAGAAGTTAAAGAGCAGTACCGTGGCCCGGTACAAAAAATAACCAAGTAATAAAAAGAGAAAAGCTGTTAACTCCTTTTCTCTTTTTATCTTTAAAAATTATCGGCAGTAACTTAAAATAAAAACAAGTAAAAGCCACACGTTTACCGGACTGCCGGCTGTAGACTGTGGACAACAAATTATGGCATTACCAAACAGAGGAGGTTTCAGACCTGGTGGCGGCGGATTTGGCAGAGGACGTTTCGTTCCACGCAAGGAAGCAGAGCACCGCATCAATCATCACATCAGGGTTCCACAAGTAAGGCTGGTCGGCGACAACGTAACCGTTGGCGTTTATCCTACACAGGAAGCAATGAAAATAGCCCAGGACCAGGAACTGGACCTGGTTGAAATTTCTCCGCAGGCAGATCCGCCGGTTTGTAAAATCATTGACTACAATAAATTCCTTTACGATAAGAAGAAGAAAGAAAAGGAAATGAAGGCCAAGGCGAAGACCACCGAGATGAAGGAAATTCGCTTTACGCCCAATACGGATGATCATGATTTTGATTTTAAATCAAAGCATGCCGAAAACTTTTTGAAAGAGGGCAATAAGGTAAAAGCCTATGTGCAGTTTAAAGGCCGCGCCATTCAGTTTAAGGACAGGGGTGAGTTGCTGCTGTTGAAATTTGCCGACCGCCTGAAAGACTTTGGCCAACTGGAAAGCATGCCCAAGCTGGAAGGGAAACGGATGCTGGCGATCTTCACGCCGAAGACCGGCAAGAAGCCCAAGGAGCCTAAGCCACAACAAGCTTAAATGAAATTTAAAACCGCAGATGACCTGCGGTTTTTTTATAGTAAGGTTTACAGAAAGTAATACCAAAATATATTTAAGTTGACAAAGAAATACGTGAGGCGTCAGAGGTGAGACACGAGTGCACGATGACCGAAGCGTTTCTACCTGGTTTCACATCTGACGTCTGACAGCTCACAGCTGCGATGATTAGCCCTTTGGCGTCAAAAATCATTTGTCATTTAATTCATCCAGCCATTTCTGCGCTTCGTCCCGCGCCGCTTCAATTACAGGTTTGCCTGCACGGTAGCACATTTTCCACCAGCTTGATTTTTTTTCATACTCGGGGTTTGCAAACCTGCTGCCATTAAGTTCTGCATCAAAATCAACAGTGCCAGAAACTTCCAGGAAGTCGGTCAATCTTTTTTTGACCATTTCAGTAGCATCGGAAGGATAATTCTTTTCATTTTGCGATTTATCTATTTTATTGTCCACCGCGTTGTCCAGCATTTTTCCAAGTTTCGGCAAACCAAACTTTCCTTTGCTATCAGGATTTAATTTGGTGTTCCGCCATTTTTTATACTCCTTTTTAAAATCATCGGTTGCGGTGTACTCTTTGGCAAGCCGCATCAGTTCTTTAATGCCTGTCACTCGTTCTTCCACCGAAAGTTTGCGGGCATCGGAAACAAGGTCGTGGTGCTCTCCACGCATGATGATGCCTTCGCCAATGGAGGCAACAAGACATTTTTTTGCATCGGATTCCGAAATGTTTAAGGCTTCATAAATAGTAGCAAGCATGCCGGCAAAAATGAACATGATGGCGCCAACTGCCATCAGGAAACTTTTCATGTTTATGAGGTTTTAGAAGTTTGGTATAAATTATTTCTTATTGAAAATTCAATAGCGTGGTTTTGGTTCTTTGCTTCCGGCCATGGGTTAAGGTTAGCCTGTAAAAAGAATAAGCAGGAACACAATTAAAATGTGTTTCATTAGTATGGTTTTGGATTGAGGTAAACAATTGAAGTAGTGTTAAGATACTGATTATCTAAAAAACATAAAAAAAATAGTTACTATTTAAGGGTCCTTTATTTTTGATACATGGATATTGATTTTCTCAGGGCCTTGTGTTTGTCCTTGCCCGCCGCAACCGAAGATGTTAAATGGGGCAACGACCTTGTTTTTTCCGTTGGCGGAAAGATGTTTTGCGTGGCTTCGCTGGAGCCGCCTTTCAAATGCTCTTTTAAAGTAAGGGATGAAGAATTTGAAGAACTAAGTATTAAGGATGGTTTTATACCGGCGCCCTATATGGCAAGGGCCAAATGGGTTTTGGTTACCAATCCTTCAAAACTTAATAAGAAAGAGTGGCAGGGATACATTGGGCAGAGTTATGAAATGGTAAAAGCAAAGCTGACGAAAAAAGACCGGGCTTTGCTGGGCTTATAAATCTCCATTTGATGACATGCAAGTTTCTGTAGCCTGTTTACTCGTCGAGAAGTCCCGCTTTGCAGCTTGCCTGTACACGGAGACAAATCGCGGAAGGCAACCTCATTCACCCCATGCGGTAATCACCAACGTTCTTCCACCACCGTGATTGCGATGTTCGCATAAATAGATGCCCTGCCAGGTTCCCAGGGCCAGGCTTCCGTTGCGAATGGGTATTAGCACCGAACTACCCAACAGTGACGCTTTCAGATGTGTTGGCATATCGTCCGGGCCTTCGTAATTATGCGCATAGTCCGGATCGTTTTCCTTTACGGTTTTATTAAAGAACATTTCAAAATCTTTCCGAACCGTTGGATCGGCATTCTCGTTAATGGTGAGTGAGGCCGAAGTATGCTGAATAAACACCTGGCAAAGTCCGGCCGTGATTTCTTTTATTTGCGGTAAGGCACGTTCTACTTCGGTAGTTATTAAATGAAAACCTCTTCTTTTTTCCGGTAAGGATAGTATTTGCTGATAGATTTCCATGTTTCGCTATTGGTGGAGAGAGTACTACAAATTATGTTCCCAAGCATCCCGTGCTGTGGCTTTTGTGCAACGGCGGGAACGCATCATTTTGATATACAGTTGATCTTTTATATTTTGATTTACATTTCTTTTATAGAGAGGTATGTACACTATTTTAAGTCACAAAATTTTAGTGTTGCGATTTTTCTAGCGTTGCAAATTTTATAAAAACTAAAACTAGTTTTCAAAATGAGAATGAAAAACAAATTCCAATACTTTATAGCTCTTTTGTTTACATTAATAAGTATTAAAACAGTAAACGCTCAAGCCGATGCGGAAAACTCAAGTCATCAGAAAGCCTATTTCGGTTTTGGCCTTGGTATTGACTATGGCGGGTTTGGCATGAGAGCCCAATTTCTTCCTGCAAAAAATATTGGTGTCTTTGGAGGCTTTGGTTATAACCTTGTCGATATTGGCTATAATGCCGGACTCATAATAAAACCTCTACCTGGCAAAAAAATACAACCTGTATTGCTAGCTATGTATGGCTATAACGCCGCTCTTAAAGTGAATTATGGATTCGGCGCTAGTTTTGCCAAATCGTATTACGGCTTTTCAGCGGGCGCCGGCTGCGAAATTGTAAACAAGAAAAATCATGTCTGGAGCCTGGAACTGCTGGTACCTTTCAGAAATTCAGAATTTGATGAGAAGTACAACTCACTTAAAAACTCGGGCGTGGAATTCAACCCGGGTATCCTTCCCATAACTTTTACCGTAGGCTACAATTTTGCAGTAAAACCACCAAAGCAGAAATGAGTTCATCAATAAAAACTGAATTATTTTAAACGGTATGCTTGGGGTTTAATAACGAAAATCATCATAATGAATCATATAGTAGGTGAGTGGTTATGTAAATGATTTCCATAAATACTGTTTTGCCAGGTATCAATTTCTCGGGAAGAAATTATCCACTGAACGTTTTACTGATCTTGCTAGTTGCATTCTGGCTCTATGTATACAAAATCAAAGGAGTAGCAATCATTTTACTACTTTTAGCGATCTACTTTAATTGCTTTCATATTGGTATGCCATATCAAGACTGACATTGGCTCTTTCCCGGCTATGCGTCTCCCATGCAGTGGTTTTATGCAATGGTAGGGACGTATGGGCTTTGAAAAATTCATCCGAAGCTTCTTTCCTTCTTATTTGTCCTACAAATCCCGATTACTTCTACCTTGTTAAACCCTTTTAATCTGCCTTTTTTCCGGCCCAAATCCGCTACCTTTGCCACCCCGAAAAAGGATTATCAGCACATGAAGAACATCCGGAATTTCTGCATCATTGCACATATTGACCATGGTAAAAGCACCCTGGCCGACCGTCTTTTGCAAACCACCAACACCATCTCGGAAAGAGAAATGATGGACCAGGTGCTAGACGATATGGACCTGGAGAGGGAAAAAGGCATCACCATTAAAAGCCATGCCATCCAGATCAATTACAAACAAAACGGGGAAGAATATGTTCTGAACCTGATTGATACCCCGGGCCACGTGGACTTCAGCTATGAAGTGAGCCGTGCCCTTGCCGCCTGCGAAGGTGCTCTGCTGCTGGTAGATGCCACGCAGGGCATCCAGGCACAAACCATTTCTAATTTATACCTCGCCATTGATAACGACCTGGAGATCATTCCTGTCATCAACAAAATTGACATGGATGGCGCCATGATCGAAGAAGTAAAAGACCAGATCATTGAATTAATCGGCTGCAAGCCGGAAGAAATATTATTGGCCAGCGGCAGAACCGGTTTAGGTGTGGAGGCTATTTTAGAAGCCATTGTAGACCGCATTCCGGCGCCCAAAGGAAAAGAAAATGCACCCTTGCAGGCCCTGATCTTTGATAGTGTGTTCAATAGTTTCAGGGGCATTATTGTTTACTACCGTATTGTCAACGGAACGTTAAAGAAAGGCGACAAGGTAAAATTTGTTTCCACCGGCCAGGAGTATGAAGCCGACGAAGTAGGGATTTTAAAGTTGGGCTTAGATCCAAAGAAAGAAGTAAAGACCGGTGATGTGGGCTACATCATCACGGGCATTAAAAACGCCAAGGAAGTAAAAGTGGGTGATACCATCACCAATGCCATCAATCCAACCCAGGAAATTATTAAAGGTTTCCAAGAAGTAAAGCCCATGGTGTTTGCTGGTATCTTCCCGGTGAATACCGATGAATTTGAAGAGCTGCGGGATTGCATGGACAAACTGCAATTAAACGATGCTTCCTTAACTTTTGAACTGGAAACGTCCCAGGCCCTTGGCTTTGGGTTCCGTTGCGGTTTTTTGGGACTGCTGCACATGGAGATCATCCAGGAACGGCTGGAGCGGGAATTCAATCAAACAGTCATTACAACTGTACCCAACGTAAGCTTTATCGCCTACACTACCAAAGGGGAAAAGATCATTGTAAACAACCCGGCCGAAATGCCCGACCCCGTAAAAACAGACCGCATTGAAGAGCCCTTTATCAAGGCACAGATCATTACAAAACCGGAGTACATCGGCAATATCATGACCTTGTGTTTGAGCAAGCGGGGTATCCTTATCAATCAAAGTTACCTTACACAAACCCGCGTGGAACTGGTGTTTGAAATGCCTTTGACGGAGATTGTATTTGATTTTTACGATAAATTAAAAAGCCAGACCCGTGGCTATGCTTCCTTCGATTACCATCCCATAGGCTACCGCGAAGCCGATATTGTAAAAATGGACATTCTTTTAAATAACGATAAAGTGGATGCCCTAAGCGCCTTGATTCACCGGGGCAAAGGACAGGAGTTTGGCCGTAAGCTGTGTGAAAAATTAAAAGAACTGGTGCCCCGCCAGCAATTCCAGATTGCCATACAGGCCGCCATTGGTGCAAAAATATTGGCCCGCGAAAACATTTCTGCCATACGCAAAGATGTAACAGCAAAATGTTATGGTGGTGACATCAGCCGTAAGCGCAAGCTGCTGGAAAAACAAAAAGAGGGCAAGAAACGTATGCGCCAGATCGGTAACGTAGAAGTGCCGCAGGAAGCGTTCCTGGCGGTGTTGAAGCTGGATGATTAAGGAGGTGAGACGTGAGACGTCTAACGTGAGACAGAAACTTTAAACCAAAACTGTCCTCTTATGTTTCTACAGCTCAAACACAAATCTCTTGATGCCTATAAAGCAATAAGAAATTTAACCACAGAAGTCTATAAAGTTTCAATGTCTTTACCGGCAGAGGAAAAGTTCAATATGGTGCAGCAAATGCGAAGAGCTGCATGATCTGTAAAATTGAATCTTGCAGAGGGTTCTACTAAAAAATCAGACCTGGAAAGAAAAAGATATTTTTAAATTTCAAGAGGCTCTGTAGTTGAAATTGATGCTACACTTGAAACTGCAGTTGATTTAAACTATTTTAAGGCAGAGGAATTAGCAAAGCTTGGTGAGCTATTGAATAAATGTTTTGCAATGCTCTCAAAAATGATTGGAGGCTAATATCTAACGTTTGACGTTTCACGTCTCATGAGAAGATCAATTTCCTTTTACTTTTTTCTCCTTTGCCTTGTTCTTATCGGTGCGTTCCTGCAATTTCTTTTCATCGTTGTTGCCGCTGGCATCACGCAAAGGATCAGGCATAGGGAATTCGCCGTCCTTCAACTTTTGGTCAAACACTTTATCTACATGTTGCCATTTGCCGCCTTCCCATTTAAAACCTTCGTAATCGCCATCCGGAATTAAGGTCCATGGATTATCAGGCTCGTCGGATTCTGAAACCAAATGATCCACCAGTATCATTTGCATTTCAGGATCGTAGTTCATAGTTGTAGAAGCTTCTTTTTTATATTCAATATGGTAACGGTATTGCACATCGCGTTTTACCGAGTCCTTGTCAAATGCAAAATAGGGTCCTCCAAATACCGGCATTTTACGGTTATCGAAAGTCATTACCTCGATCCACTTTTTATTGCTGCGGATGCTGTTCTCATCATAACCAAAAAGTGTATAGTATTTTTTGCCGTTGTATTGTGTCTCCACAATATTGTAATACACCGCCCCGATCCACGTATCCTTGTTACGCACCGAATCCATGGCATTATCGGCAAACTCGGAATAATCTCTCAGCGGGATCAACTTTAAGGAACCATCAGGTGAGTTGAGTTGTATGGCGCCGCGTTGACGGACATACATGCCATCAAAATCCAACTGCCAGGTAAAGATTTTAAAGCTGCTGTCCGGAGCAAAAAGTTTTGAAACACCCTGTACAGAATCGAAGGGATAGTAAAATGAACTTTTTACCTGCAGGCTTCTCACCAGGGTGCGGACAAACTGGCTGTCGCTGCGCATTCTGCCTGCGGAAAGAGTATCTACAAAAATGTTTTTGATTAAAACCTTTAAGGAATCTTCTTTTTTACGCAAGGTCTTCAAATCGGCAGGAGTAATTTTTTGCACCTGCGAAAAAGAAGTAGCGGCCATAACTAAGAAAGAAACTATAATGAGCGGCTTTTTCACAATAAATGGATGCTTTGTTCTTGCTAAGAACGATAAAAAAACTCAAAAATTGACTACGGACAGGAAGATTAAATAAGGATTAACAAGGATTAGGGCTTGAATGTGCGGAGCTGTGTTAAGTCAAAATTCAAAAGTCAAAAGTAAAAAACCTTGTAATTTGAATGTTCTTTTGAATTTTGACTTTTGAATTTCTCCATCACAGCGCTTCGGCAAAATGAGCCAGGGTGTCAAACGCCAGGTCAATATCGGGGTGGGGGAAGGGCTGACCGGGATTGGTAGTGGTTACAAAAACCGTAAACATGCCGGCCGACCGGCCAAACCGCATATCGCTGGGTTTGTTGCCCACCATAATGCTTTTGCCAAAATCTATTTCGGGGAAATCTTTTGCCGCCTGCAAAGCCATTCCGGGATTGGGCTTGCGGTTAAAGCATTTATCGTCTTTTTCGGTGCAGTAATAAATCTTGTCAAATTTTCCACCCACAATCTCCACTTCACGCTGCATTTCCAGGTGAATACTCTGTAGATCGGCCTCGGTCATTAATTGTTTCCCAACGCCCCGCTGGTTGCTCACTACAATGACTTTTCCAAACCTGTTGCTTAATTTTTTAAATGTTTCCAAAACGCCCTTGCTGAAAATAAATTCTCCCCAATGCAACACATATTCTCCCACCTTTTCTTCATTGATCACGCCGTCACGGTCCAAAAACAAGGTCCAGCTTTTATCAATTTTAGCCAGGTCCAGCGATGGCTTTTGCAGGTCAGTTTGTGCCCTGCTGTAATCTTCGGGGATGCCGATATCAATAAAATAACCTTCCTGTGCCAAACCATAAAAATTTCCCTGTGTATATTGCTTTTCCAAATAATCCTTTTCAAAAGAAAACTTCTGGCTGAATGCATGTTGAAGAAACCTTTCCTTGTGCACAAGGTAAATTCCGCCGTTGATCCATCCGCTTTCGTAAAAGTGTTTTTCTTTAAAAGAAATGATCTTTCCCTTGTCATTAGTCTCCACCACACCATACCGGTCGAAATTCTGCATGGGCTTTAAAGCAAGTGTGCATTCGGCATCCATGGAAGTATGAAAAGAAAAAAGTTCCTGCAAATGCACTTTGAACAAGGTATCGCCATTTGCCACCACAACATTACTTCCTCTTGCTTTTTGGATAGCCAAATGAATGGCGCCGCCGGTTCCCAAAGGCTCTTCTTCGAGCACCACCGTATAATCGAGAGTTGGGTAATTCTCTACCAAGTAATTTTCGATAACCTCCCACTTATAACCCAATGAAAAAATAAAATGCTCCACTCCCTGCATGCGCAGGGAATCAATTACGTAAGAGATAAACGGGCGGCCTGCCACAGGCGCCATGCATTTGGGAAGATCGGGAACAGTTTCACGTAGGCGGGTTCCTAAACCTCCGGCCAAAATAATTGCTTCCGTCATTGTGTAACAAAGTAGTTTTCTTCCACCAACTGGCAAATGATATGCCCCAAAAGAATATGACTTTCTTGTATCCGCGGCGTATCGGTAGAGGGAACATTGATCAGGTAATCGGACACCTCTTTCATAACACCACCAGTCAGGCCGGTAAAGCCAACGGTGAAAATTCCTTTTTGCCTCGCCGCTTCAAAAGCCCGTACAATATTGGCCGAGTTGCCCGAGGTAGATAACCCAACCAACACATCACCGGTGTTTCCAATTCCTTCTATAAGCCGGGCATATACTACTTCGTAGCTATAGTCGTTGGCAACGGCTGTTAAATAGGACGTGTTACAATGCAAAGCCTCGGCCGGCAAAGCCTTCCTGTCTGTGTAAAACCTTCCCGAAAACTCGGCTGCCAGGTGTTGGGCATCCGCGGCGCTTCCGCCATTTCCACAGAAATAAATCCGGCCACCTTTTTTTAAGGCATCTACAATGACATTGGTTACGTCTGTAACAGTTTGCAATAACGCATCATTTTCCAGTACCTGCTGCTTAACACCTATCGAGGATTGTATAATGTTTTTGATCTTTTCCATACTTCGGATTTCTTGCTTCGCAAATCTAACTTAGAGTGTCCATGTTTTTAAACCATGCTCGGTAAATGCATAACTTTTATTAATGCCGCCAAAGCGTTCCAGGCTTTTTATCACTTTGTATTTTGTGGTACCAGGACAATAAAAGATCATAAAGCCACCACCGCCCGCACCGGATATCTTTCCCCCTGAAGCGCCGCTTTGCCTTGCTGTTTCATAAATTTCTTCCATTAAAGGATTGGATATGCCTTCGGCCATCTTTCTTTTTTGCTGGTAACCGTAATCAAGGATTTCACCAAACTCATTCAGCCGGCCTTTTAATAAGGCTTCCTTCATCATCTGCGATTGCTGCTTTAGCTGGTGCATGGCTTCAATAGAAGTTTCCTGTTTTGATACCACGTTCTTTGATTGCCGTTCGATGATCTTAGCGGACTCACGGCTGGTAGCCGTATAATACAACACTAAATTATTTTCCAGTTCAAAGAGGTATTGTTGTTTGATACGCAAAGGATTTACAATCACCTGGTCATCGGCATAAAACTCCATGAAATTAACGCCGCCAAATGTAGCCGCATACTGGTCCTGTTTGCCTCCGGCCAGGTTGAGATCCCTTCGCTCAATTTGATACGCATAGTGTGCTATATCGTATTCACCCAATGGCAGGCGCATCATTTCGGCAAAAGCGCCAATGATGGCAACCACCAGGGTAGATGAAGTACCAAGTCCTGAACCTGCCGGCGCATCTACAAACGTGGAAAGCTTAAAGCCGCATTTCACCTGGTCATAATCTTTTTGAATACGGTTATACACACCTTTTAATAAATCCAGGTGTCCGTTGATGGGCAATTCGTTTTGCAGGTCAAATTCTTCTCTTTCGTTTCGGTCGTAGGCTTCCAAAATAATCTTTTCTTCCTGCAGGGGTTCTATGCTGGCGTGGGCATACAAGGAAATTGTGGCGTTTAAAATGGCGCCGCCATATAAATCGCTATAGGGGCTTACATCCGTACCGCCACCGGCCAATCCGATTCGTAATGGAGCTTTGCTTCTGTAGATCATAATTGCATTCGGGTTGAACTAAAATACTCTCTGTGCAGCAGGCCCATTGATCTTTTACTATCACATGGATTTAAGCCTTATCACTCAGATCAAAAATTGCTTTAGTCAAGCTCTGCCATGAGTACTTTTGTTTTTCGTTGCGAAGATGTGGAATAAAATAATTCTCGCCTAATTCGTAAAAATGAAGGATCGCATCCGCCAAAGACGAGGGTTCCGGCGCGCACACCAATCCCACTTTTTCATGCGGAACCAGCGAAGGCAGGCCACCCACGTTTGTAACGATCATGGGCTTTTCAAAATGATAGGCGAGAGGCGTAACGCCACTTTGCGTAGCATTCTTATACGGCTGCACGACACAGTCGCCGGAGCAAAGAAAATATTTCACTTCGCTATCGGGAATAAAAGACGTTTTGAGAATAACGGTATCCTGCAATTGGTAATCGCTGATCAGTTGTAAATAAGGCTTTTCATCTTCATAAAATTCACCCGCCACCAAAAGCTTAATTCCTTCTTTCCTGATCCGCTCATCTGCCATGGCTTTTAATAAAAGATCAAGGCCTTTGTACTGGCGGATAAATCCAAAGAAAAGAAGGATCTTATCAGTTAGAGATAAGCCTAATTTTTGCCTGGCTTCTGTTTTTGAAATGAGGCTGCCAAAATTATCATAGAGGGGATGCTGCACCCATTGAGCCGGCTTTGTTTTTTCAAACTGCCGCAAGTCTTTCATCACTTTTTCACTCATGGTAACAAAAGCATCGCAGGCTTTTAAAAAATATTTAGTGAAGGCAGGGTCGCCGGGCCTTTTTTCATGCGGAATAACATTATCGGCGATGCAAATAACTTTTGTGTGTTTGTTTTTTTTAACCTGCCTGAGGATGGTTCCCAAAGCAGGGCCCATAAAAGGCAGCCAGAAACGCACCACAATTATATCCGGGTTCCACCGGCGCAGTTTTTTTCCCACTATCAACCAATTCAAGGGATTGACGGAATTGATCAAGGTGTGAATGGAAATATCATCCGGAGCCGGGTCCGTTGAATATTGCGTGGTTCCCGGAAAAAGAAAGGAAGGATACTGCAATGAAAAAGAAACGATGGAACACTCGTTGCCCTGCGCAATGAATTCCTTAGCCAACCGCTGGTTGAACGTAGCCAATCCACCACGCAATGGATGTGCAGGGCCTATGATAATAATGCGTTGCATTACAAACCAATTTTATCTTCAATCAGGTACGTATTGCGGCCGGGAGCATTGCGGGCAATCAGCTCAGAGATAAAGCCTGCCAGGAACAATTGCATACCAATGATGACCGAAGTAAGGGCCAAGTAAAAACCGGGACGATTGGTTAGTGCTACTTCCGCATTGACGAATTTGGCAATAATAAGATAGAGTGTAATGCCCAAACCAAGAACAAAAAAAAGCGTTCCCCACAGGCCGAAAAAATGCATGGGTCTTTTCGAAAACTTGCCTACGAACGTGATGGACAACAGGTCCAGAAATCCATTTACAAACCGCTCCCAGCCAAACTTTGTAATTCCGTATTTCCTTGCCCGGTGCTCTACTACTTTTTCCCCGATCTTTTTAAAGCCGGCCCATTTAGCTATCACCGGGATATAGCGGTGCATCTCACCATACACTTCTATGCTTTTCACTACTTTTTTCCGGTACGATTTCAGACCGCAATTAAAATCGTGCAGTTTGATATGCGATACCTTGCTGGTAACGGCATTGAAAAATTTAGAAGGAATATTTTTTGTAAGTGTGTTATCAAAACGCTTTTTCTTCCAGCCGCTCACCAGGTCAAATCCGTCTTCTACTATCATACGGCGAAGCTCCGGTATTTCATCAGGACTGTCCTGCAGATCTGCATCCATCGTAATCACTACATCGCCCTGTGCCGCTTTGAAGCCTTCGTTGAGTGCAGCGGACTTGCCATAATTCCGTTGAAATTTAATGCCCCTGATATTCGGATTTCCAAGTCTTAACTGCTCAATTACTTTCCATGAATTATCGGTACTGCCATCATCAACCATAATGATCTCATAAGAATAGTGATGCGCCTCACACACCTTCCTGATCCAATCAGCCAGTTCAGGCAATGATTCTTCTTCGTCTTTTAAAGGAATGATTATTGACAGGTCCATTCGATTAGGATTGCAGGAAGTTATCTTGCTGGGTTAAAAAAGGATCTTTTTTCTTTTTGATGATCAGGGCAAAGATCAACGCAAAAATGCCGCTGATGGAAATAGCGAATAAATAAGATTTCAGCACATCCAGAATATTCATATTGGCGGCGGCCTGCGCATCCATTTTTTCAATCATCTCATCAATTTTCTCCTGCGGCTGATTACTTTTTAGAAGCAATGCTTCCGTAGAATCTTTAAGCGTTTGAAAAAAGCCGGGATTCACATATTTGAGATAAACAAAATTGAAAATAGTGTAGAACAATTCAAAAATCAGGACGGACAGGAACAAGATCTTAAAAACTTCTTTGAGTTCTATGTACCCGCCATTGATCTTACGCAATTGAAAACCGGAGATCAACAATAAGATCAGAATCACCAGGTAACCCACAAAAGCCCAAAGACCCAACATAATCGGATTGGCAGCTCCCGTGGTGTAGCGCACCAGTAGCAAAATGCTGTAAACAAATCCAATGATGATACCCCATTTTATACCATGGGAAATATTTGATTTCTCTTGCATGAGATAAATTATTCGTTCAAAAATACTTTGTCTTTATTAATAATGCCAACCGGCTTGCCGGTAAGTTGCTTGCCGGGGAAGGGAGAGTTCTTTGATTTGGATCTTAAACTACCAACTGTCCACTTCTCATGGGGAAGAAATAAACTTAGACAAGCCGTCTCGTTCTGGTTAATGGAAACAGCAGGGAGGTCAAATATCTTTCTTGGGTTTAATGAAAAAAGCTCCATCAATTTTTCCAGAGAAAGTTCGGGCAGGCAGGTTCGTGTAACGGCAAAACTTGTTTCCAATCCAAGCATACCATATTGTGCATATTCAAACTCCACCACTTTATGATCGGTATCCTGCGGCAAATGATGAGTAGCTATACAATCAACTGTTCCATCCAGCACCGCTTTTTTCAATGCCTCCACATCATCCCGGGTACGCAGGGGAGGATTCACTTTCAGGTTGGTATCGTATTGCTCCAGGTCCTTATCGCTAAAACATAAATGGTAAGGCGTAACAGAGCAGGTAACGGCAATGCCTTCTTTTTTTGCCTGTTTTATGAATTCGATGGACTTAGCTGTTGATACGCCGGAGATGTGAATTTTAGAGCCGGTATATTTTGCCAGTTCAATATCTCTGAGAACCATTAACTCTTCGGCAATAGCCGGTTTACCGGCAAGCCCTAATTGGGTGGATACAACACCCTCATTCATTAAACCGGTGGCGCTGATGGCCTTATCATCAGGTACCTGTATGATGGTCTTGTGAATTGCTTTTATATATTGCAGGGCCTTTAATAAAATGCCTGATGATTGCAAGGTAGAAGTGCCATCACTAAAAGCTACAGCGCCGCTTTCGTGCATGTCATACATTTCTGCCAGTTCTTTTCCCTCGGTATTTTTTGTTATGGCAGCAATGGGGTGGACCGTTACAGGCAGCCTTTTGCTTTTCTGAACAATGTACTCAATGCCCGATTTGTTATGAAGAACCGGGGAGGTGTTTGGCAGGATCATAACATCGGTGTACCCGCCACCTGCAGCAGCAGCTGCGCCTGTTTCCAGCGTTTCTTTATACTCGAAACCCGGGTCGCAGAAATGCGCAAAAACATCGGTCCAGCCGGGAGAAACACACAAACCGTCAATCGTTATTTCCTGATCTGCCTTTGCTTCAACAGAGCCAATGTGGGAAATGAAACCGTCTTGAACAAGAATATCAACTTTTTGCTGATGAAAAGGCGAGGAGGGATCAATTATGCGTACTTGCCTTAAAAGAATATCCATTAAGCAGCGAAGATAATGGATTGATTGAAAGCTTAAAAAAAATGTCGGGCTTCTGAGCGGAATGATGGCTATGCGGAGAGAACGCGTAACGTGAGCCTGGTTTAAATGGATTTTCTGACAGGATACGGCAGGTCTAGTTGGAGTGCTATTCGTTACCGCAAAAGGGATTGGTAAAAAGTCCTCAACGCAAAGAGAAAACTTTTGAAGCCAACAGAGGACTTTTAAAACCTTTGGTCGGGATGACTGGATTCGAACCAGCGACCCCGTCGTCCCGAACGACGTACGCTACCGGACTGCGCTACATCCCGAATGGTGAATGCAAAAATATTCATTGCTTTAATAAAATCGCAATCATTTTGATGGATCTTTTGCGGAATTCTATTAATAAGGTATCAGAAAATAGTCCTTGCGTAAATATCGCATATTACCAGGTTTAAGAACCAATACATCTCTCCATTATAGATTTTGGAAGGCAATAAAAAAAACAAGGTGGCCGAAACCACCTTGTTTTAGTCGGGACGACTGAACCCGCACCTATTTAATTTTGTATTTTTTTGGGACCCACAAAAAAGCCGACAAAATACAGAATGGGTAACGGTTTTATGGGAATTGGGAGTTTCGCGGCCGTTAAACTGAATTTGGGGAAATAAGGGAACATAAAGAAAAACCAACCACCAAACCGACCACCGTTCACTTATTTAACTATTTTAGCGGCCTAAGCCGTTATGGATGCTAAACGTAAATTTTAACCTTAGAAAAACTGAAAGCAAAAAGCCGGAAGTTATTTATTTAGTTTTAAGATGGGACGGAAATTATTACCGTTATACAACCAAGTTCAAAGTATTGCCTAAAAATTGGGATGGGCAAAAACAAAGGGTCCGGGCTGTAATTAGTGAACCACTAAAAGACACAATCAATAAACATTTAGGAGAAATGGAAACGGCGGTATTGAAGTTGTACGCCGCCGCCATCAATGACCGCATACACCCAACAAAAGAGTTATTTAAAGATGGGTTGGATAAATGGACCGGCCGCAAAGTTGAGGAAAAGCCGAACTTTTGGCGGTTTGTTAATCAATACATAGAAACTTCACATAGCCGCATTGACTCCCGGACCGGCCGAATAATTGGCAAAAGAACCATTCAGGAACATAATACTACCATAAAACTTTTGCAAGAATTTGAGCAAGAAAACCGGGAGCCAATAGACTTTGATAAAATTAGCCTGGGGACACTTACCGATTTCCGGGACTTCCTTACTACCGTTAAACGGTACACGGTAAAGGACAAGAAAACCGGACAGCCGAAAGAAGTGCCATATTCCCTTAATAACATTGCAAAGCACATTGATAACTTTAGACAGTTTTTGAGGGCCGCAGCATCGGAAAAGATCGCCTTTGATACAGACGTTTTGGATAACAAGCGGTTTAAGCCGGTCCGGGAAAATGCTTTCAATGTGTACCTGAACGAAAAGGAACTTTCAGCTATTGCAGCATTAGACCTTTCAATGACTGCACGTCTTGACAAAGCAAGGGACCTGTTTCTAATTGGATGCTGGACCGGTCAACGAATCAGCGATTACAACAATATTAAGCCACACCACATAAAGGGCGAAAACATAGAACTATTTCAGGCCAAAACAGGGACAAGGGTTGTTATCCCTATCCATCCAACGGTAAAAGGTATATTGGCAAAGTATGGCGGCGGTACACCTCCAAAGATTTCAGACCAAAAGTTAAACGAGTACATTAAAGAAGTCTGCGAAATGGCCGGAATTGTTGAAGACACGGAAAAACAAACAACCAGGGGCGGCACAAAGGACCCTAAAGTTTTAAAAAAATGGGCACTCGTTTCGAGCCATTCGGCCCGCCGTAGTTTCGCAAGCAACATGGTAAGACGGGGCATACCTATGCAAACAATAATGAAGATTACCGGACACACAAAGGAAAGCACGTTTTTGAAGTATGTAAAGGTGAGCCATGCCGAACACGCTGAAATTATGCGGCAACACTTCCATAAAAATTAAACCATGTAAATAATGAAAGCTTTGTCGGAATTGAATATTGATAATTATATTAATTGGTACAAGAAATGGTCGTCAGAAATAAAGAAAGTTGAAGAAATAGATAAGCGTTTAAAAAGGCTTGTTATTGCTGCGGATTACTTAGAAGAAAGAATAGGAAGAAACTTAGAAAAAAGTCCTAAGTCCAAACAGTATATGCAAAAGTTTGACAATAAGGCAGAACAATTGAAAATTGAAATCAGCCCCTTAACATTTTATACTGATAATTGGGGAGATGAAAGAAAAATAGCTTTTATTGTTCCGTCAGAAAACGATTGGGCCTATTTGGATGAATGCAGGGAAGTGAGGATGCAGATTGATAAAATTGCTTTTATAAGGGATTCGGAAGGAAATATATATAATGAAGCAAAGTTTGCTGAAAATAAACTTGATGAAATTTCAAAAAAAATATTGGATAAACGTTTTTTGGAATATGCGAAAAGAGGTTTGCCTATTCCCAATTTGGTGAAAACCGGCCTGGAACAAGATATATTCAGCGAAGCGTCAAAAAAGGAGTGGAAGGAATTTTGTTATTGGGTTCATTATATTGATTTCGCCAAATGGCTTGATGAGAAAATAAGCGGTACAGAGGAACTAACATTCTACAAATCTTCCATCCCGCAATTAAAATGGGAAGCCCCTGTTAATACATTGTACACCCTGTTTTATGACATGCTAAATGAAAAATTGATTACATGGAATGGCAAAGGAGATGAAGGCGATAAAATGGAAATTGCCCGCATGTTATCCAATTATTTTGTAAATAAAGAAGGTGAGCCGCTTAGCGTCGAAACAATTAAGCAGGCAATGAAACCCGGAACACCCAAAGCAAAAAAGAGAATTGATATAAAAGCATTTTGCTTGACTGTAAATAAATCAAACAAAAAAACTTAGAAAAAAAAGTGCTTAACTGGCTTGTATTTCAAGCCGTAGGAATATCCCGTCGTATGTACGGGATATTTTTTTGCCTTTACTGTAATGGTTGTTTTGCCGTCAAGTAATACAGTAAAACATGGCACAAAAAATACTACTACAAGTCGAAGCCATTACAAGCAATGCCTTGGTAATGGAAGTTGCAAAAGAAGTATCTAAAATTTTAGATGCGAAACTTACAAAGTTACAGCCCCCACCAAATGAAGACCCGTTTATTACCCGCCAAGACGTGGCAAATATGTTTCATATCACATTACCCACCGTTCACAGTTGGGTTAATGCGGGAATTCTAAAACCTTATAAAATTGGCAACAAAACACGCTTTCTTTTAAGTGAAGTAAAAGCAGCCGCAACCAATACAGGCCGCAAAATGGAGGCGGGAAATGTCTAAAGAGTTTGCAAATACCAACCAACACAAAGAAGCAGTTATAACAGACGTCATAGACAAACTTGCGGCGGTTATGGTAATTGATAGTGACCCGGAAGAAATAGATATAGCCGTTTCGGACGCACTACTAATAATAAGACAATACCCGGACTTTGAACAAATAAAAACCTACCCATTAGGCCGGATTTTAGCGGACCATAAAGCGATTGATATAGAACGAAACCTTTGCCTTTGTCTTTCCGGCGAAGCTCCCCAGGGCACTTTAGATATTGTCATGGTGCAATTAAATCATGCCCTAACCAATCTGCAAAGCTTTCTGCAATAACCTTTCAAAATTCGTTGTGATTGACGGCATTCAGTTAACCTTTACGACCCGCAACCCTAAAAGCCATCTTTTAGGGTTGCCGTGTTGGGAAGTTTTGGTAAATGAAAAGACCGGCACCAAGGTAAACGATATACGAACGGCACATTTGCGGGGGTTGGACCTGAAACTAAAACCTTCTTCGTACGACGGACACAATTTTATTGCAAATGGAAGCTTGCACAAATTCCACAACTGCGGTGAACACAATACGGACCAATTCACTTTTTCAAAGCTTCGGCAATCAATTGACAGTTTTACAGACGTTTTCGGAATTGACCCAAGGCAATGTTATATACACGGCTTAGAAATTGGGGTAAACATAACCCTTCCCTTTTCGCCTCTTAGGGTGCTTAAAAATCTTGTCTGTTTTCGAACTAAGCCCTTTACCCAAATAAACAAAAAAAGCTTAACAAAGGGCCTGCAATGCAGTTTGACGCAATACCGGGTGAAGGTGTACGACAAAGCAAAACAAAGTGGCATTGATTGCGGCAATGTATTACGGTTTGAAGTGGCGGTGGATAAAATGCAAGTATTGGCTAAATATGGCATAACAACCCTTGCAGATTTGCAAGTCGTGAAAAAGGTTTATTCCCTATTTACCGTCCTAAAAGATGCATTATGCGGTATTATTTGGACAGATACGGCCGCAGATTTAAACCGGCTAACAAATCGGGAGTTGAAACAATGGCTTTATTATAGCAACCCGAAGACCTGGGAAGGCTTGGGAAAATTTCAACGATTGCGGGCGGGGAAAACCTGGGAAAAACTGTTGCACAGATATGGCAACCCTGTTGATCTTTTACCATTCATTTTAAGCACATGGAAAAGCCTGTTTTTAGGCGAATTGGAAGCTGAAAACCCGCAACCTTTTTACCAATCTATTTTGAAAAGTGAAGCCGAAGAAAGCGCAACCTTTTTACCGCTTGTATGTACGGTAAAAAGGTTGCACACTCCGAGGCAAAACCCCACAATTTCCAATACAACTTTTTTAAAGAAAGAAGATACCCAGGCAACAACAAAACAACAGCCCGAAACCATACCAAAAAAAAGGTTTTGCCCTTCCTGCGGGCGGGACATAAGCACCCAGGACAAACGAACTGTGTTTTGTTCGGAAAAGATTTACAGCAAAGCCGGGAAAAGATGCCGCAACAAAAGCAGCAACAAACGAAGGGACCACAAAAGAAAAATTCAATCGGCAATGAAAAAGAACAACTACCTATTAATAACATATTCAGACGGAACGGGAGCCACTTTTTCAGACGTTTTGCACCCTTCCGAAATATCAACTTCAAAAGAATGGATGGACAGAATACAAAGCATAACAACACTTTTTTTCAAACAGCAAACGCCAAAAACCCTTTCTCATGCAAAAGCTATCATTAAGAAAATACGCTGAAACATTGGACATAAGCCATACGGCCGTAGCAAAAGCCATCAAAGCCGGGCATATATCAAAAGGGTATGACCCCGAAACAAAAAAAATATTGGTTGATGTAGCAAATAAGGAGTGGGGCAATGAGATAAAAGAAAAGAAGTCGCAGGGCAAAAGCATTTCCCAAGACGTGCCATTTGATGAAACGAATTTAACCGATCAGGATTATAAACCTTTAGAAGAAACATTGTCCTTCAACGAAGCAAGGCGGCGAAAAGAAATATACAATGCAGAAATAGCAAGGGTTGAAGCCTTACGTGTTCAGGGGCTTTACGTTGAAAAAGCGGCGGTGTATAGTGCTTTGGCTGCTTTTGGGATAACAATTAGGAACCGATTTCAAGCAATCCCCGACAGATACATTGACAACATTATAGCAGCAAAAACCCGCTTTGATGCACATAACACATTGGCAACTGCCATTTATGAGGCTTTAACCGAAATGACTTCACCCCCTGAAATTAAATAAGAGCGAAAAATTAAAAACATGCGATTAAAACTTATACGTCCTCCCTAAAAATTAGCATAATCAACATCAAGCCCGTTTAATGGGAAGGTCAAAAGACACCTAAATACTGATTTTAAAACTTTATCAAATGACAATTAAAAAATTAAACAAAAACAAAAAACATGAAAGGCTTATTATTCATTTTCGCATTCGCAATTAACACATTTGCTTCACAAGCGCAATTCAACGACACAGCATCGTTGAACAATTACATTCGGGACACAATTAAAGACCGAAGGCCCGAAAAGGTAACGGCCATACAAATTCAAAAAGCTTTTTTAGGCGCAGCATCATTTTTGAAACCAAATGCGGCAACGCAATCGGCTTTAAATGATACCGCAAGCGCCATTCGAAATTTAAAAGACGTTGACGTTTTCTTGATTGCGGGACAAAGCAACGCAAGGGGCATGAGTGGCCCGACAGGGGCAGCCAACTCACCGAACCCTTACCCCGGGACTGTTTACCAATATTACGGCAATACATTTTCAGAAGTAACCAATGAAGTAGGCAGTGCCAACACGGGTTCAGCTTGGCCGTCATTTGGTATTACATGGAATAACATAACGGGTCGAAAAATTTGTTTCATTCCAACGGCTGTCAACGCAACTTCGCAAACCGTTTTAGCAAACACCGGTTCGGGGACGTGGGACACAACGGGGACATTATATTCTAATTCAATAACCCAAACTAACGCCGCCTTAGCTGCTATTCGTGCAGCCGGTTACAATCCTGTTTTTAAAGGTGTATTGTGGTGCCAGGGCGAAAATGACGCCGACGCAATAAATGCCGGAACAATTACGCAAGCCGGTTATATTTCTGCGTTTCAAAAAATGGTAAAAAATTACAGGGGTGTTTACGGTTGGAATATGCCATTTTATATTTTTAAAATAGGCACCAGGACGGGTACTTCGGACATAGGGTATTCTTCTATAAGACAAGCGCAAGAAATGGTGGCATCGTTAGACACGATTAACACAAAAATTGTTTTTAGAGGGGCAATCGATTTTATTGAACGTGGTTTGATGGTTGATGTTGTTCACTATACGCAAACAGGTTATAACGAAATGGGGGAAGTTGGAGCAAGAAACATTCTAAGCGGCAACAAATATAATAGCTTGCTTACGGTTGCTTCAACGTCTGAACTTTCAAATATTTCGGGGGCATATGTTAGCAAGTGTACGTGGCTGGGGCAGGAATGTTTAAGTATTACGAAAACGGGGCCTCAAATGGTGTTACAATTTTTAATGCTGCAAATTCAGGCACTTGGCAATTGCAGCCGGTATATGAGTTTTACAGAGACGGCATAAAGCAGGCAGATTTTGGCGCAAACGGGAGACTAACGTTTTACGGGTCGGCAATCGGTTCGGGTAAAATTTATCAACAAGACTTGAATTGGAGCGGGGCGGCTCATTTCATTGACGTCAAAAACCTAAGCACAACCACCAGTTCGGCGGTTGGTTTAGCATGGAGAAATGATGTTAACGGGTTTACCCAATTTTATAAAGCGTCCTCAACGAATGCGAATTTCCAACATGCGGGGGGCACCTTACTTCGTGACAATGGGGGAACGGGCACACAAGGCGGTATTACGTTTTGTAATGACACTTATGGCTTGTTTGCCTTTCAAAAGGCAGCGGGTTCAACAGCGGGCGCAAATACGTATATAGACTTTTCCCCTGCTTTAGTTAGGTTTAAAGAATCTCAATTTTTAATTGGTGGGACTACGGCTACTTCTTCCGCTAAATTGCAGGTTGATGCAACAGACAAAGGATTTTTGCCCCCACGGTTAACCACAACACAGCGTACCGCAATTTCAAGCCCGGCCGAAGGGCTTGTTGTGTACGATACAGACCTGCATAAATTATATTGTTTTGATGGGACATTGTGGCAACCGGCTTGGTAAGCGTTTTGAGCCATTGTCAGGTTTTGTTTATGGCTGAATAGTTTTTAACCAAAGAAAGGTGTTGCAATTAATCTTGCAACACTTTTTTAATTTAAAAAACACAACATGAAATTCGCCTAAGCCGGAACACTTGCTTTTATTAGCCAACTAACGTTCATTCCTACATTCCGTCATTTCCTTGAACCAAACAGAATGCAAATATTTAGGTGGGAATGAAAAAAAAGTTGGCGCATTTAATGAAACAGTACCAGGCGCCAACAAAGACGAATTGCTTTAGAATAGAAGCAAATTGTATTTCTATTAATGACACCAAAATAAAAGCCCCAACATTAAGTCAGGGGCTTTTTAATTTCATTTGTGCCCTTGTGCCGGTTGCACCCCCGGTTTTGCGTTCCGCAAATTCTAAGCAGATCAAAAATAATAAAGTTATTTAACGTCTTCAAAAGAAGTGTAAGCTATTGCGGCACTATGCAAAATATATTGTCTCGAATGGTCGTAGCAAGTTTGATAAGAAACATTAATTATTTCTAACGTTCCATCCTTAAAAAAGTCATTTATCATATGCTCTAAACCTGTGCTTGTGTCGCTTTCGAAAAAAGTTACTGTACTATTCTTTTTAGCTGCCATGGGAATAATTTTTACAAAATGAATTTATAACCAAATAAAAACTAATTTCAATAAACATCCAACCTTTTAAGTCAATGTCAGCTAATATAAAAGAACACCTTACAAAAAATGATAAAATTGATTTGATAAACCATATGGACAAAAGGTTTCGTCAATTGGTCGCAGTTCTATTGTTAGGTGTTGCCGCAATGGTCCTGCTGATTGCGGTTTTATAATAACTATTTGTATAAATACTTAAGGTAGGCGTCTTTTTTAGTTATTCTTTTCCCTTGTTGCGGCTTCTTACTATTGATTGAACTGACTTTCTTAGGTTCGCCGCCGTTTAACCTTCTTTCAACTTCAACTAATAAATCCTTCAATTGTTGATTGGCCAAAGGCTCAATACAATTTCTAAGCTTTTTTATCTCTTTCGCAAGTTGTTTATTAGTGAATATATTATAACTCATCTTATTTCATTCCATAAAATTTTTTCGTATTCAGAGATATGGTTCTAAAATACTTATCATTAATGTCAATGCAAATTGAATCTATTGAGTAAAGCGGGTTATTTAACTTTTCTTCTAATTCTTTATCTTTTTCCCTATTCCTAAAATTATAGTCATAAAGTAACGTTCCCGCTTTATTGATATTATTTAAAATCTTGCTGAACGGTTCCAATTCATTTTCCTCTAACAATAATTCTAAATAACGGTATGCAGCCCGAAGTTCTTGCTGTTTTGGATAAATAAATTTATCAAAGTCATTAGTCGTTTGAACATTGTAAGTGGTTCTTCCGATAAAGTCTCTTATAATTGACGCTGCATGAAAATATGCATTATAAAAGGCCAATATTGCTGCCATCTTTTTTTCAAAAAAAAGGTTATGCTTTATTTCAAGCCTTTTATTCCTGTAATCCAGCCATATTTTCACGCCACCAATAACCAACCCCCCAATCGCAAAAACTTGCGCCCAATACGTAACCATAAATTGATACCATTTCATAAAATCAATTTAGAAATAATAAGAGATTCTTTTAGTTGCAATCTTTTTTTTCTTTTGTAAGTTGTGACAATATTTTTCAAAAATGAAATACAGGATTAAGTCAACCGAAATTCCAAGTGATAAAATAATTGGTTTAGCAGAAGACTTTCTATCGAATTTCCCAATTTTAGAGGCATTAGAAGATGGAAGGCCCCTCTTACTATACGATGAGAAAAGCAAAGCATATTATTGTTCATGTCACCTTAAAGCAATAGATTTTTGTGATTTAGCTGACTTCAATGCTTCGATCGATGACAATGATGATGAAGAATCATACAAGTTAAATAGGAACATGACTGAAAATGAAAGTGCCTTTATGACTATGATGATTGACGCAAAGGCTGGCCGTTCTTTTGAAGATATTGTTATAGAATTCGATAAAAATTACAATGAAGATTTGCCTTTAAAAATTTATGGTGGCCAACATCGGGTTAAGGCAATTCAATTAGCTAAGGATGTAAAGCCAAATACATATCATGGCTTTAGAGTTTATTTTGGATTGACGAAGGAGCAAAAAGTAGAAATTGCCACAATCAACAATACATCAATAACTGTTTCAAATGATTTATTAGACAGAATGAGGGAACAGTTGCTTGGTTCAGAGCTAAGAAATTTCTTCCAATTAACAGGATTATTACAACAAAATCAAGATTTTGCTGATAAAAAAGATACCGTAATTCCTACTGTTAGGGCAGCAAGAACATTTATTGTGAATTATTGGAGAGGCAGAAATTCCGTACCAACCGATTTTCATGCTCCAATTGTTTGTAAATCTGGGGGTACGGATGAAGACTACATGAAAATAAGGTCCTCTATTAATTGGGATGACCCCGATTTTATCGAAGCCGGTAAAAAATTTGCTCAGCTACATCAAACACAAAGACTAAAAGTCACGACCCGAAGGAATGATTCTTACAATCAATATGCAAGTAAGGCTCTTTCCTTAACAGTCATTGCAAGTTGGAGTTATGCGGCCGGATTATACAACAATAGAAAGGACCAACTAAACAATTTATATAAACTGACTGAAAATCTTGGCGCCAATGAAGACCCACTAAACGCAAAAGCTTTATCAGAGGCTAAATTAAAGGGCATTGATAATGATACTTATAGAGGTTTAGGTACAAGGTTTAACGCTGAAGAATTAGGCAGAATGTTAGAAGTCTTCATTGTACTAATTGATAAGGGCAAAAAGATAACAAAAGAGCTTGCAAATGCGGCCATCATGTCCTATCAAGCTAAAAAAGCAACTAATGAAGCAACCAAATCGTTGTCTAAAATTTAAATTGTGTTTGAAGATTATATTCAGGATGCTTACGCCTTTTTTGAATTAGCAGAAGAAAAGGTTAAAAACAATAATGAGAGGGAGGCAAAAATGCATTATAGAGCTTCCATATTTTGCGCCGCTTCTTCTATAGAAGCATTTATAAATTTTATTGGTGAAACATTTAAACAGGGAAATACACTTGATAAAAATGAGATAGCATTTCTTAATGATAAGGTGTTAGAAGTTTCTACAACTAAAGCCATCATTGAAGAAAAATCAAAATTTAATTCAATTGAAGGGAAAGTTAAGTTTGTGATTAAGAAGTTCAATGTTGCCTTAGATGTGGGAACTTCTCATCAATGGAGAAGCTTTTTAGAATTCAAAGATTTAAGAGATAATCTCATACATCCAAAGTCAATCTACGACGAAAAAAGTATTGAAGAATACAGGCGTAAAATAAAAGCAGGATTAAACGCAAACATTGATTTAATGAACCTTATTTCTCAAAAGATTTTCTCCAAGCCCCTTCGCCGAGGCCTATTAGACCTTAAGCTTTAATTATTATACATCGGCTAATCCTTATAGTTTTAATACTTACCCCCCTGTAGGTCTGGGTCCTTTTTTTTATCTTTTTCATGCGGATGCGAACAGCCCTGAAAAAACACCCGTCACAATTTTTTTTTAAGGTTTCCATAGTTTAACCGAAAGACCTTCCATAATGTTTTATACTTAAGGGTAAGAATTAGTTAAACGGTGTAAGGGCAAGGAAAGTAAATTTGAAAAGTTTAGAATACCGTCCCAGGAAAGTTTTTTCTTATTAAATCACATAAGAATGAATAAGGCTTTCGACTGTAAACGGTTTCCATTTAACACCAAAACACTAATTTTTAAGTACCGCTATGAGAACTCAAACAGAATTGAACAACCAACAAGCCATTAATGAATTTTTTGAAGGCTTCGGACCCGACACAGCAAAAGAATACAGTAGTTCAATTGTTGATCTACTTTTAATGGTCGCAGGCAATAAAAAATTTTCCCGTGAATTTCGTGAAGACTTGACTACAAAACTAAAGGACCTTAATAGGTTGGTTTTGCAGTTGGGCAAAGCTGATAAAATACCGTTACCAATTTTAGAAAGTGATTATCAAAAAAATTAAACAATACAGTTATAAAAAAGCAGCCATCAAAAACGGTTGCTTTTTTGTTTCAAACATATCATTTTTGAACATTCCCGATTAATGAAGAAAAAAGGGTAAAACGGAGCATTTGAAACAATCTGACCACCGAACCGACCACCGATAAAATAAAGAACGCCGTAAATAATTGATATTCAATTACTTACGGCGTCTATTAGTCGGGACGACTGGATTCGAACCAGCGACCCCAAGCACCCCATGCTTGTACGCTACCGGACTGCGCTACGTCCCGAACTTAAATTCACTCACCTGTTGCCTGGCAAAAAGCGGGTGAAGGGGCTGCAAATTTAAAGGATAAATTGAAACAAACAGTGCAAGACCATAAGTTTGTATCCAATTATGACAAACGAACGCCGTCAAAGAATAGAAACTGTGCTTTCCAAAAGGCAAAACGACCTTACAATTGTTTTGGAAAATGTGTTTGATCCGCACAATATTTCTGCCGTTATGCGCAGTTGCGATGCCGTAGGCGTGCAGGAAATCTATGTTCTTACCACCAAAATTCCCCGTCATAAAAAATGGGGGGAACGCAGCAGCAGCAGTGCCGCCAAATGGCTTACCATTCATCAATTTGATTCGGCGGAAGAATGTTTTGCAGAACTGAGAAAAAAATACTCCACCATTTTAACAACGCATTTATCAGCCGATGCTGTAAGTTTATATGAGATAGATCTTTCCAAATCCATGGCGCTTGTTTTTGGAAATGAACATGCAGGAGTTAGTGATGAGATAAGAGCCATGGCAGACGGAAATTTTATTATTCCGCAGGTGGGTATGATCCAATCGCTAAACATTAGTGTAGCTTGCGCCGTAAGTTTATACGAAGCCTTCCGGCAAAAACAGGCGGCTGGTCATTATGCAAAACAAAAGTTGCCGGCGGCGGAATACAACAGTTTAGGTAATCAATGGGGACTGATCAATGAAAAAGCTGGCTAGTTATTTTTTATTGGTTTTTTTATTTCTGTCCATTCAAAAAACAGGCGCACAGGAAATAAAAAAATGGAAGCTGAGTGATCTTATTATGGCCATTCAAACTGCAGAAGGACCAACCATTTTCAATTTCTGGGCTACCTTTTGTAAACCCTGCATTGAAGAAGTACCGCATTTCCAGGAAGTCGTAAAAAAATATGAAACCTCTGGTGTAAAATTAATTTTGGTGAGCCTTGATTTACCGGAATCGTATTCAAAACTTAAAAACTTTGCGGTCAAACGAAATTTCACAGCACCCATTGTTTTTCTGGATGAAACCAACGCCGATCTTTTTTGCCCGGCGGTAGATGAAACATGGTCCGGCGCTATTCCGGCAAGTTTGCTGGTCAACCATACAACAGGGTACCGGAAGTTTTTTGAAGAGCAGCTAAGTAAAGAAAGGCTGGAAAAGGAAATACAATTATTGTTTGCCAGGTAAAAAACTGCACATAAAAAATTTGTATGTTTTTTTGGGACCTAAGGAATACCTATTTCTTCTTAATAGTTGCTTTCGCCTTTTTTCTTTTTCTCCAAAGAATAAAACCGCTAATGGATAAAAAAGCAGGTGTAAATCCCAAAAAGCAATAAATAATTTTTACCAGGAAACCTCCGTAGTTGCCAAAATGAAGAGGGCCGCTCATCTTACTTAGCCGCTCACCTGCGGACATATTTTTCATAAATCCACTTTTTTCTATTTCGAGGGTATTGCCGTTGATCGTAAAGCTGCTGTAATATTTTCCATAGTATCCGGGATCATCAGCCAATCTGCCCGACACCTGTACAGCATTGCCTCCAGGTCTTATACGTATAAGATGTATCTCGAAATTGGAATATTCTTTATTCAGCTTTCTTACGATCCCATCAATTGTTTGTACCGCCGGAATGTCTTTCTTCTTGCCTGCAACTGCAGGCGAAGATTTTAATGCATTTAAAACAACCTGCCCGCTTAACCATAAACCCGTTGTCACCATCAGTAAATTGAAAAAGAGTGACCAGATGCCAATGATGCGATGCAGGGAAGAATAAAATGATCTTGTGGTTTTGCGGTTAAACCTGACTTTAAAAGTAAGTACTTTGATCAGCGATTTACGGTATACAATTAACCCGGTTGTTAAGGTGATCAGGAATAGTATACCGGTTCCAAACACAATGATCTTACCCGTAGTGCCGGCAAAAATGGTATAATGCAAAAGAAGCAAGCGACGCTGAACGGAATTGTTAGCATCTTCCTTACTGCCCACAATTTTGCCTGACACAGGATGAACATAGACTTTCTTCCTGTTTTCTTTTTGCCGAAGCTCATACACCAATGCCTCATCCTTCTTTGGCAAATGATATAATCGTATTTCCCATCCCGGATAAGCTTTTTGTACAGCACGAAAAGACACGTCAAAAGAAGGGGTACCCTGTGTGGATTGTATGGCAGGAGTATCACGTTCTTCCAGCGTTTCCAACTCATCTGAAAAAACGAGCAGGGACCCGGTAATGCTCATCATCAATAAAAAAACACCTACAACCAGGCCACACCAATGATGCCATGCAAATATGTATTTTGTTGCTTTCATTGAAAAAGTCAAAAGTAAAAAGTCAAAATTTAAAACGGGTTGAAGCAACCCCAGTCTCCTTTTACTTTTGACTTTGATTTTGCCATGAAAAATTTACCATTTAATGCCCACACCCAATTGGTAGTGGATGCCATTGGTTTTTACATATTCACCGGGCTTGGCTGACCATTGAGCCATGGGCGCAAAGTAGTCTTTGTTCAGTAAATTCTCCACCCCAAGGTTAAGCGTAACCGTTTTGTTGATTTGCCAGTTACCGCTAAAATTGACAATGCCTTCACTTTCCACCGGACCTTCACTAAGCTGGTAGACGCCGGTAGCGTCGGGGGCGAAGCGTTTGCGGTCACCAAAGTGCAGCCATTGGGCGTACAGATTGACGGACTTAACAGGTGTGTAGCGCATATAGGCTGAGGTTCTGGGTGCACCGATCTTAATGCCGCTCAGGTAAATGTCGGCCGCATCGGTAAAGCGATTGTTGGAGTCCTTATCAGCTTTGCCTTCTACCCATACATACGCGGCACCGAGGCCCAGTTTGTCCAGAGGCCGCACATCAAGCCGCAATTCGTAACCCCAGGTCTTTTCAGGAGCATCCTGCTGCACGTAAATGCCGTTTTGGGCGACAAGCGAAGCTCCCTCTTTGTTTGTAGAGACAAAATAAGAGGCGGCAAGGTCGAAGTAGCGGTGGCTGCTGCTGGCGCCCACTTCAAAGTTGTTTACCTTAATGGGCCGGATGTCGTCGTTGATGCTGGTTTTGGAAGGACCACGCAGGTAGCGGCCAATGTCAATTATGGAGAAGCCCTGGGTAAAACTCACAAATGGCTTAAAGAGTTCCCATCTGGCATAGCGCAAGCCCAGGTTAAAGGTGGAAGCGTCGAAAGTTACCGAGTCGCCTTTGATGGTATTGCCACCTACATAATTGCCCTGGTTATTGCGCACCTTAAGCTGGGTGAAACCGGGGATGTCTACATTGACGCGGTCGTAGCGATAACCGGCCTTAAAGATAAAATCGTTGAACAGGGTGGCGTTAACCTGCAGGTAAGGCGCCGTGTTGATCATCTCCATTTCCGGAGTCCACTGGCGGCCGTCGGTCAGCACCTGGGAAGTCCGGTCGCGCAGCACATCAATTCCATATACCACGTCGCCTTGCCACCATGAGGCCACGGTATAGGGCGTGTTGAGGTTGAGACGGGCGCCGGCTTTGGCGGACTTAATAGTAGACTGGCCGCCATTTTCAAAATAAACGGGCTCGAAGCCATAAATCGTGTAAAAGCTTTGACCATAGAGGCTGGCTTCCACGCTTGTTTTTAGGAACAGATCGCGACCAATGTATTTCAGGTAGGTGTTGTGGTTGTAGCGGGTGCCTTCCTGTTCACCACGGTGTTCACCTTTCACACCAATAGTAGCAGTGACACCATAGGTACCAGTTTGCTCTACATAGTCGGTGTTTTGGGCGGAGCCAAAGAAATTGTACATCCCTTCGAGGCGGTGATGGGAAGAAAAGTTGTATCCCCATTTGCCAAAGGCGTTATAGATGTTGGATTCTCCCAATCCATAGGTGGGAGAGAGTACCACGCCCTTGGCATCTTTATACACGCCGGTTTTTTCGTAGGTGCCGCTTACGATGTAATCAAAGCGTTTGATGGTGCCATTGAACTGCTGGGTAACCCGGGCGCCCAGCGTGTTTTTGCTGTGCACCGGCATGCCGGTGTTGGCCAAATAGGTGTAGGCGTTCAGTGTTTTGCTGCCGGCGGCTTTTTTGGTGATGTAATTGATAACGCCTCCGTCGGCCCCGTTACCATAAATGGCGGTAGCACCTTTTACCACTTCAATGCGTTCAATAACGGCAGGGTCAATGGTCCTGAGATCCCGGCTACCAGCCCTCAGGGGGGTGGATTGTGGGATGCCGTCGATCAAGATCAAAGGGTTGCGCCCCCTTAAGGTTTGCCCTGTATTGCTGGTGGTGTTGGTTCCCAACGCCAGGGAAGGAACGGCGCTGGCAAGTATATTGGAAATATTGGGCGAGATCAATAATTGTGTTTGTAATTCCTTGAAATTGATAACCTGTACTGAGGCCGGTGTGCGGTCTACGATTTCTGCCTTGCGGCTTGCGGTTACGGTAATGTCTTTTAAAGTGCTGACAGAGGGAGACAATTCAAAATCAAGTGTAATTATTTCGTCTTCCGCTATTGTAAAAGACCGGGATGCTGCGGCAAAACCGACACCCTGTGCTGTTAATGTATAGGTTCCAGCGGCGGGTAGCCTGAGCTCGTAGCTGCCGTCTGTTTTAGAGATAGTGCCGGAGAAACTCTTGGCAGGGGCAAGGGAAACACCTTCCAGGGCTTCTCCATTTTTTTCTTTAACTGTGCCCTTCACAACCTGGGCTTTTACACTTAAGAATGTAATAGATAATAATAAAATAAAAAATAGCCTCATCAAGTCTTCATTTTGAGGCGTAAAACTACTTTTAACAGGCAAGTTCCTTGGGAGGGATCGGGAAAAGTTGGTTACGAAATCAGTAAAATCTCATCCATGAATTCCATATATTTTATAAAAAAACAGATTTAAAGAACAAATCTTTTAAACAAAGAACCCCGCAGAAGCGGGGCTGTACCCTATGGTGGGGTTTCTACAATCTTTTTATCCCGCATCCGACAGAGCGGGACGTTTTTACTGCAATGTCTTTGCCATTCATTAATTCAGTAATGGCTTCTTTTAAATGCCTTCTGTTAACACGGCCAGCATCGGAGGGGCTATCGTCAATAGCACCATGATAAACCAATTTACCTTCCTTGTTAAAAAGAAAATTCTCGGGAGTTCGTTTGGCGCCAAACGCATCGGCGATAACAGAATTTTTATCCACTGCATAATACCATTTGTAATTCTGTTGCCGGGCGTATTCCTTCATGGCCTCATACGAATCCTCTTCATCACGTTGCGCCTCATTTGAATTAATTAATACAACGCCAATATTATTTTCAAGAGCATACCTGCATATTTCGCGGGTGCGTTCCTGGTTTTTTATCACGTAAGGACAGGTGTTGCAACTAAACATTACCAGTAAACCGTTCTTACCAACTGCATCTTTTAAGGAAATTTCTTTACCACTGATGTCTTTCATTTTAACATCAGCCTTTGGCATGCCGGCGCCAATGGGCAATTCATCAATAGCTATAAAGGACAAGAGCCCAAAACCAACAAGGACAGAGAAAAGCAGCTTTTTCATATATTATCGCTTATTGTTTTTGCCCGTATGGCATTCGCTAAATAAATATTCGCCGGTAACTGATACGCATCGTTATGGCTTATTTCATATACCTATATTTCGTTTACCAAATTTCAGATAAAATCCTGTGAAACAGTTGCCATTTAAATGAGGAAAACACCATTTATGGGATAATGATCTTTTTGGATTCTTCCTTTGCCTGTTGCAAATGAGATAAGGTTACATTTAATTCAAACCCCATTAAAACGGCAAGGGAATTGGCATAAATAAGGGACATCAAAATGAAGATGGCGCCAATGGAACCGTAGAGTTTGTTGTAATTGCTGAAGTTATTGACCCAATAGGAAACCAGTGCCGTGATCATAATCATTAGCGTAGTGGCAAAAACAGCTCCTGGTGTTAAAAATGGCCATCGCTTGGCAACAGCGGGGCCCTGCCTGTAGATAAAGGCTACAATAACAAACAGCAATAAAAAAAGAATGACCCATCTGAAATACTCAATGGCAGAATGCCAGAAGGCACTTTCGATGCCCAGCCAGTTTAAGACCTTTCCCTGCGCTATCAATAAAAAAATGCAAACAGAGACCAATACAAAAACGATCAGTGTTAATTGCAGGGCGACCAGTCTTTTTTCCACTATACCTCTTTGCATAAAGCCGGGATAATTTTTATCAAAGGCCCTGAGAATTCCCATCATGGCATTGCTGGAAAAATAAATGGCCATTAATAAACCAACAGAAAGCAATCCATTCCTGGGACTGTTCAAAAAATCATTTAAAAAGTTAATGATGGCAGAGTTGTTCTTTTCTCCGGGAATAACATCGCGGATCAGTGTAAACAGTTCCTGTATAAATTGTTTTGATATGGGCAGAAAAGGAATTAAGGTAAAAGCAAAAATGAGGGTAGGAGGGATGGCCATCACGATATTAAAAGAAATACCACCGGCTCTTTCCGTCAAACTGGTTTTGCGAAGCTGCTGAAGAAAAGGTTTCCAAACCTCATAAATGGAAAGGCCATGAAAGCCCGGTAAATATAGCTTTTTACTTCCGCTGACCAATTGCCTGCCCGCAGCGGAAGTAACGATCTTTTTCTGTATGTCTGATCGGAAGGCCATTATTTGGTTTCAGGTTTTGCTTTGTTTGCCGAATCGCGGCGGTTTAATTCCTGGTGGTAAGACCTTGCTTTTTTAAGATGCTCTGCGTAGGATTCACTAAAGTCGTGTGTTTCTCTTACATCGGGCCTTGCTACAAAATAGAAATAAGTTGTTTGAGGCGAATTCAACACGGCTTCAATTGTTTTTTTTGAAGGCGTGCAAATGGGTCCGGGTGGCAAACCTTTATTCCTGTAGGTATTATAGGGCGATTCCACCAGCGTATGTTTTTGATAAATCCTTTTCAGCCCAAAATCTTTGAGGGAAAACTTTACAGTAGGATCGGCCTGCAAAGGCATGCCCTTGTTCATGCGGTTGAGATAAACGCTGGCTATGTTTCCTTTCTCCGCATTGTTGGTGGTTTCTTCTTCTACAATGGATGCTAACGTATACACCTGTGCCGGTGTCAGTCCGTGTTGCTGTGCTTTTTGCTTTCGCTCTTCTGTCCAGAATCTTATTGATTCCTCGTACAGCTTTTCAAAAACGGCCTGCGGTGTTGTGTTCCAGAAATAGGTATAGGTATCCGGCAATACCACCGACATGGCTGTGTTTGAATCCACTTCAAATTTTTGTAAGGAATCGTTATTGTCCAAAAAAGCCATCATTTGTAAAGAGTCAAATTCAAACTTATTGCCGGTGAGCCGGGCAAAGTCTTCCTTGGTGCGCAGTTTTGTGATCACCAGGTTAACCGGCGTTTGCCTGCCATTGCGCAACATGCGGGTAATGGATAACAAACTGCTGCCTTTCTTGATCTCGTATTTCCCCGGTTTAATACGTTTCCAAAGATCCATGCGGTTGGCCAGCCAGTTAAAGGCAGTGGTGTTGGTAACGATCTTATTTTTACCTAACGAATCAAGCACCGCTTGTTTGGTAGGAGCGTTGGTACTTATATACAGAACTTCTTTTGATGAGGTAAAGCCGGTAGCGGACCCTAAAAATATCCACGCCATAATTCCACCGCCCATAATAACTAAAAACAAAAGGCCTAAAAGGAGTTTTTTCATACGTCGGTCAAAGTAAATAAAAAACCCTGTCTTTGCAGACAGGGTTTCACAACTATAATTCGTTAATTATTTAGGTGCGTTGGGAGTGTTTTGCGTACCTGGAAAGGTTCCGTTGTTTGGATTTCCCTGGGGTTGTTGTGCCGGGGCACTTTGCGCAGGAACAGGTCCGTTGGAAACATTATCAATCCGGTCGCGAACCTGCTGGCCACCCGAAATGAAAAATGTGGAAACAAGGCAGAGAACAGCAATCACAGCTGCAAAGATCCAGGTACCTTTTTCCAATACATCAGTTGTTTGTTTTACACCCATAAACTGGTTGCTGAAACCGGCAATATTTCCGGCCAAACCACCGCCTTTTGGGTTTTGCACTAACACGATCAGGCTTAAAATTACACAGGCTAAAATAATCAGGATTACAAATAACAGGGTCATATCAGGGACGCTTTAGATTTTCAATTTTGGTTGCAAAATAAGCCTTTTTAGAGGGATTGAGCAAAACTAATTTGTTATATGTTTCAATTGCCTTTTGCGTGTTTCCCTGCTTGATCCAAACTTCTGCCATGGCTTCTGTCCAAACATTCGCTTCATGAACCGAATCATCGGCCAGGTGCTGCACTTTATTTTCGGAACCCGAATCAACAGGGCTGGTCATTTGCGTTGGCGGCAAACGTTTCATGGTCTTTAACCACTCTGTAAAACTTTTTAACTGTTTGCCAAATTTGTCCTTTGGCATCTCTTCCTGCGAAAGTTTAATGCCCTGCGAAGCAAAATAATCTACGGTGTGAAAGGGTTCAAAGGTTATTTCTGAGTTTGAAATGGGCAGTTTGAAGCTGGGAGTTTGATTTGCCTGCAACAATCCTTCGATGGAGGAAGATACAGATTTTTGAGGCTGGTCTTCCAATGTTTGAAACGGCTGCTCTTCCGGTTGGGTTTCCAATTGTTGAGGAAGCGAAACTGAATCTTCATGCAATGGCGCTTCGTATCCGTTATCGCCTGGCTGCGTTTCAATAGTTTCTGGTTCCGTCGTTACAGTTTCTGTTTCAACACTTGCTTCCAGCACCTCGATCCCGGCTTTTTCTTCAGGGGCAGTTTCTTTTTCTAAAGAAGTTTCTTCTTCAACTAAAACCTCATCTTCTGCAAAAGAAGTTTCGGTGTAAAACCGATCAGATGAAATGAAATATTGAAACTCCAGGGGATTGTAATAATAGAGGATAGATTTCTGTACCTGGGAAGAGTATTCCTCTGCACCTTCCTGTTTTAATTTTTCCAGCAATAGGAACTGTGCAGGGGCAAAATAGGGAAAACGCTGAGCTAAGTTTTTTACCTCCTCCAAACTACAATCGTCAATAGTTGCCTTGCCTAACAATCGTTGAGCCAGTGCATGTATTCTTTCGCTCATGCCGGCAATTTACTACCAATTAGAAAATATACGATTGAAAATTTCGTCAGTAAGGTTACGGATCATTTCATCCAGCAAGGCGGCCTCTGCCTGTTGCAGGGATTGGTTGGCACTAAAATCAAAGCTCCGGCTTACGTCGTACTCTTCTGTTTTGTTTGCTTTTTGGTCAAGTTTGGTGATGTGTACAGAGACAGTGAGCCGGTTAATAGAAGATTGCTGCCGGCCGTTTTGATTGGTCACACCCGAGGTACTTACCGAATAATCCCGGATCTCTCCGCTCAGTTCCCAATCGGCATTATCGTTGGTGGTACTGGTTAGCCTGGTCTGGCTGGTGATCTTTTGTTTTAAACGATCGGTAAGAATGGGGCTCAGTTGAGGATTAACATACGGGGCCCGGTTTTCAATAATATTAATTTTTACGGTTTTTACACTATCGGGAATCGTTCCTACATCATTAAAGCTATATACACCGCAGGAAGAGAAGCCAAAACTCAAAACAAATAAGGCTATGGCAGAAGTAAAGAGAACAACTATGTTAGATTTTAAGCGCATCATGAATCAACTCCGGGACTTTATATTTTATAAATTGAGGACATTTATGAACCTGGCTGTATTGCGGCTATTGAGCTTCTGTTGCGTCGCACGCTTCTACGTTCCGTAATGCTGTCAGCAACCCGCAAACTTTCTTAGCAAATCACGCATTTCATTTTCAAATTTGCTAATTTTCAAATTTTCAAATTGTATTACTGGTCAATATCGTATTCCTTCAATTTGCGGTACAGGGTCCTTTCACTGATGCCCAGGTCCATGGCGGCATCTTTGCGCTTGCCCCTGTGCTTCTTTAATGCTTTTATGATCAGTTCTTTTTCCTTGTCCATGATGTTCAGGCTTTCTTCCACTTCTTCATGGTCCTGAATATCGTTGTTATGCATGATCACCGGCTGCGCTGCAGGAGCATTTGAAGTTACTAAAACAGGCTGGGCCATATCATGAGTTTGCAATTCTTTAACCTCATTCATAAAGGACGGATTCTGATGAGCCACGGAAGGGTTTTGCAATACCTCAAAAAAAAGGCGTTTGAGTTCGGTTACATCTCTTTTCATATCAAAAAAGAGCTTGTACAAAATCTCTCTTTCGTTATTGAACTCGTGTGTTTCCCCGTTACCATGCGCCAAGACAGGCAGGCGGTTGCTGCTGCCTTCGGGTAAGAACCTGGCGATTTCCTTAGCGGTAACGTGTTTGTCTGTAGCCAAAACGGAAATTTGTTCGGCAATATTTTTCAGTTCCCGTACGTTGCCCGGAAACGGGTAATCTACCAGGCGTTGCCTTGCTTCCTCATCCAGTTGAACCGGTGCCGTTTTATATTTTTCCGCAAAATCAACCGCAAACTTTCTAAACAAAAGAGGAATGTCTTCTTTACGGTCTCTTAAGGCCGGCACACGAATGGGCACTGTGTTCAGGCGATAATATAGATCTTCCCTGAATTTATTGTGCTGTACCAGTTGAAGCAGGTCTTTGTTGGTGGCGGCAATTACTCGTACGTCCGTTTTCTGGGTTTTGGAAGAACCCACACGAATGAATTCCCCGCTTTCCAACACCCGCAGCAGGCGGGCCTGGGTGCCTAAGGGCATTTCACCAATCTCATCCAGGAAGATCGTTCCGCCATTTACCGTTTCAAAATAGCCCTTACGGCTATCAACCGCACCGGTGAACGATCCTTTTTCGTGGCCAAACAATTCCGAATCAATGGTGCCTTCCGGAATTGCGCCACAGTTTACCGCAATAAAGGGATTGTGCTTTCGGGCCGAAAGAGAATGTATGATTTGAGAAAACGCTTCTTTACCTACGCCACTTTCTCCGGCTATTAATACAGTAAGGTCGGTATTGGAAACCTGCGTAGCTACCTGCAAGGCGTAATTCAGCGCAGGAGAGTTTCCGATAATGCCAAACCGGTTTTTGATACTTTGTAGATCCATTCTAAACAATTAAACTAATTCACCTAACAATGTTGCCTGTGTGCAGTCATTTACTTTTACCTGCACATAATCTCCAGGCTTATAATTCGTATCTCCTTTTGGAAATACGATCACTTTATTCTGGGAACTTCTTCCCATCCAGTCTTTTTCGCTTTTTTTGGAATCGCCTTCAATTAAAACTTTGAACGTTTTACCCAAATCATTCTTATTGCTTTGTTGCGATAAACGGTTTTGTACTTCCACAATCTCCTGCAACCTGCGTTTTTTAACGTCTTCGGGAATATCATCCTTATAACGGCGCTGGGCCAGGGTGCCGGGGCGTTCGCTGTAAAAGAACATATAGCTCATGTCATATTTGGCGAATTCCATCATAGCCAGGGTATCCTGGTGGTCTTCTTCTGTTTCGGTACAAAAACCGGCAATTACGTCTGAACTGATGCCACAACCAGGCAGGATTTCACGGATCCGATCCACTTTGGCCATATACCACTCGCGGGTATAGCTGCGGTTCATCAACTGCAACACTCTGGTAGAACCGCTTTGCAAGGGCAGGTGAATGTATTTACAGATGTTTTCATACCGGGCCATGGTATGCAATACATCGTCGGTAATGTCTTTGGGGTGCGAGGTAGAAAAACGAACCCTTAGATCCGGGGAAATGAGGGCCACCATTTCCAGCAAAGCGGCAAAGGTTACCGGTTTGCCGTCCGCTTCAGGTGTGAAATAATAACTATCCACATTCTGTCCTAAAAGCGTTACCTCCTTATAGCCATCGTCAAACAGGTCCTCGCATTCCTTTAAAATACTTTGCGCATCGCGGCTGCGTTCACGGCCGCGGGTAAACGGTACCACACAAAAAGAACACATATTATTACACCCCCGCATAATGCTTACAAAGGCTGTAATGCCATTGCTGTTCAAACGGACCGGAGAAATATCGGCATAGGTTTCTTCTCGGCTTAATAAAACATTGACCGCTTTTTGCCCGCCGTTAGCCTCTGAAATCAATTGGGGCAGGGTGCGGTAAGCATCGGGACCTACGACAATATCCACGAGCTTTTCTTCTTCTAAAAACTTGGATTTCAATCGTTCAGCCATGCAGCCTAAAACTCCTATTAAGGTAGAAGGCCGGCCTTTTTTCAGCTTTTTAAATTCGGTCAGCCGCTTGCGAACCGTCTGCTCCGCCTTTTCGCGGATGGAGCAGGTATTCAGTAAAATAAGATCCGCTTCCTCAAAATTGCGGGTGGCGCCAAACCCTTCGCCCGCTAAAATAGAAGCCACGATCTCGCTGTCACTGAAATTCATCTGGCAGCCGTAACTCTCTATATAAAACCTGCGTTTATAATTATTGGGGTCATTTTCAAAAGGCGCATAAGCTTCACCTTGTCTTTTTTCGTCATGAACTTTGGTGGTGACTAAATCCAGCATACTCACTAAAATTGAAGCGCAAAGATAATTAAATATACCCGCCGCCCGTGACAGGATGACAGATTTTAAGAAGGACTTTTAAAATGCTAAGTGTTTTAAACTCAAGGTTAAAGAAGGTTAATAATTGTACGGCCTTACCCCGATTTTGGTGCTCTTTAAAATTCTTAAACACAGCCGGGCCTATCTTTGTTTGTAATGAAGAGTTTATTTACCCTTCTTATAACCTTAACTGCTTTCCAGGCCTTATCTCAAAAAGATAGCTCCGGAATTATCATTGGTTCCGTACTGGATGAAAAGTCAAAAGCTTTAGAAGGCGCTACCGTACAACTGATCCGCTTTGAGGACAGCCTGCCCCAACAAACCATTCTTACCGATAAGGATGGCATTTTTGATTTACAACACATTCCCTTTGGCTACTATAAACTAAAGATCTCCTACACCGGACTTCAAGCTGTAACGATGGACAGCCTTTATTTAAGAGCAGAACGGTATGATTTTAACCTGAATGATATTGTTCTAAAGCAAAGCGCCAGTTCCAGCCTGGAAGAAATTATTATCTACGCCGAAAAACCATTAATTCAAAGCAAGGACGGAAATATCACGTTTAATGCCGGTGAATCAGCCCTGAGTGCGGGAAGCAATGCCAGTGACCTGCTGAGCAATGTTCCCCTGGTAACAAAAGATCCTTCAGGGAAATTAATGGTACGGGGCAAGGAACCGAAAATTTTAATTGATGATAAGCCCGTTGAGCTAAGCCTGGAGCAATTGCAGGACCTATTGGAATCCATGCCGGGAAGTTCTGTAGAAAAAATAGAAGTAATGACCAACCCGCCGCCCCAATACGCCAGCGAGCAGGGTGGGGTGATCAACATTGTAACTAAAAAAGGCACGGTTGGCATGAGTGGCAGAGTAACGGTTTACAGGGGTACAAGAGGGGAGACAGGAACGCATGCGGGATTTAACTACCGGAAACAGGGGTTTTCCTTTAACCTCAATGCCGGAGCCGGCCTGAATGATTTTGAAGGAAATGGGTATACCAGAAGACTGAATATGGATTCCTTGCAATTAAATACTTCCAATAATTATGTAAACAAAAGTCTGCGTCCCAACCTGCGGGCCAATTTAAATTATGATGTAAACAAAAACCACTCGCTGAACCTGGTGTTGCAATACAATCAGAACCGTTTCGATAATCAAAACAATACTGAGTATAAGAACACCAACCGCTTCAACACCATTACAAGACTGAGTGAAAGAGCCATTACGAGTAAGGGGGAAAGCTATAGCCCCAATGTTACGTTCAGCTACACGCTTAAAACAAAAAAACCGGGCGAAACACTCCGGCTGATCAGTAATTTCAATTCATCGGATAACGAAACAAGAAGAAACTTTTTTGAGCAGTTTTTTAACGACGACCATACGCCCAGCGGCAAGGACTCCACACAACAACAGACTACCTATAATCTAACAAAAGGATATAGCCACCGGTTGAATTATGATGTGCCTTTAGGCCGGCGAAAAACATATTTATCATTAGGCGGTTTTTATAATTCCTCCTGGTCGGATATTGAAGCCAATGCCTTTTATAAAAGAAAGCCGGATGGCGAATGGGCCAGTTTGGAAGCGTTGACGAACCACTTTCTTTTTCATCAATATATAACGAACCTGAGAGGTTCGGTTAAGCAAGTGCTGGATGAAAATTTAAGTGTTACAGCGGGGATTTCATCGGAGCAAACAAGGGTCAAATTTGACCTGTTTAAAACCACCTCCACTCAAAAAAACAATTACTGGAACTATTTGCCATTTGCTACATTTAATAAAACATGGAATGAGGTTTTAAACCTTAGTTTTTCGTATCGCCGTACACTTAGGAGACCCGGAGTTCGTGAGTTAAATCCCACGGTTGATTCTTCTGATCAATTCAATATCCGTTATGGCAACCCGGATCTAAAACCTTCGCTGGCGCATAATTTTGATCTGGTATTGGGCAGATCGAAAAACTCTTTTTATACCAACATCGGGTTTGGTTATAACAGCGTAGAAGATTTGTTCAGCCAGTTGCGCATTGTGCCCACTGAAATCACCTGGCAAAACATCAGCGGCAGAAAAGAATATGAAGTAAGTACCTGGAACGGCTTTTCGGTAAATAAGAAGATCAAAATTAATTTTAGCGCCAGCTATTCCTATAATGTGTATAGCGCTTTTGACAGGGAAAACAGGAAATTCAGGAATGGCGGCTCCTTCACTTCCAACCTAAATACCAACTATACCTGGAGAGATCTTTACAACGCTACGGGAAGTTTTACGTTTAACCGTTTTGCCAATCCGCAGGGTACAGTAAAAAGCAACCTGAGTATGAATCTTGGCCTGCAGGCAAAACTGCTGCAGAAAAGGCTTATCACTACCCTAAATATTATTGATCCATTTACGCAGCAGCAAAACCGCAGCTTTACCTACGGCACCAGTTTTACACAGGAAAATTTCAGCAGCACACAAACCAGAAGCTACCGGCTGTCCGTTGGTTATGTGTTTTCAAGGTCGCAAAAGAAAGCAACCCGCTCTGCTAAAAATGTTTTGCCAAAGGCACTGCCTTCAGCTAAGAAGTGATCCGGGTTTGCAGGCGTCTGGCCAGCCATGAATCTTTCACAGGAATGATCCAGTTGTTCTCCAGTTCTTTTTTGGTTTGAACCAGATTATTGAAGTATAAAGTATCCTCGTTAATAAAACCATTGTCCAAAGCGTATTGTAACTGGTTCAGAGGCAATGCCTGTATTTTGTCTTTTACCAAAAAAGCCAGGTTGGTACGATCAAAAAAGTCAACACCGAATTTTTGGCCCAGCTCCTTTATAAATCGGACGGAGGAATCGGTGCTGCAGCCGCCAACGCCCACTTTTGTTTCATCGGCCATCAGCACTACAAACTGTCCGAAAAACAAATTGCAGTAGGCGTTTACCTCTGCGCCGTGCGAACGCCATTCGGCCGAAAATTTGTTCAGCAGGGCTTCCATCTCCAAAGCCTCGGAAAGCGTGAATAAACGGTTGCTTTGATAGATCCAGACTTTGCTATCGGGAGAAAAGTTATCGGGAAGGAGTTCTTTGTATTCGAGATTCATAGGGCAAAGGTAGGGAGAGAGAAGTTGACAGGTTGGTAGGTTAACAAGTTTATAAGGCGGAGCGTTTCAACACCGGCGTCAAACCATCAACTTTTCTACTTACAAACCAGTTACTGCATACTTTGCGCCACCAGTTCCGCCACATCCATAACCTGTACTTCGCCTTCTTTTTCAGCATTTTTCACACCATCTGTCAGCATGGTATTGCAATAGGGACAGGCCGCTGCCACTATCTGGGAACCTGTATCAATCGCTTCACCGGCCCGGTCAAGATTCACCCTTGTTTTACCGGGTTCTTCTTCTTTCCACATTTGGGCCCCACCGGCGCCGCAACAAAAACCGTTCTTCCGGCACCGCTTCATTTCCACCAGCTCGGCATCCAGCGCTTCCAAAACTTTTCTGGGCGCTTCGTATATGCCATTGGCTCTGCCCAGGTAACAACTGTCGTGATAAGTGATGCGTTTGCCTTTGAAGGTGTCGCTGTCTTTCAGCCGGATCTTTCCTTCGTCAATTAATTGTTGCAAAAAAACCGTGTGATGGATAACCTCGTAATTGCCACCTAATTCCGGGTATTCGTTTTTGAAAACATTAAAGCAATGCGGACAGGTTGTTACAATTTTTTTAATGCCGTAATTATTTAGTGTCTGAATGTTCTGGTAGGCCATCATTTGAAAAAGAAATTCATTACCGGCTCTTCGTGCCGGGTCGCCGGTGCACATTTCTTCTTTGCCCAAAATGGCGTAGTTTATTTCAACCTTATTTAAAATAGTAGCAAATGCCTTGGTGATCTTTTGTGCTCTTTGGTCAAAGCTACCGGCGCATCCCACCCAAAATAAAATTTCGGGAGTTTCCCCGGAAGCAAAAAGTTCGGCCATTGTTCTTACCTGCATGGTATAAATTTTCTTCTGCTCAAAAATAAGGCTTGAATATTTACCATTTCATAAAATAGCACACTAAACAATATGTAGCTATTTTTGACGGCGTACTATGAAGTGGAAAAGCCTTTGGGAAAAAATCGGTAACTGGGAATTATGGCCTTTTGCTTTACGCTATTTTTTCATCAGTCCCGTTTGGCTTTGGTACTGCCTTCGTTCAGGGTCCTGGTGGTTTTTTTCCTCTTCCAATCCCACAATTACTTTCGGGGGCTTTGAAGGCGAAGGCAAAAAAGAGATGTACGAGCTGCTGCCAAAACATGTTTACCCAAAAACTATTTACATAAATCCAGGTGAAGATTTTGCTGCCGTAAAAAACCTCATTAAAAAGAATGGCTTTGTTTATCCTTTTGTGGTAAAGCCCGACGTGGGCATGAAGGGCTTGTTGTTCCGGAAGGTGGACAATGAAAAAGATCTAGAGACCTATCATGCCAGAATGCCTATTGAATATATTGTCCAGGACCTGGTTGATTATCCTTTGGAGGTAAGTGTGTTTTATTACCGCTATCCCGATCAGCAAAGAGGGGTTATCACGGGTTTTATTCAAAAAGAATTGATGGATGTAACCGGCGACGGGGAAAGCCGTTTATGGAATTTAATTGAAGCGCATCCCAAGGCAAAACACCGCCTGGAAGAAATGCGGATCAAGCATTCTGAAAACCTGCAAACGATCATACCAACAGGGGAGCGGTATATTTTAACCTATGCAGCCAATCTGAACAGGGGAGCAAAATTTACCAACCTGAAGCATTTAATTGATGAAGACCTGTTGAAAGTGTTTGATGAACTAAGCCAGCCTACGCGGTTTTATTATGGCCGGTATGATATTAAATGCCGTTCGGTTGAAGACCTTAAAAAAGGACAACACTTCAGCATCCTGGAGTTCAACGGAAGCGGCGCCGAACCCAATCATGTTTATAATACAGGCTACAGTTTAGTGGAAGCCAACCGGGAATTTATCAGGCACTGGAAAGTATTGTTTGAAATATCCCGCTATAATCACCGGCATGGCGTTCCTTACTGGTCCTTTAAAAAAGGATTGCATTTTTTACGGGATGCCAAAAAACATTTAAAAATCTTAGAACAATACGACAGGGAAATACTGATCTGATAAATCCTATTTTTCAACGTTAAGAACTGGTGCATGCAAAAGCTGATACGAATTTTTTTTACAGGACTGTTCATTAGTTTTTTGGGGTCTTTACCCCTCGGCACTTTGAATATTGCGGCCATGCAAATTGCCATTAATTCCGGCATTGCAAAGGCCCTGCTTTTTTCGGCAGGTTCCCTCACAGCTGAAGTAGTGTATGTTCGGCTGTCGTTGGTGGCCATGGATTGGATTCGCAAACAGCAAAAAATATTCAAGATTTTAGAGTGGATCACCTTCTTTATTGTGTTAGCACTGGCCATAGCCTCTTTTTATACGGCGCTGCATCCAAGCGTTACAAAAAACCCCATCCTTTCCAGCACACTGCCGCCGTTTGTATTGGGCCTGGTAATGAGTGCTCTCAACCCTGTGCAAATACCGTTTTGGTTTGGATGGAGCACGGTGCTGTTCACAAAAAAAGTACTGCTGCCGCAAAACAACCATTATAACACCTACATTATAGGTATTGGCCTGGGAACCTTATTGGGCAATTGTGTTTTCATTTTTGGGGGCAAACTCATTGCCAACAAGATCAGCAGCAACCAGGATATTTTGAACTGGATCATTGGAAGCATCTTTGCAATCACCGCTCTGATCCAGTTATGGAAGATCCTTAAAAAGAAGGATGCCCATCATGCTCTTGAACATCCTGAAGAACTGACGAAGAAATTTGAAGAGCAATTAGAAGACATTCAAAAAAATACTAAATAAAATATATGCTGAATCAACCTATTATTTCCGAGCTGCAGCACGAGGCAGGCCAGACAAAGAAAATGCTTGAAAAAGTTCCTTATGATCAATTTGACTGGAGCCCTCACCAAAAATCCATGAACCTTGGCCGTTTGGCGGCACACGTGGCAGAATTACCAGGATGGGTTACGATGATTGTGACAACGGGTGAATTGGATTTTAGCAAGTTTGATTATGAACCTTACCAGGCCAAAAGCACCGAAGACCTTGCGCAGTTTTTTAACAAAAATGTACAGCAAGCGCTGGAAGCCCTGCAAGGGGCCAGTGATGAAACGCTGCTGGCGCCCTGGACGCTGCGGAACGGAGAACATATTATTTTCACTTTGCCACGTATAGCTGCCATCCGGTCAATGGCTATGAACCATCTTATTCATCACAGAGGGCAGCTGTCTGTTTTTCTTCGCCTGCTCGATATACCCATACCCGGTATGTATGGCCCAAGCGCCGACGAAATGTCCTGATGTATTTATTAAATATTAAAAGCCGGCACTTCGCCGGCTTTTAAATGCCGTTGCTATTGAATAATAAACGATTTACTGATCCTTTGGTTGTCCGTTGTTATTTGAATAAAATAGATGCCGGCTGATAGGTTAGCCGTGGAAAATTGATTGTTTGTCCATTGCTGGTACCGGTTCACCAGGTGCCCCGAGGCATTATAGACCGAAATGGTTTTTGTGTCAGGAGGCAAGCCTTTAAGACGTATAAAAGATCTTGCCGGGTTTGGATAGACCATAATTTCAGAAGGAAATTCATCTGCTTCTGCTAAACTATTTAATGACACATATAAGTTTTTGCTCGAACAGCTTACTATAAGATCTTTTTTACCATCTGCATTCAGATCCGCCAGGTCAAACGCAGCTATTTTTGCAGGCATTACAATACTTTGGGGAGAATTGAAGCTCAGGTTTCCACCACCCAGCATGTAAAAAAGCGTATCGGTACTATATCCTTCCATATCTGTGTGATTCATAAAGATGTCAGCATGACCGTCGTCGTTTACATCTGCAATTTGTACGTTGTAGGGCCTAAGCTTTGCCTGCTGAAACTGCGTGATTTTTATAGCGTCTGAAAAGCCGTCATTACCGGTATTTAATTTAATGACCATGCTGTCGGAACCGGAGGTATTATCATAGGAAGAGTAGAGGAGAAGAAGGTCTTGCCTTCCATCTTTATCAAAATCATGAAAGTTGATCCTGGCTGGAGTGTAGGTAGGCACATAGCCGGGAACAAAATTTCCTTCCGGCATTTGATAAAAAATAACCAACCAGGGAAACGAACTGCTCACGGCAACATCCGGCAGTCCATCACCATTCTTATCTGTAATAAAAATATCTTTTGATGTGTCTAGGACAGAAGGAAACGTTTTTTTTGGAAGGAAACTTCCATCGCCTTTGCCAATAAAGACGTGCAGCGAAATGGTATTACCGGATCCGCTGGTGACGCTCACAATATCTGTTTTACCATCCTTGTTTATATCCACGCATTTTACGGCCCTGCCGTGTACCCCGGTTGCCACATACACGCCTTCTGAAAATTGACCGGTGCCTTTGCCCAAAAATATTTTAAACCCATTGGCCCAATAACTTGAAATGACCATATCCACCAACCCGTCTCCATTCAGATCCGCCATATCGCTCAGGAAATAATTTTCTTCCTTGTCAAATGTTTGCTCTGCATAAAATTGTCCATTATCCTTGCCGGTTAAAAAACCCATTTTCAGGTGGCTTGCAGAGTATAGTATTGTAACATCCGCCATACCATCGCCTGTAATATCTTTTGTATGAAACAAATTAACAGGATCACTTACAGGATAGGCGCTAAAGGTGGTAAAGCCTTTCCATTGGGCTAACAACGTGAACGATAAAAGGCTATTACATACTATAAGCAGAAATGGTTTCATGGTTCTGATGGCGGTTTTTTAATTGAGATCATAACTCCTTAAAGCGCTGCACTGATCTATGAGCTTATCCTTGTTAAAATTTCATTGGATTTAAGAGATGAAAAAAGGAAGCATGTTCAAACGGCTGTAAAAACGCTTGAACTGTAGTTCATCCCCATCTTTACAAAGGTTTTGCGCCCTATTCCATCATCCAGCCGCAAAAGAATAGCTGTAGCTTTGTATTAGCTCTTAATTTATCATTTAAAACTTGCTATATGAACTATGTACAACGCCTTGAACTCTGGGGCGACCGTCATCATCCTAAATGGCTGGATCTTTTACGTATAGCGCTGGGTATTTTTCTTTGCCTGAAAGGAGCTGAGTTTGCAACGAACATGAGTACTGTTATGAGCCTGATGCAGGGTAATATGCCTTTTAGTTCTTTTGTGATGGTTCTAATCGGCCATTACATAATATTTGCCCACATCATGGGTGGCTTTTTTTTAGCCTTGGGTTTGCTGACCCGTTTCTCCTGTTTGATACAGATCCCCATCTTACTGGGAGCGATTATCTTCATTAATACTTCGTCGGACATGATGCGGCCATTTTCCGAACTGTTTCTTTCTATTTTGGTATTGGTTTTATTGATTTACTTTTTAATTATTGGCAGCGGGCCGTGGTCTTTAGACCGTGTTATTGATAAGAGTACCAAGAAGTAAAACGCAGCAGAACTTATTGCTTAAGAGGTTTTCCCACAGCTATAGAACAATCATGGCCGGGTTGTCCGTGTGCCGGATTTAAACGGATAAGATTACCGCTGCTATCCCTGATCAGAGGAACTTGAGCCGAATCGGATTTTGCCGGTGAAGTTGTCAAAGTCGGCAGGGGAACTGCAGATGTATTGGTTGTTGACGCAGGAATGCTTGCGGGAGAGTTAAGCGGAGCACCAACCGCTATATCACAACGATGTCCGGGCTGGCCATGTGACGGATTTAGTTTGGGTGAAGCGGTGGAAGTAGTTGGTGTACCAACCGTATTTGAAACCGTCTTTCTTTCAGGTATTGAGTTCAAAGGTGCGCCAACAGCTATGTCGCAGCGATGACCAGGTTCACCATGTGCCGGGTTTAATTTTTGAGCAGGCAACGCTGTGTTTACAGAAGTCGTTGCCGGGATAGAACCTAACGAATCCCCGACGGCGATATCACACCGGTGTCCTGGTTGTCCATGCGCAGGGTTTAAGGCTCCTGCAAGAGAAGACGTAACGGAGCCGGAAGGGAGCAAACTAGGATTACCCATCTGAGCCTGCGAATTTTCTTTAGAAAAATTGGCCAGCGTAGAGGCAGGCAAAGCCGGGGCCCCGGAAAGTGGCGCTCCGTCTGGTATATCATGGCGGTGGCCGGGTTCACCGTGTTTTGGATTATACTTCAAAGTGCCCGGAGCATTGGCGAATACCACAGCAGGTTGCGGATGATAATTTTGCTGATAGCTTTTTTCCTCATTGTTATCATTACAAGCCAGTAAAGAAGCTAACAGAAGAAAAAAGATGGCCCTGGGAATGGTCGCTGCTGGTTTCATTTTGAAGTATTTAACTAATATACTCATTTTTTCCTGGTGGATATCAGTTTGTGGCAACTAACCATCATACGCTCCTTTACGCTATGGGATTTGTTTTCATTAACCCGGAGCCAGTAGTGCCTTTAATTGAAAAAAACTTTTTACTGGCAAAAATAGTAGCCTTGTATCCACCTTACAGCAATGGGAAGAAGAGAAGCGGCTTCAATCCAGAGCATGAAATACTGCTTTGATAGCTCTATGAAATCAGAGAAATAGCTTTCAAAGCAGTATCGTTCAAAGAAAAGAAAGATTCTAGCTCTTAAGCACTTTGTATAAAACGATCATGAAGCAAACGACCAGTAGTAAAATGAAATCAATGATTTCTTTACGGGAGAGGTTAGGCTTTGGGAAAAGCGTAACTAGGATTAGTTTTCTTAAGAAGTTCATAGGGTAATAGTTTCCTGGATTATACTGGCCTGCAAGATAATGCCTGATCGCGGAATTTACAAACGTTTACTCCTGATCGTTTGTTCTCCATGACCTTAATCCTTCATTTCGGCTACCCAGTTATCCCTGTCATCCGGACTGAACTTCCAGGGGGCAAAATTATTTTCTATGTTGCTGTACATGCCGTTCCATTCAGTTGGCTGATTACTTTCCTCCAATGCCAGGTAGCGCTTTAATTGATTGATGATACTTAATGGGCTAATTAGTACCGGGCAAACCTGCACACAAGCCTGGCAACTGGTACAGGCCCATAGTTCTTCCGTGGTTATATAATTATGCAGTAAGGTTTTGCTATCGTCTGTAAACTGCCCGTTCTTATCAATATGGGTTCCGGCTTCTTCCATTCTGTCTCTTGTATCCATCATGATCTTACGGGGAGAAAGTTTCTTGCCGGTTTGGTTGGCAGGACAGGCCTCCGTACAACGTCCGCACTCCGTACAGGTGTAGGCATCCAGCAGATTTTTCCAGCTCAAGTCAAAAACATCTTTGGCGCCGAATTTTTTATGTTCTTCCTGCGCAGTTTCTGCCGGAATGGTTTCGGGTTGCATGGCATATAATACCTCCCGTTGAATTTCTGGCATATTTTGCATCTTGCCCTGGGGCGCCAGCCTTGCATAATAGGTATTGGGAAAAGCCAGCAGGATATGAAGGTGCTTGGAATACGGCAGGTAATTGAGAAAGACAAAAATACCGGCAATGTGCAGCCACCATGCTGTACGTTCCACACCCACTAAGGTAGAGGTGTTAAAGTTTTCAAACAGCGGCGTAACAAAACCGGAAACAAGGAACTGTGTCGTTTGCACTTCGCCATAATGACCATAGCCTTTTATTTGCAAAGCCTTGTCTGCAGCATTCATGGTAAGAAACAAGGTCATTAACACAATTTCAAAGATCAGGATGTAATTCGCATCGTTCCGGGGCCAGCCGTTTAGCTCCGTCATATTCAGCCGTTGCACCCTGAACAGGTTTCTTCGCAACAGAAAAATTACGCAGGAGGTTAAAACCAAAAAAGCCAACACTTCAAAAAAGTTGATCACAAACGAATAGAAAGGCCCCAGATAGGGTGCAAACAAACGGTGCGTGCCGAAAATACCATCCAGAATAATTTCCAGTATCTCAATATTAATGATGACAAAACCAGCGTATACAGCAAAATGCAATAGTGCCACAAACGGCTTATCAAACATCCGCTTTTGCCCGAACGCCATAAGCAGCACGTTTTTCCAGCGGTCGGGATGCGGCTTGATCTCTTCGTCGCGGCCCAATAGAATGTTTCTGCGGATGAACTTTGCTTTTTTTGCAAACAGCCATACTGCTACGGCTGTCAAAAGAATAAATAAAATTTGTTGCGCCAACTGCATATAGATTTGCTAATTTAAGCGCTGTAAAAATAGGAGCTAAAAATGGAAACCGTACAAAACAGGAATTGTGTTTTAGATAAAGAAGCTATCAAAAGGAAAATGAAACGCATGGCCCTGCAGGTGGCCGAGCAAAATAGCGATGAAAAAGAACTGGTCATTGCCGGCATTGCAGGCAATGGTGAAATCGTAGCCAAAGGCCTCATGGAGAATCTGGCACAACTGAACTTTTTTAAAACCTCTTTCCTCAAAGTCCAGTTAAACAAAAAAGACCTGCTACAGGTTTCCCTGCTGCCGGAAACAGATCTTGGCAATAAAGTAGTCATTCTTGTAGATGATGTGGCCAACACGGGAAAAACCATGTTGTATGCCCTGAAGCCTTTCCTGGAAGCCAATCCCAAAAAAATACAAACCCTGGTTTTAGTGGAAAGGAGCCATAAGCTTTTTCCCATTCAAACCGATTATGCGGGTTTGTCAATTGCTACGACCTTGCAGGAACATATTAGCGTGGAAACAGAAGGAGAGGAGATAACAGGTGCGTGGTTGTATTGAGGTGGGGAGTTTGGTTCAATAAGTTGATTGGTTAATTAGGTTGATGGAGTGGATGCCTTGTTGACGTACTAATAGCTTACGATGCAGTTAGAAGAGAAGCCAGTGCCCTTTTAATTTTCCATTCGACAACTCCAGCGCCGGTGCCGGAATTTTCAGAACATTCAAAACAAAAAATGCTGTGCGAAGAAATTTGCTGCGTGTTTTTATTTTGGTGAGATCAATGTCCGGTGAAAGGTACCATTGCCGGTAACGTTTGATATCTCTTTTGTCAAATACAACGTTCTCGTCTTTATCCCGTGCTATGTTTTCGTAGCCGCCGAACATACCATCGGCGCCATAACCAACAGCAATATTTAACCAGGGCGGAAGCTGGTTAGAGAACAAAGAGGAATTAAAACCAAGCCAATAGGTTTGTGCGTTGTAATCTTTCAACAGCCGCTCCTGCAAAGATTTACCAAACAACACACCGGCTCTGTGCTCCAAAGACTGCGGCTGGTAGGTTTTCTGGTGGGAAGAAAATTTTATACTGACTTTTTGCTCCTTCCACGCCAGTTCCTGTGCGGCGAACAGCCCGGCACCAAAAACATCCGCCGCCGCATCGGGCCAGCTCCAGCCCCATTCGGCAGACCGGCCGTCCAGGTATTCGATAGACAACATATAAAGCAAACTGGTTCCTGTGCCCAGAAGGACGGCGTTTCTTTCATCAACACCGGCCCATTGCCACAGTGCTGTATTCGCACGGCTTGTGTGGTAGGCTGTCCATGCATGCCCGATCTTATCCATCTGCAGCCATTCGCCACTATCATCAAAGGTATGAAATGAAGAGCGGGGATAACCATTGTACCAGGCTTCATTTAAGAAAACAAATGATCCTCCATATACCAATGCCGATCCGGCACCGACCAGCCACTTGCGCTTGCTGGTTTTGTAAACCAGTTTCTCAGAGGCCGGAACAGAAATTGCATTAGATGGAATAACATAAGTGCTATCCTGCGCTTCGCAGCAAAAAGCGGAAAAAACTAGAATAGATAACAACCAATTTCTCACCGTTCAAATGTACGTACACTTAACTTCGCACAGATGGCAAAATGAAATAACTTCAATGTCAGATGACAGTTGAATGATGTAAAGGATAGTAGAGCACCAACTAATCAAAATTTAAAACCCATAATCTAAAACTTATAATTCGCATGAACGCAGTAATTCAACAAAATGTAGATAAATGGCTCAATGGTTCTTTTGATGAAGATGTAAAAACGCAGGTCCGTGAGCTGCAGCAAAAGAATCCTGATGAATTGGCTGATGCTTTTTACCGCAACCTGGAATTTGGTACCGGCGGCCTGCGGGGTCTGATGGGTGTAGGTACCAACCGCATGAATAAATACACTGTGGGCATGGCCACGCAGGGTTATGCCAATTATTTGAACCAAAGTTTTCCCAACCAGGAAGTGAAAGTGGCCATTGCACACGACAGCCGTAACAACAGCCGTTTTTTTGCCGAAACCGCCGCCAACGTTTTTGCCGCCAATGGCATCAAAGTTTTTTTGTTTGACGACATGCGTCCCACGCCGGAGCTTTCCTTCGCTATCCGTTATTTAAAATGCCAGGGTGGTTTGGTGTGCACGGCATCACATAACCCCAAAGAATACAACGGTTATAAAGCGTATTGGACCGATGGGGGGCAATTGGTGCCGCCGCACGATAAGGCTGTTATTGCCGAAGTGGACAAGATACATGATGTAAATGATGTAAAATGGAGCGGGGGAGAAGCCAACATCACCATCATTGGAAAAGAGATTGATGATGCTTACATTAAAATGGTGAAAGGATTAAGTGTCTACCCTGAGGTGATCCAACAGCAAAAAGACCTGAAGATCGTTTATACGCCGATCCACGGAACCGGCATCAAACTGGTACCCGATGTGTTAAAAACATTTGGTTTTGAAAATGTACATATCGTACAAGAACAGGCCACACCCGATGGTAATTTTCCAACAGTGGTATATCCCAATCCCGAGGAAAGCGAAGCCATGAGCATTGGCCTTAAACAAGCCGAAGCCATTGATGCCGATATTTTATTAGGCACCGACCCGGATGCCGACCGTGTGGGCATTGGTGTAAAAGACAATCATGGTAAATGGGTGCTGATGAATGGCAACCAAACTGCCGTCCTGGCCTTTAATTATATGATGGAAAGCCGCCGGGAAAAAGGCATTGCCCAACCCAACGACATGGTGGTAAAAACCATTGTGACCACCGACATGATTGACCTGATGGCAGCCAGGTACGGCGTGAAGTGCTATAATGTACTTACAGGCTTTAAATGGATTGCAGAACTCATCAAGGAAAAAGAAGGAAAGGAAAACTATGTGATTGGCGGAGAAGAAAGCTATGGCCTCATGATCGGCTCGCAAATACGGGATAAGGACGCCGTTTCTGCGGTAGCGCTCTTGTGCGAAATGGCGGCTTATGAAAAAAACAAGGGCAGAAGTTTGTACGAAAAGCTGCTGGACCTGTACCTGCAATACGGCTATTATCAGGAAAGTTTGATCTCCATCACGAAAAAAGGCATGAACGGACAGCAGGAAATCGCCAATATGATGGAGCAGTTCAGGAACGACCCGCCTAAAGTTTTAGCGGGCAGCAGAGTGATTGAATTGCTGGATTATCAAACACTGGTAAAAACGGCTTTGCAAACCGGAGAAACAGCAGGCATCAGTTTACCGAAATCAAACGTGCTGCAATTTATTTTGGAAGACGGCAGCAAGATCAGTGCCCGCCCCTCCGGCACAGAGCCCAAGATCAAGTTCTATTTCAGTGTACATACCAAACTGGAGTCCATTGACAAATTTGAAGCGGCCCAGCAAAAAGCAAAGGATAAGATCCAAACGATTATAAAGGATATGAACTTGTAAATAAAGAAGGCTGTTCATCAGACCTGCTAAAAATAAAAAAGTGCTCTCTGGTTGGGAGCACTTCCTCTTTTAGGCGGATGGACTTAATATTCTTAAAGAATTCTTTTCTGCGTTTGTGGGCACAAAGAAAGGCCGAAATTTCCATGGAGGCAAATGTCAATCGGTGAAAAGCTCAATTTAAGCGGTGGCTATGCTTAAACCTTTTGTTTAACTCTTCCGAAAGGTAACAGTTTTGGAACGCTTTGCTGGTAATTTTTATAGCTTTCTCCAAACTCACCGATCAGCTTATCCTCTTCCAGTTTGATCCCGATCAAGGTATAAACGGTAATAATGCTATTGGCTATTAACAACGAAAGGTAAGGCCCCACCAGGAATAATCCCCAGATAAAAGCAAAGGTGCCCAGGTACAGGGGATGACGCACATAGCGATGAATGCCTGTAATTAACAAATCATTGTACGTGGTTTCATAAACCAAACTACGCACCCCGCTTAAGCTCATGAAATATTTTTTAATGCAAAACAACATCAGCAGCAATCCTGACAAACCCAAAACAGATCCAAAAGCAAAGACCAGGGCAGGCACTTTATAAAGTAAAATGGTGGGAAGCATGAATTGAAAATAAAGTACAATCACCAAGAAGAAAAAAGAGAACAGGCTATAAAACAGCCGGTAGTACCGGTAACTGCTGCCTGATATTTTCTCTAACCAGTTTTTAATTCCTACACTTGCCATAAGGCTGTGCAATGCGCAATACACTATCCATAATAAAGCAAGAATGACATGGTTAAGGAGCATTCATAAAACTACTTCATTCAGTTTTATGGAAAGACCTTTGCATAAAATTATATTTGCGCCATGAGAAGATTTGAAGATACGTACCGCCACAAAGGACTGCGCAAAAAGCTGGTGGAAACTGTGAAAGCCAAAGGTATCACCGATGAAAAAGTATTGGACGCCATGGAGCGGATTCCCCGGCATTATTTCCTTGACTCTGCTTTTGACGAAGTAGCTTATGAAGACAAAGCCTTTCCCATTGCTGAAGGCCAAACCATTTCCCAGCCTTATACAGTTGCCTATCAAACACAACTGCTGGAAGTAAAACCCTTTGATAAAGTTTTGGAAATCGGTACCGGGAGTGCCTATCAGGCATCGGTGCTGGCCGAGCTGGGTGTACAGGTCTATACCATTGAACGGCAAAAAAAATTATTTGAATCCAACAAGAAATTTGCCTACATCAAAAAATACCCCAACATTAAATTCTTTTATGGCGATGGCTACGAAGGCCTGCCCACCTTTGCGCCGTTTGACAAAGTATTGATCACGGCAGCGGCGCCGGAAATTCCTCAAAAATTAGTGGCCCAATTAAAGGTGGGTGGCATGATGGTGATCCCGGTTGGCAGCGGCGACGTGCAGATCATGAAACGGCTGATCAAGCAACCCGACGGCACTATGAAAGAAGAAGTGTACGACCGGTTTAGCTTTGTGCCCATGCTGGTAGGGAAGAATGATTAGAAGATGATAGTTGACGGATGGCAGATGATAGAATTGCACATTTCAGTATTTCCTTCATTATCTTACAGCATGATTTTTTGACTTTGCATAATTGTGTAACCGGCTAAAGAACATCTATTGAGCTTTCGTTGCGTCGCACACTTGTACAGTTCCAAAGCCATCAGTCTTCAGTTACCAGCTGCCAGCTTTAGAGAGAATGCTGCAAACTTGTTGCAGCATCTGATAGCTGAAAGCTGATAACTAACAGCTAATAACAAAAAATATCGCCTTCTGCTTATGCGTATCATACCTTTTCTTACCGGCCTTGTCGTTACCCTGGCATTGATCTTTGCCCTCAATAAAAAATGGGGTGCCATTCCAGCGCTTGGAAAGTTTCTAAGTCCGCAACAGGGTTTTTGGCAAAACGCCGAGCCAACGGATGTCAACCTTAGTGAAGAACTTACCTGCACCGAGCTGAAAGGAAAAGCAAACGTTTACCTTGACGACCGCCTGGTGCCACATGTATTTGCTGAAAATGACGAAGACGTTTATTTTATACAGGGTTATTTGCATGCCAAATACCGCTTGTGGCAAATGGAGTTTCAAACCATTGCGGCAGCGGGCAGGGTGAGTGAGTTCATGGGCAATGATCCCCGCTTTATTCGTTACGACCGGGAGCAAAGACGGCTGGGCATGGGCTATGCGGCAGAAAATGCCCTGAAAGCCATTGAAGCTGATCCGGAGTCGAAAAAATTCTTTAATGCGTATACTAACGGAGTCAATGCCTATATCAATTCGCTAACAGAAAGCCAACTGCCGGTTGAATACAAACTGCTTGGTTACAAGCCGGAGCAGTGGAGCAATTTAAAGATCGCTTTGTTCCTGAAAATGATGAGCAAGGATTTGGCCGGTTATGACCGCGACCTGGAATTCACCAATGCCAAATCTGTTTTCAGCCTGCGTGAAATGCAAATGTTGTATCCGCAACTATCCGATTCATCCATACCGATCATTCCCAAAGGAACCGCCTTTGAGGCACCGGGTATAATACCGGTAAAACCTGCCACAGCCGATTCGCTGTACTTTGGGAACGACACCACTTTAAACATTAGAGAAATAAACAAACCCAATCCCAACAACGGCAGTAATAACTGGGCGGTAAGCGGCAGCAAAACGCAGAGCGGTTCACCTATTTTATGCAACGATCCGCATTTGAATTTAACCTTTCCCTCGATCTGGTACGAGATGCAGTTGAGCACACCCACCATGAATGTTTATGGCGCCACTTTCCCGGGCTCACCCAGTGTGATTATTGGTTTCAACGATTACATAGCCTTTGGCTTTACCAATGCACAGCGTGATGTGAAAGATTATTACAAAATACGTTTCCAGGACGCTTCCAAAAAAGCCTATTGGTTCAATGGAAAATGGGAGCCAACCCATCTTCGCATAGAGGAAATAAAAGTTCGTGACGGTGTTACCCTGAATGATACCGTAGCTTACACGGCTTTTGGCCCCGTGATGTACGATCAGAGTTTTACCGTTGATTCTACCAACAACACAGCTATTGCGCTGCGCTGGTCGGCCCATGATCCTTCCAACGAAGGCGCCATGTGGTTCAAACTGGACAGGGCAAAGAGCTACGATGAGTACTTAGATGCCATTAAGGATTTTACCTGCCCAGGACAGAATATGTTGTTTGCTTCCAAGACCGGCGATATCGCCATCTGGCAACAGGCAAGGTTTCCGGCCCGCTGGCAGGGACAGGGACTGTATGTAATGCCCGGTGAAGACAGCAGCTATATGTGGCAGGGCTTTATTCCCCAACCGGAAAACCCGCATATCTTAAATCCTCTTAGTGGTTATATACAAAGTGCTAACCAGCGCCCTGTTGATTCTACCTATCCCTACTTTATTCCCGGTAACTACATTGTTCCCAGGGGAATTGCACTGGCAAAGCGGCTGGAGCAAATGCAGCAGATCACGCCTGATGATATGAAGCGGTTGCAGCTGGACTATTACAGCCCGGCGGCAGCAGCTATTGTACCCCTGTTTTTAAAATATATTGATGCCGCTTCGTTGAGTGAAAAAGAAAAGGCATACCTGAACGAAGTGATAGGCTGGGATTTTACTACAACACCCGATTCAAAAGCCACTACTATTTACCAGGCCTGGATGGACAGTTTGGCAAACGTGGTATGGAATGATGAATTTGCCCGCATCAAAGTGAGCCGTATTCGTCCCGATGAGCAAACACTGATAGAAGCCCTGCTGAAAGATTCTGCTTTCCAGTTTATAGATGATATCAACACGCCACAAACAGAAACCATCCACCAGCAAATAACAAGGGCCTTCCAACTGGCCTCAAGGAGCTTAGCAGAGGAAGAAACGAAAGATGAATTGTTGTGGTGGAAACGAAAGGATGCCTCCATCTATCATTTATTAAGCAGCGCTGTACTGCCTTTTGCCCGGACCGGCCTGCATGTAGGTGGCTGGAACAATACCATCAATGCCATTACGCGTAGCCATGGGCCCAGCTGGCGCATGGTGGTTCAGTTAACCAGCACTACGGAGGCGTATGGCATTTATCCCGGCGGGCAAAGCGGAAATCCCGGAAGTAAGTTTTACGACAATTTTGTGGATGACTGGGTCAAAGGCAACTATTACACTTTGTGGATGATGAAAGAAGCAGAGGCCAATGACAAACGCATCATTGGAAAACTAATCTTCAACCATTCCTAAATCTCAATTTTCTAACCCCTAACACCTTTTGATAGCATGAGAGTTTTACTGGCCACCTTACTTACCACCGCCCTGGCTTATGTTGCCGGAATGTTCCTGCCCTGGTGGAGCATTGCCATCATTGCTTTTCTGGTTGCCTTTTTACTGGTACAAAACATTGCCGCCGGTTTCTTATCCGGCTTCCTGGGCATTTTTCTATTGTGGGGCGTACTTGCTTTATGGATCGACCTGAAAAACGAAAGCATCCTTTCGCACAAAATAGCACAACTGTTTCCATTAGGCGGCTCTTCGGTTTTACTAATATTGGTCACAGCCTTGGTGGGGGCCCTGGTTGGTGGCTTTGCCGCTATGGCCGGAAGTTCTTTACGACCCGCCAGAAGAAAGAGGTAATACCAACCCGCTTTCAAGTTGACAGAGAAACCATTGTGAAACGTGAAACGTGAGACCTCAGCCGTGAGACAAAAGGGAGCTAGGAAGGAAGCCTTGCTACAGGTTCACATCTGACGGCTGACTTCTGACGCCTGTCTTTATAGTAGTTTCGTACAAGCTGTTAAATAAGTTTCAATTTTACGGACCCGCATCTAAAAGCCTGTGAGGGGATTTATATTCGTTTCTTACATCTGCTTATGAAACGAATTTTATTTTCTCTTTTATTGCTGGCGACCGTACTGCTGGTGCATGCCGGCAGCATTTCAGGAACCATTACCGATACAAAAAGGGCCACCCTGGCGTATGCTTCCATCAGCGTTAAAGGAACTTCCAAAGGTGCCATAGCCAACAGCCAGGGAAAGTATATTCTCCATCTCGATCCCGGCACCTACACCCTGCTTTGCCAGTATGTAGGGTATAAATCGGAAGAAAAGAAAGTGACTGTTAGTGCCGAAAACAGCGTTGCCAATTTTCAACTGGCGGTACAGGAACTGCAAATGCCCGAAGTTGTCATAAAAAGAGGGGAGGACCCAGCAGTTGAAATTATTCGGGAAACCATTAAGAAAAGAGATTTTTATAATAACCAGGTTGATTCGTTCACCGTAGATGTTTACATCAAGGGGTTAATGCGTTCCAGAGGGATGCCCGAAAAGTTCTTCGGACAAAAAATCGATAAAAGCGACATGGCCAAAGAAGGCATTGACTCTGCCGGCAAAGGCATCCTGTTTCTTTCCGAATCGCAAACAAAGGTTTCCTTCACCCGGCCGGACAATATAAAGTATGAAGTGATCTCTTCCCGGGAAAGTGGTGGCGGCTATGGACTGAGTTTTCCCTTCTTTATAAACTTCTATACTAATAATGTTTCGGTATTCAGCAACAACCTCAATCCCCGCGGTTTTATTTCTCCTATCTGCGACAATGCCTTTCATTACTACCGGTTCCGTTACGAGGGCAATTTCTTTGAAGGTAATAAAATGATCGCCCGCATAAAGGTTACGCCGAAAAGAAAGAACGAACCACTGTTCACCGGCTATATTCAGATCATTGACGGTGAGTGGCGCATACACAGCCTGGAATTAACCACCACCAACGACTACCAACTGGAACTGATCGACACGTTGAAAGTAACGCAAATGCATACTGCCATTACAGAAGATATATGGCGAACTCAAAACCAGGTAGTATATGTTGGCGTTAAAAAGTTTGGCTTTGATATGGCGGGCCACTTCCTGAATGTGTACAGCAATTACAACCTAAATCCGGGCTTTGCAAAGAAACATTTCAACCGTATCCTGATGTCGTACGATACGGCCTTTAATAAAAAAGACAGCAGCTACTGGAATGCGGTGCGGCCGGTGCCTTTGGAGCCTGATGAAAAACAAAACTTTGTTTTTAAGGACAGCATGAGCAAGGCTTACAGGGATTCGATGTACTCAAAAAGAAACATTGACTCGCTGCGTAAAAACCAGGAGGCTGTAAAATTGGAGAACTTTTTCAGGGGTGGAGTGAACCGGACCATTTATTCCTCCAACAGCTTTACCACCTACCGCCTGGAACCTTTGCTAAAAGAACTGGAATACAATACGGTGGAAGGGTTGAGCATCAGCGTGGATCAATCCCTGCATATCAGGCCAAGGAAAGGAGCCAATCACTACAACATCGACTGGAACACCCGTTATGGCATCAGCAACAGCCATCTCAATTCTTATGCAAACTTTACCATCCGTCCCAAACAGGAAAACTTCCGCAACCGTTACCTGCAATTCTCGGGTGGCAAGCGTTTATCACAAATTAACAGGGACAATCCCGTTGATCCCTTCACCAACAGTCTTTATACGCTATTGGCCAAAAAGAATTACACCAAACTCTATGAGGCCTGGTTTGGCAGGGTGGAATACAACAACCGGTTTGAGAATGGCCTGCGGTGGAATATCAAGGCTACCTACGAGGACCGCCTTCCGCTTCAAAACACCACGGACTTTTCTTTCTTCAATAAAGAAGAAGCTCTTTTGCCCAATCATCCCTACGAGCTTGCCGACATTCCGTTCAACCGGCACAAGGCCCTGGTGGCGGCCCTCACCTTAGCGTACCAGCCGGGCCAGCGTTATATTCAGTATCCTACCCGTAAAATGCCGATCGGGTCAAAGTATCCCACCTTTGAACTGCAGTACGCCAAAGGCATTCATGATGTTTTAGGCAGCGATGCGGACTTTGATAAATGGAAGCTTTCTGTTTATGACGATATGAACCTGAAGATAGGAGGTGAGCTGCGGTATAAAATAAGTGTGGGCGGCTTTTTAAATGATGCCCGTGTGGGGCTTCCAGATTTCCAGCATTTCAACGGCAACCAAACCTTTTACAATTTCAACTACCTCAATAGTTTTCAACTGGCGCCTTATTACCGCTACAGCAATACCGAAAAGCTGTACGGACTGTTGCATCTTGAACACCATCTTAACGGTTTGCTGACCAATAAAATTCCTTTGCTGAACCAGCTGAAATGGAACCTGGTACTGGGCGCCAACACATTTTATGTGAACAGGGATAATTATTACGTAGAGGCCTTTGCCGGATTGGAAAACATCCTGAAGCTGTTCCGGGTGGATTTTGTAACAGCTTACCAGGCGCAGCCCGGTCATAGCTTTGGGATACGGATAGGACTCGGCGGCCTTATTGGAGGCGCCATCGGGATGAACCGGCGATAATCACAATTTCGTTTGAACAAAAACGTTTAATAAAAAACACGTTCAATACATTTGATTACCTAATTTCGGGCATCCAAAAAACCAACGTAATTATGGCATATAGTTCCTCTACCATTCAACCCGTTGCTACGCCAACCAATGAACAACCTGCTGACAACAACAATGCAGTAGCCGCTTCTTTATTAGGCATGCTGGTACTTTCCGTGTACGCAGCTAAAAAAAGCAAGAAGGAATTTCGTAAGCTTAAGCGCAAATTCCTGTGGACGGCTTTTAAGCTTAAGGTAAAGTCCATGTTCTCCAGGAGAGCATCCGACCGCCAGTTGCTCCTTTACATCCTGCTGGGTATATTGGCCCTTGTATTGGTGTTCTATTATCCTATTGCTGCTTTGATCGTAGCTATTGTGGGATTGATCCTTTACCTGACAGGCACTATTTAGTTTGTAGTTTATGATTCAGGAGCCATTAAGGGCGCTGTATCACTAATTATAGTCAATAGTCCACAGTTGATAGTTTGTTGATGTTCATCAATGACCTGTCTCTGTGGACTATTCTTCATTATAGGATATTGATTAATGTTAATTTACCATTGTCAATTCCCTGCTCACCATTTCCCTGCAAATTCCTATTTTTGCGCCTCTTATTTTTTTAAGAAATTTTGTTCACCCGGCGTGTGTCCTTAAAATTTCAACTATGGCTGTATTACATAACCGTGTCTCCCAGGCGGAGCTTAAACAACGCATGCTCGAAGAAAAAGAGCACCGCACCACCATCTCGTTCTATCATTATTTTCCCATTGACGATCCGCAGGCCTTCCGTGACGAGTTGTATAAAAACCTAAATGCTATTAAGGTATTTGGCCGCGTTTATGTAGCCCACGAAGGCATCAATGCGCAGATCAGCGTGCCGGATAGCCATTACGAGGCGCTGAAAACCTACCTGCATTCCATTGAGCCGCTGAATGGCATTCGCCTGAATATAGCCGTGGATGATGATGGTAAATCGTTCTGGGTGCTGAAGATAAAAGTGCGTGAAAAGATTGTGGCCGACGGTATTGACGACCCCAGCTTTGACATGCGCAATAAGGGTAAGTATGTGGATGCAGAACAGTTCAACAAGCTTACCGATGATCCGGACACCATCGTGGTGGACATGCGCAATCACTATGAATACGAAGTGGGTCATTTTGATAGGGCCATTGAAGTGCCTTCCGATACGTTTCGTGAACAACTACCCATGGCCGCCGATATGCTGAAAGATGCCAGGGACAAGAACATCATTATGTACTGTACCGGCGGCATCCGCTGCGAAAAGGCCAGCGCCTATATGCTGCACCAGGGTTTTAAAAATGTATTTCACCTGGAAGGCGGCATTATCAATTATGCCAACCAGGTAAAGGAAAAAGGCCTGGATGTAAAGTTTCGCGGTAAAAACTTCGTATTTGACAACCGGCTGGGAGAGCGGATCACCGAAGAGATCATTGCCCGGTGCCACCAGTGCGGCCAGCCTGCCGATACGCATGTGAACTGCGCCAACGAAGGCTGTCATTTACTGTTCATTCAATGCGAGGCCTGCAAGGCCAAATACGAAGGCTGCTGCAGCAAAGAATGCCAGGATTTTATTCACCTGCCCCTGGAGGAGCAAAAAGAAAAGCGTAAGGGTATAGATAAGGGTCGGAACATCTTTAATAAATCCAGGGCAAGGCTGCGGCCGAAGCTGAATGCCGGGGAGGGGGTTAGATCAAACTCCGTTGGATGGCAGTCCACTCACCTCTAGCAACTCCATTTATGAGACCACTTGTAGTGTCGAGTTTGGGTTTAAAAGGTTAACGGTTTAAGAAAAGCATACGGATTAATTGGAAATGGTAGTAGCGTTTAGTGAGCAAGCCTGGTGATGTGTAGTCAAAAAACAATAGTTTACAAGGGGTAGTTTAGTAGTTTGCTTTATTGATAGGAAAAATACAGGAGCAAGGTACGGCTTGCTTTAGTTATGGGAGAGCTAATACTCAAAGCCTCGCCTCACACCAAAAACGGCAAAAAAAAGTATCACCATTACAAGAAACTTTTTTATTTTTTTTGCCTGTGATACCATTCCAATGCCTTAACACTACTGCCACAGGTTTTCATGGTGCACCATCTACGCCTGCCATTTTTTGTAGTATCCAGAAATATCCATCCGCATTTGGGACAATCCTTTATCCGGTCAGTTTTCCCTGAAAGCAATAATTCATAACAGTCATTCACAACCGGCGCCAGAAGGTTTTTAAAACTACCTTCGTCAAAACTCCAATTCTCTATAAACTTGTTTTGATGTTGTATTAACTTTAAATAAGGCAGATATGCAGCAAACATTTGATTGGAGCTTTCCAGGATATGGGGAGCAACTTTTTTGCCTTTACTTATTGCAAGAAATAGTTCGAAAAGTGTCTCACGGTAAGCAATAGCATCCTCAAAATATAAACCGGCTTCTTCTTTTTGTCTTTTGGCATTACGTTCAATGCTCTTGTACTGCTTATTATTGATGATCTTAAGCCGTTCAGCCCAATATAGGAAATCATCAAAGCCCGAAAAATAGTCATCAACGGGCCTGCTCATCCTATCTTTTACCGTATTAATAAAATCAATGCACAAAGAGCCGCCACAAATGGTGATATTGTCTATCTTGAAATTTTTTACCATCTATTTTACATTTAATAGTAAAGCATATATTTTTACCTTCTAAACCATTTTTATAAGTAAAAATAGGTAACCAAAGCTAATTTAATGAAGAAATCAGAAATACGACAAATGCCCGAATACTTTGATAAATACATTCATCTTGTTCAGGACATAAATCTGATGGAGGCATTTGAAAAAGCCTCCGTTCATTGACCAGTTTAGATTTAAAAATATTAAAGGAGATAGGAAACCATACGTACGCACCAGGAAAATGGACGGTAAAGGAAATAATTCAGCACCCCAGTGATTGGAAACGGATGTTTTGCTGCCGCACCCTTATTTTGGCAAGAGAGGAGGAGGCCTATCCGCAGGACTTTGATGAGGGGTATTTAAGCCTTCATTCCAAAGGCCAATAACAGAAAACCGGAAGACCTAATAGATGAATTGGTATCAGTACGGACGGGCACCATCACCCTTTTTAAAAGTTTTGAGGAAGATGATTTTGCTAAAACTAAAATTTCATATCGCCACAAAATTTCTGTATTAGCAATTGCCTTCTATCTGGTTGGGCACCAGATACATCATTTGAATATTATTGATGAAAAGGATAGTCCTCTAATAAATAACAAAGCATGAAAAAGTATTGATTACTGTATTGTTCACCACTTCTGTAATGATTTCAGCTGTTCTAAAATGACATTCAAATTCATTAATCCAACAGGAAGTTCATTTTCACAAGCATTTGAGTTTACCAACTATAAAAGACTTGTATTCGTTAGCGGCCAGGTGCCAGGGATGAAAAAGGAAATGTTCCGACAGATTTTAACAGTCAATGCGAATTGGTTTGAAGGAACATTGAAAAACAGCGGAAAGAGGCTGATATGAACTTAAATGACATTATTAAATAACAACTTTCCTTTCCGACAGAAAGTACCGCAGCGAAAATTATGAAGTAAGACAAAAAGTATTGGGAGAACATCAACCAGCCATGACAATTATTATTGCAGGGATATATGATGAAAAATGGTTGCTGGAAATTGAAGTAATGGCAGGGAAATAATCCAGCAGGCTTATTCAACACGAGAAGGAAGAAACATAAAAAATATGTTTCTTCCTTCTTACTGAATGCATAATTAGGCTTTCCTGCAAAGAAACAAGGCTTCTTCTTTACGTAACAAGAATGGAATTGTTATAGCGGGCACTGACAAAATGTAATCTCAACTTATGCGGTTGCACTCGTTCTGATGTCGTTGAGCGTAGTTAAAGACCACGGTTCACAAGGAGTAGTTTAATAATGTTCAATTTATTATTTGAGCCAATCCAGGTAAGGACGGCTTTCTTTTTTAACCGCTTCTTCCTGCCGCTGCACTGTCTCACCCCTCACGATTGTTTTCCTTGGCAGTGGTTTCGTATAGGGTTGTTTTTGAGCGGCCCTTTAGCAGTTTTTTCCGGCCCCTTGGTAAGGTATATTGCCATGATATGTACGGGAGATAACCGGGTTGCAAGGTTTTACGATTGCAGGAAATAGGAGGATGATATATCTTTTGGTTAAATCAAAACCATAGTTATGGCCAGACAAAAAAAGGTACTAAAGATCACCGGCCCTCTTGGCCATTTAAGCTTTTTTGAGGATAAACGATACGGGCCTATTGTAAGAAGAAAGGGCAGGCCCTCGAGGGAGCAGATCCTGGAAAATGCAAGCTGCGCGGTGGTGCCGCAAAACAACGCGGAATTCGGTACGGCGTCCTAGGTAATTCCTTAACCGCTTCGCTCTTCCCCTTAGTTTACCTATTATTGATTATTTTGGCCAGGCGAAATAGCAAGGATATACATGACGTACTATCACAAACAAGTATTAGCTCTTACTACCGAACTGTATTCAAATGTGTACCTGGTCAAACAAGTGATCCAGGCAAAGCATTTCATGGATACCCATTTCACCGACAATATTACGTTGGATGACATCTGCAAAGAAGCCCTTATCTCCAGGTTTCATTTGATCCGTTCCTTTAAAAAACTGTACGGCCAAACACCTTATCAATACCTCACTTCGCTTAGGATCAGTCAGGCCATGGCACTTTTAAAAACGGATTCTTCCGTAACCGTAGTTTGTTATGCTGTTGGGTTCGGCAGCACTACTTCCTTTACAGGGTTTTTTAAAAAACATGTTGGCCTGTCTCCCAAAACCTTTAAACAAAAAAAGCAATTTTCAAGAGGTGGTTCTTTACCCAAATGCTGAGCTTTGTGGTAACAAACCTTTAAAAGGAATTCAACATGAAAATCAAACTGACAAGCGTAATGGTTGACGACGAGGAAAAAGCCTTAAAGTTTTATACGGAGATTTTGGGATTTGTAAAGAAAACCGAGATCCCAATGGGTGAACATAAATGGTTGACAGTAGTTTCCAAAGAAGAACCGGATGGCGTGGAACTGGTTCTTGAACCCCTTGGTTTTCCCCCGGCCAAACAGTTTCAAAAGGAATTATTTGCCGCCGGTATTCCCTTAACAGCCTTCCAGGTTGATGATATAGACAAGGAACACCAGCGCTTAACCGGTTTGGGTGTTTCGTTCAGCATGCCCCCCGCGCAAATGGGACCTACAAAACTTGCCGTGTTTAATGACACCTGCGGAAATAACATCCAGATATTTCAAATGCTATAAAAGAGGATGATCTGTTGCGCCAGAAGGGAGCTTGCTGCGTGTAGCGGCAGTCCATGTCCACCTGTTTGTATATGATGTAAGATAAATTAGGTTCTGTAGCTGCGAATAGGAACTGCATCCGCTATGCCAGCAAACTCGGTGCTATCGGCCAATGACGCCACAACCAAATTAGTATCAGCAATATCAAATTACAAAACAAGTACCCAAACGCAACCATCTTACTACGGTTTTCCCAGCTCGTCCCTTTGTAGAGTTTGTTTGCTTTGGCTAGTACTCTTTTGGGAAAAACAATGCTCATTAAAAACATTACCAGGAACAGTCCAACCACAAGGGAAGCAAATTGAACGCCTGCAAGTTGTCCATCAATAAACAAACCCTGCTTACTAAATAGTGTAATCAATTGAATGATATGCAGAGAAAGATTAACAGCTATTAACCGCAGTGCATTTTGATACTGAAAAGGATTCTTTTTCAGTAAACCAAAGTCATTGCCCATACAGGCCCTATAAGCAATAAATAAGATTAGCTTCTGATTCATTTAGTTTGATAAAAATAAGACTGATTTGATTTACTATGGTCATCCTAAGTAAAAGCGAAGGTTGCCGCGCCTTTCTTTATTTCTGCCACTATACGGCGTCACTTTTAAATATGGGCTGCAATACAGCAAATCCTTATAATTTTATGGTATCGTAAGTGATTGGGTTCCCTGTGGCAGCTCAATCACTTATTCCTCTCGTCCTTTCCATTTAACCGGCACCCGGGTCAACTAAGAACGTACCGATCATTCATAGTATGCGTATGATGGGTTTTAAAGGTATAAGCACATTCAGTTGTTGCGTGGTGGCAGCCACTGCCCTTATTTATATTTCCTTTCCCCCTACCTGTATTGCTCAATCTTCGCAAATTATTAATGACAGTGTTGTGGCAGCGGTAACACCTGAATACGACAGCGTAAGCAATTTTCACCGCTTCTGGCTTGGGGAGAGCTATCGTAAACTTTGGGCTGCCCCTGTTAAAATGAGAGTGTTTCATATCACCTCGGAGAAAGGAGGGTTGACCATTGTAAGGATGGGAGGAGGCGTGCAAACAAAATCGTTACGGTTAAAAGAAGCAAACGGCAGGGAATGGGTATTGCGAACCATTCAAAAATATCCGGAAAGAGGGCTGGCGCCGAACTTAAAGAAAACCATTGCCAAAGATATTTTGCAGGACCAGGTGGTAACAGGGCATCCCTATGCAGCGCTGACCGTACCGCCTTTTGCAAAAGCCCTGGGTCTTCCACATGCCTCACCCGAGATTGTTTATGTGCCTGACGAGACGGCGCTGGGACAATACAGGAGTGAGTTTGCCAATTCTGTTTTATTGTTTGAAGAAAGGGAACCGTCCGATACACTCAGTACGGCGGGTACCGATAAGGTACAGGAAAAAGTAGAAGATGATAATGATGTGATTATTGATCAAAAATTAGTGCTGCGGGCAAGACTACTCGACCTGTTGGTTGGCGATTGGGACCGGCACGAAGATCAATGGCGGTGGCAGAAGGAAAAAGAAGATGGTGAAACCATTTATACCCCTATACCCCGTGACCGGGATAAAGTGTATTACAACACAACAGGTGTGTTGCCTTGGTTCTTGTCGCACCAGTGGCTAAAGTCCAATCTCCAGGGCTTTCATAATGAAATCAGGGATATTGAGGGGTACAATTATAATAATCGCTATTTTGACCGTTATTTTTTAACGCAGTTAAGCGAAGACGACTGGAAGAGGCAAATTGAATACGTTGAAAAAACCATTACAGACAGTTTAATCAGAAGCGCTGTAAGGCTGATGCCGGATACCATATACGCCTTATCCGGCGACTGGATCATGCGGACGTTGATAAACCGGCGGGCCATACTGCGAAAGGAAGCTTTAAAATATTACCGCTTTCTGTCCAGGTCTGTAGATATTCCGGGAACGAATAAGCACGAAGCATTCTATATTCAGTATAAAGATGACGGAAAGGTGGAGGTCACCATCTATAAAATAAAAAAGGACGGAACCAAACGAAGGGCCTTTTTCAACCGTGAATTTTCACCACAGGTAACGAAGGAAATACGGTTGTACGGATTGGGTGGCAATGACATCTTTTCTGTAAGCGGAACTGAAAGATCGCCGATAAAAATCAGGATGATAGGAGGGGATGATAAGGATAGCTTTTATATCAATAAAGAGGTGAACAATAAAAGAAAGCTGGTGATATATGACCGCTCTGACCGGAAAAACATTCTTCCTTCCCGTGGCGCCCTTATCCGCACCTCAACCGATAGTGCGGTTAATGCTTATGAAAGAAAAACCTTTAAATATGATTATTTCGGGCCTGTTTTCTTTGTGCAATATAACCTGGACCAGGGAGTACAGATCAGTGCCGGATTGATAAAAGAAAAACAAGGCTTCAGGAAAAAGCCCTATGCCAGCAGGCAGGAGTTTTCCGGCCAGTATTCCACCCAAAGAAGATCATGGTTGTTCAGCTATTCCGCCGATATAAAAAAGATCTTTGGCAATACAGGACTAAACATTAATCTCTTATCTCACGGCCCCCGCAACGTCAGTAATTTTTTTGGCATAGGTAATGAAACCCGGTTTTTAAAAACCGACGGCAAGGAGATCGATTATTATCGTAACCGTTTTGATTATTTTAATGCAGATGTCAGGCTGAATTGGTATATCTCAGAGCATTTCAGAATGAATACCGGTGTGGCCGCTCAATATTATACCAGTGCTGCAACGAATAACTTCAACCACTTTTTAAAAGATTATGATGTTGCCAACCCCGGTAAAAATGTTTTTACCGACCGTTTTTATACAGGCCTGGTAGCAGGCGCCGAATTAAATACCCGCAACAATCTGATGTTGCCCAGCAAAGGCCTGTATTGGCATGCAGAAATAAGGGGAATGAAACAGTCCAATGAAGAAAAGTATTCTTACGGACTCTTTTATACAAACTTCGATTTCTATATACCGGTTTTAAAAGACACAAACATTGTACTGGCCACCCGGTTAGGCGGTGGAACCACCATTGGAGAACCAGCCTTCTTTCAGCAGATGCAGTTGGGCGGCATTCGAAATCTCAGGGGTTATCATTCCATCCGTTTTACCGGAAAGAGTATGTTCTTTCATAACGTGGAACTTAGAGCTAAACTATTTGATTTCACTTCCTATCTTTTTCCGGGCAGCATTGGGCTTATTGTTTTTAATGATGTGGGTAGGGTGTGGGTGCCGGAAGAAGCATCCGGTAAATGGCATGACGGATATGGTGGCGGAATCTATATTGTGCCTTCTGACCTGGTTTTGATACAGGCCCTGTTGGGCCATTCAAAAGAAGGCACCATGCCTTATATTTCCTTTGGCTTTAGTTTCTGATAGGCCGGCAGGTTCTTTTTAAAAGGCAGTCTTATCCTTGTGGGTCCATCCCATTTTATTTGTCACTTTTGGCATTGCGCCAAAAGGAACCAAAAGATCCAGGCCAATTCAATAGCTCCGCCTGAATTGGCCGCCTGCGCCCCTGCAGCCCTCTGATTCTTTTTTAGCAGATCCAGGAGAGGATATGTTTTATCATTGTTGGTTACTCCTGCTTGTTTTTAATTTCTGTTCTGGTTGTTCTGCGTAGTTCAGGTCATATGTTTCCACTGATTGTTTCTGCCTGAATAAGAGCCGTATAACCTTTTATTTTTCGTTGCGCAGGCACCAACAAGGTGAGGGGCCTGCCTTAGGTGGCAGTGCGTATAGCGTTTGAGTGTGAGAGGATGAAGGGAAAATTGTTGGCAGCTTATGCGCAGACGTTGCAGGTGCTTGTATTGATTTGCTATTGTTATTGTTTTTAAACCACATCTATTGTTTCGAAGTGCCGCTACTCTTTCCTGTGGCAGCTGCTGTATATAGCTAGTGCGGAATAAGGCGCTGCATCTTTCCCTCAGGATTGAGAATATAGTTGACCGTCCTTTCTTATCCGAACTCAGCTTATTTTTAATATTGAAAAACAAAACGCTAAACAGGTTCGATCTATTTCCTTTAATACCCCGGATTCTGCTGGCCGCGGATGTTTGGGTTGGCATCCAGTTCGGCCTGTGGTATCGGTAATATTCTTCTGAAATAGGTAGCGGGAATGACTAACGGCACACCCGGGTAATTACCTGCAATATTTACACGCATCACATCCAGGTTGTAACGGGCCAGGTCCCAATAGCGGTGTCCTTCAAAAGCCAGTTCTTTTCTGCGTTCCAGCAAAATATCACTCAGCAGGTCTGCTCCGGAAGAAGTATAACCTGCAAAACTGGCGTCCCTTTGTGTAGCCACTGCATTCAAATACGTACGGGCCAGGGGCTCGTCACCGGTCTGATAGGCCGCTTCGGCAGCAATAAGATAGACTTCCGATAAACGGATCACTTTGACTTCATCTTTATCCGGCTGAGTACTGTTGGGATACTTGTTTACCACTTTAACATCACCGCGTGTGGGACTTGAGGTAAGAATAAGTGCACGGCGCACATCGGTAGGTGCGTACAAATCGTATAATGATTCTGCAGCCAGTGCATCACCATAGCCCGCCTGGTCATAGAAATAAGCCAGCGCATCGTTGCCGGCATTGCCAACCAGATCAAACACCACTTCAAACAAGGTTTCCAGGCCATCGTTACGCGGCGTGTTGGAAGCCCAATAACCTAATACCTGGTTTAATCCAAGGAGGGTATAACCGCTGTTGTTAATCACGTCTTCAGCTGTTGCCTTTGCATTCCCCCATTCCCCTTTGAACTGGTACATTCTTGCCAGTAAGGCTTTGGCAGCATAGGTAGAAAAATAACCCGAAGAACGGGGGAGCGTCATCAATTGAATCGCCTGTTTCAAATCATTTTCTATTTGCGTATACACCTCTGCAACCGTATTCCGCTGCGGTTTAACAAACGGGTCGTAGGTTACTACAATGGGTACACCAGGAGCATTGGGATCTACCGTGTAAGGTTTTGCAAAATGCTTAACCAGTTCAAAATACATAAGAGCCCGCAAGGCCAGGGCTTCTCCGCGAAACTGGTTAATTTGCGGTGTCCCTGTAAGTGAGCTATTGATGATATTGTTTACATCCAGTATGAGATTGTAACCTGTTTCCCAAATGCCCCTTGCATTCCCATTATTCACAGTCATATTCACCTGGAAAAAATCAAGGTAACGGTTGCTGTTTTGGGCAGAAGAGATATACACATTGTCGGCAAACAGGTCGCCGAACAAAGGGATAGTTCTTCCATAAAGGTTGGGGCTACGCAAAACAGCATAGGCACCATTCAAGGCCGTTTCCATGTCATCCACATTGGTGATGGCCTCATTGGTAGGCAACCCACCATAAGGCTCCTTATCCAGGAAAGATTTTTTACAGGAACCCGCTGCCAACACAAGTATAAGCAGCAAGGCAATATGGGTTCTTATTTTGATTTTCATTTTGTCTTGTTTTGGTTAAAGGAGTTTTACAACAGAAGGGTCAATCCAACCGTGTACGATTTTGGATTAAAGAATTGCAGGTCGCTCAGGCCTCCGATGGGTTGTTCGGGGTCAACGGTCAGGTTATCGTCAAATGTTTTTGTCCAGAGGTTGGTGCCTCTTACATAAAGTCTTGCACTGCTCAGGTGGGCTTTTTGGGCCCAGCTGGCTGGTACATTAAACCCAAGGCTAATGTTGCGCAAGCGTATAAAATCACCTTTATACAAATAGCGGTTAGACACTTCATTGGAAGCCGTGGCATTGAAGGCTACAAATTTTGGCACATCTGTTACATCGCCGGGGTTACGCCATCTTTGCAATTCTTTCCGGTTATGGTTCAAACCAATAAAAGCGCCATCGCTGATGAAAAGAAAATCCCACTGGCTATAGATGTAATTACCATATTGATAATTCAATTGTGCATCCAGTGTTATAAACTTATAGGTTAACGAAGTACTGAATCCACCGAAACCCTTGGGAGAAGCACTTCCCTTGATCACTCTTTGCGCCTGGCTGAAATCGCTGGTCGTTTCCTTTTTACTGGCGTCCTTATACCAAAGCGGATCGCCGTTAGCAGGATCGGCGCCGGCCCATTGGCGCAGGAAATAGGATTGCACATCTTCACCCACTTTTAAAGTAAAGGGGTTGCCAATGATTTCTTCCACACCGGGCCGCAAACGGGTCACCTTGTTTTTATTCCAGGCAGCGTTCAGTGAAATGGTCCAGTTGAAATTTTTAGCAGCCACCGGGGTTGCATTGAGCGTTACCTCCACTCCTTTATTTTCCATGGCACCCACATTATTGCTGTAGGTAGTAAATCCGCCGGTAGCCGACAAAGGTTCGTTTAGTAAAAGATTCTCTGTTTTACGGATATAATAATCTGCTTCCAGTGAAATGCGGTTTTTTAAAACACCCAGCTCCAGTCCTACATCGAAAGGTTTGTTTTGTTCCCATGTCAAATCATTATTACCAATACTGTTTTGAAAACTACCGGGTGCACCGTTGTACGTAGTGGAGAAGAGAAAAACACTTCGCCAGTCGTAATTGCCGATACCAGCATTGCCATTCACACCATAGGAAGCCCGGAGCTTAAGACCGGAAATAATTTTTGAATCTTGCAGGAAGGCCTCCTGGTCTATATTCCATGCTGCACCCACACTCCAAAAAGTACCATAGCGGTTGTTGACGCCAAAACGTGATGAACCATCGCGGCGAAGACTGCCGGAAAGGCTATAACGGTTCAGGTAATTGAGTTGTGCACGGGACAAAAGAGAAGTGAAAGCATAATCGGAACCCGTAACAGAAGCCGTGGTTGGAACAGCAGGAACGGGATAAACAATACGACCGTTCTTCGGCAATACATTTCCATTTCCTGACTGTGTGTAGGCTTTTGATTGCTGTGCTTCATAACCAACAGTTACCGTTCCATCCAATTTATTCTGCATGGCGCGGAAAGTATAATCTGCCAAATTGGTCCATACCCAATTGTACAGCCGTTCGTAGGAGTTGGCGCTAAACCCATTCGTGGAAGCAGCATCACCAAATATGGGATTCTCGTACAGGTATTCTTCAATGTTGTTGTAGTCAATACCAAATCTTGAAGAAAGCTTAAGGTTAGCAACCGGCCGGTATTCAATGTGAGCAGATCCCAATAGCTTGGAAGTCTGGTTGTTTTGTTTGTCATATTGACGTATGGCAACGGGGTTATAGATTTGTCCGAAAACAGTGGGATCAAAATTCGGCGACCCATCCTCATTAAAGGCCTTCTGCCATGGCAACAAGGCCATAGCCGCTATGATGGGATTCCTGAAATTGCTTGATTCCGATTCACCCCTTTGCTTGAAAGAAGAAAGATTAAGATTGACCCCAACAGAAACCCGCTGGCTTAGCTGGTGGTTCAGGTTGATGTTCGTGGTATATCTTTTCAGGTCAGCCCCAATTATGGGGCTTTCTTGTTTAAAATAACCAGTTGATAAAAAGAATTGTGTTTTTGAATCGCCGCCTGAGGCCGAAAGATTGACCTGTTGTTGTTTGCCTTTGCGCTTGACTAGGTCGAGCCAGTTGTAATTAGACTCTGTATTATAACCAAAGAAATTTTCCATGATAAAATCAACGTCCGAACCCGAGAAACCGGCATTGACGAGGCCTTCGCGGAATAGTTCATTTACTTCATCCTTGTTCAAGGGTTTTCCGGCATCAGGCATATAGGCAATGTCGTTACTTCCAAATTCAGCATCGGCCCTGATCATTGTTTTTCCGGCCCGTCCTTTTTTAGTGTTGATGATGATTACTCCATTAGCTGCGCGGGAACCATAAATAGATGCTGCCGAGGCATCTTTAAGCACTGATATACTTTCTATATCATTCGGGTTGATATTTGCCAGAAGATTGCTGGAATTGGTGAGATTACTGGCATCGCCGGTATTGACAGGCATGCCATCTACCACAAAAAGCGGGGCAGACGAAGCGCTGATAGAACCAATGCCACGAATGCGTATTTGTTGTGCGGCACCGGGCTGTCCTGATGTAGCTACCGATTGCAAACCGGCTATTTTTCCCTGCAGTATCTGGTCAACAGAGGTAAAAGGAACATTTTCTACCTGCCTGCCGGAGAGTTTTCCAATGGAGCCTGTGACTTTTTTTCTTTCCTGTTCACCATATGCCACTACCACCACCACTTCATTCATAGCCTGCACATTTGTTTCAAGTGCTACTTCATAGCTGCTTTGTGTACCTGAGAGATTAATTTCTTTATTGCCAAACCCGGTAAAACTAACTACTAAAGTTTTAGCATTAGAAGGTACCGACAGCCGAAAATTTCCATTCTCATCTGTTGTGGTTCCTGTTTTTGTATTTTTTATTATGATGCTTACTCCCTGTAACGGAGTTCTCGTTTCATTACTCAGCACCTGGCCCGTTACTACACGTTGCGCCCAGGTTATTGTAGCGCATAGAAGCAGCGTACCTGCCAGCAGCCATATTTTTTTCATCCGAGTAAGTTTTAATTATCAATTGAAGGACAATTAAAACCTGCAGAATGCTTCTACGATGTTTACATAATATTTATAAACCGAGAGTTTCTGGCTATGAAGCATGAAAAAAGCTACATGAATCCTTAAAAAAAGTTGTATAGGTTTTCTGCTATACTGCATTTGGCTTTAGCTCACAGAAATGGCATCGCAAGTCATCTGAAAATTCAACCCAGTTTGCTGATAGCAGCGGTTATGCGGTTGTAAATTTCTTCCCTGCTTAAACTGGACGGCTGAAACTGTTGACCCGTTACTTTTTCATACAATTCAATATATCTTTTCGAAATGGTTTCTACCCACTCATCTGTCATTTCGGGAACCGTTTGCCCTTCCTTTCCCATGAATTCATTTTGTATCAGCCATTCACGGACAAACTCTTTACTGAGCTGTTTTTGCTTCTCACCTTTTTGCTGCCTTTCATCAAAACCATCAGCATAAAAATAGCGGGAGGAATCCGGTGTATGAATTTCATCCATCAAAACAATTTCACCGTTGCGTTTGCCAAATTCGTATTTAGTATCGGCCAAAATCAATCCCTGCTTCAGGGCCAGTTCCCTGCCACGGGCAAACAAATTCAACGCATATTGTTTGATGGTATTCCATTCTGTTTCTGTTGCCAAACCCTGTGCTAAAATTTCGTTTTCTGAAATATCTTCATCATGGCCTTCGCTGGCTTTTGTAGAAGGAGTGATCAATGGTTGGGGGAAAAAATCATTTTCTTTCAACCCCTCGGGCATTAAAGCACCGCATAATATTCTTTGGCCGCTGGAATAGGTCCTCCACGCGTGGCCACAAAGACTTCCCCTCACTACGACTTCTATTTTGAAGGGTTCGCATTTATAACCAATGGAACTGTTGGGAGTAGGAACCTCCAACAACCAGTTGGGACAAATATCTTTTGTAGCCTTTAGCATGAAGGCCGCTAACTGGTTCAGCACCTGGCCTTTGAAAGGAATGGGGCGTGGAAGTATCACGTCAAATGCGGAAATTCGGTCGGAGGCGATCATCACCAATAAATCGTTTTTAAGTGTATAAACGTCTCTTACTTTTCCCTGGTAAAAATTAGTTTGATTTGGAAACTGAAATGTAGCCATGGGCCGAAAGTAAATTGAACTATTCTTTTGCAGCCCAAAAGCCGGATGAAAATTTCAACAACTTGTTCAAAATCATAGAAATTAATTTCCCGGTAAAAATTGTAATGCTTATTTTTCGGGCTTAAACTACTGAACAATTCCCTGTAGTTTTTGAATAGAGTATTTCCGAAACTAAATTTCTATCTATGAGAAAAAGCCTGAGCTTTTTTGCTGTATTGCTTGCAGCCCTGATTTTTACATTAACGACTGCTTATGCGCAAACTGTAACCCTTACGGGTTCGGTTAAAAATGCCGCGACAGCAGAGGGAATTCCTTCTGTATCGGTAACCGTAAAAGGCGGCACTCAGGGTGCTACCACGGATGCCAATGGAAGCTTCTCTTTAGCTGTTACCACCTTACCTGTCACACTTACATTTAGTTCTGTAGGTTTTGAATCCAAAGAACTCGGCGTATCCAACGCTTCGGCTTCTATTGAGGTTAGGTTAAATCCTGTTGCCTCTTTGGGACAGGAAGTAGTGGTGTCGGCCACCCGTACTCCCCAACGGATACTGGAATCACCGGTAACAATTGAAAGAGTAAGTACAGCCGCTATCCGGAATGCTCCTGCCGCTAATTATTATGATGTGGTGACCAATTTAAAAGGCGTAGATGTGGTTGCCTCCTCGCTTACATTTAAAACACCTACTACAAGAGGTTTTTCCGGTAGTGGTAATGTCCGTTTCAACCAGATCGTTGATGGAATGGACAACCAGGCTCCCGGCCTCAACTTTTCCGTAGGAAGCGTGGTTGGCCTGACCGAACTTGATGTTGACAATATGGAACTGTTACCCGGCGCTTCCTCTGCCTTGTATGGCCCTGGTGGTATGAATGGCACCTTACTGATCAACAGCAAAAGTCCTTTCCGGTACCAGGGGCTTTCCTATCAGATCAAAACCGGTATGATGCACATTGGCGATGCGGAGAGAAGTGTATCGCCTTATTATAACTGGTCGCTGCGATGGGGTCACAAAGTTTCGGAGAAATTTGCTTTCAAAATTGGTTCAGAACTCATACAGGCCAAAGACTGGCTGGCCCAGGACTATAGAAACTATAAACGGTTTGGTACTACCGGAAGCATTGCTGCCGGCACCAGGGAAACCGATCCAAATTATGATGGCGTGAACGTATATGGCGATGAAACAACCATTGATCTTAGAACAAGAGTGTTAAACTCGATAGCACAGGCCGTTCCTTTCTTGTCTGGCTATATCAGCACGTTGCCCGGCAGTATCCCCGTTTCAAGAACGGGTTATACTGAAAATGAAGTGGCCAATCCCAACACGCTGAATTTTAAGTTATCCGGCGCACTGCATTATAAGATCACGCCAAAGATTGAAGCGATTTTGGCCGGGAACTGGGGCACCGGCAATACCGTTTACACAGGAAGCCAGCGTTATTCCTTAAAGGATTTAAAAATTGGCCAGTATAAACTGGAGTTGAACTCCCAGAACTGGTTTGTAAGGGGATGGACAACGCAGGAAAATGCAGGCGAATCGCACAACCTTACCATTACCACGCAATTGTTCAATGAGGCCTGGAAACCCAGCACCCAGTGGTACCAGGAATATGCTTTTGCTTATCTCAATGCAAAACAGGCTGGTCGTCCCGACATGGAAGCACACAACCTTGCCCGCAAAACTGCCGACCAGGGGAGACCCGCTGCAGGTTCGCAACAGTTCAGGGATATTTTTAATGCCGTGAGAAGAAAGCCCATCCCACAAGGCGGCTTGTTCCTTGACAGAACTGACCTGTACCAGGTGGAAGGACAATACAATTTCAGCAATCATATAAAGTTTGTTGAAGTATTGGCTGGTGGTAACTGGAAGCAGTATGTGCTGAACAGCGAAGGCACTCTGTTTGCCGATAAAGTTGGCCAGCCTATTAAGATCAACGAGTTTGGAGCCTATACGCAAATAGGCAAAGAAGTTGTAAAAGATCTGTTGAAACTTACATTTTCCGGCCGGTATGACAAGAATGAAAATTTCAAAGGCAGGTTTACGCCACGTATCACAGCTGTGGTAAAACCAGCCCAGGATCACAATATCCGCCTGTCTTTTCAAACAGCTTACCGTTTCCCAAGTACACAACAGCAATGGATTGATCTGAACGCAGGCACAGGAAGGTTGCTGGGTGCTAATATTTCTTTATGGGAAAAATATGATCTGATCAACAATCCAGGGTATGACCCGGCCACCGTTCCCCCCATGGGAACCGGTCTTAACAAGATAACCTACAAAGAAGTTAGCCCTGAATCGGTGACTTCTTTTGAAGTGGGTTATAAATCACTTATCCGAAAGAAACTTTTGATTGATGTTTTTGGATACTATGGCACGTATAAAAATTTTCTTACCCGCAGGGATGTGATCCAGTTCCCCGATGGCATACCTGGTCCTGCTTACAATGGATATTCCGTAGTAGTCAATTCACCTGAAGAAGTAAAAACTTACGGATGGGGAGGAAGTGCCGAGTGGTTGCTGCCTTCCAATTTTGTATTGAGCGGTAACATCTCTTCTGATAAGCTTAGAAATGTACCCAGCGGCTTCCGTGCTTTCTTTAACGCCCCTGAGTTACGAACCGTTCTTTCTATTGGCAATACAGGATTTGGTACAGATAAATTGTTAGGCTTTAACGTGTCCTGGCGCTGGCAGGAAGGCTTTTTCTATGAAAATGATTTCACCCAGGGCGACTTACCTGCTTTTCATACCGTAGATGCCGCATTTACCTATAAACGCCCAGCTATAAAATCGCTGATAAAAGTGGGAGCTACCAACCTGCTGAATCAATATTACAGGAACGCCGTAGGCAACCCAAGCATCGGAGGCCTTTATTATGTAAGTTTTGCATATAACGTTCTTTAAAAATTGCTAACGATCAAACGAAATATCATGAGACTCTATACATCAAAATTCTTTAGAGGTTCCCTTATTATTGCCGCAACAGCAGCTATGCTGGTGGCCTGTAACAAGGAACTGCCGCAGGCCGAGCCTATTGTTCCGCCAACACCTTCGGGAGCATCTATAGCAGAAGCGATAAATACAGATGCCAATCTCAGTATTTTAAAAGCAGCCATCAGTCGTGCAGGAACACCGCTGACGGCTTTGTTATCTGACAAATCGGGTGTTTACACTTTTTTTGCACCCACCGATGCCGCTTTTCAAAATGCTTTTGCCCTGCTTGGTGTTCCCAGTACGGTTGGCGTGGCTGCCTTCAGGCCCGGCCAATTAGACACCATTCTCAGATACCATTTAATAGGAGGGCAGGAGCTTACCTCGGCTACCATTTCTTCAGGATTTCCAAATGTACAGGAGCCCAGCTCTTTTGTATTAGCTGCGCCATCAGCATCCTTGCCTCCGGGACTACGGATGCCGCTATTCCCTTCTAAGAGAGGTACCAATTTATGGTTGAATAACATCCCGGTAACACAGGCAGATATTGATGCGGCCAACGGAGTGATTCATAAAATAGCAGCAGTGGCCCTGCCGCCTTCGCAATATTTATGGAACAGGATTGATACGGATGCAGACCTAACGTATTTAAAAGCGGCTGTATTAAGGGCAGATAGCGGTTCCACCGCCGCCACTTCTTTAATGGGAGCTTTATTAAATCCTGCTGCAAACCTTACGGTATTTGCGCCAAGCAATACCGCCTTTCAGCAGGTACTGACCGCGCAAATCACGCAGGCACTAATACCAATGGTTACACAGCAATTGATTGCCGGCGGCGCCACACCTGATCAGGCGGCTGCACTGGCTCCCGGAATGGCACAAACACAGGCTACTGCCATTGCTTCTACACCGGATGTATTTCAAAATCCTGCTTTATTCAGTGTATTGACGGCTCAAACAGTTAAGGGAATTGTTGTGTATCACCTGCTGGGAGTACGAGCTTATACGGTAAATCTTCCCACCACCTCTGCCAATACGCCTACTTTGCTGAACAGCGCCGTTCCGGCACATCCGGGTGTAACCGTACAAGCTGCGTTTGGTGCTACCGGCGTTACGGCAGCTACGGTAAAAGGAGTTGCCAATGCAACCGCCTCCAACATCCTTATCAATCCATTGCCCGGCGGCACAAGTGATCAAAACTATATCAACGGGGTGTTGCACAAAATTGACCAGGTGCTGCGACCACAATAAAATCAAACCAATTACTTCAAAAACGAAAGCCGTCCCAGCAAAACTGAGACGGCTTTTTTGTAGGAGTTCAAAATGAGAATTAACCGAATAAACCACCTTTTTTCAGGGTTCTTACACCCTCAGCT